>CALHGZ010000005.1 GCA_938031175.1 Candidatus Kapaibacterium sp. | reverse complement strand
TTTTGCAATTCTACGATGGGATATAGTTCAGCACACCCGAAGGGATTCGAACCCCTAACCTTCTGATCCGTAGTCAGATGCTCTATCCAGTTGAGCTACGGGTGCATTATTTAGGCATTTTGTTGTTCTTTTAATCTTAGCACTAGTTTAGAAAGTTCTGATTTTTTATTTGCTGCGTTATTTTTATGTATTACCCCCTTAGATGAAACACGATCTAATACACTCATTGCTTTTCTCAACTTTTCCATTCCTTCCTCGTAGCTTGTTGCCTGTTTCACTTGACGCATTGCGTCTTTGATCAATCTTTTTTTACTTCGGTTATAAAGCCTTCTTTTACGGTTTTGTCGTATTCTTTTTAAAGCTGATTTGTGATGCGCCATTAAAAACCTCAAATTTATAAATAATCAAGATTACAAAATTAATAAAAAAATAAAATTTTTAAAAGGTCAATTTTTGTGTTTACTCAATTATTTTAATAACTTATAGTTTTTGTACTCTCCTATTCTGTACCCACATAATTTCTCAATCAATATTCTTGCTTTTTTTAATAAGTTAATTTTAATAGAATTATTATGAAATGTAAAATCCCAATTGATATTATTTATTCTTTCATTCATTACACTTGGATGCACTCCATCGAAGTAAGTAAGTGAGTCAACATTTTGTGCATAGTCGAATTCCGCTTTCTCCAAAATATTATTACAGAATTCATCTTCATGCCATAGTTTATTAAAATTTAATTGTTTTTGTAACTGATTGATAGGATTTTTTACCCATCCATAGTGGTAAATAAAAGCGTCGATTTTTTTAACCTGTAATTTCTTATTAATATTTTTTCTAAAGCCTTGAGCATCTCTATAAGAATAAATTCTAGAGCAATTTCTTATAATTCTGATTTCATTTCTATACCAGTTTTGAGAATTTACAATATAATTGTATGAACCATAAAAATGTCTGAATCCAAATAAAAAACCGTCAACATTTTTATTATTCAGATATTTTGATAATTCATAATAAATTTTATCGTAATATTTTTCGTGTAATATTTCATCAGCTTGAATATAAAATGCCCAGTCAGCTTTGTCAGAAATATAAGCAAATGCTTTGTTTGTTTCAATAGCTAAAACCTTGCCTCCTTTTCGAAGATTATCATTCCATATTGAATTAATTATTTTAATTTTCGGTGAATTTATGTTATTAATTAATTCAAGGGTTTTATCTTCTGAATTACCGACTAAAACAACAAATTCATCACATATTGGTAGAACAGATTTTATTGATTCCATAATTGGATAATCAAACTTAACAGCATTACGAACAAATGTAAAACCAGAAATAAACATATTTAATTTAGAATTTTATTATGACAACATAAATTTTCAAATTTAAAAATTAAAATTAATAAATTGCTAAATTGATTTTGGCAAATATAGAAACGAGGTTAAAATGCTGAAACAATTGATGAAACCAGAAATACAGGAATTAATCGAGCGTAAGAATTTGAATGATTTGAAAGATGTACTTTCAACTTGGCCAGCACCAGAAATTGCAGATTTATTGCTCGATATAGATAAATCCAGTCGTGCTATCATATTCCGTACTTTACCTCGTGACTTAGCAGCTAAAGTATTTTCATATCTTGAAACCGACCAGCGCAATGCTCTTTTATATGATCTAACAGATCAAGAAACACGTCAATTGCTAGCTGATATTCCCCCCGACGATAGAACAGCTCTTTTCGAAGAACTACCAGCAAAAGTTACGATGACTCTAATGAACCTGCTAAGCCCATCTGATTTAAAAGAGGCACGTGAATTATTAGGCTATCCTGAGGATAGTATTGGTAGATTGATGACACCTGATTTTGTTGCAGTACGTCCCGAATGGACCGTGAGTCAGGCTTTAAAACACATACGGATTTTCGGGAAAGATAGTGAAACCATAAATAGAATCTATGTTACTGATAAAGATGGAAACCTTTTAGATGACGTTCTTTTGCGAAACATAATTTTGGCTGAAGAAAATCAAAAGATCTCTTCATTAATGGATAATAATTTTGTTAGCGTTTCAGCTTTTGATGATCAAGAGGTAGCTGTAAAAATTATGGAAAAATATGATATTGCAGCACTACCTGTTGTTGATTCCCAAGGTAAATTGGTCGGAATTGTAACTTTTGACGATATCATGGATATATCGAAGGAAGAGGCAACAGAAGACTTTCAAAAAATAAGCGGTATGACTCCTTTTGAGGAAACTTACCAAAGCGTCAGCGTTTTTAAATTATGGACTAAAAGATTACCCTGGTTAGCTGTTCTTCTTTTTGCAAATTCAATAACAACTGCAGTTATTTCTAGCTATCAAAATGCAATCGAATCTGTTATTGCACTAACTTTTTTTATTCCAATGCTTATTGGCACTGGTGGTAATACTGGAACGCAATCCTCAACATTGATTATCAGAAGCTTAGCTGTTGGGGATATTACGATAAAACACTGGTTTAAAGTTTTTATGAAAGAAATTATTATTGGGATACTACTTGGTATAGCTTTAGGTTTATTTGCTTTTATAAGAGGTTTGGTTGAACTTCATTCAGGTCTTGAAATACCTATTACGATAGGTGTTTCAATGATAGCTATTGTCATATGGGCTAATATTATTGGAGCAATGTTGCCTTTAATTATCGCTAAATTAAAACTTGACCCAGCGGTTATATCAAGCCCCTTTATCGCTACTTTTACCGATATTACAGGTATGATAATCTATTTTAATATTGCACTTATGATACTAAAACTATAATTCATCTACTAAATCTATACGTTAGCATTGCGCCTAAATTTAGTGGGCTTTGTACAAATACGAACTGTGAGCCGCTACCATAGTTATAATTTGTTCTTAAGTCGCTATTTTGTGCATATCGAGCCACAAAATCTATTCTTAAATTATCCATAGGATAAAAACCAATACCAAGAGCAAAAAGATTTTTATCTGCATTCTCAATATTTTGAGTATAAGGAGATGTAATAATCGAGTAGCTACCACGGACAATTAAAGGTAAATCCATTAATTCATATTCTGCACCTATACCAAAGGCTAATTGTCCAACAAGCTCTTCAATTATAATTTTATTTAATCTATCCATTTTAGTAGTACGGCCTTTGAATTCAATAAGCGATAAATCTGAGTATTGTATTCCAGCCGATATTGTTAATCCTTTAATATGAAGTGAGCCACCCAAACTATAAATAAAAGGAGTTCTGATATTGTAATTGTTAATTCCTTTATTTACAAAGTTATATCTACTTGAATCTCCATTATCGAATTTAGCCCATGCTTTTTGAGAAAATTCTTCGTCAACTTCAAAAAAATTTGGTAGCTTTATACTACCGCCAATCCTCAATCTATTTTCCAATTTGAATAGGAATCCAATCGATGCTGAGAAAGCTCCCACTGTTTGTGAAATTCTTTCTTCTAGGAATAAACGATCGAAATCAATATCAGTGAAATCATCCGGGTCATAACTTTTATATTTGTTGTAAATATCAGATTCTTCAAATTCCCTAAAATATCTATATTCGCCCCATTTCCCTTGCAATGTGAATCCAACAGCAAAATTATCGCTTACGTTGAATGCCATAGCACCGATTATAGAGTGCAAACCACCAGTTTCACGTACAAAAGAATTTTGATGAAGACTATCTATTAATGGAGTATAAAAATTTTTATCCGCAAGAGATAAAAATGTAGCTAAATTGTCATCATAATTTTTTGGTCCATATTTAGCGTAATCAGCAATAAAGGTAGAATTTGGGTTGAATCCATTAATTTTCATTGTATTTTTAAAATCATTCTCAAAAAAATAGCCAATAGCCAAGACGGTATTATCAAAAATACTTTTGACTGGAGCTATAAGACCAATATGAGTAAGATATTCACTGTTTGCATTTAATTTGTTTTTATTTCCAAGAAAATTGGTTTCTATAGAATTGCGTGTAAATCCTATTCCAAGGGATAAGTCATAATTTGTTACTAGAGTCAGACCCGCCGGATTAAATTTTAATGAGGCAATATCATCAACAATGCCATAATACGCATAACCAAAACCGGCTGATCTGGGTGTAATTTGAGAATTGTCAATAGTGTACCTTAACGCATCTTCAACGAATTGAGCTTTAAGAGTTATAGTCAACACAAAAGAAGTTAGCAATAACATAGCCCCTTTCATACCTACCTCCCCCTATTACTACGGCTTTTACTGGATTCATCTGATTGATTCCTTGTAGAAGATCGAGAATTTCCTGATGCATCGGTTGAACCACTTGAGCTGCGATTTGGCGACCCCGACTGAATTGAAGGACTACTATTTGCTGAAGATGGTCTGGAAATTCTTGAATCATCATCGCTACTTCGATTGCTTCTTGAACGATAATCATCGGATCTTGTGTTTTGGTTACTTGAACTGCTGGATGATGATTTTGGTAAAAATATATTTGATTTTAATTCTCTATTTGTTGATGTTTCAAGATTTTTATTTTCTGGTATAAAATCAGTACGATTAACTGGCTTATATGAGTCCAGATCCAAATCTTTTGCAGGTTTTTTGAAAAATTCATCTTTCGAAAGAGGCTCACCTTTTGGTGAATAAACAGTATTATCCCCTTTTGAATTAAATCTATTTGTAGTAGATATATCCTTATTCATCTCAATTAATTGATCTGATTTTATAGCATCATTTTTTGATGGAATTGCTGACTTATCCGTAAATGCCACATTGTCGCTTTTTGAGGATATTCTATTTGATATTCGTTTATTATGGTCATTTTCGGGAACAAATTTTTCAGCCCTTGATTTAAAAGGATTATCGATGTCGCTGTTTTTTGTAATTACATTAGTGTTTGATCCTGTTCGATTTTGTTTCCATTCTCCTTTTGAGGAATTATAATCATCAACCGATCCTCTTGAAGGACCAAAATTTCTGTCCTTATATTTAACATAATCATCTTTTCGAGGATATCTTCCGTAATCTCTCCAATACCAATGATGTCTGTGCCAATACCAATCTCTCCAGTACCAGTAATTTGAATGATAGACCCAACTGTAGCCATAATAAGGATGGAAATCATACCATGGATTATACCAATAATCCCACCAAAACAAGGGCCTCAAACCAATATATATGCTAAATCTTGCATAATATGGATGATACCAATAATAATCCCACCAAGGCATTACAACAGGTATATAAACAATATTAGGCCTATAATATACATACCTTTCAACTACCTCTACCCTTTTTCGGGTACCATCATTATTTGCTTCATAAACAGAAGTGTCAGATAATGGATTTCTCCAGATACTTTCTTCAGTTACATCATTTGTCCCTCGTTCCTGTTGCATTGGAGAATAACCGAAATAATAATGCCGATTATATGTAGTTGTACAGGATGCAAGCCATAACATTATTGCTATGGTGATAGTGAATATTAATATTGACCTTTTCATTTGTCCCTCCAAATCGATTTTAAAAATTTTCTTTTCTGAAATAAAAAATATCATTAATTTTGTCATTGTGCTCGGATGGCGGAACAGGTAGACGCACAGGACTTAAAATCCTGTGGGCGAATAGCCCGTGTGGGTTCGAGTCCCACTCCGAGTACAATTTCCAATTATCAAATAACTCTTCTTATATAATATACGATTGATTCAATTATATGTTATCAATATAGTTATGATTTTATATATGACTTTATATATCTATTTATTTGTTATATATGTATTTAAAATTCATAATTAATGATTTTGCTGGTTTTAAATGTCAACAACTTTGGTTTTGTGCTGTTTTTGAACTAATTTGCACAAAATAAGCTTTAACTGATTCAAAATGAATAATACAATTACACTTAAAAGTGGATGGATAAAATTAGACAAAGAGGAACTAGAACATTTACGCAGGAACATTCGCCAAATTTATGAATCTGAAGGTGGTAATAAGCCTTTCAACTCTCATCTTCCAAATTATGATGAATTAAGACATTTTATACGATACAAACTTAATGAACTGAAGAAAAATGAAAATTTGTACATTAAAATCTCCGGGCAGATTACAAATGATCTCGTCCCCGGTTGTACCTTTTTTAAAGATTTGTTCTACACAAAACGTAATGCAGAATCCGCTCAGTTCCAAGAATACAATATAGACATTTGTTATTTATACGCTTTTGGAAAAACGCGAATTGAATATCGCTCCGAGTTAAAAAAAATCTCTGCTGAGGTTATTAATACAATACCAATGCCACGATTGACAGTCATACTTAGTTCAACATTAAACAATATGTTCGAAGCAGAAAAAATAAAATTGTTTTTGCACGATAAATTCAAAATAAATACTGAAACCGATATAAGAAATTCAATCAGCTTTAGCAAAGGTTCATTAAACGAGCTTTATCAAAATTTGCAATCAGATTCTTATGTTTTTAGCTTGATTAGTCGGGATTATTTACAAAATGAACAATGCATAAAAGAATTAAATGAATTTTTGAAAAACAACCTTGATAAATACATACAAAATACAATACACATTATTCTCAAAGACCTATATACTGGTGATTTTAATATATTTGAATCTCTCGGTAGATCTGAACTAATCAAGTATTGGATGTTAAGATACGAAAAACTTGAAGAGAACTATAAACTTCTTAAATCAGTACAAAAAAATCAACAATTTTTCAATGTATTACGCAAGGAATTAGACGAAACAAAACTTATCCTAGAAAATATTCATAAATTAATTGATTTCATTCGGGATAATAAATACAGCATTCTTTATGATATATTAATTTCAAAAATAGATGATTATGAAAGCTTTGTTAAATTGCTCCCAGTAAAAGAGAGCCCAATCAAAATAGATGATACCCTTGAGACAACTTACAAACGTATAAAAATACCTTCTAACAACGACCCCGATAAACCTGAGTTCCCACCTGAACCATTTTATAAACCAAGCTATCCAGCTTCCAAAACATTCAAAATAGAGGTACCACATTTTGAAAACGTATTTATGAAAGATGAAAGTACCAACCCAACTGGTACTCATAAAGATAGAATGGCTTGGGAAGTAGTTATCAAGTATAAAACACTCATTGAAAGTTTGAAATATAGACGCCAGGATAATTTACCTCAAATGTCAATTATTTCCTCTGGTAGTGCCGCAATTGCCATTCAACATTTATTCAATTTATTTAAAATTCCAACTAAACTCAAAGTTTTAGTTGATAAAAATCTTAACAAGCAAATTAAAGAATCAATAAAAAAAATAGGTTGTGAAATTTACGAATATGATCTGAGTAAAAAACTTCTTACAAGTGAGGAAATAAAAGAACTCACACAAAACAAAAACGGTATAGATATAACTTACCGCGAAGTTCTTGATCCAACCCACGATAATTATTATGATTGGATGAGTTATGAAATAATTCGTGAAAAGCCTGAATATTGCTTTATTCCTTTCGGTACAGGCGACTTGTTTATTAATGTTCTTAATATTGTTAAAATTGAATACTTCTATTCTTTTGCTTCTAAGCACGATCCAAGATTTTTTAGCGATATTAAGACTTTGAAAAATTGTCATTTCCTTGGTGCATCTACAAAAAATCCTGATTCTTTAATGGATAAACTTTATTCAAGCTTCCTTCCATCTATTGAAAAATTTAAAAACTACATTCAAGAATTGAAAAACGAATACGCGTGTGTTGGAAGTAAAACTGATATTTATTATGTAGATGAAAAATTCATTTATGAAGCAATAAAAATTGCTGATAAACAAAATATTACTTATGAACCATCTGGTTTAGCTGGTTTAGCTCTACTGTTGCAAATGAAAAACCAAATTAATCCAAAATCAAGAATTCTTATTGTAAATACAGGTAAAACCCGCTCAGTCGATGATTTACTAATCTTTTCTAACTCTTTCAGATAAATTTATCGAAAATATTTTTTTAATTAATAAATTATTTTTATCTTTCACTGTATCTCTATTGAGAGTGTGACAAATGGAATTTTCATTCGAAAAATACTCGGATGAATTCCGCAAATGCATTGATATTGCATTCAACGATTACATCGAAAAGGTTAATCAAATGTCGGATTATAAAACAAATGATTATCTTCTGGCATTTTTAATCGGTAAAGTGTCTGATGAAAATCATATCATCAGTGCTTACTATGAATTAATTGAAAAACTGAAATTTTGTTGTGAACGATTCAGAGTTGATTTTAATGATTTTATTAATCCGATTTATTGCAGCATCAGAGATAGTTACAAAGGAAAAGATTTCAGATATTATTGATGCATTTGCCTTTTAAACTTTTTTGCAAGCTCCAATTTATGGTGCTGTTGGGATTTTTTTTGAAAAAAGAACATATTAAATGGTTCATAAAAATAACAAAAAGAAAGTATTTAATATTTTACACATATTAGAAAAAAAATATATCACAATCCCGATTTTAATTCTCATCACATTTTTAGTTTACTACCCGACTTTAAATTACGAATATGTCTATTGTGATGACACTGATATTGTAATCAGAGACTATGAACGTATTAAGGAATTATCAAGAATACCAGATGAATTTTTAAGCGGGTATATGAATACTAACTATTATCGTCCATTGCAAAATTTAAGCTATATCATTAATAATGCCTTACTTGGTAATACTGCATTTTCTTATAAATTTCTAAATTTAATTCTACATCTAATATTCATAATCTTTTTAAATTTTTTCCTACTTAATTTAGGTATTAACATAATGACATCATTTTGTCTCAGTTTAATTTTTTCAATCCATCCCTTATTTGTTAATGCAGTAGTTTGGATACCGGGAAGAAATGATATAATTTATGCCTTATTTGGAATAATTTCTTTCTTAATCTTTATAAAATATCAAAAACAAGCAAAATTACATCTATTAATCATACATAGCTTATTTCTTTTTCTTTCTATAATGTCAAAAGAAACAGCTCTTATCCTACCCATCTTGATGCTTCTTTACGTATATTTCATCAATGAGGAAAAAATCATTTCAAAAAAAAATTTAAAATCTATATTAATTTGGATATCAATAGTTTTAATATGGTTATTGTTTCGCTCACATTCTACACTTGGTCAATCCAAGTATACAACAGGTTTAGATATTATAATATATAATCTTCCCTCTATAGTGGAGTATCTTGGTAAATTTATATTACCTATCAAACTCAGTCCATTAGCAACATACACTTCATTCAATACAATCATTGGATTAATTACGTTTTGCTCACTTATAATTTTTATTATAAGAACTCGTAAAGCAAACTTTAAATATAACCTTTACTCGTTATTATTTTATTTATTATTAATTGCCCCTGGATTATTCATAGCATTTACAAATTATCAAGAATGGAATGATTATCTCGAATGCCGAGCCTATTTGCCCATTGTTGGCATCTTATTTATGTTAGGGAAAGCCATTGACAAGTATATTAATCATAATTCAAGGAAAATACTCTTAATTATAATGACCGTAGTTGTCTCTGGGTTAATATTTTTAAACATTAGCTATTCTTCGAACTATAGAAATGCAATAAAATTTTATGAATATGCAATAAAGCAAGACAAAAATCGCGCTATGTTCCACTTTATTCTAGCGAGAATATATCAAAAAGAAAGACAATTTGAAAAAGCTGAGCAATATCTGAAACAATCTGTTAATTTAAATCCTGCAAGTGCTAGATTTAATCATAATCTTGGTGTCCACCTACTTAATTCACAAAAACCTGACAGTGCTATTCGCTATCTGAAAGTTGCTTTAGAATTGGATTCGACTAATTCTAAGACTTATGACGCACTTGCTAATGCTTTTTTCTTCGCAAGGAATTTTGATTCGGCTTTATATTACTGGGAATTGATTATACAGAAATGGAGTGATAATTTCGAGGTAATGCTTAATCTTGTAAAACTATTAATTACTCATAATAATTTCGAGCAGGCAGTGAAGTATGCCAATATTTTAAAAATAAATAATTACAAAACCTATGAACTTGCTGAAATATTTAATCTATTTGGAATTAATATCCTCAACAAAAATGAAAAGCTTGCTCTCGCATCGTTCCATAAAGCTATTGAAATTGAACCGAATTATACAAAATCTTATGAAAATCTATTCCGCTACTACTTCGAATATAAAAAAGATAAAGACAAGGCACGAATCTATGCTATTGAACTAATGAGCAGAAATGTGAAAATTCCATATCAAATGAGGATGCAACTTGGATTAATTGATGAGTAATTTAAAATGAAATTTAGTTTATTTTTGCAATAATCCAGCTAAATTAATAGATTGCTAATACATTTATATTCAATGAATTACTCGAAAAATTCAAATCATTTTACAATAAGTTAAATTTTCTCACGTAAAAGAAAACTTTGCTAAACAATATTCATTTTAATTATTTGGATTAAGTTGATATTAGGCAAAATGTTATGTATCATATTAGGAGTAATTTATATTGAATGATAAAGTTAGTAAAAGACAAAGTCGTTTGCCAAGTATTTTGACAAATGCACTTGTGCCTTTGACTATACTTTCCCTAACTTATATCGTGTTAGCACAAGAACCCGATTTATTTATAAGTAATGTCACAAAGGATAATACAAGTGAATCAACTATTAACATTGAAGATTACAATATCAGTGAAGAGTTTTACCACACAAATACAGGAATTGCTTCCTATTATGGAAGAAAATTTCATAACAGGCGAACTTCAAGCGGTGAAAAATACAATATGTATCAAAATACAGCAGCTCACCGCAACCTTCCGTTTGGTACAATCGTTCGTATAACAAATTTAACAAATAATAAAGTAACCTTAGCAAGAATAAATGATCGCGGTCCGTTCATAAGGAAGCGTATTATTGATCTATCTTACCAAACTGCTAAGACTATTGATGGACTTGGTTTACCAAAAGTAAAGATAGAAGCTTTATTACATCCTAGAACAGATGAGTTTTTTGTTGATACAACTCAAAGTTATTTTTTTGGATACTCATACGATAGACAATTGATTTGCATTCCAAAGCCATTAATTGAAGTGCTCGATTCAACTAACCTTTTTGAAGAAGCACTTATAAAATATGATTTCTATTTGCTCACAGATGAAATAGATGTTTATATTTTCGTACCGGTTGAATATAATTTCATAAAAGAACATTCAGATGCACCGATAAGGTACTATATTGCAACAGTGAGAAAGGATATAAAACCTGCGCTTATCAGAGATGTAGCTTTAAGACATTAAAAGGGAAAGTATTATTCATATAATATTAAAGCTATCTTCAAGTATTTGGATAGCTTTATTATTTTAATACAGAATTTAAAAATAATAATTATGTTAATAGTTTATATTTGAAGAATCTATCGCTTTTTCTTAATTTAGAATAATCTCATTATGCTGAAAATTTTAAAGGAGTAAAACTTGAAAAAATCTGTATTATTATTATTAATCGTTGTGATCACTTCAATATTAATGCAGGGCTTTCAATGCGCTACAAAAGAAATTACAACAGCAAAAGTTGCAATGCAATCAAACGACTATCCTAAAGCTAAACAACAGCTCGAACAAGCAATACTAAAAAATCCAAAAAATGACGAAGCATGGTATTTGATGGGACAAGTAAAAGAAGCTTTGATGGACTTTAAAGGTGCTGCCGAAGCTTACGCAGAAGCTGAAAAAATCGCTGTTACGCCAGAAGTCGTAAAATTTTTACCAAATTATATAATTAGATTTTGGACAGGTTTATTGAATCTGGGCATATCTTATTACAATTCATACGTTGTCAGCAAAGATTTAAATTCACTTGATACAGCCTTATACCTGCTCGATATCATACCTGTCATACGTCCAGAAATGACAAGAATCTATTCTTTAAAAGGAATAATTTATGAAGCTAAAAACGATACCAACAATGCAATTTTAGCATACATTAAATATGCCAATCTTCAGGATAAAAATATTAAATTTGCTGAACAACACTCAATATATTTAGATTTACCTCGAGAAGAAATTATCAAAAAATTTGGCAAGCCAAGCTTTACACAAGGTAGCAGGGCTTCTGGTGAATATGATTCTACTGTTACCGATGTTTTCAATATTGAAAACAAAGAATTATATGTTTATTCAGCTCAAAAGATGAAGGATATTTTCAGAGTAAAGGGGTGGTATTATAATCCTCCGCCTAATTTAACTCAACAGGAAAAAATTCAGTGGCAGGATTTGGATATTAATCCATTTGCAGCATTAGCATCAATTTTCTATGAAAGAAAAGATTATGATAATTCCTTTAAATATGTAAAAATTTTACACCAAATACAACCAGAAGATGAAAAAGCAAGTGCATTTTTAGTCGAGCTTTATAACGTTCAAGGTAAATTAGAAGAAGCAAAACAAATGCTAACAGAACTAATTCAACAAAATCCAAATAATAAATTATTCTATGCCCAATTTGGCGATTTAAATCTACTCTCTAGAGATTATGATGAAGCAATAAAGTATTATGGAAAAGCTTTACAATTAGATGCTGATTATGATATAGTTTTGCGCAATTTAGCCTCAGCTCATAAAAATCGAGCAAGCCAAATTCAGGCTCAGCAAAGAGAAAAATCTGAAAAGGACAAAAAATATCAACCAAATATCGAAGAATACATTCCTGATCTAAAAAAATCAGCCGAATACTTTGAAAAAAGTCTAAACTACAGCCGTTTTAAAAATGACCTAGATATCATTGGCGAACTTATCAACATTTACGAAGTACTTGACGATAGAAATAAAATAAATTCCTATCTCCAAACGCTTGAAAATATTACTGTGACATCAAAAAATGAAGAAAGCTACTATAGAATACTGTGCAAAGTATATACTATTTTAAAAATAGCAGAAAAACGCAAATCAGCTTGCGAAAAATATCAGGAATTAGTAAAATAAAAAATAAAGGAGCTATTATGCAAGAGAAAAAACAACCACCCCAACCTCAGCAAATCAATATAGAACTTGGCGAGATCGAAGCAGAGGGAATCTATTCCAATTTAGCAATCATATCTCATTCCCAAGCCGAATTTGTAATTGATTTTACCCGAATAATGCCCGGTACCCCAAAAGCTAAAGTTCATGCAAGAATAATAATGACACCTCAACATGCTAAATTACTAGCAAAAGCTCTTGAAGACAATATTTTTAAATACGAACAAAAAAATGGAGAAATAAAATTAGATTCTCCGAATAATAATATGTTTCAGGGGTTTGCTGGTGGTACACCGAAAATTAATTAAAACTGTCACTCAAATTATTAATTATAACACAAGGGAATTCCTTGTGTTATATTTTTATTCCTAATGGAGATACTATGAGATCGGGAAATTATATTTTAATACTACACACACATCTACCTTGGGTATTACATCATGGCACTTGGCCACATGGAGTTGATTGGCTATGCGAAGCAACAGCTGAATGTTATATTCCATTGCTTAATATATTCAATGAATTGATTGATTCTGGCATAATACCAAAAGTTACACTTGATATTTCCCCTGTATTATGCGAACAACTTGAACATCCTGATTTCAAAGCTATTTTCACCAAATACTGTAATGAAAAAATTGCTGCTGCTGCAAAAGACGAAAAAATTTTTACCGATAGACATTACGACCCTCATCATATTTATCTTGCACAATTTTGGCAGCAGTGGTATGAAGCAAGGCTGAATAATTTTATTCATAAATATGAAACATCAATTATCGGAGCTTTTAAAAATTTGCAAGACGAGGGTGCGATCGAGATTATTACTTGTGGAGCTACACATGGATATCTACCATTATTAGGATTTGATCGAAGTATAAATCTTCAAATTGAATCTGCAATCAATAATTATAAAAAATATTTCAAAAGGGAACCTCGCGGTATATGGCTACCGGAATGTGCCTATCGTCCTTCTTATGAATGGAAGACTTATATACCAGTTGCACCCTTCAATCAAAAACACTTGCGTCCTGGTATTGAACAATTTTTAGCCAGGCATAATTTACAATTTTTCGTTACAGATGAAAATCTTTTAAAACGCTCAAATCCGATAGGTAAATTCTTAAACCCAAGCAAGGAAAAACTACTTCATATCAATAATTTCGACTTTTTAAAGAATCCATTCGCATTCGACAAAGATCCACTTAGTTTATTCAATGTCAGCTCAAGCGAAAAAATTGAATTCGGTACAGCTGCAATTTTCACCCGACACCATAATATTTCAATGCAAGTCTGGAGCGGTGAAGTTGGATATCCAGGCGAACCCGATTATCTTGATTTCCACAAAAAACACATAGATTCAATGCTTAGATACTGGCGAGTAACAGACAACAAAGCCGATATGATGTATAAAACCCTTTATCATCCTGATTGGGTCTGGAACAAAATTGATTTGCAATCAAATCATTTCATTCATCATATTGAAAATACATTGAATTATTATCATAATAAAACCGGAAAATTTGGAACTCTTTGTACGCCTTTCGATACTGAATTATTTGGGCACTGGTGGTTCGAAGGACCTGAATTTATTAAAGCAGTTATAAAAGGACTCAATTTTTCGCCATATGCTAAAACAGCAACCGCTTCCGAACAATTATTAAGAATAATGCCTCTCGAAGTTATCTCAATTCCAGAAGGCTCTTGGGGAGTCAACAATAATCACGATGTATGGAGTAATCCTGATACATATTGGACATGGGAAGCTAATTATAATGATGAACTCAGATTATCAAAGATTTATGAAAGAATTAATCTTAAAAATATTGACAATACACTAAGAAGAATTCTAACCCAAACTTTGAGAGAATTAATGCTTTTACAAGCCTCCGATTGGCAATTTTTAATTTATACCCGCTCGGCAAAAGACTATGCCGAACAACGCTTCTCCTATCATCATTCCGATTTCAATAAATTATGCGATTTAGCAGAAAAATTTATTGAAACTAATCAATTTAATACTGAGGATGAAAACATCTTATCAGAAATTGAGAAAAGAAATCCAGTATTCCCTGAACTTCAATTAGAATGGTGGAATTGGTAAACTACTTTTGACCTAAAATGAAAGCAGCGCGCAAAATTTTAAATAATATGTTTTTTCTCTCAGCTGCTGAATTAGCCTCAAAAGGAATTACAACAATTACAATTATATATTTAGCTCGGGTACTGAACCCGGAAGGATTAGGTACAATTAGTTTTATCAATTCAATTCTTTCTTACATTATTGTTTTGACTAATTTAGGTGTCGAGACGATTGCAACAAGAGAAGTTACGAAAAGTCCTAATCTCTCTGAATCTTACGTTAACAATATCTTTACTTTCCGATTTATTTTATCCGGATTTGGTTTCCTTGGCTTAATTTTATTCATCCACTTTATAGAACTGCCATTTCAGATAAAAATGCTCTGGTATATTAGCGGAATTAATATATTCTCATTGTCATTACATTTGAACTGGTATTTTATAGCAATTGAGAAAATGCAAATAATAGCCATAAGGCAAGTTTTAATAGGAGTTTTAAATTTCACAGGAATAATTATTTTTATACATAATCCAGATGATATTCTTTATGCAATTATAATAAATTCAACTGCTTTTCTCATCAATACTATTTTAATGCTATTTTATTACATTAGGAACTATTATCCCATCAAATTAAATATTGATTATAATCTTATCAAAAACATACTTAAATCTGCATTACCACTTGGAATATCATTCATTTTTATAACTATTTATAA
This sequence comes from Candidatus Kapaibacterium sp., assembly GCA_938031175.1. Lineage (GTDB taxonomy): Bacteria > Bacteroidota > Ignavibacteria > Kapaibacteriales > UBA2268 > CALHGZ01. The sequence continues at coordinate 272,413 of CALHGZ010000005.1, read as the reverse complement.
TAATTTATGTATCAGTTTATTAGGATTAATTAAAGGTGAATTCGAAACAGGATTATTTACAGCTGCTTTCAAAATACACGCATTAGGATTAATACCATTGGGTATTATACAAAACGTTTTTTTCCCTGTTTTATCTCGTCAAGAAACTATTGATGAGAAAATAAAAATTGCCTCCAAATATGCATTAATGCTATACATTGTTGGAATATTCTATACATCATTAATTTTTATTTATTCCCATCCTCTAGTGGAATTAATTTACGGGAAAGAATATATTGCTTCGGTTAGCACTTTAAAAATACTGATGATAACTTTACTAATACAATTTATTAACATTTCTTTAGCTCTACTATTTATGGCTTGGGGCAAAGAAAAGGTACTTTTATTTTCATCAATGGCAACTACAATAGCAAATTTGGCATTCAACCTTCTGCTCATACCCAAATATGGAGCAGTAGGTGCTGCAGCAACAACTCTAATAAGTGAGATAGTAATGTTGATGATACTGAGCATCAAAACATATAAAATAATTGAATGGCTACCGTATCTCGAATTTATCAAGATACTTTCCATTTGTGCAATTCCAATTTTCGTAAGTTATGTTTATTTTTATTATTCATTAAACTTAATCATCTCTATTGCACTTGCAATTGTAGTTTATCCAATCATAATTTTATCATTCAAAGTTGTAACAATTTCACAAATAAGGGAATATTTAAAAAAATGAAATATGATTTTTTAATTGTTGGTTCTGGACTTGCTGGTTCTACACTTGCTGAGAGAATAGCCAATAAGCTTGATAAAAAAATCCTTTTAATAGAAAAAAGAGAACATATTGGCGGAAATTGCTATGACTATCTTAATGAGTACAACATATACATTCATAAATACGGACCCCACATTTTTCATACAATGAACAAGAAAGTATGGGATTACGCAAGCAAATTCACTGAATGGATAAACTTTGAACTCAAGGTTTTAGCTGTTATTAAGGACAAAAAAGTTCCTGTCCCCTTTAACTTCAATTCAATTGATATGATTTTCCCGCCAAAATACGCAAAAAAACTACAGGAACTACTTATTTTGCATTATAGAAATGTCAAAAAAATACCAATACTAAAATTAAGGGAAACCAATAATCCGGAATTAAAAAAACTTGCTGATTTCATATATGACAACATATTTTACGGCTACACAACAAAACAGTGGGGGTTGTCACCCTTAGAGCTGGACTCTTCAGTTACTTCAAGAGTACCAATAGTTTTGAGCAGGGATGACCGTTATTTCCATGACCCATATCAAGGGATACCAAAATTTGGATATACACAAATGATTGAGAATATGCTGAAGCACAAAAATATTGAAATCACAACAAATACTGACTTTAAAGACATAATCGAAAATGTAAAATTCAATAAAATGATTTATACAGGTAAAGTTGATGAATTTTTTGATTATCTGCATGGCGAATTACCTTACAGAAGTCTTAGATTTGAGTTTAAAGATCTGAAAACAGAAACATTTCAGGAAAGAGCAATTATCAATTATCCTAACGATTTTAATTATACAAGAATTACTGAATTCAAGCATTTCACAGAGGCAAAAACAGAGTTTACCACTATCGCTTACGAATATCCTGAATCTTATATTAAGGGATATAATGAGCCATATTATCCAATTCCAAGACAAACAAACCACGAGCAATTCAGCAAATATCAAATTGAAATAAACAAACTTAACAATACAGTCTATTTCATCGGAAGACTTGCAGACTATAAATACTACAATATGGACCAAACTATTGGAGCAGCTCTTTTGTTATTTGAGAAAAAAATTTCCAAAGAATAATTATTTGAATAAAAATAATTTTTATAGATTACAATATTGATCGTCTCATTAAATGTAACATATTATAAGAAATATCAATGAAACCCGATTTACAAAAAATTTTGGATAAAATTAATTTCAAAAGCATTAGTCCCACTCTTGATAATATAATTAAGAGAGAAATTGAGCTTATTAAAAAGAAACCACAAATTACAAATAGTCAAATTCCTTATCCTAATCTATATGATAAAACCGATTTTGACGTTTTACCCAATTATTACCGCCCTTACCGATCAATATTTGCATCACTTAAAACATTAGACGAACTTTTAGCACAAGATATACAACGTGAAAAAGATGGCTTCCCAAGAAGAATAAAAATAGGCAGGCTTATCAAACCCAGTAAAAACAATCAGAAACAAGTGGTTATAATACCAACTACTACTGAACCTAAATTTTATCACGACGATTCAATTACAGATGAGCAGGAAACTGGAGGCAGTGGTGAAGGTAATGAAGGGGATATTATCGGTGAACAACCCGCTCAGCCACAACAAGGCGAAGGGAGTGGGCAAGGTGCCGGCAAAGGAGATGAAACTGAACACGATATCGTTCAGGAAGCATTCGATTTAGGAAAAATCTTAACTGAAAAATTCCAGCTTCCTAATCTCAAACCGAAAGGCAAAAAACCTTCGTTTACAAAATACATTTATGATTTAACGGACCGCAACAGAGGATTTGGACAAATACTTGAAAAGAAAGAGACCTTAAAGCGAATTATAAGAACCAATGCATTGCTTGGGCGTATTACCACAGATGATATTGATACAACTCAATTATTAATTAGTCCCGATGATAAAGTTTATAGAATTTTATCAAAAGAAAAAGATTTTGAAACTCAAGCAGTCGTATTTTTCATTCGGGATTATTCAGGCTCAATGCAAGGTAATCCAACCCAAGTAGTAACTTCACAACACTTGTTAATATATTCGTGGTTGATGTATCAATACCAGAATAATGTCATATCCCGCTTTATTGTTCACGATACCAATGCTAAAGAAGTTCCTGATTTTTATGTTTATTACCAATCGCAAGTTGCTGGTGGTACAAAGGTTTCTCCCGCTTTCGAATTAGTCAACCAAATTGTTGATAAAGAAAAATTAGCTGTTGAAAATAATATATATGTATTCTATGGCACTGATGGAGATGATTGGGAAGAAGATGGTAAAGAAATGACCAATGCAATACGCAAAATGCTTACCTATAGCAATCGTGTCGGCATAACTGTTGCAAGAAATGCTTGGGGAGCTAATTCTATTACTATTGTTGAAAAAAACCTCAATGAATCAGGTTTACTCAAAGAAAAGCCCGAATTAATTAAAATGGATGTTATGCAATCAGATAATGCCCCCGAATCGAGAATTATTGAAGGAATAAGAATCTTAGTAAGTTAAACAAAATCAAATTTAAAAAATGTATCTGATAGACCAACACACCAAGAAAATAATGGAAGAATGCAAAGAGCGAGCTCGAGATGCAGGATTAAAATTTGAAAACGAAACACTTGAATATATTGTAACAAATCGTGATTTGCTCGAGCTTTCTCCAAAAGCAATGATCCCAACTCTTTATGATTATTGGGTATATGATGTGGAAGTACTTAAAGAATATGGGAAATACAAACTCTATCCCACAAATCCATACGAAACAGTTATCAATTCCAGACCTGCTATTTCTTTTTATAATGATAATAATCCCGACTGGTTAAATATTATGATTTTTTATCACGTCTTAGCCCATATTGATTTTTTCCAGAACAACATTTTATTCCAACACACCTGGAATGATGATTTTGTTGGGCAAGCATTAGCCGATAAAAGACTAATCCAAAAAATGCGAAGTGAATATGGTAGATGGGTGGATTACGTAATTGAATTCGCTAGAAGCATAGACAATATTGTTGGATATTACAATCTTATTGCTGACAATATCTTTCCTAACGAAATACATCCTGAGGATAAGATTAGTTACTACTTCGATGAATTTTTACAAAAAGAGATTAAACTCTCGCAACATGAAATTTATAAGCAGATTTTACATTATAATGATCTTCTGGAAATTCACGGAAAATCAGCTGAACCCATATTCTTTACAGAAGTACGAATAAAATACCCTGAATTCGAGGCAAAATTTGAAAAATACAAATCGAAAAAACATACCAAATACGACGATTTACTTCAGTTCATAAGGGATAATTCTCCATACCTCAAAAAAGAAGCAAATCAATGGATGTGTTCAATACTAACTATAATCAGAAACACTGCTTTATATTTCGCACCACAAATTAGAACTAAAATAATAAATGAGGGTTGGGCAAGCTATTGGCACGATAGATTGTTTTTAAATGACGATAGAATCAAAGGTAACGAAATTCCCTATGCTAAAATAAATGCCGGTGTTACATCAATCAATAGAATTGGTCTAAATCCTTATGCTATTGGTTTACGATTGATCGAATATGTCGAAGATTTAGCTGAAAAAGGTAAACTTGATTACAAGTTCCAAATTAATGAAAACTATGAATTTCGCAAAAATTATAATAAGAAAACCGGTAAAGGTAAAGAAGCAATTTTTAATCTAAGGACAAATTTTTCCGATTTTACACTTATAAATGTTTATTGCACACAAGAGTTTATCGATAAAAATGACTTGTTCGTAGTAGGCAGAAAATTTATCCCCGAACGACAAGTATATCAATATTACGTAAAAAGCCGAAAAGCAGAGGATTACAAGAAAATGCTGCTCGATTCATTATACCACCCCTGCTACATTACTATAGATCAGGAAAAAACTAACGAGGAATGTTTGTATTTAATTCATCATTACGAAGGAAAACAATTGATTAAAGAATTCATTCCTGACGTCTTAATCGGACTTGAGTTTCTTTGGGGCGGCAAAGTACAGCTTGAAACCACAGAAATTGTCAAAATCGAAAATGGAGAAAATGAATCCGACAAAATAGAATTACAAAAAGTAATTTATAACTCACAAAATCGAATTGTTAATAAAATAAAAATCTGAATAAATTGATGAAAAAGAAATCAAAAATCGAGGATTTTAACGATATTCAAAGCAAAGCAACACGTCTTGAGGCATTAATCAATCTCAGCAAAGATATGGCAGAAAAAGAAAGACGTATTCCAATTCCATTTAACGACTTTCTATATCTGGCTTCATGTAATCCAGAAAGCTTTTTTAGAAATATTTATCAACTCTTTCACGACATGGTTCATTACTATGTAGGCGAAGGAGTTGAGGAATATCCCGATTCAGAAAACTCGATCGGCTTTGTTGGTTACGACTGCTCAAATCTGTTTATTAAAGATTGCGATAATCCATTTTTTGCTGATAGATTATTCGCTAATAGATTAATCAACTTAGTGGACACATTTAAGGAAGGTTCACTCAAAAATTATATATATTTATTTGAAGGTCCAGCAGGAAGTGGTAAAAGTACTTTTTTAAACAATATTCTTTTCAAGCTCGAGGAATATACAAAAACCCCAGAAGGCACTATTTATAAAACATATTGGAAAATTGACATTGAAAAACTTGGAGGCATCAACAAATTTGAAAGTTTAATTTATAGATTTCCACGAAGCTCGGATGAAATAGGATATTTATCGCCAAATGAATTACGTAGAACAGGACTTAGCGAATTTCCAAAAAAATATCTCGAATTTTCATGTCCAAAACACGACCACCCGATATTACAAATACCCAAAAGTTATAGAAAAAAATTTTTAGATGAGCTAATACCAGATGAAAAATTCAAAGAAAAGCTTTTTACACGAAAAGAGTACGAATGGGTACTCAAAGATATCCCTTGCAATATCTGTAAATCATTGTTTTCAAGTTTACTCGACGAATTAAACAACCCCCTCGAAGTATTTATGATGATAAATGCACGCAAAGCTCAATTTAATCGCCAATTCGGCGAAGGTATAAGCGTATTCAATCCCGGTGATCCAATCAATAAAAAACCGATTACAAATTTCGAATTACAAAATATGATTAACAGCCTCTTTAAGAATGACGTAATTAATTTTGTTTATTCTGATCTAGCTAAGACAAACAACGGTGTCTTTGCATTGATGGATATTAAAGATAATAACGTAGAGCGATTAAAATATCTTCACGGAATAATTAGCGATGGAGTACATAAAGTTGAATTAATCGAAGAACACATTCGTTCACTATTTCTGGGTGTCATTAATCCTGAAGATAAAATCCACTATGAAACCGTCAAATCTTTCCAAGATAGAGTTATTACTGTTAACATTCCTTATATTCTTGATTACAATACTGAGGTTGAAATTTATAAAAATAAATTTGGCGAAGAGATTGAAAAAAAGTTTTTGCCTCAGGTTTTAAAGAACTTTGCCAAAATTATTATATCCACACGAATGAACCTTGATTCACCTGCTATACGTAAATGGATTAAAAATCCAGAGATATACAGTAAATATCTCGACAAAAATTTACTTTTGCTAAAGATGGACATTTATACTGGAAAAATTCCCGAATGGTTAATAGAGGATGATTTGAAAAGATTCGACAAACCAATGCGAAAAGAAGTATTAGCTGATACCGAAAATGAGGGAAATAAAGGGATTTCAGGTAGATTAGCACTTAATGTTTTTAATTCATTTTTTTCTAAATATAGCAAAAGAGCCTATTTAATATCTATGGATGACTTGCAGGAATTTTTCACCGATCAATCAAATTCGGTTTTTAAGTTAATTCCTGATGGATTTATTGATTCCTTAATTGATATGTATGATTATAATGTCCTACAAGAAGTAAAAGAAGCAATTTACCAATATAACGAAAAGCAAATTGCTAACGATATTATTAATTATTTATTCAGTATAAATTTTGAACCTAATACAGTTGAAATTTGCCACTATACAGGTGATAAAATCGAAATTACTGAAGATTATTTTAAAAACTTTGAAGCCACGATTCTTGGGGTAACTTCAACTAAAGAACAAAGACTGAATTTCCGTAAAGATGCTCTTAACACATATATAGCTAAAACTTTGTCTCAAGAAATACAACTCAAAAATAAGAATATTTACGAAACAGAGCAGTTCAAGAATTTATTCGACAGATATACACGAATATTAAAAGAAAATGTTCTTTTACCTTATATTAACAATAACAATTTCAGAATGGCTATACTAGCTTACGGAACAAACCAATTTGAAACTTTTGACAACCGTATAAAACATGATGTAACTTTTATGCTCAACAATCTTACCAACAAATTTGGTTATACTATAGAAGGTGCTAAACAGATTGGCATTTATGTACTAGATAAAAAATTAGTTTCAAAATATTAATTTTTTATCCAAATTATTGTTGAATGATAATTAATTACAGGTTTTATAAGAATAAAATAAATGCCACTGCTAAGATTTGTTGCTATGTTTAAAATTTCATCTTTTCCAACAACAGCTATCACCCGGCCAAGCAAATCAAGAAGAATAATTTCTGTATTGGTTTTTGAATAAAATTTAAATAATTCTTCAACAGAACTTATCCTTAATACGAACGGATGATTAACCAATAATTCTTTTTCAACAGATGTAATAGGTTCATTTGAACGATAAACGCCGCTTCCATCAGTACCAATAAAAACATAACCATTATTGGATAAACAAATCGATTTTATTGTGTAGTTATGCAAGTTGTGATTCTGTACAGTTATTTGTTTAGAATTAGTGTCAAGTTCCACATATCCTAACATCCGGGAACCTATTAAAATTTTCCCTTTAGCAGTAATTGACATACAATTTGCGAAGGAAAAGTCAAACCAAGGATAAAAATCATTTTGGGACCATTTATGACCATTATCCTCAGACTTATAAATGTTCATGAATGAATAAGCAACAAAGATATTCCCAACTGAATCGAACTCAATTAAGTTAAAAGTATTAGCTTGTTGAAAGGGACTTATATTTTCCCAATTATCTCCAAAATCATCACTTCTATAGATACCATAAGATGAAATCGAAGCAAACAATAAATCTTCTTTCCTCCGTATTATTAAGCAATTCTTACCGTAAACAGGATCAAAACCATTATTTTTTTCAATCCAGTTACCGAGATTATCCCTATGTAAAACACCTTTTTTGTTAGTTCCAGCCAAGATTGAAAAATCTGGCATAATCTGAATTGTATTAATATCCCCTACAGTTTCGGGAATATTTAAGTCTAACCATGTAGCTGATTCGTTATCATATCTATAAACTAAGCCACCTGAAGTACCAATTACAATCAAAGAATCCTTAATATCAATAGCCCTAATTCTACCTGAAGCTAAACCAGAGTTTGAAAAGCGATAAACTATACCTTCATGATTTATTTTATAGATACCACTACCTTCAGTACACAAATAAATATAACCGTTCCTTTCTTCCCTTATTGAATTAATGATTAGTCCATTATATCCAAGATTTGAAATATGCCAGCTTGATCCGTTATCATTGCTGACAATAATACCAGCACCCAATGTAGCACATAAAAGAGTTCCATTTTTTAATCTATAAAAATTATTGATTTGCTCATTAAATCGAGGTAATTCAACATTATACCAGCTTTCACCAAAATTGTGTGTTACGAACATCCCATCATATTTTGTCCCCACAAAAATTGTACTATCACCATTAGTGTGTAATGATAGTATCTGAGAAGTATTTTGATTAATAAAAATTCTTTTTAAAGACTTATGCTTTGTATCATATGAATAGACATCTCCTTTAATAGTACCAATGATGAGGTCCTTAGCATTATGAAATATAATTTTTTGTGCAATATCGTCATATATCACTAATTCTAAAAGCCAACTATCACCACCATCAGTACTGATATGAATTGCTGACGCCCCCCCCATATAATTAGCTGAAGCATAAAGAATCCCCTTTGAGCTTTCAGCAATTGAATATACTTCATTCAAATAAAAGTAATCAATGAAAACCCATTGCCCTGAGATAATATCATAATATTGAGCACCTAAATTATTTAACGTAAAAATTTTTGAATTATGTATAAATAGACTATTTATAGCACCAAATTCAAACGGTATTTCAAACCAATCTCCTTCCTTAGAATACTTATATAGCCCATAAAGATAGGAAGCTAAATATACGTCTCCGTCATTGGTTTTTGCTAAGCTAAAAAAAGTATCTTCATAAAATTTAGAATATGGGAAGTTTAATTTATGCCAAGTTTTACCATTGTCAGTACTTTCATAAATTCCATTTTTGTAGGTAGCAGCGAAGATTCTATCATCATCAAGTTCGACATAATCAAATATACATCCACCGTAAATATTATCGAATTGTTGCCAATATGAATAAATCCTATGACTGTAGATTGTTAAAAATAAAAAAATAGCGATAAAATATCTCATTTAATTTGTTTTTATTACTTTTTGGACAAAATTGTATCCCAAAAAATTAAAGTCAAGAAAATACACACCTTTTGGTAAAGCTGATAAATTAATCCTTATTATATTTTCCCCATAATTAATGAAGCCTTTGTAAAGATTTCCATAACTACGTCCACTCATATCATATATATTAATCACCAAGTTACCCTCTTTCATAGACCTTATTATAACATTTGCCTCGTTATAAACAGGAATCGGATTGATATTTATATCAAATTCAAAATGGGGATAACTTTTTACTGAAACAGGAATTATATGTCCCCATAAACCGCTTCCTAAAGTTCCTATAAATATACTGTTATTTTCAGTCAATAAGAGTGCTTCTACATCTAAGTTAAATAAACCATCATTATATGGTTCCCAAGAAATGCCATCATCCAAAGATCTGAATATACCACTTGAATATGTACCAATCAACAATTCGTCATCAATAGCATTAATTATCGTTTTTATAACAGGAGTCTTATTTCCGAACATTGATTTGATATTAATCCAACTGTCACCACCATCAGAACTTCTCCATAAACCTTCACTTTTGGAGGCAACAATGAGTGTCCCGGATTTTGTTTCCAAAATACAAGTGATTACATTTGAATTTACTTCCTGCACTTTTCTCCAATTTAATCCATTATTTGTACTTTTAAATAAACCGCCATTATTAGAACCAGCGTAGATAGTACCGTCTGATGCTTGTAACAAAGTATTAATACTAAGGGCAGCATCAGGAATTCCACTACTGGATTCAAACCAGGATGTGCCATTATTTGTACTTTTATAAATACCCCAGCTCCTAACCGCTGCATATAAATCTCCATTTGCCGCTTTTGCTAAGCTGTAAACTGGACCAAGTTTTAATCCATCATTAATTTGCACCCAACTTTCACCATCGTCAATTGAACGATATACACCCAAGCCGGTACCAATGATGATATTATTCTCACGATCTGAAATAAATGTATAAATTGAACGAGTAGCTAGACCAGTATTGACTTTTCTCCAGGTAACTCCATTATCAGTTGTTTTAAAAATCCCATAATTTTCTATAGAGGTTAAAATTTCAGCATTTCGCTTAGAAAACAATGCCCTTACATTAAATGCATTGAGCATTTTATTCGAAGGTTCCCAAGATATTCCATTATTCAGAGATTTATAAATTCCTTCGGATGTCCCAGCATATATAACATCATTCGGAGCAATTGCAATTGAATATACGCTTATTCCTTTTTTCTCTTCGTCAATCTGACTTCTGAACCAGGTTGTCCCACCGTCAGAGCTTATATAAATACCGTCGTCACTCGTACCAGCATAGATAACACCATTGGTTTGGATAGTAAGTACAGCTGACCCTTTGAAACCTGTATTAATTTTGTGCCACGAATTTCCTTGATTTGTACTTTTATAGATACCTTCATTTGTTCCTATGTATAATGTCCCGTCAGGATGCTCGGCAAATTCATAAACATTTGCATTCGGAATATTTTCACTAGCCGGGAACCAATTTTCACCATTATCAGTTGATTTAAAAACACCTTTCGCAGGGAATAAACCTGCATATAAAATCCCCTTTGAACTTTTAAACAAACTAAAAACGGAAGCAATTGGTAAACCTTTACTTTTCTGAATCCAATTTAATCCCCTATCGGTACTCAGATAAACTCCATTGGATGTACCTGCAAATAAATTTTTCTGATTATCACTGGCAAAAGTATAAAAAGATATATTGATATCAAAGGGAGGAATATAATCCCAACTTATCCCATTATTTGTTGAACGAAAAATTCCTGAAGCTCCAGTAGATATTATTATTGAATTATCTATAATAGCTATGCTATTTATCAGCTTCTGTCCAATGAGTGTTTCATAAACCTGTTTCCAGCTATTACCTGCATTTTTACTTATATAAAGACCAGCGTTTGAAGTACCAGTATAGACAGTATTATCATTACCGACTTTAATAACCCTGATATCACCTAAAAAAAGTCCTTCCAATGGATTCCAATACGTTTCACACTTCAGATTGAATGTGGGTATTAAAAAATAGATTAGAATAAGGAAGCTAAGAAAAATTGAAAATGTCCGTAGAGAAAAACTTATTTTTTTTTTCATATTCTGTTACTCAAAGTTTGATATTATCATCAAATTTAAAAATATTTATGCACTTAACAAAAAATAAGTGCAGTTCATATTGTAAACTGCACTTATTTAACATAATTATCAAATATACTATTCTTTGTTGCCGGCTTTATTAATTGGAATAATTATTAAAACGAGAGCAATAATTACCAACATAATCAAGCTCAGAATAAAAGGTGAATCAGGCCAAATGTTTGGTGGAATAATGTTACCATAAGCTAATGCAGCAAAAATAAGCCCCATTAGAGCTTCACCAGCAATTAGTCCTGAAGCGAGCAAAACTCCAGTATTTTCGACTCTTGTTAACTGAGATTCAACAAATTGTCTTTTTTGGTTTACCATTTCAACAATACCTTTAATCAAACCGCCAATGAAAATAGCAAAAGTTGTTTCTAATGGTAAGTACATACCCACAGATACAAGCATCGGACTACGTACTTGCATTAAAATGAATCCAATTCCCATTATCATTCCAACAATTATAAGTGGCCAAGCCATTTCTCCACCTACGATCCCCTGAGATAGCATAGCCATCAAACTTGCTTGAGGAGCCGAAAGAGTTCGACTTCCAAAGCCACCTTCATATCCATTTGCTTGCCCTATTTTTATATCGCCTTCATTCAAAACCCCCAGTACGTAGAACATAACAATACCGGAAAGCACAACACCAATAATATCACCAACTTGCATTTTCCAGGGTGTACCACCAAGAATATGGCCAGCTTTTAAGTCTTGTAACATTTCACCGGCAACAGCAGCGGAAACACAGACGATCGCTGCAACTCCTAATACTGCTGCAACTCCCCCCGATTCCGATGTTACACCAAGTGCTACGAGAATTAGAGCTGTAATTACCAAAGCAGTCAAGGTTAGACCTGAAATAGGGTTATTTGACGAACCCATAATACCAACCAAATAGCCAGAAACAGCTGCAAAGAAAAATGCTAAAATTATCATTAATGTTGAGGCTACAAATGCTATTAAAAATGAAGTTTCAAATATTATAAATGTTATTAAAAATGTGGCGACAGCTACTATTATAATTCCAATAACAACCCAAATAAAAGGAATATCCCGATCAATTCTTTCTGCTTGTATTGAAGCACCGCTTGCAGCTTTTTTCAAATCACTAACCGAGCGTGCTATACCCGCAATCAAACTTTTACGCATTCTAAACAAAGTATAAGATGCTCCAATAAGCATACCACCGATAGCAATTGGTCTGACTATATATCTCCATATTTCAGTTATCTGAAATTGTGGATTTTGAACTCTCGCCATTGCTTCATCCAATGATAAGCCACGATTAGCGACAAGAAATTGAGCCCAAGATTCCAAATCTATATTTGGCGATAGGAAATAGAGGATCATTGGAGCGAGCAAACCCCATGCTATAACACCACCCGAAAAATTCAGTGCTGCTAATTTAGGACCGATAATGTAACCAACACCCATATATGCAGGACTGATACCAGGTGAACTTAGGAAAAGACCACCTTGCCCGGTGAATGTTGTACCGGTAACAGTCTGCTTTGCAAATGTTGTAAATTTTTCCCAGATATGCGGTATTATATGAAGTTGTGTCAGCAATTTAACAAATCCACCAAACAGCATCGCTGAAAATAAATATACTGAACCGCTTCCTCCTGTTCTTCCGGTTTTATGAATTTCGGAGGCTGCTACTGATTCAGGGAAAGGCAACTCCCTGTCTTCGACCATTATTCTTCGCAACAAGGCAACAAACATAATACCTAAGATACCACCGAAAATAAGTATTAACGTTGCTGTAATATAGGTCTCTGTTGTAACAAATGGTACCCAAATTCCTGCAATATAAAATGCAGGGATTGTGAAGATAGCACCAGCTGCAACAGATTCACCGATTGAGCCTATTGTACGAGCAAAATTTTCTTCAAGAATTGACCCCTTAAATATTCTCAAGAAAGCCATTCCAATTACAGCAGCGGGATATGTAGCGGCAATTGTCATTCCAGCTTTTAATCCCAGATATGCATTAGCAGCTCCAAGTATTACCGCCATTGGTAAACCAATAATCAATGCTTTTACAGTGAATTCAGCAAGATTTGAATCTGATGATACAAATGGTACAAATTTTTTCTCATCAGCCATAGAATCTCCTTTTTAGTTCTTAAAATCGCTTGTTATTTTGATCAAGTAATTTTCTATACATAGTACTATAGATTTCAGCAAAGATAATGAATTGAATCTATTCTCAAAAGAAAAATTAAATTACATATTCAGAATTGAGAGAATTCATTATAAAAACATGCTGATGCTTTGATTCCACCAATAAAATTGTTTAAATCAAAATTCTCGTTTGGGGAATGAATATTATCTCCTGGTAAACCAAATCCCATAAGAACTATTGGTTTGTGTAAATAATGTACAAATTGTTCTACAATGGGTATAGAACCACCTTCCCTTATAAAGACTGGTTTTCTACCAAAGGCACTATTTATAGCTTTATATGCTGATTTGATTGCATTACTATTCCTATCTATTAGCACTGGATTAGCTCCAACAAATTGTTTAATCTCAAGTATTACAGTTGGAGGTGCAATACTTTTTATATAGCTAACAGTCTTTTGAATTATATCATCAGCCTTTTGGTTCGGAACTAAGCGAATGCTGATTTTTGCTGAAGCTTTAGCTGGGATAATAGTTTTAGAGCCTTCACCCTTATAACCACCCCAAATACCATTTATATCTAAGGCTGGTCTTGCCCAAATTCTTTCAAGAGTGGTATAACCTATTTCACCATAACCGTATTTTAAACCGATACTACTATAAAATTTGTTTTCATCAAAATCTAATTTGGTAAACTCATACTGTTCTTCGTTGTCAAGCTCTTTTACATCATCATAAAAACCCGGTACCGTAACTCTTCCATATTTATCTTTTAAACGGGAAATCATGTACGATAGAGCCATAATAGGATTATCAACTGAACCCCCAAAGCTACCCGAATGCAAATCCCTGTCCGGACCGTAAACAGTTAATTCAATAAATACTATACCACGCAAACTATAGCAAATCGAGGGAGTATCATCGGAAAACCATTCTGTATCTGAAATTAATATAGCATCACATTCCAGTAATTCTCTATTTCCCCTTAAAAATGGTTCTAAATTATTCATAGCGGCTTCTTCTTCCCCTTCGATTAAAAATTTCAAATTAATCGGTAGGTCATCAATTTCCTTGTAAGCCTGGAATGCTTTTATATGTGTAAATAATTGTCCTTTGTCGTCTGAACTGCCACGAGCAAATATTTTCCCATTTTGTATTTGTGGTTCAAACGGTGGATAAATCCATTCATCGATAGGATCTACAGGTTGTACATCATAATGACCATAAATCAGTACTGTTTTAGCATTTTCTTTTTTACAATTATATTCTGCAAAAACTATTGGATGTCCGGCAGTTGGAATTATTTTTGTATCGAAGATCCCTATTGAATTAAAATGATTTGCAAGCCAACTGGCACACCGATTTATTTCATTCTTATATTTGGGATCACTACTTATACTTGGTATTTTTAGAAATTCAATTAAATCATTAATATAGCTTTCCTTTGACTTATCAACTAAATTAAATATATCATTCATAAATTCACCATAAATGTTTATAAAATAAAGCTCGCTTATGAAACAAGCGAGCTTAAATTATTTTTATATACATGCAATTCTATTGAAGATTATCAACGAATTGCTCACCTGTTCTTGCAATTGCTACAATACCGCTACTAATCACCCACTTGCCTTTCTCTTTTTTCAGAGTTCTGGCAACTCTTAGAAAGTGATTTTCGACTTTGTCGCCCCTTCTCAAAGTAATTGGGACTCCAAAAATTGCTGAAGCTAAGGTTCCCTGTTTATCCATTTGGATATGGACATCATACAGCTCACCAAATTTCATTTCATCATAATATTCCCATTGCTTAAGCATCTGCTTTTTATAATCACTGAATGTCGTGATAACTTCTGCTGAATCTGTACCGAAAAAAGTTACTTCACCTGCTAATGTTTCTACCATAGCTGAGAAATTTTTTGCATCTGCTGCTTTATTGTAAGCTTTGATGACATTGATTACAGCCTCTTTCTCAAGCTTGATCTGATCAGCTGATAATTCTTTTTGTTCAGGACAGCAAGAGAAAGCAAAAATTGTAAAAAGAATAATAAGTAATGTAATCTTCATAGGCTCTCCTGCTTTTGCTTGTAAAACTTCAAAAATATATTCAAAATTTCATTTTACTAAGCTTTAATTTAACAATATTTTTAAAATAACAAATTAAAAAAATGGTACAAATATTGATTTTTTTCAGAAAAAATTTTTATACTATTAAAACAAAGGAAAATTATGAAAGTTACTGAAATCAAATTAAGCGAAGTAAATTCTCAGGAAATTCAATCAAAATCTTTAAAAGATAAACAGATAGGCTCTAGAGTTAGTCAAAAAGATAAGCTTGAGATCAATACTTCAACCCACTCATCAGTTAACAAGATACTAATTGATAAAATAGAAAAGTTGGAGAAAAATATACATTTGGATAATATCAACCCATTAGATAGATCTGAAAACGCTCCAATAGAATCATTTGAGGAAGCAATTTATATTTTAAATTTATTTAAGTCAAATTTTTCACCTGACGATTTATTAAAAGCACAGGCTAACATAATTAATGAAAATGTTTTAGACCTTTTCCTCACAGAAACTTAGAAAAATTCATTCAATCAGCAATACTAACTATAATGTGTTTACTTATCTTCAGCGGTAAATTATTAAATTACTGATAAACCTTTCATATCTTTACCATTTTTCAAATATATTAATATTTTTATAAATTGCTATAATCATTTTGTCATTTTTGAGTTTAAGGAGTACAATATGAATTATTTATTTTTTTTAATAATTACGATTTTTATTTTAGTATCTTGTACAGAAGAAACTAATTATACAAAAGAAGCAAAAGAGTCAAAAATGGGCATAATCAAAACAAAATCCATTGAAAAAGTTAAGCAACAATTATACGAGAAATTTGGTGAAGAAAGTAAATTTCGAATTGAACGAGGCGTTAATCAAGTGGCTATGTTCTGGATGCAAGAGGATGGAAGCGATTCTGATTTTGAAACATTTTGTATGGAGAATTTTATTTCTGATGGAATCGAATTGGATAAACTATTTAAACGTTTATCTGAAAATTTTGAAATTTTAATAGGCTATAACCGTGAAATTGCATTGAACTTAAGAAAACCAGTAGATTTAGATATAGGTGAACCTTTAACGGTTGATTATATTTTTGCTGCTTACGACCCGTATGCACATTTAACAGAGGACTTATTTAGGAATAAAATAGCATTTATTATTCTTCTTAATTTTCCTTACTATACACTTGATGAAAAAAATGATTTAGGTAAAAACTGGACAAGGAAGCAATGGGCTTATGCCAGAGTTGCGGATTATTTCGTATCAAGAATACCACCAGAATTATTAAAAGCTCAAACACAAGCACAAGCAGATGCTGATGCTTATATTTCTCAATATAATATATATGCTGGTTTATTAGTTGACGATGAAGGGAAAACATACTTCCCAGCTGAGATGAAATTGATCAGCCACTGGAACTTGCGTGATGAGATAAAATCACAGTATAGCAAGGAAAATTCATTACCAGCTCAAAAAATTATTTACGAAGTTATGAAAAGGATTATCACGCAAGAAATTCCAAGCGAAGTAATAAATTCAAATCAATACAATTGGAATCCATTTAAAAATATTGTTTTCAAAAATGGTCAAGAAATTAAATCAACTCCTGAATTAAATACCCGTTATCAGCATATAATCAACAATTTTAAAGCATCAAAAGCATTAGATCCGTATTCGCCATATTTTAAAAATTTCATTGAAAAAAAATTTAATTATGAATTTGAAATACCACAAGAACAAATTGAAAAGATGTTCATAGATTTCATTTCATCTTCACAAGCCAAAGAAGTCGGTGAATTAATAAAAAAACGATTAGGTAGGGAATTACAACCCTTTGACATTTGGTACGATGGATTTAAAGCACGCAGTACCTTATCCCAAGATATGTTAAATCTAAAAGCAAAACAAAAATACCCCGATAGTTACCACTTTGCAAAAGATATGCCACGCATATTGAAAACACTCGGATTCTCACCCTCAAAAGCAGAATTTATTTCCTCTAAAATTGTAGTTGAAGCATCACGTGGCGCTGGACACGCAAGTGGTGCAGAAATGCGTTCCGCACTCTCAAATCTAAGAACACGTATAGAAAAAGATGGAATGAATTACAAAGGCTATAATATAGCTATCCACGAATTGGGACATAATGTTGAACAAACCATTACTATGCAAGATATTGATTACTATTTTCTAAAAGGTGTTCCAAATACTGCCTTTACAGAAGCCTGGGCTTTTATATTTCAGAAACGAGACTTAGACTTACTCGGCATAATTGATAAAAATCCGGATACAGAGCATCTAAATGCCTTGGATAATTTTTGGATGACATACGAAATAATGGGAGTTGCTCTTGTCGATATGAGAGTTTGGAAATGGCTTTATGAAAACCCTAATGCTACAAGCGAACAATTAAAGAATGAGACTATAAAAATAGCAAAAGAGATCTGGAATAACTATTATGCTCCGGTCTTTGGTATTAAAGATGAGCCGGTATTAGCCATTTATTCACATATGATTGCATATCCATTATACTTATCTGCATACCCTCTTGGACATCTTATAGAATTTCAAATTGAGGAATATATAAAAGATAAAAACTTAGCAATAGAAATGGAAAGAATGCTTGTTAGCGGCAGGATAACACCAGAACAATGGATGTACAATGCAGTCAACGACGGATTATCGATTCAACCTCTACTTAATGCTACTACAAATGCTATTAATTATTTCAAAAATAAGATTTAAAAAAATTTAAGAGGCGGGTATTTTCCCGCCTCTATTTTATTAAAGTCTTTCGACTACAGATTTCAATTTTTCTCTAACTTCATTAGCAATCCCGCTGAGTGCCTCATTTTTAATTGCCATCATTGAAGCAATCGGGTCAATTGCAGCAACTTCAGTTTTACCATCTGCATTCACCTGGACAATGACATTGCAAGGAAGCATCGTACCAATTTTATCTTCAGCGAGAAATGCCTTATAGGCAAAATGTGGATTGCAAGCTCCGAGTATTTTATATGGACGGAATTCAACATCAAGCTTATTTTTTAGAGTTTGTTGAACATCAATTTCCGTTAAAATACCGAAACCTTCTTTTTTAAGTTCCTCAGTTACCTTAATGATGGCTTCATCAAATGACATGTCGAGATTTTTTTTGAAATAGTAACTCATGATTGGCTCCTCAAATTAATTTGTTTAATCATTCTTAGGGAATATACAAATAGGGATAAAATCATCATCATAAGTGCAAAATAAAAACCAAAATCGACGATAAATTGAATTTCTAGAATTACACCTAAAATAGCAATTCCTATAATTGTAACAGTAATTTTACCCAAAATATTTGACGGCATAAAATAATTCAATTTGCTTTTGGCATAGTATCCACCGATAATAATAAGTAGATCTCGGAGTAAAACTGCAATTGCAAACCACAAGGGAATTCTGCCAACGATTATAAGGGTAACAACTGCAGTGGCAATAAAAATTTTATCCGCTAATGGATCAAGCATTTTTCCAAATTCAGTTATTTTACCGGAACTTCGGGCAATGTGCCCATCGAGCATATCGCTTAGATAAGCAATTAAAAACATCAAAAAAACAAATATTTTCTGATCATAAATCAAAAAAAAACAAAGTGGAATTGATAATAGAAGTCGGAATAGACTAATTAAATTTGATGTATTCCACTCAATTTTCATATCGCTTAATCCAAATTAACGATAAAATTAATGAGAGTAAAATTCCGATTATCATTGGTTCAAAATTCGTGAAAATATTTGAATCAATGAAATTATTTATTTCAAGTTCTTTTCCTACAGTCCAGAAAAAAGAAACTAACACAGGGAGTCCAATCAATTGAATAACCCTATTTGTTTCCAAATAATAGCGGTTTGAATAGGAGAGTATTAAAGGTATTAGAAGCCCTGGAACAGCAATCGAAGCAGTTTTAAAGACAATTTCTATTGCCGATGGGATTATTACTGCTATGAATATTCCAAAAAGAGAAGTTATAACTAAGCCCAATTTAATAGCATTATCATCACTTAAATTATTCAAAAACTGAAATTTCTTTTTCAATGGACTAATTATATCATAGCCAATTGTTGCGGCACTTATAAAAGCATAACTATCAAGAGTTGACATTATTGTTGCCAAGATAGCAACAATAAAAATACCTTTCCAAAATGCTGGCAGAATAGTATCCCCCATTATTGGATATGCAAGCAATGGATTATCAACTTCAATGAAAGCCTTAGCGTATAATCCAGTAGACAAAGTTAAAAAATCAAATATCATCCAAAATAAAATTGAAACTAAAACTCCATTCCGCGCAACTTTTTCAGAAGCAGCAGCGGCACACCGTTGATGAAAACTTGGGTCAACAAAAGTCTGGAAAGCAATGATATACCAAGCTAAAACATATTGCCATGAAAAACCACCAAAAAATTTCAAATGGTTTTCGGGTAAAGAAGTTAAAAATTCACTATCAAAACCATAAGTTAACAAAGCAAAAATTAAAAGAATTGTAAAGCCAATATACATAAGTACAAATTGAGCAGAATTTGTCAATACATCAGCTTTAAAACCACCTGTAAATAGAAATACTATTGAAATGATTGTACCTGAAATAATTGAAATCCACAAATCCCAACCAGTAAACAGATTTATCATCACACCGAGCATAAGTATATAAGCAGCAGGAGTAGTAACCAATAAGACAACAAGAGAAGAAAAAATTGCAGGGATTTTTCCAAATTTTGAATTAATTTGTTCAGGAATTGTTTTTGAATTAGAAAGTCTAATCCTTTTGGATAAATATAAAGCAAATAGCAATGCTGCTATATAGTAGGGCAAACCAAAACACACCCAGGCAGATATACCACTTTTAAACACAAACTCACCAACTCCAAGAATATTTCCATACCAGGTTGCTACAAGAGTAGCAACAAAAAGTGGGAGAGTAATTTTGCGTCCTGCAAGTAAAAACTCTTCAACATTATTTTTTGAGTCTTTAACAGGTGCTAGGAAAAAACCGATGAGTAAAATAATTATAAAATAAAAAATAATGATGATAACATCTATTAAATCAAGTTGCATTATTCCAAGATAAATTTTTTAAAATACTCAACAGTCATAGCCAATCCGGTTTCAAAATCTACTTTAGGTATCCACCCAAAAGCATTCTGAATTTTCTGATAAGAAATTACACTTCGTCGTTGTTCTCCAGCCTTAGGTTCACCGTGTAATTCTGAACAATTTGATCCAGTTAATTCTTTAAGTTTATTAAAAACGTAATTTACATTATGTTCGATACCTGTACCTATATTAAAAATTCCTGAACAGTTTTCTTTGAGAGCAATCACATTAGCCTCAACAACATCACTTATATATATATAATCACGTGTATTGAATCCATCACCATTAATTATAGGCTGTGCATTTGTAAGCATTTTATAAATAAATATTGCGACAACTCCTGCTTCACCCATAAAATTTTGACGTGGACCATAAACATTGGCATAACGTAATGCCACAAAATCTATATTATGCACAAGTCTGTAATAGTTTAAATATTTTTCATTGACAAGCTTTGTAATTCCGTAAGGTGATAGAGGTTCAGTTGGATCAGTTTCAATCGCAGGGAAATTGACTTGCTCACCATATATAGCTCCACCGGACGAGGCAAAAATGATTTTTTTAACACCGGTCTTTTTTGCTGATTCATAAACATTTAATGATCCAATAATATTTGTCTTAGCATCAAATGTGGGATCATTAACAGAAATTCTCACATCGATTTGTGCTGCTTGATGATTGACAATGTCAAATTTTTCACGTGCGAATATTTCAATAATTTTTTCATCGGCAATATCCATTTGATAGAATTTTGCTTTTGGATTCAAATTTTGTATTCTTCCGGTAGATAAATTATCAATTACAACAACGTCATTGCCAAGCTCGACATACTTATCGACTATATGAGAACCTATAAAGCCAGCGCCTCCCGTAACAAGTATCTTCATAATAAAAAATTGATTCTAAATAATTTTGTAATTTACAAATCTACGAACTTTTATCGTCTAAGAAGTCAGAATATTATTCTCTTTGTATTCATAATCAATAAAGAATAAAATGAAAGCTATAATATTGATACTCTCTATAAATTTGTTAATTGCAAATTCCGATTGGCAAGAGTCAATTAGGAAAGCAGATGAATTAATTGACAAAAAAGAATACAGTAAAGCATTAGATTACGCACTAGAATCATTAAAATTTGCAGAAAATGAATTTGGTAAAGAATCACTTTACTACGCTCAAAGTCTATCAAAAATTGCTGAAACATATTATCTTTCCGGTAAATTTAATGAAGCCTTAGATTATTTCGTTAAATCGAAAGATTTATATTTAGCTTTAGATCAAAGGAATCATATCGGATACGCCAGAATAATTAATAATATAAGTGTAATACTTCAACAATCAGGTAGATTAAATGAGGCTGAGCCGTATTTAAACGAAGCTATCTCGTTAAAACGAAGTCAAGGACTTACAAAAGATGTATCCTATGCTAAATCAATTAACAATTTAGCTCAGCTTTATATTGAAACCGGAAAATACTACGAAGCAGAACCATTGCTAATTGAAGCATTAGAAATTAAAAAAAATACCGAAGGCATTGATAATCAATCCTACGGATTATCTCTTTTGAATCTTGGTATGCTTTACCGAAAACTTGGAAACAACGAAAAAGCTATTGGATACCTTGAAAATGCCGCTAAAATTTTAAGAAAACACAGGGGTGAATTCGATAGCGAAACTGAAAAAGCTGAATTAAATCTTGCCTATACATACTTAAGTTTAGGAAAACAAAAGGAAGCTAAATTAATTTTAACAAAATCTACTGATGAAAAAGCAATGAAGATAAGGCAGAATAATCCTGATTATCCTTCTACCCTTTTCAATCTTGCTTTGTTGCATTGGGCTTTTGAAGAAAGTGAAAAAGCAAAAGACTTACTTAATCAGGCAATGGATATGACTGAAAAAAAATTCGGTAATGGTCATCCCCTATATTCATCCTGCTTAAATGCACTTGGGACAATTTACTGGATCGAAGGAGATCTATCAAAGGCAAAAAACTATTTAGAAAATTCTCTTCAATTAAGGAAGTTTATATTAGGCGATAAACATCCTGATTATGCCACAACATTAAACAATTTAGCCGGTTTGTATAAGGATATGGGCTATTTCAATGAAGCTGATAGATTGTATAAGGAAGCTTTTGCCTTGTACCTCGAATTAATTGATAACTATTTCAATTTTCTGAGCGAAGAAGAAAAAAGTAGATTTTTCAATTCTTTTAAAGAAAGATTTGAAATGTTCAACTGCTATGTTATTACACGATATGAAGAAAATCCAAAACTTTTGAATGAAATGTTCGATATACAATTGAAAACAAAAGCTGTTATAATTAATTCATCGAAAAAAATTAGAGATGCAATTCAAAATAGTAATAATGCTGAATTAATTTCAACTTTTAATCTCTGGCTCGAAAAAAGCAAAAAATTAGCACTTTATTACACACTCACGAAAAGAGAAATACAATCACAAAACATTAATATCGAAGCAATAAAAGACACTATAAACCAATTAGAAAAATACCTTAGCCGTTACTCCTCTATTTTCCAAAGTTCTTATGAAAAACGCAAGCTAACTTGGAAAGATATACAAACTAAATTAAAACCTGATGAAGCTCTAATTGATGTCATAAGATTCAGATTTTTTGAACGTGGGAATTCCGAAGATATTTACTATGCTTTCCTAATTATTACAAAAGAAACTAAAGATAATCCAAAGCTTGTTCTACTAAGAAATGGTAAGCAACTTGAGGAACTATACATAAAAAATTATCTAAATTCTATAAAGCTCAGAATAAAAGATAAAGAATCATATAAAGCATTTTGGGAGCCTATTGATAAAATTATTCAAGACAAGCAAAAGATATATATATCTCCCGATGGTGTTTACTATAAAATTAATATTAATACTTTATTGAAGCCCGACGATTCCTACATTATTGATAGTAAAGTAATTAAAATATTAACAAATTCAGCCGATTATTTAAATTTATCATACAAAGTTGATAAAAAAATTAAAAGCTCTATCATTTTTGGCAACCCTGATTTTAACGCTCCACTTAAGGAAATTAACCCAAACATAGTTAAAATAAGTGATTCACAGGAAAATCCAACTAAACATACTGGTATTAGTGAATTACTCTTTACGAAGCTCGAGATTGAAAAAATATCCGAAATATTGATCAATAAAGGATGGAATGTAATAACATATCAAGGCAAAAATGCTTCTGAAAATAATTTAAAAAGCATAAATTCACCCAATATTCTTCATATTGCTACACACGGTTTTTTTTTCTCAGATTTAGACATAAAATATCGTAAACGTGCATTTGGTGTCGATATGGAATTAGCTGCGGAAAATCCTTTACTACGTTCTGGTTTACTTTTAGCTGGAGCTGGAGATTCATACTTACAAAGGAATCAATTTTACGGAGAGTTTGAAAACGGTATACTTTATGCTCAAGAAGCAATGAATTTAAGATTAGATGAGACAGAACTACTTGTACTTAGTGCTTGTGAAACAGGGTTAGGAGAAATTAAAAATGGTGAAGGGGTATATGGTTTACAAAGAGCATTTATTGTAGCCGGGGTTAAAAATTTACTAATGTCACTATGGAAAATTGACGATGAGGCTACTTATGAATTAATGGTTGAATTTTATAAACAACTTGCAAATAATAAAACTATTAGTGAGGCTTTTGCAATCGCCCAGAAAAAATTAAAAGAAAATTTCAAAAGCCCTTACTATTGGGGTTCATTCCTTTTGATTGGTACTTAAAAATGGATTTAATTTGGAAAAATATAAAAAATTCAATAAATTTGAAATCTTGATTAAATAACAATTAGAGAAATATTATGGCTAAACAACAATCTTTTGCCGATAAGTTAAAAAAGAAAAAAGACACTGACAAAATTACAGTAAAAGTCATAAAATGGTATAAATCTGAAGAAAGAGGAACCATTCGAACTCTTGAGCGTTTTGTACAAGTCAAAGACATTAATGAAGTTGATAAAATTGATATATCATTATAGGTGGTAAAATGAAAAAAGGAATACATCCATATTACAGAACTGTCGAAGTAGTAATGACCGATGGCACTACTTTTAAAACTAGATCTTGCTATAAATCTGACAGAATGGTACTTGAAATCGATTCAAAATCACATCCATTCTTCACTGGTAAGCAAGTTCTTGTTGATACAGCCGGTAGAGTTGATCGTTTTAATAAACGTATGCAAAAATCAAAAGAAATTAAAACAGCAAGGAGTAAATAATGAATGCAATATTCCCAATGCAAACCGGTTCAACGGCAAAGCAAAATAAAAAGATCATTAAAAAGAAAGTTAATCCTTTAAAAAATTCCCGTGTAATTGATTACCTAGACCCTAAATTTTTATCACGATTTACTAATGACCAAGGCAAAATTTTACCAAGGAGAATTACCGGTGTTAATGCATACCAACAAAGACAGTTGGCTAAAGCCATTAAATATGCAAGGCATTTAGCATTAATACCGTTTGTTGCTCAAGATATAAACTAATAGAATTAAACAAGTGATGAAAGCAATAGATCCTGAATCTATTGCTTTTTTATTGGACATATTTAAGAGCTTTGCATTCAAGTGGTCTGCTGGAATTACCTATGAGGTAACCCTTTAATATTACAAGATATTTTTGTTTGTCCGAAAATGTAAAATCACTGATTGAAGCTATTAAGCTATCATTTACAATATTGAAAGCGTTTACAGAATATTTCCCTGGTTCAATTTCTTTAAATTCAGTATAAGAACCATAGGTCATAATATTTGTAACTATACTGTCATTCAATTTGAAAGCAACTGCACCTGTATTAATACCAGTATGAACAAATCTGACAAAGGAATTTTCTCCATCAGTTTTTCTTACAGAATCATCAAGCAAAATTTCTCTGATTCTGTTACCTATACCATAGAAGATAATTGTATAGAAAGCATTTTGCCTTAATTCGACTACTTGGCGATAGAGGATGTTTTTGTTGCTATTTTCTAAGGTGATAATATCATAAACAGCTAATTTGTTATAAGAGATATTATAACTGGTATAGTTTATTTCATTAAATACGTTATTATTTGTCTTCGGATATAAACTTCCAATATCCGGTAAAGAATGAACAAAGGCAATATTGGCAGATACACTTGGATCTATAACTTTTGGAGTGTTTAAGCCGGGAACACATTCACAAGCTAATTGAAATAAACCAATAACAATAAATGCTATCTGAATAATTATTCTTTGGAATCTACTAATCATCAGAAATGGAAACTAAAACCGTAAATTAATCCGTATTTACTACTATTGTAAATAGTTCCATCAACATTATATAATAAAATTGCTGCCTCATATCCAGCAAAAACAGTAAGATCTTTTATAGGCTTTAACACAAATCCGATTTGAGGTCTAAAAATAGGACCGATAGTTGTATAGCAGGCTTCCATTTGTGTGTATGGATATAAAATTTCAGCTATGCTTAGTTGTGGCAAATCTAATTTATACCCTATGCCAATCCAAAATATCTCTGGATTTTGATAATATTTACCTGTTCCGGCAAGTTCAAAAATTTGTGGAAAACGTTCATTACCAAATTCAATACCTAATGATTGATTTTCATTAATCCTATAATATGATGCAATGGCATAACCTTCGGGAAGCATTGAACCGGCTACCTCAGATAATTTATCATTTATTTCTTTATCGAACTTTATGTTATTTGTGGAAGCAAGCTGTCGAACTCTAATTTCAAATTTATTTGATAATTTATCACTTAAATTAAAGGTGCTTGGAGTTTGTAAATTAATATTATGTATATTGAAATTATTCAAATTAATTGATTTATTGTGAAGTATAAATTGAAAGTCACTAATTTTATTATCCAAGCTAGCTAAATTAATAATTTCGTTTTTTTGTTTATTTTCTTTGCTTGCGTATTGAATTATATTTACCTGATTAGCAATAGAATTTTGCATTTCTTTTTGATTATCCATTTGGGATAATGTTTCAGACTTACGATCAAATTTTTTATCTACATCAACATTAGTAAATTTCAGAGCATCCTCATTATTATTAGATTGTTCAATTTGAGCATTTAATTCAATTACGTTTTGATTAGGAGAAGGAAAATTTATGCTGTTAAAATTGGATTCGTCAAATTTCTCACCAAGTAGAAAATCGGAGACTCCATCAGAATATTTTAAAAGTGCTACTGTTAATGTAAATGTAAAGAAAATAGTTAGCAGAATGGGAAGAAATCTCGTCATAGAGTTAAGTTTTCCGCTTAGAATACTTTGATTATTAATTTTATCAACAGTTAGAGGTATTCCCAATTTGCTAAAGATGCGGTTACCTATATCAACAGGTGGAACAATTGCATTCATATCAGCCTGTGCAATCAAATGGATCTTTAGCTGGTTATCGAATTCAGCTCTCAAAGCCTGATCCTGACTGATTTTGGCAAAGAGAGCTTCTTTTTCTGGTTCACTTAAATCAGCATCAAAATATTGATGAATTAATCTTTCGTAACTCATTATTTATACCTTATTTTTCCTATAATTCATTTAAAATTGGTTCAAGAATTTCTTTTATTTTTTCTTTTGCCCTCCACACCCTATTTTTAAGAGTAGGTACTGAAACCCCCGTTATATCTGAAATTTCCTTGTATGATAAGCCTTGATATAATCTTAAAATAAATGCTTCTTTATAATCGAAACTAAGGCATTCTAGAGCACTAGCAATTAGATCAAGTAATTCTTTTTGTTCGTAACTTTTATCGTTCGAAATCAGAACCAATTCATCTAATACAACTTTTGAAAAAGACATCCGTTTATGATTCAAATATAAATTTCGGCTGATTTTTAGAAGATATGGTAGAAAATTATCAATATGGTCAATATTATCAATCGAATAATATAATTTTAAAAAAGTGTCTTGAAATATATCATTGGCATCTTCAATATTTCCTCTAAGCCTCAAACAGTACGAATAAACACGATGTGAATATCGTGAATATATTTCAGCAAATGCAAGTTGACGCTCTTTTTCAGAGCCTTTCAGTTTTTCGAAAAGTTGCTGATCATTATATTTGCGATAATCCTTAGTCATTTACTTACCAGAAAAATCCTCTTAAAACATTATTGCTTCGAATTATAATAGATTGTCTTTCATTTGCTTCTTTGAAAATATTATTGATTAAAATTAGTGTTGCTTTGTAAACCTGGTCATCAAATTTAAAATAATTATGATACAAAATTTTTTGCCCGTCGTTAGACCACTCAGGATATTTGTTAACCTCATTTTCTGCTATTATAGTAATTTGCCTAAATTTAGGGTTTAAAGTATCAGTATTCCTTATGAAAATATCTCCGTTTTTAGTAACAAATGCAAAATGTTCTCCATCCGGAGAAAGTACAGGCATTTCTGAACCAATTGCACTGTCAATTACAAAAAATTTAAGTATATCGTTGTTCATTAAATTATGCAAATATACAATGTCTTTTTGTCTAAATCTTAGGGAATATATAAACGAATAATCATTTCTTGCCCAATCTATTCTCGAAATTCCATTAAAGTCTTTTAATCCTTCATTGTATTGTCTTGAATAAACTTCTTTTCTCGTTTTACTTTCAAATACCTTAATCAGAAACCCCAAATTATTTCCAATACTTTCAAATAATGCAAAATATTTACCATCGAATGAGAAAGATGGTAATGTCTCTTCAATCATCCTAAGTGTTATTCTATAAACAGTTTGCCCTTTACTATCAACACTGTATAAAACACTTCTACCACCAATAAATAATATGTAATCACCGCTTGGAGATATTATCGGATAAGTAATCGTTCCTTCAGGTACTTTTTCATCTTTGAGCAATAATATGTCACCGGAACCATCTATGTTACATATGTGAAGTTCATTACCAGCAGCTGTAAATCTTAAATAAGCAAGCTTGCCGTTATTCGATGGTTTAGAATATAAAACGCCATTTGTAACTATTTCTCTCAAATTCTCGCCAGTTGGCTTTACTGAATATATACTTGGAATATCTTTAGCTAATGGTATTGCAGTAAAAAAAATATCTCCAAACTGTGGTTTACCAATTGTATCATAATTTGTGCAAACGTCACATCCCGATAGAGTGACCAATATTAGATGCCAAAGAACACATAATTTTAAACAATGTATTAGTTTTAAAAAATTTGTATCTTTTGTATCCTTAATTTTTTCCGAACTTTCTCCTGATTTATAATAATTATAAATCATTCTTTTAGTTTTATCTAATAGACACATCAAATTCAAAAACGTCTCAAAAATATTTTATTTTTTTAAAGATTTATAAATAATTTTTAACATAGATAGCAATTTAACATTATGAACCCTAATAATATCAATTGATTCATTCAGCAAAAGAGCGTGGATTAAAGCTGTGGGTATGTCTCTATTTTCAGGTTCATTTATTCCGGTCATTTTACCAATAAAAGTTTTCCTTGATATGCCAAGCAGTATTGGTACATTTAATTCTTTAAATTTAGAGATATTTTTTAATAATTTTATATTATGATCATAGGTTTTACCGAAACCTATTCCAACATCGGCAATCAATTTATTAACTCCAAAATTTTTAGCAATTTTTATTTTTTCATTGAGAAAATTGAAAATATCAACTACAACATCATTATAATGTGGATTAGTTTGCATATTCTTTGGAGTGCCCTGGATATGCATAATAATCAATGGACTATCAAATAATTTAGCCAGCTCAAGAATTCTTACGTCATAAGTCAATCCACTAATGTCATTTATAATATTAGCTCCAAGTTCAAGTGCTATTTTTGCAACCTCGTATTTTCTTGTATCAATGGAGATTATAATATCTTTGTTAACATTTCTTATACCTGTAATAACTGGTTCAATTCTTTTTATTTCTTCGTTAATTTCGACATCTTCGGCGCCAGGTCTTGAGCTTTCACCACCAATATCAATTATATCTGCTCCCTCATCGATCATCATTAAAGCATGTTCAATTGCTTTTGATGGTTCGAGATATTTACCACCGTCAGAAAATGAATCAGGTGTTACATTTAAAATCCCCATTATTTTCGGAAAATCATTCATTTCATCACTATAAAATATTAAAAATCAAAATTTATAAATTGTTAATATCGAAAATTTTAAAGAATTTTAAAATAAAAAAGAGAGGGTTATTCACCACTCTCTTATTAATGATGATTTACCATATAATAATTTAACCGAGATTCCTCAAGGCAAAGTCCCAGTTAACTATTTCCCAGAATCTGTCAATAAATTGTGGTCTAGCGTTTCTATAATCAATATAATAAGCATGTTCCCAAACATCAATTGTTATCAATGGAGTCTTATTGTCGGTCAATGGTGTTCCGGCATTACTTGTCTGTTCAATTGAAAGTGAACCATCCGGATTTTTAACAAGCCAAGCCCAACCAGAACCAAATAAAGTTGCTGCTGCTTTTGAAAATTGTTCTTTGAATGATTCAAATGATCCAAAGTTTTTATTAATTTCTTCGAGCAACTTATCAGTTGGAGTTCCACCTCCATTAGGGCTCATTGAATTCCAGAAGAAAGTGTGATTCCAATGTTGTGCAGCATTATTAAAAATACCTCCACTTGATTTTTTAATGATTTCTTCAAGTGACATTGATTCAAATTCCGTACCTGCTATTAAGTTATTAAGATTATTGACATAAGTTTGATGGTGTTTGCCATGATGATATTCGAATGTCTCTTCTGAAATAATAGGCTTTAATGCATCTTTTGGAAACGGCAGTTCAGGCAATTTAAAGCTCATATTTTTAACCTCCTTTCGAATTATTTATAAAATTATGAATTAACCACTGCAACCACAAGAGTGGAAATTGTTTGGATTTATAAATATAAATCCACTTCCCTCGGGACCTTCAGTATAATCGAGTGTCACCCCCATAAGATAAAAAATACTTTTATCATCAATGGCTAATTTTATTCCACTTAAATTGAAGATCCTATCATTTTCACTGATTTCTTTATCGAAACCTAATGCATACGCTATTCCGGAACAACCACCGGGGCGAGTACCAATACGTAGTGCAAATTCCTCACCAATTTGATTTTCACTGCGGACATTCTTTATAACTTCGAGGGCTTTGGTTGTTACCATAATGTAGTCATTTTCATCAGCGCCCTCAACGCCTGTGTTAATTTTAACTAAATCATCTTCAACGAATGATTCAATCATTGCTATATCTCCTTTTATTAATTAAAAAACTAATCATCATAATCAATTATGACGTTATCTGTCAATGGATGTGATTGGCAAGTAAGAATATATCCCATCTCGATTTCTTCATCAGTTAGAGCATCACGTTCGTCCATATGCACTTTTCCTGATAATAATTTAGCCCTACATGTTGAGCATGCACCTATTTGACAGCTAAAAGGTGGATCATAACCTTGCCTCATTGCTGCCGTTAATATTGTCTCGTCTGGTTCAACCGTTATTTTGAATTCTTCTCCGTATAATTTGATATGCACTTGCCTGGAAACTATTTTATCTATTTCGTTCATTCTAAAATCTGTAATATATTCATCATTACTGTTAGAATTCGTATATGATTCTTTATGTATCATAGATTTTTCTACTCCAAGAGAAATAAGGGTATTTTCTATTGTTTTCATCATTGCTGGTACGCTACATAGGAAAAATTCAACTTCTGATATATCAGTACGGATAAATTCATTTAGCAATTTTTTTGTTTTTTCAGAATCAACTCTACCATAGTAGGGATAATCTTTGTATTCTTTGCCAGTAAATATATAAACAATAGTAAATCTATCTCTGTAGTTATATACCAAATCTTCAATTTCTTTTCGAAATATAACATTTTTTTCTGAATGATTAGAGTAAAATAGAGTTAATTTGCTGCTTTTTTCCACTTTTAAAATTGATTTAATAATGGATATCAGTGGAGTTATTCCACTACCACCAGCAAAAAAAACGTACTCTTTTTTTGATTCTGGGGAAAGCTCAATCGTAAAATTTCCTCTCGGAGGCATTACTTCTATAAAATCCCCTTTTTTTATATTATCATTAATATAATGAGAGATATAACCATTTTGTACTTTTTTAATAGTTATTGCTATTTTATCATCAACCTCTGGGCTTGTAGAAATTGAATAAGAGCGACGATAAATTTTATCATTTATATTAATCTTCAATGTCAAATATTGGCCTGCTTTGTATTTAAATAAGTCTGACAAATCATTTGGTATTTCTAAATATAAAGTATGAGTGTTATCAGTTTCTTTTATAATGTTAGAAACCTTTATTTTATAAAATTTATTATTTTGAAATACATTAGTCATTTATAGAAATCCCAACTCGAATTTTGCAACATCACTCATCATACTCATATCCCAAGGAGGATCGAACGTAAGTAAAACTTTTGCATCTTTGACACCTGATACTTGTTTTACTTTTTCTTCAACCTGCGCTGGTAATCCACCAGCTGCGGGGCAATTTGGGGCAGTTAAAGTCATCAGGATTACCACTTCGGCTGAACTTGTTATGCTAATATCATAAATTAGGCCAAGTTCGTAAATATTAACTGGTATTTCCGGGTCATAAATTTCTTTAATAGCAGAAATTACTTTTTCTTCTAGCTCTTTTATGTTTATTTCACTTTCCATAATTATTCTGTAGTTGTAACAACTTCTTTACTTTCTAAAGCATTCATCATTGTATGCCAAGGCAAACTGGCACATTTTATACGAGCAGGGAATTCTCTGACACCACAAAAGACAGCAAGTTTACCTAAATCAATTATGTCCAAGTTATCATCTAAATCAGAAGTAACGGCTTTGTGAAACTTCTCAAATAATTCTTTGGCTTCCTCAATAGTTTTACCTTTTAATATTGTTGTCATAATGGAACTGGAGGCTTTCGAAATAGCACATCCGGATCCGTTAAATCTTACATCATCAATTTTCCCATCCTGAATTTTAAGGTAGATATCAACTTTATCTCCACAAAGTGGGTTATGCCCGTGTGCAATATGGGTTGCATCATTCAATATCCCGAAATTTCTCGGATCTTTATTGTGATCTAAAATCACCTGTTGATATAATTCACTTAATTCATCCATAATTTAGTCTATGAAAACATTTGTATTACTTTTATTAATGAATTTGCTAATTGGTCAATTTCTTCTTTTGTATTATAAAAACAAAGGGACGCGCGAGATGTAGCTGGAACGCCAAAATGTTTCATCACAGGCTCAGTGCAGTGGTGTCCAGTGCGTATGGCTATACCATCCATATCCACTATTGTTCCTATGTCATGCGGATGAATATCTTTAAGTACAAAAGATATAACACTTGCTTTGTCTTTTGCAGTTCCTATGATTTTTAATTCTTTAATTTCTGCGAGGACCTCAGTTGCATAATTTAATAATTGATTCTCGTAATTCATAATATATTCGATGCCGACACTTTCAAAATATTTAATTGCTTCAGCCAAACCTATTGCTCCAACAATATTGGGTGTGCCAGCTTCGAATTTATAAGGCAAGTCATTATAAATTGTTTTTTCAAAACTAACGGATTTTATCATATCACCACCTCCCTGATATGGTGGCATTGATTCAAGAAGATGCTTTTTCCCGTAAAGAACTCCAATACCTGTAGGACCATAGATTTTATGACCGGAAAATACAAAAAACTCGCAATCAAGCTTTTTCACATCAATTTTTAGGTGCTGAATTGATTGAGCACCGTCAATTAATACTGGAATATTGTTAGAATGAGCAATTCTTATAATTTCTTCAATAGGATTTATTGTCCCAAGCGAATTTGATATGTGTACTACGGATATAAGCTTGGTTTTAGAGTTAATTAAATTTTGCAATTCATCGATAATAAGCTCGCCGTTATCGTCTATTGGTAATACTCTCAGCTTGAGATTTTTCTCTTCTGCCAATATTTGCCATGGAACAATATTCGAATGATGTTCCATTTCGGTGAGGATTATTTCATCACCTTCTTTGAAATTTTTTTTACCATAAGTTTGGGCAACTAAATTTATTGCTTCCGTTGCACCTCTTAAAAATATTATTTCTTCATCATATTGAGCGTTTATAAATTTACGTATTGTTTTGCGGGCGATTTCATATTTTCGGGTTGCAAATTCACTTAAATAATGTACTCCACGGTGGATATTACTATTATATGTTGCATAAAAATTACTCACATTGTGAATTACAATTTGTGGTTTGTGTGTTGTAGCTGCATTATCTAAATAAATTAAAGGTTTGCCGCGTACAAGAGTGCTGAGTATTGGGAAATCTTCTCTAATTTTGTAAACATCAAAACCAATTACTTTTATTTCTTGTATTGGCTTTTTATCTTTTATAACAATCGAATGTCTCATAATAAAATTAATTTATTTCTTTCAAATTTAGCAACTTAACCAAATCACTTTCAATTATACCCACCCAATCTTGATTATGAATTTTATTTATTATATCAATAGCAAATGCTTTTAATAATAGATTTTTGGCTGTAAATTCATCAATTCCCCTTGATTTTAGATAAAAAATGGCATCTTTTTCAATGTTTCCAACAGTTGCACCGTGACTACATTTAACATCATCAGCATATATTTCCAATTGTGGTTTTGTATTAATTATTCCGTTTTCAGATAGAAGTATGTTTTTATTTGATTGATAAGCATTTGTTTTTTGTGCCTCCTGTGAAACTATGATTTTACCATTGAATACACAATGAGATGAATCATCAATTATTCCCTTATAAAACTCGTCGCTTTGGCATTTGGCTACCTTGTGTTCAACACGTGTATGATTATCTATGAAAGATTTGTCCTTACCAATATAAAGTCCATAAAATCTGGCTTTTGAAAATTCACCCGTTAGATTTACATTAAGATCGTTACGTGTAAAACCCCGACTGAATGTAATTGTATCGGTTATTAAGTTTGATTCCTTTTCTAAATTTACATTTGTTTTAGTAAAAGTAATTGTATTTTTATCTTCATTCTGATATAATAATAAATTTAGCTGTGCACCTTCATTAAGTGAAATGTCATTAACAGCTGTATTGAGTACACTCGATTTATTATCAGAATAATTATAAATTATTAAATCAAGCATGCTATTAGGTGAGATATTGATTATAGTTCGGGTACTGGTTATTATATTTTTCTCTTCACTGCTGAGAATATTTATTAAGTTAATTGGTTTATCTATTTGATTATTTTTAGGTACATTAATAAATATCCCCGATTCTACTAATATTGTGTTCATCAATGAAAAAAAACTGTCTGTATTATCTAATTTGTTAAATGAAGAGATAATTAAGGGATTAAGGCTATTAGAATCAAGCTTAAAGTTGATTATCTCTATATTTTCATGCTCGATTTTACTGTATTCTTCCAAAAATTTACCATTGAAAAAAACCAAGTAATTTTTCTGAGATAATTTATTGATTATACTTCTTATTAAATTATCAGCTTTCTGGGTTATATACGAAATTCTTTCGAAGGTAAAAGGAATCTTATTAAGAAATTGAACATTTGTATATTTCCACTCTTCGTTTTTCAATGTGGGTAGCCCATTTTTTATAAGCATATTGAATGATTTCTTTTTAATGTCAATTATTGATGGCATATAAGCAGAATTAGATGATTCCAAAATATCATCATAATATCGAGCAACAATTTCCGTTAAGCCAATATTTTGAATATTTTGCGTCATTTTAAGTTAATTATTAATAATACCATTTTGTTTTATCCAATCATATCCATACTCTTCAAGGTGTAAGGCAAGCTCTTTATCACCGGATTGTATTATTTTCCCCTTGTTCAAAACGTGCACAAAATCAGGTATAATGTAATTTAAAAGCCTTTGGTAATGAGTTATGATAATAAAGGCATTATGCTCATTTCTCAATGAATTAACACCATTGGCAACAATTCTGAGTGCATCAATATCAAGTCCAGAATCTGTTTCATCAAGTATAGCGAGTGTAGGTTCGAGCATTGCCAATTGAAAAATTTCGTTTTTCTTTTTTTCTCCACCTGAAAAACCTTCGTTTACAGATCGATTCAGAAAGCTTGTATCCATTTCGACAAGTTTAGCTTTTTCTTTCATAACATTGAGAAATTCCATTGCATCATAAGTCTCTAAATTTCTATATTTTCTTATTTCATTTACTGCGGTTTTCATAAAATTTGCATTTGTAACTCCTGGAATTTCGACAGGATATTGAAAAGCTAAAAATATCCCCTCTTTTGCACGAATATCAGCAGGTAATTCTAACAAGTTCATTCCTTTATACCATACACTACCTTCAACAATTTCATAACCTTCTTTTCCAGCAAGAACAGATGCTAATGTACTTTTCCCGGAACCGTTTGGTCCCATAATGGCGTGTATTTCCCCCTCATTGACTTCTAAATTGATACCGTTCAATATAAGGTTATTTTCTACTTTGACTTTTAAATTTTCAATTTTTAATAATGACATTTGATTAACTCCATTTTAAAACATTATCCAACGCTACCTTCCAGGCTAACTGATAATAACTTCCTTGCTTCGACGGCGAATTCCATCGGAAGCTGATTTAAAATTTCTCTTGCATATCCGTTAACTACGATTCCAATTGCGTCTTCTTTGGATATCCCACGCTGATTGAAATAGAATAAAATATCATCAGAGATTTTTGATGTGGTTGCTTCATGCTCAACTATTGCTGTATTATTCTCTATGTCTATATATGGAAAAGTGTGTGCACCGCATTTATCACCTATCAAAAGTGAATCGCACTGAGAAAAGTTACGTGCATTTTGTGCTTTTTTATTGATCTTAACTAATCCACGATAGCTATTTTGACTCCTGCCTGCAGAGATTCCTTTTGATATAATTCTACTACGAGTGTTCTTTCCGATGTGAATCATTTTTGTACCTGTATCAGCTTGTTGAAAATTATTAGTCAGTGCAACAGAATAAAATTCGCCAACGGAATTATCACCTTTTAGAATGCAACTTGGGTATTTCCAGGTAATTGCTGAACCAGTTTCCACCTGAGTCCAAGATATTCTCGAATTTTCACCAAGGCAAATACCTCTTTTAGTAACAAAATTATAAATACCTCCCTTACCTTCTTTATCTCCTGGATACCAATTTTGGACAGTTGAGTATTTTATTTCAGCATCTTTGTGTGCAATTAATTCTACAACCGCAGCATGTAGTTGATTTTCATCACGAATTGGTGCTGTACAGCCTTCAAGATAGCTTACATAACTACCTTCATCAGCAATAATTAATGTACGCTCAAATTGTCCGGTCGAGGAAGCATTAATTCTGAAATATGTAGATAGCTCCATCGGACAACGTACCCCTTTTGGTATGTAGCAGAAAGAACCATCGCTAAAAACTGCTGAATTGAGTGCAGCAAAATAATTATCAGTATATGGAACAACACTGCCTATGTACTGTCTGACTAAATCAGGATGTTCCTGTAAAGCTTCACTTATTGGGCAGAAGATAATACCAAGTTCAGCAAGTTTATCTTTAAAAGTTGTTGCAACAGAGACACTATCGAGTACTGCATCTACTGCTACACCACTTAATCTTTTTTGTTCTTCGAGAGGAATACCTAGTTTTTCAAAAGTTTTGATTAATTCAGGATCAACTTCATCCAAACTTTTTGGTCCTGGCTTTTTGACAGGTGCTGCGTAATAATGTATATCCTGATAATCAATTGATGGGTAATATACTTTTGCCCATTTTGGTTCTTTCATTGTTTGCCAATAACGAAAAGCTTTAAGACGCCATTCAAGCATCCAGTCAGGTTCATTCTTTTTTTGTGAAATAAATCTAATTATATCTTCATTTAATCCTTTTGGAGCTAATTCTTGCTCTATATTAGAAACAAATCCATGCTTGTAATCACTTTGAGTTAATTTTTCTAATATATCATTACCATTTCCCATTGTTTTTACCCTTAATCTTTTTTCAAAACTTCATTATTATCAGCTAAATGAGCAATACTTGTTCTTGAAAACATAGTATCTATTTCCTTTTGAATTTTTTGCATCGGTAATCTTATAGTACAGTTTTCTATTCTATCACAGCCGCAATAGTCGTCATCTCTTAAGCAATCTACAACAGCTGGCATATCATCTAAGGCATTGATGACATCAGCTATCGAAATTTCTTCAGCTGATTTTTGTAAGGTATAACCACCACGAATCCCTTGGTACGATGATACAAGTCCTTTCTTCATCAGTGTTTGAAGTAACTTGGATAAAAATTCGAAAGAAATGTTCAATGTTTCCGATATCTCCTTGGCACTTAATTTTTTATCACAATTTTGTGCTAAAAGTTGTAGTGCAAGTAATGAATATTCAACTTTTTTTGATAATTTTAACATATAAAACGAACAATTTGCCAACCCGAATAATTGACGCACAATATATACGACTATTGTAATCGTATATTTTAATTTGTGGAAATAATTTGACATTTGCCTTCGTTGATGTCTTGCTCGACTTTTTTGTATTTTACATTTTTAATTGTACCATCTCTGTATTGCACCTTAACGATATCATTTCTACCAATTTTGGGTTCGCTTCTTCTAACAATTGTCGGAGCTTGCCGAGCAGCACCTTCAGGCTGACTTACTGATACTTCTCTTTTAATGTAATCAGGTATTGTAGAGGGATGATTATATTGTAC
Source organism: Candidatus Kapaibacterium sp. (assembly GCA_938031175.1). Classification (GTDB taxonomy): domain Bacteria; phylum Bacteroidota; class Ignavibacteria; order Kapaibacteriales; family UBA2268; genus CALHGZ01. The sequence goes on along the minus strand of CALHGZ010000005.1, from coordinate 233,786 downwards.
AGCTTCAGTGGATCGTTTTAATTTGGGAACATCGCCAAGGACCCGACGCTTTGCATCTGCTTCCTGTTGTTGTAGTTGCCGTTGAATAACCTGAGGAAAATATTTAAATGCAAATTGCACTGATTCAATATTTATTTTTCTAATTAATTCAACAAATAATTTATATGCTTCGGCTTTATACTCAAGAATTGGGTCTTTCTGACCATAAGCCCTAAGATGAATACCTTCTTTCAAATCATCCATTGCACGAAGATGTTCGCGCCAGTTATCATCAATAGTTTGTAATACGGCAACCTGCTCGAGCCTTGCCATAAATTCACTACCTGTCATCTGTTCTTTTCGGGTATAGAATTCATCGGCTGCACTAACTACAGACTTGATGAAATCAATTTTGCTGATGTTTTTAAAATCAGTTTCATTTATTTTGGGCTCGCACAAAAGAGTTGATCTTATTTTAGCAACTGCAGATTTATAATCATAAGAAGGGTGATAAATATCATAAATTTCTGCAGCAAAATCTTCGATGTAATCAAATAATTCACCTTTTAATCTTTCACCTCTCAAAGCCTGTCGACGCCTGTTATAGATAACTTCACGCTGTTGATTCATTACATCGTCATACTCAAGTAATCTTTTACGAATTGCAAAATTGTTTTCCTCGACTTTTTTCTGGGCTTTTTCAACAGATTTGGTTATCATCGGATGTTGTATGGGTTCGCCTTCAGGAACTTTCAGAGTTTGCATTACATTTGCAATTCTTTCACCTCCAAAAAGACGCATTAAATTATCCTCTAAGGAGATAAAAAACTGTGATTCACCGGGATCTCCTTGGCGTCCTGCACGTCCACGGAGCTGTCTGTCGATCCTTCTTGCATCATGTCGCTCCGAACCTATTATAACTAAACCACCATTCTTTTTTACTTCTGGATCAAGTTTTATATCTGTGCCGCGACCAGCCATGTTGGTGGCTATGGTTATAGAGCCTTTACGACCAGCTGTTGCAATTATTTCAGCTTCTTTCTGATGGTGTTTTGCATTTAACACGTTATGTGGTATATTTTTACGTTTCAATAGTTTACTTACAAGTTCCGAGACCTCAACACTAGTTGTGCCGACAAGTACTGCTCGACCTTGTTTTAAATATTCTTCTATCTTTTCAATTATTGCATTGTATTTTTCTTTTTTCGTACGATAAATTAAATCATCGTGATCTATTCTTATACAAGGCTTGTTGGTAGGTATTACAACAACATCGAGATTGTAAATCTTTTCGAATTCGGCTGCTTCTGTTTCTGCAGTACCAGTCATACCAGCTAATTTTTTATACAATCTGAAATAATTTTGTAAGGTTATTGTAGCAAGAGTTTGAGTATCACGTTGTACTCTGACATTTTCTTTTGCTTCAATAGCCTGATGCAAACCTTCAGAGTATCTTCTCCCTTCGAGAATTCTGCCGGTAAACTCATCAACAATCATAACTTTTCCATCCTGGATGACATATTCAACATCTCTTTCGTAAAGTGAATATGCCCTGAGCAACTGGGTAACAGTATGAATTCTCTCACTACGCTCTGCATATAATCTATTGATTTCATCTATTTTCATTTGTTTTTCATCGGCACTTAGGGAGGTATCGCCTTCGAGCTGACTCATAATTGTTGCAATGTCGGGAATCACGAACATATCAGGATCTTCCTGAGCTGTGCATAGTAATTGTCTTCCCTTTTCGGTTATATCTATGTTGTGATTCTTTTCATCTATTGTGTAATATAACTGCTCATCAATTTCGTGCATACGCCTACCTTGATCGCGAAGATAATCTAACTCGGTTTCTTTCATCAATTTTAAATTATCAGGCTCTTGTAATAATTTCATAAGACGTTTATGCTTGGGTAAACCTCTATATGCAGTAAGGAGCAAGACACCAGCTTTCTGTCTATCTTCTTTAATATTACTATTGAGTAATTCAATAGCTTCGGTAGTTAGCTGATTTATTAATTTTGTTTGGGCATCAACTAATCTTTTGACACGGGGATTCATTTCCTCAAAAGACTTGTCTGCTGTTTGTCCTACTGGTCCAGATATTATAAGTGGTGTACGAGCCTCATCAATTAAAACAGAATCAACTTCATCAACAATAGCATACCAGTGTCCTCTTTGTACCATTTGGTCTAGCTCTACAACCATGTTATCACGTAAATAGTCGAATCCAAACTCGCTATTTGTGCCATAAGTAATATCACAGTTGTACATTTTTTTGCGTTTATCTCCATCCATATTCGATTGAATGGCACCGACTGTTAAGCCTAAAAATTCATACACAGGTCGCATCCAATCGCAATCTCGCTTAGCTAAATAATCATTCACAGTTACTAAGTGACAACCACGTCCGGCAAGTGCATTTAGATACAATGGCATAATTGCTACTAATGTTTTACCTTCACCGGTTGCCATTTCAGCTATTTTGCCCTGATGGAGTACGATTGCACCGATTAATTGAACATCGAAAGGAATCATATCCCAGGTATAAATCTGCCCCGCATATTCATACCTATATTCTTTATCTTTGAGTCTTTTACAGGCTTGTTTAACCAAGGCGTAAGCTTGAGGTAGAATTTCATCAAGTGTTTCGGAAATTATTGCATAGATTTCTTTATCCAATTCTCGGATTCTCTGCGTAATATTTTCACTTTCCTGCGATGAAAGAGCCTCATTTATTAATCTGGATTGTAAAGCATCTCTTTCTTCCTCCTGATGGGATATTCTTTCTTTTATGAAGGCCTTGAATTTATTTGTTTTTTCTTTTAATTCATCATCGCTTAATGAATGAAATTCTTCATAATATTGATTTATTTCAGTTACAATAGGTAGTAATTTCTTGATATCCTTTTCGTGTTTTGTTCCAAAAATTTTGGTTAAAAAATTTAGCATTTTAAATTAACTATTATATTTATAATTGATTATTTACTTTCTTTTTGACGAACCATTAAAGTATGTATTTGTATTTTTGAAAATTTAAGCCCAAAAACATATTGCAAAAATACAAAAGCCGAAGAAAATCTTCGGCTTTTATTCTGAGGGAATTTTTGTTTCAATTTATTTTTACCATTTGCCCTTTTTCCTTTTTTGACCTTTGCTACCAAAATTTTGACGATTTTCTACACGCATTTTATGCAATTCTTCCATTTGCTCTTTAGTTAAATATTTCTCAAGCTTTTTATCTAACTCATTGTGCATTTGATCAATTTCATTCCAAAAACCTAGACGGTCGAAATTTCCATCTTTTGAGTATTTAGCCCTAATTTCCCTTATTTGCTTTTGATGTTCAACTAAAATTGGCTTAATGTTTGAAATCTGTTCATCATTCAAATTTAACTTTTCACTAATCCTTTGGAAATTTTTATACTTAGGGTCAAGTTTTGAACCCTGCTTGGCATAAATATTAAACTGTGCAAAAGCAAAAAATATTATTGATAATATTGCTAAATACATTATGCTCATTAAATGCTTTTTCATTTGATAACTCCTATGATGATTATAAAAATGCGAATTCATTTCTTTAGACATTTTACAAAATCAAAAAGTTTAATATTATATTTGTGTTCACCATTATTACTATTAAGGGAAATATGAAAACACTACCACCATCCTCAAATTTTTTGGCAATTGAAGAGCAATTTTCTGATTTTGATAATTCAAGAATCGTCATTTTGCCAGCACCTTATGAATACAGAGTAAGTTATGGACGTGGAACCGCATTAGCACCAAAAAAGATTCTCGAAGCAAGTGCTTACGTTGAATTCTATGATGATGAATTCAAAAGGGAGATTTGCTTCGATAAAGGAATTGCTACTTTAGAACCAATTGATTTTACTTCAAAATATGATAGCGATGCATTAGAAATTATAAAATCAACTATTAATGAATTACTTAATCAAAATAAATTTGTAGTCACATTAGGTGGTGAGCACACGATTTCATCGGCTCCAATTCACGAACATTTGAAAAAATATCCAGATATGTGTGTATTGCAATTCGATGCTCATGCCGATTTTAGAGATACATACGAAAATTCTAAATTCTCTCATGCAAGTGTAATGGCAAGAGTTGCTGAATTCTTAACTCCGGAAAGAATTATTCAAGTTGGAATACGTGCATTATGCAAAGAAGAAGCTGATTTTATAGAACATCATAATGTTAAGACATTCTTTGCTTCAGGGATACGAAAAGGTATTTATGGTAATTATTGGCAGAACGAAGTAGTCAATTCATTGTCGAAGCATGTGTATATTACATTTGACGTTGATTACTTCGATCCGTCCGTGATTCCAGCAACAGGTACTCCTGAACCCGATGGTCTTCTATACAGTGAAACATTAGATTTGCTTAGACTTTTAATTGACGAAGATAAGGAAATTATTGGATTTGACATAGTTGAACTCGCCCCAATTGAGAATCTACATTATCCCCAGCTCACCACAGCACGATTAATCTATAAACTACTTAATCTTGCGTTTGCTAAGCAATAATAATTATTATATTTCGACTTTTCGCTTGTAAAAGTTAACCAAGGAATTCAAATGAAGTCATTAAAAAGCCGCATTCATAATATTTACAGTAAAAAAGAAACCTATTCTGATTTAGTTATAAAAGAATTTTTGAACGAATTTTTAAATTTGTTGAATACAGGACAAATTCGAGCTGCACAAAAAGATGAAAACGGTAACTGGTTTGTCAATACCTGGGTCAAGGAAGGAATATTACTACTATTCAAATATGGACAGCTAAGCGATATGTCAATAGATGAAAATTTTAAATTTTTTGATAAAAATACATTACCATTAAAGAGAATTTCTTTAAAGGATTCAATTCGTCTTGTACCTGGTGGTTCGAGTATAAGAACTGGTGCTTATATTGCCTCGGGTGTAATTTGTATGCCGCCAATGTATATAAATATCGGAGCCTATGTAGATGAAGGAACTATGATAGACTCTCATGCACTTGTTGGCACATGCGCACAAGTGGGTAAAAATGTTCATCTAAGTGCTGCCTCTCAATTAGGAGGTGTACTTGAACCTCCTAATGCCAGACCAGTTATAATCGAAGATGATGTTATGATTGGTGGGAATTGTGGGATTTATGAAGGCACTTTAGTCAGAAAAAGAGCTGTATTAGCTTCAGGTGTTATTCTAACCTCATCTACTAAATTGTTCGATATTGTCAATAATACCATCATAACATCTCAAAACTCTAAACCGCTCGAAGTACCGGAAGGAGCAGTCGTTGTACCCGGCACAAGAGCTGTTCAAAATGAATTTGCCATGAATCACGGTTTATCAATTTATACTCCTATAATTGTAAAATACCGCGATGATAAAACTGATGCTAAAACAGCATTAAATGATATTTTAAGATAATTATGAAAAACAGTGAAAAAATTACACAAAATTTAAAAATCAGCTTGATGTGGATTGCTATAAGTAATATAATCGCTTCGTCTCTCTTTTTTATAACTTATTTATTACTTCAAAAGATAATATTACTTATTGCATCTATTCTTTTGTTATTAGCTGCATTTTCATATTTCTTCTTTGTAACTTATTACAAAAAAAAGTTATTAAATAATAGTGAAAACAGGAAATGAAATACAAATTCGACAATAATTTTACACCAAAATTACGTTCTGATTTGTCAATCAAGATTATCAACGACGATTCCAGAAAATTCATCATTTTATCTGACCCAAAGGAATACACAGCAGAAAAAATATCTTTACCATTAGAAATTTCAGTTTTTTTACAGTTCCTCGATGGTTCACAAACAATAGAGAACATAATTAATAGCCTGAAAGGTTTGGAACTTAGTGATAAAGACATCAAGGCTTATCTTGACTTAATATATTATATGGAAATTCTTGGTTTTTTAGAGAGCCCCACCTATTATGCTTTAAAGGAAGACTGGGATAAATACTATGCATCACCAATACGTTCTGCTGTTTGTGCAGGTTATTCTTATCCAGATACCCCAGAAATGCTGAAAAAAATGTTCGGTGCAATGGAAAGCTTAGCCGCTGGTTATAAAACGGAAAGACCAGCCGATGCAATTATTGCACCACATCTTGATTTTCGTACCGGATTGGATACTATGAAAGCCTATGCGCTTGCTTATAACAACATCAAAGAATCCGATGCAGATACATTTATTATTTTCGGTACAGCACATTATCGAAGTACATTTAATTTTATGCTATCAGAAAAAAATTTCGATACCCCACTGGGAATTGTTGAGACCAATATAGAACTAATTAATGAAATGAAGTCGATAAATCAAAGTATCGTTTATATTGATGAACAAGCTCATAGATTTGAGCATTCAATTGAATTCCAGGTTGTTTTACTAAAATACTTTTTTGAAAATAAGAATTTTAAAATTTTGCCTGTACTTGTAGGTTCATACTATGATTATATTCAAAAAAAACAATTACCATCGGAAGATAACAATTTTAACACATTTATTAAAACTCTTAAGCAAGCCATCGAAAATTTAAAAATTAAACCTTTATATATAGCAAGTGGAGATTTAGCTCATATCGGACGGAAATTTAATGATAATTTTGATGCAGAAGAAAAATTTATGGAATTAACTGAAGCCGATGGAATAATTATTGAAAAATTGAAAAATTGTGAGCTTAACGATTTTTTTAATTATATAATTCAACAAAACGATAAATGGAAGGTTTGTGGTACTGCTCCTTTTTATGCTTTACTTTCTGCTGTTAAACCAAAACGTGGTTATTCGCTTCAATACGGAATTTATGATGAAAAGGAAACCAAGTCAGCTGTTTCATTTGCAAGTTTAGCTTTTGAGAAGTAAAATAGATAATTTTAACGTCTCTTTTTCAACGACCTTCTTTGTAAATTATAATAGTATTCCAGAGGTTTCTGGTAAAAATAATCATTATATTCTTCATTTAACTTTTCAATAATATTTTCATCGAGAGAAAATGCAATGGATAGCATTTTTTCAACATTTGACAAGTCATTTAATTGCAAATATATTTTAGCCAAAGAATAGTATGATTCAGGTTTGGATGGAGCTATTTCAATGGATTTATTTATTGCTTCGATAGCTTTATTGTAATCTTTCAATTCAAATAATGTCATACCAAAATCTAACCAGCATTCGTCATTAAATGGATTTAATTTTAGTGCTTTTTTATAACATTTTAATGCTTCGGAAACTTTGTTTGAATTGTACAAAGCTTCAGCTTTAGCATACCAAATATTGTCATTGTCAGGGTATAATTTTAGTGCTTCGTCATAATCTTTAATGGCTCTATCAAATAAGTCAAGAGCATCAAAACAAATACCTCTACCAAAATATGATTCATACTTATCCGGTTCTATGTAAATTGCTTTGGTATAGCAACGAATAGCCTCCATATAATTGCCACTATCACCAAGAATACTTGCTAAATTATGCCAGCAATCATAATCAAAAGGATTGTGATTTATTGCCTGCCTATAACTATCAATAGCTTCAGTGATTCTTCCCAAAGAAGAATATACATTACCTAATTGATACCAAGCTTCATAGTTTTTTTCATCAATAGCAAGAACAAATTCGAGAGCATCCTTCGCTTTTAAATATTGTTCACTTTCTATATAAACCATTGCTTTATCATACCATAATTCTTCATCGTAGGGATCGTTCTCAATAGCACGGTCATAAGTTTCAATGCATTTGTTGAAATTTCCCATTGAATCATAACAGTAGGCTAACTCTTTTAGGGCTTCTTTTTGCATCACACTACTGGATGATAAATATTCCAGAATTTTTATTGCTTCTTCTAATTCATCGATAGCAGCTAATATAACCGCTTTCTGCAGTAATGTTTCTTCATCATAAAATAATTCAAGTGAGTAATTAATTAATTCGAGTGCTTTTTCAAATTCGCCAAGATGCTCAAGGGCGATGGATTTTTTAAGCATAGCTTCGGTATCGGTCGGATTGAGAGCTAAGGCACGATCGAATGATTCGATTGATTCCTCAGGCATCTCCAGATTTAATTGTACAATTCCTTTTTTCGTCCAGGCTTCAGCAGAATTAGGAATATATTCAACCCATAGTTCACAAAATTCAAGAGCATCCTCGTATTCTTCTTTTTCAATGCAATAATCTACAATATTTTCAATAATATCTATACCCGGCAATTCATTGGAACTAGCACCTTTTTTGCGTATGGCTCTTTTGTATTGTCTGACTTTTTCCTCCATATCATCGGAATAACCGGAATTGAAGTCGTCGTCGTAATCTGTATAGCTCATAGTTTTTTAATTATTTATAAAACAATCATATCAAATATAATAAATTATTATTTGATATATATCGATTGATTCAATTGAACCTTATTTTGAAGACGGATTAAAAGTGTTTTATCAAACTCTTATATCACAATCTCATTAGTTCATCAAAAATTGCAGTACCCAAAATACCAAATACAACAATAATTATTAAAATAGTAAGTATGTATGTAATAATCGAAATGATAATCCATAATTTAAAATGAAAGAACATTTTCGACAGTCTATCAATGGCATAGATCAGCGTATTATTATCTTCTGATCTGCCAAATGAAGCGAAAGCATCGGCAGATTCACGCATTCTTAAACCCATTAATATTATTGGAATTCCGATAACAGCTCCAAATATAGATAGACATGAAAATCCGCCATATAAAATGGAGCAGATACCAACAAATCGCATATCCTTGCTCATACGTACAATTATTTGTTGCAAAGGAAGGACAAAAGATAGCTCAGGATAATTGCCCGAAGTTGAAAAATCTGACATCCTGCCCCCTTGATTTATAAATGATAAAGTTATTTATTGCTTAACTAATGTAATTAATCATCATTCTACGGGTTTATTTAGTGGTAATGTAATTTGGACAATAATTCCGTCCTTTTCGCCTAAAGCATCGATTTTCATATTTCCATTCATCATTCTAATATTTGAAGCCGTGAGAGCAATTTTTAGAAGTATATCTTTTTTATCATATTTCAAGGTATTTATTAGATTATTCTGATTTTCATTATAAATATCTACCATTTTAATTGATCTGCTAGTTGCAGGAACCAATAACTGCAATTCAGTTGCTGCTTCATAAGGATTTTCCTGAGCATTAATTTTCACTTCATTGGAATTGCTACCATCCATTAACGCATCAACTAATTCAATGAATGATTGAGATAAGTATCCAGAATCAGCAACAAAAGAAGCTTCTTTCCCATCGATTATTTCGAATTTGATTTCCTTACCTTTGTATTTCAGGAAATTTTCTTGAATATGTTCAATGAATCGACTTAAATTTATAAAGCTCAGATCAATTTTCCCCGCATCGGACGAGCCTAAAGCAATTTCATTGATATCAGAAACAAATGTGAATAATTCCTCCGAGCTTTGTACAGCAAGTTCAACAAAATTATCCCGTTCTTCATCGCTATCATAAACTTTTTGTGAAAGTAGTTGCAAATATCCCATTAGCGATGTTAAAAGATTTCTGAACTGATGGCTTAATTTAAGCATAAAAAAAGTTTTAAATTCGCTGACTTCTCTTGCCATTTGTTCGGCTAATTGATTTTGCCTATTTCTCAAAGCTGCTTCTTCTTCAGCTAATTTTTCAGAAGTAATATCACGCCCAATGCAATATATATAACCATCATTTTTTGAAACTGTTAAACTCCAACTAATCCACTTAATTTCGCCATTTACACTAATTTGCGTATCTATCCTTTCGGTATATTCTTCTTTAGGTTGATCGATTATTCTATAGAAATTTTGTTTCTCATCCTCATAAATCAATATTTCATCAAATTTCTTACCAATCATTTCTTGGGGTGAAAGTCCAAAAATCTTTTTACAGGCAGGATTCATTGATTTCCAAATACCATCCAGGGTAAGAACAGCTATGATGTCATTTGATGATTCAAGTATTCTTCTTTGAGATCGTGTCATCCTTTCAGCCAAATCAATAGCTCTTGCCCTACTGCTAATAATTGATAAAATAAATGCTGAAAAACCGACGCTTATTAAGAGTCCTAATATGAAGGTGATAATTGGTAAAAGAGACTGGAGTACCCCACCAAAGTTTGGAATTGAGTAAAATTTAACCAGTATTTCTCTATCAGCAATATTTAATATTCGGGTATCTGTTAATAAGGGTACAAAATTTGTTTCTAATAAAAATGCATTCTCTGATTCAAATACTATTGTTGTATCTCCACTTTTGTTAATATCAATACATTGGAATATTATGCTTGTATCAGTAGCAACCCCAGTACCTAAAGCGGTTTCGAAAAAAGTTTTAGCATCAATTTCCAGTGCGATAACGCCTTGAAAAATTTCGTTTAAATTTTGATTACCCTTAGCTATTGCATCACGGTCATAAACAGGTGAAATTAGGAAAAAACCAGTAGTATCTGGCGATCGTATCTCGAATATCTCGGTTGCGGTTACCATATTATTATTTTTCGCTTTTTCAATTGCAATTTTGATAATATCATTTGTTGCCAAATCCCATCCACTTCTATGCATATTATTTTCAAGTGGTACTACGTATTCAACTAAATAATAAACATCCCTGTTGCCAGGCGGGTTAATCGAGTATTCGTAATATCCCTGAGAACGAACATAAAGAATGTAATTCTCTAATTCATTCTGATATACCCTTGGAACATATAGAATTGCAAGGATAGATGTATATGTACGTGTTGGTATAGTTCCATAAAGTTCGAAGACATCCCTAACAACCTGAACATAATTATCATATAAACTTCGCATTGATTGCAAAACTTGATAATCATTACGATATTTAAATTCAAGTCGGTTCATTATTGATGTAGTAGCTTTATCGAAAGCAGCGGATCTATCAGAATTGACTTTCTGACCTACTACATACCAGCCCCCGATACTTAGCATTATCATTAATAGTAATATAATATATGCCGGATATGCTCTGGAAAATTTAAAAATGAAACTTTTTTGTTGTGAAGCTTGTTTTAGTATCTCTTCATAAGTTGTTGTAGGCGTTAAACTCTTTTCTTCCATGGCAAATTTCTACTTTGTTTTTAATTTTTTTACCTATTAGACTTTTGTTCTATCAGCATTTTTATTTCATCAGGAAATGTTAACGTATTGATGGGTTTTGGGATATATGCATCAAAACCTAATTGAAGATACTTTTCCTTATCGCTTGTTTGAGCAAATCCAGTAACAGCAACAATTGCAATCTTGTTCCCATTGTTTAATTCCCTTATGTATTGTAACAGTTCTGTCCCATTAATATCAGGCAATAAAATATCCACAACAACAGCTATAGGCTCGTTATCTTTTATCCAATCTAAGAAGCTTTTAGCATTTGGAAAATCAAAAACTGTAAATCCAGCTTTTTCGAGAATTGTCTTAATAAGTTTGCGAATTGGCAACATATCTTCAATAACACAAATTTTCATATTTTCATCTTGCATAATTTCTTACCTGATTATAATAGATTATTATTAATTTTATTTTTCTATGATAGAAATTTCTACTCTTCTGTTCAATCGCCTACCTGCATCAGTAGTATTGCTTGCTATAGGTTCTACTGCCCCTCTTGCGCGTGCTAACATTCTGCTTCTCGGAATTCCCTTTTTAACCAAATAATTGATTACATTTTGTACTCTTAGATTTGACCTCCTGAGATTTTGCTCATAGGTACCAACATTATCTGAATGCCCTACTATCCTTACTTCGAAATTTGGATTAGCCTTTAAAAATTCTGCTAATTTATCCAGGTAGTTCATAGCCTTTTGATCGAGTGTAACATCCGATGTCGTTTCATAATTAAATATTTCTACTTTTTTAGGATCAATTAAATCTGTTTTAGCTACTTTTGGTTCTTCAACTTTTTTAGGTGTTATTTGCAATTTTTCGCTTATTTCGACTATAATTTGAGGTTTTTCGATATAAGCCAATTGATTAGCAGGCAATGGATTGAATTCGAACCCGGGAAATTCAATTCTATCTTCAATAGTAATCGCATCGGCAAATACTGGTCCAGGAGTGTATTCCGGATTGTAATATAAAATTTCCTCTTCTATATAGTCACGTTCAAGCTTAACAGTAAAACCTACTCTAAGCATAAAAGTATTCCAACTGGAGCCAAAATCGCTTAAAACCACGGTCCCAGCATTAAAAGAAATAAATGGACAAAAGAAAATACGCCATTTATGCTGAAAATCAGCTAAAAAGATGTCATATCCGCTGCCAATATGAAAACCAACTCGTGATTTAACCTCATTGTAATTTAAATTAAATACCTGATCAATACTACCTGTATGCTCATATTTTGTAATTTTCTCCGCATTTTGGGCAATTATTAATTCAAAATCAAATCCACCAAACAAGTACAAATGTTCAATTGGTAAGCTAAAGCGAACTGATGGTGATAAAGTTAGATATGTGAAATTGTTTTTGGTTTGAAATCGAAATTTTTCACGCTCAGGGTTGATAATATACATTGTGTCGGTTATTATATCTGTTTGAGCTATGGCGTGACGATAATCCCAAAGATAAAGATCAATCATTACACCCCAACTACTACCAAAAGGAAGCCATTCCCCCCTTAATCCGGCAAACAAACCTGCTCCTAAACCTTTCGGATAATCAAATAATTTATTTGACTGGTCAACTACACGTCCGGGATTATATGGCACTTGAAGCTGGCTATAGTAGGTATTCAAGTTCACGCCCCCTGTTATGCCATACCACCATTCACTATAAGTTCGGTTAAGTTTTAATGTATCCAAATTGGGTAATAATACTTTATCAACAAATCTGCCCGAAGGATTTTGAGAAAAAATGTTATATATTGATATCATTAAAAGTAAAGGAACAATTATTTTGATTTTTTTTATCATTTAAGTCATTTGCAGGTTTAAACCTAATCAAAGTTAGCAACTTATAACTAATTTATAAAAAAATTTCGGTAATTTTATTAATTTTTTGAAAAATCTTTTAGCGGATTAGGAGAAATTTACGACTAAAAAATGATGATGGGCTTTTCAAAACAACTTGATAAGTACCAGATGGTAAACTATTTATATTGATTGAATAGTAATATTTACCTGCCTTTAAATTTTTAATATTTTCATTGGCAACTAATATGCCCTTCATATCAAATAATTTTAGTATATAATCACCATCTTCAATTAAAGATAATTCTAAATCTAAATAATCGTTTATTATTTCATTAATTATTACCAATGCTTTATTATTGCTTTGAAATTGAATAGAACGCTGCGAGTTACCAACACAATATTCAAATAAGTTAATAGAACCATCATCAGTTTCAATTACAAATAAACTATCATTTTCAATTTCAAAATTTAGAATCCTGATCTCCTCAGTATTTTTGTCGCCTAATAAAGTTTCTGCCAGAAATTTTCCAAGAGTATCCATAAAGAAGTTTATGTTATTCATTTGGATGATGATTGTATCTTTTCGCTGACTTGACTTTGTATAATTTGCTGGATTAATTACATTTAATAGTCTATTTGGCATTTCAATTTCAGCAACCGCATTAAAAGTATATTGCAATAAGCTCGGATTTTCAGAAATTCCTGAATATATCAAGGGTATTTCAACAATCTCACCAATATAAGCAAATAAATGTGGTATATAAATATATTCCTTGTACCGTGTTTTACAAGTAACTTCGTCGAAAGATTCGCTCATTCTAAAATTTTTCCATAATTTTATTGAGCTATCCCGACCGGTAGTTACAATTGAATCAGCAGTTATTGAATAAGATGCAGACAAAATATCCCCATTATGACTTACTGCAACATCAATTTCTCCCAAGGTTGGTAAAAAATATTGTCTTAAAGTGTCATCTAATGAACCAGACAAAGCCAAACGCCCATCAGAAGAAATGTCCACAGTTCTTACGTGTCCGGAGTGGGAAGTAAATTTTTTTATCTCTTTACGTTCATTCAAATCCCACAATCTAACCGTTTTATCAACACCACCGGAAATAGCTATTTTGGAATCAGTCGAAAACTTTACCGACCATATTGCAAGTTCAGCACCATTAATTCCATGACCAGTAAGAGTAAATTCATTTTTGTTCCCAAATATATCCGTATAGTAAATAGCACCGCCATAAGTTGCATTAATAAGATATTTACCATTTTCTGATATATCCAGAGAGTAGCTTTCCCAATTATCGGGATTGGCAAATTCAAGTATCAAAGAATCCCAATTATATACATAATTTTTTTTATCATTTGTACTTGTACCAATTGCTATTAGCCCTTTATTATAATTTACTGCCAAGCATCGAACAATATCATTAAAACGCATAGGCAATAAATCAAAAACGCTTTTATTTCTCCTGTCCCAGATAACAATCCTATTATCAGCTGCAATTACAATAGTATCCTCGCTACCATAGAATTTTGCATCCCAAACATTTCTTGAAGTTGAAATCATTATTGAGTCAAGAAGTTGTCGGCTGTCAATTGCCCATAATTTTACAGTGCCATCCCTGCTAGCTGATAAAATAAATTTACTGTCAGCTGAAATTGAAACAGAACGTATTTCCGCATTATGAGCTTGCTTTATTTCCCATATTATATATGGTTTAAGAATAATTGAACTTGTAACTCTAATAATTACAGAACTTATCATCAAATAAGGAATTTGCCATATGTATCGGTTACCTGAAACCTTTTCAGCAATTAGCTCCCAAGATGCACCAAAATCAGTTGAATAAAAAATATCTACTGTGTTATTATCATTACCAGTCCAGACAATTTCAAATTCTTTTCCATAAAAAATAGTATCAATAGAACTTGGTTTTAATATTCTGATTTGTGAAATTGCATGGCTAGAGGTAATAATTATCAGAAAGATAAATATTACAATTTTGTCATACTTTAATATGTAAAAAAATTTTTCCATATTTTATCTTATAAGTTGAACTTTTACCACTGCTTTCGAAATGTCAACAGCTGGATCATCAATTGGATGGGCAATGAATATTACTTCATACATACTTTGTGATGCTAAATGCTCTCTTGGCGTTTCGAATACAATTTCGTGCTTTCCCAGTTTTATTTCTTGCAGATCAATGAGATTTTTAACTTTCCTACCTAATAAATCGTAAACATTGCATTCCAACAGCACATCATCATCGAGTTGGTACTCGATAGTAGTAGATGTAGTCATTGGGTTGGGATTAGCTTGGGCATAGACGATAACAGAGTTCGGAATTTTTACACAGGAAGAAGCTAAATAATGTTCAGCACCGTAAAAATCTTTGTAATAAAGTGCATAGCAATAGGTTTCACCTCTAAAAGGTACTGTATCGTGTTTGTAGCTATATGGTTTACCTAATCGGGATGACCCCAAACCTATCATTTCAGGAACTGGTGGCTTTCCCTCACCCCCCTCGTAGCTGGCTACAAAATCCTTAAATTCAACACCAGCGGTATCACGGGAGCCAAATGGTAAATAACCACGGCGGAGAATAAATCCCCGATTCAGAAATTCAGTCTCTGTTTCCCAATAGAGACCAACTTTTCTTTGCCCTTCATAACGGGCATAAAAATATTTCAGTTTGACGTATGGATCCGGTGCTATGTCTGCTTCATATCGAACAGTTGTTGTACGATGAATATCTTCCATTTCTATATTATCATTAGCTAAATTCCAAGTAATAAATGGTGGTACAATCGAGTCATTTTCTAGTTTGTAAGCACAAGCTTGATAATAAAATTGAGGGTAAAGCCAATTTATATTTAACGGCAATGTATTACCACTTTTTTCAATTACCTGGAATGTTCCAATTAGCAAACCAGTGTCTTTGGGTATAAAATTAGCATCCTGGAACAACTCCGGACCGAGTACACTAATGCTAACTCTATCTCTAATTATTGAGGGCGAGATAAAATAGCTATCTTTGGTTAATTGTCCTGTTATAGGGTAAACTCTAAGTTGGCTTGATCCTGATATATATTCTATCTTAGCATTTTCTTCGTAAACAGAAGTTGTTCCATCGCCTATTGTTAACTGAAATGTTCCATTTGCCAATTTTGACCATCTATCCGAATTGCGATAAATCCTTATATCGAATTGTAATGTATCAGGTTGAACTAATAATATATTTTCAATCCTTACAATTGCAAGAGTATCTATATTTTGTGTGAAAATGGAAATAGGAAAAATTATTATTGAAATTATAATTAATATATTTATTTTGATGAACATAAATGAAAGCTCAATTAATTTAAAATTAAATTTTATTAATGGTGAATAATATTATCCATTTGAGCATTATTTGACAATTTTCTCCTTGACTTGTATTTGTTTTTTTAATAATTTGCATTTTAATATGGTTTAGTCTAAGTTTTATGGAACTAATGTCTCCTTACCACGATTATTCCAACCAAAGTTAAAGTCTCTTGTATTAATTAATCCGCTCATATTTAAATCTGCATTTAAATATCCTTCCAAATCTCTTGCTTCCCAGATATTAACAAAATCGTTTTGATTAATTTTACCATCTCCATTTGTATCCCCTGTGAACATAGCCCAAAGCAATTTACCCTCTGCATCATACCCTACAGGTCTTAAAGCACTTGTTCTCCCCATAATATTACTTGGATTAGTGAAATCCACTATTTGTTGCATAGTTTCTGGATAAATGCTTATTCTATTCTCGGTTATTATTGCCAGGTGATTACGGTGCCTGACAGCAATAAAATATTCACCAGAATCGATTCCGCCTTTTGCAAGAAGCACAGGTGATTGTCCATCCAAATCTACTATTCTTCCATCAACGTGCAAAAATACAGTCCTATAATATCTATCACTCGATGTAAAGTTTGGTCTGAATTCGAGTAAAATCCAATCAACTATTGAATCAGGTATCGTTTTTACATATATAAATGGTCGATTCGGATCTAAATTATAAGGATAAATGTCAGGTGGTGAATTAGGTATTAAATTCTTTATTCTCAAATCCATAGCCATACTTCCGAATCTATATGGTCCTTCGAGCAAAACTTTCGAGTTTAATGTTAGAAGTAAGCCCCCAGGCATTCCAATCGCATAATCTCCCAACATATTGACTTCTGTAGCATATCCATAGCCCCATTCTTCATCAATATTGACCTGAGGAGGTACCGATGAGCGAATATCAAACCAATCGCTCCCACTCCATCTTTGCAATATTAAGTCCGCAACTGGCAAATTATTCGTTTCATCTTTTTCTAAATTACTTGAATATCTCCATCCGTATCCCATTTGCATTGTGAAGCCATTTACAACCGGTTCATAATCGATGTCAAGAGCTCTAATACTGATAGTTCGTTGGACTTTCATATCACCCTTTGGAAATGGTGGCGTAGTCTTAGGCAATACCCTGAATGTCATTTCATTAATTCTACCCGCTAAATCAGGTGAATCAAAAGATATCCAAGTATATGGATTATTAAAAATAGTACGTGTTCCATTTTGCCTTAAAAAAGTCCGCCTGAAACTGCCTATAATTTCTGCGTTGGGGGAATCGAATTGTGGATCTTGCTCAGCGGTTAGTGTTAAAATGTGAATATCAGTTGTATCAGGTTCTGTAATTATTGGTGATTTTAAATATAATTCTTTATTGACTGTAACAGACTTGGTTAGAGTTAATCCATCAGATGTCTCATTCTTTAAAATAGCTAATTTTGTTGAATCCGAGGGCAACTCCCCGGTCGAAATTATTGAACCATTGCCGACATATCTCACTGTTATGTATTTGCCGAAATTTGGCTCACTTGCAAGCGAACTTCCAACGTGACGAATGATAACAACTGAGTCAGCTAAATTGAAGTTATTCTGTTGGTCGTTACGAAATTCGCCTTTAGTTAACTCAAGTTTCTTTGTAACAGTGAACCCTCCACCATTGACAACGTCTACACCAAAAGAGTTATCAATGTTAAGATTTGTAAAATAACCATCCCCAAATATATTTTGTGATAAAGAGTCTCCATTCAATCGAACATCTCTTTTGCCAACAACCTGTGCCTGCTGATTCATGACTGTTGATTTAGCATTTACTTCCACAGTATCTACTTTTAGAATTGAGCGGATAACAACGAAAGAATCAAGGGTAGCCAAAGGATTAGATCCAGGTGCATTCCAAAGAGAATCTACATATTTTGGTGTTTCGCCTGTTACAAATAATTGATAATAAACGACATTTGGAATGATTTGTTGATGTTCTGGTCTATTTGCAATAAATTCGACTCTGCCTCCTATCGTATCGGGCATACCCAATATACTCCCTGCACTGCGAATACGAATTGTTCCTTCGTTGACTATTTTCCCGGAAGCTTTATTATTATTCAAAAGAGTCTGGGAAAACAGACAATTCGTTGTAATAAAAATGAATATCAATATCGTTATTTTGTACTTCAAATTATTTCTTAGCTTATATTCTCAAACTTATCGTTTTATTTTCATGCATTTTTATTTTATGGTAGCTATACTATTGCAAAGAAAAGACGTGTAATGCAACAATATAGCTTAATAAATCTAAATTATCAATATTTTAATAAATTATTATAATCTCATAATATCAATTAATTTTATCAAAACTACCAAAAGGCGGAATAATCTCCGCCTTTTGGAGGTAAAAATTTGGCAATATTTGATTAATCACCGATTTCAATTGTACTTCCGGTACTGTTAGTTATTGAACCGGAGTTCGTAATCTGTGAAAATCTAATAACTGGTGTATATGTATTTGGTGGTAATACATAGATACCTTGTAATCCTGTGGTATTTGTCCAGTTTGGAGTCCATCCACTAAGAGCTTCAGTATTATCATTTCTTATACCATTGCCCAATCCAGATTGTGTACCAATGACAAGCACTACACCAGGAGCATTATCTTGATTACCTATGAGTAATGCTCTGTCATCGGCTGTAATTGGCATATTTTCTGGTTCAATTAAGACACTATTAGCCAAAACATATCCACCATTGCTTTGAATTAAACCAGGTGTAGCTTCTTCATTGTCTGGCCAAGGACGTGCTCCGAATACTTGAGATGCACCACCATCATAACCTGTATAAACAACGTGTCTTATTATACAGTTGTCTTCAGATATAGGCTTTCTTCCTTCATCCCATGTCTCGGGATCTGACCAACGACCGTGACGAATTGAGATCATCAAGCCAACTTCATCAGTAAGTACAATGTCAGATTGACGAGAGACTTCCCAGATTTGTCCGGGGGTTCCGTAATTATCAGTCATAACTATCAAATGCTGTGATGGTGGATTGTTGACACCGGAAATTTCGAGATATTCCCAACCTGTATTGTCATAATTACGTACTGTGATTGGTACACCGGTTGTGATCTTATCACCACGAACACTTGCATTACCATAAGCTTCTAATAACCTGAGACGATCTTCGCGATCAGGACCACTTGGATTGTATTCGTTTGGCAAATATGCAATGCGCATTCTCGAAACTGTACCCTGGTTAGGAGCTGCATTTGTTTCAACAGTAATTCTTCGTTGAACATCAGTAGTTACAGCGTTTGGAGTTGCAATCTTTGTATAATCAGGTACTAAACCGCCACGTATATCCAACTGGAAGAAGCTGGCAGGCGCCGTTGCAAAATCAAGGACTGTTTCAGCATTATTAAATACCAAGCCATTTGCTGCTGTAAAGGATGTTCTTCTAAATTTACCATAAACTTCTGATAAACCTAAATACGTAGCAGGACCATTACCTGTTATGTTTACATAAGCATTCGGGTTTGATGCATACAAATCAAGCCTGATATCTCCATCAGTACCAAGCTCAAATGATTCTCGTATGTTTATATTTGGTGAAGTAGCATTATTTACTGGTGTTCTTGTACCTGCGGCACCACGAATGACTAGACCGGCATAATCATTATTATTACCAGCAACAGTTGTCATAATTTGCTGATTGTTCTGGCCATCGTATGTTACAAGTGAACCATTTCCAAATGTCATATTTGTACGGGCATCAAAATTATTATTAAATACACCAGAGATATACATATATGTATTGTTTCCGAGCGATAAAGTGGCATTTGCTGCATTGGCAAGTGTTAAGGTACCATTAACATCAATGATACCGGCAACATTATTATTGCTTTGAAGTGTACCACCAGCAGCAACTGCTACAGTTTGCTCAAATGTAGCATCTCCCTCTCCTGCTACTAATAAAGTACCATTGTTATTAATGTTTACATTAGCATTATAAGTTGCATTTCCTGTATTAGCAACTGTAGAAGTCAAGTTCATACTACCTGTATTGATAGTAACAACGCCATTAAATACACCATTACCAGTTCCTTCTATATTAAATACACCTGTTGCAACATCAACTGTGGAAGAATAGGTAATATTTGCATTTCTCATGCTAAAGCTACCATTATTAGTTCCATCGCCAACAATCATAGGACCTGCTACAGTTGAACCGCTACCACCACTTCGACCTACAACCATATCATCATAAACCCGGGTTTGGACTGCAGCATCTGAGACAGTGAAATCATTATCTACATATACTTCACCTCCGGGACCTGCAACATAAGCAATTGTCTTGGTTCCATTACCCAGAAATGTTAGATTGTTGTATGCATTTGTCCCAGCCGTTGCACCATTTTCGGGATATATAAGCTGGTCGTCATTTTCTGCTCTGTCATAGTAAAATGTTCCAGCATAAGTTCTATTACCAGACGTAGATGGATTATAATTTCCATAAACATAAACAGCATCTGGAACAGATTTCAAAGAGCCTCCAGAAAGGACGAGATTAGTATAATAAGTTGCGGCTCCTGTACCAGTAACTGTAATGTTACCAGCAGCTGCACTGTATTCAACTGTTCCACCGATCCTCTGCCCTGATACACCAACTGGATTGCTCCCAACAAAAACGGGATTCGCAACCAATCCACGAAATTCAATTGTGCCTGTGTTCACAATAAATCCCCCACTCACAGGATTAGGGCGATTATTGATAAATTGTGCGTTATCTTGACGAAATCGGATTGTTCCGGCATTATTAATATTGCCAGAGGTTTCATTCGTCAAATTTTGAGCAAAAAGCTCTGTCCCAAGCAATATTAAGGCTAATATTGCTGAAACAAGTAATGCGGTTGTAAAACGTTCAGTTTTCACAAAATACCTCCTCAAGGTTATTTGGACAATAGTAATTTAATATTGATTAATTTGTTTATTTTCATACATTTTCTAAAGTTTGTCTAAAATAATCACCAACTTCATTATATGAAATAAGTATAACTACCCAATTATAACAAATATAAAAATTTTTTATAAAAAATCAATGGATTTTTTTTCATATTTAAATTATTTTTCATTTTTCAATTTCCTATTTCAATTACCCCCTCATTATTAATAGTTGCACTATTGACTATATTCCCACGTACAGACAATGCATCGACCCCCAGATTATTTTGTAGCGTTGCACCATTAATTATTGTCAGATCTCCCCGGATTAGCAAAGGTGAATCGACAATTTTAGTGCCAGAATTTCTTAAAATCACATGCCCTAATCCCCCTTGATTCAGAAGGAAGTCTTGATTCAAATTCGCTGGTAATAAACTTATCACCTGGTTATTTGGTTGTATCCCATAAAATTCTATTATACTTATCGGATTGATATCATAAAAACTGTAACCATTAATTGAAGTACTTAAATTTTTATTACCACCAATCATTAAACCTGCACCAGCCGATAAAGTAAATGTTCCAGAACCATTCGTATTTGCTGTATATTCACTTAAATCCAAGTATCCACTATTTATATATAAATTCTCTTGAATATCTATATTTCTATCGAAACTAACAATATTATTACCGGATAAACCAGTATTAATAATCCCCAAGCTTCTAACACTATTTGGCAAACCATTCCCTATAACCTGATTTTGTGTACCAGTATATTCAAAAATTGCGTTTATTCCAGGACCAGAAAATTGTCTTATAAGTGTGGTTTGTACATTTCCATTTGGATTGCCAAGTAAAGTAATTCCATCTGGTGAACCGATCCTGAGTGTAGAATGGTCTCCTATAGTAAAAATACCACCATAGACAATGTTTGTTCCACAGTCGAGGGTACCTGTATTATGTGGTGAAGTACCAACAGCTATACCAAATCCCGGTCCATTTGGAGTATCCACATTTAAGGTAACTATATGATTGCCAATCCCTAAATTGCCACCACCAATAACAACTGAATCAAGTGGATCATTAGGCCAAACTCCAGGTCCAAATATAGGACCAGAATGAGTGAATGAATAAGTCCATGTTTGGTCACTATTCCATAAACCGGATTGGCGGCTGTAAAATATTCTGCGGAAAGCTTCAGCGTTGGCTATTGTCCAATCTCCTTCGAAGTTATCAGCGGAATAATTTGGCATTGTTTCGAAATAATTAGAGACTGGAACAACAATGCCCGGAGCAGTTATCCAATTTCCACCAGCACCTTCTTTAACAGGTCGCCATCTTCCGACTGAGACTATGTTTGACTCATTACCACTTATATCAGATGGATCTAAATAATAAAACCTCCATTGACCTGCAATAGTTGTCGTTACATTGTCTATTGCCCAATATCGTCTGATATAATCAGTTGTGCGTACTGGATTAAGCCATAAGTGTCCATCAGTTTGTGGTCCGGGATTTGTTCCTCTCGACACTCTTACCCCTATTGAACCTGTTAAACCTGAATTTCCAGCGTAAAACTCTGCTGGTGTATAACGATTCTGTCCTTCGTCATAGGAGCCAATGGGATATAAATATGTTCCGCTCGTAGCAATATTGCGTAATAAGGAACCGCTATTTGTACCTGTTCTGATATATCTGTAAACTGGGCCACCAGATGCATCTCTTATTGCATCAGTTGATGTGTTTTCGATTATTAAATTTATATCGTTACCAAGTTGAATTATTTGATTGTTAGCATTCGCCCCACGTTGTAAATCCAAAACATTACTTATAGTAATTGTATTTGCGACATTTACTACTCCTGCCGATGCACCTAAATCCATATTTAAATTGTAAAATTTAATGCTGCCTGATCCACTAATATTTTGATTACCGTTATTACCAACGAATGAAAATTCTGTTTGTGCGGGTAATGATAATGGATCAATTGTTGCGTCTAATGTACCATCTACATTTAGATTACCAGCAAGTTCTACCTCTGTTGTTGAATTTATTGGTCTAAGGATTCCTGATATAATATTTAAGTTTCCATTGATTCGCAAGTTGTTTGGCTTTAACGCTACAATAGAATTATTTCCTGAACCTGTATTTGAAATCACGACATTATTGACAATTTCAGGGAATGCATCGCCAAAGGTCTGTTGCATATTTCCTGAAAATTGGAAATTCGTTGTTGGTTCAAAAATTCTTGAATCAAACCTAATTATGCTGATACTCGTATCACTTTGAATACCGAGTGCTGAAGCAATATTGAGCCAAGAGTTGTCCCTCATTTCAAAATTAGCTAAACCACTATGGCTCTGCTCAACATAAAATCCATCGGGTATATATAAAGTTGCATTATCTTTTAATTCTAAATTGGCTAATTCTGGCAATGTATTTAAATTAATAATATCACTATTTTGTATTATGACGCTATCCCTTGTTTCATATTCATATCCATGTGGTGCATTCCAATCCGAATTTGGAAATTCTCCGGGTGGTGCAGGGATCGTCCCTGCAGCATCAAAAGCCCATGATGTATAATCATCCCAGTTACCACCACCATTATAACTATAGAAAATTCTTTTAGCCTTTTCACCAATATAAAATTCTCCAAGACCTTCCCAGAAATTAGCTGTTGGTTTGAGTTCAACCGTAGCAATAGCTGTGTTCCATTGCAAATCTCCAATTGGCTGTTCATACCTTCTTTCAGTCCAGAGCAAGCTTGCTGAAGGAATACTTAGCCTTCTTATGACCGTATTGGAAAGAGTAAGATTAGCGAGATCTGATGATGGTGTTTGTAATTTGACATTTATTGTTCTATTCCCTAAATCAAACGATCCCTGAGGTACTAATCTCCAGTATCTATCAACTTTTCTAATTGGATCCATTCTGTTTCCAAAGAATGGAGATAAAGGCACGGGACTAATAGCAATAGCATCTACAGGTCCAGCGGTACCCCCGTTTGAATTAAATGTAATCGTTGCCGGAGTGTATATAGCTCCATCACCTATTTCAAATAAATAGGGCTGGGTATCTGTTCCTATCGGTTTTTGCAAGATTCCATCTACGTGTCCATTACCCAATCTCTCAACGTAAGCACCCGGACTTATAATTACTTTGCGATTATTCGCTCTACTGTTGATCCTTGCATTATTAGAAGAAGAAAATCTTAAACGATTACTAATTGTAATGTTAGCAGAGGGTTCTGAACCATCAATTATGACTGAATTATTATTTTTATTAATGCTTAAAATATTAAATCTTATACCATCAGGATTATTTAATGTTATATATTGATCGCCATGATTGCCATTAAATTCAAAAATACTTGAAGCAGGAATGAATTGCGCCCCATTATCATTTATTAAATTCCCTTTAAGCTGTATATTTTTATTCCCTGCGAATAAATTCCCATCTTTAAGGTATAAATTTCCGGCAATTGAGACATTATTTGTCAAAAATACAATGCTCGAAGCAGAATCAGGTGCTGAATTATCGATTGTCAGAGAAGCAATATCAATTGTTGATGGCAAACCATCGCCTGTACTTTGAGCTAAAAACTGGCTATTGTATGTATAGTGCGAAGCACCGTAGTATCTTTGCACTGTTCTGATAGAACCAGCATTTTGCGTTAATCTTATACCGAATTCGTGAGCAGTAGTCAAATAGGTATTATCTTCAAGATTGAAGTATAATCCTTTTAAAAAGTTATTACTTGCATCAAAATGCCCGGGACCGCCGGCAGCTACTTCAACAATTAAGGCTTTAACGGAATCTACTCTATCAAGAACAATCCGCTTCCCATCACCAATATGAACCTGAGCATCCAACCCACTTGGTGCTGAAGGTGGTGGGTCGAATATTCCATAACCACTTAATGACCATGACATTGGGTCACTCCAAGGACCATCTTGATATGAATAATAATCAGTTGCTGCACTTTCGCCGATAACAAAATCAGTTGAAGTATTGTTGAAAATTGTATTATTAATCGATTCCGTCGTGGTTTGGGTTCTGAGACCAACTGCTGTACCATTCCATGGACCACCACTTGGATAAATATATTGCTCAAATAATGACCAATTAGCCAGTGGAGGAACATCACTAGGCAAAAAAGTAAGAGTCATATTGTATGACCTAGCACCAAGAGCGAATGAACCTGTTGGCCTCGACATTCGCCAGTATCGTTCTATATCACGTGTATCATCAATGAGAGTGTTGGTACTTAATTGGGGATGTTCACCTGCAAAAGCTATCATTTCAACAACACCGGCAGTGCCACCAGTACCACTAATGACAAGATTTGCTGGAGTATAATCAAAATCAGTTCCAATAAAAAAAGTTATATTTTGATTGCCAGTACCAACATTTCTACGTAGCTTACCGTCAACATGTCCCTCAGTTATTCGTTCTATTCTACCTTGATCATTTGCTAACTCAGCATTGGCATATACATATCTATCATTGGTACGGGCATCAATAATAGCAGTATTGCCAAGAGCAAATTGTAGCAAATTCCTTACGTGTAAATTTGAATTAGGAGTATTGTCGAGTATTATTCTACCTCCATTGGGTTTATCTATAATTAAATCAAAAAAAGCCTCATTTCTATAGCCACCGGCATTATCTTGTGCAGGCACAATCGGGTTTTCTATTCTTATAAGTTGGTCAGTCTTGCCATATCCTTGCGAGGGATCCCCAGTTAATCTTACTAATTTCAAACCTCCTGTATCCCAACCTTGACCGTCCGTATCAAATACGCCCCGGTTGATAAAATCTCCGCCTATGTTCATACTAAACGAATTTAAGTCTAAGCAACCATCAGGCTCGATTATTACATCATTTTTTACATATAATGGATTGGAGATACATATTAAAGCCCTAAGATTAGTCGCAGTCCGTGTATATAAAACTCGTAGATTCCAAATTGTTGGCCTAAGATTTCCAACAGCTATATCTCCCGATGTACTGAAAAAGGGGTCATTTAATTCACCAATTTGTAAAGTGCCACCAGTTACATTTACTGTATTAGCATTCACGGAATAATCACCCGGATATGATATATCTGTAATAACAATAGTTCCACCGCTTTGAGTAAATGTTGAACTACTATGGTCAATACCAAATCCAATTCCATCAGCATTACGTGCTATAACAACTCTGAGAATACCACCTGATTGATTATAATTAATAGTTGAAGTAGGTTCTTGTCTTGAGAATGAAGCTTGAATAATTACTTCGCCTCCAGTCATTGTAAAGGTGGTACCGCTGTGATATTTGAAATCTTCATTGTTACCTCTACCAACTCTCATAATACCACCTTGTATGAATATTGAGGTATTTGTATTGGTCAAAAAATCATCATTGAATCTAATATCTCCTTGAATAAGATTTAAACCGGAGTTAGTTCCTAATTGATACACTGCACCATCAGCAGTACCATCTCTATCCAATTCCATTATATTAGGATTATTAACATCGTGACAATATATACCTGATTGAATTAAAAACCTCTCAGGAGCCTGAATCGATCCAGCTTGATTTACAGCAGTAGAAACCGCATTACTAAAGGTTATTGAGCGATTGACTAGGGTATCTTGTAAACCATTAGGTTTATTAATTCTGATTCCGGACAAGCGCCAATTACCTTCACCTCGTACTGTATCGGAACCATCACCATTAAAAACTACTAAAACATAGCGTGTACCACTTTGCCTAAAATCTACAGCATTTGGCGTGGTGTTATTGTTATTTATTAAATTACCGCCGATATATAGAGTATCCCTCCTATCACTTATCGGTCCTATCTCAGATATTACCCCATTTGTAGCAACTTCAAAGTCACCAGAAACATACAGAGTTTTGTTTGTCCCAGTAACAAATCTAAGATTTCCAGTTAGACCCGATGGATCACCCACTCGGATTCTGCCAATACTAATATTTGTGACATTGTAATTAATTTGATGATTATTGGCTATTATAACTGTATCGAACGGAAATACCTCCCCAGGATAATAAGCCGATACAGCACCAATATGGGAAATATTTGACCAGGATGTATTAACATTCCAGTTAACATTTGTCTGACGGCTATAAAAGACACGTCCAGCAAAAAATGCTGCTGGTTCACCAGCAGTCCAATCACCATCCAACACAGTTTCACCTTCAACGGTAATGGGTGAAGAAGAAGCACTTCTGCTATTGCCAAGATTGACTTCCCATTGACCCGCAGTAAAACGAGCTGGTATATATAAAGATTGATTACCATTAACATCAGACATCTGATAGCGGAAACTAAAGTTTGTTAAAAGATTAATCTGTAATGCAATTCCGGAAGTTTCAATCCTCCAATATTTTGATAAAACATTGTTGTTTAATCTGTTTGGATGTTGCTCTGCCCTTAATTTCAATCTTAGAAACGAACCTAAGTTAAAAATTCCGAAAAGATTTAGTTCAGCTTCATTAAAAACATTCCCAACTCCGATTGGAATTTTGAAATTTCTGGAAACATTTACACCGGGATTGTAGTATTTAATTATGTTACCTGAGTTTGCTGATCCGTCTGATACAATCATTCTATTTTGATTAGTCGTTCCAGAAATAGTTGCGTTTTCTTCAAAAATCAAATCATTATTATTTAGTATTATTTTCCCATCCGTTGCGAAATTCAGCTGACCACTTATTCTTGTATTAATTTGCAGATAAATATCATTAGCCTGCTTATTGATTGTAAAATTATTGAAGGTTGTATTCGATGAACCTTGTATATTCTGATTATTAGTACCTTTGAATTCGACAGTTCCATTTCCTGCACTAAATGATGAATTATTAACCCAATTACCTTCAATACCGATAGTATTCAAACCTGCTATTAAATTTCCTGATTCAATTACTATGTTTTGAGTAATGTTTACTGAATTGGTTAAATTGATATCACCATTTGTATTTACAGTTAGTGAAGCTATATTAGTAGGTAGTCCTGTACCAGTATTTTGAGCATCACCAACATATTCAAAATGACCATTATTATGGGAATTATGGTTATAATTTCTAATATTTGTTTGTATGTTTCCTGACGGTCCAGAAGCTGTGATACCATCGGCCGAGCCAATAATTAATTTACCTCCGCTTTTTAGAATAAATTGATTACCACTTAAGATATAATTACCTAAATTCAAAGTTCCCATACCATTTACGTCTTCAACAGTAACACTGGCAACGGTTCTATTACCAGCAAGTGTAATTGTATTGCCATTGCCAATAAATACAACATCAGCCGGGTCATCGGGCCAGTTAGCTGAAGGTGGTCCTCCATATGCTATTTCTGACCAGACGGTATTATTATTCCAGTTCCCATCTGCCCGTGTATAAAATACTCTGGAAGCACCAAGTTCGCCAACTACAAAGTCATCACCTAAAACAGCTATATTTGTAGCTTCAGTTGTTGTTGCGGTACGGGTTCCGGCTGTAGTTGCTTGCCAATTACCATCGTATCTTCTAATTACAAAATTGGATGTATTGGCACCACCTCTAATATCATCAGGATTTAGAAATTGAACTGTAATGTTGTAAGTCCTTGAGGGATTATCAAGATTAAATGATGATCCGGTAGGTAAAAATAGACTCCAATATCTTTGAACATTTTTAGTCAAATCCAGCCCACTTGTAACAATTTGAGGATGGTCTTCTGCATAAGTTATCATACTCACTAAACCTGCTGTACCACCGGTACCAGTAATTGACAAAGTAGCTGGAGTATAATCGGATTCAGTACCAATATGAAACACTGTATTAGATGAATTGATTGGGATGTATCTTTGTAACTCACCATTTATATGCCCCGATGTACGATTCAAAGTTGCACCAGATGGAATAATCAAAGCTACGGAATTACTTCTTCCGTCAATTATTCCTGACTGTAAGTTTAGTGTATTTGTAATTGTAACATTTGTTGATGGTTCTAATTTTACATAGTTAGAAGATTTATTTATTGTGAGATTGTAGAATGTCTCATTGGTTGAATTAGTAATTAATTGCAAACCATTTCCATTAATGGTAACCGTTCCATTTCTGGGATTGAATGTACCGCTGTTTCGCCAATTTCCTCGAAGCTCAATAGAGCGATTTGCTGTAGATACATCAAATGTTCCGGCAATTATGTTCAAACTATCAGTAATTGTTATGCCACTTCCTGATGAAAGTGTAACAGTATTACCACTATTATTGATTGTCAAAGTAGCAACTACTGATGGCAATCCATCACCTGTATTTTGATTAGCAGTGCCATTATATATAAAGTTGCCATTGTTATGATTATTTTCATTATAATTCCTGTTTGCTGTTCTAATGTTCCCAGTAGCTCCAGTTGTCGTTATTCCATTAGGAGAACCAATACTTAAAACGCCACCATTTCTTAATGCAAATGAGCCATTGCCGGAAATAATATTATTTGGTGGTAAAATCAAATGTCCAGGTTGCCCAGACGGACCAGCCGTTTCGACGATAATAGAGTCGCCAACGGCAGTTATATAATTTGCAATATTTAAGGTAACTGTTTTACCATCCCCAATGTAAACATAAGAATTTGTTGAAGGGGCACTTGTTGCAGGCGCACCACCATAACCAGCAGTCGACCAGGTATTTGGGTCATTCCAATTACCATTGGATATACTATAGTAGGTAGGCATCGAAGGTGGGCCAATCACATAAAAACCAAAGACTGTATTGGATAAAGATTGTGTTGTATTACTTGTGCGGTTACCCGTTGTTGTTGTTGACCATGAAGTTCCATTCCATACCCTCGTGACGAAATTATTTGGATTTGCTCCACCTCGTATATCTTCTGGATTTAAAAATTGCAATATCAAATTAAATCTTCGGTTACCAAGTGTGAAGTTACTACCTGATGGTATTGTTATTTCCCATTGTTCTTCAACATTTTGTGCTGTGTTCAGTTGTGAACCAGTTAGATTCACAGTCCTTGCATTATCAATAATATTTAAATAGCCAGGGTTACCCCCAGTGCCATCAAAAGTCAATCGAGCAGGACGATAATTTGCACCACGCCCAAGGTGAAAAACAATTTCATTTGTGGATCCTGAGGGTATATTAATTCTTAAATTCCCATCAACATGACCTATGCCTGTCCTTATAACACTACCATTGACTGCAACGACCCTATTATTCGTTCTGGCATCTAATATTCCTGATTCGAAGGTAAGCTCATTTTGAACGGTAATATTTGTATTTGCAGCTAATCTAATATTCGCAGGATTGTTGACAACTAAATCATAAAAATTCTCGCTATTTGTGTTTGTAATTATCTGGAGTGCTGTACCAGAGAAGCGCACTTTACTACCGTTGGGATCAAATGTTGCTGTATTTGTCCAATTCCCGTTTACTATTAATTCGTCACCGGGATCATCCTGATGTTTCAAAGTTCCGAGACCGGTAATACTTAAATTATAGAAAGGAACATTTCGAGCTTTTACATATTTTGTCGTGGCTGCAGTTGTTATGTTGAAAGTTACGGTTCTCGTTCCAGGATTAAAATTTCCACCTGTATTTATCCAATTACCTCTTAATTCAATATCACTAGTGTTTGAATTTAGAGTAGCTGATTCAAGTCTTAACTCATTATATATTCTATGATTGCCATCAATCAGGCTTTTTACTCCACCACCGGATATTACCAGATTATGATAATAAAGTGTATAATCATCACCACTACCAGATCTTAGTGTATTTCTTGGAATATTTTGATTACCTGAACCATTGAAAACTATAGTCGAACCATCTGTTCTCAATCTGGAATTACCAATATTGAAAACAGTAAAATCGAGTGCATTTATTGTAAAATTGCCTTGAATCCGAATTTCACCATCCGGTTCGAAAATAATATCTCCATAAGCACGATTACCGCCAATATTTAAATCATTGTATTGCAATACACCAGGTGTGGAACCTGATGATGGTATTCTAATACTTGTAGTACCAGTAAAATTGACTCTGCCAGCATTAAATGTTGGTGGATCATAATTTTTGGGGAAATTTTTGCGTAAAATTATCTCACCCCCAAACATAATAAATGTTCTACCACTTGTTTCGCCATCGAGGAATCTTCCGTTATCATCAACAATTCCGTTGACAATAACTAGTGAATCTCCAATTATTAAGTTATTGGTTATAGTTAGTGTTGTATTTGGAGGTTTATTACAAATCAGAGACTGAACTCTATGGGGTAAAGCATTTCCGGTTACCTGATTAACTGTTCCGTTATATATATATATTGCAGTAGTATCAAATTGACGTACAGTTGTCTGAACATTTCCTTGATTTGTAGGTGCTAATACTAAACCTGATGCATGTCCAATCGATAATCTTCCACCTCCAAGAACTCTCAAAGTATCACCGATAAATACATAATTATTCATTATTAAAGCACCGTCGCTCTTTACTTCTATCAAATTTGCCGCTGTTGGATTTGATGTAACAGTAACTGTTTTCCCGTCTCCAATGTAAATATTATCTGAAGGGTCATTTGGTGCTGTATTTGATGGTGGTCCTCCAAAAGAAATTTTTGACCATGTATTAGGATCATTATAATTACCGTTTGCTATACTATAATACTTTGCACGAGCGGCTTGTTCTTCACCGGCAGTCCAATCACCATCAAATTGATTGTCAGCAGGTCGTTCGCAAATAATTTCATTAGTATTAAAACTAACCAATGCCGATAAACCGGGATCAATGAGCCAGTTCGGAGTATTATATCTCAATACACGATAATTCCCTTCAGTTCCATTAACTTCCTCTTCAACGTACCAAAATCTTAGATCAGCTCGATTTGTTCCCAAGGTAATGTTATTTTTTTGTATCTTCCAATATTTTGTTAATGACATATTGTTAGTTTTAACATTAGGATGTTCCTGGGGTACAGGCTTAACTGTTAAACTGGCATTTGCACCTACAGTAGCTTCATTAATAACTATTCTGGCTGGTGTGTAAACATCAAAGGTACCTGTTGGATCTTTCGTACCTAATGGGAAATTGAATATTGTTGATGAAGAAATCGTTCCCGATGCTACGTTTCGAATTATCGAACCACCGGTTTCATCCATTGCCGAATATAGTATGCATTTGTCCTCAGAAAAGCCAAGACCCGGGTTTATTACACTATTAACACCATCATCTGAGTATATAATATTATTCGTACCAAGTGTCAGATTATATGGTCCTATATCTATTTTTGCTGTTGATGATATTAATCTTATATCGCCATTAATAGTTGTAGCTATATTTAGATTGACTTTCCCACCACTTTTATTAATCGAGATATTGTTAAAAGTTGTGCTGTTAGATCCACCGATGCTTTGGTCAGTGTTGCCGTCAAAAATAACACGGCCGGTACCAGCTGAGAACAAATTAGCTCCATTGTGTATCCAATTCCCACCAATGTTGATATTAAACCCTCCTGCAACTAATCTGCCCGGTACAGAACCGTTTATAGTTATATCACCAAGTACAGTTAAATCATTATTGAGTAACTGAACAATTGGATTGTTTGTTCCATTGATAAATAATTCACCTATTGGTTGAATTGTATTGATTCTATGAACTTGAGAGGTTCCGGATTGGGAATATCGCAGAAGTGTACCATTATTTACATTACCATTACTTGCTGCGATGAAAAAGTCACCGCCATTAGCATCGGTATTCTGAGAATTTCGCCTCATCTCGATTACTCCTCCAGTCCAATTAAATGTGGACGAAGAAGCACCAATATCAAACATTCCTCGATTGTTTGCATTACTTGATGCACCCACACCAATATTCATTTGTCCACCGGACTGCTGATAATCAATAGTAGCAATATCAGATGCACCTCGGGAAAATCGAGTGTTTATATTTACTGTACCATTCTCAAGTATGAATTCAGAACCACTACTGTATAATAAATGATTTTGATTGGTGCCAGTGCCAACATTAAAAGTGCCTGAACTTATTCTTAAACGACCACTTAAATTTGCTGTTGCATTTTGTCCACTTACGGTAAAATTTGGATTATCAAGCCAGAACGCTGATTCTGAAGGTATATTATAATTACCAGCAGATGATTTGAATACCGTATTGGCTGGATAAGAAACATTACCGGCAATATGAAAAGTACCCCGAATTAAGGTTAAAAATCCACTTGCAGCTGTAAATGCTGACGAATTTATAACGACTTCTAAATCTTTTGCTGATTTGTTTACTGTAATTTCATTAAAATTAGTAGTAGTTCCTGTTCCTGTTATATTTGAATTAGCATCACCTACAAAAGTAACATTGACATAATTAGGATTATTATTTAAATTAACTGTTCCATTATTTTCAATATCTCCATTGATTGTCAGATCAAATGTTCCTGTGCCGGTTATATATTGTCCTGCTGTAACAATTAAATCATTATCAATAGTCAAATTTTGTGTTTGTATTACTTGATTATTAGGAGAACCAGCTGTTTTGTTTATGATTAAATCATAAAATCTTGTCGAACCTGAACCAAATATATTTGAAGAAGTAGTCCCAATAAAAGTTACAGTACCAACACCTGGATTAAATAAACCACCATTATTTTGCCAGTTTCCTGTAATCTCAATTAATCCATATTGATTCTGCGTAATTTGTGCCCCATTTGCAATACGAATAGAACCGTTAATTCTAATTGTTGCATCTTGATTTATCCTAATTTCAGCATTCTCTTGTATATTAATAAGACCTTGGGAAAAACCTGAATAACTTAAAAGCGAAAAAATGCACAAAAAGATATAAAACCCAAGTTTGTATTTACTTAGGATTTTAAATAAGTGTATTAATTTTATTTTGATATAAATCATAAGATTTTTATTCATCTGGTGAACGACCAAGTAAAATCCACCTTTGTGAAGTACCATCATATATTAACATATAACCAGCACTCAGTACACTTATGTTAGAATTAGCTCTGCCAATTAAAATTCTATTTTCAGCATTTGAGTTATTGTTTTCATTTGATAAACTTAATAAATTTGTACTACTTGTATTTCTTAATATTAGAATTCTACCATCATAACCACCCGAAATACCGGTGATAATGACTTCGCCACCTGAAGGTGTGATTCTGACAAAAGAATAATCTCCGACGTCAACATTATTACGGAAACCACTGTTAAGGGTCATTGAAGTAGCTCTTAAAGCAAATGTTCCATTAACATCAAGTTTTGCTTCAGGAGATGTTGTCCCTATTCCAATATTTGAACCATCATTGTAGATTACATCATTAGCTACCCACTCAGTTCCGTTATGCCTTAAAGTTTGACCTGATGAACCGCTTGGTAAAGAGCCTGTAGTACCAGAAATATCTACCCACTGAGTACCATCATAGACTTTTAAAGTATTATCATTATTATCAAAATAAATTTTTCCTCTAACTGATGCAGGTGTAGTATTTTGAGGTATTAAAATAAGTGCAACAGGATCTATTTCTCCGGTAACTTCCAGATCACCTTCGATTTTGACACTGCCGTCGAATTCGTATGTATAAGTTGAACTCGGTGAAGTAACACCAAACCCTATCCTACCATCGCTTAATATCCTTATCCTTTCAGTATTATTTGTATAAAACATCATAGGAAGATTTTCTCTTTGCATAATTATGGCATTTCCTGAAGCATCAATCCCAATATCAAATCCGTCATTCGACGTTTGTCCAGTTGTTGTACCAGCAGTGAATTTATGAAATGTTGCTTCTGCTGTGCCAACATCCTGATGTAGAGTTGAAACTGGGGAAGTAATTCCACCGAGGCCAATATTAGTGCCATTATTAAATAATATATTAGTAGCTTCCCAAGTACCATTATTATTCCGTAGGGTCTGACCATCGGAACCTGTGGGTAGACTTAAATTAGCCCAAGTAGGTGCAGAAGAATTACCAGTTGATTGGAGGACTGTCCCATTATTACCAAGGGCTAATTCATTAATTGCTCCTGAGCCATCAGAATAGAAAAGCCTCCAAGGAGTTGCAGAAATATTTGATGTTATTGAATGAGTATGATCGCTTCGTGAGACAGTTGTTGCTATACCGCTACCAGCGAAATTTACTGAGAATTCATTTGAATTAAGGACTAGTCCATCTCCTGCTGTGTATGTTGTATTTTCATCTGTACCCCAAGCCGGAATTCCTGCACTTGTTTTAAGCACTTGTCCATTAGTTCCTGCTGGCAGTCTAATCCAGTCGGTACCATCGTAATACATCAAATCTCCGTTCTGATTACCTGTTAGATTAATATGATTTCCACCAATTGCATTATCGTTAATACTTAAAACTCCAGTATTTGATATGGTACCAGCACCAGTAATAGTCTGTGCTGTCGCCTGGTTTGAAGCATTACCAATCCATATCTGGGAGCTTTGAAGCGGGGGTAATTCATTTGCTGTGATCGAACCAGTAGAAAGTACACCCAAAGCATTGGATTTTACAAAACCAGCACTTGTAAATTTACCTATTATAACATCCCCTGAGTTACCACTAACGCTTAAAGTTAAGTTATTCGAACCAATATCAATAGAAGTGTTCTGATTGAGTGCACCACCGAGGGATACATTATTAGAACTACGAGTTATACCATTATCGAAAGTTAAAGGACTTTCACCAGTAGATGAAATTGTTATCGAACCCGCTGTATTACTGATATTAATTAGAGAACCTGCTGTTAATGTATTTAATGTGTAACCAGAACCGTCACCAATAAGCAATTGTCCGTTAGCAGGAATACTATTAATATTTGTACCTCCTTTTGTAATAGGAAGAACTCCACTTACTTCATTAGTAGCTAAATCAACATTATCTGTTGTAGAACCACTTCCAACAAAACGATTAGCAGTTATATATCCACTTCCTGAAGGCGATAGAGATGAGCCATCACCCACAACCATTGCAGCAGTAGTATTAGTACCACTTGATATATCAGCAAACGTAAATCCTGTTGCTATCAGAGCAAGCCAAGTTGAACCACTGTAAAATTCAAATCTATTATTATCTGTATTATAAATTAGAAGTCCAGGCGGTATGGGACCTGGTATATTGTTTCTTTGCGTTGTAGTCATACGTGGAACTAAAAATCCACGTGGTACAGATAAAGCATCAATACTTAGCTCAAGAACAGCTGAATTACTTGGATTTGTTGTACCAATACCAACATTTTCAGTTTGAGCTAAAAGTTCATTTTGAGAAATAAACAATAAAGCTGTAGGAATGACTAATGATACAATCATTCCAATTATGTCATTAAACCATCGATTTTCGATGAATTCATCATTTTTATAGGTCATATTACAGCCTCCAAGGCTTAAATTTGTATTTATATTTTTTTTAAATTCTTTTCCGAAAATATATCCAAAATTATGAGTTAAGTTTAAAACAAATTATCAGTAATTCTACTGGTAGTCTAATAATATAATAAAAATATTTTTAATATTAAAATTTTTTTATTTATTAATTTTAGTTAATAATATTCTTATTTTAAAATAAATCAAAATGATTAGAATATCCTAATCCTCTAAAAATCTGATTTGAAAACTGCATACCTAACAAGTGCAGCAGTATTCTTTACCCCTAATTTTTTCATAATGTTATATCTATGAGACTCAACTGTTCTAACACTCAGGTTAAGCAAATCTGCAATTTCCTGACTAGTTTTTCCAGCAACAACATGATTTAGAATCTCCTGTTCACGTCTTGTAATAATTATATTTGCATCTATATCTATTTTATCGGAATAATATTTCTTTTGTAAAGTATTAATAATTGATTTACTTAAAACTCTTTCACCTTTGTAAATTCTCCTTAGGGCTTCTATCAGCTCTTTTGCTCCGACAGATTTGGATAGATATCCATCAGCTCCAGCAGAAAGAGCATCATCAATATGATTGAAATCCTCAAAAGCTGTTAGCATAACGACAAAGATAAAAGGTAACTCTTTTTTGATAATTTTAGTAGCTTCGATTCCGGTCATTCTCGGCATCATTATATCGAGAATAGCAATATCGGGTTGATGATATTTCACTAATTCAACTGCATTGTATCCATCACTTGCTTCATCTATTATATGTATATCTTTGTCCATAGATAAAAGGCGTTTTATACCAGCCCGAACTACCTCATGGTCATCGGCAATAATTAAATTAATTTCTCTTTTAATAAATTCAAGCACTTTTAAATCAGAGTAAAAATTAATCAATACTAAAATTGAATTAATATAAATACAAATCAAAAATCAGACCAAATAATTTTATAATGACGATAACCAGATTAATTCATTGGCATCGCTCGGCATACGCCAATCTGTTCTTGGGGATAATCCAACTGAACCTATTTTCAAACCATCTGGTGAGCAAGATCTTTTAAATTGATTTCTGAAAAATCGTTCAATGAAAATTTTAAGATAATTTCTGATTTGATTTTTACTATACTTATCTGCAAAAGCTATTTGAGCAAGAAATAGTATTTTGGGAGGGCTAAAGTTAAAACGGACAAAATAGTACAGGAAAAAATCGTGGAGTTCATAAGGTCCTATTATTTCTTCTGTTAGCTGTGTTTGATGCTCTTTTATTCTTAAAGGTTGTAATTCTGGTGAAATCGGCGTTTCGCATATATCTTTTAAAATCCTACTGATTTTACCTTTGAATTGTGTATCTGCAATCCATTCGACTAAAAATTTTACAAGTGTTTTTGGTACACCCGAATTTAAATTATACATTGAGATTTGATCGCCACCATAGGTACTCCACCCTAATGCTATCTCTGATAAATCTCCTGTTCCAATAGCAAGAGCTTTATGTTCATTTGCTAAATCAAATAAAATTTGGGTTCGTTCCCGTGCTTGTGTATTTTCAAAAGTTACTGTATTTTTATTTTTTATTCCTATTGCCTTCAAATGTTCATTAACCAATTTTTCAATTGGTATTCTCAATAAAGTTACATTTAATTCTTTAGCCAGATTAATCGCATTATTTTCTGTTCTTGTTGAGGTACCTTCGCCGGGCATTGTTACTGCTATAATATTTTTTGTTGGTACTTTTAAGCGTTTGAAACTTTGATAAGAGGACAGTAAAGCCAATGTTGAATCCAAACCACCTGATATACCAATAACTATTTTTTTTAAGTTTGTATGTTTTAAACGTTTAATCAAACCATTAATTTGTATATCAAATATTTCTTTACATACTTCATCTCTTTTAGATTTATCATCTGGCACAAATGGCTTTTTAGAATAAATTCTATAAAATTTTGTACTTATCTTAGTTGATAAATTGAAGTTAATGAATCTATATTTTTTTAGAGCTGAACCTATCCTATAACTTGAATTTTTTTTGCGTTCGCATAATAATTTCTCAATATCCACATCAGCAAATATCGTTTCACTCTCTGAATGGAATCTATTATTGTGTTTTAGTAATATTCCATTTTCTGCTATTAATAATGCTCCAGAAAAAACAGTATCAGTAGTTGATTCTCCTGGACCAGATGAACTATAAATATAGCCCGATAGACATCTTGCTGATTGAGATATGACAAGGGAATTTCTGTATTCTGACTTGCCGAGCAATTCGTTACTAGCAGATAGGTTACAAATAATATTGGCACCTGCTAATGCCATTGATGAACTAGGTGGAATTACAGCCCATAAATCTTCACAAATTTCTACACCTACAACAATATTGTTTGTGTTTGAATCCTTGAATAGTAAATCAGCACCAAAAGGAACACATTTACCATTTATTTCGATATAATCACTTATTCGGTTGTATTCAGATGCGAACCAACGTGATTCATAGTATTCATTATGATAGCATAAATAGGTTTTAGGAATAACACCTAAGATTTGACCATTCGATATAAATACTGCACAATTAAATATCTTGCCATTATTTTCGATAGGAGCACCTACAATTACCGTAGCATTGAATTTAGATGTTGCTTTCTCAATCTCAATTATACTCATTAATGACATATCAAGTAATTGTTTTTGGAAAAACAAATCACCGCAGGTATATGAAGTCAAACTCAACTCGGGAAATACTATAAAAAAGCATTCATTGTCAACAGAGTATTCTATTTGCTCTATAATTCGCGAGGAATTAAATAGAACATTAGCAACTTCTATTTCAGGTGATGAGGCAGCTACTCTTAGAAAACCATATTTTTTTAAATCATATTTCAATTAGCATTTAACCTATCAGTTTTCTCAAATCTCAAATAGACATTATCAAACTCGTTTGAGATTTTATTCATATTAATATCATATATAGGATTTCCTGATATATTTAGAAAAGATAACTTTCTCATAGTATTCGTTAAATTGGGTATTGTTTTTAATTCATTGTTATTTATCAATAAAACTTCCAAATTATATAAACTATCATATTTGCCATTCATAAGTCCAATTTTATTATTGCTAATGTTTAACAACTCTAAACTTGATAATTTCGTCAAGGGAATTGGTAGTTCAATGAAAAAATTATTATTCAAATCGACTACTTTAAGATTTTTCAACATTGAAAATGAACTTGGTAATCTTTTAAGTTTATTATTTCCTAGCATTAATACTTCTAATGAATTTAAATTACTAATATTCTCAGGAAGATCAGTAAGATTATTGTTAAAAATATGTAATTCTTTTAAATTGGAAAGTCTTGTGATAGTTTCTGGGATTGCTTTAAGTTTGTTATTATGTAAATAAAGTTCCTGTAAATTAATTAAATTACCAATTTCATTAGGCAAATATTCAATTTGATTAAATTCTGCTTGCAGTACTAATAAATTTGGAAGATTGCCCAGACTTTTTGGTAGGACTGCCAAATTATTAGCTGAAACATTTAATTTTTGTAATGTCTTTATATTTGCAATACTTTCTGGTAATTCTACCAATTCATTTCCATGTGCAATAAGCCATTCCAGCGATTTAAAATTACCAATTTCATCAGGTATTTTTTTTAATTTATTGTAAGATATGTTGAGTAGTTTCAAATTGGGCATTTTTTTTATTTTTTTAAAGGTATCTTCAAAATCGAGCGAGATAATTCCTGTCAAATTTAAATATTCGAGTTTTGTTAATTTATCAATAGACTCAGGAAGTGTTTGCAAATGGTTACTATAAATTAATAGTTCTTTCAAATTGTGAATTTCAGATATAGTTTCAGGAATGCTTTTCAAATTACAAATGGAAAGTTCCAAAACTTCTAGCTGGGGCAATTTTGCTAATTTTTTTAATGCTTCAGCAAAATCCATTTTAAAATTGCCATCAAAATAAATTTCTTGTAAACTCACTAATTGATGTAAATTGTCGGGTAAAGAACGAAGGTTATTTTCCTCGAGGATTAATTGTCGTAATTTTCGTAGATTCCCGAAATTTCGCGGTAAAAATTCTAATTTATTGAACCTTAAATTAAGATATATTAAATTCGAAAGTTCTGTTAAGCTCTCTGGCAATTCTTTTAGTAGATTATCACTTAAAGAGAGGAACCTCAAGTTTTTTAAATTACTAAATTTATCTGGTAAAAATTCAATTCTATTGGATTCAGCATATAAATCATTTAAATTAACTAACTCAAATATAACATCGGGCATTGCAGAAAATTTATTTGATGAGATTTCAAGAGTTTTCAACTTCTTTAAATTTGAAAAATTTGGTGGTAGATCTCTCAATTTGTTATTGCGTAAATTTAAAACTTCAAGATTTTTTAAAAAACTAATTGAGTTAGGTAAACTGTCGAGACCCAAGCCAGATAAATCAAGATTATATATATTAAGTGGTGTTTTTAATGCCTCATCCAATTGTGGGATTTTTGTATCTTCTATCATTTCTATTTTAATTTCAGGTTTATCATAGTAAAAACGATAAACCAAAATGGTTCCTATTAAGAACAATAATGTGAATATAATAATATATAACATTTTCATAATTTATAACCCAATATTATGCTCTATCGGATAAATTAGTGTAATATTTTAATTTTGATTTTAATAATCACTATTATTGCAAGTTTTAGCAAATTTCATTCCAATATATAAATAAAAATAAAAAAACTGCCGGATAACCGGCAGTTTTATGAATGCATGAAAAAAAATTATTATCTTACAACAGGAATTTGAGATGTGATATTGTCTCCATTTGATGAATTAATGTTTAAAAGATACATACCAGGTGTGAGATGACGTGTGTCAATATTGAATTGATAATAGCTATTATGCTGATACTCACCTTCAATTATAGTTTGAACTAATTTCCCCATAGCATCATACAATTTTATGCTTACTATCCCAGCATTCTTTAAGCTATAAATTACAGATGTATATTCATCCGCCGGCAATGGATAAACTCTAATATCAAATTGTTGGGTTAAATCATCATTTTCAACTGATAATGCATAATTTTTATTTTGTGGATCGTATTCAGCCCAAGGCAAATCCCATCTTTCTGCAACAACTGGACTAAAGGCTCCGCGATAATTCACTTTTTCAAAGAATGGATCTTTTAAAAATTCATCATCAAATGAAGCATTATCTAAATATGGTGCATTTGGTAAAGGCAATGGATTAAAATCCAAACCTAATCCAAAAGGATTTGTTAATGCAGCTGATTGTGGAGAGCGACGATTAAACACATTGTTGAATGCTGGAGTATATATCCAGTTTTCATCGAAACCTGTACCGTCTGCTCTGAAATTAACACCTTTTATACCGTGAAAATCTAAATGCTTTAGTCTGATTGAATCCCGAGTAGCTGCTCCTTGTGAACCTGAACCCAAAATCTCTATACCTCTTGGCCAGCCTACAATTACTGAATTGAAAATTGATGTTCGATTATTTCTTCTAATTTGTATAGCAGCTCCGTAATTTCTACTAAAATTAGCAGGTGCTGACCAGGATGTATCCTGAACTGGTCCTATCGCTGTAATATTTGAAAATACTGCTCTAGTTAATGGTGTGTTATATGTTCCACTTGCATCATTATCCATTTCGAATGCTTGACTAGTAGAAACGTCAGCACGTTGAGGAAATCTTTGAACTAAACCGAATTGAACACGACCGCTCCAACCATTATCACCATCAAAATCATCATCAAGAGTTCCAATAGCTATTAAATATTTTCCATCAACAGTTCCGCCAAACCATTCAAATCCATCATCGTTTCCATAACTAACCATAACATTGCGTATCACAGTTCTTCTGCCGACACCACCCATTGTTAATGAGTTCAATTCTTGATTCGGTGCAGCTGCAATTCCAGCAAATTCAATTCTGACAAATTCAACTACGCCACTGCTATCATTATCATCAGGATTGTCCTTCCCGCCAAACCAACCACGAACACGATTAGCATCTGCAATACCTCCTTCAAGGGCAGCTTCACCACCTGGATGATTTGTAGCTGCTTTGCCGCAGATTAATAATCCACCCCAGTCACCTCCACGTCTTTGTCCAGGTGGTGCGGAGCTTGTCATTACAATCGGTTTTTCTTTTGTACCTTTTGCATATATCTTGCCGCCTCGATTAATACAAATTGCTGAATTTTCACCAACAGTATCACCGATGATGATAGTACCTGGTTCTATAGCTAAAACGCCACCATCATCAACAAAAACATAGCCATCGAGGCCATATATTTTCTTATTTGATAGTTGTACTCGCGATGTAATAGGTGTTCTAAGAATCGAATCAGCTTTCGCTGCCTCTGGTCTGTCAATTGTAAATGGACCATCTGTTACGTCGCTTACAGCTTCATTTTTTGAACCATCGGGATTTAAAAGTACTATACGTAAGTAACCACTTTTGGTTGGGAGTGCTGGTACTCTAAATCCACCAGCATATCTTCCCCTTGTACGACCACTATCCAGAACATTTGAAGCCCCGGGTAAATCAGTCCAAGGACCTGATGGAGAAGTACCAAATTGGAATGCCCACCTTGCACGGTATGTATCACTCAAAGTTGTATCCCATACGATATCCTCAGATGTACCGGCTCTAAATACCTCTCCACCATTAGGGCGTATTAATTTCACCGCTGTTGGCTGTGAATATGCATAAATGTTAAGAAAAACAAACAAAGCTAGTGTTAGATACTTCATAGAAGCTCCTTTAAGTATTGTGAAAGAATATTTATATTTAAGTATTTATTTTAACAAATATGATAAACCGATTGAAATAGTTGTTCCGTAAATATTTGAAAGAGTTAAATTATCAGCTTGTTTCCAGATTAATGGTTGATTTAATAAATCCCTCACACTCAACTTTATTTCGAGCCCAGAAGCAAATGGTTGAGTTATTGTAAAGTCAATAATGTCGCGGGGCATTTCATATATATGTGGATCATCAGTACCTTGATAAATTCCACGTTGAGCAACCTGGATTATACGTTTACCATATGTATTGTATCCAATATTAACTGTTGTATTCCAATCGGGTAACTTGTAAAAAAGTCCTATATTTAAGGAATAAGGTGATTGCCCCCACATTGTTCTATTATCCTCTGTACCTTCCCCACCCTGTTTGACAGTTAATTCTGATTTTATCAATGCAAAATTTATATTGGTTGCAAAGTTGGATAATATTGAACTTATAAAACCGAGATTTTTTCTTACTTCTATTTCTAATCCATAGTTAAACGCTGTTCCATCTGCATTAGCATAGGTTCGGGTCAATTCACTCTGTTGCGGATAGATTGTTTCTTCTATCGCATTAGTAAAAGTTTTGTAGAAAACACTAAATGACAATACTTCTCCAGGATTCGGGAATATTTCGTATCTTAAATCATAATTTT
Source organism: Candidatus Kapaibacterium sp. (assembly GCA_938031175.1). Lineage (GTDB taxonomy): Bacteria > Bacteroidota > Ignavibacteria > Kapaibacteriales > UBA2268 > CALHGZ01. Next base: position 189,637 of record CALHGZ010000005.1, on the reverse strand, counting down.
GAATCAATGAACGAACTAAATTCGGATTACCTTGAATTAAAGCTGCTTGTAGATAATCATAAAATGCAAATGGTGCAAATTCTCTGAGCGAAGGTCGTCCTAATGTTTGAGTTGCTGAAAATCTTAAGTTTGAATTATTAGTAATTTTGGCAATCAAATTTAGAGATGGTAACCAATCATCATGTTTTTGATTAACTTCTACTGGCTGGTCATTCAGTAAATGACTATTTAGTTTCTGAAGACTAGATTCATATCTGATTCCGCCAATAAATCTCAAGTTCAAATCAAATAGTGTAAAAGGTACGTCAACCATTAAATATGTAGCAAATAAATCCTCGATTGCATCATATGAATCACTTAATCTTGAATCTTCAGCTATCATCAACCCATCTTGCAATCTGAAATTTTCAGGAGCAAAAATTCTTTCCGGATGTTCATAATCAGTCATTAATTGCTCTATCTCGGGATCTAAAATATAGGGCCTAATTATTGTCATTGATCTTGCTTTAAATTGTCTTTGTCGGTTTTCAATAAATAAACCGGTTTTTAATTTAAATGTATTAATAGGTATTGTTATATTAACAAGTCCACTTAAAACATTATCATCCAACATTGAATAAAACCTTCCCGCTCTTGCCCCATCACCTTGTTGTGTTACTAAAATGTCTGGCGCATAAGGTGTGTTTGGGTCATATGCAAGATCAGCTAACTGACGTGTAAATCTTAGACGCCTGAGATCGGGTTCATCCCTTTGCGATACTGAATAACCAAAATTCCAATCTATTAAAGAATTTTGTAAAAATCCCAAGGTATGCTCTCCGCCTAATTGCGTTGAAAATAAAGTTCTTTGTGTATATTGATAGGCATAGCTTCTATAGTCTAAAAATTGATAGGCTAAATCTTGTCCTGCTAAATCAATTATGTCGTCATCTGTTGATATATTGAACACATTTTTAAAATTGATAGAACTATGGTTAGATATTTTATAAGCTAAATTAATCAATCCACCTAGATTTACTGAATATGTTGTTTTTTTACCACTCGAAGTGAATAATGTATCAAAATTTGACATATAGCCATTACGAATCAAAGTGCTTAGTGAATAGTTATTTCCGTAATTAAATGATGCTATCAGTCCAAAATCATTTTCAAAAAGTTGGAATTTATTTGTTAGTGATAAACTTACGCTACGGTTATCAAATAATCCGACTGTTTTTGGTGTTCTAGCCCAGGTTTGATTAGTGAAAGAACGCATCATTTTTACATATTCTTCGGCAGCACCAGTTTCATCAAAAGGATTATTAGCACGACGAAGTAAATCATTTAGTTCTCTTCGACTGCCCGGCACTGTCTCAGGTAATTTTCTGGTTCCATCGTCTAAACCAAGCCAGTCTGTTTTACCACCAGTATAAGTATAAAATGCATTTTCTTGGAGAGTGACATTAGTATTCGCACTTGAACCTAATGATACTTTTAAAGAAAATCCCTCTGGAAAATCAACTGTTTTTAAATGAACTAGCCCACCAGCAAAATTACCTGGTAAATCAGGTGTAAAAGATTTGGTAATATTTACTGATTCTAAAAAATCTGATGGGAAAATATCAAATGCAAATGCTTTTTTATCTGGTTCAGTTGTTGCAAGTGATGTTCCATTTAATAAAGTATTGCTGTAACGTTCGCTTACACCACGCACAAATACAAATTTATCGTTTAATAATGTTACACCTGACACTCTTTTGAGTGATTGACCAGCATCAGAATCAGGTAATCGTTTAATTTCTTCCTGACTTATTCCATCACTTACCTGGATAGCATTTTTTCTAATTGCTAAAATTGCTGCTTCGTTATCGTTCGTTCTTTGGGCTTCAATAACTACTTCTTGGGTCTTTTTTACTGATGATTCTAATAATATTATACCTAAATTAGTTGTTGAACCTGGATTTATTACTACATTTGTTAATTCCTTAGAATTGTAACCTATATATGATATGCGTAATGTATATGTTCCGGGAGCTATGTCTCTTATTCTAAATTCACCTTTAACATCACTATAAGCACCTTTTTTAGTTCCGACAATTTGAACTGTTCCACTTCTGAGTGCTTCGCCAGTCTCCTGGTCAACAAGTTTACCGGTTATGGTACCATTATTACTGCTTTGCGCAATTAAAATAAAAGGGGATAAAAACAAGATTAGTATTGTGGAAAATCTTATAATAATGTTCATAATTTTGTTGAATTTAGTATTTGTTTTACATAACATATTACAAATTTGCCCGAATTGTATGAATTAGCTTTAAAGAGAGTGTTAAATTTATGTTAAGTTTGGTTTGTAATTCTCTTAAATCTTTATTTTTAAATCGGAAACAAAAATTTAAAATACAAAAACCGCCCATAAAGGCGGTTTAAAATTAAAATTTTTTTTACATTTTAATCAATGACTATTATTTCGATCCTCCTATTTTGCTGCCTTCCACTTGCCGAAATATTTGATGCAATTGGTGCTCTTGCTCCTTCACCACGTGACAGTATTCTGTTTCGGTTTATACCTTTACTGATTAAATAGCTAACAACTGCTTCAGCTCTTTGTTCAGAAACTTTCTGTGTTTCATCAAGGGAACCAAAATTATCAGTATGACCGACTATACTGATTTCAGTTCTTGGGTTATTCTTCATATATTCTATTACTGCATCGAGATATTCAGTTATTTGAGGTGTCAGACCAATATCGCGCGGATTTCTATATGTAAATAGCTTAGTCTCGTTTGGAATAATTTGTATTCGGCTATGCATATTTGGTACAGGTTTAGAAACTTCAGCCACAGTTACATCCGTATTCGTTACAGTTTCTATTTCTTTTGTAGTTGTTGCAGTTTCAATTTCTTTAACTTCTTCTGTTGTCGATACTTTAGTTTCTTCCTCATCAGATTGCTTTCTCAATCCATTATCCAAATCAGTCTTTTTACTTCCATTTTTTGCTTTAGCTAAGTATGCTTCTTGGGTATATAACTCAAAATTTAATCCATCAACAAAGTCCCCATAAGTCGTCTTTCCGATAGTAAATGTCAATAATTCAGGAACTGATTTTACATTTAATATAGCTACCTGAGCCGAATCTACCCAAGCTAAATAATCACCCGGAGGTATTCCAGCCTTATAATAAGTACCATCGGAATAGACAGGTAAAACGTCAACAAAAGTGCTATCGGTTCTTAATATATGTATTTTTACACCTGCTTGTGGCACACTTTCTATTCCATCATTACGTGTAACTTGTCCTTCAATTACACCAGTCGAATAGCATGGCACATCAATGATTTTAGTGGAGTTTGGGTCCGTTACAAATGTAAATGTTGGAGTATAAGCTACCCACAGTGGATTTGGAAATGATTCAGCATCTATAACTACATTATATTCTGCATATTGTTGTAATCCAACGTATCTTGACAAACCACTTTCCTTATCGTGTAAGCGTCTGCCGCCCTGCAATATCTTTGCATTTACGTTCGGTACTAACTGTTCACCTTCGTCAAATATTCCATTTGCGTTGTCATCGAGGAAAAATCTTAGCATTGCTGAGCTTGTGCCAACTTGTAAGCCCGACATTCTGCTATTGATGAACAGTTCCTGATTAAATGCATCATAACCCACACCACCAGAAAGTCCCTGCGAAATTACATAATCATTATTTAATACATTTAATGTGCTTTGACTAATTAGTTCATCAAAGTTCATCATTAAAGAAAGATTATATCTATTAATTTTCATTTGAAGGTCGCGTGTCATTGTACCTATTAAATTGATTCGTTGTGCAATCCGTTGTGTAAATCCTGCAGATACTGATAAAAACTGATCATTTGTAATATGATAGTTTGTACCAAATGAAAAAGTTGTCGTTTCCAAAAAATCCAAAAATGATGGTTTTTCACGCCATACCCAGGTGAGTACTGGTGCAACACTTTGCACTACATTGCCAATTGTATTAAATGTGTTGAAATCCCTGAATGACAAATTATAGTTAGCCGAAAATCTAAATTCATCTATATTAAAGCTTGTTCTGCCTGTAAATATATTAATTGCCCCCATCGTAAACTGGCGTCTGCTATAAGCTATAGTTGTACGTATAGGGAAAATTTCATTAAATTCAGGCAAGCTGGCATTCATGTTATACATTGCTACCTGTGGATTATTAGGATCGCGGTTTAGAAGATTAAAATTCATATATTGGAAAAAATATGAACCCCATTCATCAAAGTTCTGGTAGGTAATTATTCCAAAGTAACGCTCTGGATTGACCTCAATTGCAAAAAATGTATTGTCAAAGGCATTTATTGCAAGCTTTGATAAAAAGTAGGGCTTATTATTAAGTTGATAATAACTTGCCCAGTTATACCAGCTTAGCCATCGAGTTATGCCAAGTCCAAATTTTGCTTCACCAATTTTTGGACTGTAAATGCTTTCGAATTTTTCCCAGCCTCCTCCTATTGCATAACTTAATTCACCCGGTTTTAGCATTAAATATGGAATGTCTAAGTTTTTCCTTTTTGAATATTTTTCACCTTTGGGACCATAAAATTTCAGCTCAATCTCTGTTCTACCATAATATAACGGCACTTCAAAGCGATATTTACCCGCTGTTGTGTTCTGGTATTCCCTCAACTGATGATTTACATATAGTTCCACCTGCCAACCTAATGGCATTTCTTCTTCTAAAATATAATTTACAAAATCAGCATCAAATTGTACAGGATCATTCGTTAACATTCCACCTAAAACAACCTGACTCGGAAGAAAGGACAATTTATTTGTTACTGTGTTGATATACCCAGCTCTGAATTGTGTCAAATATGGGTTTTTTGCCAGTCCAAAACGCCAGTGAATAAAATTTTGATAATTAAAACCATTATTGAAAAATCCGAATGAATTTAAATTTAAATCTCCACCTAATAATTCTATACCTAAATTTGTACCCCAAGAGAGAAATTCGCTTTGTTTATTCTTTAAAAAATTCAGACTGTAATCCATCAAACCGCCATTTAAAAAGCTATAATTGCGTGGATACAAAAGCGGGAAATTAAACTCATTTGCAATTTGTTCTTTTAATCTGTCGTGTAATCTGCTACGATTATATTTTTGCATTAATGGCAATAAATCCTCATCATTTACCATACCTGCTCTTGTATTTTCAATCACATAAATGGCAAGTTGAGAATAATCTGCAATAAGTCTCAAATCTATTGTTCTGGCAAGAAATGAGGGGAGTACAAATATCTCCAGATCGTTTCTTAAAAATTCATTCTCAGTTATTGTAAATTCCTTGTCTAAATACTTAACTTTTAAATTATTAAAATCAAATCGAAAGGTATTTGTTTCTTTCTTGAAGTAACCTGTCATTACCTGATTCTCATGATCAAACTCATAATAAATCAATAAACGCGAAAAGATTTCCTTCATCGGTACATAAATTGAATCATTATATACTGCTCCCATAACCATAGTATTGATTAATTTTTTATACTGAAACTGGAAAATACCTTCGAATGCATCGTCGGGAAGTTTGTACCTACTTGTAAATCCGCTGGAATTGTTTATTTGAACTAATAGAAAAATAAATATTATTACTATTCTGCCAATTAATGATTTACTATTTACTTTACTTAATCTCAATTTTCTCTGGCTAAATTAAAAATGTTATTTCACTTAGATTTAATTGATATTCTCGTTTCTATTTTGAAGAAGTATAATTTCGGATGAAAATACTATCAATAGTGCGGTCTATGGCATATTATATACAAATTCACGTGTAATTGGTGAAAATTTTATTTTGAAATTCTCAGGTATTTCACTTCGTTCACCCGTTACTGTGAAATTGAATGTATATTTGCCTCTTCTAAAGTAATCTCTATAAAACTTATATTTTATTTTTCCGCTATGATAGATTTGTGTTGGAATTTTTTCAGCCGAAATTATATTTCCCTTTTCATCTTTTACTTCAAGATCAACCATACCCCAAAATGGTGAATTACCTGTTTTCTCGTATTCCACCCATAAATCAATAGTTTCATCGTTCAATTTAAATTCATGATTTAAAACTTTTAAACCTGTCGTTACATTCCCTTTAGGATAAACTACTATTGAATTAGTTTTTACTTTCAATCTGAAATCTACCTGAACAGCACCTGTCTTACCCTTTAATGAATCAATCTGTGTTTTTGTATCAAGCGATTGTACATTGACTCTTACCCAGTAAGTACCATCCTTTAACTGGCGACCTCCAGTATTTATAAAAAATCTTACAGTCTGTTGACCATAAGCCGGAATTAATACCTTCTTGGGAAATACTTTGATATATGGCTGTAAGTTATAATCCTGAAATCTCATATCTGTGGTATCAAGATAGGCTTCTCCATCTTTGTCATAAGATATAAAGCCATATTGAAAATCAACGTGAACTTCTTTAGGAGCATTTGTCTGATTTTGTAATACTGTGGAACCTGAATTTGAAGCAGGGTCAATGTAAACTACCGGGGGTAATAAAGCAATCTGAGATCTAAGCGAAAAATTGAATACTATCATTAAACCTGCCAGTAGTAAGATCTTATTTCTTATTAGCTTCATTTTCATCAGTTCCTTTCCTTATGTATTTTCTTTCGCAATAAATTTACTGAATTATTAGCTTTAAAAAAAATCCTTGAATTATCAAGGACTAATTTAAACCACTATATCAAATTAATAAAAGTGAATCTCGGTTGCAATTCAAATCCATATTTCCCTGATGGTATTCCACCAAGACTATTAAAATTGCCAATGAATATGTTTTTGGGGGCAAATCTTAAACGAATATAAAATTCCTTATTTGGTCCGTTCCATCTTGACTTTGCCTGAAAAGACTTGTTGGAAAAACCCAAGCCGGTCTGACTTATCAACTGCCAGCTATTGAATCCACCCTCATACTCCCAGATTACGTCCTGAAAATATACATGTAATGGATTTTGCCCCGCATCAACTGTTATATCTACGGTTCCATTTAATTTAATTTTATTCGGTTTTTTATCGAAAACAATATCAACCACCATATAAAAATTTTGGTAGCTGTAATTTCTTAGTCCACTTTGATTAAATATTCCTAAACACTGACTATATGGAGCAAAGCAATATACATTGTAGTTCGGTGGTTCATCGCATTCTGGAATAATGTTCATAAATTTTTCTATTCTTTTATCTGACATTCCATTAAAACTCGATAGTTCCACAGAATTCATTGTTGCTGGAACCGCATCTGGATAAAGCAATCCGGGATTTTTTTGTGCTTCAAGGTATAAGACACTTAGTAATGCAACAACTATTAAGCTTATTATCTTTAAGTTTATTATTTTATTTATGAACATCATTTTTGTCTCCTGTAATTTAATTATACGATACGGAGCAGTTTTTTTTCAAACTGCCCCGCACGTTTTTTAAGCTTAGAAGTAGTAAAATCCTGATAAAGTAGCTTCCCAAGCATGTACACCACTGCTGGCATTGGTTGCTACTGATACACTCTTGGCTACTAAACCAACATAGTACCAACCATCATTTGCAAGTTGGATTAGTTTGTGCCAGTTGTCATTTTCTTCCTGGAATGTGTTAGCACCAGCGCCAAAACCAAGGTTTAGAGCAGTTGGCTGACCATACCATTTCCAATCAATTACTACACCGGTACCCTGAACATAGAGAATCTCGCCGCTAAGAACAACATACCAGTCCTTTTGTCCACGAAGCAACCAGGTGCAAGAATAAGCTCTGGCACCAAGGAACGGATTGCCTTCTCCATTCCATAAAGTATGATATGAAGGAATTGTGAAAATACCAAGGCAAGCATAATCAAGGCATACACAAGTGATGCAAAGTGGTTCATAAACAAATAAGTAGAAATATTCGGTGCAACCGACATATTCTGGATAGTCATACCATTCGCAACCATCTTCAATCAAATCGAATTGAGTTTTTGGATTTGGTACCTGTCTAATTTGTCCGCTCTGCCACATAAAATCACCATATTGATCGAATTGGATGTATGGGAAAGAAGTCCAAGTTCCAGAACCACCTTGTGCTACATTAATATAGCCAAAGGTTTTGTGTGGATTTCCGGGTTGTCCGTGAACGCGATCTTTTATCCAATTTCCTAATAGCCAATACACATCACCGCGGCTGTCAATGTTTGTGTAGAATGGATTATTCGCGTATGGTTCAGTTCCAACAGGCTGATATTGTGCTGATAATGTAAATGTCGTTGCCAAAACTGCAAAAAGCATAATTGCAAAAAACTTCTTCATAATAAAACTCCATAAAATTGTTAATAAAAAACATTAAAAATTTTTAAAAATACTTAAACACGAAATTCCATAAATTTCATTAGGCTCAAGCCTAAAATTACTTTGGTACTGCTACCACGATTAATTCTGTCTGCTTATGCTAGCCTTTTTCTCGGTAAAGCTACCATTATTTATGTACAGGTTTTGCTACCATTATTTTAAGAAGTCTGCCTTCATTAAATCATGCCATTTTTAAAAGAACGAGAAATTCAGATGCAAAATTATTTGAAAAAATAATATGAGTAAATACCAAGAACTTGGTATTTTTTGTAAAAACAAAAAGATAGCATGAGACTCGGTTAAATTTTTCGCGTCCCGGAACAGATTCTGTCTTCTATCAATTGAAAGCCCTTGTTTTTGCTCTTCAATGCTTTGTTTTAATTGAAAATTAGTTTTAAACAGAATATAAGAATATTTCAATATGTATGAATTTTGGGGGGTATGCCCCCAACAACACCAAAAAGAAGAATATGTATAGCTCATTATCATACTAAATCGTTTTCCTTGGGTTTGTAATCATACAATAAGGCGTGCAAGCTAAGAGAATCGAGATAAAAACCTCCGTTATAAACTAACTTAATAGCATTAATCAATTCATTAATATCAGCTTTTTTAGTTAGATAACCCGAAACGCCGAGTTCCAAGACAGATTCGATAAATTTCCCGTCGCAATGAGCAGTAAGCACCAGTACCTTAATAAAAGGATGCCTTTTTTGGATAATATTCATAGCCTCAATCCCATTAAGCTCAGGCATAGATAAATCGAGCAAAACGATATCGCATTCTTTGGCATCGAGCTCTTCTAATAATGCAAATCCATCGCTTACTATACCAATAATTTCAATAAATTCATACTTTGCGAGCAATTTTCCAATAAGATGTGCCGTAAGTGAATGATCCTCTGCTATTAATATTCTTATTTTTCCTGAAAACATAAAATTTTTTGCCAGTATTTTAGATAAGTTGAATAGTTTTATGTCAAAATTGTTGAAACAAAACTACAGCTAATAATGATGCAAGTAAATACCAAATGTTTGGTATTTTTTGTAATTCTGAAATAAATCTTGAATTTTTAAAAATGAATTTTACTGTTTCTAAGCAATCAATCCCTTTTAAAAAGCAAACAAGGGGTTGAAACCCCTTGTTGAAGAATATTTATATATAAAGGATGTCTATTACATCCAGTCAATCATCAATGAAAATCTCATAGTATTAGCTAATGGATGGTTTTCTTCGATTGTATTAATGAAGCTGAAATCCAACCTGAATATATCATATCTAATCCCAGCACCGAAGTTCCAAAATTTACGGTCTCCCAGACGAGCAGGCTCTGTAAAATAGCCAGCTCGCAAAGCAACAATTTGCTCATACCAGTACTCAGCTCCGAAAGCTAATTCGACGCCGGGGTTTTTCCAGCCAGTTACAAGTGATTTAGGTAATGGATCAGAACCAAGTTCATCCCTTTTTACCAATAATTTTGATATATCCATAGCAAGCTTTAAATCATTGAATTCATCTTTTATGACAGTGAAAGCAGTTCCAAGCCGAAGTGTGGTAGGTAATGGATCGGATTCACTCTTATATGTAATTTTTGGTCCGACATTTTGTAAATTCATTCCAAGAGAGAATAACCCACCTAAATCGAGACCGAACAAATCAAGCTCTTGTGGTTTCCATAGCACACCAAGATCGAATGCTCCACTTATACCAACACCAGCAGCTTGCTGACCGGGAGCAGCTGGAGCCAAATTTGACTGGATATACCGCAATTGAAATCCAACACCTAAATCGGGTGCTATGATTGTACCATAGGATAAACCGAGTGAAAATTCATTCGAGATGAATTTTCCGAGCTTTCTGCCATCGTCTGCTGTTCTTGTAAATTCACCCAAATTCATAAAAATGAAATTTATCGCAACAGTACCATCCAAATCTTCAAAATATTGACCAATAGTACCATAACTATAGAATAGATCCGCATTGAATTGAGGAAGCCAAGGCGAGAAGGAAAGTGCTACCTGCCTGTAAGGAATTGGTTCTTGATCGCTACCAAATTTACCGGGGACAAATTCGTGGAAAGCCAAACCGCCCGGATTCCAATATATTGCATTTATATCATCGGCAATTGCAGTTCCAACCTCACCCATTCCACTTGCACGTGCATCTGGGGAAATTCTCAAAAATGGAACCGCTGCTCCACCGCCTTGTGCCTTAATTTCATTTATCGACACAGCAAAAATTGAAAAGAAAAGAATAATTACTCCTTCTCTTAAATAATGTTTCATTAGATAAATTCCTCCGTTTAATGAATATCAACCTAAAAATGCGGTATTTGCTTGTTTCTATATTATTCCTCTATAATTTTTCTTTGTATATTAATTTAAACGACTATATAATTTTTTTAATTTATATCTTTGAAATAAATAATTTATTTTGCCAAAATTATTTTTCCAAAAGCAATACCTGTACCAACTTTTTCGGCATTAATTTTTATTTGATATATGTAAACTCCACCAGCAAGTGGAAAATTATTTTCGTCAGTACCATCCCAATTTATTTCTTCCATATATCGATCTATTCCTGTTTTTTGAATTTTCTTAAGGAATTTGCCATAAACATCAAAAATATTTATTTCTATATCAAAAGGAGGTTTTGCATTGTGTTTGAAGTTTATATTAGTTGAACTTTGAGTTGGATTCGGATAAGCATATGCATCTCTGATACTGACACTGCTTCTGTCCACAATTTCAAAGCATGCTTCGGCAATGTTGAAGTTATTGAAAACATCCCATGCCCTTACTTTTACTTTGTGCAAACCTGGTTGGAGACCGTAGAGAATCTTTTCCACAGTGCCAGCTTTGGGATTTTCGATAGATGTTATAAAATCATTTGTTAAATCTATTGATTCAAATCTATCATTAATCCAAGCCTCAATTTTATGGCCAATTCCTTTGCCGGTTGTGTTTATTCCACTATCGTCTGAAAGTTCTACAATTAGAAGTGGCTCAGAGCTAACAATATCGCAATTTTCAAAATTGCGTGAATCAATATAAATCCTGATCTCAGGTGGAGTTCTGTCGGGATTATCCCAATTTTTTATCCCGTCAACCCGAAATGAAGTTTCAGAACCCTTGGCAAAACGCTTATCATCTGATACTGCATAAGCATATAATCTGCCATTGTATTTACTATAATTGATATCTTTTGGGATGATAAAATTAGCACTGAAACGTCCATTTTTTACTTTATACGAGCTTTGATTTAAAGCACCCCCGTGACGTAAAACATTGTGCTTGGTACCGTCAACATCAACAATAATTGTAGGCTGGTCTCCATCAAGCATTGTTAAAATGACAGTGCCATTGAATGTATCATCTGTTTCATTAGTTCCGGGTTTTAGAATAACTCCATCAACTTTTACTTCTGATAATCCTTTTATGTTTAGTGTATCATTTTTTAAAGGTAATTCAACATCATTGATATGAGTAATTTTTATGAAAGCTGGTGGAATAAGTATATTCATTGAGGGGTCGGCTAATAAATTGAATTTTTGATCATTATCATCCGTAAGAACCAATTTTACTCTGTACATAACTTCACCAATAGTGGGATATTTACCGCTACTTGTATCATAAGTAAAAAGAGACTCATAGAATTTTTCATTTATAACTGCATTTGAGTAAGCAAGCACAATTCTGGTTGCAGCAAAAATACCAATTGCACCACCCTTATTACTAAATAACATCTCTTCAGCACCGCTAAGTTTATCAGGAATATCATATCTAGCAAAATCGCAAGTTGCGGCGGTAAGAAGGAATAATTTATTGTAATTATTCATCTGTGGTATAGTAATATCCCTATCTAAAATTTCTTCGTGAGCCCAAACACGTGGATTCCCGTGCCCAATCCAATTTAAAATTAGATTGCCACGTGTATTAATCATGTTTAATAAATCTTGTGTTAAAGTAGGTTTACGTTTACCACCTGGGACATTTTCAGTCGGATAATCGGGCAAATAAATTTTTCTTTGTTGCATAAAAGTAGGAATTTTATTAGCAGACAACCTTTCGGATTGATTTGTATGCAAAGTATAATCATTACCTTTGCTGGTTGGGCTATCGTCAGCAACTAATGTAATAAATGTACGCCATAAATCAGTTGAGGAATTATTTTCATAATGATTGATTTTATTCACAAAATCAATTCCACGCTGAGGATTATCAACGGGTACTCTACCTATTAAAACATCGTTTATTCTATCATCGCCTACAATACGGGCAAAGTAGTCGTCAGTTGTGTAAGATGCTGTACCGCTTAAAATAATGGTATCATCAGCTGACTGATAAGTCAGAACATATTGAGGTGTATCGTATTGTATATTTTTATAATCATAGTGTCCACGTCCCCATAGCAATATATAATAAGGCTTAACCTCCCAGTTTGCAAAAGCAAATGCAATAAAATCTCTAATTGCGGTTGGATCGGGCAAACCACAAGAGAACTCGGCGAAAATATGGTCTGTCCGTATTACTGCTACTTTGATTCCACTTTGTTTTTCACGATATTCTTTAAATCGGTTTGCCGATTCAAGTAAGTCGGGATGAGTAATGACTATCATTTCGCAATTGGCAAATTCAGTCCGTAAATTTCCAAATTCTATTCGTTCAAGTGTTGGGAAGTTATATTTAGATGATATATAATATTTTTGCGGTTTATTTTTCTGATGCTCAACTCTGAATTTAAATTGACTACTAACATTTGATTCGTTATTTAACAATATTGGATTAACTAAATCCGTAACATCGAAACCTATAATTTCTCCACCGTTAAATTCGCTTACTACATATTCTGTCAGCCCGTTTAGATTAGGGTCAGTAAAAAAAGATATTTCATTTTCAATTGCGACAAAATATCGGGGATAATGAATCTCATAATAGTCTAAATATGGGGTACCGGACAAACTTGAGCTTGAATATTCAAATTTCAGTAAACTTCTGTAATCTTTTATATTCCCAGCAGAGATTGTTGCAGTTGAAATCGCCCTGACTGAACCTGTGTACTCTCCTGCTGAAGATGGTACATCAATTTGTTTAATAGTTGTGTTGTACAATTTGATTGTAAACTTTGCTGGTAAATCATTTCTATGAGCAATTGCAAATCTATAGACAACATTCCCATTGATATCAAGATTGTGCAATGTGTTGATTGCGTCATAAGGGAAAATACTTCTGCCATACCAAATACGACCCGAGCCGGGATATGGAAAACCGTGATTTATTTCCTCTTCGAAAAAGTATCGGTGCAAATAGGTTGCTGGACTATTGACAATATTACCTGTCGGATTAGGTCTTGGGAAAGCCCTTTTACCAGCCTCGCCACCCCAAGTTAATAAATAATAGTTATCATTTGAGTAACTATTAATGTAATGATAAAAATCTCCGTCTCGAAATTCAAAACCATAAGCAGGACTTCCATAAAATAGTATATAATCAAGCTCGCCATTAGATTTAATCCGAACAATTATTGGCTGCTCATTCATTTGATTTTTTAATGCATCGCTTATTTTTTCGCTTAAATGTTTACCGCTATTGCCAAAGATTTTTATGCTATTAGGATTATCTACTGCTGGATTAAATCCAAATTGGATTAGTCTGTTTGCATCAATTCTGTATAGTCCCTCTTTAGGTATAGTAATTCTAAGCCAGACTTGATTTTGCCTTGATTGAATTGCATCAATTCTTTTTTTTAATAATTTTGAATGCTGAAACACGAGAAAATTTCTGGTTTGATCGTGGTTTATTGTTGTTTTTATATCATCTTTTAATTTTTTGCTCAATGTTGTGTTATTATCATTATTAAATTGAATCTTAACGATCAGTTTTTTGGGTATTATAATTGAATTAGTGAAGGGGTCATATTGAGCAACTCTCAAAAGAACATCTGCAATATGCCTGTAACGAGCTATCCCCATGTACTTAATATCTATAAATTCCTGAGGTGCTTTATTATATTTTTGGGGATCAACTCTAAATAACTCTCGTATAGTTCCATCATTATTTAATTTAATTTCTTTTGTAGGAGCAATAATTCCTTTGATTGAATTAATTCCCAGAACTTCTTTGTAATAAATTTTATATTGATTTTCTCCTGGCACTGTAATTTTTATTGGAACCACAAGGCACATTGGAGAACCGGCTTCATTAGGTTCAATGAGTGCATCTTTTATTACAGGGGAAATAGTTAACTGATTATCAATTGTAATCCTTTCTTCAAGTTTTAAAAGCTCCGGATAATATTCAAATTCTAAAAATTTATCATTGGATTCAATTATTTTAAGTCCTGAGTAAGGAGTTGAAAATATCTGTAAGCTAAGTAGAAAAAAACTTATTAACAGAATTGACAAAATAATAGACTTTTTCATTATACTCCAATGCTATATATCATTGTTATGCTTGACGTTGATATTAATGTTTATATTGTTTTTATTTGATAGAACAAATTAAAATAGAATTTAAGAGGTAACTGTTTATAATCAAAATGCCTTACCATCGGGGGGACATGATGGCAAGGCATGCAGCATAAAGAGGAAGAGACGGGCTTTAACCGTCGAGCGGGAAACGAGACTCGAACTCGCGACCCTAACCTTGGCAAGGTTATGCTCTACCAACTGAGCTATTCCCGCTTACAATTACCAATTCCAAAATTAAAAATTTTTTTTAAAATAGCAAACAAATTTATAAACGAAAATTTAAATTAATTATTTACTAAATATTAACAGACTCACCCCAAGCATTTGCTGATGCTTCCATTATTGCTTCGCTTAAAGTTGGATGAGCATGAATCGTTTTGAAAATGCTTCGACCTGTGGCTTCGAGATTACGGGCAACCCCTATTTCAGCTATCAACTCAGTTACATCGGGTCCAATCATATGTGCACCTAAAATCTCGCCATATTTGGCATCAAATATTATCTTGACAAATCCTGTAGCTTCTCCTATTCCGTGGGCTTTGCCGCTTGCTGTGAATGGAAATTTTCCTACTTTTATTTCATAACCGACTTCTTTAGCTTTACTTTCGGTTAATCCAATACTCGCTACCTGTGGCTGACAATATGTACAGCTAGGTATATTATCATGATCGATAGTTTCGACATTATGACCAGCAATGAATTCAGCTACTAATATTCCTTCAGCTGAAGCTTTATGAGCAAGCCAAGGTGCCCCAGCTACATCGCCTATAGCAAATATATTGTCAACATTAGTTCTCATAAATTTATCAACTTTGATGAATCCTTTTTCGATTTCTATATTCAAATTTTCCAGCCCAATATTTTCAATATTAGCCTGGATACCTATAGCGTTTAATGCTATCTCTGCTTCTAATGATTCTTTACTTCCATCTTTCTTCTCAATTTCTATTTTTACCTTATCATTTTCTGCGGATGCGGATACAACTTTTGTTGAAGTTAATATATTTATTTTCTGTTTCCTAAAATTACGTTCTAACTCTTTAGAGATTTCTTCATCTTCAATTGGCAATATTCTATCCATCATTTCAACAATTGTTACTGAAGTTCCAAAGGAATTATAAAAATAGGCAAATTCAACGCCGATTGCACCTGCGCCCATAATTATCATTGATTTTGGGACACTTGTTTGAAGCATTGCTTCTTTACTTGTTATTATCTTTTTATGGTCAACATTTATTCCTGGGAACATTCGTGGACGTGCACCTGTTGCAATTACAATATAATTAGTTTTAATTCTATCTGTTGCTTCACCAGCATCATTTTTGACTAAAACCGTATTTTTATCTTGTATAAAACCGAAGCCTCTAACTTCATTGACCTTGTATTTTTTAAAAAGAGATGCTACTCCTTTCGACATTCTATTGGCTACGTCTCTGCTGCGTTTGATTATTTGAGGGAAATCCAATTCTATGTTATCAAGTTTAAAACCAAATTCAGTGGATTTTTTTAAAAAATGCATATATTCAGCATTTTTAAGCAAGGCTTTTGTTGGAATACAGCCCCAATTTAAACATATACCACCTAGGTTTTCTTTTTCGACACAAATCACTTTAAATCCCAATTGGGAGGCTCTGATTGCAGAGACGTATCCTCCGGGACCCGAGCCGATTACTACAACATCACAAACATGTTCATTCATTTTTGTATCTCTGATTTATTCAACAATTTAATTTCTTCTTTTTCTTATCAAAATTATTACAAAAACTATAAGTATTATTAAAATAGCTATGACTGGAATTAATATTATATCATCTAATTTCCATCTGTTTGACTGATTTTCAACCTCAAGAATAAAGTTTTCAATGGAATTCAAAATATTTATACCACTTATTCTGATACAATCCATTGGTGCTAATGACATCTTTTCAGCTAAATCCTTTCCAGAATCAATATATTCCTGAACATCTGATGGTAATGACTTGTTTTGTTTATAGTATTTTGCAATTGTATCTATAAACTTTGCATCTTTTAGCATTGCATTCAATGTTAAGTTATAATTCTTCATAAGTGTTTCAGCAATGCCGCATTCAGCTATTTCTAAAGAATCTTTGAGTGATTGTGGAATTTGTGCAGATAATTCTGAATTTACTGAACTATAACCAATTAAATTAATTATTCTCGAAATTGAACTTCTGGTATTAGATATTATCGCTTGATAATTTTGATTGTCCTCTAAAAGCATTTTATTAGCTTTTTCGAGATTCTTTTTATCATTTGTCAATTCTTTGATTTTTTTGTTCAATTTTTCTATTTCCTTTTTTAGCATTTCACTAAATTGAATTGCACTATCCCTTTCCATTTCAGTTTTCCGCAACTGACTTTCGGTTACCTCAATCTGCCGTTGTTTCCGAAACATTTCTTCTTCGGTCTGCCTTTTTTTTGCCAAAAATTCATTGTATTCATTTAGTTTTCTATTGGCATTTTGTATTAATTGCCTCATACTGTGTTGATAAGATTCTCCAAAATGATTAATATTCATTTTTGTAGCATCTTTTAAAACTTCAACTTCTTTGACGGTAAGTTCTTCCGTATTTTTTTGAATTATTGAAACAACTTTAGCATAATAAGACTGGAACTCGTTATCGAGAGCTTGAGAATATGAACAATATGTAATTGAAATAATAATAAAAAAGTAGTGAATTATATTCATTCTTTCCCTTTCATTGCTCCATGAATTATCCATTTATTATCTTCATCATCAAAAAGATATTTATGAGAATAATTTTGTGCCGATAACATTAATCTAGATGTGAATAACTCAAATACGGGGCTAACAATGTTCGATTCTGGTAATTTAACTGCTTTATAACTAGCTTCATTTTTTGGACGTGGATATAGTATCCATAAATGGTTGAAAGATTCACCTGTCAGGAAAATTTTCCCATTTATTTTAGCAATTGCAAAAGCGATTCCCTCTTTGGGTTTTATATTTTCGGCTTCTAAAATATTTGTTACATAAATATTTTCACCAGTTTCCGTTATGGTAACAATGTAGTTTTCGGAAACTTTAAATGTTTTGGGACATTCGTCTCCACTGCACAAAAATCTTTGAGATTTTATACAAGTTATACAAGTCTGATCAAATCTAAGTGTTGGGTTTGAGCAAGATAAAATTGTAAAAAAAATTAAAGCAATTAATGATCCGAATAAAATTTTGATTTTTTGCATGATTTCCAAGAAATAAAATTTTTAAAAATCAAAATTACATAAAAAATAAAAACAATCAGTTTTAAATAACAAAGCCTTCAATTAATGGTATTTTCGCATATTCCAAAGCCTCTTTGCTGTCTTCGAGAGCAATCCGGATTTTTTCGATATCATCATAAAGCGAAGTCAATCGTTTTTTCCTAAAAACATAATTCATAATTAAAAGACGTTGAATATCTCCAATGGAAAGTCCTTTGCATACTTTTATCAATATTTCGTTTTCTTCGGCTTCAATAACCTCATCGGCTACTATAACCTCACAAAGAAAATAAATAATTGAATAACGTATCAGTTCATCTGAATCGCTGAATACCTTTATTATCTCATCAATATTGGATGGATGCTGAATAAATTCTCTTACTTTTGCTTTGTGCTCATCATCAAGTGAATTAATATCAAAATTTTTGATTATTGAATTTATTTCGGCTGTTGTAATATGACTATCGGCAGAGGCAACGGCAAATACTAATTCATATAATGCAGTTCGTTCCTCTTGGGAAAGCTGGTTGGAAATTTTTTTTATCATATTAATATCCTATTTATGTGCTATTACTGAGATTTCTATTTTTGCACCTTTTGGCAACCGGCTTACTTCTAATGTTGTACGGGCGGGATAGTAATCATCAAAATAACTGGAATAAATTCTATTTACTTCCTCAAATGTATCTATATTAGTTAAATATATTGTTGCACTCGTAATATTATTCAATGATAATCCAATTTCAGATAATATTGCGGAAATATTTTGCATGGCCTGATTTGTTTGTTCCTCAATATCATCTGAAATCAATTGATTTGTTTGTGGATTAATCCCAATTTGACCGCTTAAATAAATGATGTCGCCTTTTTTTACAGCTTGACTGTAAGGACCTATAGGCATGGGTGCCTTATTTGTTGTAATTATTTGATGTTTTGCAACATAGCCATACAAGTACTGGCATAAAAGAGCAAAACTTAGTGAGACAAGAAATAACAAAAGGTATTTGTAAATACGTTTCATTTCATTTATTTATTTTTTATTATAAACTTTCTCTTATCAAGAATGATTCCATTAATTACTCAATTTTAATGGCTAATTTTTCCACAAGTTTTCTTTTTTTATCTCCTTCAATAATATTAATTATATAACTGTATTTGCTTGGTTCGAGTAATCTCAATATTGTTTCCTGATTGATAATTTTATTTTTTGTATTGTCAAAATATTCATAAATAAATTTAAGTTCCTTATTAACACTATCTAAAACACCTTTACTTACAACGGGTCTCAGGGAAAAATTATCTATAGCAAAAAGACTGAATAATTTTTCCGATGGATCATAACCAATAATAACAATACTAAAAGTAGGAATTCCACCAATACCTAACTCTTCCTTAATTTGTAAATATTTCCAACCCATAATAATTGAATTTTCAGATATGCCTTTACCATAGAATTCGTCTCCTAATTCGGTATCTGATTTATAGAGTAAACGCCATTTACCCTCAAAATTTTTCAAGAAGCGATGTTCTTCAGTAATTGTGATGAATAATGGCAAATCGCTTTGGGCAGGCAATCTCAATAAAACTGTGAATGATAACAATCCAAAGATTATTAGCTTTTGCATTTCACTTCATCTATAATATACATTGAATCAAAGTATAAATGGTCTAAGTACTAGTATTAATTTAATAAATTTTTAACTATTTCAGGAAATTTAGAAACCAATTCAGGTAATTTTTCAAGATCTTTACCGCCAGCAGTGGCTAAATGTGGTTTCCCCCCACCAGCTCCGCCAATTATTTTAGCAGATTCACCAACTAATTTCCCAGCTGGTATTTCATTTTTCAAATCATCGGTTACAGCACAGGCAAGGTGAATTTTATTGTTAGTTTTAGAAATTAATAAGGCAACGCCCTTTGTACCTAAAGCATTTCTTAAGCCATCAGCAACATTTCTCAAAGCATCAATATCATCGACATTTACATCATAGATTACTACCCTTATATCCTCAATTATTTGAGCTTTTTTGATTATCTCATTGAAATCATTTATGTTGGAACTTACTTTTGAAATTTCTTTTTCCAATTTTTTAATTTTTACAGATAATTCCTCGATAATTTCATTATTGGATTTTAATTTTTCTTCAAGTTGTCTGATATATTTTTCAACTCCGAAGCCAGTTACTGCTTCAATTCTTCTGACGCCAGCTGCAATTGAAGATTCAGATATAATCTTAAATAATCCAATTTCTGCAGTAGTTTTCACATGCGTACCGCCACATAATTCATTGGAATAGCTTGGATCCATAGTAACAACACGAACAATATCACTGTATTTATCACCGAAAAACATTTTTATATTTGTATTACCCGAGATTTTGTTCAATTCTTCAATTCGAGTTTGAACGGGTACATTTTCCAATATTTTTTTATTAACAAGGCTTTCTATTTCTTTTATTTGTTGAGGTTTTATCTTTTCGAAATGATTAAAATCAAATCGGAGATATTCAGGAGCAACTAATGAACCAGCTTGCTTGACATGATTACCGAGTACTTTTCTTAGTGCTTCGTGCAAAAGATGGGTAGCTGAATGATTCCGCATAATATCTTTCCGACGAGCTACATCTACTTTAGCTAAAGCTTTTTCACCTATCAACGCTTCTACATCTCTATCGCAAATATGGACATAAGCATCTGCTGATTTTTGCATATCTATAACCTGATATACCTCACCTCCAATCGTCAAAGTCCCTGTGTCTGAGACCTGACCTCCACTTTCGACATAAAAAGGTGTTTCGTCAAGAACAACAAAATTTTTATTAACATAAAGTATGATGGATTCAGCTTCTAATTCATCATAACCAACGAAATTTGTTTTATAAGGCAAACCGGCAATATCCATTTCATTTATAAATTCTTTGCGAGCTTTCCTAGATCTTTCCTTTTGTTCTAACATCTTATTATCGAAACCTTTTTTATCAACGATAAAACCATTTTCCCGTGCCATTAATTCTGTCAAATCAATTGGAAAACCAAAGCTGTCATAAAGTAAAAAGGCTTCTTCACCAGGAATTACTCTATTGTTACTATATTTGTTGATTATTTGATTAAATTTCTCTATTCCATTATCCAAGGTTTGTAAAAAGCTCTCTTCCTCAGCTTTTACGATTTTTATGATTAACTCTTCACTCGCTTTTAATTCAGTGAAATAATCACCCATAATATTAACTAATACTGGAATTAATTTATATAAAATTGGATCTTTTATACCTAAATTTCTTGAAAATCTAGCAGCTCTTCTCAATATTCTTCTTAAAACATAACCTCGTCCTTCATTCCCGGGCATTGCACCATCAGAAATAGCAAAAGCTAATGTGCGGATATGATCAGATATTACACGCATGGCAACTGCATCGTTGCCATTTGATGAATAATAATTACGTTCACTTATCTCTTCTATTTTGTTAATCAGCGGCGAAAAAATATCTGTATCATAATTTGAATTTTTGCCTTGGATAACCGCTGTAATCCGTTCAAATCCCATTCCAGTATCAACATGTTTGGCATCCAGTTGAACTAATCTACCGTCTGCCAATCTATTATATTGTATAAAAACTAAATTCCAAATTTCAATAACATCCTGAGTGCCTTTATTTACCAATTTAGATCCGGATTTATCAATTGTACGGTCAAAGTGAATTTCGCTACAAGGACCACAAGGTCCGGTTTCTCCCATCTCCCAAAAATTATCTTTTTCGTCAAACTTTTGAATTCTTTCTATGGGTAAGTATTTTTTCCAAATCTCATAAGCTTCATCATCAGTTTTATAGACCGTTGCAAATAATCTATCCTCTGGCAAGCCCCAAACTCCAGTCAACAATTCCCATGCCCATTGAATTGCTTCTTCTTTATAATAATCCCCAAAGCTCCAATTTCCTAGCATTTCAAAAAAAGTATGATGATAAGTATCGAAGCCAACTTCTTCAAGATCATTATGTTTACCGCTTACTCTTATACACTTTTGTGTATCTGCTACTCTTTTGAAACCTCTCGTGCCTTTACCTAAAAATATATCCTTGAATTGATTCATTCCGGCATTAGTAAATAATAAAGTTGGATCTCCATGTGGTATTACTGGTGCACTTGGAACTATTGTGTGTCCTTTACCTGCGAAAAAGTCTAAAAAACTTTTTCTTATTTCGCTTGATTTCATAATCATTTATACCATAATATACAATTAAAATAATTTTAAATACAATTAAATTAAGGGGCTTACTGCCCCTTTGATAGACAATTTATTTCATTTTTTATTTGAAATTCAATAATTATCAATCTGTGCCCGTTGTAATTTGTTTGAATAATCAATATATACAGTTTTCCATTCGGTGAATATATCGAAAACAGTCCACCCACCTTCTCTATGGCCATTTCCTGTACCCTTCACTCCACCGAAGGGCATATGGGCTTCTGCCCCTATTGTTGGTGCATTAATGTACGTTATACCTGCTTCTGAATCCCGAATAAACATAAATGATTCTGTTATATCATTTGTATAAATCGAGGAAGAAAGCCCATATTGACAGTTGTTATGCAATTCAATTGCATGTTCAAACGACTCAGCTTTTGTAACTGCTAAGACTGGTCCGAATATTTCTTCTTTGAAGATTGTCATTTCATGAGTTACATCAGCAATAATTGTGGGATAATAGAAAAATCCCTTAGCTAAATTACCTTCAATAGCCCTTTGCCCACCACAAATGAGGCGACCACCCTCCTCGAGTGCTATTTTTACATATCTTTCAACATTATTTAGAGCATTTTCGTGAATTAATGGACCGACATCAGTCCCCTCAACTAAGCCATCGCCTAACTTTAATTTTTGTACCCGTTCTTTCAAAAGTTCCAAAAAATTTTCATATATGTCTTTATGAAGGATAAGTCTTGACGTAGCAGTACACCTTTGCCCAGTTGTACCGAAAGCTCCCCAAAGAACGCCATCAATAGCAAGTTCGAGATTTGCAGAGGGCATAACTACTTGTGCATTTTTACCACCCATTTCAAGTGAGCATATTTTATTCAAACGTCCACAAGTTTCTCCAATTTTACAACCTATCTCTGTTGAACCGGTAAATCCAATTAATCGGACATCCGAATGTTCAACCAGATGATTACCCATCGAACCTTTACCTGTCAATAAATTAAATACACCAGCAGGGAAGCCAGCCTCTTCGAATATTTCTGCAAATATGACCCCGCAATAAGGTGTATCCTTGGACGGCTTAAATACAACGGTATTCCCGGCTGCAATAGCTGGGAGAATTTTCCAAGATGGTACTGCTATAGGGAAATTAAATGCAGTAATGACTCCACATACTCCTACTGGCACTCTAAACGATATATTAGCTTTGTTCAACATCTCGCTTGGTGCAGTTTTACCGAAAAGACGCCTCGTTTCGGATGCAGCATAATATGCCGTATCTATTGCTTCCTGTACATCTCCTTCTGTTTCGAATACCGGTTTACCCATTTCACGTGTCATTATTCGTGCAATTTCTTTTTTCCGGCGCGTAAAAATATCGCCTACTTTACGCATCATATCACCTCTTTTCGGAGCCGGTACCAAACGCCAGCTTCTAAAAGCCTCTTTTGCAGAAGCAACTGCTATATCGACATCATCTTTGTCGGATAATGCAAATTCACCTATGATGTCATCCGTGTTTGCTGGATTAATATTGAAAAATGTTTTACCTGATTTCGCATCAACCCATTGACCATTAATGTAATTTTTGAATTTTTGCATCTTTTAAACTCCCTATGTATAAGATAAAATTAATTTTTTGAGTATTTTTATAAATTAATATGCAAATATGGCATAACTATTGTTAACAATTGCAAATATACTAATATTTAGTAAAGGTTTATAATGTATAAGTCAATATTCTCAATTACATTTTTATTTTGTTTAAATGTTAATAGCCTTTTTACCCAAATAACGATTGAAAACATAAACAAAAGAGAAATACATCATTTTAAAATAAGTCCAACTCTTGCCTATTTTCTATCAAATGACAACATTAGCTTCGCACTCGGTCTAGGATATGAATTTCAATATAGCAGAAATTTTGGATTAGGATTAAGTGCAATTGGTTTCATCAATAATAAATTCCAATACAAAATTGAAGTACCTGTTTATTATCATCCCTATGATAATTTTTGGATTTCATTTGCCCCTGGATTAATATATACAGATTTCATTTCATATAGTAGAGAATTTATTGAAACACCTGAACAGATATCAAGAGATGAAAAGCTAACAGGAAATTTTGTACTAAGTACGAACATTGCATACGAGATAAATTTAAATGAATCCAATTCAATATTCGCAATTGCTCCTTATGCAAGTTTAAATTTGATTAATATCGAACAATTTATATTCAAAATTGGATTCAAAACTAAATTCAAACATATTACATATAAAAAAATAGAAATTAAATAAAGAAAAATTTAAAACTTAACGATAATAAATTGTAAAAAAGTTGTTTAGTAATGGAACCATTAAAAATTATAATTCTTTGGCATCAGCATCAACCTTTTTATAAAAAGGAAAAGGAATTCATTCTTCCATGGGTAAGATTACACGGCGTAAAAGATTATTATGACTTGCCTGAAATTTTGCATGAATTTCCTTCCATCAAGCAAACATTTAATTTAGTACCATCATTAATGTTGCAAATTGATGAATACATCAATTATAAAACTATAGATAAAATACAAAGATTGACGCAAATTCAACCAAAGCTATTATCTTATGAGCAAAAAAAACAAATTTTGGAACTTTTTTTCCTCTGTAATATTGATAAAATGGTCATACCCTATTCAAGATACAGAGATTTATTTGAAAAATCCAAGGATAAGAACTTTGCATTAAATCATTTTACAGATCAAGATTGGCTCGATTTACAGGTATGGTATAATTTAACATGGATTGGTCAATACTCCAGAAAAGATCCAAAAATTAAAAGACTATTTGACAAAGCTTTTAATTACACTGAATCGGAAAAGAAATTCCTAATTGATTATCACATTGAAATACTTAAGAAAATTAAGCCACAACTAGACTTACTAAGAAAATTTGAGCAAATTGAGATTAGTATATCTCCGATGTATCATCCCATATTACCATTGCTTTGCGATTCACGTTCGGCACATGAGGCTCTACCAGGCATTCCCTTACCCGAACCTGAATTCAAATTTCCAGATGATGCAATGAATCAAATTACTGAAGCAATCAGATACTATCAGCATGTTTTTAATGATAATCCCTCAGGAATGTGGCCACCAGAAGGTTCTATATCTAACGAAGCTTTGAAATTGATGATTAAAGCAAATATTAAATGGGTTGCAAGCGATGAACAAGTATTGATGCAATCTTTAAAATCGGATTATCACTCATTAGCTAAGTTTTTCCCTTATAAATATATTTGTGAGGATGGCGAGATTGTTATCTTCTTCAGGGATCATTTCCTTTCTGATAACATTGGCTTTGTATATTCAAAATGGAATCCAATTGAAGCCGCTAAAGATTTTTGTAATCACTTAGAGAGAATACGCAATGAGATCTACAACAAACTCGGCTCTGAAGCCTTAAAATGTGCCGCTGTACCAATCATTTTAGATGGCGAAAATTGCTGGGAATATTACGATGAAAATGGTTTACCATTCTTAAAAGCTTTATATACACTTCTCAGCGACGAATCTAATTTTCAAACAATTAAATGCTCTGAAGCAATTAATGAAGCATCGCTTGATTACAATAAACCATTACGACATGTTAGGGCTGGCTCTTGGATAAATGCTAATTTTAGTATATGGATCGGCCACAAAGATGATGTTGCTGCCTGGTCTATGCTTTCCAAAGCGAGGCATCGTCTCGAAGAAGTTAAAGACAATATAACAACTGATCAATATAAGAGAGCAATTAATGAGTTATATATTGCAGAAGGTTCTGACTGGTTTTGGTGGTATGGCGATGAACATAGTGCAGAAAACAAAGATCAATTTGATATTCTCTTCCGATGGCACATTGCCAATTTTTATACTATTATCGGTGATGAAATTCCAGAGGAAGTGATGAAACCTGTTCCAGAATATGAATTTAAGCCAATTTTGAAAGAACAATCGAAAAAAATAAGTCCCAATATTGATGGGAAACTAACAGATGAAGATAAATGGGAAAATGCTGGATATTTTGATGCTAAACGCTCAATGTCGACAATGCATCAAATTGGTGAATTAATTTCCCGTTTTTGGTTTGCTTCAGACGACGAATATGCCTATTTTAGATGCGATACTATTCATCATTTACGCCCAAACGAATCTATTCAAATCAATTTTTACTACCCTGTCGAATTCAAAATTATATTAAACCATTGCGGATTTACAATTGACAGTGAACAAGATTTAACATTATATAAACTAATTTATGCTTCAGACGAAATTATTGAATTTGCTTTATGCAAGGAATTAATATATGGTAAATACGCCGATATAAATGATAAACCTAAAATTCAGCTTTCAATTGTAACAATTTCTAACAATGCATCAATACATTATCCCCAGAGCGGAAAAATAGAAATCAATCTACTCTAAAAAGGCAAGTATATTTCAACCCTTCTATTTTCAGTATCCTGCTCAGAAATAGGTTCTCTACTACCTTTCCACTGTGTTTTAATGTTAATATCTGCTCCCAAAATCTTTTGCAGGTATTTTTTTGTATTCTCTGCTCTTTTTCGTGATAATTGCCGATTATATTTATCCGATCCAATTTTATCTGTATGTCCCACAAGTAATAATTCCCTAATATTGTTTAATTTCACAAGATTTATTAATTCATCAGCCAGTTCATTTGAGATTTCTACTCTATCTTCATCGAAACCAAAATATATTACTTTTTTTACATAGCTATTCTGTGATTTTTTTTTCAAATTTATGTCTTTTCTAAAACGCTGATGCATATCAACATTGAATAAATTTACTTTTATTATTGTATCAAGGTAATCATTTGCTGAAAATTTTATTGTATAATCGTTATTGACAGGCAAAATAATAGCATAATTAATAAAATGTGTGACGAATAAATTAATTATATCACCTTTCAAGTCAATAATTTCTATTGTTACTGGCTCAGTTTTAGGATTATTTCTTTTAATTTCACCTTCAATGAAAACATAAGGGTCGGGTTTTAACGAATTTGGAACAATTACATAATAAATACCATTTCGAGCATTAATTGAATCATACGAGACAATATAAGCAGTATCAGCTAAAACCGTAAGATACAGACAATGGTCATCTTGATGAGTATTGATAAAAGATCCAAAATTTTGCGGCTTTGTCCAATTCTGCCAACTATCGTCCAAACGCCGACTCATATACAAATCTAATTTACCAAAACCGCTGTGACCATTCGATGCAAAATAAAGAGTTGAACCATCATAACCAAGGAATGGGGATGTTTCTATACCACTTGTATTTATGATATTACCTAGATTCAATGGTTCACTCCACTCATTCATTGAACTATCAAAAAACGATATGTATAAATCTAAACCACCAAAGGTATCTTCCCGATCAAGTGACAAAAGCAATTTATTTTTATCATAAGATAAGTGACCATAAAAATTTGGGGATCTGTTATAAAAATTTTTGATATTAAGCGGTGCTATTTTATTAAAATAATTATTATTCAATGTATAGAGATAGAATTGTCCGGTGAGGGTTGTATCACCGAAATTGTGGTAGATTAATGCATTATTACCATCTGGTGTAATTGAGAATAAAACATCAGAAAATTCTGTATTAATAGAGGATAAATTGGAAAGTTCTGTCCATTCATTATTAATCCATTTACTATACCAGATATCGTCATGATCACGGATTCCACCTGTATTCTCAGGATAATTTTGCCGATCTAAGAATAGGATCGTGTGTTGGGGGTGAATAACGGGTACTATAACAGGTTGATAGCGATTAATTGTTTCAGGTAATCTGTATTTAATTTCTTTAGCAATTACAAAAAAAGGATTCAATATTAGTATTGTTAATATAATAACCTTCAAAAAGAAATTGGAATTACTCCAAAAAGATATCTTCAAGTACATATTTTATAACATCAATCTTAAATTGTTTCTGCAGTAAATAACGATAAATCCTTTGTTTAATTTCTTTATCATTGCCTGATTTAATGGTTTTGATTTTCTTTTTTGCTAATTTCAAGGCTAATAAATATTCACTTTTCGGGTCATAAAATTTATCATCCAATTTTTCTATAATCTTATTTGAAATCCCTTTCTCAAGTAATTTTCTTTTAACAACTGAACTTGAATATTTATTTCTACTAATTAAACTTTTGTAATAATCGTAAGCATATTTCTCATCATCAATATATCCTAATTCTGTAAAATGTCGTATTGCAGAATCAATTTCAACTTCAGAGAAACCTTTTGTAATTAGTTTTTCTTTGATTTCTTTTTTTGACCGGGGTTTATGCGAAATAAGATTGTATAATGCTTTATTAAGAAAGATTTTACGTGATTCATATACTATTTTTTCAATTGTATTTTTATCAACTTTTCCGCCTTTTTTTAACTTCAGTAAGTTAAATACGTCAATATGACAGATCTTCTGATTACCATCGCTGAGATAGATTTTTATATATTCTTTACTTGTAATTTCAATATTCTCAATTGATGGTATTTCCTCATTCATATATATATTAAAATTTAATCAGATACAATAGCATTACTTACTGCGTTCATAAGAACTTTCTTGACTTCATTTTCAAGTTCATCAAACATAGTTTTATTTTCTAAAAGAAGTTTTCTTAATCCTTCACGACCTTGAATCCTATCATTTTTGTAAGTAAACCATGAGCCACTTTTTGAAATAATACCATGTTCAGTAGCTAAATCAATCATATCACCAATTTTGGAAATCCCTTCGTTATACATTATATCGAATTCAACTTCTTTAAAAGGTGGTGCAACTTTATTCTTCACAATTTTAGCTCTAACTCTGTTGCCAACTATTTCTTGTCCTTCTTTTATTACTTCTTTTCGTCTAATGTCAATTCTGACCGAAGCATAGAATTTAAGTGCATTTCCACCGGTAGTCGTCTCTGGGTTACCATAAATAACACCAAGTTTTGAACGTAATTGATTAGTAAAAACAACAGTAGTGTTTGATTTGCCTATTGCAGCGTTTAATTTTCTCATTGCTTGAGACATCAAGCGTGCTTGGGAACCCATCTGAGCATCGCCCATTTCTCCTTCAATTTCTGCCCGTGGAGTTAGGGCGGCAACAGAATCAATAACAATAACATCAATCGCTCCGGAACGAACCAATGTTTCAACTATTTCTAAAGCCTGCTCTCCAAATTCAGGTTGCGATAGTAATAAATTATTTAAATCTACACCGAGCCGTTGAGCATATTTAACGTCAAGTGCATGTTCAGTATCTACAAATGCAGCCAATCCACCTTTTTTTTGGGCTTCCGCAATAATATGAAGACAAACTGTTGTTTTTCCGGATGATTCCGGTCCAAAAATTTCAGTAATTCTACCTCTCGGTACACCTCCAACTCCGATCGCGGCATCTAATGATAAACATCCGGTTGAAATAGATTCTATCTGAACTACCCTGCTATCGCTCAATCTCATTATCGAACCTTTGCCATATTGCTTTTCAATATGATCAAGGGCTATTTTAAGTGCTTTTTGCTTATCTTCACTTATCTTGTCTGTTGATTTGATTTTTTCATTTTCTGCCATACTTATCTCAAAAAAATTAAAAAATGAATTCTTATGATAGAAATTTAAGAATTCAAATTAACATTTGTAAAATTATTCAACAAAATTATTATTTATTTTTAGGAGTGCATTTAGTATTTTTATGGACTGTGGGAATAATAATGTCAAACTTTGTACCAACACCTAATTTACTCTCAAAATTAATTGATCCTTTATGTAAATCAACGCAATTTTTTACTATATTCATTCCTAAGCCTGTTCCTTGAATGCTTTCAACATTTCTTGCTCTGAAAAAAGGCTGGAACATATTCTTTTGGTCTTCCTCAGGAATACCTATACCAAAATCTTCAATTATGAATTCAACATAATCTTGGGATACAAATACATTGAAAATAACTTCATTTCCATCAAATGAATATTTTATCGCATTCGATAGTAAATTTGTTAATATCTGCCTTATAAGTTTTTCGTCAAGTAAAATTAATGCATCGGCATTATGGAATTTTAAATTGATTTTGCATTTATTGCGGTAAAGTAATTCCATTTCGTGGACTATACTAGTAATTAATGGCTTGATATCTATGAACTCAGGGTTGAAATTAATCAGACCACTATCAATTTTATTGAAAGCAATTATATCATCAAGCAATTTAGTCATTGATTTAATAGATTGGCTGATTCTTTCAAAATGTTTATCCTTCTCGCTTTTGCTCAATTTATCGCTATATTCTCTTAATATATCCGAAGATAACATAATTGCCGAAAGTGGAGTTCTGTATTCATGAGATACCATCAATATAAATCGGGATTTCAACTCACTCAATTCTTGTTCCTTTTCAAGCGCAGCACGCATCTCTCTTTCAGCTTTGAAACGTTGATATGCAATTCCATATAGTGAAGCAAACTTGAAAGTTAAATCAATATCATTTTCCTTATATTCACCCTTCTTTGTTCCAAGTATTATCAAACCAAGCAATTCTCTACTGCTAACAGCGGGTGAAATTATCATTGCATTCAACTCCGGAAAGGGATTCAATAGCAAATTAAATTGCCTTCTACTGTTAATCCTATTAATTGTTATCGGTTCGTCATTTTCAATAACTTTAATCCAAATTTCTTTGATATAGTTTAATTTCTTTGAAAATTCTTCGTCATTTACTTCATCAAAACCAAATTGAGCCGATATTTCCAACTTATCCAGTTTATTAAGACATACAATTGTGCCAATATCTGAACCCGTCAAATTGCATAAATTATGCAAGATTTGTTTCGACAATTTTTCGAGCGATTCAAAAGATATTATTGCACGGGATAGTTCAGCAATGGCATGATTTACAGTAGATTGCCAGAGTAATTGCTCTTCAGCTTTCTTCCTTAGAGTTATGTCATTTATACTTATGATAACTCCTGATATATTGCCTCGAACATCTTTTAAATACTCAAAATTTTTTGATACTATTTTTTGCGATTTGTCCTTGGTTATAATTATTGATTCAATATTACTTAGCGGTTTGTGTTCGATATCGGTCAAGAATAAATACACTTCATCGGGAAGACTTTCTGATATTATAGAGCAATTTTTCCCAATCACTTCTTCAGCTGTGTATCCTGTTAACTCTTCAAGTCTTTTATTACAGCTTATAATTCTGTAATTTGTGTCTATTGCTAATAAGCAACTTGGAGAAATTGAATATAATAATTCTGCCCTTTCACGAGCAGAAATAAGTTCTTTTGTTTTAATCCCCCTATCAATTGCTATGGCTAATTGTTCAGCAATTGATTCGAGTAATTCTTTTAACCAACTGCTTTTTAATTTATAAGGATCAATATTTTTAATTCCAATAGCTCCTATTACTTTATCGGCAATTTTTAGTGGTATTCCGATCCAATTTTTTGGTGCCTCAGTATATATAAGCGGGCTATTTTTGAGAATATCACTAATTTCTTTATTTGTTAAAATTATTGTATCTCCAGTTTTAATTACCTTTGCCGTTATTGAATTCTGTGTATCTGCCGATATACTGTCATAATGATCATTATATTTATCATAAACATATGGAAATTCAATTCTGTTTTCAACATCATTATGAAGAGCAATATAATAATTTTCAAAACCCAAATATTGCGATAAAATAGTGAAAGTATTACGAAAAATGTCTTCCCAATTTGATGTAGAATTAATATTTTTTGCAATTTGGTATAATACTGATAAATTATTCTGGATAATGACAGAATCTGTTAAATCTCTTGCAATTCCATCTATTCCATCAATTTTACCATTCTCATTTAAAGTAAATTGTGCATTAACTAAAAAATAATGTGGTGAGTTGTATTTATGACGGATCTTTATTAAATAACCATTTAATCTACCATTTTTGAGTATCTTGCTCAAAAAATTATGATAATCGTTATTCTCATCAATAAGATAATCTTTTATATTTGTATATAGAATCTCATTAATTGTATAACCAAGAATTTTTTCGATGGAAGGTGATACTTGAAGGATTTGTCCATGTAAATCAATCTTAAAATATACATCAAGCAATTTTTTGAATAATCCAGCGTATCTTTGTTCGCTATGATACAGCTTTAATTCAGCTTGTTTACGATATGTTATATCTTCCAATATACCTTCGATCCACTTAATTTTACCCTTTTTATCATAATATATTTTTGCCTGATCATAAACCCAGATGACTTCACCATCAAGCCTTTTGAGCTTCAGCTCAAACTTTTGAAATTCATTATTTAACCCCTGTAGATATAATAAATTCTCTCGAATCTCTGGAGATTCATAAAAATTATAAACCGATAGATTGTATAGCTCATCAATACTTTTAGCACCTAAAATTTCTGCCAATGCTTGATTCGCTTTCAAAAATTTGCCATCTGCTGTTGTTCTATATATCCCAACAGGTAGATTTGTAAATATATTTCTATATTTGAATTTATTCGGAACTAAAATTCTGCTGATTCTATCATATAATACTGTAGTTTTTGTCAATATCCTGTTCTTAATTTCATTTATCCGCTTCGAAATTTTTTTACCATCGCTATCAGCAGATGATTTTGTTTTAATTTCATCTGATGTATTATAAATTTTCAATAATATGTAATCTTCTTTATCAAACTTTTCACTTTGAAGTTGAATCTGATATTTTTTATGATCATTTGTAATTAGATATAACTGTTTCTGATTTGTATTAATATTATACTTGGATAATTCTTGAAAAAAGGTATAATTTTCTCTAAAAAGCGTAATTTGACTAAGATATCGATTAAATAAATATTTCCGTTTAATGCCTAGAATTTTCGATAATGCTTTATTGCAATATATAATCTGTAAATAATTATTGAATATTAAATATGGTACTTTATCATTTTCAATTTTGCCTTTAAAAATAAATTTTCTGGATGGTTTTTTAGATTTTGTTTTAACTTTATTCAGTATCTTAAAACTCAGCATTGCTATCACAAGCAATGCAATTGAATAAATGCCTAAAACAGCAAAAATCCAATCAAAAGTAAATTTTAGCGTTGAATATAAATATTGTAGCATTAATTAAAATTCAATTTTACTATGAATAAATTTTAATTATATATCCTTATTAATTATATCGACTAAATAATTACTTACTTTATAATATTTATAAAATAAATCAAAAATTATTTCCATTAGTACCACTAAGCTAAAAATAAAAATTTTAGTAAAATTATTTTAAAGCAAAGGTGATGGTAATTAAATACAGATGATAATTATTCGTTTCTAATATATTAAGTAATTTGAAATTTTATGCCTATATATTTCAAATCCAAAATTAATTCTGATTATCTTGATGAACTCGAATCACTTATGTATTTTAATTCTCAACAACGGAAAGTAATATCGGGTATTGAATCTGCAATAGAGAAATATGGTTTACCAAAAATTAAAAATGAAAATGAAAAACTGAAAATTACTCTTGAAAAAATTGAAAATCCGCAAACAATTTTCGCTTTTGATAATGATAACTTAGTTGGTTTAATAATATTCTATAGAGAAACTATTGATAATATAGTAATTTTGCACATTGCCATTGCAGAACAATATAGTATCATCTATAATAAATCTTTTTCTCTTGCAATTGCTCTTATCGAAGAATTAAAAAGGAAAGCGAAAAATATCAAAGGTGTAAAGTCAATATCCATATACTATAAAAAAGATAACATAGGAAAAATTAGAATTAAATAATATGCTGAAATATTTCATCAAAAAATTAATCCCCCAAAAAATAAAGAAAAAATTGAACAAGCAGAGGCTTCATACATATCAACAAAAGATAAAATCACTTCCAGCACTGTCCGAAAATGATTTTAAAAACATATTAAAAAATGATTTTGACATAAAAACCGGAGATATAATTTTTGTGCATAGCTCTCTTAATGGCTTAAATTTATCATTCCCCGGATATAAAATTCTTGAAATTCTTTTGGACGAAATTTCAGAAGATGGGACAGTGCTTTTCCCAACATATCCAGGAATGAATTCTTATGAATACTTAAAATCTGATAGCATATTTGATATAAAAAAAACTCCAACTCATACCGGTCTTCTCAATGAACTAGCAAGAAGACACAAAAAAGCTATAAGAAGTTTACATCCCACAAAATCAGTTGTAGCTATTGGTAAATATTCAGAACATATGACCAACACTCATCATCGCTCTATTTATCCCTATGATGTAGTTAGTCCATATTATAAAATTTCTGAATTAAATGCCAAAATAATTGGTATCGGAGTTAGTACTAACTTTTTATCTTGTGTCCATTGTGTTGATGATATTTTAAAAGAAGATTTTCCAGTTAATCCCTATCATAATAGAATATTTACTGCTAAATGCATTGATTATAGCGGTAATTATGTAATCGTTGAGACATTAGCACATAATATGAAAAAAATGGATTTCAATATCCCTAAGTTCATTAAAACCTATGTACCTAATGATATTGCAAAAGATTTCAAAATTAATGGAA
The DNA here is from genome assembly GCA_938031175.1 of Candidatus Kapaibacterium sp. GTDB lineage: Bacteria > Bacteroidota > Ignavibacteria > Kapaibacteriales > UBA2268 > CALHGZ01. The sequence goes on along the minus strand of CALHGZ010000005.1, from coordinate 154,751 downwards.
TGGACTTTTTCATAGCTTACTCTCAAAAATTAATTAATTTTATGATTGATCTGGCAATGAATAAAATCACTATTTATCACAAAAGACATTATAAGCTGAAATTTTTAATATGAAAATTGCACTAATTCTAACAAATGATTGGGAGTTATTTGGAGATGGAAGTGGAGATTTCTTCGAAATTCAATATAACCCTACTTTAGAGTTGATTAAACTATTACAAAACGAAGGTGCAACAATAACATTGATGGCTGAAGTACTCCAGCAATTAAAACACATTGAATTTTCTGATGATATTCCTGAGTTGAAAGAAATTTCAACTTCTTGGGAATTAGCAATAAAAAATGTCATAGAAAATAAATGCGACGTGCAATTACATTTACATCCCCAATGGGTGGATGCAAAGTACATTGGAGGAAAATGGCAATTAGATATGAGTAAAAGCCCTATCTCTGCTTTAACAGAGAATGATTTTAAAGATATCGTAAAATCTTCTAAAAATTACCTCGAAGCTCTAATTCAAAAATATAAACCCGACTATAAATGTATAGCTTTCAGGGCAGGCAATTATCTCATCCAACCATCTGAGATCCCAATTAAAGTTTTGAAAGAAGTTGGTATTAAATCCGATTTATCTGTTACCAAATGGCTTTATTCTGATCAAAATTATGATTTTCGCTCTGCATATTCAAATTTCAAACCATGGTTTGTGAACCCAAAAGACATTAACCAAAAATTTGATAATTGCAATTCAATTATTGAATTTCCCATATATTCAGTCAGACATCTTAATTCACCTTTCCTGAGGAAATTCTTTCCATTAATTTATTATAAATTGAGATATTCTCTTGCAATCAAATCCGAAGATATATCCTGGCAAAAAGAGAGAAATAGAATTAAAGAAACAAGATATCCAAAAAATATAAGATATTACAAAACTTCCGAGAAGAAAAATCTGAAATGGTATTTAAATAAAATTATTTCTTATGAAACGATTCAACTTGATTATGACCATCTTTATCCCGAATTTTTCGTTAAAATAATCAGGGATTTGTATAAAAACAAAGAGGCTGTTAATTTCGCAAAATATTTTGAATTTATTCCAATAATTGCAACTGCTCATATTAAGGATATTCACAATCTTAAAAATATAAAAAAAATATTACGTTTAATAAACAAAGAGTTTGAAAACCACATTGAATTTTGGACCATAACAGAGGCTTATAATTATTTTAATAAAAAAATTTCAGAGGGGACAAATGGGATTTTACATAAAAGCAATTGAATATTATCTACCCAAAAAAATTATTGACAACGACTACCTTGAGAAAGAATGTGGTATAGATAAATCATTCACAGAAAATAAAGTAGGCATTATTGAGCGACGCATAGCAGAACCCGATGAATCAACATCTCAAATGGCTACTGAATCGCTCAAACAACTTTTGACAAACAATAATTTAGATCCCAAAGAGATCGAACTCCTAATTTTATGTACACAAAACCCCGACTATAGACTTCCAACAACAGCATGTATTGTGCATAACAATTTGGAAATGAATAAGAATTCTTTAGCCTTTGATATTAACTTAGGTTGTTCCGGTTATGTTTACTCATTAGTAGTTGCAGGCAGTATGATTGAAACCGGAATAGTCAATAATGCCGTAATTATAATGGTTGATCAATATTCAAAAATTATAGATTATAAAGACAAAAACACAGCCTCTATTTTTGGCGATGCAGCAGCGGCAACTCTTATAGAAAAATGCCCCAATGGTTATGGGGTAATTGATTCCAATTTTGGTACTGACGGAAGTGGAGCTTTTCAATTAATAGCTTGGAATTCGGGGGTTGTTAAAAATCCCGATAAAGCTCCTTATTTATTTATGGACGGTAAAGAAATATTTAAATTCACTGTTACAGCTATTCCCCCTACTATTGATCAATTAATGAAAAAAAATTCTTTAAGCACCGACGACATAAAATATTTCATCTTCCACCAAGCTAATATGTATATGTTGAATGAAATTCGAAAAAGATTAAAAATCCCTACCGAGAAAATGATTATTGATATGAAATATATTGGGAATACAGTTTCAGCTACAATTCCAATAGCTTTAAAAAATCTGATGAATAACAATCAATTACTTAAGGGAGATTTAATTCTTTTCTCAGGTTTCGGGGTTGGCTTATCCTGGGGAAATATTATATATAAATGGTTTTAATATATTTTGCGAGGTTTAAATGAATAGAAATGAAATTTTTGAAGATCTAAAATCAATTATACTGAATATTAAAGAAGAGGAATTGGAATTATCGGAAAATACTGCTTTAATTGAAAGCAATATTTTAGATTCCTTGGAATTAATTAATTATCTCACCCAAATCGATGAAAAATTCGGAATTAATATCTCTTTCGACGAATTAGTTGAACATAAACTCGGTTTAATTAAGAATATGATTGACTATATCATCTCCAAAAACCAATGATTGAATTTAATAAAAACGATCTGTTTTTAATAACCGGTGCTAATTCTGGGATTGGAAAAGCAATTGCCCATAAAATAATTAAATTAGGTGGAACAGTTATCGGAGTAGGAAGAAATAGCGAAAAACTAAATATAGCCAAAAATGAGTCAGAACATCCTGATCATTACATAGCAGTACAGAAAGACCTTGCTATTGATATTGAATTTCTTGATAAATGGATTGATGAAATTACTTCTTCATTTGGCAAACTAAAAGGACTTATTCTATCAGCTGGTATGCAATATACAATGCCAATAAGCGCTGACAAGATAAATAATGCAAAATCACTATTTGATATTAATTTTTTCTCAAATGTAGCAATCATCAAAGGGTTTGCTAAAAAAAGTAATAACATTGGCAATGGATCCTCAATAGTTGCTATTTCGTCATTCACAGCTGAGCTGGGGCTTGGTGGTATATCAATCTACAGTGCTTCAAAAGCGGCTTTAAATTCATTTGTTCGCTCTGCTGCTGTTGAATTAGCAAAAAGCAAAATTCGCATAAATTCTATATCTGCTGGTCATGTCCAGACAACCCTTTTATCTGATTCAAAAGGATTTTCAAAAATTTTCCTTGAAAAAATCTCTGGTCGTTATCCTCTTGGCTTGGGTACACCTGAAGATATTGCTAATTTAACTTGTTTTCTTTTATCCGACCAGTCACGCTGGATTAACGGCTCAAATATAATAATTGATGGAGGTGCTCATATCAACTTTCTTTGAGGAATTATGAATGTTTTAATTATTGGAAATGGCGGAAGAGAACATGCTTTAGCATATTTTATTTCCAAATCACCCCTATGCTCTAACATTTATGCAATACCTGGCAATCCCGGCATATTTAGTATTGCTCAAGGAACTGGGATCAAAAATGTTAATTATCCGGAAATTACAAAATTTTGTATCCAAAAAAACATAGATTTAGTGGTAATTGGACCTGAAAAACCACTAAGCGATGGATTATCTGATTTACTAAGGGAACAGGGAATTAATGTGTTTGGTCCATCTCAAAAAGCTGCTCGCATAGAATCATCTAAGGCATTTGCTAAAGAATTTATGAAAAAATATAATATTCCAACCGCTGATTATGCTGTTTTTAACAAAAATCAATTTGCGGAAGCAATCGACTATATTAACAGTCAAAAACATCCTTTAGTTTTAAAAGCTGATGGATTAGCTGCTGGTAAAGGCGTAATCATTAGTAACTCAGCCGAAGAGTCAATTGAAATTATGAAGAATATGTTTGAAGGACTATTTGGATCAGCCGGAGAAACAATCGTCATTGAACAATTTCTTAAGGGAGATGAAGCTTCTATTTTAGCAATTACTGACGGGAATAATTACATCACACTTGCACCCTCTCAAGATCACAAAAAAATTTATGATGGCGATAAAGGTCCTAATACTGGAGGGATGGGAGCTTATGCACCAACAGAGTTGATCAATCAAACTTTATTAAACAAAATAAAAACAAAAATAATCGCACCCACTCTTGATGGATTGAAAAATGAGGGAACTCCATTTATTGGCTGTTTATATGTCGGTCTTATGATATGCAATGGCGAACCATTTGTTGTGGAATTCAATGCTCGATTTGGTGATCCAGAGACACAAGCCGTGCTAAATGTACTCGAAGGCGATTTATTAAAGCTTCTTTACTCAGCTTCAGTTGGAAAATTAGATACATCTGTCATTATAAACATTGCCGATTCTTACGCTTGCTGTGTAGTTATTGCATCCGAAGGATATCCCGGTCATTATAAAACTGGATTTCCCATCAAAGGATTAGAACTAACTGAAAAGGATGATATAATAATTTTTCATTCAGGAACGTCATTCATAGAAAATCAAATCTATACCAGTGGTGGTCGGGTTTTATGTATATGTGCAAAAGCCGATACATTAAAAAAAGCAATAGAAAAAGCATATTCTGCTGTTGAGAAAATATTTTTTGAAAATATGTACTACCGTAAAGATATTGGTAAAAAAGGTTTGAATTATACATCTCAATGAATTATCAAAATGAATCAAAATAAAGACATAATAATATACGACGGTGAATGCGGTATATGTAATATAATTATTGAGTGGATTAAAAACAGAGATAAAGAAAATAAACTTGATTATCTCCCAAATCAAATGCTCGAAAACGAAATTCGATTGCGTGGATTAAATAAAGATGACGCCGTTAAATCAGTAATCCTTTATTGCCCTGAAGAAAAAGTTATTTACAAAGAAGCACGAGCAGTATTCGAAATTTTACGTCGTCTTGATGGAATATGGAAACTAATCGGAACCATACACTCAAACCCTCTAAGTAGTGCTGTTGCTCGCCCATTTTATCGCTTTATTGCCTCCAATCGAAATACACTTTCCCAGTTATTAGGCTTTAATATATGCAAACGTTCGCTTAATTAATATTTCAATAATTCTATTGCTTCTTTTTCTAAACCTACTCTAAATAAATACGAAGCATATACTCTTTTGTAAGTATCAATATCTGGAGCCGACTTTATAGCTTTTTCATAAAATTCGATTGCTTTGTGCATAATGTTTCTATCAGCAAGATATGATGCGAGAGATAAACATTCTAATGGTTTGGGATTAATACTTATTTCTTTAATCAAAGGAATAATTTCATTGGCTAATTCTTGATTATTATTAACATTAATCCAGTTTATGCAATATTCATTTGATGAACAATCATCTGAATAAACATGCCAATAATAATTCTGTTCCTGCTTGAGATTTGCCTCTTCTAAATCCACTAATATTTGTGAATTTACAGTTGTTATTTCAAAAATTTTATTATCTTTTTCATCTAAAATGACAAAATGATAATTTTTAACGTCTTTCTTTGGAAGCCATTTAAAGGTTACCTTTTGGTCAATAATGTAAGAGTCGCGTGGATAAAGTGCATTTATAAAATGTTCATCAATTGATTTAGAAAAATTAGTGAATTCTTGTATTAGAGCTAAATCACTTTCACTGCCACCGGTCAAAATTACTAAATTTTCTATTCTTTCCTCTTCACCCGAAACAGCACGAGTAACAGCACCAGTTTCACTCATTTTTGTCCTGTATGAACTTTTTGATAATAAATCATCAGATGAACTCATCTCGTTTACAACAAATTGAGTAAATCTTTTTGTTATATTAGATTTTCTTTTAATGATATCGTTATATATATCGGCGAGTTTATATATTCCCGCTTTGTCAAGTTCTTCAGTTAATCCACTTTTATGCATTAATCCAATATAGGTCTTGTCATCAAGTTTGATAATTTGATCAATGCTTAATTTCTTACCTGAAGTTAGTTTTTGCCAATTTTTATCTTTAGTGCCTTTATAATAAACAGTACCTTTTAATGCTAATACTGAGAAATCATCAGCAATTATTGTTTGCTGAAGTATGAGAAATATAAGGAAGATCAAAAATAATCTAAAGGAGTTCATAGAGCCTCCTTGGGTAATAGTGTATTAAATTATTTAACTTTACTCATATACCAATCCTCGAAATATTGAGAATAAAATGAAATATTCGGGGCTAATTGCTTGATTTTTTTTAAAGTGTTATAGGAATCATAGTATAATTCGTGATAATCGTAAAATCCAGCTAAAATAAGATTATCAAGAGGACTTTTGGGATTTAAATTTTTACTAAGATTTTTAAGTTCACTTTGAATTTCATCTCTGAGTTCTTTATCTATTATGATAAACTTAAAAACTTTATTTTCAGCAAAACCAGAATTTTTAGATTCAATTGACCAAAAGTATAGTTGGTTTTCGTTTACTTTGAGTTTAGAAAGATCAACATCAATTTTACTATCATTTATAATCGTATCAAGTAAAATATGGTTATTTTCATCAAAAATTTTGAAATTAATATTTTTAGCTCTTCTTTTATCCCAAGTGAATGTTACTTTTGTGGATGTAAAACGTGTATATTTTGGATATTCATTAAGATTTACGTTTTCCAACCCTCTCTCGATAGTTGCAACACTTTTCATGTTTTCACGATAATTTCTATCTCTGCCATGGTTGTTGTCGAACAAATTAAGAATGTGAAATTTTATAATATCGATTGCATTGGTTCTTTTTGTATTTTGTCTTTGAACGAGCGATTTGACTTCATATAATTTATTCTGGGATAGCTCCAGAGTATATCCAGTTTTATGGACTAAACCGAGATAAGAGTTTTTACTCAGCCTAATTATATGCGCAGTATCTAAAATATCACCAATTTTCAATCGCTTCCATTCATCAACTCCTTTGTTCTTATAATCTATAGTTCCATTAATAGCCAATACGTGAAATTCGTAAGTTATTGTTGAAAAAGCGAATTGCACATTTAAAAACATCACTATAAATAATATAGATAAAATTCTAATTACATTCATTATAACACCTATTTTTTTATTTTTTAGTACAAGGAACTTACTTTAAATCTGAATAATTCATAAAACTTTTTGAAATCATCAATGTCAGGTGCTTTTGTCATTGCTTTTTCATAATGTTCTAATGCATTGAAATAAAGCTGATTCTCATTGTAATAAGTTGCCAATACGAGATTATTTATCGGGGAATCACTCCATTCTAATTCTGAATATATGTTCTTAATATCATTCTGAATTTTTGCCTGCTCCTCAGCATTAAGAATAAGAAAAGCACAATCATATGATTTTGATAATGGATTATTTTTATCACTGACATTCCAGAAATAATAAACATCAGGGTCTAAATTAAGTTCATTTAAATCAATTGTTACACTTGTGTTGGAAGTGGTTGTACTAAAAACTTCCCTATCAAATCTATCATGCAGATATAACTTATATTCTTTGATATCAGGGTTAAGTTCCCAACTAAATGTAATTTTACCATTTATAACGTTAGACTTTCTTGGAGAAATTAAAGTAATTGCGTTCATTTCAGTAAGTAAATCCACTATTGATTCTTCAGTTGAATAATCGTTCATGATTTCAACGCTTCTTTCAACAGCTCCAGTTTCCTGCATATTTTTTCTGTAATTTCCTTTTGACATTATATCATCATATTGATTCACTTCTTCTAAAAGATATGCAGTCAATCTTTTGGTAATATTTGCAGGTTTTTTTTCAATGTCTTTAGATAAATCTGCTATTTTGAATTTGCCTTTATTTTTCAGCTCTAATGTTTTCCCACTTTGATGAATCAAACCGACATAATTGTCTGATTCCAATTTGATTAAGGTGTTTTCGTTTAATTCTGCTTTTAATGTTAATGGCTCCCAAGGTCCTTTTTCTGATTTAGCATATTTAACTTCACCTTTAACAGCAAGTACTTTAAATTTACCTTGCTGAGCGAAAACTTGTGCGGTAAGAAAAACAGCTAATAATAAAAGTATAATTTTTTTCATTTTCATCCCTTTCTAAAAATATTGTAAATTTTAATTGTTATCGGTTTTATTGAATCAGCGTATATTTGATAGACGAATACAGCTAATGCTATTGTAAATAAGGCTTCTGTTAAACGTAATTGGTAATTATAAAAATCAAATATAATTAATGTTAAAAATAATAAAATTATTGATACAATCACAAATATTAGTAAACTCGACAATTCATACCACTTTTTGTTTTTCTTGTTTATGTAATCGAAAACTAAACAGGTTAAAAAGCAAATCATGACAGCAATTAAATAACCCAGCCATTTTGGCATTGAATTTATATAATTCCTATCTAAAATCATCGAGATAATATTAGCATTAATAACAACCTCTGACATATCCGGAAAAGTTCTTCCAGAAGTATTTCGGTTCATTGGTGTATAATATAAACTTTCCAATAAATCATATCCTCTGAAGAAACCATCAACTCCAAGAAGTACAATTTTCCCTTCAACAAATTTTAAATCTTCATAATGATTGACAATATCATCACCATTAGCAAAACTGAATTTTTTTATATTTCCACGATAATTTATAATTTCACTACTATTACCTCGGCTGATTAAATCGTCATACGCAGATTTGCTATAAAGCCGGGCAATTTGCACTGGAAAAGAATGAATAAAGTTGTCTTTAATATTAAATCCTAATATGAATTCCCGAACCGTTTTAAATTCTTTCTCATTCTCATCTAATAGATTTGTAAATCCATAAATAGCAATATCTTGGAATTCAAGTTCACCATAATAGATACTATCACATTTATATTTTTTGAAATTAGGATCGATTAAACGTGATGATAATACAAGATTGTCAAATTCCTTCAATAATTCACGTAAAGCTATGTTGTCCAATTCATTATCACTTTTTTCCAATATTTTGTCTATAGCCAATACTTTTGGTTTATGCTCAATTAATTTCATAAGAAGCATTCTTAAACCTAAGGGATTTAGATCCTCTATATCAAAAATTACTATATTAGTATCAGCAGGTATTATTGATGGATCTCTGAATTTAGAATAATTAACATCGGTTATTTGAATGTCTTCAAATGCATTTATAAATGGATGTAACAAATTTATATTAAAAAGCAATAATGGAGTTAATAAAATTATTAATATAATCATAATAGTACTTAAAAAGCTATCTATTAGCCCTTCCTTAAAATTATATTTAAATTTAACTTCCATTAAATTAATCTTCACCTATGATTAAAGTTTGTCCTTTTATCTGCCTTACGAAGTCAAGTATAAAAAGTTTCAATGAATCTACCCAAACTTCATAGATCTGTTTTGATATAATCAATCCGAAAAATATACCCTCAATATGTAAATCAATTTTTAACAAATAAAATGATAAAGCAATTATGAAAGCAAATAAAAATATGCTAGCCAGATTCCAAATTATTGTAAAACTTTCATAAACAGATGATAACTTGTATCGAATCAATGTATATATAGACACAACAAAATACAATATAAAAAATATTAATACTTGAGACAGCCAGTCAGGAATTATATAATAGTGATTTTGGTCTAAAATCATTGCTATAATATTAGCCCATATAACTACTCCGTACATATCTGGATAACTCTTGCCTACATATTTGTCGTTTAATGGAGTATAAAATATATCTTCATTTGATAATACATTTAGTTTAGGTCCGATGTATCCTAATAAAGCTATTTTCCCTTTTAATTCTGAGAAATTCCTATCACCTTTAAAAAATTCTGTATAATCGATTGTATGAAATTTATTTGTATTACCTTTAAAACTTATAATCTCCAATTCATTTCCTCTTGAATAAAAAAGTTGATATGCTTTTTCATCATATAGCTTTACTATTTCAACTGCAAATGAATTTATTGTATCATCTTTGACAATTTGGTAAGGAGTAAACATCCTAACAGTTCTTGTTGAATCTTCATCTAAAATAAGATTAGCATAGCCATGAAAAGTATTTTTTGAAAACATAGAATCACTTAAAATTATACCATTCCAAACCCAAGAATTAGTATCCAAATCAGTTAATTTACTTACCAATACAAGATTTTTAGCTCGAGAAATAACATTTGACAACAAACTATCACTCGAAGGTTCTTTCCTATCAATAAAAAAGGCATCTAGACCAATTACTTTGGGATCATTTTCGATGACTATTTCAAGAAGATGGGCTATTTCATCACGTTGCAATCTACTAATATTTATTAAAATTACATTGCTATCAACCGGAATATTTTTCTCTTCGATTATCCTTGAAAATACTAAATCAGAAATTTGAAAATCTTCAAGTGTATTCTGAATTGGGTCTAAAAAATCGAGGTAAAAAATGATTGGCAAAAATTTCAAAACAAAAATAATTAGAAGCATACTAAAAAAATTATCCCAGTTAAAAAAAATACCCTTTTTTTTATGGGATATCCGCATAATTATTACCTACAAATTAATTTCAAGTATAATCGGGCAATGGTCTGAACCCTCTACATTCGGTTGGATCATAGAATTCTTAACCATTTTAATTAAATCGGATGTGACAAAATGATAATCAATACGCCAGCCTACATTTCGCTCTCTAGCACTACCTCTTTGACTCCACCAGGTATAATGGCCTCCTTCATTGCAAAACATTCTAAAAGTGTCAACATATCCTAATGATACTATTCTATCAATTTTTTCTCTTTCTTCTGGTAAAAATCCTGATTTATTCTCATTTTCTTTGGGACGAGCAAGATCAATTTCTTTGTGTGCAGTATTGTAATCACCAGAAATTATGTAGCTTTTGCCTTTTTTTCTATATTTTTCAACATAATTGAATAAAGCATCATAAAACTCAAGTTTATATTCCACACGGTCATAACCAGATGTTCCATTTGGAAAGTAAACATTCATCAAAACAAAATCTTCAAAATCGAGTTCAAGAATTCTTCCTTCATTATCGAATTTTTCTATTCCGATACCAAAATTTATAAATTTTGGCTTATATTTGGTAAATACAGCTACTCCACTATAACCTTTTTTTATTTTAGCTGTGTTATAGTATGAAATATAACCATCATATGTTTTCCTATCCTCTGAAATTTGATTCAAATCAGCTTTAATCTCTTGCAGGCAAACTATATCAGGCTGATTAGATTCTATGAATGCGAATAATTTGTTCTCGTTTGAAATTTTGTCGTACCTTTTGCTTGGGTTTTGACCTGTTATAGCTCTATAACCGTTTATATTCCAACTACAAATTTTCATTGCTTTTACTGTCAAATTTTTAAATTTATGAATTGTTCCAAAGCATCTGGGTTTGCAAGAGATGCACGATTGGTTACTTCCTCACCGTTTAAGATTTTGGTAACAGCAAGTTCTACTTTTTTACCATTCAATGTTACGGGCACATCTTTTATTTGGATAATTCTATCAGGCAAATGTCGTGGTGTGAGATTGGTACGTATTTCATATAAGATTTTTTGTTTCAAATTCTCATCTAGTAAATATCCTTCATTTAATACGACAAAGAGAATTATTCTTATATCATCTTTCCATTTTTGCCCGACAACAAGACTGTCCTTAACCTCCTCAATAGCTTCAACTACTCTGTAGATTTCTGCTGTACCAAATCTGATTCCACTACGATTTAATGTTGCATCGGAACGGCCAAAAACAATTACTGTCTCACGATCAGTTATCATTATAAAATCGCCATGCCTCCAAACACCCGGATAAAAATCAAAATATGTACTTGTATATTTCTCACCAGTTTCATCATTCCAAAAAAATACAGGCATAGATGGGAATGGTTCTGTACAAACAAGTTCTCCTTTTTGATTAATTACAGGCTCTCCATTTTCATTAAATGCTTCAACTTTCATTCCCAAACCACGGCACTGAATTTCTTCCGAATATACTGGAAGCAAGGGATTGCCAAGCATAAAACAAGATATAATATCAGTACCACCAGATATTGAGGATAATTGGACATCACTTTTTACTTGTTCATATATCCAATTGAAATTTTCTTTTGTCAAAGGTGCACCAGTTGATAATATTGTTTGTAAACTCGATAAATTATGACTTTCAATCGGTTTTAGCTTCATTTTCTGGCAAGCTGATAAATACTTAGGACTTGTACCAAAAACATTTACATTTTCCTCATCAATCAAATCCCAAAGGATCTTGAAATCTGGATAAGCCGGACTGCCATCATATAATACAACAGTCGCTGAAATCATAAGTGAACTGACTAACCAATTCCACATCATCCATCCACAGGTGGTATAGAAAAATATCTTATCACCCGGCTTAAGATTAGTATGCAAATATATTTCTTTGTAGTGTTGTAGTAAAGTTCCACCAGAGCCATGAACAATGCATTTTGGTACTCCGGTTGTTCCGGATGAATACATTATATATACAGGATAGTTAAAATCAGTCAATTCATATTCAAGCTCGAAATTGTCGTTATTAACAAAATCATCCCATTTAGTATATTTACTTCCACTAAAAGTATCTGACTCTTGGATAATATCAATAATTACAATTTTTACAATTTCTGGTATTGATTCAACAATCTTTTCAATAATTTCCTTGGAACTAAAAACCTGTCCGTTGTAGATATATCCATCGACGGCAAAAAGTACTTTAGGTTTAATTTGTCCAAATCTATCCAAAACTCCTTTCAAGCCAAAATCAGGTGAAGTAGATGACCATAATGCTCCCAAAGAGGTAGTGGCAAGCATCGAGATAACTGCTTCAGGTATGTTGGCTATATAGCCAGCAACCCTATCACCTTTTTTAACACCGCTCATCTTCAATGCATATTGGACTTTTGCAGTTAAATTTTTCAACTCTTTGTAAGTTATTTTTCTAATTGAGCCTTCCTCGGTTTTACTTATGATAGCAATATTATCATTTTCGCAACTTAAAAGAGTTTCTGCAAAATTTAGAGTTGCACCATCAAACCATTTAGCCCACTGGATTGTATTTTCCTTCCTCATTAGTATTTGATTATATTTTTTATGCAGTTTAATCGGAGAATTAGATAGTAGAAAACTCCAAAATTGTTCTATATTAGTAACTGACCATTTATATAATTCACTGTAATTTTTTAAATCTAATCCGAAATGATTATTCACTGATTTTAAAAACTTCATCATATTAGAATTCAGCATCAATTCATTCGATGGATACCACAAGGGATTCTTAGTTTCCATATTTAATAAACTAAATTAATTAAGCAAAAATTTATGTAATGCAATTAAATGGTAGAAGCAAATAACGCAACATTCCAAGCAAAATCAATCTCGTTATTCTCTACAGCACATTTTGCTGTTAATTCAAACAATATTCTTGATTTTGAGTTGCCTTTTATAAGTAAATATTTTGCTGAACTAAGCATAGATTTGTAATCACCACAACTCATAAACATATTAAAAGCATATTCATCGGATTCAATAATCGGATAAGATTCAACAAATCTCTTAGCTTCTTCAGGATCCGGAATTTTATCAACAAGAGCAAAACGTCCTAAATTATTTGCTGTGTAAATAAATGAACTTTTCATAAAATCGGGCAAATTATCAAATCCTATTCCTTTTATTTCAGCTGGTTTCGGTACTTTTATAAGCGAATTGGCGTTACAAACTGTATACCATTGACCACCATTTCTGCCGACGTGATTGATTTTAAGAGGATCTATTCTGCCATTCTCGTCAAGTATATATTCAGCTATGTGGAATTTTACAACCTCACAAATAGCCAGATTCCCCGAACCGGATTTTCCACCAAGTTCAATCATTTGCATCAATCTGCACTCCATTTGAAATGGTGATTCCTTCACTCTTTTAGGTTTAACGATGTCAGAATCTATTGGGGTTAAACCAGATTTTACGAATTCATCAATTTCTGGAGGATACTCACAAGAAGAGAGATTCATTTGATGCAACATTTGATATGTTACAGTATTAACCACACATTCTTTAGTCTCAATTAAATTATTATAGGTATCCTTTAAAGTATTATCCCTTCCTCTTCTTGAGGGCGAAAATGCAATCACAGGGGGATTTGATCCAAAAGCATTAAAAAATGAAAATGGTGATAAATTGGGAATCCCCTCTTTAGAAATTGTAGATACAAATGCTATAGGTCGTGGTGCTACCCCGCCAAGTAAATAGTTCCAGACCTCGATATGTGAAACATTATTAGGTTCTATGCTAAGCATATTTATTATACTTTCTTTTTTGCTAAAATGGAATACTCTGAACCGCTGTAAACTATATGGTTTTTAAGATTCCCGAGTAAATCTATTTCCAACTCGATGACATCACCATCTTTCAGCCAGATCGGAGTATATTCATTACCTTTTTCTTTAGCTATCCTACTCCAAGTTCCATTAAGCTCTAGATAACATCCAGTACCAACTGTACCAGAACCGATTATATCACCGGGAAATAAATCTGTACCATAAGAGCACCTTTCAATAATTTCTGCGAATGTCCAGGTCATATCTTTAGCATTACCTTCAGAAACTTTTACGCCGTTATGATAAGCACGCATTCCAAGATCATACTTCTCACCATATTGAGTATGGATTAATCTACTGCTTAATTCATCTTTAGTTACAAGCCAAGGACCAATGGCAGTTGCAAAATCTTTGCCTTTTGCTGGTCCTAAATTTAATTTCATTTCTTCCATTTGTAATTTTCTTGCAGAGAAATCATTCATTATTGTAAAACCAGCAATATAATCATCAGCAAAATGAGAATCAATATTCCTACCACGCCTGCATATAATTGCAGCGATTTCAAGTTCGAAATCAAGTTGTTCGAGGTGGTCTTTTTCCACAATTATTTCACCTTCACCAAAAATAGCATTATGATTTGTGAAATAAAATATTGGATATTGGTCGAATTCTGGTATCATATCTAATCCTCTATTTCTACGTGCTGCTTCAACATGTTGACGAAAAGCATAAGCATCACGGCAAGAAGGTGGTCGAGGCACAGGCGGTAACAATTTGACCTTCTCTGAACTTATTAAATTGCTTAATTCATTGGATATAAAAAGATTATTCAATTCTTGAGCCTTAGGAAAATATTCATCCCAATTGTTTAGAAAAGTAATAATATCTGTTGGCATTTTATAACCCATTGCTATGCCAATTACTTCGAGATCTGCTATCTTATCATCGTGATATAAGCCCAACCGCTCTTTCTTTTTCTCATTTAGGAAAGTAACTATTTTCATAATGAATCCACTTTTAATTAACTAATAATTTATAAGCTTTTTCAATAACCTCAACTGCATATTCTGTTTCTTCTAAAGTACCGGTGCTGATTCTAACCCCTGTGGGCATTCCAAATCCGGTTGTTTGGCGAACAAGCACACCATTTTTGAGACAAATGGAACAGAACTTTGCAGCATCAAATTCATTGTCAAAATTTATGAATACAAAATTAGCTTTGGGTTCAGGATAATAGATACCAAGTTCATCTAATTTGCTAGTAATCATTTTTAAAGACAGTGAATTAATTTTTGTTGTCTTATCCACAAATTCATTATCATCTAGGGCGGCTGTTGCAGCTTTTTGAGATATTAAGCTCGGTTCAAACGGTAATTTAACTTTATACAAGGTTTTTATTAAGTCAATCGGACCAATTCCATAACCAACCCTTAAACCTGCTAACCCATGTGACTTGGAAAAAGTTCGAACTACAATTAAATTTGGGTAATCATATTTCAAACCATCAGGATAATCTTCAAACAATGCTGAATAATGAAAATATGCTTCGTCTAATATAACTAAAACATTTTGAGGCACTTTATTAATGAAAACTTCGAATTCAGCTTTTTTAAACATAGTGCCAGTTGGATTATTTACATTAGCAAGATAAACAATTCTCGTGTCTGAGGTGACAGCATTTGATACTGCCTCTAGATCAATAGAATGATAATACATTGGCACAGTCTTTATTTTTCGTCCAAGTTTGTTTGTGCTTACAAATATTCCAACAAACGTAACTTCGGCTGTAAGAATTTCCTCTCCTTGCTCAGTAAATGCGTTAATAATATGAGTAATCAGGGATTCAGAGCCGTGAGTCGCAATTATACGCCTTTTATCAATTTTAAAATGTTCAGATAGTTTATTAATTAATTCGTATGAGCTTGTTTGAGGATACAAAGCTAATTCATTTAAACTAGATTTAATTGCTTCAACAGCTTTTGGTGATGGTCCGAGACGATTTTCATTGGATGCAAGATTAATTAAATATGAAAAGGGGCTTGCGTATTCAGTTTCATCAATTTGATTTCCAGGTTTATACGGCTTTAATTCTGAAATGAAATTCGGTATTCTAATCATTTCACACATTTATTATTTGAACATATCATTCGAGCCAGCTTTTATAATAATCATTATCCATTGATTTTTTTACATTATTTGTAACCAATAATGGATCAAATGTATCTATCATTACAGCGTATTCATCAGTTTTTAAAGCTCCTATCGAAGCTTCTGTTTTGCCAGGTTGAGGTCCGTGTGGTATTCCTAAAGGATGCAGAGTTATCGAGCCTTCACGAATTCCTTTCCGAGACATAAAATCACCCTCAATATAATACAAAACTTCAGCACTATCAACATTTGAATGAAAATAAGGTGCCGGTATTGCATTTGGATGAAAGTCAAACAAACGAGGGCAGAAATTGCACAAAACAAAATGTTTTGTTGTTAGAAATAGATGTACCGGTGGAGGTAGATGCAATTTTCCAACTTTAGGATTATAATCCTTTATATTAAAAGCCCAAGGATATACATAACCATCCCAACCTATTAAATCATAAGGATGATGTGGCATCAGATATTCATAAAGATTATTTCCTGCCTTAATTAATAATCTGAACTCACCTTTTTCATCGAATGGTAGAAAATATTCAGGTAATATAATATCTCTTTCGCAATATGGAGCGTCTTCTTGTAATTGACCGTATTCATTACGGTAATGACGTGGAATATCAAATTGTGTATCTGATTCAACAACTAAAATTTTGTTATTCTGAAAATTATCGAACATTAGTTGGAAAATAATTCCCCGAGGTATAATTATTTGGTCGCCTGGTTTGAAATTAAATTTCCCAAACTCTGACCAAAAAATGCCCGTTCCATAATGGATGAATATATATTCGTGATGATAAGAATTTTTAAAAAAATAATCAGGATTTTTATCAGGGTGAGCTGTTGATATTCTGATATGCTGATTTTTCATAAACAAATTTCTGGAAGTAAAGAAATCTCCACTTGATTTAATCATATCCGTAAAAAAATGTAAATGAATCAATGGTGCATCAACCCAGTCATCATCAGAAAGTGGTGATAAATTTTTGATTGATAATGTTTTTGTAGGCATATCAAGATGATATTTATTAGAATAAATATTCGAGAATCCTTCAGTACTGAATAATTCTTCCCGATATAAGCTTTTGCCATCTTCTTTATAGAAAGTTGTATGTTTATATCGTGGTATTTGACCCAATTTATGATAGAAAGCCATACTTTCCCCTTTTAAATTAAATTACATCTAAACTTAAATCTCAAAACAGAATTCAACTCATTGGAATTAAGTTTCCACGTCTTTCCTGATCTCTTTCAATTGATTCAAAAAGTGCCTGGAAATTACCTTGCCCAAAGCCTTTTGCACCCTTTTTCCTTTGAATTATTTCGTAGAAAAAGGTTGGTCTATCGCCTATTGGCTTTGTAAATAACTGCAGTAAATAGCCTTCACCCTCAACATCGCATAGAATACCAAGTTCTCGTAAATCATCAATGTTTTCCTCAAGCCCGAAATCTTTCTTTGCAAGCTCTTCGTAATAAGTTTCAGGCACCCATAGAAATTCAACACCATTTGCACGTAAAGCTCTTATAGTAGAGACAATATCTTTTGTGGCGATAGCAATATGCTGAATTCCAGAACCTTTATATTCCATCGTAAATTCTTGTATTTGTGATAATCTAGCCCCTTCATATGGTTCGTTAATAGGATTTTTTATTATATCGTCTTTGGAGCGTACAACTTTCGATAGTAGTGCAGAATATTGAGTTGAGATATCCCCTGGTCCAAAATATAAAAAAGTTTCGAAATCAAGAGCTGAATTGATATAATTAGCCCAGTAATCCATTTCATTTATATGAACATTACCAACGATGTGGTCTATAAATTTCAATCCTGTTTCCTGTCTTTGAATTTGAATATTTTGAACCGGTTCGCCAAAGCCGGGACGAAAAATACCTTTGTAGTTGTCTCTATTAACAAAAACTATCTCCGCATCATCGTATAATCTTATAGCAGCTTCCTCGACGTAGCCCATATCATCTTCATACTTTTTAGGTTGTTTCATCGGAATTGCACCATTTTTTACTGCTTTCGAAAATACTTCTCTTACATCGTTAACTTCGACAGACCAGCGTTTTACACCATCGCCATGCCTTGTAACAAATCCGGAAACTTCATAATTGTCTGGTGTTAATGCTGATGTAATTACAATTTTAAGTCCTTGAACCCCTTCTAAATAATAAGAAATTCGATCTTTAACACCTGTTTCAGGACCTGCATAACCCTTTATATCGAGTCCCATAGCTTTTGCATGCCAATAGGCTACCATTTTTGCAGAACCAACATAAAATTCAACATAATCATACCCTCTTATCCCTAATGAATTATTGGGTATTTTACTTGGAACCCCTCCATAACATATATCCATTAACATATTTCAGCTCCTTTATTGTGATCTAAAACTAATTATTTTTTTCATAATTTAGTATAGACTAATTTAACAATTTTTGATGAATCTATAAATTACTAAAAATATAAGGTTAAGAAAATTATGAATATTATAATTACTGGAGCTGGAAAAGGCATTGGATTTGCAACCGCAAAGATTTTTGCCGCTAATTCACATAATGTTTTGGCTATCAGCAGAAATATCGATAAACTAAATCAATTAACTCAAATACTTGATTCATCAACTAATGGGAAAATTATTCCGATAAAACTTGACTTGACAAATCAAGACTATAATATTTTAACTCGATACATATCTGATTTTGGTGATGAAATACATATCTTAATAAATAATGCTGCAATACTTATCAATAAACCATTTACAGAGACAACTGAAGAGGATTGGAAAAATGTTTTCGAAATTAACGTATTTTCTACCGTAAGATTAATCAAATTTCTAATTGCTTATCTTTCCCGCTCAACTAACTCACATATTGTAAATATAAGTAGTATGGGCGGTTACCAAGGTAGTGTTAAATTCCCAGGGCTTTCAGCATATTCTTCTTCAAAATCAGCTCTGGCTAACTTAACCGAAATACTTGCAGTTGAGCTACAAGCGTATAATATCTCGGTGAATTGTTTGGCTCTTGGATCTGTTCAAACTGAAATGCTTGAAACAGCCTTCCCAAATTATCGCGCAAACCTTAATGCAGATGAGATCGCTGAATTTATATATTATTTTGCTGTCAATGGAAATAAATTTTTCAATGGTAAAATTTTACCAGTTAGTAATTCAACACCATAAATCATAACTCATTCGTCTAATTACTCAAAATTCAATTTATTATATTCAGGATTGAAACATAACTTATCAATACTTTTATATTTAAATCAAATCGATTAATTTAGCAATTTTATATTATGCATCTATTCATAAGGAGTTATTTTGAATTGGCAAACATCAATAAATCCTGAAGATAAAATTGTCCAGGAACAGTTAAAATCAAAAGGGAAATTGCCACGCCATATTGCCATAATAATGGATGGCAATGGCCGCTGGGCATCTGAAAAAAACTTAAATCGACTCGAAGGTCATAAAGTTGGAATTGAAAGCGTTAGAGATGTAGTCAAA
Source organism: Candidatus Kapaibacterium sp. (assembly GCA_938031175.1). Taxonomy (GTDB): domain Bacteria; phylum Bacteroidota; class Ignavibacteria; order Kapaibacteriales; family UBA2268; genus CALHGZ01. The sequence continues at coordinate 134,910 of CALHGZ010000005.1, read as the reverse complement.
GCTTCATCACAAATTGGTATTGAGTACTTAACCCTTTATGCTTTCTCCCTTGAAAATTGGAAGCGTCCTATAAGTGAAGTTAATGGACTTATGCAATTACTCGAACATTATCTAAAAGCTGAAATTGATGAATTATATACCAATAACGTCCGGATTTACTCAATCGGTAAGTTAAGTGCTCTTCCTAAAACAATTCAAAAGCTCTTGATTGATGCGAAAAACCTTACAAAAGATAATACAGGATTGACTCTGACACTTGCCCTTAGCTACAGCGGAAGATGGGATATTGTACGTGCTGTTCAGCTCATAACTCTCGACGTCAGAAGAGGCAAAATTTCACCTGAAGATATTACTGAAGAACTTTTTTCAAGTTATTTGCAAACTAATATACTCGTCGAACCGGACCTTTTAATAAGAACAAGCGGTGAAATGAGACTCAGCAACTTCTTACTTTGGGAAATGGCTTATGGTGAAATTTACATTTCGAACAAGTATTGGCCCGAATTCAGACGAGATGACCTTTACGATGCAATCAATAATTATTTAAATAGAGAAAGAAGATTCGGCAAAACTTCAGCGCAAATTCATACTGAAATAAGCAACATTATTCCAACATCCAATAAAAAGAATTAATGTTAACCAAAAGACTATTAGATATAACAATCCTCTTTTTACTTGTAATAACCACATCCATTAGCTTTGCTCAAGTATCATCTGAGCAGCAGACTATAACTATTGCCGAAATCAGTGTTGAAGGGAATATTTTTGCCGATGCTAATTCAATAATAGCAATTTCAGGATTGAAAGTTGGCGAAAAAATTGCATTAAGCAACGATACAAAAATTCAAAATGCCATTAAAAATATCTGGAAACGCCGTCAATTTTCAGATATAGAAATATTTATTGATAAAATAACCCCTGCTGGTGCTTTCATAACAATCAAAGTAAAAGAATATCCAAGAATAAATGAAATTAAAATTAGCGGTAACAGTAAAATATCTGATAATGAAATAAAAAAAACTATACAAAAAATGCAAGGGAACATAGTTAATGATTATGATCTACAATTAATTTCCAGATCTATTAAAACACTATATCAACAAGAAGGACTACTCTTTGCCAAAGTTGATACGAAGTTGGAACCAACAACAAGACCATATTTTTCTGATTTAATCATTGAAATAGATGAAGGCTTGGAATTCAGAGTTCGTTCAATTTCATTCATAGGTAACAATAATTTTTCAGATAGTAAATTAGCTTCATCTTTCGAAGAGACAAAAACTAAAGTTTGGTGGCAATTCTGGAAGTCAAATAAATTCGATATTAATAAATTCAAAGAAGACCTTAACTTACTAAAAAAATTTTACCGAAAAGAAGGATTTATAGATGCACAGGTGATAAAAGACTCCATCTTTTACGATGAAAAAGAAAAAAAGGTTGACATCATAGTAGAAGTTGATGAAGGTACCAGAACATACATAAGAAATATAGTTTTCCGTGGTAATATCAGCTTCCCTACTGAATTACTCGAACGAAGATTGGGATTGAAAACAGGAGAATATTTTAACGCTGTATTATTTGAAGAAAATCTTAACGGTAATCAAGAACAATCCGATGTATCCTCAGTTTACCTCGATAACGGTTTTCTATTTAAAAGAATTGAAGTCGAAGAATATAGAATACCCCCGGATTCCATCGATTTAATTATAAAAATTTACGAAGGTGAACGTGTAAGAATTAGAAAAGTTGATATAGTCGGAAACACAAAAACAAAAGATAAAGTAATTCGACGTGAACTATTCACACGACCTGGTGATTATTTCAACAAATCTGCAATCATACGAAGTATTCGTGCATTAGGAGTAATGCAATATTTCAATCCTGAAGCCTTAAAGCCAGATGTAAAACCCGTCCCTACCGATAATACGAAAGTTGACTTAGTTTATAATGTTGAGGAACGCTCAACCGATACATTTAATGCATCAATAGGCTTTGCTGGTATTTATGGTTTAACTGGTGCAATTGGAATGACTTTCAATAATTTTTCTATCACTGAACCATTAAAAGGTGGAGCTGGTCAAATTTTAAATTTTACATGGGAATTTGGTACAATTACTAATTTAAGAAGATTTATTCTTGGTTTCACTGAACCTTGGCTATTCGACGAACCAACAACAGTCGGATTTAATCTTTACGACAGCCGGCATAATGCATTCCAATTCGATTTCAGAAGTACAGGAGGTCAAGTAAATATTGGTCGTAGATTTGCTTGGCCCGACGACTATTTCAGGGGTGACTGGAGTATGAGAATACAAGAAAATTTCGTAGGTGCTGATAATGCATCTTGGTATAGAAAAGGACTTACAAATGAAGTGACCATTGGACAAACACTATCTAGGATAAGCTTGAACAGCCTCTTCTTTCCAACTGTTGGCTCAAGGTTTAGCTTATCAACATATTACGCTATGGGCTCAGTCGGATTAGGAAATACTGATTTTCTGAAAAACGAATTAAATTTCGAACTTTACAATCCATTACTCAAAATAGGTGACTACGAAAGGGTTGTACTCTATCTTGGAGCAAAAATAGGATACATTACAGGTATTAAAAACGATACTACCATTAATCCCATTGAATTATATTATATGGGTGGAAGTGGCTTAGCTGCTGGTTTTGGTATAACACCTTTACGAGGATATCAAGATAGGTCTATTGGACCAAGGGACGGAGGAAAAGTATTATCCAAATATACATCAGAACTTAGATTTGCTCTTTCTGTCGATCCTATGCCAATTTACACATACATTTTCGCTGAAGCTGGTAATGTCTGGTCCGATTTACCTCAGACAGATCCCTTTGACTTAAAGCGATCATTCGGTATAGGTTTGCAATTAATGATTAATCCAATCGGTATTATCGGATTCAGCTATGGTTATGGAGTTGATACAGATAGAACCGGCGAACGATCAGGTTGGAGATTTTTATTTCATTTAGGTCAATAAAAATTGTTACTAAAATAATTTATGAGGTTTAAATATGTCAAAAACATTCCGCACAGTCTCAATATTAATGATGATGTTTTTAGGTTTAACTTTTGCAAAGGCACAGACACAATCACTTAGAATTGGTGTTGTGGATCTCGAAGTGATTGTAAAAGAAATGCCTGAAGCTCAGGAAGCTAACAATAAATTAATTGAAATTGGTAGAAACTATCAAGATACCCTAATCAATATGCAAAAAGAATTGGAAGAACGCTTCCAAAAATACCAAAAACAAAGATCTATGATGCCTGCTGAACAACAACAAAAAGAAGAAGAAGCACTGAACAACTTGAATTTGCAAATCCGACAATATCAAGAACAAGTATTTGGTACAAGAGGAGTACTTAGCCAATTGCAAGATAAATTGCTCGAACCTATTAGGAAAAAAGTTAAATCAACAATCGAAAAAGTTGCAAAAGAAGAAAAAATGAGTTTTGTTTTCGATAAATCAAGCCCAATTGTTCTATATGCTGAGGAAAAATTTGACTTAACATATAGGGTGCTTGACCTATTGAAACGAGGTAATTCAAAATAAATTAAAATATGCTTATGTTCATCTGGTACAAAATTTAACATTGTACCACTAAGAGGAAAAATCCAATGAAATCAAAAATCGCATTACTATTACTTGCAATGAGTTTGTTTATTTTTCCTACGACGCGCTTATTAGCACAAAAAGTAGGTTTCATCGCATCAAACGTTATTCGTAATTACTTTCTCGATGCTAAACAAGCCGAGCAAAGAATACAATCAATCGTTGATGAATGGAAACGAACACTCGATGTTCAGCAACAGGAAATTGATGCATTGGAATTTGAAATCCAAAAAAACCGGCTCGTTTGGAGCGATCAAGAAAGAATTGAAAAGGAAAGAGAACTCGAAGAACTGAAAAGGAACAGACAAGCATTTGCTAAAACAAAATTCGAGCCAGGTGGAGAATATGATCTAACAGTCAAAAACATTATGCTACCGGTCGAACAGAAAATTTTTGCAGCTATACAAGAAATTGCTTCAAAAGAAGGTTATGACATAATCTGGGATCAAAGCACACAACCACTTGTTTATGTCAATTTCAAATATGATTTAACAGTTAAAGTATTAAAAAAACTTGGTGTAAATGTTGATGAACTTGAGAAAGAACTACAGGAAAAAATCAGTAAAGACCCAAGAAATGTTCCACGTGAGCAAACTACACCAAGACGAAAAACAAGAACAAGAACAGTTACTGACGAAACAAGGGAAAGAGAAATTGAACGACCTGATTCTACTGAAGATTCTAAAATGATCGAAGAAACTATTGAACAAAAACCAGAGGAAATTCAATTAAGAAAAAAAACAAAATAAAATAATAGAAGTATTATATAATGAAAAAAAGATATCATTTAACTTGTCAAGAAATTGCTGATATAACTGGTGGTAAAATAACAGGTAATAACTCAATTCTAATCAATAATCTGAACAGAATTGAATATGCTGAAAACGATGAACTGACCTTCTACGCTGATGATAAATATGAAAAATACCTCATCAATGGTAAAGCAGGTTGCGTCTTAATTGATGAAAAATTCAATCTAGAACCCAAAGAGAATCAATGCTTTATTTTTGTTAAAGATGCATATAAATCTTTTGTCAAGGTTCTACAATATATTAGCAAAACTCAAATTCCTGACAAAGGATTAATACATCCAACAGCAATTATTGATTCAACTGCTAAAATAGGTAAAAATTGCAGTATTGGAGCGTATTCAATCATTGGTAAAAACACAACTATTGGCAATGATACAATAATTAAGTCTCTCGTTACAATTGGTAATAATGTCGATATAGGCAGTAACACAATAATTCATTCAAATGTAGTATGCTATGATGAAATAGTAATCGGTAATAATTGCATAATACACTCTGGAGCAGTCATTGGTTCTGATGGTTTTGGATTTATTGAAAATAATGATGGCTCTTATACGAAAATTCCACAACTTGGAAACGTTGTAATTGGTGACAATGTCGAAATAGGTGCTAACACAACTATTGACAGCGCTATTGCAGGCAGTACAATCATCGAAAATGGTGTCAAAATAGATAATCTTGTTCATATAGCACATAATGTAATTATAGGCGAAAATAGTGCATTAGCTGCACAATCTGGAATTGCAGGTTCAACCAAAATTGGCAAAAGAAATAGACTCGGCGGTCAAGTCGGATTAATTGGACATATAAAAACAACGGATGATGTCATTATTGCAGCTCAATCCGGTGTCTCTAAATCTATAACTCAAAAAGGAATATATTTTGGCTCACCTGCCAAAGAAAAATTAAAAGCTTTTCGGCTCGAAGCTATACTTCGTAATTTACCTGATATCTACGAAGAATTTTTAAAATTCATAAAACAAAAAAAAGCACCATAAACAATTAGATAGAAGTACTTCTGGTATATGATTTAAATCGGAATAATTTCTTATTTTTGCAATTGTTTTTAACTGAAGTTTAGTCAATTCAGGAATTAAATTGGAAAATCAACGCACAATTAATAAACCAGTATCCTTTACAGGAATTGGATTACATACTGGCAATAATACAACAATCACATTCAATCCTTCCCCTGCTAATACAGGATTTGTTTTTGTACGAAAAGATTTGAATCCAAATGTTGAAATTCCTGCACTCGTTGATTATGTCGTTGACCTATCACGTGGAACAACATTAGGTAAGGATGGGATTTTAGTTCATACAGTTGAACATGTATTAGCTGCTCTTGTCGGTTTGAAAATTGATAATTGCAGAATTGAATTATCCGCAAACGAACCACCAGTTTTGGATGGAAGTGCAATGCCCTATGTAGATGCACTTATGAAAGCAGGAATTAAAGAATTGGACGAACCAAGACAATATTTTGTTGTTGACGAAACCATCCATTATAAAAATGAAGAAAAAGCCGTCGACATTGTTGCTTTGCCAACAAACGATTATCGGATTACTGTAATGATAGACTATTTCATCCCTGCTCTTGGAAGCCAGCATACAGGTATGTTTGACCTCGAGAAAGAATTTATAACCGAATTTGCACCAGCACGCACATTCTGCTTTCTAACCGAAGTCATATCATTATTTGAAACTGGATTAATTAAAGGTGGTGGTTTAGACAATGCCATCATAATTGTCGATAAAGACTTAGATCAAAAAGAATTAAAAAAAATCCAAAAATTATTCAAGCTCAAAACAACCCCTTTTATTGGAAAAAGTGGAATTCTAAATGACATTAAATTAAGATTCAAAAATGAACCCGCTCGACACAAATTACTTGATATGCTTGGCGATCTTGCACTAATCGGAGTTCCGATTAAAGCTCAAATCTTAGCTGCCAGACCAGGTCATGCAAGCAATATTGAATTTGCTAAAATGATTCGAAGCAAATACTTGAAATCAAAAACACTCAAACGCTACGATGTCTCAAAAACTGATAAAATAGCTTTAGATATTAGATCAATTTTAAAAATTCTTCCTCACCGCTATCCAATTTTACTAGTAGATAGAGTAGTCGAGATAAACAAAAAGAAACAAACAATTCTGACATATAAAAATGTTACAATGAATGAGGAATTTTTCCTCGGTCATTTCCCTGGTAACCCGGTAATGCCGGGCGTATTAATAATAGAAGCTTTAGCTCAAAGTGGAGGCATACTACTAGCTCATTTGATCGATGAGTACGAAAAGAAAATCGCTTTTTTTATGGGTATAAAAAATGCAAAATTCAGAAAAACTGTTATCCCTGGTGACCAACTCGTAATGGAAGTTGAATGCACAGGGAAAAGATTCAATGCTTATATGTTCAATGGCAAAGGCTATGTCAATCAACAATTGGTTGTGGAAGTAGAATTCCAAGCAGCAATTTTGGATAGAGAAAATGAATAATGTTTCAATTCACCCTACTGCAATCGTTTCAGAAAAAGCTTTGATATCTGATGGTGTAACCATTGGTCCTTATGCAATTGTTGAGGATGATGTCATAATTGGGAAAAACACTGAAATTCGTTCAAATGTCTATCTTGCCAATGGTACAAGAATAGGAGAAAGTTGCAGAATTCACTCTTTTGCTGTAATTGGAACTGAACCACAAGATTTAAAATTCAAAGGAGAAAAAACTGAAGTCATTATTGGAAATAATAACGTAATCAGGGAATTTGTTACAATTAACCGTGGAACCCAAAGCACTGGCAAAACCATAGTCGGTAACAATTGCCTCATTATGACATACACTCACATAGCTCATGATTGTAAATTGGGCAACAACATAGTAATTGCCAATACAACGCAATTAGCTGGTCACGTTGAAATAGAAGATTATGTAACAATTGGCGGAGTAGTTAAGATACACCAATTCAGCAAAATTGGCTGTTATTCTATGATTGGTGCAGACTCAAAAATAGTTAAAGATGTTCCACCATTTGTTCTTATAGGTCGGGAACCTCCACAGATTGAAGGAATCAATAAAATCGGACTAAGGAGGAATGGCCTTCCAGACGAAAAAATTAAAATAATTGAAGAGTTCTACAACATTCTTCTTTATTCTGGCTATAACAATAGAGATGGTATAGCAAAATATAAAGAAAGAGGCGATATTTTACCTGAAATACAACATTGTATTAATTTCATAGAAAATTCCTCCCGTGGAATATATAGATAAATTAATTTTGATTCATTGATTTATTGAAAAAAATGATTTAATTTACATATTACATAAAAATTAATTCCATATCACAAAAGGAGATGAATTATTGAAAGATAGTACCAGCTAATCTTATTAGGTACAAAAATTAAAGAAGAATGGAGACACCGACTTTACAACAACTCTCAAACATACTTAGTGTTATCCCTCAATCAGCATTATCAAAATTCAGCATTATAAAACGCAAGTTTTTTGCCTCGCTGCTTTTTATATTTTCAGATTTACTCACATTATCTTTATCATTAACTGCCTCGATATCTATTAGTAAATTTTTCATCAGCACTGATCTAAACCTGCCAGATTATTTTAATATTATCCCGATTGTACTATCGGTTTTCATTGTGGTATTTTATTTTCTTAGTTTATATCCCGGTTTTGGAATCGATGTCATACAAGAATTCAAAACTTTAACTCAGGGAATAAGTATTGTATTCGCGTTTTTAGCACTAATGACTTTTTTGATTGATAAGTCTGCAGAATATTCCCGATTTACATTTCTTTTATCCTGGCTTATTGCAATAATCATAGTACCCCTTGGTAGATCAACAGTCAGAAATTTATTTGGTAATAAATCCTGGTGGGGTATTCCGGTAATAATTATCGGAGCTGGTAAAGCCGGTGAACAGGTAATTAAATCACTGAAAAAGCATCCGCAAATAGGACTTCGCGCAATTGTAGCTGTTGATGATGATATTGATAAATGGGGTTATAAACATCAAATTCCGGTTATCGGTGGATTGGAAATAATTCCCGAACTAACACGGAAATTATCAATTGATCACGCAATTATAGCAATCCCAAACGTATCCAAACAAAGCCAACAAGAAATCATCAAAAGATATTCAAAATATTTTTCAAATCTTACAATCATACCCGAACTTTTTGGACTAAATACATTATGGGTATCAACACAGGATTTTGGTGGTATACTGGGATTAAAGGTTCAACAAAGCCTTTTACAGCGACGCGCAAGAATCCAAAAGAGAATTTTCGATTTAATCTTTGCAAGCATATTAATTATTTTATCAATACCACTTTATATCATAATCGCAATTGCAATCAAACTTGACTCTAAAGGTAGCATACTTTTTTATCAAAAACGAGTTGGGTTAAATAATAAAAAATTTAAAATTATAAAATTCAGAACTATGAAAGTTGATGCAGAACGCCAATTTTACCAGATATTAAAAGAAAATCCAGATCTATATCACGAATATAAAATTTATCATAAATTAAAAAACGATCCTAGATTAACCAGAATAGGAAAATTTCTCCGTAAATACAGTCTCGATGAACTGCCACAATTCTTTAATGTGCTCAAAGGCGATATGAGTCTAATCGGTCCACGAGCTTATATGACTATTGAACTTGAAAAATTTCAAAATCATGAAGACATCATATTCAAAGTAAAGCCCGGGGTCAGTGGTTTATGGCAAGTAACGGAAAGAAATCAAACCAGCTTCGAAGAAAGAAAAATTACCGACATTTACTATATCCGCAATTGGTCTATGTTCTTAGATTTTTATATTTTAGCACGTACTATTATTGTTGTACTAAAGGGAAATGGTGGATAATACTTTTATTTTAATCATTAATCAGTAAAATGTATAAATTCCTATTATTACTAATTACTTCAGCGCAATTCCTCATTGCTAATCAGCCTTTACTTTTTAAACCCTTTATAGCCAATCCTTGGGAGCCAAGGATTGGAACAATGTATCAATTTAACGATAAAAAGTTGAGACTCGATATTGGGGTCTCTTATGATTTATTGAAACTCATCGATGACACAAACAGAACTATAACCATGGGAGCTGATTTTTTTACATTTACCCGACTTCGTTCTGAAGGCAACTTTAAATTTCCCGTAGAAACAAGCGATTATTTCTTTGGAATAAATTTCAATATAAAAAATACTATATTTTCTTATCCCTTTTATTCTCGATTACGTTTATCCCACATATCCTCACATCTTGTTGATGGCTGGTCTGAAAATGGTATCTTTTTCGACTTACCTATAGTATATAGTCGTGAATTTATTGATTTTGCCATTGCTCTCGACTTAACTTATTATCGTATTTATGGCGGTATAAATTTTATTTTTTCAACAATTCCTATAGATATAGAAAAATCAATTCTCCAATTGGGGATCGACAGAGAAATTGAAATTTCTGATAATTTGTGCATACAAGCTGGTTGGGATAATAAGATTTTTAAAACCAGGAGCCAATCAGCATATCAAATTGGAATTGCGTATAAAACACTCGATAAAATAAAAATTTCTGCATCACTATACTATTTCAATGGAGCCACAATCCACGGCTCTTTTTACAAAAATTACGATAATTATTATGCTGTCGGATTTCAAATAATCTATTACTAATAATCAATTTGAATAAAATTTATTATATTTCATGATAAAAAATCATCAAGAGGTAAAATTATGGCAAATTCTGTTAATTTAGCAATTATTGTAGGTAGATTAGGCCAAGACCCTGAACTTAGGTCAACCCCAATGGGCGATTCTGTTTGCACATTAAATGTTGCTACAAACGAAAGATACAAAGACAGAAATGAACAATGGCAGGAAAAAACGGAATGGCATCGAATCGTTCTCTGGGGTAGTTTAGCTGAAAGAGCCAGCAAAACTCTTACCAAGGGAAAACGTGTATACATTGAAGGAAGAATTCAATATCGTGATTATGAAAAAGACGGGGAAAAAAGATATATTACTGAAATCAGAGCAGTAAAAATGATACCAATTGACTATGAAAGAATTCAAAACGAAATAGCTGAAGAACAAGTTAAATACGATGCCGAAATTGAAACAGATGATGACTTACCCTTCTAATTTAACACATTAATTATGCCATATTTATTGCTTTTTGATATTGACGGTACAATTCTCAAATTCAAAGAAGGAATTTCGAAAGAGATTTTCTCTGATATTTTGAATAATGTATTTAAAATTGAAATTGATCCGAAAACACTTCCTGATTTTTCAGGTAAAACCGATTTGCAAATTCTCAATGAAATAACAGATAATTATAACTTGAATCGAGATATAATATACCATAATATCGATCAATTTTGGGATAAAATTCTGCTAAAATTTGAGAAATATGCAAAAAACGAAAATTTTCAGTTATTACCCGGAGTTTCTGAGCTAATCAATAAGCTCAGTAACAACCCAGAATTTAAATTAGGATTATTAACAGGAAATTTCAAAAACAACGCATATTTAAAGCTAAGTATTTTTCAATTATCACAGTATTTCCCTATCGGAGCATTCGGATGTGAAAATTCTGACAGAAATAAACTTCCGCCAGTTGCTATAGCAAGGGCAAACGAATATTGGAGAAGTTCAAATTTTACCAATTCAACAACATTCATAATAGGAGATTCACCAAAAGATATAGAATGCGCCAAAGTTAATAACAGCAATTCAATTGCTGTTGCTACAGGTCGTTTCAGTTATAGTTACCTCTTAAAATTAAATCCAGACTTAATCTTCCACGACTTCGAAAACTTTGACTACGTCATCGAACAAATATCAACATTTTGTAAATATAAACATAATAAATTGCAATGAAAGATATAATAATAGCTATAGATGGTCCTGCTGGTTCCGGTAAAAGTACTACTGCTCGACTTGTTGCCCAAAAATTAGGGTACATTTATATAGATACAGGAGCAATGTATCGAGCGATAACATTGGCTTTTTTAAAAAGTGGCTTGGAATTCAATGAGAAAAACATTTGTAAATTAATAGAGAAAATAACGATATCCCTAAACTATACACCTCAGGGACAAATAACATTACTCAATGGTGAAGATGTCACTGAAGCAATTAGAACTAATGAAGTAACAAATCTTGTAAGCCCGGTTAGTGCAATTCATTGCGTTAGAAACAAAATGGTCAGCCAACAACAAATGATGGGAAAAAATGGTGGCGTAGTTATGGATGGTCGAGACATTGGAACAGTTGTCTTTCCTAATGCTCAATTGAAAATTTTTCTTATAGCCTCCATTGAAACAAGAGCTAAAAGACGACAACTCGAACTCCTACAAAAAGGCGTCAATTTAACCTACGACCAAATCAAAAAACAAATTATTGAGCGCGATATTTATGACAGTACACGAGAAATCAGTCCATTAAAAAAGGCTGATGACGCCATTGAAATTGATACTACAAATTTGACTATCCAGGAACAAACAAATTTAATTATTTCATTAGCTCAAAAAAAAATATTGGAGATAAATAATGAATGAAATAATTGCATCACTTAAAATAACAAGTTCACCCATCATTAACGCATTAATTGTAATTCTAACATTTATCATAATTGCAATTATAATCGACTTCCTGATCAGAAAAGTTGTTACCAAAATTACCAAGAAAACAAAAACTGATTTCGATGATAAAATAATAAAGATCATTCATAAACCAATTTTTATAACTATTATATTATCGGGGACTCTTTATTCATTAATTAATATAATTACAGAACCAAATGCTAAAATAATTACATCTAATATTTTTTATACAATAATATCTCTTGTTTGGATGGTTTCATCTATCAAACTGACCAACCTTTTTATAGCAAAAGCAATAATCAGGATATTTGATATAGCAGGACTAAAAAAAGATATTTTACCACTTATTGAAATGATCACAAAAATAACGATTATAGCTATATCAATTTTGATCATTTTATCCATCTGGAAAATTGACATTGCACCTATAATAGCATCAGCTGGCATAGCTAGTATAATAATAGCTTTAGCAGCCAAAGATACAATTGCTAACTTTCTTGGTGGCATCAGTGTATTTTTAGACAAACCGTTTAAAATCGGCGATTATATCGAACTCGATAAAGGTCAACGTGGCGAAGTAGTCGAAATCGGAGTACGTTCCACAAGAATCAAAACACGCGATGACGTTTTGATCTCAATCCCCAATTCCATTATAGCTAATTCACAAATTATAAATGAAAGTGCGCCTATTCCACAATTCAGAGTAAGGATACCAATAGGTGTTGCTTATGGAAGCGATATAGATTTAGTTGAAAAAACTTTAATTGAACTGGCTATCGCAAATGAAAACATTGTTGAAGAACCATCCCCACGAGTTAGATTTCGGCAATTTGGCGAATCGAGCCTTGATTTCGAACTTCTCTGTTGGGCAAAAGAACCAGCTTTAAGAGGATTGACAATTCATCAGCTAAATAAATTAATCTATAAAAAATTTGCTGAATTGAATATAACTATTCCATTCCCACAACGGGATATTCATATTCATCAAGTAGATAAAAAAGAAAATTAATTGCTCTATTCTCTTCTTACAATATTTTAATAATTTACAATTATTACAATATTGATAGATAAACTAAATCATTCTCATAAGTTAATAAAGATATATTCATATCATCAACACTCCCAACATAGTTTTGACCAATTCCAATTGGTTCAACCGGCTGTAACTCAATTTTGCTTAATTTCTCAAAAAAATTATTAGCCAATTGTTCATAATCAGCTTCAACATTAAGATTAGATTTATCAGAGCTAATAATAAGTGAACGTATATACTTTTCGTAAAAATTAGAAAATACATTTGAATTTGACATAAACTCAACATTAACAACTTGAGCCTTATTGAATAGAATTAAACCTTGCACATCTTTTTTTAACTTGAATTTGCTAAAATCAATTGTTAATTTTGGGAGTATCGTTGAATAAATATCCTCCATTGCACCTGTCATTGAGACAACTTTTCGACAGACAATATTCTTATGTACAGTATCCCATATTGAAGATTGTTCAGATTCATAGTTTCTTTTTGTCCGATAGGATTTATTGACAGATTTTCTCAATCTCTTACGCAAATCAAATAAAGCAAAATTCCGTGAATCCTTAAATTTTTTATTCAAAATACTCCAACGCCCTTCCTCAACACAAGTAACTGGTAAAACAACTGTTGAATTTTTTCTTATAAGTGTAGTAAAATTAACTACTCTATTTTGATTACCTCCAATTATGTGCTCACCTTCAATAATCAGCACGTTAGATCTAGTTTTATTTATGCACTTAATCTGCGAAACTCTCGCTAACTCATCAAGTTCCTTGCAAAGGAAATTTTCCTTTTTTACTGCATCAGATATACCGATATAGTTTTTGAAAAATTCCTTTTTCAACTTAAAGGGCATTATCGCCAATTCATTCCATAGCACTGGATGATCATAAATGATGAATTCCGATAAGTTTTGAATTTGTTTTATCATATTGATACCTCATAGAAAAAAGTTTCTTATATTTGCAAATATATAATATGGTGCGACCTAATATGTCATTTCAAAAAATAAAAAATTATGTCTAATTATCAACAAACTGCAGCTCAAGCTAAAAGGTCTTTGTTAATTTTTTTAGAATTACTCAAAGGTGGTGAGTTCACTACACGAGAATTACAATCAATCATTATGGAGAGATTAGAACCCGTTTCTCTCAGAACTATACAAAGAGATATGAATTTATTGAGGGAAATTGTCCCACAAATCGAAACATACTATAGCAGCGGACAAAAAATTTGGAGAATTCCTCTCAAGCAGAATTTATTAAAAAATGTTACATATATCAATTCATGCGAATTGCTATCTTTCCACATACTTAAAGCACATCTCAAAACATTTACCGGTACAATGATTGAGGACGATATAAAAAAGCTTTCCAAAAAAATTGAAGAAATCGCTCCCGGTGAAGTATATTCCCCAGAAATTATTTATTGGGATCAAAATAATGGACAATATGACTATACTTATTTCGATTACCAATTGAGACGCTTGATTAATTTTATAACACAAAAAAAGTGGGCAACTGTAACATACAGAAATCTACGTCATAACACAGTTAAGACTTATGATGCATTTTTCTATAAGATATTTGCTTATCAAGGCTATCTATACATTGCGACTTATATTCCAAAATATGAAAACACTGTTGCTTTAGCATTGCATGGAATAGAAAATATTGAAGAATGCTCAAAATATTACAAATTACCTGAATTCAACTTTAAAGAATTTTTAAAACAAAGATTCGGTGTCTATTCTGGTAATCCCAAGAATGTTAAACTTAAAATTGACAAAAATTACAAAAAATATTTTGTAAATAGAAAATGGCATCCAACCCAAAAAGAAATAATTGATGAGAATAATAATCTCATACTCAAAATGAAAGTACCTATCGTTCCTGATTTTATTGCCTGGATATTAAGCTGGAATGGTGCAGTTACTGTTATTGAACCTTTAGAACTAATTATAAAAATCCAGCAAATATTAGAATCCACATTAGAAAAATATCAAACCTTAGTCGAGAAAATGATTTTTGAGAATTTGAAAAAAGGCGAACCTTTAATTCCAAAAGTCGAACCTCCTTTTAAAAGAACCATTAAATTGCAGAAAAAAATAATCACAACTGACAAAAATGTTAACTTTGATAATTTAATAAAATTTAAAAATATTGTAAACTTATTGCAGCGTGAACAAACTTTAAGCTTAGAGAATAAAATTAATGATTTAGATGAATTTGAAAGTGAAGATGAATTTATACTGCCCTAAAAATTACTCATTCAAGAAAAAACTGTAATTTTACAATTGTTTTTTTGTTTATAAAATGAAGTAAATTCTAGTTTGCTTAATAAAAAGGGAAAATATGAAAAAAATTTACATCCTTGTTTGTTTAATGGCCATAATAATAACAGGAATAATGATAGGGCAACCGTATAAGTGGAAAAGATTAATTGATGCAGACGCATTCGATATAGCTGCAAACCCTCAAAATTATAATACGCTTTACGCTGGCGGAATTGGTAGGGTAATATATCGCTCCTGGGATGCTGGTAGAACATGGGATACCTTCGAAATTATCTATCGTGGAGGGGCTGCTATTCTTAATAATGTAATTGTACACCCGATTGATACAAATGTAATAATTGTTGGTGGTCTTCTTTTTGGTGAAATACAGCGTTCTACTGATATGGGTGAAACTTGGAATTCAGTTTTAACTCGCACTCGACCAGTTGCACTCAATGGAAAAGCTATGATGTATGACCCACATAATCCAGACATTATGTATCTCGGCGATTTTATGACTGGCGATATATTCAGAAGCACTAACAGAGGTGCTTCCTGGGATTCTATATCAACTGTAATGAAATGGATCAAAATTCTGGATGAAAATGGTAACCCCAAAGATACACTTATACCTTTGACAATTGGTTCGATGGGTATGCGAGAAGATTCGACAAATATTCTTTTTGCCAATGGTACAGGCGGCGAAGTATTTATGTCTCACGACAGTGGATTTACCTGGAAGTTTATCCAATATTTAGTAGAGCCTCAATTAGAGCAAACAGATTGCGAAATAACTCGAATGGTATTTAGTCCAAGAGATCCATTAACAGGATATGCTGTAATTACTTATCTATTCTTTAATAATTTACCAAATGGCGGTCTATACAAAACCACTGATGGCGGTTATACATGGTTTTTACAAGCTTTTAAAGATACAAGTATGTGGGCTGTTGCAGTTAGGGAGTATAATGGCGATGATGAAGTCTTTATAGGTGGCTATACAGAGGACTTTTATGTTCTCGAAAATGAACGAGTTCCCGGAGCTGGTATTGTCCGACGTTCACAAGATGGTGGCAAAACATGGTATTCTTATGATGAAAATATTGAGTGGTGGAATAAAAATTACCGTTCCGATAGCGACATATATTTTGCTCACTTCTTCAGCCCGAAACTTGGATTTATAGGTGGTAAAGATGGTGTATTATGGAGAAGTGTTGATAGTGGAAATATTTGGCGTAATTTCTCTTATGAAATTTATGATGATATATATACAGCTCATTTTTACTCACTTTCAACTGGATTCATAGCTGGATCTAATGGATTTATCAAAAAGACAACAAATTCCGGTATGATTTGGAGAAATTGCAATAGTAATACCACTAATACTATTTACAACATGACATTCCTTGATTCAGCAAAAGGAATCGCTGTTGGAGCTAATGGTACAATTATCGTATCAATTAATGAAGGTACAGATTGGACTCCAATTCAATCAGGCACTTATCAAAACCTCCGTTCAGTAAAAATAATAGATCCCAACACTGTAATCGCTGTTGGAGATGCTGGAACAATAATAAAATCGACAGATTTGGGTGATACTTGGCTCGCCATTTCATCGCCTACAACAGCAGATTTGAAAAAAGTATTTTTCATAAACGAAAATATTGGTTTCATTTCTGGCGATATGGGAACATTTATGAAAACTACCAACGGGGGTAATCAATGGCAAATAATTAATACAAATATAAATATCGCGCTCAATTCATTATATTTTATAGACGAAAATACTGGCTTTATCTGTGGAAATAATGGCTTACTTTTGAAAACTACAGACGGTGGAAAAAGTTTCGATCAAATATATAAACCATTGAAATATGACCTTAACGATATCACTTTTTGTAACAGCACCACCGGAATTCTCATAGGTGACTTCAAAATGGCATATCACACAACCGACATAGGCAACACATGGACAATCAAATTATACGGTTTTGGTGCTACAGCAAACATGTGGTCACTACGATATTGGGGAATCCCAGGTAAGGAAAAATTATATATGGCATCCGAAGCTGGATTATTTGTCCTCGAAGAACCAAGTCCCGTAATAGAATATAAAAATGATTCAGAAAATTTACTATTTGTCTGGCATTCAAATTCAAATGAATATATTATAAAATATTCCAGGAACGAACCAGATAAATTACTTCCTTTGCATTTTAGAATTGTTGATATTTTAGGTAGAGTAATAAGCGAGCAATCTATCAATAATACAAATCAAAACATTGAATTTCTTCTTAATTTACCCGACATAAGTTCCGGTGTTTATCTTTGCCAAATGATTGAAGGTAATTATATCAGCACATTAAAAGTTATATTTGAATAAACTAAAAAAATATTGATAGTATTTTTGTTTCAGGATCAAATTCAACAGGAAACTCTTTCAAAGGTTTCTCAGCAGGCCCTTTTAGGACTTTACCATGATTAGCTGCATCGAATTCACTTCCGTGACATTCACATGCTATTATGGATCGGCGTGGTTGAACAAACAAATTTTTACCGAAACAACTATCGTGTGTGCATAATGAAGAAAAACAGGTATAGTGTTCAGCACCAATCCTGACTATGATTATTGGAATTCCATTATTAACTTTGGGGTATCTCTTTAATATTCCCCAACCAATTTTTAACTTTGAAATTTCTTCTTCTTGATTCAAATCAATATCAATTCTTATTCCTAAAGTAGGTTGAACTAACTCGGTATGCATTTCGCAGGAAAAGAGCAAAGGTATTGAACTTGCAATAGCTGAAATGCCAAATATCTGGAAATTTGATCTAATGAAATCTCTTCTATTAATTTTATCCATAAAAGCTCACTTCGCTATAGCAAATTTTCTGATAACAGGTGCAATTTTGCTTGATTCGAGGATTAAAAAATAAATACCTGATTGCAAAAAACTAACATCAAATTCTATTTTGTAATGCCCAGCAGGTCTAAATTCATTTGATATTAATTTATGTTCATTACCTTTAATATCGGCAACCTTAAAAGTAATAAACGAATCAATTTCGATACCATATTCAAAAGAAACTTTGTCGTAACAAGGATTTGGATTAGCAGAATTAATATAAACTAAATGATTTTGTGAATCAATCACATCAGTTTTAACAGCAGGTATATCCATATAAAGTAAATCTTCACCCTCTCGATAAACTTTGTAGGTTGTTAAATCTTGTGCAGCTGGACCGGCCATATAAGTACCATCAGCATCGAAAATAGTTCCGTGACCTGAGCATTTAAATTGTCGAAATTCAGGTTCAAAATCATATACTAATTGACCTTCATGAGGGCATAAAGTATATATACATGAATACTCGATTCCATATTCCCATTCATCAATACGAGTAACAATTATCGGAGCAAATGGTCCATAAGTCATTGTTGGAGGAATTTGGATGCGAACAGACCCCCACATCTGACGCAAAATTGGATAATCATTAAGACTCACGTAATATCTGCCAAGAATAAGATCATTATTTTTAAACAATACGGGAGTTATCTTACCTAAAAGTTGATGGGGACAGTTTGCAGTAAGAACAGCTACTGTAAACATTTGAGCAAGAAATTTTCTTCTATCAGAGTTCATTATATTTTAACAACACTTATATATAAATATAACACTTATATTCATTAATTATTTGATAGAGGATTGGAAAATTTTTTATTATGTATAAATTCCCAATCCGTTAATGATTTTAAAAAAGCTATTAGATCCTTAATCTCCTCCGATGTTAGTCCCAAGGGTTTAATTAAGGTATCTTTATTAATAAATGGCTTCCCACCCTGATTATAATGTTCAATCACTTTTTCCAATGTTGGAAAAGAGCCATCATGCATATAAGGTGCCGTAACTTCAATGTTTCGTAAAGTAGGTGTGATGAATTTGCCTCTATCTTTATTTTCTCCTGTTATTAAATACCGACCCCTGTCGAAATAGTGGGTTGTAATACCTGTATTATGAAAGTCCAAATCTGTAAAAAATAATCCTGAATGACATTTTGAGCAATTTGTACGCTCGCTGAAAAATAATTGCATCCCTCTTTTTTCAGATATGTTCAGCGCATTACTATCCCCACGAAGATATTTATCGTAACGCGAATTCCCAGAAATCAGCGTTCTAACAAAGCAGGCAATTGCTTTTGAAATTAAGTATGCACTCGGTTTAGCGTTGGTTCCGAATGCCTTCTTGAATAATAGTGGATATGTAGGATGTGACTCAAGTCTTTTGACAATCTCATTTGTATCAGCTCCAAGTATTCTAGGTAAAAACATGCTTCTATATGCAGGTGCTTCGATTGCTTTGCCACGACCATCCCAAAACAATTTTTCACGATAGGCAACATTTGCTAAACTCATAGTGTTCCTGCTTTCTGGCAAATTCTTGTTACCAAGGCTAACTGGTGTATTATCGCTAAAAGCATGCTCCTGTTTCATACAATGAGAACAGGATGGTATTGTCTTATCGTTAGATAATAACTTTTCGTAAAATAGCATTCGCCCTAATTCAACTTTTTCTCTCGTTATTGGATTGTCAGCCGGGATTGGTAATTCAGGGAAATGCTCCGGTATAACAAGAAAAGGCTCTTCAGTTTTGTGTGGAGAATTCGTCTCACTACAAGATATTATAAATATCATTAACAAGATAAGTACGAGCAAAAAAGAGTTTTTCATTTTATTTTATACTTATATTAAAACATTTATAATGGCTTGCTATACTTTGGATTTTTTATTAAATCTTCATCAGTTAATGCGTGTAAAAAATTTATTAAATCTTTAATCTCCTCCTGAGATAATCCGAGAGGTTTCATTCTTTTATCTTTATTGATGAAAATTTTACCCCCATTGTTGTAATGTTGCATAATTTCTTCAAGTGTAAGTATTTCCCCATTATGCATGTAAGGAGCTGTCAAAGCTATATTTCGTAGGGTTGGTGTACGGAATTTCCCTCTGTCTTCATTTTCATCTGTAACAAGAAACCTCCCCCTATCAAAATAATGGGTTGTTATACCGGTACTATGAAATTTGTTATCTGTAAATAAATGTCCCGAATGACATTCTGAGCATTTTGTCCGATCACTAAAAAATAGTCTTAACCCTCTCTTCTCGCTTTCATTAAGAGCGGCGGTATCACCTTTTACAAATTTATCATATCTCGAATTACCTGATATAATAGAACGGACAAAATTAGCGATAGCTTTAGCAGCATATTTTAAATTAGGTTCGGCTGATTCGCCATAAGCATTTTTTATCAATTTAGGATATTCTGGATGTTTTCTCAATCTTTCGTTTACTGTATTCGAATCGCAATTAAATTCAAAAGGTAAATGCACAACTGTTTTGACAATTTCTTCAATCGCATTACTACCGTGGAATTTACCATCCCAATTGTAATTCTCATAATATGCAACATTTACAATAGATAAAGCATTTCTAGTTGTTGAACGTCCTTGAAATCCAAAACTTACATGGTTGCCACCATCGCTAAAAGCGAACCTTTGTTTATGACAACTAGCACAGGATATCCCCCCATTTGAAAGTATTGTATCATAAAATAATTTACGGCCTAATTCAATTGAAACCTTTGTCAAAGGATTATCTAGATTTATTGGTAGTGGCGGAAATCCAAGAGGTAGCACAACTCCATTGTCTTCATCTGAAACAGGATGACTTGTATTTTGACAAGAAAATATTCCGATAATAGCTATGATTGTTAAAATGTATTTAATCATAAAATGTAACTATTAGAAAAATATCCTGTTAATATAACAAACAAAATTATTGAAAATTTCAGATAAAACAGAACTATTAATTATTTAAATTTGTACTAATAATAAACTTGATTTTAATGCTATGAAAATAAAAATGAAGAATATTATTTTAATATGGTTCTCTATCTCTTTGCTTTATTCCTGCAATGAATCAACAACTACAATTTATGATGCTCAAAGACTGACAATATCACAAGTCAGAATGCATTCGGGTTATTTATGGTTCGATTTTGAGTACCAACGTTACCAACCAGACCAAAAATATGTTGATTCAATAAAAATTCTTTTCAATGAAGAATATCACAGAGTTTATTTTTTTGTTAAACCATCTTGTGCTTGTGATTTATCTCAGGAATATTTCCCATACTTAGTGAAAGTACTTCACAAAGCAGGAATTAGCGATAGTTGTATGATTGTATACTCAATGAGTTCCCCAAAATCTCCTTTCGCCGAATCTATTTACCTTAATGTAAATTCTATTCCGACAATATATTTGACAAAACTTCTTCAACCGATTGCTCTCATCACCGATAGTATTTCTAATGAATTAAAACATAATCCAAATAATATCGTAAAAATTGAAAGAATCATGTACGAATCATTAAAATAAGTAACTATGAATTTTTGGCTTATTAAAAGTGATCCTGATACGTATTCATTTGAGCAAATGTTAATGGAAAAAAGCACTATTTGGGATGGGGTACGAAATTACCAAGCCCGCAACTATCTTGCGCAAATGAAAAAAGGTGATAAACTCTTGTTTTATCATAGCGGTAAAGAAAAGGCTGTCGTAGGAACTGTTACACTTTTGAAGGAATCATTTCCAGACCCTACTTCCGATGAACCTAATTGGCTTGCTGTTGAAGTCGGAGAACCAAAAAAATTACCAAAACACGTTACGATCAAAGAAATGAAGGATAATGCGACATTGAAAAATATGTTGCTTTTTAAGCAGAGTCGTTTGTCTGTTATGCCATTATTAAAAGATGAATTTCAAGAAATTATTCGTTTGTCTGAGGGTTAATTTCGTTTTCCTTTTCAAATTTTGTATGATTTTTAAGTATAAATTTTACCTTCTGTAAAATTATTTCGGGACTAAGTTCTTTCATACATTTATGAGTTCCGATAGGGCATTTATTACTGCCGTGTATTCGGCAGGGCTGGCATTTCAACCCCTCGAGTTTAACGTAATATCCATTATTATTCCTTGGATAAAATCCAAAAATTGGGTCTGTCGGTCCATAAATAGTCAGCACAGGACAATTAACAAGACCGGCTAAATGAGTAGGAGCACTATCATTTGTTATCACAAGTGAGCTTTTGCTCATCAAAATTAAAAGCTGTGGTAAGTTTAATTGCCCGGCTGCGTTTATACTATTTGTGGCACTTGCGATTTGCTCGCATAATTGATACTCATCTTTTGAACCAATTATTATACATCTGAAAGATGGAAGCTCAAACTTTTTTATCAATTCAATATAATTATCTGGTGGATACATTTTAGTTTTCCAGACTGACCCAGGAGCTATTAAAATTAATTGTTTCTGCTCAGTTAATTTATGTTGATTTATAAATCTTTCAATAAATATTAGATCAGAATTAATAAATTTGAATTCAGATGCTAAAGGCACATACGCAGCTCTAAAATCGTATCCTTCGAACACACTAAGCAAATAAAGGATTCTATCAATTTCGTGTAAATTTTGAAAATAGTGTACTTTGTAATTATATACAAAATTAAGTGCAGAATTTGAATAGCCAATTTTAAATTTAACTTTACTTAAAGCGACAATCAGAGATGTTCTCAATGAACGATGAGGTGAAACAATAGCATCAGGTTTATATTGATTAATTAATTTGACTATTTTTTTAATCCCATTAATTCCTTTATTTTCATGATATTTATCAAATACTATAATTTCATCTATATATATTGAATCTTTTACAGCACCATATCCTCTTGGAGAAGTAATCAATGAGATTTTTATATTAGAATTTATATTTTTTATTTCTTTGAATAATGGGATTGTCAAGGCAGTATCGCCGAGAAAAGCTGTTTGAATTACAAGGATTTTATTCAAGTCCGCAAGTTTAATTTTTTTCATTATTTTGGGGTAAAGTATGTTTCCACCTACGATGTTGCCAGGTCCACAAACCGGGGTTATCTCTAATAGCTTGTTCAAGTTTAGCTACGTGTCTTCTTGTCAATTCTATTCTTCCATTCGGATCATCATTTAAATCATCAAATTTCAACTCTTCGAGCTTAACCCGATATGTAAAATCCTTTTGTCTGACAGCAAAGCCCATAATTATAGGAGATTTAAATTTAAGTGCTAAGGCAGCGGGGGTCTCATAGGTTGCTGCTGGTTTACCAAAAAAATCAACATAAATGTCTTTATCTTCAGTAGCAGATTGGTCAGCAAGTAAAGCTAATGCTTTGCCATCTCTTAATATTTTTATAATATTTCTTGCTGAATTATACATTGAAATTATTGAATTTCCTCCCATTACTCGGAGTTTATTTAAATATCTGTCTGCAATATAATTTTTTTGTGGTTTAACAATTATGGTAATTTCAGCTTTTGATAATAATCCAGCAGAAAAAGCTAGCAATTCCCAATTTCCAAAATGCCCCGACAGCAAAATCAAGCCATTCCCTCTGCTGTATAATTCATCAATTAATTCTATATTCTCATATTGAATATATTTAGTTATGCCATCTTTATATATTTTCTCCAAAACCAATAATTCTACAAGAGTTATTCCCAAATTGCGATAAGAGTCTATGACAATTTTCTTTACCCATTCTTTAGATTTATCGGGAAAAGCATTTGAAATATTTTCAAATGTTATTTTTTGTCGAGATGGACTAATTATTCGCAAGATATCGCCAACCAAAATGCCTAATGAACCTCTTTGCCGTAAATTCAAGGATTTTGAGATCAATCCAATTACTAAAAGTATAAAGGTAGTAAAACTATAGAATAACCTTTCGAGCATATTCAGCGGGGATTAGATGGATTTTGTTTAAAACCAATAGGTACATATTCATTATACCAATTTTTATTGAATATTTCACCATAAGCTGTTGAATGCACAAGGATAAAATTATTTGTCCCCAAAATATCTACAAAATAAAAATTTATTCCACCCTGAAGATTGTCATAGATCCATATTTCATAAGCTTTCTCCATTTCATTAACCTGATTTCTGTTCACATAAGTTGGAAATCCGTATGTCAACAACACTCTACCCCTATCAGTTCTCCAACCATCTTTGAATTTACCGTAAGAAAAGTGTTTGTTTGCGTAATCAATTGCATTACGGTAATCAATTAATTTTTCATTTACAGGTGTTTCCGGATTAGGGTCTCTGATTTTCCAAAAAGCATAGAGAAATCGGCGTTTTGCTTCGAGTTCGGTTAATTTTTCATATCTTTCAGTTTCTTCGGGATTTGCTATGTAACGAATCATTTCGTATTCACGTTTAACTTCTTCATTATTCATAGTTGCAAATTCACTATTTTCGTAAGTTTCACTTTCGATAAATGTTGTTATTGCTTCCGGTGGTTTTTGTAAATTGATGAAATAAAAGGGCTTGACTGCCAAAACACTGTCAACAGGGTTATCCATTGGGTATGAAATTTTAATTTCTAAAAAATATTTTCCGGTTGGTAACAGTTCTATTGGAAGTTCGACAACCTCTACCATGCCATCGCTTATTGGTATACTAGTACCCGGACTAGTGAAAATGTTCTTTCTTTGTGAATTATAGACACTGTAGTATATATTATAACCTTGTGGAGCAAGCGATTTAGCGTTATAAACTTCGACATAAGATTTTACATTCGGTGAATGGTCGTAATATTCTAAAGTCGGATTTGGTACAACATATAACGAATTTTTGTTGAAAATTTCCATCCAATCTGCTGATTTACGGCTCTCAGATTCGATCACTCTAGCAAGCTGAATATCACTCAATGATATCGAATTTTTTGGAATTTGCTTTGCTAGTAAACTAAAAGATGTATTGTATGTTTTACTTGTATCATTTAAGTCAATGACTCTAAATTCGATTTCATAAATACCTGGATTTAATATAAAATTTCTTTGACCGATAAATGTTTGCGTTGGTCCACTTTCGGGTAAGTTATCAATCTGATTGATTACAGTCCAACTTTCTGTAAATTTATCAGGTTTAAGTGAATAAAATGTTATTTCAAATTTTAATTTACTTTCGTATTTGTTACCTGATTTGATATAACTGACATCGCTATCTTTATAAGAATAATAGAATTCCCACAATAGCTGGTCATCGTCATATCTGAATACAGCTCCATCAATTGAAACGTCAATGCCACCGATGATCGAAGATTGATAAATCAATAAGAATAACAATATGGTAAAAGCAATCTTCATATTGTATTTAGATAAGATTAAAATTGCCGTTGATTTTTAAGTCAACGGCAATAAATTAAACAAAAATCTTCACAATAACAAATCAATCACCTAAATTCAAAGCAATTGAAATTCTATTAACAAGCCCAAGTTCGAAAGTTGGGTTGATTGAATAATCAATTTGCCCGCTGAAACCGCTGGTCAAATATTTTAAACCGACCCCAGCTGAAAATCCGAACATATCAGAACCAAATCTATAACCAGCCCTGACTGACGCAAAATTCATCCAAGTGTATTCAGCACCAATTGCAAATTGCTCAGCTACATCAGAAGTTGTAATAAAATCTAATGCAGCAATTAATTTATGATCCTGTATATCAATAACATTACTAGTAATACCAGCCCGGAAAACAAGTGGTAAAGCAAAAGGACTTGCTAAGTATTGTATATCCTGAGGTGCTGCAAAAAGTTCTTCAATGTATTTTTTAGTTGATTTTAAATCTACCCCTCGGTATTCCTGCTCTGTACCGAGATTATGCATTGAAAATCCAAGTTTAATTCCCTGTATACCTGTATCATACATTGTTCCGACATCAAAAGCAATTCCATCACTATATAATGAAGCAAAGGTACTTGAAATATACTTTGCTGTTATACCGAATGAGAATTGTGAAGTAAGATATCCACTGAATGTAAATGACACGGCTACATCGCTATAACGATATGTATTCCCAGTACCATCAGGAAAATCTAAAGTTGTTACAGGTATTTTATCGCTCACAAACGAAATAAGACCAGCTGCAGCAGTGAAATTTTCTCCAACAGGTAATGAAATCGCTGCAAAATTATGACTCAATCCTGCAACCCATTGTGTATAGGAAAAATATCCCGACATATTTTGTAAATCGGCTATGCCTGCAGGATTCCAATGAATTGCAGTTAAATCATTTGCCAAAGAACCATAGGCTCCAGCCATACCTTCTGCACGGGCTCCAATACCTATTTTTAAGAACTGACCGCCAGCAGCACCTACTTTTTTGAATTCACCTTTAGTTACCGCTTTTGTTATATCGTCAACTGAGTAAGCATTATAGACAATTAGCGATAATACTGATATTAGCAGAATAAATGTTTTCTTCATATATCTCTCCATAAAATAATTTCTTTAATTAATCTTGAATTAATCGAGCACTACCAACTACTACAGTGAACTTTTTAACTGTTTCAGCACCATTCGGGGTGCGAATAATGGCAATCATCATCTGGCTTTGCACTCGCTGATTATTTGAGGACAACAGGTCCCAAACATCGACACCAACTTTATCTGGAGCTGGAGATGTGAACTCGTTATGCTCGATCTCACGTATTAAGTCACCTGTAAGAGTATAAATAGATATTGTACAGCGTTTAGGTAATCTTGTAAAGAATATCTTTCTCGTATCATAAGGAGATTTTTGTCCTTGGTGAGTTATATAATAAGGATTGGGTACGACTGTAATCTTATCCATCATTTCGTTGGTTATTTCTTGTTCAGTAACTTTAGTTTCTGGTATCTTAAAGCGTACTTTTGCACCTGGCAAAGGTAGTCCAAGAGTACCACCAAATGTTTTCAACAAAACCTGGTCACCAGGCTTGAAATCTGGACCATAATCATATTCACTTTCAGGCACAGCAAATCCACCGATTCCCCATTCGGCATTTATACCTTTGCGGCGAGCCTTATTAGCATAATCAAATACAAATTGAACTCCTGAAGCCCAGAGAACATGCGTAAAATCAAGTGTATCTTTACCATCAACTGAGAGCGTCGAAAGATAATATCTTCCCTGAGTTCCAATTGATGGGAATCGTATATCATCTTCTGTCATCGAGGCGGGTTTTGCTGCTTGTCTTCTTATCCAGGCAACTCGGTTATTTTTCCTTGAATTTATGTAACCGTGGGCAGCTAAATTAAACTTATTTATGAATTTATTGCTTTCTTTCTTTAAGGCTTTTGGATTTGGATAAAGTGCTTCGCCATCTTTCATTAACGGTAGTTCCAAATGCTCGACGGGTCCAGGATAACTTACCTCAATAGAATCAAACGGATTATCTTCTTTTGGACGTTTGTAGCTAATAATATTTCTTACTTTAGGTATCAAATACGGAACATTAAATGTATTCTTAAATTCATAATTTTGTCCCCATTTCAGTTCCATTGTTTCAGTACCACCATATTCAAATTCAACAAGGTAATGAGCTGGACCATTGTTGAAGCTACCGTATATCGGTAAGAAATTAAAACTATTATAGCTTTGGCGTATTCTTTGAGTATCTACTATCATAGTTGTGTAAACATTAAATGGCACTTCGCTTGGATCATCAATAAATGTGACAGGCGTTACAGCATCACCTTTAATCTTGCCACTTGTTGAATCCGGTCTGTAACGTCCTCCAAATTGAAGCATTGAATAATCAAAGCTGAATCCTAATGTACCATAAGCTTTTCGGTCAAAGCCATAACTATAACAGAATCCGGGTGTTGTAAAATTACCTGTAGTGATTGTTCCGGTACGTTGTGCTTTACCTTTATCATAAGGTGTTCCAAAAGTAATATACTCTTTTTTAACTGGGTCAAATAGTGGTATATCGTACAATACATAAGAAGCAGCATTCTCGGTAAATCCACCGCGGTAATAAATATTGCAGGGCTCTACTTCAAAATAGGTATAAGCGGCAAATAAATCTTCATTGCTTGTTATATCTTTGAGGGTAACTAGTCTGCGGTATAAACTTATATTCATTTCTTTTCTGTATTGGGTCGAATCGAAATTGATTGTCAAACGGGATAAATTCCATGAAGGTTTGAATTCCAATTCAAATTCATGACCGGCAAAAAGCTCACGGACTCTGTCGTTATTGATACCAAATAATCTGAAATTATACAAACCACCAATTAAATTGGTGTCAATGTAAGTGATTTCGAATGTTGGTTCTTTTTGCACCGGAGATGCTAATGCATAAGTTTTAGCAAAATTTGTAGTTCCTTCCGATGCATCATTTACCTTAGAACCTGTGGGTTGTAAAAAGTCCCCTTCATCATAGGATAAAAGCATATAATAGTAGTCAACATTATTGATAATTTTTTCTGTCTTCTTGGGGTCAGGATCGTATTTGACAACGGCATCCATATCTACATCACCTATATCAAGGTATGTTCTGTTATTTGCAACTCGTTTGAAATAGGGTAAAATAACATCATTTTTAGCTCTATCAGAACCAGAAAAATCAGGCAAATCATATTTTGCTATGTAACCTTTCTTGATGAACATATATAGCGAATCGAGACATTCAGCAATGTGTGCTCTATCAGTTAAAATGCTGTCACGATGTCTCGGATATAATACATCCATATAATATGAAGTGGCATTATTTACTGTTATTGAGCGATAACTATCTATTTTATAAACCGAATCAATAACTTTAATGAACTTTGTGGAATCATTAGGATTGACAACATCTCTTGCAAAAATTCCATTTGTAGGAAGCTGGTTAACATAATCTTTAACAACCCTTACGGTTTTTCGTTGATAGAATAAAGGATTGTAATCGAGATTGGCACGGTTTAAATATATTGTTCCTATTAGGACGCTATCAAATAAATAATGCTTTGGTGGATTTGGATAGGTTTTGATAGGAAATTCAAGATCTTTTGCTAATTCAGCATAATACTTACCCCATGGTTCAGCTATCAATCCAGTATCAATCAACATAATTACGGGTGAAACAACAGCATCTTTTAATCTTGGATTTGGTGTAGTATTGAAATTATAATTCTGTGCTAGTGAATCAGGTAGAATAACAACACCTCGCCCAACAGCCATAACTTTTATTGCAAATTCATCCAATCCAGTTATCCAATTACTCGGATCAGGCACTAAGCCCACAATCTTCAATGAATCAATAAACAAATCTTTTACCTCATTATCTCTATATCCAGCTGTATAAACGGATTTTTCAAATGGTACGGGGATTTGCCATTGAGCCAGTTGTCTCCAGCCGAAAGGTCCTGCACCTTTTGTATAATTAGAGCCCGGAGTTATGTTATCAATATTAAAAGTATCCAGGTTTGAACGTCTTGCACGATAAAGTTTGTAACCCATAAAGTCAAGTCCGCGTTCATTAATATCAGTAGAAATTTCTGATGTCGAATCCCAAGCAATCATTATTGCATTATTCAATGGCTTGAATGGTTGCAATGCAGGCTTTCTATTTCTATCGTCAGGATTAACAATAATTGCTCTGATGGGCGGTGCTGGTGCTTGGAAATTATTATCATATACCTTTTGTGCAAAATTTGTTCTGGCAATCAATAATGCAACATCCTCGCTCGTACCGGTTGCATCACCACCCAAGGCTGTATTAGCAAGTATAACGCCGACAACTGTTCTGGCAGTGTCTTTTGGCCGCATATTGAATGGACCAGTAGCCATTAAAAATCTTTTATCACCTGGACCTGTATCTCCTTCTCTTTGACCCAATGCCATAAAGTCATAACGCTCCTCATCACCCTGTGGATCAATTTCAATTGGCCAGTTCCTGAATGTTACAAGTCCGAGTTGCGAGCTATGTGAATAGAAGCTACTATCTTTTCTTAGGAAATTAGTTTCAGGCTTGATTACTTCTTGATATATTGTATCTATAGGATTACCTTGATTGTCAGTTACTATCACTGTATCATAAAATTTATAAACAGCTGGACTTTCAAGAAAAACAAAACCAAGATACCCGAAGCCACGACCGGCTTCGCCCTGGTCTGGGTTTGTCCATTGGAAAGCAAGATTCAAAGATGGATCTTCTTCATAAAATCTTACACGGTCATTGCGTGCCCCAAGTTGCAAATTACCCCTTCTTGCTATATCGATATCCATCACGGTAGCAAGCCAGCAATTTTTCAAAGTATCATTGGAGTAATTTATGATATCATATTTAATGAAGATAAAATCTTTGTAATCGCCAAATCCCCAGGAATAAATCATTTGTTCAACCTGTAATTGAAGTGGATATCCCTCTGCAGCCCGGCGACTGCGTCCTCCTTCAATTGCATTTAAGTCAGTATCTTTATAAGTAGCAAATATATCTTCGCCAGAGATAAATGCCGGTCCTTT
Organism: Candidatus Kapaibacterium sp.; assembly: GCA_938031175.1. Taxonomy (GTDB): domain Bacteria; phylum Bacteroidota; class Ignavibacteria; order Kapaibacteriales; family UBA2268; genus CALHGZ01. The sequence continues at coordinate 104,151 of CALHGZ010000005.1, read as the reverse complement.
TGGATATTTAGTTAAGTTTCTATCATTTACGTCTTGGACATAATATCCGAAATATCTGTTTTTTTTCAAAGTATCTTTTGGATCATCGCTTGTATCCCATATTGGCCAATTGGGTCCGTCCGCTTTGTCAATAGGAGTACCATCGGAAACAATCATATCAGTTGAGAAGTAAGTACGGTATTTATAGACATCATCATCTACAAGATTCCAGCCATCTTCAATCCTACCAGGTACAAACCAGGAACGTCCGCTATTGGGATTATAGGATAACACAACGTATTTCTTTTCGATATTTGTATCAGGGCGATTTTTAATTGCACCAAACCAAAAACCACCACCAAATATATATTGATTTTGACTGCCACGAGGCCAGTAACCTCCACCTTCGCTACGTTCTACATTCAAACCAAATATTCCATAGTTTGTTGTATAGAATTCAATGTTACTAACTGTATTTTTCTGCAAATCATAAACCTTAGTTGGCTTTCTTAATATTTCATCAGATCCTTCATCTTTGCCACTTGGTTCTTTAATTCTTCCATATAATAGATTTACAGAAAAAATTAGCAATAGAAATAAGGAATAAATTATAGTTCTTTGCATTGAATTTATCATATTAACCTCACAATAATTGTTGTCCTTTAGATTAAAAATTAATTAATATACCGAACCTAACTTGTCTGGGGAAGCTGTAAAGACCTCTGAATGAAAGTAGCGTCTCTATATATCGCATATAGCTTTCATATTTTTCATATTGAGTAACTACACCGTTACGGTCGTGATCTGATAATTCATTATACAGTCTATTTCCGAATGAGTCATACTGGGTAACGTTATAAGTTTCCGCAATGCCATAATTTGCTTCTCGATAAAATGGAATACTTCCAAAATCTCCTGGTCTGCGATTTAAGCTGATGTTATTATCGTCAGGATCGCCTGAAGTATTATATACAGATAAAGGAGCAAATCGATTCGTTAAATTTAATATATCCACAAATAAATCAATTGCTGACCTTCCTGCTGCTTCACCAAATATATCTTTCATTAAGAATCGTTTCGTAATTTTTGCATTTATATTCCAGCGTGAAGGATTTCGTTCAGCATTTATTTCGCTAATTGCTTTTCCGCCTGGTTCAAATCTTGTATATGGGGTTCCAGTACTAAAGGTACCCGTTAAATTAATAAATGTATTTTGTAAAAATTTTACACCTCCAATTGAAGGACCTTGGTTGTCGCCCCAAATAAAGTCGAGAATAAGTGTTGCGGTATGAGTCCTGTCATAGCCAAGAGGATATGGTACTAATGGTAGCACCAGGTCACCAGTGAAAGGATCTGTCGGTGGATTATAATTACTACCAGAAGCCGTTGACGTACCTACAACAGAAGAAAGAGTGTAATTAGCTCTGAATCCAAAATGATCTTGAGGTGTTGCACGTTTTCTTAATGAAAATTCCAAACCTTTAGCATTTCCATATTCAGCTACAGTATATTGGAAATATGGTGTTGGTGTTGTTGCGACATATTGGATACCAAGCTGGTTATATATATCTTTATAATAAGCATTTACATCAAATGCAAAATCATCACTCAACTGATTGCTATACGCAATATCATATGAATTTGCTCTTTCTACATCCAAATTTGGTTCTCCTAGTAATTCATTACCTCTTAAACTAAACTTATAAAATCCATCATAAAAGTATTGCAGATCTGGCATTTTGAAGTAAATTCCATAATTAATCCTTATTAGCGAACGTTCTGTTATTGGGTAAGAAACATTTATTCTTGGACTGAATTGTACTTTTGCCGGGGCATCAGCAAATCCTGTATCTGCAGTTATTGGTATGAATGTTTGCGATGGTAATCTATATTTTGAATTTGGATTGAAATAATCAAACCTTAGTCCGGGAGTGAAAATTATGCCTTTATAAGTAACTTGATCCTGAACATATAGACCCAATCGGGTAGGTGTTTGTGGCTGACTTGTTTTTTTATAAACTTCTTCATTTTCAGCATAGATATTTCCACCCCATCGATCGGAATAAACATCATAAAATGGCTCGTCACTTGTTGGATTTCCATTAGAATGCAGTCTCATGGTGTATAAACGTAATTCGAATCCTGTTTTGAAATTATGAGAAAATTCACTTGTTTGAAATACGTTGGTATAAGCTCCATCTAATTGCCAATAATTCCCATTTCTGAATGAAAATCCTACTGAACCATGGGTTACAAATGTATTGGCTAACCCCCAGGCATTATTTGTTCCAGTTGTGTTAATACCTGTTTCGATATAACCAGTAAATGGATTAGGTTGAAGTATATCTTTATCAGGTAAATACCCGTCTTTGGTTGTTTGCAGCATTGATAAAGATTGATAATAATCAACAACTCTATCTTTACCGGGTTCGATTCTCACACCTGTAAATCTCCAGTTATCTTGTGGAATAAGTAGATCAAATCCGGTGAAGAAATTTGGTGCACCATAACTTGTTCTTCGGGCGATTTCATCACTATTTGTATTAAATGATACTGTAAACTCATAAAAACTGCTCGAGCTTAGTGTATGATTAATTCTAGCCATTATATTCGTTACAAACTGATTGCCTACGTTTTGTTTTGCCATTCTTTCTGGAATGCCATTATAGCGAGTTGTTATTTCACCTGTTGCACTTGTATCATAGAAAATACCTTCATCATTTGCATAAAGCCAGCCCAATGCAGATGTCTCATAACTTGTTACTCCATAAGAACCACCAAGAATCAAACTTATATCACTTGATATGCCAAATCTCATACGACCAGTGATATTTCTTACCCAAGTCCCATTATGCGGCATTCTACTTAAATTATTACCAAGTGGATCATATATTTCATAACTGGCACCGCGGTATTTTTCGAATTGGTATTTTGTTGATATGAAAAATGTGCTTCTGTCCAGTAATGGAAGTGGTCCACCAAATCCGAATTCAAATAAATTTTCCTGTGTACTTAGAGCTTTCTTACCAGGTCCACCTTCAATTACTTTGCCCCTGTCTCCTTCTCTAATAACCTGTATGCCTTTGGATTGGGAACCATAAAGAGGTTCAACATCTGTTTGCCAGGAGAAGAATCCTTCATATCTATCAGTTCGACCAGTTTTGGCAATAGTATTAACTATTCCACCGAGAGCATTGCCATATTCAGCTGAAAAATTTCCTACTATTACTTGCATTTCCTCTACAGCTAAGCGAGAGATCGTTGGTGTATATGCTAAGCCACCTATACCAAATCCACCTGTAAATTGATTACCAACGTCAACACCATCAACTTTTATTTGTGTTTCTGTTGTTCGGCTTCCACGTATGTTATAACCTCCGGCAGCATTAAAAACTCCAGCTTCATAGCCTACTACTGCTTGGACATTTGTTACAGGTATATTAGTTATATCCTCCGATTTTACTGATTTTACTGGCCCTATAGCTGTTTTGTCAACAAGTCTTGTATCGCGGACAACAATTTCTTGTAATGCAATGTCTTTGGGCAACATTTTAACATTAATCGTTGTAGTTTGATCAGCAGATATAAATACTTCCGCTCTGTAATCAGCAAAACCAACGGCTCTTACCAATATGGTATATTTACCCGCCACAATATTTACAATTGTAAAACTTCCATCTCTTTCCTTTACGTATGTTCCACGATTGGTACCTTCAACTAATATTGATGCTCCTATAACTGGATTGCCTTCATTATCAACCACCTTACCCTTGAGCACTCCGTATATACTAGCTTCGAGTGTAAAGCAGTTTATAATGAGAAACAATAAAATTGTAAAAATTGATTTTTGCATAGTAGTTCTCCTTTTAACCACAAAGGTTAAATTAATTTATTGTTTGACATAACATAATCTTATTTAATGACATTGAATTTTTTTGTATACATATTGCCATTTATATTCACAGTGCATAAATACATTCCTGACAAAAGCTGATTTACCTTAAATGGTACAGCTCTAAATCCAACTCCTAATGTACTTTCATATAAGTTCATAATTTTATTACCAAGCAAATCGTAAATTTCGATTCTGACCGAGGATGGTTCCCCAAGATAAAAGTTAATTGTCAATTCATCAGATGCTGGATTAGGATATATTCCATAAACCTCATTACTTTCAACATCATTTTCCTTTATATCGGAATAGTTTAAGGTAAAGTGCGTCAACAAAAGATATTGTGGGATTGTTGCAAGAGATACTTTGGCTCGTAAACTATCTGCAGTATCATCTTCATCAGGTTTTGAAACTAACCGTATTAATGGTACATCACTATAATTATTTGGAATAAAGTCCGGTATCCAAGTACATCGGATTATTTGATCACCATTAGTAATTCTGAATTCCTGCCATTTATTTGAGCTTTTAGCTCTTGCTGCTATAATTAAATCACTAGAACGGAAAGTTCCTTGTTCCCAATCAATATCATTTAAAACAATCCATTTAGCTATTAGTCCTTTACCATCAACTGTTCGTGCTGCTTGCAATTCAATATCGATCTGATTTCGTGCATTACCTGCATTATCAAGTACATCACGGTATACCATGAATAAATTCTTATCGCCAACTTTTCGTACGCCCCAGCTTCCGTTTTCGTAATATAATTCCAAAATTAATCTAGCTCTATCGGCAGTATATTTTGAACGGTCGAATTCATCTAATTGAACTATTATACTTACACTGCCATCGTCAAAAACGACAGATGACTTACTATCCCAGTTTAAAAAACAACTATCGGGGTGGACATTAATAGTTGCAAGATATTGATTTAAAATTGAAATCGGGAAAATATTGAATTCAGACCAAGTTTCACCTTGATCAGTTGAGACTGAAAAACCAGAGGTTATTTTCATGGGATTTTCTGATTCGGTGAAACGTCCGTGTGCTGTCATATACATCTTGCCTTCAGGGCCATAGTGCAGTCCAACGATGCTATTATTTCTAAAATTTAGATCATCAACAGCTACAAATTTCGAACTTGACCATTGTGGTGGAAATATTGGGGGCCATGAATCTAATGCGGGGGTGCTTTTTAAACAAACTAGATTATTATTGTCAGCAGGATCATTTGGTGAAGACACAGGTGTAATAGCTATTCCAAAGGGATCATTATTCTTTGTTATTCCACCTAAGATCTTTGAATCGGTACCGAATGAATACGCGATTAAATCTTTAGGGGCATTTCTCATCTGGATCGCAATTTCACCAAATGATTGTGCCCAAAATCCACAAATGAATCCGCGCCATTGGGATGCAGCTTCATCTACTCCCGGTGATAAAAAAGTTACAATCAGTTCATCATCATAACTAAAACCATATACACTTGGATACCTTGCACCACCCATCAATGGATACTTCTTAGAGTCAAAAACCAATATCGGTTTTTGCCAACTTTTACCCCAATCTTCTGATAATAATAAAAATAGGTTATTTTTGGTATTGACACCTGTAAAAGTTGGGCTATCATAGTAACCACGCTTTAGTATTATCAGAGTTCCAGTTTCAATACTATAAGAAAATGGCATTGTTCTATCGTTGAAAAATGAGAATAAATTTGCTAGTGAATCTAATATAGTATATTCTAATTCCTGAAATTTATCTTCATAACCTTTGTAAACAATATCTTTAGCTGGTAACATCGGAATTAATTCTGAATATGGCTTATTAATGAGAAGTTCTTTGGACGTAACAGTACTGATAAAAAGAACTGTTAAAAGTGTAATGAGTTTAAATAAATGTAAATATTGCTTCATAATTACTCCTTCTCAATATATTATGAATATTCAAATTTTAAATCATTTATTATAACAATATAACAAGTTTTTTCCAAATGTTAAATCAATTTGAATTTTATGTAAAAATATCATTTCATAAGTATGATTCTAAAATTTAAATTGAATACCATAAGTTAATGAAAAAGCCCGCTGTAATTGTTTATTCAATATTGCTGTATTAGTTTGAAATAGCATACTACTAAAACCAAAATTCAGCGATAGATCACTTATCAATTCGTATTTGGATAAAATTCTGTTATAAACTATTGCACCGTCATTTGAGCTACCAATACCTAATCTGGCATCAAATGTTAAATTATTTGTTTTGAAAATAGTTAATTCATAAAAAGCAGCTCCCCAGAATATTTTTCTAATTTGTTCAACTTCCGACTGGTATGTAAAATGTTTTTCCGAACTATGATCCATTATTTCTACCTGAACATTTGCAGGCAAAGCACTAATAGGTATACTAACAAGGAAATTCTCTTTATAACTATACTCCCTGAAGCCTATTTCAATTCCCATTCGTTCACTGTTGTTTATGCTATATGAAATACTTTGGGATAAGTTTGTCAAGACTTTTAATTGATTGTTACTTTCACTTGAATAAAGCTCAGAAAAAAGAAATGAATTAATAACTATATCGTAATTTGATAAATTTTTAGAATTTGATATACTAAAAAACATCTGTTCCATACTATTAATTTCATTCCTAATAGTGGAAATTTGCGGATTAATTAAAATAGTTTGCATACCAGAGGATAATCCCTCATTTAAGGTGGTATATAAGTTATTTTCATCAATTAATGATAAATTTATTTCGCTTGTCGGTTCGGCCGGGGAAAATTTTTCGTAAGTGTCTAAATCCATAATTTCCGGTAAATTTTCTGTTTTTGCAATCTGTAATTCTTTTTTACCAGAATGATATATGGATTGAATTTTTTTAGGTTTCTCATTATATGGACTTTCTTTAACTTTCTGTGAATTTAACTGTACATATTTATTATCGGAATCTGAATTAAGGGAGGTGTAATCGTTTGAAGCATTATCAATTCTGAAAACAATAGTTATCAACAATAATAATACTGGCATCAACTTGGTAAATTTATTAAATCTGACAATTTTCAATGATTCTGATTTTTGACTATCAATTTGATTATTCGAAATGATATAGTTTCGAATAACTGATTTTATTTCAGGTGGAGTTTGGGTTAGAGTAGAATCTTCCTTAATGAGCAAATGAACATTTATCGCTCTTTCGAAAACTTCTTTAGCATAGGGTTGGTTTGCAATCATTTCGCGAAGTATTTCATCTTCGCTTTCTGTTAACTCTCCATCTATATATTTAGATATGAGTAAATCAAGATTCATATATTTCCTTTTGCAAAGGTATTAATATCTTTCTTAATAGATTTCTTGCTCGGTGAATTCTTACTTTCACTAGTGACAACTCAATTCCCATAATATCAGCTATTTCTTGATATGATAAATCATTATATTCTCTTAAAATTAGAACTTCTCTGAGTTGAACTGGCAGCATTAAAAGTGCCTTGTGTATCTGTTCGCTTAGTGCTATATCTCCCAGTTCATTTGTATTATCAGAATGTTTGAATTCGTCAAATAATTCATTCTTTTTCTGTCCTCTTATTAAATTTAAACATACGTTACGGCAAATTTTATATAACCAGGCTCCGAAATTGCCGTTTTTGAATTCAAATCTATGTTCAAACATTTTCATAAATGTTTCCTGGAAAGCATCTTTGGCTAATTCTCTATTCCCCAACAACTTGAGGCAATATCTGTAAATTGCCGTATGATAATGCTCAAACAATAGATTATATGCTTCTAAATCTCCTTTTTTAAATCTTTTGGAAAGTTCTTCTAATCTTTCGTTTGAATCATTATATATGTTATTTTTAGCCATTAAATTATCCATTAAACTAATTATATAGACACATCATATTATAAAGAAGTTACACTTCTTTTGAGTGGGAGTTACAATTTTGTTATAAATTAATCGCTAATTCTGATGATTTTAAAAGCAGATTATGAGGAAAGAAATTTGTTTATATTTATGAAATTTTTCAATATAAAAGCAGACATTAGAGGCAATTTTCTCTTATCAATGAAATTTCCCATGCAATTTCTATTGATCAAACAAATAAAAACTATCCAGTTGCTTTGGAGGCTTTATTTTATCGGTGTTTCTATTTCTATTTGTACAGTACGTGAATATCCTCTACCTTGAGGTAAATCATTATCATAGAGTAATATATCGCTACCGACCGGTATAATATCAAGATTTTTTTCATTAACTTTGATAATTTTCTGCACTTCATTAGCTCTTTTCATAGCTAAATCCTTATTATACTGACTTTCACCTGTCCTGTCAGCAAAACCGTAAATTCTAACAGTTGATGTAGGGGTAATTTTATCTTTTATTTCATTTAAAATAGTTCTGTGAAGAGGTGTTATTTCTGCTTTATCATAATCGAAAAGTATTAATGAATATTTTTCAACTTTCTTATCATCCTTCATCTCAAATCTTTTTTTGCGAATTGTTAACTGTTGTATATTTATGTCTTTAGAGGCTTCAGCTTTATTGTTTAAAATATCATAAGCACTTAGTTTAGTTTCAATATTTTCTTCCAGAGCTGGTATTGGTTCTTCTTCAACAATCCAACTATACGTAAATGGTTTTTCGGTTGAACTGAATTGTCTTATCAGTTTATTCTTTTGTTTGATTTCGATAGACCATTCCTTTAATTCAGCTTCAGAACTAATATGTGGTATAAGCTGAATTACTGGTGGATTAGATTTCCTTACTATTTCTTTGAGCATTACCGGACTCAATATTCTCAGATCATTAGAAGATAACTCAACACGTTGATTTTCCTGAATGCCATCTTCAATTGAATTATTTGCTGGTTTTTCAGGTAAATTTCTCGAAACTACTTTTAAACGGTTACTTTCAATTGCCCAAACTTGTGTTAAATAATTTTTTACAGCTTCAGCACGATTTTTTGACAATTCTAGATTATTACTTTCTACTCCAGTATTATTATTACAGCCAGTAATGGTTAGAATAGCCTTTTTATTTTTTTGCATTCTATAACCAACTATGTTTAATAAATCAGAATAAATTTTCATTGTATTCCAAGGAAGATTTTTATCATCAAATTGATGAATTTGTTCAATATTGATTAAATTCATACCAGTTTTCTGTAAATCACTAGAATTTTGAGGGAAGAAAATATGAGGAAGCAATGGAAAACTCTCTTCTGTCTCTAATTCTTCAATAATTATTATCGGATTGTTTTGCTTGGTTCCATCTTTAGCAATGCCCACAATATTGAAATCGGCAAAAATTTTTGCTTCCTTAGGAATTTGCAATTCGTAATGCTCTTTTATTATCTTATAGCTGAATATAGCTTCATCAGTTGTATCTTTTCGATATCGTATGCTTTCATCCATTAATTTTAGCTTAGGTTCGCTTATCCCTAATACTGCAATAATTGTTGTATCACGTTCAAAGATAATATCTTCAATAACTGGTAACTTTCTTTCTTCGTATATGGGGAATTTAATGGCAAGTCCCATAAGAAGAGAAGCTGGTTTCCAATTTACATTGCTAATATTGATAAATGGTATAAAATATCGTAATTCAGGTTCTAGAAACGTTTTTTCACCGATTGAGAATTGATAGCCTAGTCCGAAAAGTCCAAAAAAGTGAAAATCTTTTCTTTCTGGTATTTCACGGTTATAAATATCATTTCTTATTCGCCTACCATCTAAGAATACAACATTATCAGGATATATAATTGTTTCAGAATGATCAACTTTTGCATTTATCAGATAACCAAATCTGAAACCCGCTGTCATATATAAATCCCTAAAAAACTTGAATTCAACGGCAGGTTCAATCCCGATCAGACTGAGTTTAGAATCTAACTTATGTTTTACACTTATATCTGTTATAATAGGATTGTTATTGTTCAAGACTAAAGTATTGCCGATCGAGTATTCATCCTCAACCAAAATTGCATTCAATACCGAGTAACCAAGCCTAACGCTGAGACTAACTGCTCTATTTATCGGTCTTTCGAATAAGGCTCCTAAAGAAAATCCAATTCCATCACCGTTTGTGTATTTAGGACAACAGGAAGGTATTTCAGGTAATTGTTGAAAATCAGCAAAATGTATATTATAGTTATACCCTAAGTATGCTCCCCAGTAGTATATTGGCTCTTTGTCATCGGCTAACAAAATGTTAAAGCTCGTTAAAAGTATTAAAAAGCAAAAAATATCTTTCATCAAGGTCTCACTTTAATTTTTTATAATTATTTTAGTAAGATAATTTTATCAACTAATGTTTCTGTCGGAGATTTAAGCATAAGGAAATACAAACCATCTGATAATTTTGATAGATCTAATTTTATATTAATCTTACTATTATGGCTCGGATTTCTGAGCCATTCAAATTTTTCAACTCTAACCCCTTGTGAATTAATGATTTCAAGTATATAAATACCAACTTCGAGTGCCTGAATATTTATTTCGATGGCACTATTTGTAGGATTGGGACTGATCATCATACTAAATGGGACATTCATTCTTACAAGCCTGTCTCCTCCTTCTTTACATATTTCAATTCGAAGCATACCACTGTCAAGTTGAGTATGACTAATTCCTCGTGTAATCCATTCGAATTCCTTGAATTCAAATAATGTTCTATCAGTTTCTCCCAGTAAAGTTGCACCGACAATTTCAGTAATAATCGATGGTTGCTGAAATACATTTACGGAATCAAGCTTTATTTTTAGAACCCTTTTTCTATTAGATATCAAAATATTTGATATTATCTGGCCATGCGTTAAACGCAATGGATAAAATAAGCTTGCATCAAATGTTATTTCAGTTGTAAAGGATAATTTTTCAATATTATAATTATTGCTCAATTTCTTTGCATAAATCGGATGATAATATTCATCCAAAGAGGGACTGACTAAAGTATCGGGCACAAACCAGATATAAACTGAATCGCCAAATATACCTTCACCTTTGACAATTAAAAACATTTGCTCATTGCAACTATTCACAAGAAAATCAAAAGTGAGAGTGTCAAGATAGACTAAATCTTCCTCTGCAAAAAATTCAATAGAAAAGTCAATTGCATCATTCGGTTCTAATGTAATGTTACTTATTATAGGTGTTATTTTGAAAATATTTGTCAAATTAAAATCAGATATATTCAAAATTTCAACTCTAAATGGACCATTATTTTTAATTGTTATTTGTCCTGAAACAACTGTACCTACAATGACTGATTTGAATTCTAAAGGATTTGGAGATATGTCTATGTTTGTACCGGCTTTTGCTAATAAACTAACATTGAACACCTCTACTTTACCATTTAATTCAACTGTGATTTCGCATAAAGCTGTTTTAAAACCATAACTACTCTTATTGGTATTGAATAATATCAATTGAACAAATGTCTCTCCAGGCTGTAAAGTATCAGGAAGTGAATTTGGCAACAAGACAAACTCACTTTGGTCTGTACCAGATAATTTAATATCATGTATAACAAGAGCTGCTTTACCCGTATTTTTGATAATAATGCTATCTAACTTGTCTTCGCAAGGAGCTAAGAATCCAAAATCAAGTGGATTTGTAATACTGACATTAGCTTTCAATCCCTCAGCAAATATTTGGATTCTCATAGTATCAAGACAAGGTATATCAAAATAAAGTGTTAATACACCACTATAAAGCTTTTCCTCTTTTAAATTGATGCTAATTGTGAAAATTTCTGTTCCACCATTGCCGGTTAAATATGAAGAGGTAGGATTAACCGTTATTTCTGGAATACTTGATTCAATCCTGTTTAACCATCTGTCTAACAAACCATTATTTGTCAATTTAAAAGTTAATTCATTATCATAACCAACAGCAATTGATCCAAAGTCTATTACAGGTGGTTCAGATGTGATATTTAAGCCCTCTTTTATGCCAAAGAGATAAACAATAATAGTATCAATTTTAATGTAATTATCGTAAATCAATGCAAACCTAGCAGTTTTTATGCCATCGCTACCGATTGAAGGAATAAATTTTATATGAAATTTAACACTATCATCGGCTAAAATTTCAAGTGGTAAATCAGGTTTTTGTGAGAAAATAAAATTGTCTTGGTTTTCACCTTCAATAGTGGCTGATAGTAATTTTAAATTCTTGACCCGGGCAACTACAATAATGGAATCCTCTTTGGTTTCACACCATGCAAGAACACCAAAATTTAAAGTGTCGGTATTAACGAAAATATCGGTTTTTATACCAAATCCAAATATTTGAATTCTTGCTGTATCACTACAAGCACTATCACCAGCGAAACCAATAATTTTAAGTTCTGCTTCACTCTGACCAAGTGTAGTTGGTTCGAATTCGACTGTAATTTCGAATTCATTTCCAGGTTCGAGAATCAATGATGGTGGAATCGGTGGATCAGAGCTAACTATTCTAAATGGAGGAGATAATATAGGTAATTGATTAATTATCGTCGCACCATTACCATTATTTTTAATTGTAAAAGTTCTTTGAATTGTTTGTCCAATGACAATTTCTCCAAAATCATTAATTCCAAAAATTTCTATCTCCGGACGTAATATATCAACCAAAACATTCACAGTCTCGGAATAGTCATCACATTCCTCAAAATTTATAACCATAGAAGTTACATATGTATTAATTCCGTCATAATCCCCTTTGAATTTTACCAATATCCAGGCTGTATCACCTGGAGCTACTCTATTGCTGTTCAAAATTTGGGCTTCAAAAAAAGATTCATAAAGTTTAAATGTTGGTTGCTTAAGAGTAAAACTAGCACTATCCATAATATTCACAAAGGCAAATACCCTTGAGATCTCGGTCTCAGGGCAAACATTCCCAAGATAAAAATCACCTAATTTTTTCTTATAGAGTGTATCATAAGCTATGAATTCTAATTCATACGTATCAATGATATATGCTATTATCCAAGGGTTCGGCCGTCCTCTAGTGTCATTATGAGGAATGACGAGCCTGTTACTCTTAATTGCAGGCTTACCTTTCCAATGAATTATCACATCAACTGAAGAGTCAGGTGATATAGTAACTCTATTAGTTGGCGATATAAGTTCCCAACCTGGATTATTTATTTCGAATAAGGCATTTAAAAAATCGATCTCTAAATCGGCAGTACCTATATTGTAAATTTTTGTAGTGTCATAAAGTTCTAATCCTCGACAATCTAGAATTTTATATCTTTTTAACGTATCTCCAGCTATGACCGGATACTGATCAACAATAAATATATTTGCTGCCGATTGAGACATAACATAAACCGGCTCGTACTTGTATTCTTGAGTGGATGGATTCGCAACATCCTGCATTGCAAAAAAATAAAATAATGTATCAGGTTTATCGAGTATTAGATTAATTGACCATTCACGATCATTGTAATCAATATCAGTTAGCTCAGCCCAAACCCCAGATTCAGGTTTAATAAAAGCTCTTATATTTCGGTTTGAAGCTCTGCTCCCTTTTAAAGTAAATTGACGAGGCACGATTCGGCTTGTATCACTTGTAATACCATTATATCTACTTGCCTGATTTGGTGAAGTTAGAAAAATATCCTGAAAGGTAGGAGAATCATATCTAATCCTTCCTGCTCCACCTATTCCGGCACGGCTATAACCTCCAGCAACATTCATCTTAATATTACTGAATCCTAACTTTGTAAAAATTCCAGTATACCCCCCGGATCCGGCACCACCGTGACTGCTTCCCGTTCCATCTTTTCCATTACCACCAATGGATGATAATTCAAGATTTTGGATAAATGGAGCGAAAATAATTAAAGCACCACCACCACCTCCACCTGAACCAGAAAAAACATTCTGACCATTCGGATTTCCACTTGAACCACCTGAGCCACCAGCTATGGGAACAACCATTGCATTACCATGAACTTTACCACCGTTACTACCCGTACCGGATGCACCATCCGTAGCATAACCACCTGCACCACCTGGTAAATTTTGCTTCGCACCAGAGCCACCACCATAACCACCACTTAATTCGCAATTATTACCATCACCACATGGCTCACCAGAAGTGCCAAAAGGATGACCTGTTCCGCCCGGTGCTGTTTCCCATGCTGAGGCGGCTCTACCACCAATTGTTCCGTTTAAACTATTACCATTACTACCCGATCCAATTCCAATTGGTTCAACTCGACCAGTACCAAATAAAACATTATTATTTCCACCAGGACCACCACCGGTAAAACCATCTCCACCTTTATCACCCCTTCGCGAATTTGGAACCAATAGATCCCAAAAACCACCTCCACCGCCACCGCCGCCCGGCCCACCAGAACCAGCTGAACCTCCAACTGCGGAATCTCCATTGACACTTATTTTCGTATTCTGTCCTCCACGAATTACACCCTGTGAAAGTATAATAAACGGCAAAAATCCTTGATTTCCTAATTCCCAAGGATCTGTATCATTTGTCGAAACTGTATATGTAGAATTAGCAAGAATAAGTGAGTCAACTATCATTGCACCTCTTTTAGACCTCTTCCCCAAAGAATTCTCCCCTAAAACACGTTCTGCATTTGAGCTGACATCCCCCAGATTCTGCGGCTGTACAATATAAAATTCGACTTCATTAGTTGGTTGTCCATTAACTACAACACGAAAAGGAATTCGAAATTCTGCACTAAGTTCATCCCAAAACTTTGCATTTGGTTGTAAATAGGGATTAATAAAAACCTGAGTTGATATTACTCTACCATTCCAACTAACTATAATAGGTCCGAAAACTAATTTATTCGAGTCGGCTGAATTCATTAACTCAATCCAAACATCGTCACCTCTTCTATTCATATAAAAACCATCTTCTCCGAAAACACCATTGCCACGAGCATTATGAGCTATTATTTCAAGATAAATATTCATCCCTGGAGCACCAATATCTGGTATTATATATCCAATATCAGGTGCCTGAGATTTAACTAAGTTTGGATTTAAGAAAAGGATCAAAAATAAGGGAATGCAGAATCTTTTCATCAGCTACCTGCTTAGTTTTTACATTTATGCAAAAGACGATTATAATTAATTATATTTATAATTTATATATTTATAATTGAAAACCAAAAAATTCGGTAAATTTGGCATAATTACTGTGAGCTTAAATAATTATTATTTAAGGGGGGAATTTATGTCCGAATTAAAACAATTGTTCGATAAGTTCATAGAATATTGTGAAATAGAAAAAGGATATTCAACTCACACAATCAAAAGTTATAAACACAGCCTCGACCAATTCTACGATATGCTTAATTCGAGCGGGTATCAGATTAATCACATTGAAGAATTAAATCCGAATCACATACGCAATTTCCCAGCCTATTTAAATAGCAGAAAAGACAGTAAATCTTCAATCAAACAAAAACTATCAGCACTTAAATCATTTTTTAAATTTTGTGTTAAAAAGAAGATAATTCCAAATAACCTCACTCGTGGTATTGCATCACCAAAATTGGATAAAAAATTACCAACTTATCTACAAAAGAATGAAATTAATCAATTGCTCGAAAAACTATATAACACAGATAAAATAGACTATTTAAACATAGCCCTTATTGAATTGATCTATAGTTCCGGTCTCAGAATAAGTGAAGCACTTAATCTTAAACTTAGTGATATAGATTTTAATTCCCAAACTATTAGAGTATTGGGCAAAGGCAACAAAGAAAGAATTATACCGGTCGGTTCAAATGCAATTAAAGCATTAAGAAATTATTTGCCATTTAGGAATAAACCTGTGTTTGAATTCAAAGAATATATTTTCCTGGGAAACAATGGTAAGCCACTCAATCCATCATCTGCATATAGACGTATTCAAAAAGCTTTGAAAGATATTACTGATTCACCCAAGAAAAGTCCACATGTACTTCGGCATACTTTTGCAACACATTTACTCGATAATGGTGCTGATATTCAATCAGTTAGCGATATGCTCGGTCATTCGTCACTTTCAACCACACAAATTTATACGCATATATCAATTGAGAGAATTAAAGAAATATACAAAAACTCCCATCCCAAAGCTTAAATAAATATTATTTTCTATATTTGATTTTTATATATACACTCATTAATAAATATGAAAAAAATTAAAGTTTCAGTCATTGGTGTAGGTCATTTAGGAAAAATCCATGCAAAATTATGGAGTAACAATAATCATTCTGAACTCATTGGTATTTACGATATCAACTATGAAACAGCCGCAAAGGTTGCTAACGAGCTTAAATGCAAGCAATTCTCGAACATTGAAGAAGCTATAGAAAAATCTGATGCAACAACTATTGCTGTTCCTACGATCAATCATTTCGAAGTGGCAAAATTATTTATTCAAAACGGCAAGCACTGTTTTATTGAAAAACCTATAACACAAACTTATGAAGAAGCTATATCTTTAATTCAGTTAGCAGAAAAAAACAATGTACTAATTCAAGTAGGACACGTCGAACGCTTTAATCCTGCCTTATCTGCAATAAAATCATTTCTTGTCAACCCCCGTTTCATCGAAGTACATAGATTGAGCCAATTCAAGCCGAGAGCAACTGATGTATCAGTTATACATGACTTGATGATTCACGATATAGACATCATACTCTGGATGGTTAAATCAGATATTACAGGAATTGATGCAAATGGAGTGAGTATAATTACAAATACTTATGATATAGCAAATGTTCGTCTGAAATTTGAAAATCAAGCAGTAGCCAATCTAACTGCCTCACGTATCTCAGCTTCACCAATGCGAAAAATGCGTATTTTCCAGCCAAATAACTATATATCACTTGACTTTGCAAATCAAACTGCTGATGTTTACCTTATTTCAGAAGATGAGGAAATACATTTGACTGACGTCGAACCCGCAACAAAACTAGGAATGATTGAAGCTGGAGTAAAAAACAAAAATATATACTATTACAAACCAAAAGTGAATCAAATAAATGCTATTCAAGAAGAACACAATGCATATATTAATGCTATTATAAATAACCAACCCGTCGCAGTAAGTGCAAAAGAAGCAGCTGAAGCTTTGAAAATTGCAGAAAAAATTACTTCAATCATATCCGATTAAATAATTTGCTCTTAATTAATTCTAAAAATTCTTCTTCATTTAAAATTTTTATACTAAGTTCTTTTGCCTTTATATATTTAGAACCGGGATTTTCACCTGCGACAACAAAATCAGTGTTTTTGCTAACTAAAGAGCTAACTCTCCCACCCAATGATTCAATCAAATCCTGAGCTGCTTTTCGAGTATATGACTTAAGTTCGCCAGTTAATACAAATGTTTTACCACTCAAAATTCCAGCTTTATCTTGCAATTCGTGTGTATCTTTCGATAATTTTAGACCGGCTATCTTTAGCCTGCCAATGATTTCTTTGACTTTCTCATCAGCAAAAAAGCTAATTATAGATTCAGCCATTTTTTCACCTATTTCATAAATCAAAATTAACTTCTCTTTGTTTGCACTCATTAAATCATCTATCGAATTAAAGTGTCTTGCTAGAATTTTAGCTGTGCTTTCACCGATATATCTTATTCCAAGAGCATATAAAACACGATGAAACGGTTGTTCCTTACTTTTTTCTATTGCTTCGAGAAGATTGTCAGCACTTTTTTCAGCCCAGCGCTCTAATTTTGTTAATTCAATACGATATTTATGCAAATCATATATATCAGCTACGTTTTTCAAAAGTCCATTAGTAACTAATTGGTCCACCACCTTTTTCCCAAGACCTTCTATATTCATTGCATTACGAGAAGCAAAATGCTCAATTCTTCTTCTTATTTGCCAGGGGCATTCTGGATGCTCGCAATAATAAATTGCTTCCCCTTCTAATTTTTTTAATTTTGATTTGTAATCGCAAGGGCAATATTCGGGGAAAATAAAAGGAAGCGAATCATCTTTACGTTCCTCAAAGATAACAGAGATAATTTTGGGTATTACATCTCCACCTTTCTGTACAAATACAGTATCTCCGATGCGTATATCTTTTTCCTTTATGAAATCGGCATTATGTAAAGTCGCTCGACTTATAGTCGAGCCAGCAAGAAAAACAGGCTCCAACTCTGCTACTGGTGTAACAGCTCCTGTGCGTCCTACTTGTAATACTATATCCTTAATTACTGTTTTTGCGGTTTCAGCTTCATATTTATATGCAATCGCCCATCTCGGGGACCTTGCTATAGTCCCTAAAATACGTTGCTGAGCAAGTGAGTTGACTTTTATAACAATTCCATCAATTTGAAAGGGAAGCTTGTATCTATGATTTTTCCAATAATCTATATATTCGAAAACCTCATTAATGCTTTTGCATAGTTTAGTGTGTTGACTGACGGGAAAACCCATTTCGGCAAGATAATTCAAATTGTCATAATGTGATTTTAATTGGATTCGATCGGAATGCAGATAGTAGCATACAATTTTAAGTGGTCGTTTAGCAACTTCCTTCGAATCAAGTAGTTTCAAAGTTCCTGCTGTCGTATTCCTGGGATTGGCAAATGGTTTCTCCCCAATTAAACCCCTTTGATGATTTATTTCCAAAAAGTCACGTTCGTACATATACACCTCGCCGCGTACTTCAAAATCCTCTAACACCTGACCATTTATCGTAACTCTTTGCACTCTTAGCGGAAGCGATTTAATCGTTTTAATATTTTGTGTAATATCATCGCCAGCAAATCCATCCCCACGAGTAGCACCAACTTCGAGCAATCTATTTTTATAAATAAGACTAACGGCAACTCCATCGTATTTCAATTCCGTTACATACTCAACATCAGTACTATTCAGCATTTCAGTAACACGGCGGTGAAAATCCTCGACCTCAGCTCTACTATAAGTATTGGCTAAGGAGAGCATGGGAATTCTATGAGTTATGGTTTTAAACTCTTTCAAAGGTTCGCCGCTAACTCTCTGAGTTGGTGAATCGGGAGTAATAAGGGATGGATATTGATTTTCAAGCTCTTGTAATTCTGCAAAAAGTCGATCATATTCTCTATCAGAAATTAGAGGCGAAGCCTCAACATAATATGCATAATCATATTTTCTTATCTCATCTCTTAGATATTCCACCCTTTTGCGAACTTCTTCTGGAATATTATCAAACAGACTATGTAGCATAATTTAAATCTAACTTGTTAATATAGTTTAATGTTTTTTATTCTAATTTAAGATATTCTATTAAATTTGTATAAATTTAATTGCAAAAAACATATACAGGCAATAAAATTATGCATTTTGCGCTACCTATTTCACAGAGACTTAACAAATTAATCCGTTCACTGCGACAGAAAAAATTCCGAGATCAAAACAACATGTTTTTAGCCGAAGGCGAAAAATTATGCCTCGAATTACTCAATAGCGATTTCGATCCAGAACTTATTGTAATCAGATCAAATCCGACTTCCGATTTAGTTGAGATATGCGAGAATTTTTCTGCTAAAGCGGTTCCGATTTATACAGCCCCAAAGTTACAATTTGATCAAATGTCAACATCAAAAACCCCTGAAGGAATACTTGCTGTAGTCCATAAACAAGAAAGGGAAATTGACTTTGAACAGCCATTTCTAGCGTTGGATGGTATCTCTAATCCCGGAAATATCGGTACTATAATCAGAACTGCTGAGTGGTTTGGAATTAATCATATCTTTTTAGGAAAAGATTGCGCCGATAAATATAATCCAAAAGTTGTGAGAGCTTCGATGGGATCGATCTTCCGTTCTACAATTGTTCATATTGATGATTTGAAAACATTCATTAAAAATAATTATGCTTCATTCGAAATATATGGTGCCACTTTACACGCAGAATCAGAACTTAGTAAAATCAAGCCCAAAAGGAAATACGGCATTATTTTTGGCAGTGAATCTCACGGAATTAGTCAAGAATTAGAACCGATAATTAATAAAAAATTTACGATTGAAGGAGCTGGTAAAAATGACTCCCTTAATGTTGCTATTGCTGTAGGAATAGTCTTGTATAAGTTTTCTCAAAAATCATAAATAATATTTAAATATTCAGCACTATTAATATGATAATTTCGTTTACTTATTAATCGTTTAACGTTATTTAACAATCTTTTCAATAAATTATGGATCCATTAGCAAAACTTATAATAATAGCATTATTGAGCTATTTATTAGGTTCAATCCCAACTGCTTGGATAATCAGTAAAAAATTTTTTGGCTTTGACATACGTGAACGTGGTAGTGGTAATGTAGGCAGCACCAATACTTTCCGTCTTTTAGGGTGGAAGTGGGGTATAATTGTTCAAATTGTAGACATTTTAAAAGGTGTAGTCGCTGTTTTGGTACTTCCCTACCTTTTCGGAAGCGGTATTACTTTCCCATCTAACACTTGGTTCCAAGATATAACAATCGTCAAAATGATAGCTGGAGTTTTTGCAGTAATCGGACATATATTCCCCGTTTCAATTGGTTTCCGAGGTGGAAAAGGAATTAATACAACAGCTGGTATGCTCATTGGTATTGCACCAATAGATTTTGCTATTGCTCTGTTTTTCTTCATATTGGCTGTGATATTTTCTGGATATATATCACTCGGTTCGATTATTAGTGCAATAATTTTACCTTCCTCTCTTGTCTTCAGATACAATATTTTGCATGCTCATATTCCGGGCTATGACTATGTTGTTTACTTTTTCATTGGAATCACTGTTTTACTTATTTTTCAGCACAGAAAAAATATAATAAGAATTCTTAAAGGTACAGAAAATCGCTTCCCCAAACTCCAATTGATTAAATGCAACTGTCGCAAAATATAATTCAATATAGTCAATGCTAAATGGTATTCCAAAAAATATTGGAGTAATTGGAGGCGGCGGATGGGGAACTTCAATTTCCTGCCTCTTAATAAACAATAATTTTAACGTCAAAATTTGGGCATACGAAAAAGTTATTACAGATGAAATCAACAAAAATAAAACAAATTCAGTTTATTTACCCGATATAATCTTACCAGACAGTTTAATTGCAAGCAATGATTTAAATGAATTTGCTGATTTCGATTTACTTATTTTTGCAATTCCAACTCAATTCATCAGAAGAATTTGCTCAAAAATAGAATTTCCTATAAAGAATAAAAGAATTGTCAATCTTGCTAAAGGTATAGAACAAAAAACATTGTATAGAGTATCTGAAATAATGAATGATACCTTGAAACTTGAACCAGATAACTATGCAATTTTAACCGGACCAAGCCATGCAGAAGAAGTAGCCAGAAAAGTACCGACTACAGTTGTTACCGCTTCCGAAAATCCATTATTTGCAAAGCAAGTCCAATCCGTTTTTTCAAACCACTACTTTAGAGTTTACACCTCAGATGATGTAATTGGATGTGAAATTGGCGGTGCTTTAAAAAATGTAATTGCAATAGCTTCTGGTATAATTGATGGCTTGCAATTAGGAGACAACACAAAAGCAGCTCTTATTACACGTGGATTAGCCGAAATTACACGGCTCGGTGTAGCAATTGGTGCCAACTCATTAACATTTTCAGGACTTTCTGGACTTGGCGATTTGATAGTTACTTGCAATAGTAAATTTAGTAGAAACAGAATGGTTGGTGAGCTTATTGGTCGTGGAAAGACATTGGATGAAATAATTAAAGAAACTAAAATGATTGCTGAAGGTATTTCTACAACTGAATCTGCATACGAACTTAGCAAAAAACATGGCGTCGAAATGCCTATCACTGAAAAAATTTATCAAATCTTCAACAATCATATCTCACCATCACAAGCAATAATTGAATTAATGACTAGACAATCGAAAAGAGAATGGTGGTGGTAATCATTACTCTTTTATCCTGATAATTTCTATTCCATCAATTTTGGCACAATTTTTTAGTAAATTTATTAATTTATCATTATAACAAATTGATAATTGAATGAAAAAGCTATTAATATTATTGATCATTTTAACAATTAATTCTCTCCAGTCGCAGGAAGTCGAATGGGCATATAAAGTTTTAGGGTACTCTTCCGAACTCTCCTCATCAAAGTTTTCAGCTAACCAAATACTCGGGGAACCAAGTGTAATGCCAGACTTTGGCTTTAGTAACTGTTCATGGACACCAAAAACCCAAAACTCTTTGATAGATGAATGGATTAAAGTCGCTTTTAAAAATCCAATAAACGTTCAACAAATTATAATAAATGAAAATTTAAATCCTGGTACTATTTCTAAAATCATTTTATATGACTCTATGGGATTTGAACATCTTGTTTATAATAAATACGATCTACAACCTATTTCTGAAAAAGGCAGAATTTTCAATGTTTTCATACCGCTTACTCCTTACCGTGTATATGCACTTAAATTAATATTACTCACTGAAAAAATCCCAGGCTGGAATCAAATTGATGCTGTTGGTATCAGCAGTTCTAATATTCCCTATAAACCATCGATAAAGCTTGCCCAAGAAGCAGAATTTATTTACAAACCGCAAAATCTCGGTAAAAATGTAAATTCACGTTATCATGAATTGGCTCCGGTTATAACCCCCGATGGCAAAACACTATATTTCACAAGAGATAATCACCCTGAAAACATTGGAGAAGAGAAAAAGCAAGATGTATGGTTTTCCGAAGTAATTAACGATAGCATTTTTACAATGGCAAAAAATATCGGTCCACCTATAAACAATGAACTTAACAATTATATTCTTTCGATTACACCAGATGGCAATTTGATGTTGCTCGGGAATATTTATGACCCTAAAAGCAAAATCAAGCAAGGAGTCTCTATTAGTTACTTTGACGGTTTAAATTGGAGTTTTCCCGAAAAGCTCAACATTAGAGAATTCTATAATATCAACAAACAAGTGGCATATTGCCTTGGGGCTGATGCTAAAACATTGATTATGGCAATTGAACGAGATGACAGTTACGGTGATATCGACCTTTATGTTAGCTTTTACGACCCTATAGATGACACTTGGTCTGTACCAAAAAATTTAGGTCCAGTTGTAAACACTGCTGCCGAAGAAGCTTCACCATTTTTAGCAGCTGATGGTGTAACCCTTTATTACTCCACAAGTGGATATCCCGGTTATGGAAATAATGATATATTTATCACACGGAGACTTGATTCCACTTGGACAAACTGGACAAAACCCGAAAACATTGGTCCGATAATTAATACATCTGGTTGGGATGCTTATTTTACAATACCTGCTTCTGGTGATTATGCTTATTTCGTATCAACTTTAAATTCATATGGAGCTGAAGATATTTTCAGAGTCAAATTACCTGAATCACTCAAACCCAAACCAGTTGCACTTATACAAGGTAAAGTAATAAATTCCAAAACTAAACAACCTGTTGCTTCAAAGATTATTTATGAAACCCTTCCAGAAGGCAAGCAAGTTGGAATCGCACGTTCTAATCCACTGACAGGTAGCTATAAAATAGTTTTACCAGCAGGCTCAAATTACGCTTTTTTAGCTGTTGCTGATGCTTATGTTGCTATTAACGAAAATCTCGATCTAAGAAAAGTAAATAAATATCAAGAAATTTCACGTGACTTGTTTTTAGTCCCTATTGAACACGGGCAAATTGTAAAATTAAACAATATATTCTTTGAATTTGGTAAATATGATCTCCTTGCAGAATCTTTTGCTGAGTTGCAAAGGGTAGCTCAATTTCTAAAATCAAATCCCAATATTAATATTGAAATTCGTGGGCATACCTGTGATATCGGTTCAATACAGGATAATCAAATACTATCTGAAAATCGTGCAAAAGCAGTCAGGGATTATCTCATTTCCAATGGAATAGAACCACACAGATTATATACAATTGGATTTGGTTTAAAATATCCTGAATATCCAAATACTAATGAAGCTAATCGAAGAAAAAACAGAAGAGTAGAATTTATGATAATTGAAAATAAAAGTTCAAAATGATTAAATGTTTACTATTTTGATGAGATTGTTATGAACTTAAACGTTAATATCGACCACGTCGCTACACTAAGGCAAGCAAGAGGTGGAATTGAACCCGAACCTATAACAGCTGCTTTAATTGCCGAATTAGCTGGGGCTACAGGAATTGTGTGCCATCTGAGAGAAGATAGAAGACATATCAATGATAGAGATTTAAGTCTTTTGAAAAAATTAATTCAAACTAAACTCGATTTAGAAATGGCTGCAACACCTGAAATTATTCAAATCGCAGTCAAAACAAAGCCTGACTTAGTAACTATTGTCCCTGAAAAAAGAGAAGAATTAACTACAGAAGGAGGTTTAGACCTTTCTGTTGATACGGAAAAATTTGAACTTTTATGCCAAACAATGCATGAAAACGGCATTGAAGTTAGCTTCTTCGTAGAACCAAATAATAGATTAATCCAAATCGCTAAAGATATCTCTGCTGATATGGTTGAACTACATACCGGCAACTATGCAAATGCTAAATCAGAACAAGCAAAATTGATTGAGCTTGAAAAAATAAATTCAGCAGCTGAATTCGCTTCAAAACTTGGATTAAAAGTAGCCGCAGGCCACGGATTAAATTATCTAAATACTCCTCCAATCGCAGCTATAAAATATATCAATGAATTAAGCATAGGTCATTCTATTATATCCCGGTCTGTTTTCGTCGGCATTGAAAGAGCTGTAAAAGAAATGGTTGAATTAATTAATCGTTCATCGAGTATTTAAATTAATGAAAATCAAATATCACAAGGCTCTAAATAGAATAAAAAATATAGGGCGTGAAATATTAGCTTTTATCCCACCCAAGTACCGGCTACCTCATAAGTATTATCAAATTAAAACTTTATTGTATGAGGGCAGAAATTGGGATTTGAAAAAAATTTTAAACTGGCAATTAATAAATTTAAAAAAAATCATTCGATTCGCTTATGATACCGTTCCCGGATATCATCAATTATTTAATGAAAAAAATATTACTCCTGACGAGATCAGAAAAATAGAAGATATTAAATTAATACCTTTCACAACAAAAGAATTAATTAGAGATAATTTAGAAGATTTCACTTCACGAGCTTTTCCAAAATGGAAATTGAAATATTTAACTACTGGCGGTTCAACAGGTATTCCTTTTGGTTTTTATAATACCTATGATCAATATTTCATTGAATTAGCATTCATCCATTTTGGATGGGAACAAACCGGTTGGAAATGGGGTGAACTCTCAGCAGTATTGAGGGGAGCTTTCGTTGGTAATGAACGTAAATTTTGGACTTATGACAAGTTCCATAATGAGTTGCAACTTTCATCATATTTTCTAACTAAGTCAAATTTTCTAAGATATTTAAAAAAAATTGAAGAATTCAAACCTAAATACATTCAAGCCTATCCCTCATCAATAATAATATTTGCTGATTTACTAAAAGAGCTATCCCCAGAAAAACAACCAGAATTTAAAGCATTATTCCTCGGTTCAGAAAATCTTTATGATTGGCAGAAAACTCTTCTTAAAGAAGTTTTTCCAAATTCAGAAATTTTTTCATGGTATGGACACGCCGAAAAAGTCATTTTAGCAATGAACTGCAAATTCTCAGATAAATATCATATTAATCCATTCTATGGTTTAATTGAAATTTTAGATAGAGATAATAGTGATGTCGATATCGGTCAAACAGGTGAACTTGTTGGAACTTCATTTTGGAATTATGCTACTCCATTTATACGTTACCGCACTATGGATCTAGCTACTCTTGGTGAAGAAAAATGCGAGCTATGCAATACGAATTTTCAGCTTATAAATAAAATCGAAGGAAGATTGCAGGAATTCATAATCACCAATAGTGGTAGATATATTTCAATGACTGCAATCAATATGCACGATGACATTTTCGACCTTTTACAACAATTTATGTTCTACCAGGAACAAAAAGGAATTGTTATATTTAAATACCTACCAAAAAGAAAATTAACTGATATTGAAACAAAAAACATTGAAGAACGCTTAAAAATAAAATTGGGAAATGATATTGAATTACTTTTGCAAGAAGTAGAAAAAATACCCAGAATGCCCTCAGGCAAATACAGATTTTTGGAACAAAAACTCAAACTTAAATATGGAGATTAAATGGAACGTGTAGCATTTGGTTTGACACTGCCTTTTTATAATAGTACTCCTCCTTACCATCCTCATAAAAGATATCCCGAGGCTCAATTCGATGCTACATCCAAAACATATAATTTTCCTTATGAATTACTTAGAAAGCTTTTCTTCGAAATTGGCTTCGATAAAGAAAATTTCAATACTCCCAAATGGAATCCTTTTAAAGAAATTATTAATCCTGGAGAAAAAATTGTAATAAATCCAAATTTTGTACTCAGTTATCACCCACTGGGCAAAGATTTATTTTCAATCATTACACATCCTTCAATAATAAGAATCATCATAGATTATGTTTTTATCGCACTAAAGGGCGATGGCGAAATAATCGTTGCAGACGCTCCACAAATGGATTGCAATTGGAACGAATTAATGAACGCATTAAAAATTGATTCCATTCAAGAATTTTATAAAAAAGAGTTTAATTTTGAAATCAAATGTATTGATTTGAGAAATTTTGAATTAATCGATAATAGGAAAAAGGCATATTTTGAAAACCGCCGAAAACTACCAGGCGACCCCTTAGGTAACCTCATAATTAATTTGGGCAAAAATAGCGAATTCTATGGTTTGCCATCTGAAAATTACTATGGTGCAGACTTAAATAGGGAAGAAACAATAAAACATCACCGAGGTGAAATACAAGAATATTGTCTGTCCAAAACTATTCTATCTGCCGATACAGTAATTTTTGTACCCAAAATGAAAGTGCATAAAAAAGTTGGTGTTACACTAAATATAAAGGGACTTGTTGGAATTAACACCAATAAAAATTATTTAATCCATTATCGAGTTGGAACTCCTGATGAAGGCGGTGACCAATTGCCGAGCAATCGCCCTAAATATGATAATCTGATGATTAAAATTCAGCGTTTCCTCTATGATAAAGCTCTTGCTAAAATGTCAAAAACTGGCGACTTTATTTATAAAGTTGCTCTTTTCGGATACAATACTTTTATCAAGCCATTTAAAAAAGTATCTGAATCTACTATCACGGTAGATAGCGGTAATTGGTATGGTAACGACTCTGCCTGGAGAATGGCTGCAGATTTAGCAAAAATTATTTTCTTTGCAGACGCAAACGGAAATCTGCACAAAACCAAAATAAGAAAAATGTTTTGTATCATTGATGGTATCGTAGGTGGAGAAAATGTCGGTCCACTTCTACCCGACGAGAATTACTCTGGTACAATGGTTATAGGCTCAAATCCTTTTGCTGTAGATATTATTGCTACAAGACTTATGGGTTTTGACTACAAAAAAATCAAGCAATTCAAAATATTAGAGAATGAAAAATGGAATTTTAATATACGCTCACATAAAGATATAGAGGTCTATTTTAATGGTCAAATAATCGAAGGTGAGCAATTCTTCGAATATCTTAACAAGAATAGAGTATTTGCATATAAACCACATCCTGGTTGGATTGGAATGCTGGAAGTATAAAATTTCCATTTTCTACTAAAAGTAAATTACTTTTTAAAATTTCACTGATTTCCCTTATTTTAACACTCGAAAAATTTTTTATCAACAATTTATGGTACCACTATGTATGGACAAATGAAAAAATATTTGGAAGAAGAGTTAGAACAAATCAAAAATCAAAAGTTATACAAATACGAGCGTATAATCGAAAGTCCCCAAGGACCTGAAATCATAGTTAATGGCAAAAAAGTGTTAAACTTTTGTGCAAATAACTATCTTGGCTTGTCATCGCATCCCGATCTAATTGCATCAGCCCACAAAGGGATTGATGAACGTGGTTTTGGTCTATCCTCTGTTCGTTTTATTTGCGGAACTCAAGATATACATAAAGAATTGGAAAGAAAAGTTTCTGAATTTCTCGGAACTGATGATACTATTCTTTTTTCTTCCTGCTTTGATGCAAATGGAGCTTTATTTGAACCACTACTTGGTCCGGAGGATGCTATAATCACTGATTCATTAAATCATGCTTCAATAATCGATGGCATTCGTCTATGCAAAGCCCAAAGATGGATATATAATCATGGTAACATGTCCGATACAGAAGAGTTGGACCCAGCAACTGGTAAAACATTGAAAGGTTTGGAACGATGCCTAAAAGAAGCTGCCAATTGCCGCTTTAAAATGATAGCTACAGATGGATGCTTCTCTATGGATGGAGATATTGCCAAGCTTGACCAAATTTGCGATTTAGCCGAAAAATACGACGCCCTTGTAATGATTGACGATAGCCATGCCACTGGTTTTATGGGTAAAACAGGCAGAGGAACACATGAATATCACAATGTAATGGGTAGAGTTGATATTATAACTACAACATTCGGCAAAGCTCTTGGCGGAGCTTCCGGTGGATGTATCTCTGGACATAAGGAAATTATCGATTGGTTAAGAAATAAAGCTAGACCATATTTATTTTCAAATACAGTTCCACCGGCTACTGTGAGTGCAACTATTAAATGTATTGATTTACTCTCGGAAACAACCTATTTACGCGATAAGCTTGAAGCAAATACTAAGAAATTCCGTAAACTAATGACAGAAGCTGGTTTTGACATAATACCCGGCGATCATCCAATTGTACCAATTATGTTTGGTAAATACGAAAACTGCTCACAATTAGCTGTAGATTTCGCGAACAAAATGCTCGAAGAGGGTATTTACGTAATAGCATTTTCTTTCCCTGTTGTACCAAGAGGTAAAGATAGAATTAGAGTTCAACTTTCAGCTGCTCATTCCGATGAAATGATTGAAAAAGCAGTTTATGCATTTATTAAAATCGGGAAAGAATTAGCAATGCTATAATTCAAAGTTTTCCAAAATATAATATAAAAAGCAATTATAATTCTTTTGATTTATCAGAAAAATTCGGAATTACCCTTTTTTGATATTAGAATTAATAATATTATTTACTATATCTTTTATAGCAGCTACAATTTCTGGTGCAGCTGGATTCGGTGGAGCTTTGATTTTACTACCGGCTCTTACGAGCATAGTCGGTATTAAAGCAGCAGTTCCTATTTTAACTTTAGGGCAGATATTCGGCAATGCCTCACGAGTTTGGTTTGGTAGATATGAATTGAAGTGGAAACCTATATTTTATTTTATCTCATTAGCAATACCTCTATCTATAATTGGTAGTTATTTTTTTACACAAATTAATGCTAATACAATAAAATTCTTAATAGGAATGTTTTTAATACTTCTTGTTGTTTACCGCCGATCAAATATGAAGAAAAATAATTTTAGCGACAAAACTATGCTAATCGGAGGTGCTTTGACTGGTTTTCTATCTGGTCTTGCTGGAAGTGCGGGTCCTTTGGGTGCTGCTTTTTTCCTCAGTCTCAATCTTGCACCAACTGCTTATATTGCTAGTGAAGCTTTTACAGCTCTAACTATACACCTATTCAAAACAATTGTTTATAACAAATTTCTAACAATCGGTCTAACAGAACTTTTATATGGTATGTTCATTGGTATTGCTATGATTTTAGGTAGTTGGACAGGGAAAAAAATTATAGAAAAACTCAATCCTAACACATTTATCTTAATTGTAGAAATTTTGCTTATTATATCTGGTTTATTTTTAATTTTGGCAGTTATTTGACAAATAAAAATTTTATATTTTTATCAAAAGTTATTTCATTTGTTTTTACAATCATGCTTACGAGGTAAACAATGAAAAAGCTATTATTAACGATTATTTTCCTACTCGCTATAATCTCTTGCAATCAAAATTCAAAAGAGACTGAAACAAAAAATGAAAATGACATTGTTTTCAAGCTCGTACCTAATAAAGATGGTGTATTTATTCACATTTCAGAAGGCTACGACTCACCACACAGAGTGTTAATGCCAATGAAAATGGCTCTGATGATGTCCAATGACAAAGATGTATTGGTTTATATGGATATCGAAGCAGTTAAATTATTAGTAAAAGGAGCAAAAGACCTAACTTATGCAGATTTTGAATCATTTCAAACATACTTAAAAAAGTTGCTTGAAAATAATGTAGGTGTATATGCTTGTCCAACTTGTCTTAAAATAGCTGGTTATAATCCAGAAGACCTTATAGATGGTATTAAAACAGCTGAAAAAGAAAAATTTTTCAACTTTACTAAAGGTAGAATTCTAACGCTTGATTACTAAGTTCATAATTCAAGAATAATATTATTTTCTAAACACATATCCCAAAGCTTTCTCGATATGGTCAAGGGGAATTATTTCTAAGCCAGATTTTAGATTTTCACTTATATCCTCTATATCACGTTCGTTATCCTTAGGGATAATGACTGTTTTCACATTATTTCGCTTGGCAGCGAGTAATTTTTCCTTTAATCCACCTATTGGCAATATGTTACCACGCAAAGTAATTTCTCCTGTCATAGCTACATCCCCTCGAATAGGCTTCCCCGATGCTGCAGAAATTAAAGCTATTGCTAAAGTAATTCCTGCACTTGGACCATCTTTAGCAATAGCTCCTTCGGGTATATGTATATGTATTTCCTTTTTTTGATAAAAATCCTCAGGGATATTAAGTTTTTGATAATTTGAACGTACGTAAGATAGTGCAGCCATAGCAGATTCTTTCATAACATCTCCAAGCTTACCAGTTAAAGTTAATTTCTGGTCTCCAGGCATAATTGTAACTTCAATTGGTAATATTTCACCACCAACGGATGTCCAGGCTAATCCCAATGCAACACCAACTTTGTCCTCAAGATTTTCCCTCTGTGATTTAAATCTCGGTGCTTTGAGATATTTTTCAATATTCCCTTCATCAATGATAAATTTCTTTTTCTTTATGAATTTTAAAAATTTAGAATTTTTGATAAGTAATTCCCGATTCTGTTCAGTATTATTAGATATTCTTTTATTATTCTTCTTATAATTAAAATCTGTAACGATTTCCATCGCCAATTTCCTAATGACTGAAGCTAATTCTCTTTCTAAATTTCTAACACCTGCTTCCCTTGTATAATCGTTTATTACTTTTTTGATTGCAGCATCGGTGAAAGTTATATTAAAATCCTTAACCCCAAGCTCATTATATAATTTCGGTAAAATATGTCTTTTTGCAATTTCTATTTTTTCTGGCTCCAGGTAGCTGTTCAATTCAATTATTTCCATTCTGTCAAGCAATGGCAAAGGTATGTCGTATTTTACATTTGCTGTTGTTATAAATAATACATTTGATAAATCATAATCCACTTCAATATAATGATCATTGAAGGCTACATTTTGCTCTGGATCTAATACTTCGAGCAGTGCAGAAGAGGGGTCACCTCTGAAATCCATTGACATTTTATCTATTTCATCTAACAATATAACTGGATTTATTGTACCAGCTTTTTTCATTGCCTGAATAATTTTACCTGGCATAGCTCCTATATACGTTCTGCGATGTCCACGAATTTCAGCTTCATCGCGTACACCACCGAGGGAAAATCTTACAAATTCTCTTCCCAATGCTCGGGCAATAGAACGTGCAAGAGATGTCTTCCCAACTCCTGGTGGACCAACAAAACATAATATTTGACGACGTACATTTTCGACTAAGTTCAAAACCGCAATAAATTCAAGTATTCTTTCTTTCGGTTTTTCAAGGTCATAATGATCTTCATCCAAGATTGCTTTAACGTGATTGATGTCAAAATTATCATTTGTCTTCTTGCTCCAGGGAAGCGAGGTAAGTAATTCAAGGTAAGTTCTGTTTACAGCAAATTCGGGTGACATAGTGGGCGTTTTTTTCAAACGCTGGAATTCCTCCATTGCTTTTTCTTTTACTTTAGGAGGCATATCGGCTTTGTCAATAGCATCCTTTATTACCATAAGCTCCGGACTTACATCTTCTTCGCCTAATTCCTTCTGCAGTGTTCTGATCTGTTCTTGAATAAAATAATTACGTTGAGTTTTTTGTATCTGGTCGTGAACTTTCGATTCTATTTCATTTTCGAGAGTAAGCATTTCGATTTCACTACTGATCATTTTAGCAAGCTCAAAGTATTGATCAATTAGCTTGGTTTTTTCTAAAATTTTTTGTTTATACTCCAATTTTGTTTGAACATTAGCAGATGCAAAATATAACTTACGGATTGGGTCTTCAATATTTTCATATGCCGATATAATATCAGGAGGTATATTACGGTTCAATTTTATATATTCAGCAAAGAGCGCACCAACCCTGCGTATTATTGCCTGAAGCTCTTTATTTTCTGGTTCAAATTGTATGTCAATTTGCTGAATATACGCTTCCAAATATTCATCATTCTTTAATTTTCTCTGAATTCTTGATTGAAATACACCTTCAACAAGAACTTTGAGTAAATTATTTGGTAATCTAAGTATTTGAATAATTTTTGCTGTAGTGCCATAATGATAAATATCATCAAATGTAGGTTCTTCTATTGATGGGTCTTTTTGGGCAGATAAAAAAATAAATTTATCACGCTCAACTGCCTCATAAACTGATCGAAGTGATGAATGACGACCAATTAACACCGGAAATATCATGTATGGGTAAATGACTATATCACGTAAGGGTAATATCGATAGTTTCTTGGGTATAGTAACCTTTTTGCTATCCTCCATAGTTTCTAAAATATCCTTTTTCATCTAATATGTAGCTCTTTTTAAAACAAGTAAATAGAATAAGACTTTAATTTAAAATGATTATTTTATATTAAAGACGAAACAATCCTTCCTTTGATAAAATAAAATCGAGTTGAACTTTATCGATATACATTGAATTTTTGATTAATTCGCATTTATATAAATCGAATGCTTCAAGGTATTTATGCTGACTCATTAATGATGCGGCTTTTACAAAAAGTCGCAAACCCTCGATATCTTGATTACTTGAAACAAAATCCAAATATTTATCAACATTAACTAATTCATCATTGCTTAATGAAATCTGTGCTAGTCTTATTCTTGTCATTTCAAAGTAATCTTTATTTAAAAGAGAGGATTGAAAAAGTTCAAGATATTTTTCCCTTGCTTTTTCAAGATTTCGCGCTGCGAATAAAGACTCAGCCAAATGATATTTATACCAGATATCATCAGGGCTTTCCTTTAATTCGCTTTCAAGCAAAGAAATATTACGTTGAGCTTTAGTTTTAGTATTTTGTTTATATCCATAGTGGTTGATGATAATATCAGATTCTGCAATTAAATATCCAAGACTTTCAATTGATTCACGGATTTGTTCGTGAATACGACCTGTAAAACGAATTTGTGGATTATTACGGAATATTCTAGTATAGCGATGTTCAGTTATTCCTGTTTGTAGATTTTCTCCAAGAAAATTTTTTATTATAACATTTATCCCACCAATTCTTTTATCAGCAAATAGTTCTAAGTTTTTTTTAAATGTATCCTGAACTAATTCTTCATCAGCATCAAGAATTAAAATCCATTCTGTTCTCATCAATTTTAATGCATAATTCCTTACTTCAGCAAAATCATCATTCCAGTAATAAAAATGCACTTCAGCCCCAAATCTTGAAGCGATCTGTGGAGTACTATCTTTTGAACCAGTATCAACAACAACTAGTTGTTTACAATGCTCAAGTGCTGATTCTAATGCACGTGCAATTACAGATGATTCATCTTTAACAATCATACATAATCCAATCATAACTTAATACCTTTATTGCCTCAAAAACTGTAGCTAAAATACAAATTAAACTAAAAAGGCTGTTCAAAAAAGAACAGCCTTTTGCAATTTTGATTCTGTATAATAATTATTTTGCTATTATTACTCGTGTAAAGTCATTATAAATACCCGATGACATCCTAACGAAATAAATTCCAGAATTCAAATCTGAAGTTGATACAAATTTCTCATAATGTCCTGGCTGTTGATTACCATCTTGTAAAACTTTGACAATTTCACCATTGCTATTGACTAGTTCAATTCGGGTTTGTCCTTCGAAAGCAATTCCATATTTCAATTTAAATCCTTCGCTACCAACTGGATTTGGATCAATTGATTGTAAGAAGAATTGAGATTTTGAAAATACTACATTACGTAAATCTTGTACACAGGTTGCTAATTCAATTTCTCCAGGGCTGGTATTAGGTACAACACAAATATCTCTTTCCATAAAAGATATTTCACCAAACTCTGGTATAAATCTATTGGTATCAGCAAGTAATAAAAGCAAGTCTGGATAAACTAAATTACCATCATTTCTTATAGGCGAAGTACCCTGGCCACGAATAATTAGTGTGCTAATACCGGTGATTGGATCTTTTATTTCTTCTCCTGTTACTGTCCAGGTTCCATCTAAAATTTCTCCTCGGCGTATTTCACTGCCTGGAGTCCCGTTCCATTTTAACCAGGTATTTTTATATTTCAATTCAATCACGAAGCTGGTTATATTAGCATATCCCCAATAATTACTTCTGGCAATCACCGGAAAATCTTTATAAGGTGGTGCCACTGTTTTCATTCCAGGTGCCATATTTCGCAAGATTGGTAATGATAAATTTACATCAACAGTAAATGCCGAACCTTTAATAATAACAATGTTCGTGTCGCTTACGTCACTATAAATCCTTAATTGTGCAGCAAAATTACCCGGTCTATCAGGAATAAATTTTACACGGAAGTCGTGATAACCCTTGGCTGGTAGTGTAATCGGGGGATTATCTAATAATTCAAATGCGAATACATCACCAGATACCCATTCGAATTTTTCAATCTGTGCTGGTGTTGTCGAACTAAGATTAATTACCCTGAATGTTTCCACAGGATTATCACACAAAAGTTGTGAACCATAATCTATATTTGTGACTGTAATACCTGTTTCAAATCCATAACCTATCACATCTGCATTAGTTGTAACACGCGGTTCAGTGTTTGGACCCGGTGCTGCATCAGAGATAACGTCAACAGTTGCCCTTCTTTCGAGAACACCTTTGGCAGTGAATATTATTGGTATTTTAACGCTTTCACCCATTGGTATCACAAAGTCTTTTAAAATCGGATTTTGAGTCATATCCCAATCAAAATCAGCAGGATGCAAACTAGTATTATTCCATTTAATTTCTTGAATATATAAATCAGCAGTTTCACTTGTAGATTTAATTGTTACATAACCTATGTCTGGATGTTGATTTCCAACTAAAATTGGTGGCTGGAATTCATAACCAGTTACCTCAATTTTGGGTAAGAAACCGAAGCCCTCAAGCTTACCAACAACACTACCAGGTTCTATTCCCGGGTCTTGGAATTCAGGTATAATATTAACAGTTTGATATCCTTCAACTATTGGTTCATAAATTACTGGTACTACAATTTCCCTAATTGGTTCGTTTGAATCTTCAGCTGGTAAATTAAATGGTAATGGTGGTTTAATTCGGGATTTATCGATTCTGAAATTTGGATTTGGTGATTCTAAATTAACATCAACTACCATAACAGGTGTTTTAGTTTCACTTGCATTACGAATGACAACGACACTATCATTTACCGTTCTCACTCTTCTTCGTTCCCAATTTTTATCAGTGATGTAGGGACCGGGTCTTAAACCACTACCTATCCAGGTACTCACACTATCACTCCCCTCAGGATCAGCATTGCTATGGAAAGTCACGTCAATTGTATGTTGTGAGATATCATTAGCAGTAAAGCAAATTTCTCTAAGAAAGACAATTTCATTTGGTTTTAGTCTGATTGGTAGCGGAGGATTTGTCGGATTTGAAAGAATGAACGGCTCTTTGACTCCAGTAATTTCAGTTATGATTAAATCCATAGTGCCACGGTTTTCTATCTTCAATCCTCTACCTGTTTGTTGTGTTTTACAGACAGTCTTACCAACGGGAATAGCTCCAGCATCCCAATCCTCAACAAAGATTCGTGGTAAAACCCCTCTACCTTCGGCAGGGAAAATAAATTCGAGACAATTTGTTAAAACCAATAATGTATCATAATCGAGGTCTTTTTCGTTCTTACTTTCTCGTGTAGGGGTATATCTGATAGTTAAGTTATGAGATTGCCCGGGTTTAAGAATTATCGGCATATTTTCATTACCTTTGACAACTCTGAACACAGTATTTTTTTTCATTTGTAGATTGACAATTTTGACTTCTAAACTTGAACGATTAATTAATTTTGCTTCTATTTCTTTACCAGTTCTTACTCTTACATCCCCGAAAACCAATTTTGCAGGTTCCAACTCTAAATTATCTGGTTCATAGTAGACACTATCAATAGCAACATTTCCAGCTCGATCTGTAACCGCTAAAATAGCTTTAGCGGGTAAATATAGATTTTGCACCTTAAGTTCGAATGTATATTCATAAAGAGGTGGCCAAGCAATAAGTTTTGTTGTAAAAACCAGGTCATAGTTATAGCTGCCACTTAAAAGCTGTACATCTGCAATACCTTGATCAACCTGCCTTGGATCATCGTTCGGAGCACCATTTCTTAGTTCAGTAGCTCGTATAGTATAATTACCACAATTTTCGGTAAAATACAGTTGAGGCTCAAGTGTATCGGTTTCATCTAATTTATTAATTGCCATTGCAGCAGGCCAACCATATGAATCCCAGTGACTGAAACCATAAATATATCCACCAAACTTTGTATTTCCCTTTACAACGTGTGCACCTGGCTCAACGCGTACCTTAGCCCAATATAAATCTGTTGTAGGAATTCGATTAAAAAGAAATGATGGCTCTAAAGCATGGATTTGCTTACCATCAAGAGTAATGGACTGTAATAGCTTGTTTTCAGGATCAGTTGTATCCCCAACTGCAATAATATTGAACCAATTATCAACAAATGCTTTATTAGCAGGTGTTTGAAATACAGTTGCAGGTATATATTGCTCCCTTGGAACCACTAGAATCATAAATGGATCAAAAATAGTTGCACCATCCCAATCTGCTGAATATGAATATTGCATAACAAGAATTGGCTTATCTGAAGTGAAAATAGAAGCTCCTCTGATTGACTTGAGGTCATTTCCTGAAGTGACATGTGCTTCAAGATATTCAGCAAAATCTCCTGCCTTGGGGATAGTATAACCCCAATGTCCCAGAACTCTATCATTTTGGAGATCATAATATACACATGTAAATTTGGTATTCGGTTCCGATGCAACTACCCTGAAGAAGTCACCTTGTCCTTTATCCCTTTTATATTCAATAGTAATATATTTTTTCCCCCAAGCATGAACGGGAGGTATCATTTCTGCAAGATGATCTCTTCCATTCCAGATATTATATGCAGGTATGTGTGTACGTTCGTGGAAAGATATTAAACCAATTGGTTTATCTGCTACAATTCTCGATCCGGTTAAATCGAAAGTGCCACGCGTTTTGGCATCTCCTTTGACCATATAAACATCATAAGGGAAAATCGTTTCTCTTATTGTTTCTCCAATTCGTCTTCCACCTGAAGTTTTTGCATATTCTTTGCCCCTTCCTCTCAGCTCTATACGAATTTTGGTATTATCATAAGCTCCTATGACAATAAAACCACTAGCCCAAGGTCTGACTTCATTATGGTCATAATATGAGCAATGTAAATATTCATTACCCCAAGCTGAAGTAGGAATAGCTAAAAATCCTTCCGAAGAGTATGTTTTAGCATTCAAAACATAAACGGATAAAGGCTGGTCGGAAATCAATCTCAATCCCTTTTGTAATACTCTTTCGCTTTCTCTTACTTCCCACATAAATGATAGTTCACCTGTAGCCGATGAGAATGTTGTTATTTCAAATGGATTTATTGGTTTTGTTTTATAAACACCCATTGCTTGGGATTCAAGTGTTACAGAAGTTTTTTTGGCTGCTGTAACATATATTTCTAATACATTTGTCGGGTAATTTGGTTCTTCATTTGGTGGAATTGCTATGAAAAACTCACGTCCCTGCGCTGAATTAAAAAGATTATGATCTCTTATTAATTGTTTTTTCCTCTCATCGCTTATGTTATTAACTTGAGCTAAAATAAACCCTGTTGTACAGAGAGTAAGTAAAGCAATATAAAACACTAGTTTCTTTTTCATTGAAACCCCTAAACTTTATTAAAAATTTATAAATTCATTATTTTTTTCTTGTTATTAAAGATTTTAACTATATAACAGGTTAATTTATAAAAAATTTCGCAATGTTAGTATTAAATCTTATTAATTTTTGTCGAAAAGAAACTATATTGTAATCTAATTGAAA
The DNA here is from genome assembly GCA_938031175.1 of Candidatus Kapaibacterium sp. Classification (GTDB taxonomy): domain Bacteria; phylum Bacteroidota; class Ignavibacteria; order Kapaibacteriales; family UBA2268; genus CALHGZ01. The sequence continues at coordinate 65,932 of CALHGZ010000005.1, read as the reverse complement.
TTCAATATTTTAAAATGATTAGACAATTTTTTTATATTTCATTTTTCTTACTTTTTTCCTGCAATAATCCATTAGATGAGGATTTATCTGTATGTGGGGAAATACCTTTCGGCAGTAAAATCTCTAAATTCAGAATAATACAGGTATTACCCAATCCAGTTGGTCCAGATGATAATGGTGAAAATTTTGTGATTAAAAATTTCGATACCGCATCAAATGATTTATATGGATGGAAAATTATCAATTCCACAGGGCACAAATGGTACCTGAATCCTTTAGGACAATTTGCAGGATGCGAACAAAAGACGCTTATTACACTTGAAGATAACGTATTAAAAAATGATGGTGATACAATTCGTTTGTATGACAAATATGAAAATCTTATACAAACGGTTTCGTGGGGATTAGTGAATGAAGGTGAAGTAATATATATAAACAAAGGCGGACCGTAATCCGCCTTTTTTGCATATCGAATAACAACTTAATGGTATTTTAGTTGATAAGCAATGGTAAAACAACCTTCCGATTACCTTCAATATAGAATATGTATACACCTGAAGAAATTTGAGGTAATGCAATTGTAATTGCTTCGCTTCCCGTCGTAAAGTGGTATTGTTGATTGAATATTTCCTTGCCCAAAACATCAATTATTTTGATATTGACAATTTGCCCTAAATCATCGACTAATACATTAATTTTATCTTTTGCTGGTTGTGGATAAACAGATACATAAGAAGTATTCGAAGTAACGACTGATGTAGTCTTGCTTTCAAGTAATATATTTTCCTCTTTTACTTCCGATGAAGATAATTCAATATTTTTTATAATTTGTGTGTAACCAATTTTGTCAAATAAAATTTCCCAGTAACCTTCGCTTAATTGATCAAGTACAAAATTACCTTGATTATCACTGAATTCAAACTTGCGTATTTTGTTATTTTTATCAATTGCATAGATCATTGCTCCGGAAATTGGCTCTAAAGATTGAGTTGTTTCTTTTAACTCAAGTGTACCATTACGTTTTTTGGAAATTCTACCTTTATATTTACTATTTCCAATGTTCTCTTGCAATTTTTGCATTTTGAGAACTAAATCGGAGATTTTAGAAAAAGATGACAATTCAATTCTTGTAGCTTCTTCCCAGGATTTAGCAAGAAATTGCCCTTCTTTATAATAACCTGGTATGTATTCTCTACTTAAATCAACAGCTAATAGAATATATTCCCCCGGGTAGAGATTATTAAATTGGAATTTGCCATCGGTATTAGAATATATGGTATAACCGTGTTTAATTTTTGAATTGTTAATCCAATCATCAACCATATATGCAACAATCCAGATTTCTTTTAGAGGCTGATTATTTTCGTCAATAATTTCTCCGGCTAATGAATTGGTATAGTCATAAGGCTTAGGTATTTGGAAATTAACTATAGTATCTGGACCAGGCAAAACTAATAAATCAGCTTCTAAAATATCCTTTTTTTGATCGTAATAGATTGTATTAATAATTTTTGATGTCTTGTCATCTATTACAAATTCAATTGCTCTGCAAATAAAATTTTTCATAACAGTTAACATTTTGCCAGGAATTAAAATTTGATAAAAACCATCTGCATCAGTATAAGCCCAGTAATTTCTACCGAATGGTTTCCTATTAGCATCTACTGCTATGAATTCAATCATAGCATTGTGTATTGGTTCTCCTGACTCTTCCCGTGTTACTCGACCTTTTATGAAATAAAAATTGTCATTATCGAATTGATTTATTTTCATTTCAAGATTTAGCACATCTTTACAGTTAATTTCAATTGGTGTAGCATCTATTATTTCCGTTGCATCCTTATAATACACATTCCTAAATTCACGACCATAAACAAGAAGGTAATATGTACCTTTGTCAACTTTGTCAAAAACAGCAACACCATTATCAATTATTGCGTCATAAATAATTTTTCTAAATTTATTTGAGGAATTATCCACTGAGAATAACTGAGCGAAGGCGGTTTCAACAGGTTTGTCTAAATTGTTATATACTTTAAGATTAAGTGTTGCAGGTTCATTGCAGTAAAATACAATTATTTCGAAATCTTGGATTACTGAATTGCTCGGTTTATTTGGCACAAATGCTCTAATTACAAATCTATATCTTCCAATATCTTCTGGTATCCATTTAAAAACACCGGTATTTCTGTCAAAATCAACCTTGGCATCACTATGAACAAGTTCATAAATTATAAGTTCATTATTTTCAGACTCAGCACGTGCTGTGTAAACATACTCCTCGCCAACATAGGCATATTTATCAGGTGTAGATATAAATTTAACAGTTTTGTTACTTTGTTTGCTTGATCTGAAGACAAAGTAATTAGATGTACCTATTATAGCCCTGCCAATATAACTTTGCATAAATAAAGTATAGACACCCGTTTCTAAATCAATATTTTGAAACTTGATTGAGATAACATAGGATTTGTTGTTTTTGAATAATATTATTGAATCGTTATTAATTTTGATATCTGCAATCAGCTTAAATTCGCTGAGGTCATTGCTTATGCCGCTCGATAAATAAAATTGCAGTCCTTCTATATCTTCAATTTTACCATGATAGTTAAACTCAATTTTCAATCTGTCATTGGGATAGTCAACACTTATAATTTCGATTTTGTCCCGTGAGAAGGCGGTTGAATCAAGGATTAAATTCAATATTAAGAAAAGCAATACCGACCCTAATTTTAATTTGGATTTTTTCATAATAACACCATAAATTTTGTTAATAATTAATTTTTATTTTTTGGCACCGATTTCAAAATTGATTTTTGTTCCAATTGAATATACACATAAAAATTCCTAAGGTTGCAACTAAAAATTCAGTTCAAGAATATTTGCATCAAAATTTCATTTAATGTGTATATTATTTGAGATTAAAGTAATAAGCTGTAATAATGGATAATAATTACGAATCAATGCCGGATAGTGATTTAGTAAAGCTTTTGAGAGAAAATCAAAAACAAGCTGAATCAGCATTTAATGTAATATATAAAAGATATTCACCTATCGTTAATGCTTATTGTATGAAGGTGCTTAACAATAAACAAGATGCTGAAGACGTTTTCCAGGAAACATTCATTAGGTTTTACAAAAATGTCAAACCTGATCACAATTCTAACAATATTCTTGGATTTCTGTTGAAAATAGCCAGGAATTTATGCTTAAATCAAAAAAGGAATCGCAAAGAATTTCTGCCGATAGAAAATTATCAAATTAATGTCCAGGCGAATCAAAATTATGAACGTAAAGAATTACTCGAATTGATTAATCTCGCTCTTAATTTAATTGAATTTGATTATCGCGAAGCTTTTATTTTGAGAGAATACAACGATTTATCTTATCCTGAGATTGCTGAAATCTGTAATATTTCTGAGATCAATGCAAAAACACGCGTATTTAGAGCTAAACAAAAAATTAAAAATATTTTATCTCCATATTTAAAAGAAATAACGGAATCTAAACAAAGGTAATAAAATGGATTACAATCAATTATTACATGATTTTCTTGATGGTTCATTAGAACAACAGAATGAACAGCAACTTTTCATAGCTCTTGCATCGAATGATGAATTGAGGAGAGAATTAAAACAGATGGTTGCTATTAAAACTGCTGTCAAATCTGATTTTTCTGCTTTCCAGCCTTCAAAGGAATCAGAAAACAAAATCTTTAGTTCACTCGGTTTTACACTCAATCAATCATCATCAATTCCAATTCCACAAAAAAGAATCTTGACTTGGAATAAATTATCCGGTTATCTCTCTGTTGGATTTTTAGCAGCATTAACCACTGCAATTCTGATGATGATAATACCAAGGGATGATAAAAATCCAAATCTACAATCAATTGCAACAAAAGTCGATACTATCTACATTGAAAAAAAATATATATCCGATATACCACAATTCACACAAAATACAATTAAAGACCTCTTTAAAACAACTAATAATAGTGTTGATGTAAACCAGCATAATGTTGATAATATTGAAAAAGAAGAATACAACGAAAGTATTCATAAAAATATTGAACCTGTATTAAAAAACATTCCAATATCTCATATATTTACTCTAAATTCCGATAATAGTCTTATTAGAAATGAACTTATTAAGCCTGAATTAATGAAAAATGACCAAACCTTAGGATTCACAATCCAAATCAATGGACACACTAATTGGTATAATACAAAAACAATTATACACCCCGAAAAATATCAGAATTTCAATAATCTATCAATTGGATTACTATATAATTTAAGCAATGAAGTTGTTTTAGGTCTAACTTATAGAAGAGATAATTATTTACAAAATTTCAGAATAACAGAAAATAACAAAACTTACGAAATTACCCAACAACCTAATTTCAATAACATATTGTTGACGTTTCAATATCAACCAGATATTATAATACTCGAGCATTTTAAACCCATTTCCGAACTAAATGTTGGATTTAATGAAGTTGGATACGTGGGCGCCTTGATGCTGGGAACTGAAATTTTCCCATACAGTTTCTCAACTTTTGTTATAGGTTTCGAATTTTCCAATTTAGCATTCAAGGAGCAGAAGAATTGGTATCTATCCAATAAATATGGCTTTATCTACGGCATCAAATTAAAATTATAAAGAAAATGATATGAATAGAATTTACATACTTGGCATTTTGAGTTTAATTACTCTTTTTAATATTTCCTGCGAAGATTCATTTGGTATTGAAAAAAATTATACAAAAAGATTAATCTCAGACGATACAATAATTACACCTCCACCACTGCAAAAGCTGGTCATTTTTAAAAATATTGAATATAAGTTTTATGAATTTTATAAATTACGTCCAATTGGAAGAGATACTTTAGTTGCCTTTATGATTCCCTGGAATATTGATAAGTATTCCATCAAGGCAAAAATGGATACAAGCAATAGTAACTGGGCTATTTGGCTCGATATGAAATTTGCCAATTCTCTACCCGACCGAGCTTATATTAATCGAAATGACAGAATTATTGCTCTTAAAATTCTTGTTGATTCACTTACTTTTGATCCTTCCCTTTCAGCAACAAAACAAGAATATCTATTAAATGGTGATCTAACAAGTGGAAGGTGGTCTCAATTACTTTATAGAGTAGTATCAGAAAATGACACTATAATGTTTTCGCACTACACTTCAAGAGTCAGAATTTCCATATATCAATCAATTCAACTTGTAAGAGATATGAATGGAACACTTTTAACCCAAAGATACATTGAAGCAAATATCTGGTCCGATTTACCTAAACAAAGTAATTTACAAACGTTCCGTCTGGAAGGTATCGTAAGATTCTATCTTGACTAAATCTGAATTTCTTCATTTAGTTTTTCCGTTCGCTCTAATATTTTCAAATTTTCAATTAACGGGTCAAGTTCACCGTCAATTACATCACGTAGTGAATAATTCTTGATTTCCCCCTGTAGCCGATGGTCAGTAACTCTGTTTTGAGGATAATTATAAGTTCTTATTTTCTCTGAACGGTCGCCGGTCTTAACCATTGACCTCCTTGTAGATGATATTTCCTCCTGTTGTTTCTGCAATTCAATCTCGTACAATCTTGTTCTGAGCACTTTCATTGCCTTTTGTCTATTCTTTAATTGCGAACGTTCTTCCTGACAGCTAACGACTATACCTGTCGGAATATGAGTTATTCTTACCGCTGTCTCAACTTTATTAACATTTTGCCCCCCCTTACCACCAGAGCGAAATATATCAATTCTCAAATCATCTTCATTAATATTTATATCTACTTCTTCAGCTTCAGGTAAAACAGCAACGGTTGCTGCCGATGTATGTATTCTACCGCTTGCTTCCGTTTCCGGAACTCTTTGGACTCGATGAACTCCACTTTCAAATTTCATTTTTCCATAAACATCTTCACCTGACATTGAGAAAATAATTTCTTTAAATCCCCCCATTTCACTTTCATTGAATGAAATGATTTCAATTTCCCAATTATTTCGTTCTGCATACCTTTGATACATTTTGAATAAATCGCCCACAAAAATGCCTGCTTCATCGCCACCAGTGCCTGCTCTTATTTCAACAATACAATTTTTGGAATCATTCGGATCACGTGGTATCAGAAGAATTTTTAATCTCTCCTCAACCTGACCGAGTTTTTTTATTAATTCCTCATTGTCCTGATGTACTAACTCTTTCAATTCATTATCAACTGTCGGATCATTTATTAACTCTTTATTTTGGTCAATATCATGGAGTATTTTTAAATAAATTTTTGCAACTTCAACCAATTCCTGAAGTTGTTTCCTTTCCCTTGATATTGATTTATATTTAGATAAATCGTTAACTACATCTGGAGAATTTAGTTTCTCACCAAGCTGTTCGTATTTTGCTATTATTTTTTCTAATTTCTCTCTCATTTTAAATTCTAGAATTTTGTTACTAATATTTTTATTTGATGGTTATTAATGCAGTAGATATTAAATTTAAACTTTGTAACAAAACAAAGATTAATTTTTAATTTATCAAAAAAACTATGACGAAATTAAAAAGATTTAAATATTTATTTTTTTCTCTGATTTTAATTTTTTTTTCCTGTGCAGAGGAAAATCCGAATCTTGTTAATCCACCCTCACAAGCAGGAACAGTTCATATTCGCCTTTTAAATCTTGCCTCAGACAAGCAAGAACGTATAATTTCAATCGATGGGAAAAATTCAGGCAAAACACCTTATAAATCTGTATCTCAAGCAATTAATCCACCTTTAGATTCGGGATTTGTCTCTATTTTAACAGCTGATGGAAAAGAGGAAATTACAATCAACAAAAAATTAAACTTTGCCCCTGGTATAACTTATACTTTTATTGCTTTACCTACTCATTTTGGTGCCTCAAAGCATCGTCCTGTTGATACATTATTATATGCTCAAACTATCAACACAATCCCTTCTAAAACCCTCGATTCTTACATAAAATTTTTCAATGCTTACCCGGATTCGAGTGCTAATTATTACTTTAGATTTGGTTGTCCAAATGGCGAAATTAAAATTCAACCACAATCTTATAAAAATCAAAGCCCCAATATTCCAATTCGTTCAGGTACAGTCGCTATGACTCTGCTTAGAAACGATTTAAATGGTGAAAATATCATCGCTTTATATGAATTTAATTTTCAAAGAGCATCTCAGTATTTATTGGTTTTGCATGCTGACGATAATGGAAAAGAGGAATTATCAGTTATTGAACAATCTGATAAATCAACTTCTGCACTAAAGCCTGCTAAAATTTTAATTGATAGATATGCTCATATTAGAATTATAAACTTTACCAACTCAACAGTTGCCATAAATAAAAAACCGGATGGTACAAACTTGGGGTTATTCGAACCTAATTCAATTAGTTTCTATATAGATATCACTGCCTGTGGTACTTTAACAAAAGATATTTTTGAAATTATAAACCCAATAACACAGGAACTATTAGCTGTCGATAGCATTTCACTTGAAGTTTTACAATATTATTCATTATTCATTTTCGATTCGGATAATCCTCCATCAAAAAAAATATATATTAGCGAACCGCTAGCAACATTTGCAAAAGAATCAAATGATATCAGCATAAGGGCTTTTAGTGCAGTTAATGCTAGTTATGGATTAAACATATCCTTAGGAGCAAGATTTGTCGAAAATGTAACTAATAATTATTCCACAGGTGAGATTATTGCTTCTAATCTTTTATACTTCAAAACTTCAAACATCAATATTATCAAATCCGGTATCTTACCAATAACAGTATTTAGTTCATCTCAACCGACAAATTACATTACAAGTGGATTATTTCAAACCTTACCAGGCAAAGATTACATCTTAGTTGTAAAAGCCGATGAATTAAATCAATTCAGATTAACGTTAATAGAAGAAAATGATGAAAATAAACAAATTCAATCTCTTACTGAGGGAGTTTTTGTCCAAATAGTAAATGCTATCCCAAATTTTAATTCTCTTAAAATATCGACTGGGAATATTTTGCAAAATGCAATAATGGCATATTCAGTTTCAATTGCGACAATACTTCCAACAGGTTCAAATACCATTACACTTTCTAATAAATCCATAAATCTTAACTTAGACAAAAATCAAAGGTTATTATTAATTGCAACCGGCGAAGCTGATAACATTGAGATATTGGATTTTATAAACCCCAGTATGGGCGCAACAGCTTACGATTACCGCAGGCGGTTCATTAATGCTTCAAGAGATTATCCAGCAATCACTATTTCTGATGATACAACCAAACCACCTATAATCGAGTATTTGGAATACGGAAAGGCTTCTTCTGTAATTACATTAAATAAAGAAAGAAAAGTAAGTTTATATTTCCTAAACTCAGCTAATAATAAAATTTTGTTCAGAATTGACGATTTATTACAAGTAATAGGTACTAATTATACATTTATTTTCACTGCTAAAGCTGGTGTCGATACAACTGTAATAGTTCAACAAGAATATTAACTAATTAAAACACAAGGTTAAAATATGAGATACTTCTACATAATATTTATCATCTATTTAATCAGCGTAAAACCACTTTTTAGTGCAACATATCTTCAATATGGAAGCCAAATACAAAATAGTGAATTTTCGGCTACACCTTTCCTCCAACCTGCATTCAATGGCTACGAGATAATTATTGCAGGAAAAGAAGTTGAACCTAACAAATTCACACCTGCACAAATCATTAAAATGTACAAATTGGATCAAAAGTATTATATGCCATCAAAAATTTATATAAAAACTAAAAAGTTATATTATATAGATAAATACGATAAGGGATTCCCATCATCCACTATTCAATCATCCTTGAGTGGTATTAAGATAAAGTCAATTCGAACCCCTTTTAATTCCTATACAAGTGATGGCATTCAATCAGTAGATAAATTTGGTATTAACCGAATATATGAAATCGAATATTCAACACCAATTGATCCTTATGATATATGTAAGGAATTAGTCAAAAATCCAGAAATTGAATATGCCACACCAGTATTCATTTACTACCCCAATGATTTCATACCAAACGACCCAATGATTTCAAGTCAATGGGCGGTTAACAATATTCAACTCCCCAAAGCTTGGGAAATCACTAAAGGCAATAAAAATGTATTAATTGCAATTGTAGATACCGGTACTGATACAGAACATACAGATCTCAAGGCAAATCTTTGGATAAATCCAAAAGAAATACCCGATAATGGTATTGATGATGATGGAAACGGGAAAATAGATGATGTTTCAGGCTGGGATTTTGTTGGTGATATTAATCAAAATCAAGCTTTAGCAGGTCAGTATCAGGAAAATAACAATCCTAGACCTAAATACACTAACAATTCACACGGTACACATACTGCAGGTTGTGCTTCAGCTGTAACAAATAATGGGATAGGTATAGCCGGTACAGGGTTTAATTGTCGAATAATACCAATTAAATGTGCTGCTGATGATGGTAGCGTTAGAGGTATATTCCGTGGATATGAAGGTATTCTCTATGCTGCATCATTAGGTGCCCATTTTATTAACTGTAGCTGGGGAGGTCCTGGATACAGTCCAGTACATCAAGACATAATAAATCAAGTATTTGAAATGGGTTCACTTGTGATAACTTCGGCTGGTAATGAATCCCTGAATTTAGACATTGATAATATGTACCCGGCTAATTATGTAAATATAATGAATGTTGGCTCATCTAACAATAATAATCAACGATCAAGCTTTTCAAACTATGGACATAATATAACCGTTTACGCCCCTGGTCATAATATTTACGCCACAATGCCCAATAATCAATATGCGAATCAATCAGGAACCTCAATGGCTTCCCCAATCGCTGCTGGCGTTTGTGGATTAATTAAATCAGTAATGAAAGATTATACGCCACATAAAATTCTAAGACAAATACGAAGTACATCGGACAACGTTATGACAACAGACCCCAAACTCCGTCCAATATTATATGGCAGAATCAATGCATACAAAGCAGTTACATATAACACACCTGGTTTCCCCGATCTTAAAGTACCAGGCGTTACTGTCTCAAGATTTACAATAGAAGGGAAAGACCATCTCTCCGATTTTAAACAGACATACATTAATCTTACACTTACAAATTATCTTGCAGACGTAACAGACTTAAATGTAAAAATCACCCCACTTGACAATTTCATTTCGGTTTCGCTTAACAATTTTCCGGCTGGTTTGCTAAAAACTGACCAAAATAAAAATTTTGATTTTACCGTAAAACTTCTTGATAATAACCCTTGGTTTAGTGGTTTTGCCAGAATTCTTCTGACCTACGAAAGTGGAGATTATATTGATTATGATCTATTAAAAATACCTATTAAAATTGAATCTCCAAATATTTTTGCAATTAAATATAATGTTCCCGACTGGGCAAATCCAACCTGGTTTGCTTCAGTTACTCCTGATTATAATACATACTGGTGTGCCGGTAGAACTATCTTCGGAGGTACTGCTATTCGTGTTGGCGGTCCCGGAGGTGGTAAAAACGATTTCTTCGGAGCTGACCCATTAACAGCAATTTTTGCCTTCGATGCTAGCACTGCCTATATCGGTACTGGTACTGCGAATAGTTCTGGAAATTCCATTATCTATAAAACAACAAATGCTGGTCTAAATTGGTCTCAACAAAGTATCGGAGGTATAACGGGTTTCGTTAACGACATTCATTTTTTCGATACTCAGAATGGAATTATATTAGGCGATCCCAAATCTAACAAATGGGGTATAGCCAAAACAACAGACGCTGGCCAGAGTTGGACTCAAATTTCTATAAGTAATTCCCCAATAGGAACAGAGAATGGAATAGCTGGTTCATCCCATTGGATAGAAAATACCGGTTGGTTCGGTACTACAATTGGAAGAGTATTCAAAACAACAGATAGAGGTAATACTTGGCAAGCATTTACTGTTATTTCTGGCAATCCCATTTTGAAAATCTTTTTCATAAACGAAAACGATGGAATAGCAATTTATTCAACACAATTCGACCCATCGAGCCCCAGATATGTAGCTTCAACTCAAGATGGTGGCAAAACCTGGAAAACATCTGTTTACGAATTCTCTAAACTTGCTCCCGATGCTGTACATCTATTCTCACCTCCTCGCTCAAATGAAATTTTTGTGTTATGTTCAGGCGGACAAATTTATAAAACTCAAAACCTCGGCAGAACTTGGAGTGCTGTCTTATCTCAACAATCCCAAGGTGCAACCACTGGTTCCAGTTCGTTCGGTGAACAGTTTTTTGTTCGTGTCTGGCAATCTTCAACAAATTTCGAGTACCTTGAATTCCAAAGTATTCCAGCTGACGCTAAAAGACAAATAATTTTGATCACAGATAGCACATTGAACTTCGATACGGTGATGATCAATAATAGTAAATCCGAAAATATCGAAATAAAAAACACCGGCGAAGTACAAATCGAATTCAGCAATATTGAAATTTTGCCCCAAAACGATACAGAGCTGTCTGAATTTCAATTTTTCATCGCACCTGTAAAAACAATTTATCCAAATAAAAGTCAGAAATACAGAATAAAATTTACCCCTATTAAGGAAGGAATCAGAACTGCTATTTTAAAATTTACTGGAATTGCAGAGGGCTTACCTTTGAATATTAATTTAATCGGATATGGGAAAGATGAGACGATATCTGTTGAACATGAAGAAATGAATGATAATTTAATTCATCTTTATCCTATACCTGCTAAAGATTATATTAATATAAAAGCACCTATAGCTAATGAATCACAAGTAAGAATAGAGATACTTGATATTTTTGGTAAGCTTGTTGCAGATTTTGATCACCCTAAATTTTCCGATAAAATCATAATAATACCTATAAATCACTTATCTAATGGGATTTATAATATTAAATTATTTATGAATAAATCTTGCTACATAGAAAAATTCATAAAAATTGAATGAACTTAAATAACAATTTCACCCGAAGCAATTTTTTGCAGAGTTTCGACATATAATTGATGTTCGATTTTAAGCACTTTTTGAGCTAATGATTCAGGTGTATCCTCAGGGCTAACATCTACAGTTTTTTGATTGAGTATTTTCCCGTGGTCGTAATGTTCATCAACTAGATGCACTGTTGCACCAGAAATCTTTTCACCAGCCCGAATAACAGCTTCATGAACATACATACCATAAAGTCCTTTGCCACCAAATTTTGGTAGAAGAGCTGGATGAATGTTTAATACCCTTCCTTTAAAGGCATGAATTACATTAGGAGAGAGCTTTTTCATATAACCAGCAAGAACAACAGTATCAACACCATTCTCTTTAAAAGCATTAATAATAGCTTGAGCTAATTCTTCTTCGTCAGGATATTTTTTTGAACTTATATGATAGGCTGGTATCCCCTCAATTCTTGCTCTTTCTAATGCCAATGAATTTGAATTATTCGAAATTACGGCACAGGCTTGAGCGTTCAATTTACCTTCTTTTATTGCGTCAATTATCGCCTGCATATTTGTTCCCGAATGGGATGCCATAAAACCCAACATTAATTTTGACATAAAATCTCTAACAGTGAGTAGCGAAAAAATTATTAAATTTTGATTTCAAATATAAATAATCGGACAAGAATTTATGCCAAAAATTTATTTAATAGACGGTATGTCTCTTGTATTCAGGGCATACCACGCAATGCAAAGGACAAATTTAAAAACCCCTAGAGGCGAACCATCGAGTGCAATATTCGGATTTACAAATATTATTACATCTTTCATAGAAAAAGAAAAACCTGAATATTTAGCAGTACTTTTCGATAGAAGCGAGCCTACCTTTAGGCACGAAATTTATCCTGCTTACAAAGCAAATCGTGACGCATTTCCTGAGGAATTAGCTCCTCAACTCGAAAAAATTAAAGAATTGCTTGATCATCTCGCTATACCAAGAATTGAAATTCCAACTTTTGAAGCGGATGACATTGCTGGTACAATTGCCAACATTGCAAGTTCTTCAAACTTCGAAACTTATTGCCTGACTTCTGATAAAGATTTTTATCAATTAGTTTCTGAAAATGTAAAACTCATCAAACCATCAGGGAAAAATGGTGATTTCGAAATTATCGATCTCGAAAAAGTAAAAGAAAAATTTGGTGGATCGCCAGAACAAGTAATTGATGTCCTTGCATTAATTGGAGATGCAAGTGATAACATACCTGGCGTAAAAGGAGTTGGAGAAAAAACTGCTATTCCTCTTATTCAAAAATTTGGCTCATTAGAGAACCTTTATCAGAATTTAGATCAAATTGAAAATACAAAATTAAAGGAAAAACTAATTGAAGGAAAAGAAAGTGCTTTTTTATCCAAAGAATTAATCAAAATAAAAACTGATTTGCAATTGGATTTCAAAATTGAAAACTTGAAATGGGAAAGACCAAATTTCGAATCTTTAGATAATTTTTTTAAAAATTTAGGCTTCAACTCCATAAGAGAAAAATGGAAAAATAAAGCAATTGAGTATGGTATCGAATTAAAAAACGAAGATAATAGCAAAACTTCCGAATTAAAATGTTATGATAAATTCAATAAAAATTATCAATTAATAGATAGTTACGATAAACTAGATAAACTAATCAAAGAGCTCTCTGAAGTAAAATATTTCGCAATTGATACAGAAACAAGTTCACTCGATAAAATGCAATGTTCAATTGTCGGTATTTCCTTTAGCTATACGCCTGATTCAGCATACTATATTCCATTAGATGAAAGCAAAGATTATGAATACAAAGAAAATTCATCCATACATGAATTAAATTTATTTACTCTAAATTCATCCGTAAATAAACCCTTTGAAAGTAGTCTTCCAGCAAGGCAAGTCCTTAATAAACTTAAACCAATACTTGAAGAGCAAACAATTGCAAAATATGGTCAAAATTGCAAATTTGATTCATTTATCCTGAAAAGATATGGTATAAATCTCAGCCCTATCAAATTTGACACAATGATTGCTTCATACCTACTAAATCCAGATGAACAACACAATTTAGAAGCATTAGCACAAAAATGGCTTGGCTATAAGCCAATTGCAATTGAGACAATCATTGGCGATAAAAAATCTAAACAAAAATCAATGAAAGATAAAGACCCACACGATATATATATATATGCTTGCGAAGATGCTGATTTAGCATTACAATTAACTCTAGTATTAAAAGAAAAATTAGAAAATGAGAGCTTAATCAATTTAGCCGAAAAAATAGAATTTCCTCTTATTGAGGTTTTAACGAGGATGGAATTCCACGGAGTAGCAATAGATATTGACGCTTTAAGGAAGACATCGAGTATCATAGATAATGAAATTAGAAAACTAACTATTGAAATTTATAAAGAAGCAGGAATTGAATTTAATATAGATTCACCCAAACAATTGGCACATATCTTATTTGAAAAACTAATGATACCCCCCATAAAAAGTGGCAAAACCGGTTTTAGTACAGATATTCAGGTATTAAACCAATTGGCTGAAACATATCCAATAGCCCAAAAAGTACTCGAATATCGTCAGCTTGTGAAACTAAAAACCACATATGTAGATGTTTTACCAAGCCTTGTAAATAAACAAACTGGGCGCATTCATACTACATTCAATCAAACTATCACTGCAACTGGAAGATTGTCTTCAACAGATCCCAATCTTCAAAATATCCCTATAAGAAGCGATTTAGGAAAGGAAGTGCGTAAAGCTTTTGTTCCACAAAATCCTGATTGGTATTTATTCTCCGCTGATTATTCACAGATTGAATTACGTATAATGGCATATATATCAGGCGATGAACAACTAATTAAAGCTTTTAGTAAAGGAATTGATATACACGCCGATACAGCATCGAAACTTTTCAATATACCCTTAGAAAAAGTAAATCAAGATATGCGACGAGTTGCTAAAACTGTAAATTTCGGTATAATGTATGGTCTGGGCAGCTTTGGTTTATCTCAAAGAATTGGACTGAGCAAAACGGAAGCACAAAAAATTATTGATAATTATTTTAAAAACTATCCAGGCATAAAAAAATATATTGAAAAGGTTATAAAAAGCACTCAAGAGAAAGGTTATGCAGAAACCCTTTTAGGTAGGAAAAGATATTTCCCAAATATTAATAGCAAAAATAAAAATTTAAGACAAGCTGACGAACGTGCTGCGATAAATATGCCTATACAAGGAACTGCCTCAGACATGATGAAATCAGCTATGATTGAAATTGATAAAAAAATAAGAGATAATAAATTAAATGCTATGATGATTCTCCAAATTCACGATGAACTGCTATTCGAAGTTCCTGAAAATGAGATCAAAATATTAAGTGAAATCGTTGTCGAAAAAATGCAAAATGCATTGAATTTGGGCGAAGTTCCAGTGATTGTTGATACAGGATTTGGCAAAAATTGGTTCGAAGCTCACTAAAAAAGCCCGGCTTTTGACCGGGCTTATTTATCAACCTCTTAACAATTGCAAATAATTGGTTGGGTTCTGATTAGCTTGAGCTAGCGATATTAGCGAAGCTTGCTGTAAAAATTGTGCTTTGATTAGCTCCAATTGTTCGAGTGCCACATCTGCGTCTTCTAATCTACTTATAGCTGCATTATAATTTACTATCTGTCCTTTTAATAACTCCTCTTGCGATGTCAACCTGTTTGTAATGCCTCCAACATAGGAAGCTACTTTATTGATGTTATTTATGGCTTCTGCAATGCTCGTTAGAGTTGTGCTTATAAAAGCATTCGAGAAAATTCCTAAATCAGATGAACTTACTGCATCTAAACTTGTCAGGTCTAAGCCTGTTACACCTGCAAAATTAGTTGTTGACATTGCATTGATATTGAAATTATTGCTTGTGATATTATAATCCACATTGGAAGTTGATAAATCAATCAAAAAAGTTAATAAAGTATTAGCAGCATTGAAACCAACAACAAATTCACCGGTAAAAGCGCCGCTCAACAATTGTTGACCGCCAAAAACAGTTGAATCAACTACAGTTTGAATCTGCTGAGCTAATCTGTATGCTGCTTTAGCAAGAGCAACTTTTTCATCAGTACCTAAAGCACCCGATGATGCAGAAGCAGCAGAATCCTTAATTGTTGTGATTAATGTGTTGATATTATCTAGTGCGTCTTGAGCAATACTCGTAAGATTCAACGCATCTCCAACTGTCCTCAATGCTGACTTCAATGCACCATTCCTTGCTGCCAATGCTCTTGATGTAATATAGCCAGCAACATCATCAGCAGCACTGTTTATGCGCTTCCCTGTTGATAATCTCAACTGTTTTTGGGAAATTATTCTGTTTGATGCCTCTAATGCATTATAAGCATTTTCTGCTGGAGTATTTGTTCGGATTCTTGATTGACCACCTGTAACGTATGGCATTTTACACCTCTAATATATTAATAAAATTTTAAGTTCCTCTAATTAATTGCAGGAATGCCTGCGGATTTAAATTAGCTTGAGCAAGCGATGCCAGAGAAGCTTGCTGTAAAAATTGCGCTTTGATTAACTCCAATTGTTCCATTGCAACATCTGCATCTTCAATTCGGGATATAGCTGCATTATAATTAGTTATCTGGCTTTTTAATAAATCTTCCTGAGAATTGAGCCTAAATACTACTCCACCAACATAAGATGCAACCTTATTGACATTATCGATAGCCTCCGATAAACTTTTCAAGGTTAAATGTAATACATCATTATGAAATATACCCTGGTCATTATTTGAAACATTGTTTAACTCTCTTAAATCCAATCCACATACACCGCCAAAACTACTAACACTCATCGCATTTAAATTAAATGAACTACTTTGGACGTTATAGTCTTGATTCAAAGATGTTAAATCGAGCGTCAATGTAAGTAAACTATGAGTTGCATTAGTACCAATTATAAAGTCAGCACAAAAAGTTCCATCAAGCAATTGTCTGCCGCCAAATACGGTTGATTCTACTACAGTCTGAATTTGTTGGGCTAACCGATAGGCTCCCTTGGCTAAGGCAATTTTTTCTGCAGTTCCCTGCGCACCTGAAGCAGCATAGGAGGCAGCTTCCTTAATTTGATTTAAAATTGAGTAAATATTATCTAAAGCATCCATTGCTATATTAGCAACATTTGTGGCGTCGCCAACTGTTCGTAAGGCTGCCTTTAATGCTGAACCGCGTGCAATCAAAGCACGGGATGTAATATACCCGGCAACATCATCAGCTGCGTTATTGATTCTTTTACCTGTCGAAAGCCTTAATTGTCTTAATGAAATATTCCGATTGGATGTTTCAAGTGCATTATATGCATTTTCTGCAGGTATATTAGTTCTGATGCGCGAATTCCCTCCAATGGCAAATGGCATCCTACACCTCCATGTGTTCTGAATAATATAATTATTTGCTAATTTTCAATTATATCTGCGGCATTAGCAATCAAGCTCCTTAATTTTTCAATAACATCCCCTGTTATTTGATTGCCTAGCCGCTTTTTTTTATTAATAGTTTGTCAATTTTACCCGATTCATTATGAACTGTAAACGGGTTTTAAAAATTCATTTTATAATTATGAAATTTGCTTGCCAAAAAATTTTTAATTATGTGAAGCTGTCATATAATTTTGCCTACAGTCCTGAATCCATCGATATTTTAGGCAATTTGAAATTGGATGACTGATTGACTTGATAGGTATGATTTATTAATAAAATTTTCAGGAATGACGACTAATAATAATCAATCAAAAGTGAATGGCTAATTTTAGCCAGATAAGTTTCAAAAATAATTTTGAAAAAAAATTTGTAATTAAGAGATGTAAACTTCTGGACTGCAGAAGATTAAGATTTAAGATTCATTCAATTCTCTATAACTTCAGGTCTTTTAAATACCAAAATAGCTTATTTCCACGACAAAATTAGTTTATATCAAATAAAAAAGGGCAGGCATAAGCCTACCCTTTTAAAAATTAATGATTTCTAATTTACAAATTGATTAGCATAATATTTTGCTGTTAAAGTTTCACCGGTAGCCATTTTTATCATGTCATTCCAATGATATTTTGCACCTGGTTTAAACACATTTTCTATTAAATATTTTCCAACTTCTTCTTTGTTCATAAAGCTACTTTCCTGTCCTTCGGCTAACTTTAAGACATTTGTATTAATGTAATGATATAATTGTGATGCAAGAAGTTCGCCTAAATGGTAATTATGATAATAGCAAGGCGAAGTGGCAATATGAATTTTTGTTGACCAATCTGGCATATCCCGCTCTGGTGGACGCTTAATCATTTGATATTTTTCAACTAGATCCCACCATAATTTGTTTAAATCTTGATCAGGATTTTCATATAAACTCTTTTCAAATCTGTACATCACTTGTGACCAGCGACTAAATACTAATTGTTCAAGTTTTAGTATTTTATATGCAGTTTCAGCAATTTTATTTTTTTCTTCATCATTAATGCCAATCATATCTTGTAACCATTGTGGTTTAGATGCAAATCTACCGAACAGCATTGCTATTGCTTCAGTGGTAAATGTATGTGCAGGTGTATTCAAAACCCAGGGTAAACTGTTATCCTGATACTTAAAATATACAGCGTGACCAAACTCGTGTAGCATCGTATTCATCCAATTATAATTTGGCTTTACATTGCATAGAACTCGAATATCTTTTGCAACTCTATCTATATCAATACAATAAGCGTGTTGATTTTTACCCGGTTTTTCGAATAAATCGCTTTTTTCGATAATATCATCAATCGGCATATTCAAACTGGCAAAGTATTTCCTTGTCAATTCGACAATATCCTCTTTCTTGTAATTTTTATAATAAACATCAAGGTCAATTTCGTAAATAGATGGAGCTTCCTGGAAATAGCGATTTTGATAATGCCATGGCATCAAGTCCTCGGGCTTAATTTTGAGCTGGTTTGCCAGCACAGCATCCATCTCGGACTTTAATTTTGCAAATGTATCGCGTGTCAATTCATCTAATTCATCAAAAATTTTGCTGATTTCCTCAGGATCTTGATCAGATAACCTTAAGCTCATATCGTGATAATTTTTAAATCCTAACTCCTGAGCAACTTCATTTCTCATTTTTACAAGTCTTTTTATGTCATCTGCAACAAGTGTTCCAATCTGCTTATGTGCCAACCAGGTTTCCTTTAATTTCTTGGAATCTTTCGAAGTTTTCAAAATTTCCTCGACTTCATTATCAGTAAGTTCCTTTTTACCTACTTTTGCACGAAATGTCTGGAATTTTTTTGCAATTTCATTTTGCAGAAGTGTCATAGCATTTAATTTTGCTGTATCCACTTGATAAGCAAGAAATGTATTGTATAGTACCAGCAATTCTCTTTTTATAAGTGGGTCCTCAAATTTAACTGAATCATAATAATATTTAATTTTATTAAAATCTTCTTTATTAGATAATAATTCATTAAACTTAATTTCCAGTTCTGCACTTCGTTTGAAATCTTCATCTTTACCTGAAATTGAAGCATCCCAGTATGCCAAAGCATAAGCTGTGTATGTTTTTGCTAATTTTTCCTGCAATTCAGTTGCAAATTCCTTAAATTCTGCTTCTTTCTTCTTAATATCTTCTTCAGAAACTCTCATATCTTGCCTATCGCAATTTGATAAAAATAATGTGGCTATTAATGATAAAATCAATAATGAACTAAAAATACTTTTCATAAGATTAACTCCCAGAATTATTTATGAGACATTGAAAAATTAAGCATTATATTTTCACAAATAAAATAATCTCTCAAAATTTAATTTTGAGAGATTTGTAATATAAATATTTTCCTTATTTGTATTGCCTTAAAAATTCTAATCTATCCTGCAATTCAGCAATTGGAACAAGTAATTTGTCTTTGCCGTAAATGGCATCCTTTTTTGTTTCGAAAACTAAATCATAGTCTTTACTCATTACTATAGCCTCTTCGGGACACACTTCTTCACAAAAACCACAGAATATGCATCTCAACATATTTATTTCAAATTTTTCGGGATATCGCTCTTTTTCTTTTTCAGTCTCAGCAGCTTGGACTTCGATTGCTAATGCAGGACAAACCCGAGAGCATAAACCACAAGCAACACAGCGTTCGCCATCTTCTTCAAGTACAAGCACCGGCCTACCTCTATAAGAACCAGTCGGCTCAAATCTTTCTTCTGGATATTGACGGGTGAATTTTGGTCTAAACATGTAACTGAATGTAAGCCCCAATCCCTTTGCTATTTCTGGTATATATAATTTTTCCCAGAAATTCAATCGTTCAGCTTCTGAATTTTTTCTTCTATTCATATTTATTTTTTTTATTCGTTGACAATGCTAATTAAATTTTTGACGCTGATAGAGTAAAATCATTTTAATATATAAAGTACCACCGCCGTAATTAAAATATTTACAATTGCTAATGGCAATAAAACTTTCCAACCTAGATTCATCAACTGATCATACCTGAACCTTGGAATTGACCAACGTACCCATATAAAGAAAAAGATTAAAACGGCTACTTTAATTACAAGAAATGCAAATTGAGCTAATGCCATTGCCAAGGTGTGAGGTTGCAATCCTAACCATTCTGGTGGAAAGGGCAGTTGCCAACCTCCTAAATATAACATAGCAATTAATGCCGATGCAGTTGCCATATTTGCATATTCAGCAAGGAAAAACATCCCAAATTTCATTCCACTGTATTCAGTGTTAAATCCACCAACAAGCTCAGGTTCTGCTTCGGGTAAATCGAATGGAGCACGATTTGTTTCAGCAAACGAAGAAACCAAGAATATGATAAATCCAAGTGGTTGAATAAATATATTCCACCGCCAACCAGCCTGGTCACGAACAATGTCCGTTAGTGATAATGAACCTGTAATCAAAATCACAGAAACTAAAGCAAGTCCCATTGAAAGCTCGTATGAAATCATTTGGGCAGACGAACGCAAACCACCAAGTAAAGAATATTTGTTATTCGATGACCAACCTGCAAGTGTTATACCATAAACACCAACTGAAGTGAGAGCAAGAATAAATAAAATTCCGATATTAACATCAGGAGCTATACCGAATTGAATTATCTTATCATCAATTACTATGTAATCAGCAAATGGAATTACAGCATATACAGCGAAAGCTACTCCTAATGAAATGACAGGAGCTATTCTATGGAACCATCTATCGGCAGCTGCTGGTATTATATCTTCTTTGAGAAATAACTTGAATACATCTGCAAAAGGTTGAAGAAGACCAAAGGGACCTACTCGATTAGGTCCGATTCGCAATTGAATAAATGCAGATACTTTTCTTTCTACATATACAGATGCTGCCGCTACTAAAAGCATCATACCAATTATAATCAGTGCTTTTACTCCTGCTTCAATTAATATCCAGCTTATTTCATTCATAAAATCTCAATTTATATTTTTCAATTTGGTTTCATATAATGTGATTCATATTTATATTTTACTGATTCGGGTGAATCTGCTTTACCAACAATTATTCCATCAAATTTATCAAGCAATTCATAAGTCATACTTTTGAATTCAGAAAATTCTCCAGCTATCAAACTAAATATTTCTGAGGAATTCCTATAGTTCCAATCAAAGGATAAAGCTCGGGCTAACATTTGAAGTATCTTCCAGCTTTGCTTGCAATTCCTTTGCTCATGATAAGTCCATCGGTCATTATCTGCTCCAAATTTATCAAGACGACTCATTTTCATTCCCATAAACCTAAAATTCTCCCTTGTAACAAGTGCTGGAGTAAAATGTTGAACTCGACCGTTTATATTTACATAAGTACCTTCAGCCTCTGCATAAGTAGAAGCAGGGAAGATTACATTTGCTAATAAACTGATTTCATTGTTATTATATGTATGCACAACAAGAAATTCAAGATTTTTCATAGATTCAAGTATCATAGGGTAATCTGCAAAGTCTTCTTCCATTGCATATACAACTTTTATTTTCCCATTTTGAATATTTTCAGCTAATTCTATTGCTTTTAAGCTTTGAATATCCTTGAAAATAATCTCACAACCTCTTTCGTTTGGGGTCTTACTCTTTACGCGCAGTAAGTCATCTTCGAATGATTCATCGATATGTTTCAAAAAATCAATGTTGTTTGTGTTAATTATTTCATTTGCAAATTTTTTCAATATAAAATTATCTTCATTCGTTGCTTTTGGCGATGCAATGAACATTATCTCGTTAGGTTTGTATTGCCTAAGTCTTTGTACAGTAAATTCAATTGCTTCTTTCCAATCTACAATTTTTAATTGATCATTATTTTTAATCATCGGTTCTGTTATTCTGTTTTTATTAACAAATGTATATTGAGTTAACCTACCCCAATCACACATCCAGTATTTATTTACAAATAGATTAGTACGAGGTTCTAATCTAAGTATTTCATTATTTCTTACACCAATTTTAATATTACATCCTCTACCGCAGCCCGGACAGATAGAATCATTGAAACTCATATCCCAGACCCTTGATTTAAAGCGGAAATCAGGGCTTGTTAAAGCACCAACTGGGCATATATCTATTACATTCATCGAATACGGATTATCAAATTTTGTACCTTCAAACAATTCTATCGTTACGTGGTCTCCACGCTGAACAAATGTTAATACGTCCTGTTTTGCGATCTCTTTCGCAAATCGGATACACCTAGAACATGAAATGCATCTCTCTGCATCAAAAAGGACATTTGGTCCCCATGGTACACGCTTATCTTTATGATTTTTCATTTCGATAAATCGGCTTTCACCTTTTGAATGCAAAAAAGCATATTCTTGTAATTTACATTGACCGGCTTCATCGCATATCGGACAGTCCAGTGGATGATTAATAAGTAAAAATTCCATAACTGCTTCTTGTGCCTCAATTACCTTTGGACTATTTAGTCTGACATGCATTCCTTCACTGACAAAAGTTGCACAAGCTATTTGCAATTTGGGGAAGTAATTGATAACTAAATCTCCATCAGAATTGCGTTCCAGATTACCATCAGATAATTTTTTGGGAAAACCAACTTCAACCAGGCACATCCTGCAATTACCTGAAATTGATAATTCAGGATGCCAACAAAAATGTGGTATTTGTATCCCATTTTCAAAAGCTGTTTCAATAATTGTTTTACCTTCGGTGGCTTCTAAAGTTATTCCATCTATAGTTATATGAACCATAATTTGAATCCAAAATAAAAAATACAATTTTTAAAATTACGAATTTTTAAATAAATAAAAAACCTAGTTAATTAACTCAAAATTCAAATCTCTTCTAATTTTGCTTCAATTTTTCTCCAGATTTTCTGACAGGGAAAAGCATTTTCATATAATGATTTACTTATAATTGCAGAATCAATATTTCTTTGTCGATATGCTTGTAACTGCCAAAGTTGCTCGGCACTCAAAATAACTCTATAGATGGACAATTTAATTTCATTTTTTAAAGCAAATGAAGAAATTCTTGAAAGATTATCTTCTGCTAAAATGATTTTGTCAACATTAATTACAAATCGTTTTATACCTATGTCGATGAAGTCCATTAACTTTTTATCTTCTAAAAATTGATTTAGAGTTTCAATCTTATAATAAATTGATACTTTGGAATGATAGTAATCATCTAAAATTTTAGCCGCATAATTTTTTGCATTTACATGATTACAGTCAATTACAACCCGATAAATGTTATTATTTAGAAAATGAGAACAATAATTATAATCCCTAAAATTGTAAAAAAGCTGAATTGGAATATCAATTGAATTTGCAATTTGTATGATTAGTTCATCATTTATATGAGAATCAAGAAAAGAATCGTAATCGGTGATAAATAATGATTTAGCATTTTCTCGTCTCCATAGTTTTGCTAATTCAGTAGGATTTTCACAAAGATTTTTATACCTTTTTTCCGTACCTGATTCACCTACTATGCAATATTTTGATATACCCCCAACTAATCCAATTTCAGGAATCACAAGAAACATTGCCTATCTCATTACAAATTTTAAAGATATTTTTATTAAATCCTCAGCTGTGAATTTATCTTCTTTCAAATCTTTAAGAGCCATATTAACTGCATTTTCTGCAATAGATTTATTGAAACCAAGAGTTAAAAGCGCAGAAACTGCCTCGAGTTTAATCAAATTAAGCGATGAATCTACCCTTTCTTTACTTATTAATAGTTTATCAATTTTATCTTTTAACTCCAATACTAATCTTTCAGCTGTTTTTTTCCCGATATTTGGCAACTTACTTAACTGAATTATGTTACCGGTTATAATAAATGATTGTAAATCTTCAACAGTCAATGAAGATAATATAGCAATAGCTGTTTTTGGTCCAATGCCTGAAATTGAAATTAACAATTTAAAAGCCTCCCGCTCCGATTCGGTTGCAAAACCGAAAAGATTGGTGCTTTCATCCTTTGTAATTAAAAATGTATAAATTTTTGCATTTTCTCCGACTTCGGGTAATGCCATTGAGGTATTAACCGAAATAAAAACTCCATATCCAACTCCACCACATTCAATTATTGCCTCTGTTGAAGACTTTGATATTAATTTTCCGTTTAAATGAGCTATCATATTTTAAATTTTAATAATTTTGTCGGGGTTAGCTTTTATATAATCATTCCAGCTTAAGATTTTATCAGTTTTTTGCTTATACCTAAAACTATGACAAATTGCTACACCAAGAGCATCTGTTATATCAAACAAATCCAATGTTTCTTCGATCGAAAGTAATTTTTTTACCATAAACTGCACTTGCTCTTTCGAGGCATTTCCACGTCCTGTAACAGATTGCTTCACTTCACGCGGACTATATTCAAAAATTGGAATACCTGCCATAACAACGGCTAACATTGCTGAAGCACGTGCATGTGACAATTTTATGAGTGATTTGGCATTCTTTGAATAAAAGATCGTTTCGAACGCAGCTGCATCGGGAGTATTTCTTGAAATTACATGTGTCAATCTTTCAAAAATTTCTTTTATTCTATATTCGAGGGAATTGTTTTTTAAACTAACTTTTACAATACCATATTCTAAAACTGACAAAGATTTCCCTCTGCTGTTTATTACACCGTATCCACATACTAATGAACCGGGATCTATTCCTAATATTTTCAAATTTTTGCCTACCTAATATTAGTATTTAATTTAACTTTCAGACTCAATAGCCTCCATTAACTCATCATCAATTTCAAAATTAGTGAAGACATTTTGTACATCATCGTGCTCTTCGATAGTTTCTATGAATTTAATTACTTTCTTTGCATCATTTATATTTTCAATTTTGACTGTGGTTTTAGGAATATATTCTAACTTCCTTTCAACTATTTCAAAATCCTTTTCTTCAAAATATTTATTGCATATATTAAAATTTTCCATAGGGCAGATAATACGTGTTGTCTCTGTGTCAAAATCCATATCTTCAGCATTTGCTTCAAGTACGTGTTCGAGCATTTCTTCTTCTGTAACATTGTTAGTTTTTATTGTGATCACTCCTTTGCGCTCAAAATTCCATGCAACTGAATTAGTTTCGCCGAGATTTCCACCTAATTTGCTGAATTGTGAGCGGATCTCAGCTACAGTTCTATTCTTATTGTCTGTAACTGCTTCTAAAATGACAGCTACTCCAAATGGAGCAAAGCCTTCGTATGTTATCTCTTCGTAGTTAGCACCTTCGATTTCGCCGGTACCTCTTTTTATAGCACGTTGTATGTTTTCTGAAGGCATATTTACTGAACGAGCGTTCATAATAGCCAGTCTTAAACGTGGATTAGCTGATGGGTCACCTCCGCCTTCTCGTGCTGCGATAGTTATTTCTTTTGCTATGCGGGTAAAAATTTTCCCACGCTTGGCATCTTGCCTACTCTTTTTATGCTTGATATTAGCCCATTTACTATGTCCAGACATTGAATTCCTCTTTAATTTTTTA
The DNA here is from genome assembly GCA_938031175.1 of Candidatus Kapaibacterium sp. GTDB lineage: Bacteria > Bacteroidota > Ignavibacteria > Kapaibacteriales > UBA2268 > CALHGZ01. Next base: position 39,881 of record CALHGZ010000005.1, on the reverse strand, counting down.
CATTCGATTACTTGATAATCTGTAAATTTATAAAAAATTAACCATTTTTGGTTAAAAATATGCTCACTATATCGTTTAAAAAAGGGATAAAAGTAATTTGGGTAATATTAATTTAAGATCAAAAGCCCGGTTCGTTATCTGTATCATTGACGACTTCATTAATATATTCCGGGGGCACATAATATGATAAATTTTCAAATCGGGCATAATCCTTCAGATAAGCTAATTTTGCTATACCTGTAGGTCCATTTCTTTGCTTGCCAATGATAATTTCGGCAGTGCCTTCGGTTGAGGAATTGTCATCATATGTTTGTATTCCATATACCTCAGGCCTGTGAACAAATAATACAACGTCTGCATCTTGTTCAATACTGCCTGATTCTCTTAAATCAGAAAGGAGTGGCCTTTTATCGGAACGCGATTCTACTGAACGATTGAGCTGTGCCAAAGCTATCACGGGTATTTCCAAATCTTTCGCTAATTGCTTGAGCGATCGGGATATTATAGAAATTTCTCGTTCACGGCTTTCTGCTTTAGGTGGATGCATTAATTGCAAATAATCAACAATCACTAGCTGAATACCATAATCCACTTGCATTCGACGGCATTTTGCCTTTAATTCCATTATATTTAACATTGGGCTATCATCAATTATTAATGGTGCTCCTGATAGCTTACCTAATGCTTTTAGTATTAAATCTGTATCCCGATTATTTATTTTACCTGTTCGGATCTTTTGCTGATCAATTTTGGCTTCTGCGCTTATTAATCTTATTACAAGTTGAATAGCCGACATTTCAATTGAGAAAAAAGCAACTGGTATCTTATATTCCTTAGCGACGTTGCGTGCTATTGACAATGCTAAAGCAGTTTTACCCATTGAGGGACGACCAGCTAATATAATTAAATCTGATTTCTGAAAGCCACCAGTGATTTTATCCAGGTCATGATATCCGCTCGGAATACCAGTCAGCCCCGGTTCACTTTTTTCTCTCAATTGCTCTATCAAGCTATAAGCCTGATGTGCTAAACTTTTAAGTGGTAGATAACTTTTCTTTATTCTTTGTTCTGCAATTTCAATTATTTTTGCTTCCGCTTTATCAATTTCCTCAAGAGCATCGCTTGTCTCATCGTAACAATTATTCAAAATTGATCCTGCCAATTGAATCATCTGTCGCTTTAAATACTTTTCTTGAACAATATTTGCATGATGCTCAATGTTTGCTGCTGTTGGTGTTTTTGTCATTAATTCAACTAGAAACAAGGTACCGCCTATAAATTCCAATTGTCCTTGGCTACGCAATTTTTCTGATAGAGTAACAATATCAACACCTATATTTGGCTCATTTAGTTCAAGAATAGCCTCGAAAATTAATCTATGCTTCTGAATATAAAAACTTTCCGGTTTTAGTAATTCTCGTGCTTTGCTGATTGCATACCTATCCAAAAGCATTGCACCAAGAACCGATATCTCAGCCTCTTCAGAAAATGGTGGCATCTTATTACCAATCAAACCCAAATAATCGCTAGATTGCTCTATTTTCAAAGAATCAGAATTTCTCAATTGTTTAGCTGTTATTCTTTTAGCCATATCTATACCTTTAGTTTAATTTCATTTTGACGATAAAATAACTTGTACAATTTTATAATAAAAAAGTATTGAATTGTTAACATTTTTTAAAAACATTATCCAGATATGTATGCTAACGGATAATCATAAATTTATACAAAAAAGCAAATAATTATTAAAAATATTTCATTATTCTATTCCAATTTATTATATTTGAAAATTATTATAACTGGTGGATAATTGAATAACAAGAAATTAAATACAATCGAGAAAAAGAAAATATTAATCATAGATGATGCTGATTTTATTTTGGAAAGTACATCAACCTTATTAAAATTCGAAGGTTACGAAGTTTATACTGCCGTTGATGGTAATACAGGTATAGACTTAGCATTGACTTATAAGCCTGACCTTGTACTTTGCGATATTTCTATGCCCGGAATAGATGGATACGGTGTTTTGGAAAAAATTAGAAATACCCCTGAAACAGCTACAGTACCATTTATTTTCCTCACAGCATTTACAGAAAAAGCAAATATGCGTGCCGGTATGGAACGTGGTGCCGATGACTTTCTGATTAAGCCTTATACAAGAGATGAACTAATTGCAGCCATAAATGCCCAATGGAATAAACATAAACTAATTGAAAAACAAGTATTAAAAAAAGTTGAGCAGGTAGGCAAAAACATAACTTACGCTTTACCTCATGAATTCAGAACTGTATTAAATCAAGTGGTTGGCTCAGCTAAATTTTTGCAAAATAATGCTGATGAACTAAAGCCAGATGAAGCAAAAGAAATAGCTTTTGACATTATATCTTCCAGTGAAAGATTAATGAAAATCACAGAAAATTTCCTGATTTATGTTCAAATTGAATCTATTGCTTCAAATGAAGAACAAAGGAAAAGATTACGAAATTTCAAAACTTATGAACCAGGAGCAGTATTAGCTGATATAGCTGATAATATTGCTATGAAATATAATAGATCGAAAGATCTCATCATTGATGACTATGTCGAAAATCTATCGGTCGAAATATCCTCTCAAAATTTTCACAAAATTGCAACTGAATTAATTGACAATGCATTTTCTTTTTCTTTAATGGGAACACCTGTAAAAATTAGAATGTGGAAAGCCAATAACTTCTTATTTGTAACTATTGCTGATTATGGACGTGGAATGTCCCAAGAACAAATTAACCAAGTAGGGGCTTATGTCCAGTTCGAAAGATCTATCTATGAGCAACAAGGAATCGGTCTTGGTTTAATAATTGCCAAAAGACTGATAGAATTACATGACGGTAATTTTGGAATACTAAGTGAGGAAGGTAAAGGTACATCTGTTACTTTTAGCTTACCTTGTGCTAAAGATAACGAGTAAAAACCATCCATTAAATTTAAAATACCTAAATTTAAATCCATTTTATTATTTGTCAAATAATTTGTTAAATTTAGATATATGCAATTAATTTTAATTATATCACTTGTTATATTCCTTGTTCTATTAATTATTCCAATATCAATTGTGCTGGATAGTGATAAACGTTTACTAAAATTCAGCTACGGCGGTTTAGTCTCATTGCAAATCATTTTAGTTGATTTCACTTTAAAAACATATCTGAAAACACCGATTAAAACATTTCACATAAAAAAAACGACATCAATTGTGAAAAGAAAAAAACAAATTAAAAGAAAAAAGAAAATTAAATTTAATTCGTGGAAGGTTAAGGAGGTACTAGTCGAATCAAAAAGTTTTTTGAAACAAATTTTGAGAAGTTTCAATCTCAAAAATTTATCAATTTATTTTGACACCGGAGATTATCCCCTGAATGCGATGCTTATACCTATTATAACTACGATTTCAAAGGGGAACATAAATGTCGCAGTAAATTTTATTGGAATTAATAGTATTTATTTCGAATTAAGAAATAGATTTATTTATATAATTTTCCCTGTGTTTTTTTATATCATTAAATTATTTATCATACTAATTAGGAGGTAATTATGAACTTAGGATTTGAAGATTTGACCACAAAAGTTCTAGAACAACTCAAAACAATCGCTAAAAGTGAAACAGTAATTGGTCAGCACTTTAATATCGGAGACTTCACTTGTGTTCCAGTTGTTAAAATTAATTTAGGATTTGGTAGTGGAGGTGGCAGTGGGGAAGCTCAAAAACAGGGTAAAGGATCTGGAAGTGGTATTGGTGGTGGTATTAATATTGTACCCGTTGCATTCTTAGTCGCCAAAGGTGATACTATTCAATTATTGAGCATTGGGAAAAATACAATTATTGAATCAGTTATGGAGAATTTGCCGGACATCATAGAAAAATTTAAAAATAAGCAAGAAGAATAATTCAATTATTTTATTTACCAATTATTCCAATCACTAAATTTAAAATTTAGATTCTACTAAAAATATATTTATATGAATTTAAATAATATTCTGAATAAGGAAAAAATTAACAAAGATGATATCTGCATCCTGTTAAATCTCAAAGATTATGAATCCATTGAAAAAGTACGCTTGAAAGCATATAATTTGATGCTAAAATATGTCGGCGAGAAAGTATATCTTCGTGGATTAATTGAGTTTTCGAACATTTGTGTAAATGACTGTTTTTACTGTGGTATTCGTAAAAGTAATAATAATATTAAAAGATATACACTTACAAATGAAGAAATACTTGAATCTGCTTTATGGGCTGCTGAAAATGGATATGGTTCAATTGTTCTGCAATCCGGCGAAAGAAATGATGAACAATTCATTAATAAATTAGTAGATATTATAAAAGAAATAAAAGATAAAACAATATCAGACACACTTCCAAATGGATTGGGTATAACGCTTTGCATTGGAGAGCAATCATACAAAACTTATAGAAAACTTTTTGAGGCTGGTGCACATAGATACTTATTAAGAATCGAAACAACAAACCCTGAATTATTCAAAAAAATACATCCACCCAAACAAACATATGAAAGACGCGTGGAATGTTTACATTTGATCAAAGAAGCTGGTTTCCAACTTGGTACTGGTGTTATGATTGGAATACCCGGGCAAACGATTGAAGATCTGGCAAATGATTTGGAGTTTTTTAGGATAATTGATGCTGATATGATTGGTATGGGACCTTTCATAATACATTCCGATACGATTTACCAAAAGATGTACGATACTTATGACATAGAAAAACGTAGAATTTATGAACTATCTTTGTTGATGATTGCATGTGCAAGAATTTATCTAAAGGATGTCAATATTGCCTCGACAACTGCTTTACAGGCTATGTATCCAGTTGGTAGAGAAATGGGCTTATTATTCGGTGCAAATGTTATCATGCCTTTGCTCACTCCGACTTATGTCCGAAGTCAATATCAATTGTATAATGGTAAACCCTGTATTGATGAGTTTAGCTCAGAATGCTATGATTGCATTATCAATAGAATTAAATCAATAAATCGCCCCATTGCATACAATGAATGGGGCGATTCTCCTCATTTTAATAAAAAAAGATGATATTTTAATTGTTCTGTTTAAAGAACGGTAATAATGTCTCTATAATTTCAGTTATTGATTCGTAAATTCTCTCTTCACTTTTAAAAATATCCCGAGCTTGGAATTGTGGATGTGCCAACTTTGTTCTTACATCGTAAATATAGGCATTTATTAAATATCGCTCTGCCTGATAATTGAAATTACCTGTTATTACTTTTTTTGCATTTAATTTTTTAGCAGCTGTCCACATATCTGTTTCATATTGCGGATTCGCTGGATCCATATTCATTTCGGTTAGTAAAAATTCTACAGAATCTGGTGGTACAATTTGATAATATTGACCGTCAGGATCCTGTTCCATAAATGCTTTGAAGAGAGAATCTTGTAATTCATAGCACCAGTGCTGAAATCTCATATCCCCGTCTTTATTCTGAAAAGGGAAAAAAGCTATTCTAATCTGAGTGTGTAAATTAGATGTAGCTAAAGTAATGAACATAAAAATAACTAAAAGCAGATTTAATTTTTTCATTTTACATCTATTGCTTATTGTACCTAGCTTTCATTTATTGTTTTGCAAAAATTCCTTAGCTTCATAAAATAGACCAATAATTTTATCTTTCATTTGTACGGCATTTTGAACATCTCTATTTTTCGCATATTCCATAAGTTTAATTCCTAATTCAGCAATTTCATCGAGCCCAAATTGAAAACAGGAACCTTTAATTGTATGAGCCATACGATATAAGTCATCAAATTTACCATTTACAATAAAATCTTCAAATTGATTTTTAATATCATTAATCCAGGAATCCACAAATTCTGGTAGTAGTTCCCTTATAAAAGCATCCTGTGGTAATTTCACGAGTTATCCTTTCAAAAAGCATAACATTAAAATATTTCGAAATTAAACTTAATGAAAAAATTCAAAAAATTCAAAATAAAAATGGGTTGGGAAGACTGTAAGCCGAATTCTGTAACTGGCAGTTGCCAGCGGTAATCATTAATCTGGGAGTATTGTCGCCAATACCCTCAAGCGGTCTACCCGAATGTGCTGATTTTATATAATCATCCAGGCGAACAACCTGAAGGCACATTTGCATAAGTGCACACACATTCCTATTTGACCTTGCACCGTGCGGGGTTTGCCGAGCCAGCAGAGTCACCCCTGCTGCTGGTGGGCTCTTACCCCACCGTTTCACCCTTGCCTCCAACTCATTTAGAGCCGATCGGCGGTCTACTCTCTGTTGCACTATCCATCGGCTTCGCATTATATGCTCGCCGCCTTCGTGTTACGAAGCGCACTGTTCTCTGGTGTTCGGACTTTCCTCATCCGGTTAAAACCGAACGCGATTACCCGTCTTCCCAACCCATAAATTAATGACGATAATTGGATTAAAATATTCAATCTTGATGAAAGTAATAGGAATTAAAATCCTGAGGTAAAGTCTTTTAAATTTCTAATTTAAGATGGCTTATACACTAATTAATTTTTTTTCTTCGACTATCATATCCTCCGGATATAAGATACGACCGCAGCTTTCACAGAAAAATAAATGGTCTAGATTGTTTCTGATTTCAACAATTTTTTGAGGTGGAATCGAACTAAAACAACCTGAACAACTATTCCTAATAATTTTAACAACAGCATCCTTATGAAACATTCGAATTCTCTCGTATTGCATAAGAGAATTCTTATTGAGAAAACTTACTAATTGAGCTCTTTTGTTTTTGAGTTGAATCAATTCATCATTCTGATCACTTGCTACAAATTCCATTTCTTCTTGTTTTTCTGCAAGCTCTTCTTCTATTTCGGCTAACTCCTTTTGTTGTGCATCTAAGATTTTTATAAGATTTTCTTCCTTGACAGCTTCTGTTCTTAGTCGATCAGTTAAACGTGTATGTTCTTCACGTAAATAATTGATTTCTTTTGTAATTGCATCAAATTCTTTGTTGTTTCTAACGAGGAATTGTTGTTTTGATAATTTTTCTTCTTTGTTTTTTAATTCGATGAGTGTGATTTTTGAGCTTGCACAGAATTGTTTTATTTCGGATAATAATGCTGAAGTTTCTTCGACCATTGCTTTTTGAGTTTTCAATTTTTCCTGTAATTGTTTTACAATTACAGGTAGGTCACCATAATCCTCTTCAAGCTCATCAAGTCTTTTATCAACAAAAGAGAGAGCCGCAAGATATTGCAATTGATGAAACATAAATTCATTCCCATTTATTTATTAACCTATAATTTATTTGCCGATTTATATATTCGTAAGTATCTGGATAATATTTCACTGGATTTGTATAAACATTTGAGAGAACAAGCTCCGGTATTTCATCGGAATATCTACTCAATAAACTTTCAACTAATGCTTCAGGTACAAACTGTTCCATTTCATAATGACCAGGATCAATAAGCATCATTTTACCTTCAAAACGATGAAATGTGTGATAATTGATATCTGCTGTGATGAATGCATCACAATCTTCTGCAAATTCGTCCTTTAATAGTGAACTACCACTACCGCAGATAATTCCAACATTGACAATTCCATCTGATTTATTACCATTACAGTATTTCAATGGTGAATTACAAACATTTGAGATAATTTCTAATAGTTCATCTCGTGAAAGTGGCTTTTCGCTTTGTGAAATTAAACCTAATCCATAACCATTTATTCTATCATTTGGATATAATATTTTATTAGGTTTCAAACCCAATTTGGATGCAAAAATGTAATTTGTACCTTTGGGATAGGAATCAAAATTTGTATGGACAATGAATAGTGAAATATTTGATTTAATTAATTTAAATAGAATTTTCCCAACTCTATCTTGAATCGTTATTGTCTCAAGTGGCTTGTAAATTAATGGATGGAAGGCTATTATACAATTGCAATGTTTCTCAAAGGCTTCATCAATTACATTTGTGTTTAATTCCATCGAAATTAAAATTCGGTTTATTTCCTCACCTCCAGTATAGACTTGTAATCCTACTTTATCTTTCTCGATAGCTGTATCTTCAGGAAATTCTTGTTTTAGTATTTCAATTAATCTATCTATTTTCATTATTAATGATTTGAACAAAAATTGCTTATTTTTAAAAGCAAATATAATTGTCTTTAAAAATCTTTGTGCAAATTACAAAAGTTTCAGATAATATACAATTTTAACTAATGCAAATTCGTTTAAAAATTTAAAGCAAAAAATTAATTGAAATTTATGAAAAATTCAATCAAATACATATTGGCATTACTAATCTTCCCATCATTGTTATTTTCCCAAAAGGGGGAATTACCACCAGAGAATGGAACATTTAATCCTGATACAGTGTTTATTTTTTATTCCCCACGCCCTCTAATTAAAACATTAATAACACCTGATGGAAGTACCCAAGGACTTGGTTTTGATCTAGTTTTTTCTAATAGTGGATTCGGAATTGGTTTTTTCTGGCAAAAATTCTTCAACCCTAATTTGCTATTATACACCAACTTACTCATTTCCGGCGCAAGAAATACAGATGAATTCGAAGTACGATATTACAATTATAATACAGGGAGAATCGAAGAATTTGTCCCTAATAAAGTTAATCGCCTTTATATGTTCCCATTTACAATTGGACTTCAGCATTATATTTTTGCAGATGAATTAGTTGAAAGTTTTAAACCATTTCTCAATCTTGGAGTCGGACCTACTTTTATAATTGCTACACCATATCAAAGAGAATTTTTTAATGCTTTTGGCTATGCCCAATTTTACACCCGATTCGGTGCTTCTGTTGGTGCTGGTGCTGAATTGAGTAGTGTAGCATCGACCGTATTAAGCCTCAATATTAAATATTATTACATTCCTTTTGGAGGAAATGGACTCGAAAGCATAAGAAACAGCCCTATTTATAATTTTGGTGGAGTTTTCCTATCTTTGAGTTTAGGCTCACGTTTTTAAAATCTCTATAAATTTTTCAGCATTTCCCATATTTTCCAATTTTAACCATTTGTAGGATATTCTCCACATTTTCATTAATCAAATTCAAAGCACCACTTCCTATTATTACACTAAAACATTGCAAATACAATATAATTCAAACTAAAAAACCTTTGGCACACCTCTTGTAATGTAATTATCGGATTGTAAAGACAGGAGGTCCTGAACATAAAGTTAAAAGCATACATAATATTGATATCATTACTATTTATTATTGGAGGCTTTGATTCTTATTCACAACAACAGATTCAATTGCCTCAGGTAACAATTGGAGTCAAACCTGGCGAAAATCCTAATGACCTTGTGCTGACCTTACAGATTATTGCATTAATGACAGTCCTTACCCTAGCCCCATCCATACTGGTTATGATGACTTGTTTTACACGTATTATCGTTGTTTTTCATTTCCTTAAAGTAGCACTTGGAACTGCAACCCAACCACCTAATCAACTTTTGACCGGTTTGGCATTATTTCTAACTTTTTTCGTAATGCAGCCGGTATTAAATCAAGCAAATGAACAAGGTTTACAACCATATATAAGAGAAGAAATTACCCAACAAGAAGCAATAGATAATATGGTGAAGCCCTTTAGAATGTTTATGTTGAAACATACACGTGAAGAAGACCTTGGATTGTTCATAAAATTAAGTACTGGCGAAAAACCAAAAAGTATTGATGAAGTATCCACCTGGACTATAATACCTGCCTTTGCAATCAGCGAGCTGAGAAAAGCGTTCCAAATAGGTTTTTTAATTTTCATTCCATTCCTTGTGCTCGATATGATAATTGCTAGCACTTTAATGTCTTTGGGTATGTTCCTTTTGCCTCCACAATTGATTTCACTACCAATAAAAATTTTGCTTTTTATACTTGTGGATGGCTGGTATTTAGTTATAGACTCATTAATGAGAAGTATTATTCAATAAGTATTCACAGGAGTAATTAAATGACTGAACAAATGGTTATATCGATTGTAAGAGAAGCATTTTATTATGTATTAATTATTTGTGGACCGCTTCTTCTAACCTCTCTTGTAGTTGGATTAATGATTTCTATTTTTCAGGCAGCTACTTCAATTTCCGAGCAAACATTAACATTTGTACCTAAAATAATTGCTGTTTTTACTGTAACTGTTTTAATGCTTCCTTTTATGATTGCCAATATTAAAAAATTTACAATAGAACTAATTAATATGATTCCAGGATTACAATAATTAGATGTACAATGCTTGACGACCTTGTCATAAATGAATTAAGCGGGAAATTCATCATCGGATTACTATTTTTCATCAGAATAAGTGGGATCGTAGTTGCATCGCCCATATTCCGTTCCCCTGCTATACCAATTCCCGTTAAAATATTTATTACAGCCATTCTCTCATTCATGCTCACATCTGCATTTGCAAATGAAGTATCATCAATTGATTTTCATTTGTGGAATATTGCTTTATTATCATTTAAGGAATTTTTAACTGGAGCGATTATAGGTTATGCTCTTGACTTGATTTTGCAAGCAGGCCGCTATGCCGGCGGTATGATTGATTTTGAAATGGGATATCATACCTCTGCTTTATTTGACATTGAATCCACTACACCGAGCATAGTTGGAGAATTAAAATCCTCAATTATTTTAATGTTATTTCTATTTTTAAACGGTCACCACTTTGTCATTGAGAGTCTTTACGCAAGTGTAAGAGCAGTACCTATCAATAGCTTCGTCATTACTGAAAGCTCATTTATTCTTTTGATCAAGCTTATAACCACAGTTTCAATCATAGCTGTTAAAATGGCTGCACCGGTTCTTGTATCAATTTTTTTAACTAATATGGCGCTTGCATTATTAGCCAAAATCGCTCCTCAAACAAACATATTCATTTTGAGCTTTACACTCAAAATCACTGTAGGATTGCTTATTATGATGATTTCTATTCCATTGATGGTTATGTTAGCCAAATATGGACTAACTCTATTTCAAAATGAAACGTTGAAATTAATTATGTCTTTAAACCCAGCACGCGTCTGAATTATGGAGTAATTATATGCCAGAAACACCGGATGGACAAGAAAAAACTGAACCTGCGACCCATAAAAGGCTTCAAGAGGCAAGAATGAGGGGACAGGTTTCAAAAAGTATTGATATTACTACAGCTTCTATATTGCTGTTCGGTGGACTAGCAATTTATATTCTGGGGAACAATTTAATTAATAATCACCGGAATTTTATGCAATATTTATTTCACAATTTAACTTTATTCGATATTACAACGAACGAGTCGGTTTTGATTTATAATAAATTAATCTTTTTCCTCGCAACTTCACTACTACCAATACTTGTCTCGGTTTTTATAATTGCTTTTATTTCGGAAGTAAGTCAAGTTGGTTTAAAAATTGCCACCAAAAAATTTACTGAAGGCTTGATGCTTAAACAAGTGTTCAATCCACTAAAAGGTTTAAAAAGAATATTTTTTTCAGGTCGCTCTATTTTTGAACTTGCTAAAAGTCTTGTCAAAGTTTTTTTGCTTGGATTAGTTGTATACTGGGTTTTAAGCAGTCGCTCAGAGGAAGCCATTAAATTAATGGAAATGCCTTTTGCTGATATCGCATCATTTATGGTATCAGTTAGTTTCGAATTATTATATAAAGTAGCTGGATTTTACATTTTTATTGCAGCCATCGACCATTTCTATCAGAAATATCGTTTTAAGGAAGATATGAAAATGACCAAACAAGAAGTAAAGGAAGAATATAAACAAGCAGAAGGTGATCCTAAAATTAAAGCCAGATTAAAGCAATTAATGCGTCAGCGAATGCGAAAATTTATGTTAAAAAAAGTCCAGCAGGCTGACGTTGTTGTTACAAACCCAACACATTACGCAGTTGCTTTGGAATATAAACCTCCAAAAAATTCAGCACCAATTGTTACAGCTAAAGGAGTTGATTATTTGGCTGAGCAAATTAAGGAAATTGCTAAAAGAAACGATGTCCCTATTATCGAAGAACCGCCATTAGCCCGTACCCTTTATTACTCTGTTGATATTGGCAATGAAATACCCGAAAAACTATTTAAAGCTGTCGCACAGATTTTAGCATATGTTTATAAACTGAAAAGGAAAAAAATTACTCATAGTGCAAAATAAAATAAATTGAAATGGCAAAAAATTTAACATCTAATCAATTGAGTAATGAAGCTGGTTTAACCAGCAGAATTCTACCATATTTTACTAATAATCCCGATATTGCCCTAGCTGGTGGGGTTTTACTAATCTTAGCATTATTGATTTTACCCCTTCCACCATTTGCCCTCGATATATTTTTGGCAACAAGTATAGCTATATCTGTGCTAATACTACTTGTAGCAGTTTATTTAGTAAGTCCTTTGGAATTCTCAGCATTCCCGACCATACTACTAATTGTTACCTTGTATCGTTTAGGTTTGAATGTAGCTTCAACACGCCTGATTTTAGGCGAAGCACAAGCCGGTGAAATAATTTATGCATTTGGAACTTTCGTCATCAAAGGAAATTATGTAGTCGGATTAATAATATTTATAATACTACTAGTTATTAACTTTATTGTTATAATTAAAGGTTCTACCCGAATTGCTGAGGTAGCTGCTCGTTTTACATTAGACGCTCTCCCTGGTAAACAAATGAGTATTGATGCAGATTTGAATGCAGGATATATAGATGAGCAAGAAGCCAAAAGAAGGAGGGAGATGCTTACTCAGGAATCCGATTTCTATGGAGCTATGGATGGTGCTGCTAAATTTATAAAAGGAGATGCCATTGCTGGACTTGTTATTACCGCTATCAATATTATCGGAGGTTTTACAATAGGAATAGTACAAAAAGGAATGACTGTCACTGATGCCCTTTCAACTTATACAATTCTAACTATAGGTGATGGTCTCGTCTCTCAAATCCCATCCTTACTTATCTCAGTAGCTGGCGGTATTGTGGTAACCCGCTCTGGTTCAAAAGAAAAACTTGATATCGAACTCGGTAAACAATTCGGAGCAAAACCTAAAGCAATGTTTGTAGCATCAGTGGCATTATTTATTATTGCTTTAGTACCGGGCTTCCCGATGATACCATTTTTCCTCTTATCTGGAACTATTGGCGGTTTAGCATATTTGACAAACAAATTTAATAAATTAAAAGCTGAAAAGGAATTACAAAGAGAATTATTGGAAGCTGAAAAAGAACGTAAACCAGAAGAACAGCCAGTTGAAGAACTATTAAAAGTTGACCCTGTTGAGATCGAATTGGGATATAGCCTTATTGCCCTTGTTGATGAATCACAAGGTGGTGATGTATTCAAACGCATTGGTAACGTTCGCAGACAATTAGCTACCGAATTAGGAATAATATTACCTCCTGTCAGAATACGCGATAATTTACAACTTGAACCTGAAGAATATGTTATAAAAATTCGTGGCAATGAATTGGCAAGAAATAAATTATATCCTAATATGCTTTTAGCTATGAATCCTGGTACTGCGGAAGGCGAATTAACAGGAAGAAATGTTACTGAACCTGTATTTGGATTGCCAGCTATTTGGATTCAATCTAGTGAAAGAGAAAATGCTGAAATTTTGGGCTACACAGTGGTTGAATCAGCTACCGTATTGACAACTCATCTAACTGAGCTATTAAGACGAAATGCTGATAAATTACTAACCAGACAGGATGTTAAACATATAATTGACAATTTGAAAGAAGATTATCCCGCTTTAGTCGAAGAAATTACACCCGAAAAACTACCAGCTGCTATTATTCAAAGAGTCCTACAAAATTTACTCCGGGAAGGAATTCCTATCAGAGATATGCCACTTATACTCGAATCTTTGCTTGAATACTATAAAATAACAACAAATACAGATGTACTCACCGAATATGTAAGACATAATTTATCTGAAACAATAAAAAGATTATATGAGGATAGTAAAGGAGTTATTCATGCAATTGCCGTTGCACCTGAATTAGAGCAAACTTTGACAACTGCCCTTCAAACAAGTACTCAGGCATCTCTTTCCCCAACTTTAGGTTTGCCGCCTGATATGATAAGGAAAATTCATTCTTCGCTAAGTGAAGCAATCGATGAAATAACTTTGGCAGGATTCATGCCTGTTGTGATATGTTCTGCTCAAATAAGACCATACTTTTACCGTATGATTCATACTACTTTTCCTATGGTTAATGTAATTAGTTATAGCGAACTACCAGCTGATACCGATATTGAAATTCACTCTAATATCAAATTAAATGAGTAAAAATTTGGACCAAAAAACACTTAAATTCAGTAAGAATACTGATTCTACAATGATAAATTTGAATTTAAATTGCCTTTGAATTAAAATCTATGGAGTTAGGAAATGAAAATCAAGGATTATTATAAAATTTTAGGTGTCGAAAGAACTGCTTCGTCAAGACAAATAAAAGCTGCTTATACAAGATTAGCTAAAATTTATCACCCTGATATTAATAAAGACCCCGCTTCTCTAAAAAAATTTCAGGAAATAACTGAAGCATACAATATCATTGGTAACTTAGAAAACAGGCTCAAATACTCTTTATTATTAGTCAGAGAAAAAAAATTGATTGAAAAAATTAATAATCTTGATTAATAATCTTATCTTAACATACATTAATAAAATAGTGTTTCCACATCATAGCATATAATTGCAACTGCTTGTAACAGCCACAGCTCGAAAAAACACACAATAAAAAGTTATATCAGCTAAATTCCTATCCACGACTTCAAATCCTTGACAATTCATATTTTACTATAATAAAAACAAAAAGCATGGTTTTTCGTTTATAACTAAACTTTATTTTGACAAATTTAGGTAGATATATGCATAATCAGTTAGTACCAATAGTAATCGAGCAAACTAGCCGAGGCGAACGTTCTTATGATATTTTTTCGAGGCTTTTAAAGGAGCGAATTATATTCATCGGCTCGCCGATAGATGACCATGTATCGAGCCTTGTCATTGCTCAGATGCTATTTTTATCCAGCGAAGATCCTAACAAAGATATTTATCTATATATTAATTCACCTGGAGGTAGCGTAAGTGCGGGTTTGGCTATTTACGATACTATGCAGTTTGTAAAACCTGATGTTAGCACGATATGTATCGGTATGGCTGCGTCTATGGCCCAAGTACTGCTTTGTGCAGGTGCAAAAGGTAAACGCTATGCTCTGCCAAACTCACGTATATTGATGCATCAACCAATGGGTGGTGCACAGGGACAGGCGACCGACATTGAGATTTACACGAAAGAGATGCTGAGAATTCGCGATGTGCTTTTTGGCATAATAGCAAAACATACCGGCAAAGACATAAAAACGATACGTAAAGATGCTGATAGGGATAATTATATGTCTGCCGAAGAGGCCCTCGCTTATGGAATTATTGATAAAATACTTGAAAAAGCACCAGAAAAGACAGAAACTGAGAGTAAATCAGAGGAAAAATCAGATATTTAGGATAAAAAAATGGGTAAATACGAAAAGCATAACTATAACATTCCTAAATGCTCTTTTTGTTCCAAAACAGGCAACGAGGTTAATACATTAATTGAGGGACCTAATTATGTCTATATCTGTGACCAATGTGTTCAACGCTCATTAGAGGTAATAAAACGCAACGAGAATTATCATTTTCGAAGCAGATTTGGAAATAAATTACCAAAACCCTCTGAAATCAAAAAAGGACTTGATGAATATATAATTGGTCAAGAACATGCTAAGATGGTGCTATCGGTTGCTGTTTATAACCATTATAAACGAATCTTTTCTAACTACGACGCTCAACGCGATGATGTCGAAATAGAAAAGAGTAATATTTTATTAATTGGTCCAACTGGCACCGGTAAAACATTATTAGCTCGTACATTGGCTAAGTTGCTGAAAGTTCCATTTGCCATAGCAGATGCAACCACAATTACTGAAGCAGGTTATGTCGGGGATGATGTTGAAACAGTTTTGGTTCATTTATTGCAAAATGCAGATTATAATGAAAAAGCTGCTGAGCGTGGAATTGTATATATTGACGAAATAGATAAAATCAGCCGCAAAAGTGAATCAACAAGTATAACTCGGGATGTATCAGGAGAGGGTGTGCAACAGGCATTGCTAAAAATATTGGAAGGGACTAAAGCTGGTATTCCCCCTAAGGGTGGACGAAAGCATCCAGAACAACCTTTAATTTGGCTCGACACAAGAAATATATTATTTATTTGTGGTGGAGCTTTTGAGGGAATTGAAAAGATAATTGCTCAGCGTCTAAATACAAGTACAATAGGTTTCACAGCTGAAACATTAGAAAAAGCTGAAGAAAATTATGAGTTAATAAAACAAATTGAACCTGAAGATTTATTAAAATTCGGTTTTATTCCTGAGTTAATCGGACGTTTACCTGTAATTGCTCCACTTGAACATCTAAGCGATGAAGCACTATATTCGATCTTGATAGAGCCTAAGAATGCAATTATCAAGCAGTATCAGAAATTGTTTAAATTCGAAGGTGTTGAACTCGAATTTGAAGATTCTGCACTAAAAGCGATTGTTGAAAAAGCCAAAATTAAGAAAACCGGTGCAAGGGCACTAAGAGCAATAGTGGAAGAAATTATGCTACCAATTATGTATAAATTGCCCGACATGGATGACGTTGGAAAATGCACCATTACCAAAGAATGCATCCTAAATAACACAGAACCAATTTACGAAACTTCAGTAAATAGAAAAGCCAAATATGCATAAAATTTCTTGATTTTTTGAAAATTAATGATTAAATTGCAAATCTTAATAAAAAAATTTGGTCGAAGTTATGTTAACAGTTGTAGAAATAGCAGGAATGCAATTTACTGTACAGCCCGGTGATGTAGTAAATGTACCATTACTCGATGCTGAGAGCGGTGAGCAGCTCGTATTCGATAAAATATTGCTATCAGGTGACAAAATTGGTACACCTTTCTTACCCGGAACTGTTAAAGCTGAATTACTTGAAAATTGGAAAGATAAAAAAGTAATTGTTTTCAAGAAAAAACGACGTAAGGGTTACAGACGTTTAAAAGGACATCGTCAAAGATATTCAAAAATAAAAATTCTGGAAATAAACATAGATTAAGGAGTAAATTATGGCTCATAAAAAAGGTGGAGGCTCAACAAAAAATGGCCGGGATTCTAATTCTAAGCGAAGGGGAGTAAAAAAATTCGGCGGTGAGCTTGTGAAAGCTGGCAATATAATCATACGCCAATGTGGTACAAAGATTCATCCGGGAGAAAATGTCGGTCTCGGTCGCGATTATACTATTTTTGCTTTAATCGATGGTCATGTTAAATTTGAAAGAAAAGATAAAAAGCGTATTAAAGTATCAGTTTACCCAAATTAATGTTTTTCATTTTATCACCTCTCTACTTGCAATATATCCCGCTAAATAAATTAGCGGGATTTTTATTATGCATATTTCTTAGGGTATTCAAAAAATCTTATAACACCCTTACTATTTTTAATATCCGACCAACTAGCAACATTAAAATCAATACATACAATGCCACAAGTAGGTAAGTTATCAATAGTTAAATCGCTAAGATAAGTAACCAAATGATGTAAATCAGGATTATGCCCAAATAGCATTATACAATTCAAATTATTATCTAAATTAGTAATGATATTGATAATAGCATTAGCACCTTTTTCGTAAATATCATTATGTGTACTTATATCATTAATTGGATAATCTAACTTTTCAGCGAAATGTCGCGCTGTAGTTAATGCACGAATAGCAGGGCTCGAAATAATCTTATCAGGTTTAATATTCATTTGTGCTAAAACTTGAGCCATAAATGGTGCATCTTTCAATCCCCTTTTGTTAAGCGGACGGTCGAAATCACTTAAATCCGGATTGTCCCAGCTGGATTTTGCATGGCGTACAAAGATTACAGATTTCATAAGAATTTATTGAATATTTTCAACATTCTTTTCATTGAATAGAACTTTTTCAGCATCAATAATATCACGAATCATTTTTACATTGTTTAATTGCTTCTTTTTTTCGTAGGCATTAATTAACAAATGTGCAATTTCATCACGAAATAATTTTCTCAATTCTTTATCTTTAATTTGCATCCAAGCACGTTGTTCAAAATATACAGAAAGATTATTAATTACAGCGTTTGGATTTCTCGAAGAATCAGATTTAGCTTTCTGTATAGCTTGATCCAATATTTTTATGGCTAAATTATCGACAGATTCAGAATTATCTGAATACAGCTTTTTTGAGTTATAAGAAGAAATTCTATTTACAAGGGAAGCTATAACTTGTTTATCAGCAAAATCATAAATTTTATATTCTATTGGAATTGGCGGGCGTATTCGTATCAAAATATCATCGCTTGAGCTCGGGAAATTAGCTAATCTTAATTGTTCGTAAATTGATTCAGCTTCGCTTACTGAAAGATTGGTATTAACAAATAATAGCCCTCCCCTGATCAACATTTTACCGAATAAGCTTGAGAATTTATCAAAATGTTTCAAAATCATTTGTTTAATGAATTGAGCCTGGTTGTAAACGCGTTGATAATCATCACCACCTAATGCTGTACGTGAGCGTAGAATTTGCAAAGTAGAGCCGGGGTCTTCATAGCCGAACCATTCAAGAATGCCCATTGCTTGTGAAAATCCAATTTCGATAAAATAATGTATCTTATCTAATCCTGCTATTGATGCAATTTCATCAAAATATGCTTTTTTGCCACGTGATGCATACATAACTGTTAATTTATTCTGACCTGTGGTATCGTCGAATCCTGCATCAGCTGGTGTATCTCGTGGTATTGAGGTAATTTCTATTTTACCTTGCTCAATTAGTATTGAAAGTATATGATTAGCGTCGGCGTGTTTATACCTTGAACCCAAGCGTGAATCAACTCCAATTATTGCAATATTTATTCTTTTACCAGTAAAAACACGTCTGTATGAAGCACCAGCACTTTTATCAATACTATGCGGTATATCCAAATATTTTTTTTCGCTGACATAGATTACTCGTTCACTTGTATCTCTATCAGGTATTATTGCTTTTAGAAATTCCTCATCAACATTAGGTTCTTTATTTGTCTCATTATTTGTGGTGTCTGCTATTTGATTTTCTAATGAATCATAGTTAGCCCTGAACTCAGAAACATAATAAATTAAAAAGAATGCAAAAATAACTGCTAAAATTAACAAGCTAGTATATCTTGACAAAAAATTCATTAATTATTTATACAAAATTTTTAAAATATTAAATTATAATTTTTTTTAGTATTAACAAATGAAAATGTGGTAAAAAATGGGTTTTATGTTAAATTTTCTGCTTTAATTTAGGATTTTAATAATTTTGCTATTAATTAGATATGCAATTATAGCCAAACTTATCTCTTCTTTTAAAGGCATGGATTATTGAAATATCCTTTTATTTCTAGACACCGGAAAAATATAAAAGGCGTGCTAAAAACACGCCTAATAAAAATTTATGTTAGATATTATTATTGTATTTGGATATAATATGGCATTGCAAGCATAACTTTTTCTTTTCTGGAAAGTGCGAGCAATTGCAAATTGTAATAAATCTGATTTTTTGCATTTTCTGGTAATTCATTCACAATCAGATCAAAAGCATTTGGGGACAAGTTAAGGACTTTGGCTAAATCAGATTTTGTTTTGACAATTTCCTCATCATCAGTTTCGTCAATTATCCCGAGCAATTTTAGTATCATTTCCATAGGATCAGCTGGTCGAGGATAAATTTGTATTCTAACGGGAACATCTTCAGGTACACCTATTCTACGTTTTGCTATTTTAATTGCGTCATCAAGTCCACCGATCACATCAACGAGACCAATTTTTTGTGCATCGTAACCAGTCCATACTCTACCTTTTGCGTAGCTTCTAGCTTGTTCAAATGTCATATTACGATTTTTAGCCACTTTCTCAACAAATCTATAGTATATATTCTTACCCATATTGTATAAAACTTCTTTTTCTTTATCGGTAAAAGGATAAAATCCATTGAAGAAATTAGCAGCAGGACCGGTCGATACTGTATCAGCAGTAATATTTAATTTATTAATCATTCCACTAAGATTAGGAATAGCCATTATTACACCGATTGAACCTGTGATGCTTAATTTATCGGCAATAATTGTATCGCAGGACATTGATATATAATAACCACCAGAGGCAGCAACATTGCCCATAGAAGAGTAAACTGGCTTTACTGATTTTGTCTTTTGAATTTCTTCTTGAATTGCGTCAGATGAAATCACCGAGCCACCGGGACTATCTACACGGAGTATTATGGCTTTGATATCGTTGTTTTCACGTGCCTGTTTAAGATAATTAACTACTTTTGAAGCTATAATTTCTTGAGATTGATTGAATCCCTCAGATGGTTGGTCAACTATCGGTCCAACTGCATAAATAATTGCTATTTGCTTATCTTTTACAATATCTTTCTTTTGTATAGGTGGATCAGAATTCAAATAACTCGATATACGTACTAATTGTAACTTATCTTTTTTCTTATCTCTATCTTTACCGAAGATTTTATCTTTAATGAAATCTCGAACTTCAGCATCAGTCATGAATCCATCAATAAATCCTAGTTCTTTTAATGAGTCAGCTGAATAAACACCGCGAACTAATATATCTTCAACAAGCTTTTTGTCTAATTTTCTATATTCACTGACTGCATTAGTAAATTCATCATAGATCTGTTGCAGTATGACCTGTATCTGATAACGTGCAGAATCGCTGTAATTTTTTCTACTGAAAGATTCACCTGCAGATTTAAAATCCTCGAAACCCTGGACGTAAAAATCTATTCCTATCATGTTTAAAAATCCCTTCAAAAATAAATTGGTACTTCCAAATCCATTCATTTCCATTATACCTTCACGTGGCATAAATATGCTATCTGCCAAAAGCGCATTATAGTATTCAAATTCCCGTCCGGTTTCAATAAAAGCATAAATAAATTTACCGCTCTCTTTGAAATCTTTTAAAACTCTCTGTAGTTCCTGTGCTTGAGGGAATCCCATCATTGGAGAAAATTTTGCATTGTAATAAATACCTTTAATTCTATCATCATTTTTAGCAATTTTTATGGCACGAATCATATCATAATAACGAGTTCCAAAGGTTGCCCCTGTAAAAAATGCGAAAGGATTTTCCTCGGTATTCTCTGTAACATCATCCAGTGTCAGATAGAGCACTGAATTGGATTTGACTTCTATTACTTCTGTTTTAAAACTAAATACGCTGCTGATCGAACCGATTATTAATGCAAAAAATGCAAAAAACAAAATTATAATTACTCCTACTATTACGATTGGTATCCACCAATTCGATTTTCTCCGATGTGTATAATATGGTGGATATTGCTGCTGTTGTTGTGTTGAGTGTTCTGACATAGTTTAATCCAAATTATTTAAAATACAACTATTAAATACGATTCCATTAATAATTATGTTTCAAAATAGCAATTTAATTACTAAAAATTTTAAAATAAAGTTGAAATTGGCAAAAAATACTTTTCGACTAATTGGAATTTATTTTATCAAATTCAATATAAACCTAAACTGACGTAAATTTACTTAAAATACAGAGTCAAGGCATAGCTCGTCCATAAAATTCCGATAATAATTAATAAAATCAAGTATAAATAATATTGTGGAATGTATTAAGGTAATATATCAAGTTCGTATAAAATTTTAATCAAATGTAGAGAATTTTTCGCTTCGAATTTTCTCATCATATTCCGCCGATGCGATTGTATCGTCCGGGAGCTTAAGCCTAAATTATTTGCTATCTCTTTATCGGTCAAACCCTGTGAAATCATTTTTACGATTTTATATTCCCGCGGTGTAATCCTTGTATTTATTTTTTTCGGATCCAAAGAGTATTTTTTGTTTCGGATTAATTCAAGGATTATTCCTTGCGATTGCAAACAGATATACTTCTTACCCTCACGAATCGTTTCCAGTGCATTTTTTAATTCATTGCTTATTTGGGGTGTTTTCGCTAAAAAACCGTTTACGTATTTATTCACAACTCGCAAATTCTTGATAGTATTATTTTCGCTTATCAATAATATAATGATTAATTTCAAATATTTTTTTCTAATCTCTTCCAATAGCTCCACAATATTTGTTGGATCGAAAAACTCATCCACTAGCAAAACATTGGATGCATCATCAACCAGGGTGGCAATTAATGATGCTTTATCCCGAACAATTGTTGACTCATATTCTGGATGCTTAATGGTTATATCATCCTTCAGGTAATTTGATAAAAGCCTACACTTAAACGCTAATATGATTTTTGTTTCCATCAAGATATACGATTTTAATGTGTATAATATAAATATAAAGTTAGAAAAATAAAATTTTTTTAAATTAATTTATTTTAATGTTTTAGTTTATGCTAATATTAAATATCCAAATATTAATTATCATATTAGATATTATGAAACAAATTTTTTCTAATAATTCATATTAAAATTAGTATGTCCAATTTTTGTTTAAAATAATCTTAGATTTTTATTTTAGAATATAAAATTTTAAATGAAAGAAGAACCTAAATATTATATAAAATAAAAAACTTCAGAACAAGTAATTTTATCATTTTCAATGATTTATTAAAATCACATAAGCCAAAAAGCGTAGCATATACCGAGAACATGGTATTTTTCATTTCTACGCCTTTTAACGGATTGTTTGTTAATAATTTTTTTATTAGGTTTGACTAAAATTAATCTTTATTAGCTATATAAAGAAACTCTACGAAAAAAATATCTAGAGAAGCCATTTGCATCAATGAAACAAAAATTTTAATAAAAAATGTTCGCTCTTTGAAAATTGGGTTGAAAGGCTTAGGCAGAAAATTTCGTCGAAAAATTGACTTTCGACTTGACCCCCATGTCTAAAGTCAAGTGCTGAACTCGAATCGGGGGTTTCGATTCAGACGAAAAACGTAATCCAATGCCTAAAGCCAACGGGTAGAAACACTGCAATGCGTCAGTTAAGCTACTCAGTATTTCCGTAATTTGCTACTTTCCGGAATCAAATGCAAAAAATAGCGAGCTCAATATTTGAACATAATCAACAAAAATTGTACGGCAAAAGGTACCAAACTCCATAAAAAGAAGGCTTCAAGCCCCTTGAAAAAACAAAACCATTAGGAGAATTGTAACCAAAAGTTGGCAAATCAGATGATATTCAAATAATATTAATATTGTGAGACCGCTATAAAACGCAAAAAATACCGGAATGCACAAAAGCAAAAAAGGCTTTGGCATGTGAGACAATGCAATCAGCGAACCTAAATCACTCTTGCATCTAATCTCATCGACAGCCTCAGCCTTTAGCTTAGGAACCGACACTTCTTAATATATCGGTACTTTCAGCCACATATTTAGAAGTGTTAAGCAAAGTTTTATTGTTTCTAAATTTTTTTGTAACTATTTTTTGTTTAACACTTTAACGGAGTTTAAAAATGAAAAAGATTCTTGCAATACTCTTAGTCGCTGTTATTGCTACTTCTGTATCATTCGCTGGTAGCTGGTCTTCAGGTCCATATACTGGAACATTCACTGCAACAGTTTACTGCCAACCAACATTAGTAGCTGGAACTAATACATTCAATGCCGGTAATTTCTTCCAAACAGATACTTATACAGGAGCACCTGATATATTAAATTGGACTTTAGCAGGACCTGAGGCTGCTAGTTATAGTATTTCTATGACTGGAACAGTTACCTCAGGTACTGGAGCAACATGGAATGTATCATACAGCCACAACGGTGCTTATACTGGAACATTTTTAGGTTTTCAAAACGACTGTTCACAAAGTGTTGATTTAGAAGCAGCACTAAATGATATAACCTTTTCAAATGCTTCTACAGGTTCCCATATATTTACGGTTACAGTATCAGTAACAGCTTCTATATAATACAGCTTCATAAATTAAAAAGGAGCTAATTATGCACAAAGGACTCAAAATACTCGCAGCTGTGATAATCTTCATAGCAGTAGCCGTGAATGCGAGGCTTATGGCAGGTACATGGACTTCGCCAGCCGAAACCGGAACATTTACAGCTGCAGTATTGTGTAGCCCAAATTTATTCTTCAGTTCAAATTTTGGTTCTATACCACCGAATTCTACACTTGTATCTCTTGGTAATTACTTTAAACCGACTACGATAGAATACCATAATTTCACAGTTGGAACATACTTTTTCAAGTGGGAAATTAATGGTCCAGCAGTTGATAATTCAAGTAATCCAATTAATTATACAACCTCTGTAACTTATGGATTCATTGGTGATATCGTAACAGGAATTTTAATTACCTATGAATGGGATGCAAGTTATAATGTTATAGGATTTGGTAACTATACAGGACCATTACCGACAAATTGGACAGGAGGACTTCTAAGGCTCATACCGGGACCATCTAATTGTACTTCTTATGCGTGGTTCAGAATAAGTTCTATCAAATTAACAATTTATCCACACGCTAATCCAGCTACATATTATTTCCCGGTTACACTATCTGCAAGCTGTAACATATAGCGAATAATACGGCGGCGGGGTTTCCAGCCCTGCCGCCAATATATAATTAATAATTATAATAAGATGCAAAATATAATGACAGAAAATTGCAATGCTCTTTTGTTAATTTTACAAATGAATAAGCAAAGAGGAAAAATAATTCCCGTTCGAACAGGATTATTTTTTTTTGTTTTAGCTATATTTAAATTTTTCATACTTCAAATTGATTTAATAGCCTGCGATGAGCGTCGCCGTGAGCACGACGAACTCGGAACTAATTGCTGGGGCTGCCCAATTGAAATTGAAATTTGCAATGGGAATGTTTATCTGGGCAGTTTCCTCACCGGAATGGAATACACTTTGCCCTCTACCGATGGTAATGGCAATGAAATTGAATTCATTCTTTATGGCGATTCAAGAAAGAGATATGACTTTTCTTTTTCGATGAATTTACGTTCTTATCTCGGTTCGGGCTATGCTCAAATCACTAACTGGAGTTGGGAAAAAGCCGATTTTTTTACTAATGGGGTTTATGGAAGCCCATCGGAAAATAGAACAAGTGCTTACACAAACGTGCGATTATACAAGCCGCGTGGTGTAAATCATTGCCGAGCTTATGCTAAATTCAGGATTACTGCAAAAAAGCTATTTGTCAGCAGTAATACTGCCACCGGTAATCCCGAATTTACTATAACAGTAAGCGCTTGTTTAAATATGTGATTGAATACTATGTCCAATTAATATGGATTGAAATAAAATGAAAAAGATATTTTTAATAATAATTTCAATACTTGTATTACAAACAGCATTTTCTCAAGTTGTAATTCATCCAACTGCATTATTTATAGACCCGAAAACGAAAACAGGCACACTGGAAGTTTTCAATACATCTGAAGAGATGAATGAATATGATGTAATATTTAAATTTGGCTATTTTACCTATGATTCCCTGGGCAATGGCTATACCCGTTTCGACGATAACACAGCCGAGCAGAAATATTCACTTTTGCCATATATCAAAGCATATCCCTCGAAGATGATGATTCCGCCAAAATCTTCTCAGGTGGTTCGAATAGTAGTTCGTAATGTTCCAAACGAAAATCAATTTTACTGGACACGAATTATAGTTGGAGCAAATCCAATCATTCCACAAATAGATACAGTTAGTAAGGATATGGTTACGGCTCAGATTGTGCTACGTTCGGAAATCATTGGTCTTGTCGCTTATATGAATGGTCAAAATGAATCGAAATTAGATATGGAACTAGACAAAGTATTTCGCGATACAAACGGTGTCAATTTAATGATACGCCATAAGCGAGGAGGGAACGCCCCATTTTGGGGTATGGCTAATATGAAAATATTGAGCGAAGACGGTAAAACCGTTTTGGAGCAGGATTTGGGGCTTGCTATTTATTTCGATTGCGTCCAAAAGGTCTCCCTACCAGCCGACAAGCTTCAGCCGGGTAAATATAAACTTCACTTATTTGTAACAGGCGAACGCGATGAAGTGCCAGAAGAGTTCAACTCGAAATCGTTCAAGCCTTTTTCGAAAACATTTGATTTCACATTGAATTAGATGCGATGCAATGTACCATATCGCCCGATATTGCATAATTTTTTTAGCACTAACAGCAGGGCTTTCCACGCTCCAC
Source organism: Candidatus Kapaibacterium sp. (assembly GCA_938031175.1). Lineage (GTDB taxonomy): Bacteria > Bacteroidota > Ignavibacteria > Kapaibacteriales > UBA2268 > CALHGZ01. Next base: position 13,576 of record CALHGZ010000005.1, on the reverse strand, counting down.
GGTCGGCAAATGCCCGATGATGCCGAGGAAATACCATTCCAATTCACATATTATGGTACGAGGGGGGATATATTTGTTTATCTATACAAAGGGCAGGTGTATATTCCATTTTTGGAAGTACTAAACGGGCTAAAAATTTACAATGATTATGACTACGGCAATCATATAATCAAAGGATATTTAAATCGCCCTGATAGCGCATACACATTCGACTTCCGCATCGGCAAAGGCAAAACTTTTTGGCAAACGCTCGATATAGATACCTCGAAATACCTTATTAGCTCGCTCGATATTTATGTCTTACCCGAAATATTTTGGGAGTTTTTCCAATTGGAAGTAAAAATCCAAATGAGCAAGCTAATGGCAAATGCTACAAGCAAAATAGATATGCCTGTTGTCATCGAGCAAAAACGATTGAAAAGCTATTCATTTTTGCAAGAAAGTTGGGAAAGCCGTCTTGAATTCAAACCACTTCTCTATGGTCAAAGCTATAGCATGTTCAATGGAGGCACTTTGAGCTACGATTTGCGTGCATATTATAGTAGTAAATTTGCTAATTATAGTTACAATACGAATTTGGGAATCCAAATCCTCGGTGGTGATTTGCAAGTCAATTCAACAGGTAATTACGATGACTTTACAAAGCTATTTCGCTATCGAAATGTTCCGCGTTGGCGTCTCGGCTTCGGTGATAATAATTGGCTAAGTGCAATTAATTTAGGATATTTATTGAGCTCTGGGTCCCGCTTTACTAATTTGCCTTCGCTTAATATTCGTGGCATACAAATCACAAACGAAGTAACAAACATTTCGCCATTTTACTCTACATTTGTTTACGAGGACCATATCGAGGCTGGGTGGGAGGTAGAAATTTACCGCAATGGCTATCTGCATTCTCGTCAAGTAACCGATGCCCGAGGCTATTATAGATTTGAGCTTCCGATATATTACGGTAATTCAAATATTGAACTACGTTTTTATGGTAATCGTGGTCAATATATGGAAAAACGGGAAATTATTCAAATTCCCAATGATTTTCTCAAACCTGGTGAAATACGCTATACTCTTAATATAGGCGAATACGAGTTCAGCCAAATGAAGCAAGCGGAGCTGAGAGTCTCAACTGGTTTAACCAATTGGCTTTCGAACTCATTCTCGCTAATGAAAAACGATCTCGGAGAATGGAGCGAAATAATTAAATCGAAAGATTTGTTAACAACAAAAAATCTGGATTTTTATAATATTACTTCAATTCGAATCTTAGGTAATATCCACGCAAAGTTCGAATATGCAATTAATAATCTCTGGGCTGGAGAAATCAACTATTGGTCGGATATTCTGGGAACCTATCGTTTCCGTCACACAGTTTTTACAAGTAAAGATAATAGAATTAATTTCCGACTAGCAAATTCGATGACGGAAGCATATATTCAATTGCCACGTTGGAATCGGTTCCCGTTCAGCTTGAATCTCAATCTTCGCCGTACAGAATATCAAAGCTATGCCTCGACGGATTTCTTTTCGAACATATTTTTTAATATATCTGGTTTGATGCTAATGTTTTACTATAATGGGGCAATTGGAGAATTGAATGGTAAACCGATGTGGAATAAAATCCAGCATTCTGTGAATTTCAATGCTAATTATTATTTATATAGCCTCAAAAGCATAAGCTTTTTGAAGAATTTAAGCTTAGGATTTGGTAGCCGATACGATATTACGAACCATCAATTACAAAACGTAAACTTCAGAATTAGCCACGGATTATGGCATAATTCGTATGTTGATTATACGATTGAAAAGCAATTGCTCGGCAATCGAGATTTAGGCGCTTCTATTCAAATCCGTATGGATTTACCATATTTCCGTTCGCAAACAAGCCATAATCGAACAGGCATATCGAATCATTTCTCTCAGCAATTAAGCGGTGTAATCGGCTACAATTCGACACTTAAAACACTACTTGTTAGTAATGCAACAACATATTCGAACCTTGGAGCCGGTGCAGCGAATATACGAGTATTTGTTGATATGAACGATAATGGGCGTTACGACGAAGGCGAGCAAATAGTAGAAGGTGTAAATATAGGAGTGCCGCAAGCATCGGTGAATAGCTTTCGTGCTGGCGGAATGACTCAAGTTTATAACTTGACGCCCTACACTCGTTACAATGTATTCATAGACTCAAAATCCATCAAAGACCCGACAATCGTACCGAAAATAACAGAATTTTCCTTCATAGCCGACCCAAATATATACAAGAATATCGATGTTCCATGCTATCCCGCAGGAGTAGTTGAAGGACAAGTTCTTCGAGACGAAGGCGAACGAACAACCGGACAAGCTGGTGTAAAAGTCCATTTTATGAACATACGTACCGGCGATATTGTATCGGTACCTGTATTTTCCGATGGCAGTTTTTATAAATTAGGTATGGTGCCGGGCGAATATATTGCTTACGTAGATTCTTTACAATTGGCAATATTGAAGCTTAAGAGTAAACCATTGAATCGGCAAATAGCAATAAAATCTCAGGAAGGAGGCGATTTCGTTAGTGATATCATTTTTACATTATCGAAATTCGATATGCAAATTGAAGATTTACAGCTGATGAGATATCCCTACCAAGAAGAGGATGGTTTACGCCGATTAGATGATAATCGCATGCCAAATATCCCTGATGAACTGCCTCAGCATAAACCGGAGATCCCCAGCAACCATCAGTTGCAAACGAATATCCAGACAGACGAGCATAGTCGGCAAGTAGAGATACAATCAATTGAGACTTTTCAATACAATGATATCCGCAGCTTTCAATTAACGAAAAGTATGCGAGATTACTTAGATAAAGCAGTAGAATACTTAAAATTAAATCCCAGAAGCAAAATTGTGATTACTGGACATACCGATAGCTTTGGCAGTATTAATGATATGCTTGAATTATCGGAGCAACGAGCTAATACTGCGGCTTCGTATCTTTTAAGCAAAGGCGTTAACCCGAACCAAATCATATCCTCAGGCGAAGGTGCTAATTCCCCAATCGCAAGCAATATGACTCCTGAAGGCAGAAAAAAGAATCGTCGGCTGGATATTAAAATTATTGAATAGCATTTTTCATATCTTATTTATAAAAATAAAGGGGCAGTCATACCCTGCCCCAACTTTTCATTCAACTACCCTATCTCAATCCATAATTTTTCTTAAAAAAGCAGGTTTTTCTAAATCTTGAAACATTGGAACATCTTCAATTTGCTTTGGATTTTCTCCCTTAACGGCTTCATTCGCTTGCCCTGGTGTTTTAATTATGTTTATCCCTTTCCTCTCAAAAGCAGGCTTTGTATAATCAATATCAAAACTTTTTGTATTGCCATCTTTAACTTCCTCTTGATGCTTTAAATTTCTTTTAATAGGAAATCCATTAACAGTAGGAGGTACAAAGGTTTCGATATTAGGTGGTAACTTGATTTTAATCCCACGATCCTGAGTTATTTTTTCATCTTTCTTTTTGAATCCAGTAGCGACAACAGTAACCATAAGATCTTCAGTTGGCTCTTCTTCTTGTACTACACCGTGAATTACGAGGGCATTACCTCCTGATGCTTCCTCGACAATTTGAACAGCTTCTGCGATTTCGTGCATAGTCATATTAATTCCACCAGTGATATTAACAAGTACACCTTGGGCACCGGAAATTGAAATACCATCAAGTAGAGGTGAATTGAGTGCATTTTGTGTAGCTTCAGTAGCTCGATGTTCACCATTAGCCTTACCAATTCCCATCAGAGCATCACCCATTCCCTTCATAATTGTGCGAACATCAGCAAAATCGACATTGACGACTCCGTGGCGGGAAATGATATCTGAAATACCTCTTGTTGCATTGTAAAGTACTTCATCAACTTTTTGAAATGCTTCCATAAAGGTAGTTTTTACGTCAATAACATCGAGTAGTTTTTGATTCGGAATTACAATAAGAGCATCAACATATTTTCTCAGCTCGTTTATTCCATCTTCAGCTATTTTAATGCGCTTTTTACCCTCCCACAGAAATGGTTTTGTTACTATACCAACAACTAATATGCCTAATTCCATAGCAGCTTTAGCAATAACTGGAGCTGCACCTGTACCGGTTCCACCTCCCATACCACTGGTAATGAAAACCATATCGCTACCTTGGAGAATTTCCTTTATCTTGTCAATTGCTTCCTCGACTGATTTCCTGCCAATTTCCGGATCTGCACCAGCACCCAAACCTCGGGTTATATTAACGCCAATTTGTACGGTTATTTCCGCGAGACTGTAGTTTAATGCTTGGACATCTGTATTAACTGCTATAAAATCAACGCCATTTAAACCTCTTCTAATCATATTGTTTATGGCATTCCCACCACCACCACCCACTCCTACGACCTTTATTACAGCACCACTTTTAAAATTCGGAGCTAATTCAATCATATGATTCTCCTTTAATATTTATAAATACTTACAATTCTTGGATAAATTTCTTCATTTTAGTAAAAAGTGAACTTTTTTTATCGTTTCTTTTAATGTTTTGTTGCAGAGGATTTTTAACCATCTCACTTTCATTAAATTTCTTGATTGTATGTAAAGCTAAACCGACAGCGGTTGAGTAAATTGGATTTTCTATCTCAGGTCCAAGACCCGTATATACAAATCCAGCTGGAATTCCTATTTTTACAGGCATACCAAAAACTTGGCTGGCTAATTCATCTGCACCTCTTAGCAAAGAGCAACCGCCGGTTAATACAATCCCTGCCCCTAGTTTATTCGAATACCCTGATTTTCTAATCGTATTATATGCTATTTCGAATATCTCTTCCATTCTTGGCTCGATAATCTGGCAGAGAATACTTTTAGTTAATTCTATTGGCTTTCGACCTGATATACCGGGGATCATAAATACATCATCACTGGATATACTTGATATACAAGCATGCCCATACTCTTTCTTCACACGTTCGGCTTGGGAAAGTATTACACCTAAACCATATCTGATATCGTCAGTCACATGCTTTCCGGCAACCGAAAAAGTCGAAGTCCATCGCAATATATTATCTTCATAAATAGCAATATCGGAGGTTCCGCCTCCAATGTCAATCAAAGCGACTCCAACTTCCTTCTCCTCTTCACTCAAAACAGCACAGCTACTTGCTATAGATTGTAAAACAATATCAGTTACCTTAATATTCAGTCGCTCGGCTGATTTATATATATTCTGAATTGCTGTTGCCAGACCAGTAACTATATGGACATTAGCTTCCATCCTAACACCGCTCATACCAATCGGATCCTGAATGCCATTTTGTCCGTCTATTATATAGTCTTGAGGAATTACATGAATTATTTTCCTCTCTAAGGGAAGGGGTATCTTCTTGGCATCATCAAGTAATCTTGCTACATCTAAATAAGTAATCTCTTCATTAGGATTTGATATTGCAACTATACAGCGAGTTTGTGTTGATTCAATATGATCTCCCGCTATACCGATGACTACATCTTTGATCTTGATCCCTGATTGTTGTTCCGCCTGTTGAATTGCTTCTTTTATCGAACTGACTGCCTTTTCTATATTTACTATTACACCACCTTTCACACCCTCACTCTCTGTAATTCCTATACCAAGGATTTTCAATGAACGTGGTTTATCATCCTGTGAACAGATTACTACACAAATTTTTGAGGTTCCAATATCTAGACTGACTATTACATCTGATTTTGTGTTAATTGCTTTAATATTTTCATTTATTAACATTGGAAACATATATATCCCTGTATAATTAACTTTCAATAATAATGTCTGACCATCGCAAATCTATGAATTTTGCGATCGCTCGATTTTGACGATAGTTTAAATATATAGCTAACTTTCTGAGCTTTTCATTTAAATCATCTGGCGAACCAATAATTACTTTTGTGTTATTCAACAATTCAAGTTCAATAGATTGATTTAGGGAACTGTAATTGATTTGCTTGATTGAGGGCAGAAACCATTTACCGGGATTTTTCTCTAATTCATCTAATATATTCAAGATTACAATAATATCAGCTTTATCTTCAACCTTATATATTCCAGATACTATTGGTAAATAATCATCTGTTTTAATGGATTTATAAGGGAGAATAAGCCCATCGGTTGATAAGAAATATTGTTTACCATCGTTTGAATAAAGAATCGCAACAATATCACGTTCTTCTACTAATATGGATAGTTGACCGCTATAACTTAGATTCAAATGAACCCGATGAATGTATGGCAAATTAGAAATAGTATTAATTAAAGCATTAGCGTCGAATTCCTTTTTGGGTTTATTTAATGCTAAATCCTCTGCTATATTTTTAATTTGATTATAATCTGAAATTTTAATTCCGCTTATAACTATATCATAAATTTTTTGCTCACTTTTCCAACTATTGGCATAGTATATAATTACAATAACTAACAACGACAAAATAATTGGGACAGGGGAAAGCAAGAATTTACTTGTTTCAGATGAGGTTTTGACTAAGTCTTTATTTACTGTTCTCTTCAGAACCATTTATATTCCCCCCCTTGATCCAGGTATAATTCAAATGAACTTTACCTATCATTAAATTTGTATATTAATCGCTTGTAATTGCGATAAATATTATATTTTCTTCATCTAAGGGAGCATATCGATGATTTGCTACTCCCCCTTTAGCTGCTAATAACAAATCTAATAGACTTTTTTGAATAAATCAAGTAAAATTTTGCAAATTTTAAAAAAATTTTTATTTTTCATATGCAACTCAAAAATCCACCATCTACTTGAATACTTACTCCATTTAAATAATCAGCAAAATTACTTGCTAAAAAAGCTGCTAAATATCCAATCTCATTGGGTCGTCCCAATCTTCTAGACGGTATTGTACTGATTATCTCATTTTCAATTTCAACTACAGATTTATTCTCTTTCTCTGCACGATTTTTGATAAGAGATTCAAGACGATGAGTTCTTGTATATCCAGGCAAAATATTATTTACAGTAATACCATATTGAGCTAATTCTCGCGATAATGTCTTTGACCAACCCATCATTGCACCACGAATTGTATTCGATACCCCAAGATTCTCCATTGGCTGTCTGGCTCCTATTGAAATAATATTTATTATTCTTCCGAAATTTTTTTCTTTCATCTGAGGTATTACATACTGTGTAAGCAGTTGACTAAAAATCAGATGCATCTCAAAAGCACGACGATATTCTGAGATATCCGAGATATATGCAAGCCCTGGTGGTGGTCCGCTTGTGTTATTTATTAATATATCTATCCCCGGTAAAAACTGTAAATTTCTCTTTATAATATCAAAAGCATTTTCAGGTTCTGAAAAATCAGCTACAATTGACAGATGATTTTGCAAACCATCATTATTGAGCTTTGCAATCAAATCATTTAATAAAACCTCATTTCTTGCTATTGCAATAACATTAGCTCCACACAGTGCTAATTGCTCGGCAATTGCCCTACCTATGCCTTGGGATGCACCACAAACTAAAGCAGTTCTTCCGCTAAGTTTTACTTCCATAGTATTTTAATCATATATTCACAATAATATCATAATTTATCGAAATACAATCAAAAATAAAATTTATACCAAAATCAAAAAATAAAAATTTGATTAAGTTCAATAATTTTTTTAAATTTGTAGTTTGAGTTATGTGAGGTGGGCTCGCATAATGGTATTGCAGCGGTCTTGAAAACCGCCGGGCGTCAGCCTGTGGGGGTTCGAGTCCCTCGCCCACCGCTATTTATTTTGACTCTACCCATTCTACCAATTTTGATTTGGCAATTAATTAATTGTACTCATTATGCATATTTACTATCCATTTATTTTAATTTTTTAATAATTTTCCCTTCACATTTGTTAAATTACACAAAATTATCTCACATATAGTTGCTAAAATTATGCAATTCATCGAGCTTAATATTAAAAAAGCCCTGACTCCATATTTGAAGGAAAACATAAAAAGACAAGATTTCGATAATTTTAAAACAAATTTGAACACAATGCTCGAAAGTGTTAAAAAATTTGAAACCAATCAAAAAGAAGAAAGAGAAGAGCATTTGAAAAATTACCTCATTAACTTTTTTAAGCAAACTTATTATGGTTCAGAGTATCTTGTTAACACAAAAGATAACATTGACCTTGCTATTTATCTTGGCAGAGATTCTGAAAGCAATGTCGGAGTCATTATCGAAACAAAAAGACCCTCGAATACTTCTGAAATGTTTTCTCATAATAAACCTTTAGTTAAATCACTCTTCGAAATAATTCTATATTACTTTGATGAAAGAGAAAACCAGAGAAATAACGAACTAAAACATTTAATTATAACCAATTTTTATCAATGGTATATTTTCGATGCAAATACATTTGATAAACATATTTACAGAAATGAAAAAATTAAAAAGCTTTACAAAAATAAAATTGATGAAAGAAAAGACAATAACTTCTTTTACGAAGAAATTGAACGAATTCTAAAAGATGAGGATTTACAACTTGAATACATATACTTCAATATCATGGAATATGAGACCAATATCCGAAATAACTCTTTTGAAGAAGAAAATAAGCTTATACCTTTGTATAAAATATTTTCTCCAAAATTTTTACTCAAGTTAAGATATGAAGACCCAACTGCTCTTAATCTTAATTTTTATAATGAATTATTATATATTTTAGGTCTTGAGGAAATTTCCCAAAAAAATCGTTTGATTATCCGAAGAATAAAAAAGGATAGTCAGAAGGCTTCATTAATTGAGCTTACAATTTCACAACTAAAAGCTGACCCTAGCATTTTAAACAAACTAAATTTATATACCAATGGGAAAATCGATGATGAAAAAATTTTCAACATCGCACTTGAATTATGTATAACTTGGATTAACAGAATTTTATTTATTAAATTACTCGAAGGACAACTATTAATATATCACCAGGGAGATTCCAGATATAAATTTCTTGCACCCGATAAAATTAAAAACTTCGGAATACTATACCATTTATTCCACAATGTTCTTAATGTTAATTACAATCAAAGAAACTCTAATTATGAAAGTGAATTTAACCATTTGCCTTATTTAAATAGTTCTCTATTTGAAATAAGTGAACTTGAATCCCAAACTATTAAGATAAACCAACTTAATAGCGACCTCAATTTGAATCTATATGGAAGAACTGTTCTAAAAAATCTAAGAAGAAGTAAAAATAAGCTTAATACTATCGAATATCTACTCAGATTCCTAAATGCTTATGATTTTTCAAGCGAAGGTACTGAACAAATTCAAGATGAACATAAACCTATAATCAATGCTTCTGTATTAGGCAAAGTATTTGAAAAAATAAATGGATATCGCGATGGTTCTTATTATACTCCAGCTACAATTACTGAATTTATGACAAAAGAATCCATTAAAATTGCTCTCATTGATATTTTTAATAAAAAATTTAATTGGAATGCAAACACAATCGAAGATATTAGAAATTACACTTCGAGCGATCGAAATACTAATAAAATTTTAGAATATAACCAAGCTTTCAATAGCATACGTATATGCGACCCAGCCGTCGGAAGCGGGCATTTTCTTGTTTCGGCTCTCAACCATCTCATTTATATGAAATACTATTTAGGAATTCTTGCTGATAAAATGGGAAATGTTATTAGCGAATTTGAATTCTCCATTAACAACGACGAATTATACATAACTGACCGTAATGGCAATTTCATCGAATATAAAATAAAAAACCAGAAACCTGTTAGCCAAAAAATTCAAAAATTACAGGAAATACTTTTCTATGAAAAGCAATCACTCATTGAAAACTGCCTCTTTGGGGCGGATATTAATCCAAATTCAGTTAAAATTGCACAATTGAGATTATGGATTGAACTTCTAAAAAATGCATTCTATATACCAGATGAATATAAGGCATTACAAACACTACCCAATCTCGATATCAATATAAAATGTGGTAACTCTCTAATAAGCAGATTCGACCTTATGGACTCAAGTCCTTTGACTATCACGGATGCTAAAATTATACCAGATTATAAAAAAGCGGTTCAAGCTTATAAAAAAGCAAAAAATTATAATGAAAAACAAAAAGCTAAAAATGATATTTCTAATTACAAAAATCAATTGAAAGGTTTTATCCTCGATCGATCGATTATATCACTAAAATTAAGTAAAGCAAAAGGCAAACTATTACAATTAAGAGCTGATAATACTTTGTTCGAATCTTTAAAATCTAAAAAAGAAAAAAAAGAAATCGAAAAGGAAATTGAAAAATTAACATTTGAAATTAAAAAATATGAAGAAGAATTAAAAAATTTAGAAGAAAATCCTATTGATAAAAACGCTATTGAATGGAGATTCGATTTCCCAGAAATACTTGACGACAAAGGTAATTTTATTGGCTTCGATATCGTTATCGGAAACCCACCATACATTCAGCTGCAAAAATCGATTAGCGATAAAAGTGAATTAAAATATGCTGACTTATACAAAGACCAGAACTACAAAACCTTTGAAAGGAATGGTGATATTTACTGTCTGTTTTACGAAAAAGGGATACAATTATTAAAAAATAATGGGCTACTTTGCTACATTACCTCTAACAAATGGATGCGTACCGGTTATGGCGAAAAACTCCGACTGTTTTTCACACAGCACAACCCCCTTTTACTTATTGACCTTGGTCCCGGCGTGTTCGAAAATGCAACAGTAGATACAAACATACTGCTCATACAAAAAAACAACAACTCTGCAAGCCCGGCACCCAAAAAACTAAAAGCCGTAACACTACAAAAAACCGATAAATACAGCATAGACGAGCAAGTAGAAAAAAATAGCGTTATGCTCGAAAAACTCACCAAAGATGCCTGGTTTATAGGCAGCCGTGCCGAGCAACGCCTCAAAGAAAAAATTGAACGCATTGGCAAACCCCTCAAAGAATGGGATGTGAATATTTATCGAGGTGTATTGACCGGACTTAACGAAGCCTTTATCATCACCACCGAAAAGCGCAACGAAATACTAGAAAACTGCCGCGACGAAGCCGAACGCCATCGCACCGAAGCCATCATCAAGCCCATTTTGCGGGGCAGGGATATAAAGCGGTACTACTACGAATGGGCACGGCTGTGGGTGATTGGAACCTTCCCAGCTTTAAAGTTGGGTATAGAGCAATATCCCGCAATAAAAAAATATTTTCTTGATAATTTTAATATACGACAACTTGAACAATCTGGCAAAAAATATCCAGAATTAGGATTTAATGCTCGCAAAAAAACAGGCAACAAATGGTTCGAAACCCAAGACCAGATTGCCTACTACCCCGAGTTTGAGAAGGAGAAGGTGGTGTGGACGCCTGTCAACGCTGAGTATAGTTTTACAATACTTCCACCTAAATTATATTTTAATAATGCAGTTTTTATGATTACAAATTGTGATGTCAAGTTATGGTGCGCTATTTTTAATTCTAAACTTATTAGAAAATATTTAGAGTTTTTATTTTCATCAGAAGAAAATTATACCTATGGTTCAAAAGAAAATATGGAAAAAATTCCCCTTCCTCCCATCACTCCTGCAAACCAGCCCCTTGTAAGTCAGATAGAGGAATTGGTGGATAAGATATTAGAAGCGAATGCTTCGACAGGTGTTACTGTGAGTTCATCGAACAGCTCAGCATCCAGCCCACAAGCAAATACAACGCACTGGGAGCGAGAGATAGATGAGCTGGTGTATCAGCTCTATGGGCTTACGAAGGAGGAGATAGGGATAATTGAAGGAAGAAAATAAGAATGGAAAACCAGATATTTGAGAAAAAATCCTTAAGATTATTCATTGGTAATAATCCTGATTGGAATTAGTTGGTACAGTAGATTGGTAATAAATTCAGAAGCTATTTTATTGACAAAAATACGGGGTAAAAAACTTGAATTTTTATTAACAATTAAAAAAGGAATTTCATAACTAATTGTAAATCAATAACTTTTATTGACAAAAACAGATGGTAAAAAATCATAGCAAAAAAAAGAAATTAAAAAAACAGCCAGTAGGAAAGAAAAATAGACCTTTTGGTGTATGAGTTCTATGATTTTAGCATAGGCGGAGATAAGGTATACTTGAAAAAGGGAAATAATTCTCAGTGAAATCTGTGGTGAAAAATTTAACTACAAATGCAAGACAAGGAGTGTGTGAGGGAATAAAGATGAAAAAGTACAGAATATATATTGACGAAGTTGGCAACAATGATCTCGAAAGTTCAGAAAATCCAAATCACCGTTATCTGAGTCTTACTGGTATCATATTCGAATTAAATTATGTTAAAGATGTAGTTAATCCTTCTGTTGAAAATCTAAAACAAAAATATTTCACTTATCATCCGGATGAACCTGTAATACTTCACCGAAAAGAACTAGTTAATAAAAAATATCCATTCAACACATTGCAAAACAAAAAGATTGAAGAAGAATTTAATGCGGATTTCTTAAACCTATTAAAAAAATTGGATTTTGTTGTTGTCTCTGTCTTAATTGATAAAATGGAACATAAAGTAAAGTATCAAACCTGGAAGTATGATCCATATCATTATTGTATGGAGATTATGTTAGAGAGATTTTTCTTTTTTCTGCAATCAGTTGATTCAACTGGAGATGTAATGGTTGAGTCTCGTGGTGGTAAAGAGGATATGCGTTTGAAAAAATCTTATACAAGAATATATGAAAACGGGACACAATTTATAGAAGCAGAAAAGCTCCAAAAAAGGTTAACGAGTAAAGAATTAAAAGTAAAACCTAAAATGTTAAATATTGCTTGTTTGCAACTGGCTGATTTAATAGCTCATCCTTCAAGACGATTTATGTTTAGAAAATTTGGTATAAATGAGGGTAAAAGCTTTTCATTTGGTGATGAAATTATCAAAATTATTGAAGCTAAGTATTACAAAGGCAAAACCGGTATTGATGGATATGGAATTAAATTATTGCCATAAAAAAACCCCGATTACTCGGGGCAAAGGCACATACGTCCTTCCACCTCCAGATGAACTGGATTGGTACAAAAATAAACATTTTTTTTATTATAACAAATTTTTTCGTTAGAGCACCAAATTCACAATATGATAAGTTCGGTTTTAGCAAAAGACAAACCAATCCGCACACAAAAGCCAAACCCGCTGCCGGAGAGAAAAGCCCTCGACTACATAATCTTCTCCCGATGGGGTGCATTTGCAGACGCACTCGCCTTTCAGCCAAAGGCTGATCCGCCTCTGGCAGAAACCCAAGAAGAGCGTGAAGAAGTCTATTACGCCGTCTGCGAGTTTACCTACCGAAAGGTAGGCTTGTCCAAACCTGTCCGCCTCTGGCGGAACAGACTGAACAAAGCAAGGAGTTTTTGAGGGTTGGATAAATGAAGCTAAAGCCTGAGATGTCTAGAGAATAATTTTAATGGGGCTGACTAAAAAGTAATTTTGTCATCACGAACGAAGTGAAGTGATCTCATTTTTGAATTAAAAGATAAAGATTGCTTCACT
>CALHGZ010000004.1 GCA_938031175.1 Candidatus Kapaibacterium sp. | reverse complement strand
GATAATTTTGATATCCGACAACTGGAACAATCTGGCAAAAAATATCCTGAACTTGGCTTTGATGCTCGCAAAAAAACAGGCAACAAATGGTTTGAAACGCAAGACCAAATAGCCTACTACCCCGAGTTTGAGAAGGAGAAGATTATTTACATTGAAATAATGACAGACAATTGGAAAGAAGGGTATGAATTTCCAAGTTATTCATACTGGAAAGAATATGGTTTTGTGCTTAACACCGCATATATAATGACTGGCTCTAACTTAAAATATATATTAGGTATTTTAAATTCAAAGTTTGGAAGATATTTGGTAAAGCAGCATGTTACACAACTACAAAAGCGGCAATTTAGAATGCTAGCTCAGTATGTAAATAATTTTGAAATTCCCCCCATCACTACTGAGAACAAGCCCCTTGTAAGGTGTATAGAGGAATTGGTGGATAAGATATTGGAAGCGAAGAAAACACCCCTAACCCCTCTGCAAGAGGGGAAGGTATTAGCCGACAACACCTCCTGGGAGCAAGAGATAGACCGGCTGGTGTATAAGCTCGTTGCCACCTGCCCCAACAGGGTATAGGCTCGTTGCCACCTGTCCCAAAGTATGGGCACGTTGCTACCTGCCCCAACTTATGGAAGAAAATGCTATATTGCAATATATACATACAATATTTAAAAAAGGTAGGCATGGATAATCTACAAAAGCACCATCGCCGTTCCACCCGCTTAAATGGATATGATTATTCCGCTCCAGAGGCATATTTTATAACAATATGCACTAAAAATAGGAAATTTATTTTTGGTGAGATTGTAAATGGGAAGATGATTTTAAATGAATATGGCGAAATTGCTCGAAATGAATGGCTGAGAACATCACAAATTCGTCCTAACATTATTGTTGATGAATTTGTTGTGATGCCCAATCACTTGCATGGTATTTTAATTATTACTGATTCTAGTGTCATGTTGCAACCTGCTCCTACATTTGAACAATTTGGTAAACCAATATCAAATTCAATTCCAACAATTATTCGCTTGTATAAATCAACAACAGTGAAACAAATCAACCAACTACGCAACACCTCCGGTATCCCCATCTGGCAAAGAAACTATTATGAACACATCATTCGAAATGAAACAGTACTAAATAAAATTCGTGAATACATTTTGTACAACCCAATAAAATGGCAATTAGATATTGAAAACCCCCAAAAGAAGAAATATTATAAAAACATATCAGACTATTTTATTAGTATCCTAAATGAGAAAAATTAATATTTTCCTTTTACATTAATACATCGATCAATTCCTTGAACAAAAGACCGACGGTAGAGAAATCTTTTGAAAGTTAATTTGTAAAAGTTCAATATTTTTATGAGTTTATGTTTTCATCACTACATTAAGCAACTGTAAGATACTATTGCAATAATAACATTGAACAGAAATGTATTAATGGATGCAAATAAATCATCAATAATAATATTCAAAGATGGATACCTACTGAAAAATGTAATAACGTAAAGCAAAATGTCCTGACAATAACTATCCAAAACCTGCTGTTGTGGCAATTCATTATTTGCCACAACAATTTGCAGACAAAATAATTTTTATATAATCAATCGAAAATATCAATTAGAGGAATAATGTAATAAATCCGATGAATTTACGGTTGTAATACTTGAAAACACTGAAAAGCTCGATAGAAAATGACAACCTTATATATTTTTTGGTAAGATTTTCTTCATTTAAAAACAGGTAACTCGGTGCCAAGGCACCATTAATTGTAATAGTTCTTTGATTTTGGATATCCTTAGCAGTTAACTTAATCCATTTATTATCAGGGTAAGAATCATTTAACGCATAAGAAAAATAAACCGGATTAAGCCGATTAGAAAATAGAATTTCAAAATCAATTATTCTATCGTTCACCTTATTTTCAATGTAGATTGCGTCGTTCATTTCATTATTTGTAAATTTCAAATCCAGTTTGATAAAAGTTAAATCTCCAGTTGTGTCGCATACTATCTCTTTATGCAAAGTCTTATAATCCCATTTAATCTTTTTTATTTTATTTTGCACTTCCGGATAAATTTCATAAAATGAGAAGAATACTGAATCAATTACAAAGCTTTTACCAGTTGGATTATCATCGGAATTAAATTCATTATCATTTATTTTTCTGACAACAACTTTAGGATCGTACCCTAAAGAATTTTCGCAGTAATTAAAAATTAGCGCCGTAAAAACTGTAACTAAAATTAAGTATATAAATTTCATAATTTACCTATAAATTAAGACCAATACCATAACTCAAGCCAATCTTAGGCGAAATGAACTGATTATTTTGATGAGTATAATGCAGCATACTAGCTTCTAATTTTAGTGTGAAAGTATAATATGGCGATGGTTCAAATTCAGTTCCGAGAGCTAATCTACCGATAGCGCCAGTCACTGTAGCACCGGCAGAAAATTGTAAAAATCCATCAAATAAATCGGCATTAATAAATTTGTAGGCAGCAGATAGTGTTATAGTTTGATAATTTGGGAATTGAATATAATTGAATTTATTGCCAAAATCATCAGTGCCAGAGAAATTTTGATAAAAATGCTCATTTCTGAACTCAGTTCCAATTCTAATATTTTCGCTTATTTTGTATGATAATGCAAATCCATTATTGTGAAAAGCTGGAATCCAAGATTCCGAAATTTTAGGTTTTGGTATTTGCCAATATTGATTTGAATTCAACTCCAAACGAATACCACTTAAAGTTCTTTTTCTAGGAAATGAAATATTATGTAATAATTGGGGAAGCAACTCTTGAAATGATTCTTTCCGGTAGGAAAAATTCTTGATAAAATCGGCATCAGATATGAGAGTATTTAATGATTGTGTATTTTTATCTTCATAGTAGCCGTCAATAATAGGAGTTATCGCCTGATGATAGGTTGAGTATTGATTGGATTCAATGTCATTAGATTGCATCTTCTGTATTGATTTTGTTTGTATTTGATTAAAATTTTGCGAAGGGGTTTTATTTTGATACTCAGATAATTTATCATTATTTAACAAATAATAATCATTATTTCCTTTAGTAAAGGATTCATAAACAAAATGTTTATTGTCGCTTGGGATATTGTAAAATATCTTATCCTTGAAAGCAAACAGAAACAATAAAGCAGTAAGAGTAGCTGAAATCAAACTTGCAGCAATAACTTTTGATAATGGCTGTATGAGTTTTTTGCTTGTGCTCGAGACATTAGGTATAAGCAATTGATTTGATATACCCAACCGAGCAAACAATTTTGTAGTTGCCAATCCAGAAGGTACAAAAGAACTCAATCTTTGCGAAAAAGCTTTATCAATTTTTATTTGAGCTTTAAATTCTTTCCGAAGTTCATCATTGCCCGATAAAGCAAGGAATAACTGTTCCTCCTTTTCTGGTTCGAGTTCACCCTCGATATAATTATGAATTAATTCCGAGTAATTCATTACTTTATTTTAGTTTTTGGAACATTTTCAAAATATGGAGCTAATATATTTCTAATTTTCATTTTTGATCTAAAAACGATATATCTTGCCCGTGCTTCAGTAATATTAAAAATTTGAGAAATTTCGCTATAAGGCATATCATTAAAAATTCGCATAGTAAGAATTTCTTTTGATTTTTCATCTAATAAATCGAGTGAAATCATCACAAGGTCACTTAGCTCCTTATTTTCATAATTAATTTCGTAAGTTTGGGATAAATCGTAGTCATCCAATGAGATAAAGTCTTTTTTTGTTCTTTTTATATTAAGGCATAAATTCCGAGCTACTCTGATTAAATAGCCAATGATAGAACCACCTTCAAAACTTGGGTCTGCATATTGATATAATCGTATAAATGTCTCTTGCAAAACATCTTCGGCAAGCTCACGATCATTAAGAATTGTAAAACAATAAGCATTCAATCTTAAAGCGTACCTATCATAAAGTTCAACAAAAGCAGCATCGGATTCTCTTTTATCGCTACTACGAATTAGCTTTAGTAATTCCTTATCACTATATTTTTTAAAATTTTTTTTCATCATAACTTAATTTAATAAGAAAAACACAATTAAGACACAAATGTTTGAAAAATACATTTTAATCTAACAAAATAGGAAAATCTTTGTATATATATTCAAATCTTAAGTTAACAAATTGAGATGCAGGATTATACAATAACTGACAAAAGTACTTTGGAGATAATAAAAATTTATAGATTTTATTGAATTTCACCTCAGGCTATTCATCTCAAGCCTCTCTCTCAGAGTTGACATCCAAAAGGATGTCAATTCTTTTTAAATTAAATGCAATTATTTATATTTTAACTTGTTTAATAAATACAATTTTAAAAATTTTTGAGTTAAATTTTTTGAGGTAAATATGAAAACTAAATATTTTTTACCATTAATACTAATAATTTTGTTCGCTTGCAATGACAACACTACTGAACCAACCGAAGAGTTTAACTTTTACGGTCTGAAAAACGAGACTTCGCAAATATGGAAATATACAAGCGTAGATTTTGACAAAGATGAAAATTTTAAAGAAGAAACTCGTACAAAAGAGACAGTTCAATTAATTGGTAAAAAAGTTGTATTAGGGAAAAATGCCTTTGTGCTTCTGAAAACGTATCAGGATAATACAACAAGAGAGGACTATTTTTATATTGAAAACAAAAAACTATACGCTCATTCGAAATATATCACTCCAAATATCAGTGCACAAGGTATTGATTTCCCAATAAATATACCAGAAAGCTGGGTATTAATTGCCGATAATGTTCAAAGCCAATGGGATATTGTATCAGTACCAATTACCGATGCACCAATTTCAACTCCATTTGGCGAAGCGAAAATAAACGGAACACTATCAATTAAAGGCTTAAAAGTTTCATCATCAGAAATCACTTTTGCAAATAAAAAATTTGAAACAATGCCTGTGAAAATTCAATATCAATTTTCTGGTAAAATTTCAATTTCATTTTATAATAATGACTTGAATTTCACAATAACCGAAAAATATGTCTATGCAAATAATTTAGGATTATATGAATTAACACGAGAACCAATAACAATTACAATACCACAGCTGATGACACAAACATTCGACGGTAGAAAAACAACGTTAATTGAAACACTAAACATAATTATTGATTAACAAATAATCCGAGGTCTTTATGAGAAAATTTTACCATAATTTATTTTTTATGTTTTTTATAAGCATTTTTATTTTCAGCTGTTCCGATAATGCAGTTCTTGATGAAGAAGATAAAACTGATAATTTATTCCCTCTTTTTTCTGAGCCGGGTAATTATTGGATTTTTGAGCATTTTACAATCGATACTAATAACAAAATAGATGCAAGCATACCTCCCGCAATCGATTCAGTCTTTTTTGCTGGTACTGAACCAAGAATTAATCGGCAGGCATATATCTACCGCTACAAAAGAATTCAGGGAACAGGAACTCCTCTTGCTGACCAGTACTTTTATAGAGAAGGCAATAAAATCTATGCTCATTCTGACATAATTATGAATTTCACTGGTTTTGACAAGCTACCCATAGATTTACCAATCAAGTTCGATGAACAATGGTTTTTATGGATTAATCCATCTGCTTCAAAATGGGAAATTGCTGAAAAAACATTAACAAATGATACAATTGTCATTCCCAATCAAGCTATATTAAAGTTAAATGGTAAAATTACACTTAGTGGTCAATCCCTTGGTAAAGAAACGATAAAAATCAAAGATAAAAATCATAAAGCCCACAAATTTACAATTTCGCTTGTATTTGACATCAAGGTTGACATAATTATAGAGAATCAAAAAATACCCGGCACAATCAAATTTACACGAAACATACACTATTGGTATGTCAATAAAATTGGTTGTGTAAGGCAATTACTCACAACAGTTAAATATAACATCCCCTTGGTTGGTTCTCAAACCTTTTATGGATATGATGCTACTTTAATTGACTATTCAGTATTAATGCCATTATAACCACAAATAAAAAAACATTTACTACGGGGCAAAATTTTGCCCCGTATTAATTTCATTTTTAAAATATAATTAATTCCCTCTATAAGGTAAACCGGTTTTTAACCAATCAGGTGCAGGTTTATCAAGAAGGTAATGGTCAAAAAATTCTTTCATTTTAATGGCATAATCCAGCCTATTATGCAACTCACGTGGGTGGTGAGGCTCATTAACATATTGCAGAAAAACACAATTCTTATTAAGCCTTCTCAAAGCTAAATACAATTCAATCCCTTGTTGCCACGGAACAGCTTCGTCAACATCTCCAAACATGATGAGAAGAGGTGTATTTACATTTGGTGCATTAAAAACAGGAGAATTTCTAATGTAGTTGCTCAGTGAATCCCATAAGCTGCCACCAATTCTACTTTGTTCCTTTTCGTACTGGAATTGACGCGCAAGACCAGAACCGAGCCTTATTCCACTATATGCACTCGTCATATTACCCACCGGTGCGCCAGCAACAGCAGCTTTAAACATATCTGTTTGTGTAACAATAAAGGCTGTTTCGTAACCTCCCCAAGAATGCCCCTGAATACCTATTCTGTGTTGGTCAGCAATACCTAGATCTATGAGTTTCTGAGCACCTGTTACTAAACAATCTGTTGCATCTAATCCAGGATTTCCGCTACCATATTTAATATCAGGGAAAAACATTACATACTCAGCACCGACATATATTTGATAACATGGGCGATGATTAATTCGTGGGATTACAAACTCGTGATAGCGATCCGAAAATCTTTCATAGAAATAAATCAATACAGGGTACCTTTTCTTTGAATCGTAATTTTCCGGTTTGATAATATAACCTTGAAGCGATTCATTTTTTGAATTCCTCCATTCTATTAATTCAGCTTTACCCCATTTATATTTAGCTAATTGCAAATTCAAATTGCTCAATTTATCAAACCTGGCAAATGTATTATCTGTTATATATAGATCGGGATATAAATCATATTTCTCTATTTTTATCAAATAACGATTAGCAAATTTGGCTTTCACTTGAAATGTTATTAAACTATCGACTTCAATAATTCTCTTGGGACCGATGACCCAGGTTTCGAATAAATAAAGCCCCCTGTATTTTTTCTTTTTGTGAAAACAATATAGTAAAAGTGAATCTCTGAACTTAAAATATTTTTTTTCTGGCTCTGTATTAATTATCCTGAAGACCTTTTCTTCTTCCCTACCAATCCCAATAGTCATGCAAAAGTAAGAACTATCATAAGAATTGAATTTCCATATATCATACATATCATAAAGATACAAACCCTGATCATTTTCAACCCATCCACCAAAACCATAAGGATTTGGTTCAGAAGGTGTATCATTTTCTTCATCCCAAAAATTAACATCTATTGATTCAGTTAAATTCCGCCTCATATCAGTTTCACAATCATACAAATACCAATTCCTATCTTTATAGTAAGCAACTAGATATCCATTGGGGGATAAATATCCCTTATTTTGCATTCTCTTGTTTATAAGCTTTCTTTCGCCTGTCCTCAGATTTACAAGATACATATCCCAATACCATCCATCCCAAGTGATCTCCTTCAGATATGGTTTATCACTGTAACCAAGTGTCCATCTGTCATTATCTGTAATTTCAATATCGCTCATAAAAGTATCACAAAGTCTAATAACTTTTGCCGAATCCATACGATATATAGCGTAATATATCTTATCTCGTTCGTTTTCCCAATTTTTTTCCTGATGTGGTATAATTTTATCATCATTCCAATGCCAAATCCTTAAATTAACTTTGCTCAATATTGTATCAATATTGTAGAAATTTGTATCATTAAAAATAATTTTGCGATCTTCTTTTCTAAATCTTTCGGATTCGGGTTTCATTCCAAAATATAAAATATTCCCAGTTTCGTTCCATTTTAAATTATTTTTGAAAGGTATGAACCAATTTTTTTCGACTAATTCAGCTGGATAAATTGATTTGAGCATTTTATCTTCTCCGAACCATAGCCATAAGGATGAACGATAAGGCTCACCTTCTTTAGTTAGATTTGAAGAAAGAAATGCAAGCACTTGGTTTTGGGCATACCAACAAATATTGGAAAAACCAAAATTATTCTCGGCGTAAATTGTATATTCAGGACAAAATTCGGCTAATAAATCCCGATAATAAATTCCATCTCTTTTACCGTTATTATCTGATATGGTATAAAATAGATATCTGTTTAAACTATCAATTTTATATTCAGTAACATCCGATATCAAGATTTCTGTACCACTTTCCAGATGTTTTAATACTAATTTAAAACCCAGCTTCTTTTTGCTTTTCTTATCATCATCAGATTTTTTCTCGTTATCATCA
The DNA here is from genome assembly GCA_938031175.1 of Candidatus Kapaibacterium sp. GTDB lineage: Bacteria > Bacteroidota > Ignavibacteria > Kapaibacteriales > UBA2268 > CALHGZ01. Next base: position 380,703 of record CALHGZ010000004.1, on the reverse strand, counting down.
GTTAATTTAAATAAGAGCCAACGCGAATCATTTGAAAATTCATATGATACAACATTCTGAATTTCATACTCTTTACCATTTTGCAAATTCAACAATTTCAAATGATTTTTTAATTTGTTTTTTTCTTTATTTTCACGTTCAATTGCATTGGGAATCAAGGACAACGCACACCACTTTGAATTTGTAGAGATAAGTGGTCTGATTCCCTGTTTAACATTATATTCTAAAGTATCATCAACTTTTTTGATAATGGTTTCCGGATCACCACGTTCCATACTTATTGTATAAGCAACCCAATCCCCACTATCAGAAATAACACTATTGCTAATGTATTTAAATTTAAGAATATCTTCAAAGGTCATTGACTTTTTTGTTTGTGCAAATAAGCTCAAGGGAACAAATGTTAGAACAAACAACATCAATCTTATTGATCGATTAATCATAACTTTCCCGATATAATTATTATACATTTTTTGTGTAATTGCTATGTTTTGTAAACAATAGTATTTTAAATGAATATAAAAATGCAATTGTTGAAATTAATAAAATAAGAATCGCCCAGAACCAATAAGGCAAAAGTAATATTTCCTGCATTACATAAGTATCTGAACGCAGAAGATCACCATAAGGAGAAAACAAATAATCAAGTGAACTATATACACTAATAATAGATTGAACACCTAAAAAAGAAATAAAAGCAATTTGCAATTTTGAACTTTTCGAAAATGCGACAAGAAAAAAAAGTATCGAAAAAAGAATGATAATTATGAATCCAAAAGAAAATACTGGCCTTATCCAAAGAATTAAAGATATTATTAGTAAAATTGATAAAATTATCAGAACGAATTTTGCCAATTCCTGTTTTCTGGTTGAAAGAATTAAAATAACACCGAAAAATGTTGGACCAAGTGGACCTGAGGCAGCAACAAAAGCTTTACCTAAATCACCCAAAAATAAATTACCCGAATACGTTGCTACTCCTGAACCATCAGGAAATAACTCAAGTTTTATAAAATTACCCCCAAGGAAAATTGCTGCTAAGCCATGTCCCATTTCGTGAAACCAAGTTCCTAATATTGTAAATGGATATAAGATAAAGTTACCACCTGGAATTTGCCATATGATAACAGTTACAATTGCAAAAACACCTATGAATATTGCAGCAATTTTATTTGTATCAATTTTTTTATTTGATACAGAATTAGCAATCAAAATTTCATTTTCATCCGTCATACATTCTTAAAAGATGATAGTAAATTCTAATTTAAGATAATAAAAATTGGCAAATTAAGTGGATAAATTTGAATTAGTATCCAATTACGAACCAGCAGGAGACCAACCTAAAGCAATTAAAGAATTGGTTGATGGAATTAGGCTTGGCCAAAAACATCAGGTTCTTCTCGGAGTTACAGGATCTGGTAAAACCTTTACAATATCCAATGTCATTTATCAAGTGCAAAAGCCTACACTTGTTATTTCCCCGAATAAAACACTTGCAGCCCAGTTATATAGTGAATTCAAAAGCTTCTTCCCTAAAAATGCGGTCGAATACTTTATATCATATTATGATTATTATCAACCTGAAGCTTATATTCCCTCAACTGATACTTATATAGAAAAGGATTTTTCAATCAATGATGAAATTGACAGATTAAGATTAAGAGCAACAAGTGCCTTAATTGAAGAACGTAGAGATGTAATTATAGTAGCTTCCGTTAGTTGTATCTATTCAATCGGACGTAAAGAAGACTTTATGGCATACGTATTTCCTATGCATATTGGCCAACAACTTAGCAGGAAATCACTCATTAAACGCCTCATTGATATGTATTACGAAAGAAATGACTATGACTTCAAGCGTGGTACATTCCGTGTTAGGGGTGATACAATTGATATAATTCCAGCTTATGAGAATGAACTTGCTATCAGGGTCCAGATTTTCGATGATGAAATCGAAAAACTAATGTACATAGAAGCCCTTACAGGTAAAGTAATAGAACCGATTTATAGCATCAATTTAATGCCTGCTAAACTATTTGTAACAACTGATGATCAATTAAATCGAGGAATGATAAAAATTCGTGAGGAGCTATATCAAAGATTAAAAGAATTAAATTCCCAAGGGAAATTACTTGAAGCTCAAAGACTCGAACAGCGCACATTATTCGATTTAGAAATGATGCGTGAGGTCGGTTACTGTTCTGGGATTGAAAATTACTCAATGCATCTTTCAGGGAGGAATTTTGGTGAACGTCCTCAATGCATATTCGATTATTTCCCAGAAGATTATCTTTTAATCATTGATGAAAGTCACGTTACAATACCACAATTGAGGGCAATGTACAATGGCGATCGCTCCAGAAAAATGAATCTTGTCGAACACGGATTCCGATTACCTTCAGCCCTTGAAAATCGGCCACTAAAATTTGAAGAGTTCGAGTCACTTGTTAATCAATGTATTTATATGAGCGCAACACCGGGACCTTATGAACTTGAAAAAACTGGTGGTGTCATCGTCGAACAAGTTATAAGACCAACAGGATTGATTGATCCGGAGGTCTCAGTAAGACCTGTTAAAAATCAAATTGATGACCTCATAAATGAAATCCGCGGAAGGGTTAAGTCTAATCAAAGAGTCCTTGTCACTACTCTAACCAAAAGAATGTCTGAAGATTTAGCCGAGTACTTAGAAAATCTAAATATAAAAGTAGCATACATACATTCTGATATAGATGCACTTGAACGTGTTGAAATAATAAGAGATTTGCGAATCGGTCAATATGATGTATTAGTTGGTGTAAATTTGCTAAGGGAGGGTCTCGATCTGCCCGAGGTATCACTTGTTGCTATTTTAGATGCTGACAAGGAAGGTTTTCTTAGAAGCGAACGCTCTTTATTACAAATTGCAGGTAGAACAGCTCGAAACATTGATGGTGTTGTCATTCTATATGCCGATAAAATTACTCGTTCAATGCAAAATTTTATTGATGAAACAAACAGAAGAAGGCAATTGCAAATTGAGTATAATAAAAAAATGGGTATCAATCCCAAAACAGTTTATAAATCATTGGAAGAAATTCTCAGTTCTACCTCTGTTGCTGATATACACTCAAGTAAAATAAAGCGCATCGAATATACTGAAAACAAAAAACTACATAAAGTAGCGCAACCCTTAGTTCAATATTTAACAAAAGAACAAAGAAATGAACTAATCGAACAATTATTTGCTGAAATGAAAGAAGCCGCAAAAAATTTAGATTTCGAACGAGCCGCCGAACTACGTGATGAAATAGCACGATTAAAAGAATTAAACGAATCTGGCAAAAAACTCAAACGAAAAACCGCTGGTTAATCAATTTCTATAAGTTTCTATAATAATCATTATTGTCCTACTATAACTTCTGCCCTCTGGTAAATCATTATCATATATAAGTATTTCGCTTCCGACAGGAAGTTTTTTTAAATTTTCAGCCTTCACCTGAAGAATTTCCTGTATCTGATTTACTCTTTTGCGTGCTAACTCTTTGTTTATTTCTTGTGTACCTGTTCTGTCTGCGTATCCAGCAATCGTAACTTTAGAATTGGCTTTTATCCTTGTTTTAATATGTTCAATAAATGAACGATGATTAGCTATTATATCAGGACTGGCAAAGTGTGCAATCAAATAAAATTTTTCGACTAACCATCCGCCACTAATATCATCACCACTCAATTTTATGTGTTTATGTTGTATTTGACAACTTGTTTCAGCTTGTGTAGATTGATTAATTTTGTCTGTTGCTGTAAAAATCGCATAAACATTTGTTTCTAACTGTGGAATTGGCTCTTCTAATATATTCCAATTTATGACTGATTGCAAATTTTCTTTGCCATCATAGTTACGAATTTGTTTACCTGATTGAATCAAAGACAGTCTCCAATCTTTAAGACCAATTTCGGTTGAAACCTCAGGATAAATTTCAACCTTTGGTATTTTTGTTTTTTTTGTAACAGAGCGAATAAAAATATGCGAAAGGAGTAATTTATGATCTGAAGATAATTCTGCTCTCTGATTTTCCACCTGCCCATCCCTATGACTGTTATTTGCTGGTTGCTGTGGTAACAAACGATAAATTGTTTTAATTCTATTGCCATCAATTTGCCAAACCTGCGTCAGATATTTTTTTATGACCTCAGCTCTCATCTTAGAAAGATCGAAATTATTATTTTCTATTCCTAAATTATTAGTACAACCGGTGATAGTTAGTGATGCATCTGGATATTTTCGCATTCTGAAACCGACTATATTGAGAAGCTCTGTATAGGCTATAAGAGGTTTGGGACTAAGTGAATCATCATAAAAGTTTTGAGTTTCTTCGGGTTTCAATAAATGCAAATTTGTATTACTTAAGTTAGCATCACCTTCTTGGAAAAATATATATGGCAATAGAGGAATAGTCTCTTTAACAAATTCAATTTCCTCTATGATAATTGTGGGATTTTTCTCTTTTGTACCATCATCGTGAATACCAATAAGCTCCAAATTTGATTCCAATTTGACTTTTTTTGGTATCTCTTTTGTATATGTCTCATAAACAACCGTCCAGAGTACATTCGCTTCATCCCTTTCTTCAAGAGCTAATTTCGAATAACGATTGCTAAGGTAGATTTTACTCTTTTCAAGCCCTACAATTTCAATTTTATTTGTATCTCTTATAAATAGTGTATCTTTAAGTTCTGGTTTCTTTGGCATTATTGGTAGCATCAATTCAATTCCAGCAACCAATGAATTAGTGTACCATCCCAAGGAATTTGATGAACTGTTCAGAGGGAAATAGAATTTTAAAGTTGGATTTACTTTAAAAAACGAGATTATTTCAATATCATAGTTCACTTTAATCAATCCGTGGAATAATAATGTGTTTTTATCTGTAATGCTTACATTAGTATAATTAAACCTATGGTCATCATTATTTAAAAATATCACATTGCTTGGTTCAGTAATTTTTTCAGTCAAGTTAAATCTAGAGGCAAAAGCATAAGCAACTCTACCAGCTGCCGAAATAAAAAGATTATCAAATAATTCGTATCCAAAAGTCGCTTCTAATCCGGCACTTATCACAACCGATTCTAATAATTTATCAACTTTGACTGGAACTCGTTTTACTATCTCAGGATTATCAATTTCTCTCACATCTTGCACACCGATCTCCTGCTTCTCTGATATGATAGCATTATGGTCCATTAAGCCGGATTGTATATCGAGCAAAAAATTCTCACCTAAATACTTTTTAAAAATTACAGAATACGAAAAACCATTACCAATCCCTGAATTTATATTGAAATTACTAAATTCAACTTTAGGTATTTCATTAAAATTGGTGCTGATACGATTAAAATTATAAGCAACAGTTCCACCAATATAAAATAACGGACGGGGGTTAAATTTAGGCGAAGAAACAGGTTCTGAATTAATTTGTGTAAATAATTGATAATGAATAATACAAAATATAATTATCAGAAAGGGAAAAAAGAGATATTTATAATATTTCATTATTTTATTAATGTAATTTAGGTAACTTATTTTATTATTTTTCCTTTTTTATTTATAGTGTACCAATCTCCTCTAATCATAACTTGAGCTATACCACCCTTGAAATCAGTAACTTCTTCGAATTGAGCAGGTATTACTTCATAACCAGTCATATCAATGAAGCCCCAGAATCCATTATCAAAATAAATTTCATCCTCGATAAATGAAATTTTACCCTGATAATACGCCGCCAAACTATCACTAAATGGTTGAACATAATCATAGATTGCATATATGACAATTTTACCTCGTTGATTGAAAAATCCAAATTTACCTTTATCTTTGTAGCGGGCTAATCCTTGACTAAATGTATCAGGTGAACCTTTATATTGATATGGTCTAATTATTTCCGTTCCTGATTTGTCAATGTATTTCCAACCCTTTAAATCAGCAACCAAAGCTATATTAAATTCATTGAACTCATAAGCATATAAATATAAAGCTTCAATCATTACTTCCCCTTTGGTATTTTTATAGCCCCATAAGTTATTCTCTTGAAAAGGGATAAATTCCATATCTTCAATATTTTCATTCTGACAACTGAGTAATAAAAGGAAAATTAAAAAACATATTTTTTTCACATTTACCTCATCAATTAATGCTCCGATATCTTAACCACTACCTTGCCAATCTGTTTTCCGGCAAGCATTAAATCTATGTTTTCATTTAAATCAGAGAAATTAATTTTTTTCACAAAGTGTGATGTATTCTTCAATCTCCAATCATTGAACAATTTGTCCCAGATTTTTATTCTATAATCCATAGGTCTTTCGGCTGAGTCAATCCCTAATAAATTAATTCCTCTTAAAATGAAAGGATAGATACTCGTTTGCAAGGTATCACCAGTAACATTTCCAATAATAGCAACAGCTCCACGCGGCTTAATCGAGCGAATCACTGATGATAACACAAGTGTACCGATATTTTCAATAGCTCCAGCCCATTGTCCACGTAATAAAGGTTTACCGCTTTGGTCAATAATCTCATCATATTTTACTGTTTCTTTTGCACCGCATTTTCTTAAAAATTCGAATTGTTCCGGTTTGCTTGTTGCTGCAACTACGTGATATCCTAAATTGGATAACAGAGCAATACTCAAAGATCCAACACCACCAGTAGAACCAGTTACAAGGATTTGTCCACTTTCAGGTAAAACGTTATGATTAATTAATTCATAAATTGCAATTCCGGCTGTAAAACCCGCAGTTCCATAAATCATTGCTTCTTCTGTGCTAATGTGTTCAGGTAATTTTATGACCCAATTATGTGGCACTTTGATATATTCAGCAAAACCACCGGATGTATTCATACCGAGGTCATAACCTGTAACAAGTACTTTATCTCCAGGTTTGAATTCAGATGTAGATTCAATAATAACGCCAGCAGCATCAATACCAGGAGTATGTGGATACCGACGAGTTATTCCCTTATGTCCTCGTGCCGAAAGTGCATCTTTATAGTTTAGTGCTGAATATTGAACTTTTATTAAGGTATCATTTGATGGCAAGTCTGATATTCTCTTTTTTGCAATATATCTTTGAAAATTACCTTCCGATATTTCCTCGCTGACTAATGCAAAAAATTCTTTGTCTTCCATTTTAAATCAACAATTAAATCAAAATTTTATAAGCTTCTTTTATTTTCAATCACAATTTATTACTTTTATAATTAACTTACATAACTTTTTTAAATCATTTACAAATTTTTGGAGAAAAATATGGAAATTAAAAATGTATTAGTCCTTGGCGCTGGAACAATGGGCAATGGCATTGCTCATGTTTTTGCTCAAAATGATTATAATGTAATTTTAGTTGATCCCTACGAGTCAGCCCTTACGAAAGCATTATCAACAATTGAAAAGAACCTTAGCAGGCAAATTAAAAAAGGCTCTATTACTGAAGAACAAGCCAAAGAAACTTTATCTAAAATTAAAACAAGTATGAATTTAGAAGATGGTAAAGATGCAGATTTTGCAATCGAAGCAGCTATTGAAAACAAAGAAATAAAATTTAAATTATTCAGTGAACTCGATGCAAAATTACGGCCAGATGTTATACTTGCCACAAATACTTCAACTATCTCCATCACAGAAATTGCTGCTCATACAAAGCGTCCAGATAAAGTCATTGGTATGCATTTTATGAATCCGGTGCCAATGATGAAATTAGTAGAAGTTATTAAAGGACTAGCTACTAGTGAGGAAACATACATTACTATAGTTGATTTATCCAAAAAGCTCGGTAAAGCACCCGTCTTAGCTAACGATTATCCCGGTTTTATAGCAAATAGAATACTTATGCCTCTTATTAACGAAGCCATATTTGCTGTTATGGAAAATGTCGGTACTGTCGACGCTATTGATGAAGTGGCTAAGCTTGGATTAGCACATCCTATGGGACCATTAGCTCTTGCCGACCTAATCGGACTTGATGTTACTCTCGCTATTATGCAGGTATTACACAATGACATAGGAGATCCAAGATTCAGACCTGCTCCACTACTTAAAAAGATGGTTGCTGCAGGTTATCTCGGCAGAAAGTCAGGTAAAGGATTTTATGACTATAGCGGAGAAAATCCTGTTCCATTGAAATTTTAATTATAAATAGAAATACATTTTTTAAAATTTGGAGTCTATAATATGCGAGGTTCAAAAAAACAACGATTTGATTCAGACGACCCTGAAATATTGAAAGCTTATCAAGCTGAAACCAACGGTGAATATATGGAGGCTATTGAGCATTATAATAAAGCTTTGGAGAAAGACCCTAATATAGGAATTGTACACAAACATAAAGGCAATATATACTACAGACTTGGTATGCTCGATAAAGCAGTGGAGTGTTTAGAAAAAGCAGTTGAATTATTACCTGATTACCCGACGGCAATTTATGAACTCGGCCTCGCATATTATAGGAAAGGACACATTAAAAAAGCTATTAATTGTATGAATAAAGTTATTGAACTAGATGGGGATTTCCTCATGGCTCACTATTGGAAGGGTATTTTAAGCTATCATAGTGGTGACTATCATCAAGCAAGAGACGAATATAAGTATGTTACTATTAAAGCACCCGATTTTACAATCGCTTTTTTCCATTTAGGTGTTGTTAATTTAAGACTCGGATTTTACAAAGACGCTATCTCAAATTTCGAGGAATTAATAAAACGCAACCCCGAAAGCCCTGCTGCATGGGCTTTACTTGGTGATGCTTACTTAAATCTGGAGAATAAAATTGAAGCTAGAAAATGCTATAAACGTTCCCTTGAATTAGACCCAAACGATCAAAAAGCTAAAAATGGTCTTGCAGCTTGCGAAGATTTCAGTAATATTGTTTTTTAACAATGAAGATTTTCATCCTAGATATTTATAATATTTTATACAAATGTAAAGAGTTCAGGAAATTAATTAATAAATCCTTTGAGAATACTGTGTTTTCTTTGCTTCAAGCTATTCAATCTTACTCATCAATTCATTCGAGATTTAAATTTTATTTTGTCATTGATGGCTTTATAAATGGCTTAGAAAGTAACTACAATAACATAATAATTAAACAATCACATAAAAATAATAGCGCCGACAACTTAATACGTAAAATTATTACAGGATTGGATACTTATGCTGAAACCTATATTGTTACAAATGATATCGAAATCATCAATTTTGCCAAACTTTACACAATAAAAAATATCACCCCCCAAGAATTTTGCAAAATGATTGCTTCGAATAATAAAAACAAAGATATAAATATACAAAACAAACCTGAGATAGATAAACCCCAACATATTAATTCGAGAGAAGTGGAATTTTATAAAAATTTGTTTGACAATCCACTCGATAATGATGAACTAATCAAATAGAGAAATATATTTACTAAAATAATATTTAAAGGGCTTTTCAGTCATCCGTATAATTTTAACAGGTAATCCTATTGATTGATGATATTGATTAAGAATAGAAAACAGCATCCCAACAAAATTCCAAAGACTATAGTAAACGAGCGAATTACCAGATATGTAATTTTGAATAAACAAAATAAACATCAGATAAAATAATAAACCAGTTACTCTGTTATCAATTGTTAAGGAATTGTTGCTTTGCTTAAGTAATTTAAATGTCAGGTAAAACAAAGCAGCAAACATTCCGATAAAGGAAACGAAGCCTAAAAGCCCCATTTCTGCAAGTGTAGTGGAAACTCCATTATCGCTAAATACAAGATCACTATATTCATCATATTCGATTAAACCTAAACCAATACCAAGTAATGGATGTCTTTGCCAAATCGAAATCGTCTTTTCAATAGTTTCTACTCTTGTGAAAAAAGATTCACCAGCCATTGATTCACTTGCTCTTGGGTTCATAATTCCAGTAATTCTAATCTCAAAAAGTTTCAATATACTTGCCTGTGTATAATTATAGACTATAATATCAGTTATAATAATAGCACAGATTAAAGTTACTATTATAGGAATTGATTTGATAATCCTTGGAGAGAAATGAAGAAAAATGGCTGTACCTAATATCATAACGGAACCTAATAATCCCGTCAAAGAATATGCCATAAGCAACGATATAATACAAAGAATAAATATAAAAATCGTCAAAGTCTTATTAAAAAAAGGTGGTTTTCTTTGTATAAAAGGAATTGCGGTAAATGTTAAAATAAATAAATTAAAACCGGCTAAAGCTGATGGTTCAGAATAAATAGATGTTGCCCGGAAAAAATTACCAAATCTTAAGCTCAATTGCCTGCTTGCTAATTCTTCATCATAACTGCCACGAGCAGTAAATGAAGGATTGGTTATATCAATCCAACCAAACGGCAAATCAAATGCACGAGCCATAATCTGATATATGCCAAATATATTTATGAATATGGACAATATAAGCCATATTTTTATAATTTTTGTCCAAATATCGCTATTGATAGGGTATAATGCGCAAACTAATGCAAAAGATATTAAAAATAAAAAATGAGAAAAAGTCTTAAAATATTGAATAATCTGATCTTCCGATGTAGATAATAGTGGATTAATTCCAGATACAATAGCAGCTAATAACAATAATAAAACAAAATATAGAGCACTATTTGGTACAAACTTTAAAGGCTCACCATCCCAAAACAATCTTTTGAGTACTAAAACAAAAAAAAGTAATGTTGACAAATCCGAAAAAGTAACACCATACGTACCTATTGAAAATACGTGGAAAATGCCCAGATGGAACGATATAAATATAAGGATTAAAGCAAAATACATTTTTTATTAAACTCGATTATATCATCTAACTAAATTAACACTTAAATTGTACTTTTCAGTATTAGTAATTCAAAATATAAATGGAATTCAAAAAAGAAATACTTGATAAATATCCTGACCACGAGTTAAGTGGTCGCACTAAATGCGTCTTTAAATGGCTCGATAAATATTACAAAAGATTACTCGATGCCGGATGTTCTTATGGATATGCAACAAGATTATATACAATAAAATGTAAAGAAGTTTACGCTGTCGATATTGATTTTGAGATGATTGAAATTGCTAAAACGAAATATAAAAATATCAATTTCCAAGTATCGGAACTTGAAAATCTTCCCTTTTCAGACCAATTTTTTGATATAATTGTTCTAAGCGACGTTCTTGAACATATAAAAGAACCAATTAAAGCATTAAACGAATTATACAGAATCCTTCAAATTGGAGGTGATATAATAATTACAGTTCCTCATAAAGGATTATTCGCATTTTTAGATCCTTACAATTACGGTTACTATCTTAAAAAGCATTCCCCCTTCTTTTACAGATTACTCTACAAAATAATTAAGGGCAAAAAAACTCAAAATGGAAATGAATTTGGAAATCCTATTCATAATATAAAACATTACCACTATTCAGAAAAAGAACTTTTCGAACTCATAGATAAATCCGCATTTGCAAATAATTATAAAATAATTTCAAAACAAAAAACAGGTCTAATATTGGAACCACTGGCACTAAATGTTGAAAGATTATTGCAATTTTTTGTTAAAGAACCAAAGCTTTCGTTAATAATGAATCCACTCAGAAAATTAGCAAGCTTTGACTATAGTATTAGCTATTCCTGTGCTTCATATAATCTAGCAATCAAGCTTAAAAAGATCACATAGTTACACCAAAATAGGAATATTAAGCTTTTTTGAAAGCTGCTTAATCATATCATAGGTCATTGACTGCAGATCGTAATCAGGTTGCCAGCCCCACTCTTTTCTAGCACAGGAATCATCAATCGAACGAGGCCAGGAATCCGCTATTGCCTGACGATAATCAGGCGAGTACTCAATTACAAAATCAGGTATATATTTTTTTATCTCATTGGCTAATTCTTTAGGGCTAAAGCTCATTGCTGAAACATTGAAATCACTGTGATGCTCTAATTTTTCGAAATCAGCTTCCATTAAATTAATAATTGATTTGATGCAATCTGGCATATACATCATTGGAAGTACTGTATCTTCAGATAAGAAACACCTATAATAATTATTCCTTAAAGCTTCATAAAATATCTCGACAGCATAATCCGTAGTACCTCCACCTGGCAATGTTTCATAAGATATAATTCCAGGGAAACGCAAACCTCGGCAATCGAGGTTATATTTATAGACATAGTAATCGCATAATCTTTCGCCTGCAACTTTTGTAATTCCATACATTGATGTCGGCTTTAAAACACTATCTTGTGGAACCATCTCCTTTTGAATACCCTTACCCCAGACAGCCATAGAGGAAGGAATTAATACTCTTTTTAAATTGTACTTAACGCCTAAATCAAGAACATTCATCGTGCCGTTCATATTGACATTCCAGCAAAGATGGGGATCTTTTTCTCCAACAGCAGATAAGATTGCTGCTAAATGGATAATCGCATCAATATCATTTTTGATTATAACTTGTCTTATTGATTCTGGCTTTGTTACATCAATTACTAAATAAGGACCTGATTCAGCAATCTCAGCAGGTGGATTAACTCGGATATCAGATGCAATTACATTTTCATTGCCATATCTTCGCCTTAGTGCCAATGTGAGTTCTGATCCAATTTGACCTAATGCACCAGTTATCAATATTTTACTAAAATCCTTACCCATAATCAGCTTTTAGTTTATTTAACATATTAATTACAATAAAAAAATGAAAATAATCTTTTTTTATTAATAATAAAACTATTTTCTATTTTTAGTAACATATGATAATTTTATGTTGAAAGAACATTTTTAATTTAATTTGATACGTAACAATAATGAACAGAAATTTCTGGAAAGAGCTTAATAAGCCAATAGCTACACTCGCTCCGATGGAAGATGTTACCGATACAGTTTTTCGAGAACTAACACTACGAAAATCTGAAAAAGGCAAACTCAATGTAATTTTTTCTGAATTTACATCTACCGATGGCTTGTGCCATCCTATTGGTAACCCAAAAGTGAGCCAGAGACTAAAAATAAATCCCAGCGAAAAGCAATTACTCAAGCAGAAAAATGTCAAAATAGTTGCCCAAATTTGGGGAAACGACCCGGAAAAAAATTACAAATCTGCAAAAATGATTACTGAAATGGAGCAATTCGATGGAATTGACATTAATATGGGTTGTCCCGTGAAAAAAATAATTAAGCAGGGCTGTTGCTCAGCTTTAATTGAACAACCCGAACTTGCCAAAGAGATTATCTTGGCAGTAAAGGAAGGAACTAATCTGCCGGTAAGTGTTAAAACCCGAACCGGAATAAAACACCATAAAACTGAGGAATGGATTTCACACTTACTCAATACTAAGCCTGAAGCTATTATTTTGCATGCCCGCACTCAAAAAATGATGACTGATTATCCTGCTGATTGGAATGAAGTTAAAAAAGCTGTAGAGCTTAGAAATAAATCCCTGTCCGAATGTATAATTATCGGGAATGGTGATATCTTCTCTTATGAACAAGCATTAGAATTAACTAACAAAAGCGGTGCCGATGGATTTATGGTCGGCAGAGGTATTTTTTCTAATCCGTGGTTTTTCGCAAGCAAAAATCATATTTCAAAGGAGGAAAAAATAAAAGAATTATGGGAGCATTCAGTACTTTTTTGCAATACTTGGGGAAAAAGTAAAAACTTTGCAATTTTAAATAGATTTTTCAAAATCTATATATCCAATTTTGATGGCGCCTCAGACTTACGTTCAAAATTGATGCAAGCCAAGAATTTAGAAGAATTAAAATATATTTTAATTAAAGAGTGCCCGGAACAGGAGTCGAACCTGCACATCCGAACGGATACTACACCCTGAATGTAGCGCGTCTACCAGTTCCGCCATCCGGGCTTGAGCGGAGAGGGTGGGATTCGAACCCACGGACCCGCAAAGCGAGTCAACGGTTTTCGAGACCGCCCGATTCAGCCACTCTCGCACCTCTCCATAACAACTTTTACAAAAATAATATTTTATCATAATTTATTTACAGTCCTTTTGTCAAAAAAATACATTTTATTACATACTGTCATATATGCTCAAATAGCTTTCATACCTTTCAACATCAATATTCCCTCTTTCCACTTCCTCAATTACGGCACAGCCCGGTTCGTGAATATGGGTACAGGGATAATATTTACAATTTTTAGCAAATTCGTCGAAATCATGAAAGTGAAGTGCTAATTCACTTTTTTCTATGCCCCAGATTCCAAATTCTCTTATCCCCGGAGTATCTATAATAGCACCACCATCAGGTAGAAAAAACATTCTTGAATAACTTGTCGTATGACGTCCTTTACCTGTTTTGTAGCTAATTTCTTGAATTTTTTGAATTGGACGTTTCATAAGAAAATTGACGAATGTAGATTTACCTGTCCCGGAAGGACCTATAATAAGTGTCCGTTTATTTATTAATGACATTATTAAATCATCAAGTCCAAGATTTTGGGTTATACTAATGAAAAATATACTAACACCAAGCTTTTCATAAACATAAAAATCCTCAACGTAATCATCATACATTGCTAAATCAATCTTATTAATGCAAATCAAAGGGGTAACCAGCCCAACTTCACAAGCTATAAGTATTCTATCAATCAATCTTTTATTGTATTTTGGCAAATCATAAGAGAAAAACATTAAAACTTTTTCTATGTTGCTTGCTATCACTTGTTCATATGGATTTTTCCCGGTCGATCGTCTCGATAAAAAGGTGTTCCTCTCGAAAACTTTAGTGATTACTCCCAAAGGAATGTCATTGCCACTATCCTGATAATCGATAGGTATGAATTCAACAAAATCTCCTGTACTAATTATCGAAGAATTTTTATGGGGTGAAGATATCGCACCAGCTAATACACATTCATAAAATTTCCCATTGGATTCATCAAATACTCTAAATACCTTGCCAAGTGATTGGCTAATTATCCCTTTTCCCCGTTCCGATTTAGATAAGTCAGAATCTTTTATTAAAATCCTCTTTTTCGATTTCTTATGTTTAAATGCATCAAATTTATTATAAGTAAGCTCATCAAAATCATTCATAATATTAAATTACTTACATTGTTGCAATAATATTACAATATTAAACAAAATTTTATTAATTGTTTAAAAAAATAAAAATGTGTAAAAAATTTCACACTTTTATTTTGATTGTGTAATAATTTTTTTTATATTTGTTGCAGTTATTTTAAATATAGGTTTGTTAATTGGATTATCGTTGGACATTTAGAAAAAAGTCTGATGAAGAAACTATCCACACATTATCGAAAATACTTAAAATCCCGTACAGCTTGGCAAGTGTACTTGCTGCACGTGGAATTAGTAACGTAGAGGAGGCAAAAAAATACTTTGAACCTTCATTAGAAGATTTGCATGATCCATTTCTAATGAAGGATATGGAAAAAGCTGTTGGAAGAGTCTTAGAAGTGATAAAGCAAGGTGGGTTGATTTGGATTCACGGCGATTATGATGTGGATGGTACCGCAAGCACTGCCTTAATGTTCCAATTTCTAAAAGAAGTTGGTGCACGTGTTGATTTTTATATACCTGACCGTTTTGAAGAAGGATACGGATTATCTATAAAAAGTGTTCAGCTCGCTCACAGTAAAGGTGCTAAAGTATTAATAACAGTCGATGTTGGTATCACCTCTTTTGAACCCCTTGAATATGCCAAAAATTTGGGAATTGATTGTATCATTTGCGACCATCACGAACCGGGGGAAATTATACCTGATGTTTTTGCAATAATTGACCCATTGCAAAAGGATTGCCCTTACCCGTTTAAATATCTCTCAGCTTGTGGTGTAGCCTTTAAATTTATTCAGGCAATAGCACAAAAATTCAATAAACCTGAGTTAGCATATTCATACTTGGATTTAGTTGCAATTGCATCAGCTGCTGATATGGTACCTCTGATTGGTGAAAATCGCATACTTGTACGTTATGGCCTCGACAAATTAAATAATGACCCACGTCCCGGATTAAAGGGTTTAATTGAATGCACAGGCTTAAAGCCAGGTTACATAACCACATCTAACATAATTTACGCCTTAGCACCATTGATTAATGCTGCTGGTAGGATGGGAGATGCTTTACGCTCTGTCAATATGATGATTGAAAAAGATTTTATTGCAGCTTTCAGAATTGCACAACAACTCGAACACGAAAACAGACGAAGAAGAGTTTACGACGAGCAAACATTCGAAGAAGCTATACCTTTAGCAAGGGAACAAATAGAAAAATACAATAGAAAGGCATTAGTATTGCATTCGCCCCATTGGCACGCTGGCGTCATCGGCATCGTTGCTTCACGATTAGTTGATATGTTCAATTTACCTACTGTTTTATTAACAACAATTGATAACAAAGCAAAAGGCTCTGCACGATCGATTACAGGTTTCGACATCTACAACGCCCTTAAAAAGTGTTCTTATCTCTTTGAGGAGTTCGGTGGTCATAAACATGCAGCAGGACTCACACTCAGGGAAGATAATATCAATACCTTTAGAGAACTCTTCGACTCAATTGCCCAAGAAAATATTACAAATGATATGCTTGTACCTGAAATCATGCTCGATACAGAGCTAAAATTCAGTGAATTATCACCAAAATTCCTCGAAATTCTTGAAAAATTCGCTCCTTTTGGCTTCGAAAATTATAAGCCTAATTTCTTCAGCAGAGGTGTAAAATCCGTCAATGGTGTCAGAGTATTTGGATACAACAATATCAAGTTTCGTGCCATTCAATCACATTTTGTTATTGACGCCATTGCTTTTGGATTAGCCGATAAACTCGAAATTTTCAATTCAAATAAACCATTTTCAATTGTTTACAATATTGAGGTCAACTCTGTAAATGGTAGATGGACACCCCAAATAAGCATTAAGGATATAAGACCGGACGATTAATTTATGTTGACCGATGAAGCAGCTCTAATTTTTATTAATCAATTAGAAAATTTATACCAGACACAAAATTTAATCAACCGCAAAAAAGCTATCAAACTGAAAAGTCTTCTAAATCAATTCTTTAAATTCCTTACTGAAAATGAAAATCAATATTTCCCTTCCAATTTTTCACGCAGTATTTATTTGTTCGATAAATACAAAATCGAACAAAACTTATTTCAAAACTACAAACGATTGATTTATGCACTAAATCAAATTTCAAAAAATAAAGACATAAATCCTGAAGACAAAGAGATTGCAAATTTTTTTGAGATTTCTCGATATATAATTGGAGCCTTTGCTGGAGATAAAGTTGAAAGTAAAATTACTATACACAGCTTTTCCACTATTTCAGAATTAAAAAGTATTAAGAATGCTATCATAATCGATAAAAAATATAATGATAAATCATTGCCATTCATTGAATTAGCAACTGAAGAAGTTGAAAAATTTAAATTATTTATTGGTCCGGAGAAAAGTTATATTCTCAAAATAGCTCGTCGTGGTGCGATGGTTAATATTTTTAATTTCTCTCAAGTAAAAGATCAGCTCAATACTTATAGAACAACAAAGGAGACAATTATAGTTTTTGAACCGGACATATTAGTTGATGTAACTGATTTAGCAAAGTGTTTTAATCATAATACAGTAAATCCCGAACTATATCTAATTGATTTTTTCGAAAAAGTACAAGTGAATTACCCACTTTTTTTAGGAATTATAATCAACGAATTTTTCGATTTATTAATAATTGATAAAAAAATCGATTTTGAAACATCATTTATCCGAGCATTAAGAAAAAACATTCTCAAAACACTATTATTAGCCCAAAAAGATGATAATAGTCGTAAAATCTTGAGAAGCTCAGCTTATTCTCATTTTCAACAATTATCTAACTTTATTAATACATTCACATACGATAAAATAAGCATAGAACCAACATTTATTTCACCGGATTATGGTCTTCAGGGGCGTTTAGATGCATTGGTTGAATATAATGATGAGCCTAATCGTAAAGATGTAATTGAGCTAAAATCAGGTACAGCCCCAAAATCTGAATTTTACATCACCGATAATGAAGGAAATAAATATACAATAGGTGTATGGGCGGAACACTTAGCACAAGCCACTTGCTATAATTTATTACTCGATAGTTGCTATGAAAATAGAATAGGAAGCTCTGGAATTTTATACTCCATTGATAAAAACTTTTTACTCCGAAATATACCTAATATATTAAAATACAAACAAGAATTAATGGATCTGAGAAATAATATTATCGGAATTGAAAAAGCAATAGCTAATAATAAGTACAAACTCATTGATAGGCTATTGGCTTACGATGAAAATAAAATACCCACTTTTAAACTTGAAAACCTTAAAAGCTTGAAGAAAACTTTACAAAATTTAGACGAACTTGAAAAAAGCTATATCACAGAATTAATCTCTTTTATTTATAGAGAAAAATTAGCTCAAAAAATTGGCCCTAACGATTCTAATCGTAACGGATTTTCAGCATTGTGGAATGAAACACTTGAAGAAAAAGAGGAAAATAATACTGTATTATCAAATTTGACTATAATAGAAGATGAAAGTGATTTGGAGAGTTTATATATAGTATTCAAACCCGCTCCCTATCAATATTTTGGGACATCATTCAGAACAGGCGATATAGCAATTCTATACAATTCGAATTTAAATCTGACACCATACAAAACTCAAATCATTAAAGGCACAATTAAAAGTATTAATTCGGAAAAAATAGTCTTTAACTTACGAAACAAATGTATCGATAAATCATTGTTAAAATTCAAAGAAAATTGGGTGCTCGAACCCGATTTCATTGATTCCACAAAAAAAACAATACAATCGCTTACTAAGTTAATTTATTCTTCACCTGACAAAAGGAAATTATTACTGGGACTTTCTGAACCAGAATTCGACCAAATTGAAACAAACGCTCCTTCATACTTGAATAGAAAACAAAAAGAAACCTTCCATTCAGCAACATCTGCAAAAAATTATTATTTGATTCAGGGACCACCTGGTACCGGTAAAACCTCTTATATGCTTAAAGCTCTTGTTGAATACTATTACCAGAAACCAGATATTAATTTATTACTCCTTGCATACACTAATAGAGCTATTGATGAAATATGCAAAACACTTGACAGAGTTGAACCCAAAGTAAACTATATCCGCATAGGTGCAAAAGAATCTACTCAACTTAAAGAAAATTTACTAGCAGAATTAGCAGAACGCCTCACGCTTGGTCAATTATTTGAAAAAATTCATATAACGCGTGTATATGTTGCAACAGTTGCATCAATTAATTACAATTCTGAAATATTAGAGCTAAAAAAATTTGATATAGCAATTGTGGACGAAGCTTCGCAAATCCTAGAATCTGATTTAATTGGTATATTATCTGGAGTTAATAAGTTTATAATTATCGGTGATGAAAAACAGCTACCAGCAGTAACTATTCAACATCAAGCACATCAAATTTGCAATAATGAATTACTTAAATCAATAAAACTCAATAATTTTGCAATGTCTTATTTTGAGAGGCTCCTGAGAATTTGCAAGGAAAATGGCTGGTTTAGAGCCTACGGTATGCTCAATGAACAATCGCGTATGCATCCCCAAATTCTGGAATTTGTGAATAAACATTATTACAATAATCAATTAATTACAAATCCAAGTTCAGATTTTAGTCTTTTTGATGAAAAAAATATCTCTAAAAATTCAATAATCACTCTTTTGAATGAAAATAGAATTATTTTCATTGAATCTAAAATTGAAACTAATTTTAAGGTAAACAGATTCGAAGCAGAAGTAATAAAATTAATTTTAAATAAATTAAGCGATTACATCGGGAACATTGACATTGGTATTATCTCACCATTCAGAGCTCAATGTACTGAAATTTATACAAAATTACCGCATTCCTGGCATAACTCGGTAATTATCGACACAATAGAAAGATTTCAAGGATCTGAAAAAGATATCATCATTATCTCATTTGCTATTAATACCGTACAACTGCTAAGTTCTATTCAATCTTTATGTGAATTTGATGGAAATGTTATTGATAGGAAATTAAATGTTGCTATAACGAGGGCAAAAAAGTCTCTAATAATTTTGGGCAATAGTAGAATTCTAAATAAGTCAAAAGTATATGCCGATTTGATTCAATATATAAAAGATTTTGGTATTTACTTAACCACTGATGAATTCGAAAATTTACTTATCCCAAATCAATTTCAATAAAATACTATTAATAGTTCTGACTTCGTTATTATCAATCATTACAAGTTCATCGATCCATAATTTTTCTTCATTAATTAATTGCCTGATCAATTGCAATCCCTTTTCATTTAATGTAACATCCAATTTACGCCGGTCCAATGGACAAATGTTCCTAATTACTAAACCATTTTTGACGAGTCTGTCAATTAAACGCGAAACGTCTGACTGTTTCTCGGGCATAGATAGCCTTAGATCATTTATCGAAGTTGGTTTGGGATAATACTTCTCGAGATATTTTAAAATTAAATACTGATTAGTAGTTATCCCAAACTTTTTCAACTTCGAATTATAATAATTCATAAGCCAACCATAAGCATACATCAAGTTAAAACACAAGATATGTTTATCATCTTGAATATCAAGAATATTTTGCTTGCAGTTGGACATATTTAATTCAAATATTTATGATTTTTGCTTGTTTAATTCGATATTACATAAAATTTCTACATCTTTGCCAACAATCAATCCACCACTTTCAAGTAAGTTATTCCATTTTAAACCAAAATCAAAGCGATTGATTTTGCCCTTAATTCTAAAACCAGCCTTTGTATTTCCCCATGGATCATTTACCATCCCACGATACTCAACATCAAGCGTAACCTGTTTTGTAACATCTCTTATTGTCAAATCACCAACTAACTTGTATTTATTTTTACCCGATTTTTTCATGGACTTACTTTTAAAAGTCATTGTCGGGAATTTTTCTGCATCAAAAAAATCATCGGAACGAAGGTGTCCATCTCTTTTTTCGTTATCAGTATTTATGCTTTTAACCTGGACGGTAAAATCAATTTTTGCATTTTCGAAATTATCGCCATTAGTTAAAATCGTACCATCGAAGTCATTAAATCTACCCGTAACGTCAGAAATGACCATATGAGATACAATAAATTTTACCTCGCTATGAGCTTTGTCGAATACCCATTTAGTATCTTGTGCATTTAGCAAAAATGGGAATACTAAAATTAATGCAATTAAATATAATCGTTTCATAGAAATCCTTTCGTTTATTTGAACACATATAAAATATAGTGTTGTAACGTTAAATGTTAAAACATATTTTATTATACTAAATTATTGTTTAGTATTATCTAAAATAATACCAGATTAATAAATAAAATCGAAAGGGATTTAAATTATATTCTAAATCAAATTGAATTAAATCTACAGGTTGACATTTAATGACTATCAATGAAGATTAGTGCGGAAGGGGGGACTCGAACCCCCACGCCCTTAGGCACCACCCCCTCAAGATGGCGTGTCTGCCAGTTTCACCACTTCCGCAGTTTCTGTTTGCAAAAATACAATCCTTTATTGAATTTAGCAATAGTTTATTTCTTTTTTTATTCAATTCTTCAATAAATCAATTTGGAAATTGGACTTAAACATATTAATTTTGTAAATCTTATGGTGCTGTAGCCAAGTGGTTAGGCAGCGGTCTGCAAAACCGTGAACGCCGGTTCGAATCCGGCCAGCACCTCGGTAAAAAATAATAGTTTTTATGAACAATATTATCCATAATATCCTATACATTGACGTGCTTATATTGTATTTCAGTCAAAATTAGTATATTTCCACACCAATTTTTTTTAATTTCAGAAATTAATGTTAAAGTAATATAAAAATGAAATTATGGACTTAAATTATTTACGAAAACTTCTCAAAATCTTTGATGAAAGCACAGTAACAGAATTGACAATCGAAGAAGAAGGAATTAAATTACAATTATCTCGTAAAAATGAAATTAAAATACCCGAAAACGGATTAATGCCAATGCCGGCATATCCATTCATACAAGCACCTCAAATGCAAGTTCCACCAACTGTACAGGTCATTGAACAACCTCAAGCAATCAAGACTCAAGCAGTCGAAAAGGAAGAAACAACTGATACAAGCAAACTCCATCAAATCGTTTCACCAATTGTTGGAACATTCTATCGAGCACCATCACCTGATTCTGATCCATTCGTCGAAATTGGCACACGTGTTTCTCCCGGTACAACGCTCTGCATTGTTGAAGCAATGAAATTGATGAATGAGATTGAAAGCGACGTTGCTGGCACAATTGTCAACATACATGTCGAAAACGGTAAACCTGTTGAGTATAATCAAGTTCTTTTTACAATAAAACTTGATTAAACTTTACTTTGATTTGTTAAATAAACCCCATTAAATAGATGATAAAAAAAATATTAATCGCAAATCGCGGCGAAATAGCTTTAAGAGTTATACGTGCTTGTAAAGAACTTGGTATCAAAACAGTTGCTGTTTACTCCGAAGCTGACAAAGTTTCTCTTCACGTAACTTTCGCCGATGAAGCAGTATGTATTGGACCTCCATCAAGTAAAGAAAGTTATTTAAATATCCCTGCAATTATTGCGGCAGCGAACGTTACTAATGCTGATGCTATTCATCCTGGCTACGGCTTTTTAGCCGAAAATGAAAATTTTGCTGAAATATGTGATGATCACGGTATTATATTTATTGGACCTCCCGCCGACGCTATTAGAAAAATGGGCAATAAATCTATTGCAAAAGAATCAATGGCAAAAGCCAATGTTCCCGTTGTACCTGGCAGTAACGGAATCGTTAAAAATCTTAAAGATGCACAAAGAATTGCATCCGATATCGGATTCCCGATCCTACTGAAAGCCGTTGCTGGTGGCGGGGGTAAAGGTATGCGAAGGGTTGAATCTATGGACGAACTCGAAAGATTCTTTGCTTTAACCAGAAACGAAGCCGAATCAGCTTTTAATAACCCTGATTTATATATCGAAAAATTAATCGAAACTGCTCGTCATATTGAAATCCAAGTGATTGGCGATAAATATGGCAATATTATCCATCTAAATGAACGAGAGTGTTCAATACAAAGACGTCATCAAAAATTAATAGAAGAAGCTCCTTCACCTATTATGACTCCTGCCCTTCGCAAAGCTATGGGTGAAGCTGCCGTTGAAGGCGCAAGAGCTGTTAACTATTATGGTCCCGGTACTATCGAGTTTTTAGTCGATGACAAAAATAATTTTTACTTTATGGAAATGAACACCAGAATCCAGGTTGAGCATCCCGTTACTGAAGAATCAATTGATGTGGATTTAATATGCGAGCAGATAAAAGTTGCTGCCGGTGAAAAATTATCAATAAGCCCACGTGACCCGGTCAGGCATTCAATTGAATGTAGAATTAATGCTGAAGACCCTGAAAATAATTTTATGCCTTCGCCTGGTAAGATCGAAAGTTTACATTTCCCTGGTGGCCCAGGTGTTAGAATCGATTCGCATATTTTTCAGGGATATAATATGCCACCATTTTACGACTCATTGTTAGCAAAGTTAATTGTCACTGCTCCTTCAAGACAACAAGCCATCGCAAAAATGAGGCGAGCACTTGACGAATTCGTTATTGAAGGTGTAAAAACAACAATTCCTTTCCACAAAAAGATGATGAATAGTATTGATTTTATCAATGGGAATTTCGATACAAAATTTTTAGAAAAAAATGATTGGAAAAATCTTTAAATTGTTATTTGTTCATTTTCAAAAGGAGAAATTATGATTATTCCAGATGATTTAAAGTACACAAAAGAGCACGAGTGGGTCAGAATCGAGGGGAATGTCGCTGTTGTCGGTATAACTGACCATGCTCAAAGCGAGTTAGGTGATATAGTTTATATTGACATACCAAACGATATTAATACTGTCAGAAAAGACGAAAGCTTTGGTAC
This sequence comes from Candidatus Kapaibacterium sp., assembly GCA_938031175.1. Lineage (GTDB taxonomy): Bacteria > Bacteroidota > Ignavibacteria > Kapaibacteriales > UBA2268 > CALHGZ01. The sequence goes on along the minus strand of CALHGZ010000004.1, from coordinate 356,662 downwards.
TATCGAGGCAGTTAAAACTGTTGCTGACATATTTGCCCCACTTTCCGGTAAAATTATATCAGTCAATCGTTCAATAAATGACAACCCAGAAGTAGTAAATAAAGACCCATATGGTGCTGGTTGGATAATTAAAATCGAATTTTCAAACAAAGAAGAGCTTGACGAACTACTCACTGCTGAACAATATAAGCAGTTAATTGGTCAATAAATTTTTATTAATCGTATTACAAGGGCAGGTAGATTTATACCTGCCTTTTTGATTTTTTGTTAAATTTGTTAATATTATTATTAACAATCTATTCAATTAATTATGAAAATATTCTACAAAATAAGCTACATCATAATATTATTTCTATATTCTGTTCAACTCTCACTTTGTTACAATTTCGAAACTGATGAGATAGCTAATCCAGATTTGTACATAACACCACCAAACATTGCAAATTGCAGTGAAGGTGCTTTGAAAGAATCTGAAAAACAAAAAATATTAGCTTATGTAAATAAAATTCGTGCCATTCACGGACTTAAACCTGTTACCTATGATTATGCAGGCGACGAAGCAGCAATGAAAGGAGCTATGGTCTGTGCAGCTAATGCAAACATTCAACATGATATACCACCAAGCTGGCAATGTTATAGCGAAAAAGCAAAGTACGGTACTTTGAACTCAAATTTGTATATCCAATGGATGGGAGCACCAAATTATCCTCAGTCCGAAGTTTCAATATTAAGCTGGATGTATGACCTTAATCAACCAGAGTTGGGACACCGTAGAGCAATAATAAACCCTTTTTTAGCTAGCATCTCTTTCGGAAGGTCCGACGGTACACCTAAAGTACAATCATCGTATAAATATGTAACTACAATGTCCTTAAAATATCTCGATAATCTTAATCAGAAAATATCAGATACTGATATTGAATTCGTCGCATATCCACATAACAATTACCCACCAAACTTATTTAATAAAAACTGGTTACTATCATTTTCCGCTATATACGATAAAAATAATTGGTGGAATAATCAAAATGTTGATTACTCTAATGCAGTTATAGAAGTTACTGATCCTCAAAACAGGAAAATGAATGTACATTCCATTTCTTTCGATAATCAAGGCTGGGGTGGATTAATGAATTGTTTAAAATGGAAAGTAGATGGTTTACAGGATGGTATAACTTACACTGTAAAAATTTCAAATATCAGAGTCAATAATGTAGCAAAATCTTACACATATTGGTTCAATCTTCAGGATTCAGGAGGTCAGAATCCTCCCGGACAAGTTGTTCTTTCAGAACCAGCTAATAACTCTATTAATCAACCAACTGATCTTACTTTAAAATGGAATAGTTTAATAAATGCAACATCATACAGATTACAACTTGCTGAGAATGAAAATTTCATTCCTGCCATCTTAGAAATGAACGTAGGAAACACAACAACATACGGTTTAACTAACCTTAAAGCCTCAACTAAATACTACTGGCGTGTGGCTGCTGAAAATTCTTATGGTAGTGGTCCCTGGTCAGCAACATGGAATTTCACTACTCAACAACAGGCAGCACAAATGCCTGGCTTAATTTTACCACCTGATAATGAAATAATGGTCTCTCTTACACCAACATTTATTTGGACTTCTACTAAGGATGCAAGCGCCTACCAATTGCAGGTTGCCACAAACTCAAATTTTTTAGCCCAAACTCTTATAATAAACGAGCAAAACATAAATAATACTAAATTCAAGCTTAGTACAGCAAGCAAACTTGCTGAAAATAGAACCTATTACTGGAGAGTAAGGCAATCTCAACCCAATGAAGGAAAATGGTCTGAAGTTTTTATGTTTACAACAAAACCAGCTAATGCCTTTGGACCAAATCTTATTTATCCATTAGAAGGGGAATCGAGTTTGACTACAAAACCACAATTCAAGTGGGGAAGTATTCCCGGAGCAAAAAAATATCAACTTCAGATTTCCAAAGATCCAGATTTACTTCCAAATCAATTGCATTTAAACAAGATAATCTCTTATGATACAACATATAAAATAGATGAAAATGAGATTTTAGAATATGAAACAATCTATTATTGGCAGGTACGAAGTATTGAACCTGAATTTAGTCCATGGTCTGAAGTGTCATTTTTCAGAACTGGTAACATTACCAGCGTTGAACATATACTTCCAAATCATGAAGAACCCATACTAATTATCAAACCGAATCCATTTTCAACAGATGCCAAAATCGAGCTTATTACAAGTCAAGGTGGTCATATTGATTTGGCATTATACAATCAACTTGGACAAAAAATTACTACACTTTATTCAGGTACAATAGAACAAGGATTACATCATTTTCAAATTGATTCCAGGGAAATGACAAGTGGTACCTACATACTTAAATTAAAAGGTAATGAAATAATAAAAAGTATTCTAATTCAACATATTAAATAAAAAAAATATTTATGCAATGGCTGAAGATTACTCTTTCAGAGAGCTTTTAAAAGATACTCATCGGGACTATAAAAAAAGCTCTCTTGATATAAATAACTTATGTAAAAATCCAACAGAACAGTTTAACAAATGGTTCGAAGAAGCTATAAAAGCTGGATTTCCAGATCCAAATGCAATGTGTTTATCCACTGCAAATAAAAATGGCAAACCTTCCTCACGTATGGTATTGCTTAAAGATTTTGATAACAATGGTTTTGTTTTTTATACCAACTATGAAAGCCGCAAAGCTGCTGATATAGAAGAGAATCCCTACGGAGCTTTGCTGTTTTTCTGGGATGTATTGGAACGCCAGGTTAGGATCGAAGGTAGAATTGAAAAAATTTCAATCGAAGAATCAGATAAATATTTCCAGACTCGGCCATATACGAGCAAAATTGGTGCTTGGGCTTCGAAACAAAGCCGTGAACTACGTTCACGCTTTACACTTCTTAGGGAAGTAGCAAAATTAATGCTCAAATATCCCATATATGTTCCGCTACCACCTAACTGGGGCGGTTATCGCCTTATTCCCGAATTATTCGAATTTTGGCAAGGTAGACCTAATCGGCTGCACGACAGATTTCAATACAGACTGATTGAATATAATTGGGAAATTAAAAGGTTGTATCCTTAAATAATTAATTATTTCGATTTAAATTTATATTTGAAAATTAACTTAGTGCCATGGGTAAAATCGTAACTAACTTCATTCATCAATGATTTGATAATAAATATACCTCTACCGCTATCTTTCATTACATTCTCAGGAGCTCGCGGATCCGGGACATCATCCGGATTAAATCCAAGTCCTTCGTCGTGAATAGTCACTCTAATTTCATCCTCGTCAGCAAATAATGAAAAAAAAACTTTTTTTTCAGTATTGTATTGATTACCGTGAGAAATAGCGTTATTAATACCTTCTGTAATTGCAATCATTAGATTAAAAAATTCTTCATCAGATAAAGAATAAAGACTTTTCAAATCCTGTAATTTCTTCTCAATCAAAATTAAAGCTTCTTTATCGCTTGTCAACTGTAGCTCAAGATGGAAGTTTGTCTCATTCATACATTACAATTTATAAAATGTTGTTAAATAAAAATTTGGACGCATATTATTCATAGATTTTTTCGGTTGAAAATCGCCCCACCCTTCAAATCTAATAAAAGAATTCGAAATAAGGCGAAAATCTACATAAACTTCAGGCCCAAAGAAAGTATTCAGAAATGTTATACCTTGTGTAATTAAAGCTAAATTTTTTTGTGATAAATTATAGTATCGGCCTCCAAGACCAACCTTAAATTTGTCTTTTAATTCAAAGAAAAATAATAATTTTATAAATATTTCTAAGTTGTTCCTTTGCGGAGATTCCGCAAAATTCCTCCAATACAAAATACCTCTTTCGTTATAATTCATTATATATGACAAATTTAAATAATATTCTTTATCAAGGCACATATATATAGAATCTCTGATACCTATCTGACGGAAGCTAATACTATTAACATTCGGTAAAATGTCCTCAAAATCATAAATGGTATAATTTGCAATTAAGTCAAATCTTGGGTTCATCGAAAAACTGACATCATTATACGAAAAATTTGTCCCTAACCTTAAGCTTCTGTACCAATTGTTCAAAGCGCTTTGTTTTGCCTTGAGATTGACTAAATGTATGTGCTGAGTTTCTAAAGTTAAACCACCTGTTAATTGATTTGTAAACTTTCTCAAATATGAAACCGCTCCTAAAATCATCAATTTATCATAGTCATCATCATTTTTTTCACTTGGAGTATCAAATCGAAATATGGAAACAGATGTACTTGTTCTTATTGTATCTATTCTGGACAATCTGACAAATCCATTATAAAACAATCTTCTTGTTTCTAATGTATTATCCTTTCGATTTTCCAAATCCCTTAAGAGTAACTCCTCATCCAATGCTATATCGAATCTATTTCTAAGTAAAAAATTTTCATCTCGATGCTCTAAAAATAAACCAATTGATTGGTACATAATTTCATTTTGAAGAGATAAATTTGAATTAATCAAGAGGATCAACTCATGATTTTGTCTATTAACCCCAGTTATCGCTGTATTCTGGAAATATTGATTATAGTACTTATCTTCCAATCTATTGCTTATAGACAATATATTATCAAAATCAAGTTGAAATATTTTGAATTTTAAATTTAAATCAGCTATTAAATGATTTTTAGCTCTATTTTCGATATTATAATCGATCTTATCTAAATTTTTTATTGGAATGAAATTAGCACTTTGCGTATTTAAATATCCAACATACAAAGCAATCCTATTATTTTCATCATAATCATTTTTCAAATTTAGAACTATATTGAGGTTCGAATTAGTTCTATCATTAGTCAAATTGCTCAAATAACCATTAGCAGAGGCATTAACCTCATATTGTTCAAAATCAATTTTATGCAACAAAGCCTCAACTGCATAAGCCATACCAACTGAATTGAATCCCAACTGACGATTTGATTCATAGCCAGATAATATAGTAAAATCGAAAATATTTTCTGAGTGTAATTTCAAACCTAATAGAGATTTTGAAATTTCAACCTTATTTAAGTCAATCGAGCGTGTATCAGATGAAAGTAACCAATTGAACCTTGCCACAGATCCAAGAAGCTCACTGAATCTATAGCCATATTGGGCAAGTAAATTGTAATCGTCCCTGAATGTTGTTTGTGTACTTAAAATTGCATTACCAGTATAATTTTGAATTAAACGTAAATCGCCGAAAATACCTGAATAATCATAGCTCGTTAAATTTTTGAATATGTATGTATTTAAATATCTATTTGTTGAAAAATTAATAAAATTCCCTTCCGTTGAATCTGCAGTATCTAGTGAATTTAAACTTTGAGTAAATAAAGGATAATAATTCATTTGCAGGAATAGAAGAAAAAAAAATAAAAATAATCTATTCATTATCTTTTATTTGTGGGATTTTCAATAAGATTTCTGAAAAGCATTTTCTTTTATATTCAATCACTTTTTCAATAATGTCATTTGCATTTTCTGTTACGATAATTTTTTTGCCACTCTTAAGACTAATCGTTGAATGATGGAATGGATCAATAGTCTCAATTTCATCAGCATTTACAACAATCTCAGTCCCGTCTATTTTTGTTAAAACAATCATTTAGCACAATAAAAAATAAAACAAAATTAATATAATAATTTAATTATATTTAATCAAAAAGCATTTGTATAATCAACCTGCAATTTCTCTTATAAGAGCTTGTTTTTCAATTTCCAGTTGCCGGATTTTCCTTTCAATAGAATCTAATTCTTCGGGCATCGAGTCAATCTCAATTCTAAGTTTGCTTGCTGCTTCATCTACTAAATCAATTGCTTTATCAGGTAAAAACCTATCTGAAATATATCTATCGGAAAGTTCAGCAGCTGCGATTAATGCAGCATCAGTAATACGTACGCCGTGATGTACTTCATATCGGTCTTTCAATCCACGCAAAATCGAAATTGTATCCTGTACTGAAGGTGGTTCAATCAGAACTTTTTGAAATCTTCGTTCTAATGCAGGATCTTTTTCAATATATTTTTGATATTCGTCAAGCGTTGTAGCTCCAATGCAATGCAAATCACCTCGTGCAAGAGCTGGTTTGAGAATATTTGCAGCATCCATAGTGCCTTGGCCAGCCGAGCCAGCACCTATTAAAGTGTGCAATTCATCAATAAATAAAATTATTTCGCCATTAGATTCTGTTACCTCATTTATCACAGCCTTAAGTCTTTCTTCAAACTGTCCTCTAAAGCTTGTTCCTGCAACTAATGCCCCCATATCGAGTGCGACGATCTGCTTAGTTCTAAGCATATCCGGTACGTCGCCGGATACTATCCTGTGTGCTATTCCCTCTACAACAGCCGTTTTCCCTACACCGGGATCTCCAATTAATACTGGATTATTCTTCTTTCGTCGGGAAAGCACTTGTAAAACTCTTCTTATTTCGTCTTCTCTACCAATAACTGGGTCAAGTTTACCTTTTTTTGCTTCATCGTTGAGAATTCTTCCATACTTTTTCAATGCCTGGTATTTTTCCTCTGGTGTTTGATCGGTTACTCGTCGGGTTCCTCGAAATTCCTGCATAATTCTCAAAATGCTTTCCCGATTAAGTCCTTGAGATTTTAAAAATTGAGATACATTAGAATGGATTTCAATTAATGCAATTAGCAAGTGTTCAATGCTAATGTATTCATCTTTTAAGGCATTTGCTTCTTTTAAAGCATGCTCTAAAACTTTTCCAAGAGTATTAGAAAAATATTGTCCCGAAATTCCAGTTCCCGATACTTTAGGTAATCCCTCGATCAATTCATTAGCTTTTATTTTTGCATAATTCAAATTTAGACCAGCTTTCATTAGCATTTCGCTTGCCAAACCTGATGTATCCTGAATTAATGCTGCGAAAAGATGTGCTGGTTCGATTGCTTGATTATCATAAGATGCTGCAATTTCTTGAGCTGTTTGAATAGCTTCCTGTGATTTTAATGTAAATTTCTGAAAATTCATAATGTACTCCTTAATTTTTAACTAAGCTTAGAGACGTCATTATTAATTAATTAATTTTTAATTATAATAAACGATGAATTAATTTGTCAATGCAAATAGTTTTGTATAATCATTGGTATTGAGCCCCTTAAATATTTCTACATTTTTGCCTCATTAATCAAATATAAATGGAGTACCGATGGAACAGACTAAAAATAAAATTCTCTGGATTGACGATGAGATTGAACTACTCAAACCACACATTATGCTACTCGAGCAAAGGGGATATTATGTTGACAAAGCTACAAACGGAGAAGATGCTTTGGAAATGGTTAAAAAACAGCACTACGACTTAATTTTCCTCGATGAAATGATGGTTGGTATCAGCGGTTTGGAAACTCTTCCCTTACTTAAAGAAATTGACAAATTAACTCCTGTCGTAATGGTTACAAAAAATGAAGCTGAATTAGTTATGGAAGAAGCCATTGGCAAAAAAATCGACGATTACCTTACAAAACCTGTAAACCCTGCCCAAATACTAGCTGTTTGCAAAAAATTTCTCGAAGCCGGTCGCATCGAAAGTGAACACTTTATACAAAGTTACCTCAAAGGATTTGCTGAAATTAATGCTCAAATTATGCAATTTCCTGATTGGGAAGATTGGATTGAAATCTATACAAAATTGGTTAACTGGTCTATCGAGTTAGATAAAATTTCCGATAGCGGATTAAGTCAAAGCCTCAATGATTTGTGGAAGGAATGCAACACTTCATTTTGCAAATATATCGAAGAAAAATACTTTGACTGGATAAATAACTATGATACTGGTCCTATATTATCACACCAGCTAACAGATAATTATCTTTTACCATTAATTAATTCAAAAAGTAATATATTCTTTTTCGTTATTGATTGCCTGAGATTAGATCAATGGCTAATGATGCAGGAGATTCTCAACCCATTTTATACATTCAAAACAAATTATTATTATTCAATCCTTCCTACAGCAACACCCTATGCCCGCAATTCAATTTTTGCCGGTTTAACTCCACTCGATATAAAAAAATATTACCCGCAATTTTGGACTGTTGACTCAAATAGTGAAGATCATAAGCAAAATGCTTATGAAAGCGAACTTTTTGAAAGCTGGCTAAAAAGAAAAAGAATTAGTTTAAGTACAAAACCCGGATTTATAAAAATTTTCGAAACAGAATTTGGGAAAAAAATTGAACGTGAAATTCTGCAATATTTATCAAATCAAATAAATGTTATCGTTATAAATGCTGTTGATATGATAGCCCATTCACGTTCAGACTTTGCAATTTTAAAAGAAATAGCTCCTGATGAATCAGCATACCGTTCCTTAACTCGCTCCTGGTTCCAACATTCAAGCCTTTTCAGCATTTTTAAAACACTCTCAAAAATTGAGAATATTAAAATATTATTAACTACTGACCACGGTTCAATTAGATGTCTAAGAGGTGCCAAAGTACTTGGTGACCGAGATACAAGCACTTGCTTAAGATATAAATTTGGGAAAAATGTAAAAGCCGATTCTAAATTTGCAATGCAGATAAGCGACCCCGAAAAATATAAAATTCCTCGTCAGGGCATTACTGTCAGTAATATCATTGCAAAAGAAGACTACTATTTTGTCTATCCAACTGATTATCACTTTTACTTACAACGTTATAGAGATAGTTTCCAACATGGTGGTATTTCACTGGAGGAAATTATAATACCTGTGGTTGAATTAATTCCTCGTCAATAAAATAATAAAATATAAAATCCGTTTTATATAAGTTATGGAAACGGATCATTATATCACATATAGCGAAGAAGAAACTATTGAACTTGGTAAAAAATTCGCTGAAATGCTAAAACCCGGCGATATTATTGCGATAGAAGGTTCATTAGGTTCCGGTAAAACTGAATTTATAAAAGGTATTTGTAAATTTTTCGAAGTTCAGGAAATAGTCACAAGCCCCACTTTTACAATCATTAACCAATACACTGGCAAATTTGGTGACGAGGTGCTAAGCATCTACCACATTGATTTATATCGTATAAAAGCTAAAAACGAATTCGAGGAAATTGGCTTGCTTGATTGTTTAGCTGACGATAGAGCTATCAAAGTTGTCGAATGGGCAGACAAAGCTAATGGAATTTTCCCTGACAATATCTACCGAGTAAAGATCACCTCAAGTAATGTTAACGAAAATGAAAGAATTTTCGAAATACAAATGCCACTACAAGCTTAAACCTATTCATTTAATAATTTTTTTAATTCATCAATAAGTTTATTCATCTTTTTAGTAACAGCCAAAATAGGTTCATTTTTACTCATATCAACACCTGCTTTAATTAATGTAGGAATTGGATAATCACTACTGCCGGATTTTAAAAAGCTCAAATATCTGTCAATAGCCGGTTGCCCCTCGCTGAAAATTTTCTCCGCTATCGCTTCCGATGCGGCAAAACATACTGCATATTGATAAACATAAAAATTATAATAGAAATGTGGTATTCTTGCCCAGCAATACTTTTCCTCCTCGTCCATATCCATATCATCGCCCCAATATTTTTGATAAATCTCACCAAATATATCGGATAATCTATCAGGGGTTAAAGATTCACCTTGCTGAATTAATTCGCTTGCTTTCAACTCAAATTCTGCAAACTGAGTTTGGCGATAAAATGTTTGCATTATGTTTGTAATATATCTTTCAATAAGAGCCATTTTTTCTGTTTTTGTTTTTGAATTCTTTATCATATAATCTAGCAATAAAGCCTCATTCAATGTAGATGCTACTTCAGCGAGGAATATTGGATAGTCAGCGTAAACATAAGGTTGATTATTAGCTGAGTAAAACGAATGCATATTATGTCCCATTTCATGAGCTAAAGTAAACACATCATTCAATGTTCCATTCCAATTCATTAATACAAAAGGATGCACTCCGATTGTTGCACCAGTTGAATATGCACCGCTTCGTTTACCTTTTGTCTCGAAAACATCTACCCATCTATTCTCAAAAGCAAATTTTAGATTATTAATATAGTCCTCGCCTAATGGTTTTAATGCTTCAATTATCAATTCTACCGCTTCATCATAAGTATAAATTTTGTTATGTTCCTCGAACAAAGACACATAAGTATCATATACGTGAAGTTTTTCAAGTCCCAAAACTTGTTTACGTAAAGTACACCAGCGGTGTTGGGGTGTTAGGTTCTGATTTACTGTGTTTATTAAATTATAATAAATCTGCTTATCTATATTATTTTCACTTAAAGCAGCAACAAGTGATGATTTAAATTTTCTTACCTGTGCATTAAATAAAAGTACTTTTTGTTGTGAATTGAAAAGTGTAGCAAGAGTATTTTTATATTCAATATATGGTTTATAATAATTTCTATAGGCTCTTTCCCTGAAACCCCTATCTTGCGAATATATTGCAGCATAAAATCTACCATCAGATAATTTTATTTCATTCCCAGCATCATCTTTGATTGTAGGATATTGGATATCTGCATTTTTGAAAATAGAAAATACATTATACGGTGTTTGCATAATTGGAGATGCAAGGGCTAAGATTTCTTCATTAGTTTTTTCCAAAGTATGAACTTTTTGCCTCAATATATCATCAAATAAATGGCTATAAATTTTCAATTCATCATTTTCTATAAGAAAACCTTGTAATTTATTCTCATCTATTGACAAAAATTCAGGTCTGAAAAAAGATGAAGCTGCCATCAATTTCGATGATAGGTTAGTTACATTATCATACATTGCCATATATTTTGCGTTTGCGAGATCTAAATCCCTGGCTAATGATGAATATAATCGAACCTTTTGAAATTTTACACCAACTTCTTCATCAAATTTCAAAAAAGTTAATAAATGCTGTGCAGAGCTTCCTAATTTACCTTCAAAATTTTTATATTTATCTAAGTTATTTAGTATCCAATCATAATCTTCTTTCCATTTAGTTTCATCAGGATATATATCTTGTAAATTCCATTTATATTTATCCTCAATTTCTTCCCTTTTAGGTAAATCTTTTATATGTAATTGATTAGATTGTTGGCTAAATAATTCAAAACTTTGAAACTTTATCATAAATAAACCCAATAAAAAAACAAATATTAAAATCCTGTACATTTGATACCTCTTATACTTTTTATATAAAGGGCTGGCAGAACCAGCCCTTTGTAAAAATTAATCCAAATATTGTGAAGCAACAACAGCAATGGCTGCCATATTTAATATTTCGTTTACATCATCACCGCGTTGTAATATATGAACAGACTTGGATAATCCTAATAATATTGGTCCTATTAAGTGAGCACCACCTAATTTATTTAATAATTTATAGGATATGTTACCAGAATTCAATTCAGGGAAAATCAAAACATTAGCTCCATTTTTTAAAACGCTGAAAGGATATGTTGAATTTATTATATCCGGGGAAACAGCAGTATTCGCTTGCATTTCACCGTCAACTATTAATTCAGGTGCTCTCTGCCTGATTATCTTTAATGCTTCTTGCATCTTTGCTGGTGACGTACCTTTAGCCGAACCAAAATTACTATATGATAATAAGGCAACCCTTGGTGTGATATCAAATGTTTCGACAAATTCAGCGGCTTGTAAAGTAATATCTGCTATATCTTCAGCTGTTGGGTCTATATTTACTGTGGTATCTGACAAAAAATAAGTTTCCTGTTTGGTTGAAACAATATACAAACCAGACACTTTGTTAAATCTCTTATCGCGGCCAATAATTTCAAGTGCTGGTTTTATTGTATCGGAATAATGAGTTGTCAAACCAGATAACATTGCATCAGCATCTCCTTTGCGAACCATCATCGAACCGAAATAAGTATTCAATGTGCAAAGTTTTTTCTCAGCCTCAACTTTTGTAATCCCTTTTCTTTGTCTCAATCTAAACAACTCTTCAACATATTCCATTAATTTTTCAGATTTATTGGGCTTAATTATTTCGATACCATTAAGATCATAATTATATTCTTTGGCAACATCAGCAATTTTTTCTGGATCTCCTAAAAGAATAGGATATGCAATGCCCTCATCTACACACAATTGAGCTGCTTTGATAATTTTAGGCTCAACTCCTTCAGGAAACACTAATCGCTTTGGGTTTAGTTTTGCTTTATGATAAATTTTTGTCATCAACTTTTCAGCACGTCCCATTCGTATATCCAATTGCATCTTGTACTCATCAAAATTTGTTATAGGCTTTTGTGCTACTCCTGAATCTATAGCTGCTTTTGCAACAGCTGGAGCTACCCATGTCAAAACACGAGGATCGAACGGCTTTGGAATAATATATTCACGACCAAAGCTCAATTCCTTAACTCCATATGCTTTTTTCACACTTTCTGGAACATCCTCCTTAGCTAATTTGGCTAATGCGTATGCAGCAGCTTTTTTCATTTCCTCATTTATAGCTGTTGCTTGTACATCGAGTGCACCACGAAAAATAAATGGAAAACCGAGAACGTTATTTACTTGATTTGGATAGTCTGAACGACCGGTTGCCATAATTACATCTGATCTGGCATCAAGTGCATCTTCGTAAGATATTTCCGGATCAGGATTAGCCATTGCAAAAATTATTGGATTATCAGCCATTGAACGAACCATCTCTTTTGTTACACAATTACCAATGGATAGCCCGAAGAAAATATCCGCACCCTTCAAAGCATCCTCTAAAGTCCTTGCTTGAGTTTCAATTGCAAATTCCTCTTTATATTTATTCATTCCCTCGGTTCGTCCCTTATAAATTACTCCCTTAGTATCGCAAAGAATTATATTTTCTTTTTTCAAACCTAAACTTATGTGGAATTTAGCACAGGCTATACCAGAGGCTCCAGCACCATTATAAACAGCCTTCATATCCTCAAGTTTCTTTCCTGCGAGTTCTGCTGCATTTAAAAGTGCTGCACCGCTTATTATGGCAGTACCATGTTGGTCATCATGAAATACAGGTATTTTCAATCTTCGCTTCAATTCCTCCTCTATTTCGAAACACTCAGGTCCCTTAATATCTTCGAGATTGATACCTCCGAAGGTTGGACTTATGACTTCAATCACCCTCACAATTTCATCGACATTTTTGCTATCAAGTTCTATGTCAAAAACATCAATATCAGCAAATACTTTAAATAATACACCTTTACCCTCCATAACTGGCTTACCTGCCAAAGGACCTATATCGCCCAAGCCTAAAACTGCAGTGCCATTGGATATCACTGCTACAAGATTTCCTTTAGTTGTGTATTCGAAAACAAGTGCTGGATTTTTTTCAATTTCACGGCATGGCTCTGCTACACCTGGAGAATAAGCAAGCGATAGATCTCTTTGTGTTATACAAGGTTTTGTAGTAATTACCTCAATTTTACCTTTCCGCCCCATACTATGATACAGAAGGGCATCTTCTTTTCTGATTTTCATTATTCTGCCTTAAAAATTTAACATAATTTATAAAATTCGATAAAAAAACTTATCCAAAATTATCATTATTAACACAATTTTAAAATTTTTTAAGTTTCTACATATTTACCAAGTCTTCAAGAATTATTTTTAAAAATTGTCTATTACATTGCTTCCATTAGACTTAGTAGAATATTCAAATTAGTACCACATTAAGGTTACAATAAAATTTAGTATTTTCTAATTTCAAAATAGAGTATTAAGTTTAAAAGTTTAATTATTGTTATATATGGGTTTTAAAAAATGGATGTTTCTGCCAAAACAATCATATTTGGAATAATATTTATAGCATCATTTATAATATTAGGCATAAATCTTAAAAAAATAATAGATTTCCACATAATAGCTAAAAGAGAAAACCGTTTCGATGCTATTGGCAAAAGAATCAAACAAACATTAATAATTGCATTAGCTCAGAGCAAAATTTTGAGAGAGCCTTTAGCCGGTATAATTCACGTCGGCATATTTTGGGGTTTTCTTGTGTTACTTCTTTCGGCAATTGAAGCTGTAATTCAAGGATTTTATAATAGTTTTTCATGGGCATTTTTAGGTCCCGTTTATACGGTAATTAGTTTCTCTAACGATGTTTTCTGTGTCATTATCATAATTTCTGTAATAATAGCTTTATATCGACGTTTTGTATTAAAAGTAAAACGACTACAGGGAGATAAAAAAGAAAAGCTCGATGCAATTATAGTTTTGCTTTCCATTTTCATTATTGTCAGTTCATTATTACTTGAGAATGCTGCCAACGTGGCAAATGCATTTGTAGATGAATGGAGTTCTAAACCTTTTGCTAATTATATAAGTACCATTTTTACACACTCAACAGCTTCAACATATCATGATATTTTCTGGTGGATTCATATAGTTGCTATTTTAGCTTTTATGAATTATTTACCTTTTTCAAAGCACTTCCATGTATACACCTCTGTAATTAATGTATTTTTTGCCAATATAGGACCTGTGAACAAGCTAAAAACAATAAATTTCGAAGATGAAACAATTGAAAAATATGGTGTTGTTGATTTCGAGGATTTAACCTGGAAACAAATACTGGATTCTTATTCTTGTACTCACTGTGGTCGTTGCGACAGTGTATGCCCGGCAAATATCACCGGTAAAGTGCTAAGTCCTAGAGACATTATCATACAAATACGAAATCGGACAAATGACAAAGGTCCGTTACTACTGGCGCAAAAGAAAAATAATATACCAACAAAAGAATCTGAGGCAATATTTAATAAAAAATTCATTGGTGACTATCAAAACATCGAAGCTTTGTGGCAATGCACAACCTGTGGTGCTTGTATGCAGGAATGTCCAATAATGATAGAACACGTGCCGGCTATTATTGATATGAGACGCTCGCTTGTAATGATGGAAGCCGATTTCCCTTTACTTTTGCAAACTGCATTTTCTAATCTGGAAAATAATTCAACCCCTTGGGCATTCCCACAATCTTCAAGAGCCGATTGGATTGAAGGCACAGGTGTCAAAATAGCTGCTGAAAATCCCAATTTTGAATTACTATTTTGGGTAGGATGTGCTGGCAGTTATGATGACCGTGCTAAAAAAGTTTCAGTTGCAGTAGCAAAGCTGTTACAAAATGCAAATATTAACTTTGCTATACTCGGTACCGAGGAGAATTGCACAGGTGATGTAGCTCGTAGAAGTGGTAATGAATATCTCGCTGATATGTTAACAAAAATGAATATTGAAACTTTAAAAAAATATAATGTTAAAGAAATTATTACATTTTGTCCACATTGTTATAATACTCTTAAAAATGAATACCCTGCTTATGGTGGAAATTATAAAGTTTATCATCATTCTCAATATTTAAACATGCTCATAAACAATGGGAAATTGAAAATCAAAAAAAATGCAAACAACAAAATATCCATCTCCTATCATGATTCTTGTTATTTAGGGCGGTACAATGACGAATACAAAGCACCACGTGAAATCATCAATAGTATTCCAACTCTTCAGATCCTTGAACCAAAACGAAACCGAGACAAAGGTTTATGCTGTGGTGCTGGTGGCGGACAAATGTTTATGGAGGAAACCCAAGGTAAACGTGTAAATATAGAACGAACTGAAGAGTTAATTAGCTCAAATCCGAACCAGATTGCTGTAAATTGCCCTTTCTGCATGACCATGATTTCTGATGGGGTTAAAACTTTGGATCGGGAGAATATTAAAATCAAAGATATTGCCGAATTATTGCTTGATTACATAGAGGAATAAAATTAACTGATTGGAAAATTAATTCCAATCAGCTCACTTTGAATTAAATCAAAGTTAAAATTCACCATTCAGCCTTTTGCACAGAATTTCATAAGCAGTTCTGACCATCGAATCTACACTGATATAGCCTTCTATAGTTTGGCAGGAATGTAAAACTGTTGAATGGTCTCTATTACCGAAATAAGAACCAATAGTTTTAAGTGAGCATTGTGTATATTTTTTAGCTAAATACATAGCCATCTGGCGGGCTAAAGCAATTTCTTGTTTTCTCGATTTTGAAGCTATTTGCTCGCAAGTCAGGTTATAATAGTCGGCGACGATTTCTTTGATATAATCAATGGTAATTGTGGTATTCTTCGGTTTAATTAATCCCTCGACAACTTCTTTCGCTAGTTCTAGAGTTATTTTCCTTTTGTCAAAAGTGACCATCGCAATAAGAGTAATTAAAGCACCTTCGATTTCTCTAATACTTGATTTAATATTGCGAGCCAAATACTCTACAATTTCCATAGGTAATTCGATACCTTCATCATTGCTTTTTTTCTGAATGATAGCCATTCTCATTTCAAGGTCTGGCTGTTGAATATCAGTAATTAATCCCCACTGAAATCTAGAAATTAGTCTTTCATCAACATCTTGTAACTCTCTCGGTGGTTTGTCGCTTGTAAGAACAAGTTGCTTACCCGCCTGATGTAAAGCATTAAATGTATGGAAGAAGTTATCCTGTGTTTTCTCTTTACCAGCAAAAAATTGTATATCATCTACAATTAGTACATCTACACTGCGATAGTAATTAATAAATTCACTTAACTTATTATTTTGTATTGCATTTACAAATTCAGATGTAAATTCGTCACTAGTTGTATAAAAAACTTTTGCAATGCTATTATTACGTACCACATAATTACCAATAGCCTGAATTAAATGTGTTTTACCAAGCCCTGTATTACCATAAATTACCAAAGGATTATATTTTGTACCTCCAGGATTTTTAGCAACTGCAAGAGCAGCTGAGCTAGCAAACTGGTTGCTTTCACCAATTACAAAATTTTCGAAAGAGTATCTATTATTTAAATTCGTTTTAAAATCGATTTCTTTTGTATTTTTACCAAATGCAAGGCTTGGCTGTGTAACTGGTTGATTTTTAAATGCTGGTACTTTAATAGTACGACTCTCAAGAGTATCGTCACCTTCATCTACAATAACTTCGTATTGCAAACGTGCTTCGGGACCTAAAATCTTATTTATAGTCTTTTGCAAAAGAGAGTAATAGTGCTCCTCGATCCATTCATAGAAAAACTGGCTTGGTACCTGCACAGTTAACATATTATTCTCTAACTTGATTGCTTTAACAGGTTCAAACCAAGTTTTAAATACCTGCTTCGACACATTGTCCCGGATAAACTCGAGGCATTTATTCCAATAATTCACTGCGAGTTTGAATTTAACTTCCTCTGTGCCGGTATTATCAGTTAAATTATCAATGAAAGTGTCAGTCATTATTAATTTAGCTTCTAACCCGGTATTATCTTTGATCATATACACTCCTTAGATTGAATTATTGCGAACAAAATTTCTTCTGAAACTAAATTTCAGTTCATCTGTTAATATTTTTACTATGCTTTAATTTTTCTACGAAAATTTGTAACAAAATTTTTTATCATACAAGCACAAAAATTTTAAAATAGAAAATTTTTTACTTGGAAATTATAAATATCAATAAAATCAATAAATTAAAAAGCTATTTGAAAAATCTTTTGTTAATTATTTGTAAAATAATATGTTAATTTTTATGATATAGAATTTTTTTGTACCTGTAAATTATTGAAATACAATGATTTATTAATTACTTATTATATTTCCACAACTTTTTAAACTAATTTTCAACATATTGTGTCAACAATTATAGAAAAGTAAAAAAATAAGATGAAGATAATATTAGTTATAACATTAATTTTTGTTGTACTGCAATCAGGTTTGAAATCGCAATACTGGGAAAACGTTGCATTACCAAGCGCCTATGCAGGAAATTATTGGCTTGACGTATATTTTCTCGAAAGTGATCCACGCTACGGTTGGGTTTGTGGATATAACGGCGCGGTACTAAGAACAACAAACGGCGGACAAAGCTGGGAAGGAACTACTATCAGAGGTGCTTATCAATTAGAAAGTATCCACTTTGCCAACAAAGATATTGGTTATACCTCCGGACTCGGTGAACTCGCTGGCGGCGTTATTTATAAATCTACAGATGGAGGCCGCACCTGGTTCGACATTACTCCAAATGGCTCTAACACGAATCTATGGGGAAATTTTTTTATAACACCAAACATTGGATTAGTCATTGGTGGTGGATGTAATGATTTCCAGCATTTTTATCGTACTACTGACGGAGGCTTAACTTGGAGTCTTTTTCGTGCAAATGTACCTAATACCGGTCTATGCGATCTCATACTTTATGACGCTAATGGTCTGGGTTATGCATCAAGCAGTGGACGTATTTGGCGTACCACCGATGGCGGTCGTACCTGGTCAATCTTTTCAATTAGCGGACGAGAAGACTGGCAGGAAGAAATTACTCATCAGGGAAATACTTTCATAGTCCCATTTTCCCAAGGTTGTACAGGTGGTGGTAGTGGTGGCATTCGTTCTTCTAACGACCTCGGAAAAACTTGGAGAGAGTTTAGAACCGGAGTTCCTATGTTCGGTGCTTTTTTACACGACTCTCTTAGGGGATGGGCTTGCGGACATAATGGCAAAGTTTATTTTACAAATGACGGTGGTCGAAGCTGGTTCTTACAGCCTTGTGGTCTTAACGGCAGGGATATGGATGATATATGGTTCATTGATGATACGACAGGTTTTGTCGTTGGCGCAGGTATTTATAGATATAGAGTTTCAAAAACGATTAAACCCTCCATTACGGCCTCTTCTGATACACTTTATTGCCCAGGGGATAGTATAATTTTATCCGTTGATAAAATTTATCCAATGTATAAATGGTCTACCGGTGAAACTACACGTTCAATTATTGTCAGAAATCCAGGTTCATACTGGGTCTATGCTTATATTGACACCTGCAATTACGGTCTATCAGAAAGTATAACAATCTATCAGCGTCCAAAACCAAACTTAACATTATCTATACACTCAAAAAATCCACTTTGCGAAGGTGATACAGCCGTCATTACTGTAAATGAGGATTTTAAATCCTATCTATGGATCAATGGAAGTAACTCAAAATCTATAGAAGTATTTCAATCTGGAAAATACTCAGTTTCCGTTATTGATGAATATGATTGTATTTGGACTGCTGAAATAGACGTCAACTTTTTACCAAATCCTAAACCTAAAATTGATATTATAGGTAAAAAGAATTTCTGTGAAGGCGATACTACAATACTTACCACAACCGGATTTTCAAGCAAATGGTACCAGGTAGGTATTGAACAACCTATTGCTTCACAAACAAATACTCTTTTCGTAACTAAATCGGGTAAATATTTTGTGATTTCTGAAAATTCCAACGGTTGTATCAACATATCTGATACAGTAGATATTGTAGTTCGCCAAGATAGCAATCAACTCTCTCTTATAATTGAAGGAGAAACAAAATCAATTTCCTTTGGAAACATTAAAATCAGAAATTTATCTTGCAAAAATTTCACAATTCGAAATAATACTTCACAAAATATTGAACTAAATAATATTATATTATTTAGAAACCTTTATTTCTCAATACCACAAAGTACCTTGCCAATTATCATACAACCATATTCGACAATTAATGCAATAGTATGCTTCCATCCAACAGTTGCTAAGGAATTAAAAGACACAATTTTCATCCCAGATATTTGTAATGACCACTTTATATCACTAATTGGCGAAGGAGTAGAAATTATATACGATGGACAAAGTCGATGTGGGTTACCAATTAGATTAACTGAAAAAGGTACTGAAGTACCTGTGATAAATATTTCCCAACCATACCCAAATCCTTCAAACAGTTTGACTCACTTTGACATCTCATTTCAAGGTGATTTTCAGTTTTTACAAGATTTAGATATTGATCTCTATAATCACATTGGCGAGCAAATCAACATAAAACCACAAATAACTTTAATCAATAAAGAATCTGAATCTCAAGTCTATACTTGTAAATTTTCATTCGATATATCTAATCTAAGTAATGGTATCTATTATTTAATTTTAAAATATTTTGAATATACCAAAACAATTCCCATCATTAAAGAATAAATTACCAATCTTTTAAATATTAATTCAATCAAAATTTATAATATCATTAATTTTGCATTTACTTAAATTATCAATTTGATTGAAGTGTACAAAAAAGAAAAAATTGAAATCATCGAGTACAGCGAAAAATATCGCCAAGATTGGGATTCTTTCGTTCTGAAATCAAACAATGGCACAATGTTCCATAAACAATCTTTTCTCGATTATCACGAAAGCGGGAAATTTGACTTTTATCACTTAATGTTTATCCAAAATGACAAAATAATTGGTCTTTTACCTGGCGGATTAACTGATTCTGGAAAAGTATTCTGGTCCCCAGTCGGTGCAAGCTACGGTGGTATAGTAGCCGAAGATATTCCTTTCCGCTTAGCTTTACAAATGGTTGATACTTTGCTTGAGTTTGCTGCGCAAAAAGGAATCAATGAATTATTCCTTATTCCCCCGCCCATCATATACAACAAAGTCTATAATCAACATTTTGAATACGCTATGCTATACCGTAAATTTGATTTCGAATACCATTATATCTCACATGCAATTGAAATCAGCGATGGAAATTTCTTCAATAAATTCGATATAAAAACCCAACGTATTATCAACAAAATATATCGTGACAATAATATTTCAATTATGGAAAGCACCGATTTCGATGCTTTTTACCCAATTCTTGTAAAAAACAAAGCTAAACACAAATCAAAACCTACACATTCATTACGTGATTTGAAAAGATTGCACGAATTGGTCCCCGATGATATAAAATTATTTATGATTTATTATAATGAGACACCAATTGCTGGTTCACTATTGTTCTTAACAAATCCCAAAGTTGCCTTGTGCTTTTATATAATGATGGAATACGAGTATAAAAATTTGAAGCCAACATTTTTAGGTATTTATGAAAATTGTAAATGGGCTTATCAAAATGGCTATCAATGGTTCGATATTGGAGTTTCCCAAGATACTAGTTCAGACAATCCTATGACACCTTCACATAATCTTATATACTTCAAAGAGCGATTCCACGCCCGTGGATTATTAAGAACTACATATCACTATAAATTCAAATAAAATGTCGCTATATACAAAAAATAACAAATACGATTATTGTTTATTCACCTTATCGAACCCTTTTATTGATGCCCGTTGTCAAAATCTTGCCACCATTTTTGTGCAATTACAAAAAAAAGTGATTGTAATCGGGCTAACTGATCAGAAAAAGAAAATTCATTCCATAAAAGATGGTGTTGAATATTTACTTTTACCAATCAATTCATCCATTAGATTAATCGTAAAAGTCTTAAAATTTTCATATTCAGTATTTAAGATTGCAAAGCATCTGAATGCTAATTGTTATGCAGCTATGGATATTTACTCCCTCGCTATTGCATCTTATTTAAAATTTAAGTACTCTGCCCGACTCGTCTATGATTCAAGAGAAATTTACTCCGCATTAAGCACATTGACAAAAAGAAAACTTTCTCAAATAGTATTAAACTTTTACGAAAATTATTTTGTAAAATTCGTTGATTATATTACTGTTTCTGGAGATCTCGATGCACTATTTTTAAAAAAATATTTCAAAAGAAAACACAATATTGAAATTATTATGAATTTACCTTTGAGAAAAGATATTTCCCAAAAGAATTTAATACGAGGGAAATATAAAATTGAGCAGTATAAAAACATATTAATTTACCAAGGAATGTTATTGCAAGGTAGAGGTATTGAAAAATTAATTTTATCTCTAAAATACTCAGATTCCAATGTACTTTGCATATTTGGTGAGGGCAGACAAAAACCCATTCTTGAAAAACTGGTTCATCAAAATGAATTAAATTCAAAGGTGTTTTTCTGCGGTTTGATCCCTTATGATGAACTACATCAATGGACTTGCTCTGCTGACATAGGAATTGCCCTTATTGAACCAATTTCATATTCATACGAATTAGCTCTACCTAATAAGCTTTTTGAATATTGTATGGCTGGTATTCCAGTCTTGATGAGCAAATTGCCAGCTATGATAAAAATATATGATGAATTTAAAATCGGTGAAATCGTTGAACCATATGCAAATCCTGAAGAAATTGCAATAGCTACAAAAAAAATTATGGAAAATTACTCTTATTATAGCTCTCAAGCAATCGAGGCTTCAAAAAAATATAATTACGAGTCACAAATCCCTGTAATCAAAAAAGTGTATCAAATATGATTGAAATCATTCTCATTGTCCAACAGTTAATTGCCTCGGGTACTCATATTATAGCCAAAGGGATAACAGATGAAATAGCACCACATACAGTTCTTTTTTACCGTTCTGCAATAGCTGCCTTTGTTTACTTAGTCTGGTTTTTCATTAATGAGCGAAAGTTCAAAAAAATTGAATCGAAAGATTATTGGACTCTAATTCTACTTGCTTTTCTAAATATTCCATTAAATCAATTTTTATTCTTTGCTAGTATCGAATTAACTACACCCCCGAAAGTTGCCTTAGCTTATGCACTAACACCCGCTTTTGTATTTATTATCGCAGCTATTTTTCTCAAGGAACGTACTACAAAATTGAAATTATTTGGTGTAATTCTCGCAATAGCCGGTACATTCATTGTTATTTTAGAAAAGGGAGTTGATTTTAATAAAGGCTATTTCATTGGCGATATATTAGCGTTAGTAGCAAGCCTTTCTTGGGCTATTTATACTGTTGTCGGTAAAAATTTCTCTACAAAATATGGAGCTATTTACAGTACAGGATTGAGTATGATCTGGGGATTCTTTTTATATCTACCAATCTACTTAGTTCTTCCATCTAAAACTTCCATTTATAATTTCAGCGCTATTAATTGGCTTCAAATTTTGTATTTAGGCATTTTGACATCAGGATTGGCTTATGCCCTTTGGTACTATGCTTTAAAAAAAATTGAAGCAAGCAAATTATCTGTTTATAATAATCTTCAACCAATTTTCACAACTCTTATGACAGTAATTTTTTTCCAATTTGATTTAACACTTACTTTCATTGCTGGTGGTATAATAATAATTACCGGTGTAATTATGACCCAAAAGGGGTAATTAACCGGTAATGACATTTTAAATAATGTGACTATGATGCGAATTTTAATGCTTCATTGAGTAGCTCAACAACTTTCTTATCAGAATCTGCTTCTGCATAAAATCGCAATAACGGCTCAGTCCCCGAAGCTCTGACAAGCAACCATCCATTTTCGATGAAAAACTTATATCCATCCCTTGTATCGTAATTTAGTACTACATAATTTCCAATCTTTTTAGGTTTTTTCGATAATGCTGTAAGTATTTGCTTTTTCTCAAGGGGAGTCATTCTTATATCTTTTCTTTGATAACGATGAACACCAAATTCATCATCAAGCTCCTTACAAAGCTGCTTTAAACTTTTATTCTGAGTCGCCATAACTTCAAGCAGCAGCAAACCGTTGAATATGCCATCACGCTCTGGTATATGAATAGAAGTACCTAATCCACCAGATTCCTCGCCACCAATGAGGACATTTTTTTCATTCATTAATTTGGCAGTATGTTTAAATCCGACAGGTGTTTCATATAGTTCTATTCCGTGCTTTTCGCAATATTTGTTTACCATCGATGTTAACGAAACGGTCTTGACCACTGCTCCACGTTTCTTTTTGATTTCATAAAGATACTTTAATAATATCATAAACACTCTATGGGAATCAACAAAATTACCATCTTCATCAATTACCCCTAATCTATCAGCATCTCCATCGGTAGCTAAACCAATGTCATAGCGTTTCTCCTTGACAACTTGTATTAATTCACCTAAATATTCAAATATTGGCTCAGGATGGCCTAAATCGCCAAAACCGGGGTTGTATTCATTATGGAGGGAATCTACATTTGGCAAAAGCAATTCAAATGTTTTCAAACCTGCACCATACATCGGGTCAACAATAATCTTGAAATTCGCTTTCAAAATTGCTTCAATATTAATTTTTTTTCTTATATGCCTCAAATAAGATTCTTTTGCATCGAATAATTTAATTTTTTGTAAATCAAGATAATTTTTAAAAGTTTTATATTTTATTTGAGGGGGTCTTGATAGTACTTTTTTCAATTCATTTTCAAGTAAGCTTATTTGCTCAGGAGTAGCAGGACCACCAAAATTTGCTTTCAATTTATATCCATTGTATTGCGGAGGATTATGACTCGCAGTAATCATTACTCCAAGAGCTACTTTTTTTTGCTTGCTATGAAAGGAAATTTGAGGTGTTGAAGAAAAATTATCTGAAAGATAAACATTAATGCCCTGCCAGGCTAATATCTGGGCAACCTCTTCAGCAAATTCTTTAGATAAAAAACGTGTATCATATCCTACAACTGCTGTGGGATTATCATAATAATGCTTTTTTATCAATCTAGCTGTAGCAATCGCTACATAAGACAAATTCTCGAAAGTAAAATCACGGGCAATTAGTCCCCGCCATCCATCAGTTCCAAATTTTATCATAATATTTTCAATAAAATTTTACATATTATTTAAAAAGTGATTTACCCGCATATATATATTCATCACAAAGATATTCCTCAATACGAAGCAGTTGATTATATTTAGCAACTCTATCAGTACGGCTTGGGGCGCCAGTCTTGATTTGCCCTGCTGAGGTAGCAACCGCTATATCAGCTATAGTCGTATCCTCGGTTTCGCCAGATCTATGAGAAATTATTGTCCCAAAACCTGCTCTTTTTGCCATTTCAATAGTTTTCAATGTCTCCGACAAAGTACCAATTTGATTTACCTTTATTAATATAGCATTTGCTGAATGCTCCTTAATACCTCTTTCCAAGAATTTTGGGTTAGTAACGAATAAATCATCGCCGACTATTTGCACTTTGCTCCCTAATTCATTAGTCAGATTTGCCCATCCTTCCCAATCTGATTCTGATAAACCGTCCTCTATTGATTTAATTGGATATTTGCTTATTAATTCCGAATACCACTTAATCATATCATCCGATGAGAAAAGTTTTTGTGTTGATTTATAAAACTTATATTTACCGTTATCCCACATTTCGTTTGCAGCCACATCAATTGCTAGAGCTACTTCTTCATTTATTTTATAACCTGCTTTTTGGATAGCTTCAATAATTAATTCGAATGCTTCTTCATTTGATTTCAAAGATGGTGCAAATCCGCCTTCATCTCCGACTGATGTATTATATCCCTTAGTCTTTAATACGCTTTTTAGATGATGAAAAATCTCTGTACCCATTTGCAAAGCACTTGAAAAGTCATTTGTACCGTATGGAACTATCATAAATTCCTGTATATCAACATTATTATCAGCATGCTTGCCTCCATTGAGTATATTCATCATTGGGACAGGCAATACATGAGCACAACAACCACCAATGTATTTGAATAATGGCAATTGATAGTATTCAGCTGCAGCTTTTGCTACTGCCAAAGAGACTCCCAAGATAGCATTTGCTCCTAAATTTGATTTGTTTTCTGTACCATCTAATTCTAACATTGCTAAATCAATTGAAATTTGATCAGTGCATTCACTTCCTATGATCTCTTCTGCAATTTTTTCATTTACATTTTCAACAGCTTTCCAGACACTTTTACCAAGGTAGGAAGCAGTATCACCATCACGCAATTCAACTGCTTCATTAGTTCCAGTGCTTGCTCCTGATGGTATTGCTGCACGTCCAATCGTTCCATCTTCTAAAATTACATCTACTTCAATCGTGGGATTACCTCTTGAATCCAAAATCTGGCGGGCGAAAACATCAACTATTGATGGCATAAATAATCCTTTAATTAGTTATTAAAACTTCAGTTCTTCTATTTTTTTTGCAAGTTGAAAATCTAATTCTGTTATTCCCCCTTTGTCATGTGTAGATAATATAATTCTAAGCTTATTCCAACCATAAACAAATAAATCGGGATGGTGATTCATTGCCTCTGCAAGTATTGCAATTGAATTAACTATACCAATTATCATAGTAAAATTCGAGGCAACGATCTCACGAACAATTGTTTTGTTATCTAATCGCCATTGAGGATATTCTGATAAAAATAGCCTTATATCTTCATCTGAAGCTAAATCGGGTCTTTTCATTTGATTACCTCTTTATTTAGATTGTTATCTAATTTTTCAACTATCATACTCTTTGGTACCGCACCAACTAATTGATCGACTAATTGACCATTTTTAAAAAAAAGTAATGTTGGTATTGAACGGATACCATATTGCATTGCTATTCTTTGATTATTGTCAACATCTAATTTACAAATTTTCGCTTTCCCATCATATTCAATTGCTAATTCCTCAATTGTTGGAGCTATCATTTTACAAGGACCACACCAGGCTGCCCAAAAGTCAATCATTACAAGTTTGTCTGATTTTAGTACCTCATTTTCAAAATTTTCTTCTGTTAAATGAATTGGAAGAGACATAATTTATACTCCTTAATATTATTAAAACAAATACTACGACAAAGAATTGAAATGTGTTAATTATTTAAGTTAAATTAATAATTTTTTTGGAATATTTGTTTTCATTATCTTTTACAAAGTAATTTTCTGTAATTATGCCAGTAATCGCCTTGAGAGCTTCATTATAATTTACTATCCTTCCGGCTGATTCAGAAATTGTAGCACTATGTTTTAGTAAAAATTCTTTTAATTTAATCTTTTTTTCGGGATCTTTGGAATTTAAAACATCAGCTATTTGCTCATATCCATAATACAATGGTATTGAGCCATGCTGGAGCAATGTATCGCCATATAACCTCTGAGCGCTGCCAACTACTTTTCTGCCTTCAAAAGCAATTTCATATCGTGCTGTACTCGCAAAACAAGATACTGAAATATCTTCTTTTTTGTAAAATTCTCGGAAATCGGGCTGTGCTTTGTGGAATTCTAATCCTTTGCAACCGATTTTTTCAAAAGCTTTTAGTAAAATAATGTGTATATCCCTATAAACTGAATGAGAAGTTTGTCCTGCTGATAAGCGAGTTATTACTGAATATGTAATTTCATTAGCGTGCAAGACTGCTCTACCTCCAGTAGGCCTAAAGACAACTGACCAACCCAATTCATTACACTTATCTAAATCAATATCGCTTAGTTTCTGATTAGCACCAAGAGAAACTGCCCAGGGATCCCAACCATATAGTCGAAAAATTGGTCTTGAGTATCCTTGCGCAACCTTATGAGTTAGCTCAAGATCATAATCCATATTAAACTTGCCGGTATTGTATCCAGTATGAATTAGCTCAAATTCTGTGTTGAATATATTTTGCAAAGCTATTTGTACTTCTTCCATAAAAAAGATCTGATTTTATAATTCAAAATTAATTAACCTTTATGACGTGTTAAAGCGAAAGGAATTTAATTTTTTCGTTTTATTAATTACGGCTGAAATCTATGACATTGGAAAATTCACCAATTTCAATCATAACTTTATTAGTTACTGTAATAATCAGTTTCATAGCATTTTCACAACGAAGTACATTAATTGAAAGATATTCCCTATCACCTTATATTTTCATTAATCAAAGGAAATGGTATCTATTGATTACAAGTGGATTCCTTCATGCAGATTTTATCCACCTTTTGTTTAATATGCTTACATTCTACTTCTTCGCACCTATTTTAGAGAACACAATTGGCTCACTTGAATTTATCATTATTTATTTCGGTAGTATGATTTTAAGTAGTGTTACAAGTATTATAAAATACAAAGATGATCCTTATTATCGATCGCTAGGTGCTTCTGGAGGTGTTTCTGGAATTATCTTCGCATTTATTCTTTACTATCCGGAATTTAACATATATTTATATTTCGCAATCGGAATACCAGCTCCTTTATTTGCATTTCTCTATTTGTTGTATTGCCATTTTGCAGCAAAATATTCAAAAGATAACATCAATCACGAAGCTCACTTCTGGGGTGCTGCAGTTGGTGTAGCTCTTGCGGTTATACTTAATCCCGCTGTTATAACACGTTTTATAGAAAAAGTCTTTCATTAAATAGGATTGTCTTTACTTTGTGCAATTAATTCTTTTATTGGCTGAATATGACGAGTTAAAATGATGAAACAAATAATTGCCGATAATATTTTTAAATGCAAAGAATTTTCATAAAGGACAAAAGTAGTAGATTCAAAAAGACTTTCTGGAGTTGAGAATACAAGGACAGGTGCGAAAACAGATGCAACCAGATTACCTACGTGGACATTTCTTTTAATCACAAAAAAGCCCAATATCCACATTATCACCCAATGCAAAACGAAAAGTGGATTGATTAATAACGATGATCCAGCTGCCGTTGCAAGTCCTCTACCACCTTTAAATCCAAGAAAAATATTAAAATTATGTCCCATTACCGCGAACACAGAGGCAAGTGCAACTCCAAAAAAATCGTTATTCGAAATATATTTAGCTAACAAAACTGATAAAATCCCCTTTGTTAAATCTATTAAAAGGACAGTAATACCAATCCATTTTTTGCCACTAACTTCGTAACTATTCATAGCTCCAATATTCCTGCTACCTTTCTGTCTAATGTCTTCTCCCATGGTTAATTTAACTATTAAATAAGCAGCAGGTATTGTTCCTAATAAATATGATACAATAATAATAACTATGTATTCCATATAATCACTAATTTTGCTTAACAATCTCAATAATTTTTCTATATAACAATTCGAGTGGCAATCCAACAATGTTATAATAACATCCCTCAATATGACTTACAAATACAGCACCAAAATCATCTTGTATGCCATAAGCACCAGCTTTATCCAATGGTGAACCAGTAGCAATATAAGAATTTATCTCATCATCAGTCAAATGCCTGAAAGTAACTTTGGTCTCCTTGCAATCAATCAATTTTCTATTGGAATTTGTTTCTATTAATACAATACCAGTGAAAACTTGGTGTGTTTTACCACTGAGCTTCCTCAGGATTCTGTAAGCATCCAGTTTGTCATTTGGCTTATTAATTATCTCCCCATTGAGAACAACAATTGTATCTGCACCAATAACTATAGCCGGAAAATTTATACTTTCTGCTATCTTTTTAGCTTTTAATTCAGCTAAATTTGTAACATAAAATATTGGATCTGAACCATTGTTATGCTCTTCTTCGTCTATATCGGCAGCCATTACTGAGAAATCAATGCCAAGCAATTCAAGTAATTTTCTCCTTCTTGGCGATGCTGATGCAAGAATAAATTTACCGTAATATTTTATCAAGTTTTTCAATTTCTTTTTTATACTTTAATATAAAGAATCACTTCTAATATACTAATGAAGCCAATCAGCAAAATGATTAAAACACGATTTCAAAAATAATAACAATTTATTGACGTTAGTATTTTTAATTTTATTCTACTGGAGCTTAAAGAAATGTTCAGCAAAATTATAATATTCATAAATATTATTGCATTTTTTATCATACATTCTACAATTCTTTTATCTCAGAAAATTTTAATCCCAATGGATCTGGCTCAAACAGATCATCTTAAGTCATACGGTATCGCTTATTGGACTTTAGAGCAAGGACAACATGTTGATTGGCTACTTAATTATCGTGGTGGTTCTTTCCTTATGGACTATAGTGAAACAATTGCAACCGAATGTTTGATTCGAGGTGTTTTTTTTGAGACAATTGATGGTGCAACAGCTGCAACAATTCTTGCAAAAGTTCAGGATGAAAATGTAAATATGGATGTTGTTCGTCTCGAAAAAGCCCCAAAAATTGCACTTTACGCACCACCGACCGACCAGCCTTGGGACGACGCTGTCAAACTCGCTCTTGATTATGCTGAAGTCAAATATGAGGTAGTTTATGACGAAGAAGTACTCAAAGGAAGTCTTGACGAATACGATTGGATCCATTTACACCATGAAGACTTCACTGGTCAATACGGTAAGTTCTACTATTCTTTCAGCAATCAACCCTGGTACATCCAACAAGTAGCGATGAATGAGGGAATAGCCCGAAAACTCGGATTTTCGAAAGTATCTCAATTAAAATTAGCAGTTGTAAAAAAAATTAAAGAATACATAGCAAACGGAGGTTTTATGTTTGCTATGTGTAGCGCTACAGATTCTTTCGATATAGCTCTAGCTGCAGAAGGCATAGATATTTGCGATGTCGTCTATGATGGCGACCCTGCTGATCCTAATGCTAATGAAAAATTAAATTACGACAATACTCTAGCTTTCGAAAATTTCAAACTTGTTATGCATCCTGCTATTTACGAATTTTCAGACATTGATATACAACCAGATGAAATTAATCGAGAATCTGATTATTTCACCTTATTCGAATTTTCAGCTAAATACGATCCTGTACCTACTATGTTGACCCAATGCCATGTCAATATTATCCGTGGATTTATGGGGCAAACTACCGCTTTTCGAAAAGAATTGATTAAAAGTTCTGTTATCATTTTAGCCATGAAAGAAGGAAGTAACCATGTTCGATATATACATGGTAATTATGGACGTGGAACTTTCACATGGTATGGTGGACATGATCCCGAAGACTACACTCATGCCGTCGGTGATCCACCTACCGATTTACGTTTGCACAAAAATTCTCCCGGATATAGACTTATACTTAACAATATACTGTTCCCAGCAGCAAAAAAGAAGAAGCAAAAAACATAAACAACTCAACAAAAGATTAAACCTTTAGAAATTTAAAAAAATGTTAAATTGTATTTTATGATTTTATTATTTTTTACATATAATTAAATGCAAACTAGATTACTTAGCTGGTTAATAATTTTTTTTATATATATAAATTTCCAACCAATATACTCTCTTGAAATTAATATTCAAGATACAATAATTTATCAAGGAGAAAATAATAAAGCCAAAATTCCTATTATCGGTACAATTCATAATCAATCAATCCAAAGTATTAAATTGATAATAATTTATAATGCCTATGGATTGAGCATCAATAATGTTATTGGCAAAAACAACTTTATGATGCGGAGCGAAAAACCCCTTTTTATAAATAACTTAGAAAATCTCGATAGTGCTAAATTAGAAATATACGATAACAATGTTCAATCATTAGTCAATGATACAATCTGCATTTTGGAAATTGAAGGTCTGGTTAGTTTTGATTCACTCGCGTATTTGAAAATTGATAAAGTTTTTATTAATGATATTGAACAAAATGAATTAACTCCAAAAATTGCAAAGATTAAAATTATCGGTACCGTTATCCAACCTAACTTTGAAGAAGGCTTGGGTTATAACTATCCAAATCCTTTTTTTTCAGATACAAGAATTCCATTTTTTGTCAACAATACAACCAAAATTAGATTCATTTTTTTCTCTTCTTCCGGCGAAATTATACAGGATTCTTGGGATGATGAAAATTCTGTCGAACTAATATATTTCGATAAGAATGGTCAAATCCTTGCTGTTACTCCGAATTATTTATTCAGAAGAGGTGAATACACTCTGTATATTAATCCACTTTCCTGGAGATTTGCTTCTGGGATTTATACTTTGGTAATGAAAACTGACTTTGGAGTTTACTATCAACATCTGGTCAATGTAAAATAAATGAAATTGTTCATTAAAACATATACCTTTCTAATTATTCTACTCTTTTCATTAGAATCTATTTCATTATCACAAGAAAACACAGAATTAAACAGAAATTTCATTGTCAAAAATCCAGAAGGTACTGAATTTTGGCTTTGTTTTATGAAAAATTATCGTTCTGAGGGGAATGATGATAGAAATGAACTTATCCTTGAACTGTTCATTACAAGTAATGAAAATACTGAAGTTACTATTGAAATTAAAAATATAAATTTTAGAACTAAACTTTTTGTTCCTGCTGGCACAGTTAATAACGTAAAAATTCCTCAAGAAGCACAAATTCAAAGTAATGAAATAATTGAACGCAATGCAGCAGTCAAAATCACATCAACAAAACCCATTTCCGTTTATGGATTGAACCGCCGCCATCAAACTACCGATACATATCTGGGTTTACCCAAAAGAGTATTGGGTAAAGAATATAGAGTCGTTGGATATTCAATTGCTGAGGGATTCGTATCACAATTTGCTGTTGTCGGCACTGAGGATTCTACAAAAGTTACAATTATTCCTACTTTCCCTACACCAAGATACCAAAGCAATAGACCTCATACTATAGTAATTAACGCTGGTGATGTTTATCAAGTGGCAGCAAACGTTGATTTCTCTCAAAAATGCGATCTTACAGGTACATTAATTATCTCAGACAAACCTATTGCAGTATTCAGTGGACATCAATGTGCTTATGTACCAGAAAGAATTCAAGCATGCAATCACCTCGTCGAACAAATACCACCTGTACATTCTTGGGGAAAGCATTTTTATCTCGCAAACTTACAACAACGTTCAAAATATACATACAGAGTCATTGCACACGAACCAGAAACAAAAGTTTTTGAAGATAATGTACTAATTAAGGTACTTAACCAAGGCGAATTCATCGAGCGAACAGTCAACAGAAATATACAGGTAACAGCTGATAAACCCATACTTGTAGCCCAATATTCACAGGGATTCAAAAACGGAGACTCAATCGGCGACCCAATGATGCTACTTATAAGCCCTACACAACAATTTTTAAAACAATATAGATTTGCCACACCGGTGAATGGATTTTGGAATCATTATGTTAATTTGATTGTACCAACAAATGCTATCAATACACTTAGATTAAATGGCAGAATTATTGACGTAGACAAAAATTTTGAACAAATCGGTTTGAGCAGATACTCAGCCGGTTCTATCAAAATTCCTTTTGGAACTTATGTAATTGATTGTGCTATGCCATTTGGTATGTATTCCTACGGCTTCGGATATTCAAGTGATAGTTACGATGCATACGGCACAATGGGTGGACAATCATTTATGGAATACGAACCTGCTAAAGATACTCTACCACCCTCAGGTGAAATGATAATTGCTTCGGCTTCAGAAGCTAAAATTATAATTCGGGATGATCGGATTGATGACAGCGGTATAAATGACATCAAAGTTATATTCTCAGATGGAATTAATGCAGAAATTCCAAGGATTATTGCCGGTACTCCACAAATTGCCTTTAAAATTAATATCAAATATCCTGATAAAGAAAGCAAATTAATATTTACAGCCACCGACGTTAACTTAAATTCCACCATATTCAATATATGTTATTTATACAATTCAAGAACAGAGAGTTTTATATTTAGTTTCATTGAAGGAGAAAATGAAAAATGCCAATTAGATCCCGGTTTTCAATTAGGTGCATTCATTAAACTTTCAGCAATATTTCATAATGCTGACTTTATAAAAACAGATGGATTAATAGCTAATGGCAAATTTTCCGATGCTCTTGGTATAAGCGGAATCGGCGGCTTGTTATTCGGTCGACGTTATTTTTACGACTTAACATTTTCTGCAAGGTTGTCTTTCCAAAATTACAATGGTACATTAAGTGCCCCGGATTCGGCAATATCACATGTAAGAGATATAACAGGTGTATTGCTCCCATTCCAGGAGGCTTATGAGTTAAGTTTGAACGGTACATTTATGCATTTGGATTTAGCAGCTGAATGGTATATGAAAAAATATCTTTATCTAATTGCTGGTATTAATTTGGCTTTCAATTTATCCCGCTCCATTAATGTTTACAATAGAATCCTCATACCCGATAATTATTATTATCAAAATGGAAATCGCATTAAGTTAGGAGATAATTCTCCTAAAACACTGAATTCCATCAATTTCCTAAGATTTGGAACATTTGCCGGAATCGGAGTAACTCATTCAATAAATTACCAGATGTCCATCTTTATGGAAGCAATTTATAATATGCATTTCGGTAACATTATTGACGACGGTAAGTGGGGAATTAATCAAGTAGCCCTTCAGTTTGGTCTAAAATATAGAATCTGAATCCTATGCCTATGTTGCAAGTTGCTAGAATTTCTGCCCTGTTCCTAAAAGATATTAAAAGTGAATTAAGGACAAGATATGCCGTATCTTCCATATTACTTTTTGTTCTCACCGCTGTTTCTATAATTGTATTTTCACTTGCCCAGGAAAAGATCAGCCATTTTTTATATGCTGGTATTTTATGGATTTTAATGTTTTTCTCTGCTATGACCGGACTTGCTAAAGCATTCGTAAGCGAGGAAGAAAGAGGAACTTCAATGCTTTTAGCAATCAATACAAATTCAACTACTGTTTTCTTTGGCAAATTAATTTTTAATATTATGATGAGCCTTGTGCTAAATTTGTTTGCTCTTGCTCTGTTCCTTTTATTTATTATGCAAGATACTATTCACCATCCCCTAATTTTAGTGTTTTCTGTAATTACTGGCAGCATCGGAATAGCTTCAGCATCAACAATAATATCGGCGATAATCGCAAAAGCTAATACCAAAAACGCCCTTTTTCCTGTTTTATCATTTCCTGTACTCATCCCATTAATAATTATCGGAATCGAAACTACGCAAAGTTCATTCCAGTTAAATTCAAATATTAATATTTTAGCAAATTTCCAATTAATGCTCGGATATACCGGAGCAATCATAATTACTTCATATCTTCTATTCGATTTTGTCTGGAAAGAATGAAATAATCAAGTAAGCTCAAGCGAATCATTATCAGCTTTATATTCAACTGGGACAGAGAATGAAAATGTTGAGCCTTTACCTAATGCACTTTTAACCCATACTTTACCTTTGTGAGCCTCGACTAACTTTTTCACAATCCATAACCCAAGCCCCGAAGAAGGTTCTCCTTCAGTTGGTCGAGTACTTAATCTAGCCCCTCGCTGGAAGGCATTTTTTATATCATTTTCAGATAACCCAAGACCATTGTCCGTAATGTCAACAACGATGGAATTATCCGATTTGTATGATTTAATCTTGACAATACCTCCTTTTTGAGTAAATTTTATAGCATTTGATAGAATATTATCAACTATTTCTGCATATTTCTGAGGGTCAACCTGTGCATTTGGTAATTTGTCATCAAGTTCTGAAATAATTTTTATCTGCTTTTTATTTGCATTTGCTGTGTTTATTCTTATTACATCATTGATAATATTATTTATTGGCACTGATTCAATATCAAGAATTAATCTACTGCTCTCAAGAGCCAAAATTCGTGAAACTTCCTGAGATAGTGATACAATTTTCGATGTTGTCTCGACAATATCCTGGATCACTTCTTGCTGTTCTGTTGCTGATAAATCGTAGGAACGTAAAAGTTCTACAAGGCTTTTTATTATTGAGGCTGGATTTTTAATATCGTGGATTACCATTGCAAATAAATCATCTTTTTGTTTTTGCAACTCTTCGAGCTCTTCTTTTTTACTTGCTAATTTGTTAACTTTTTCCTGAAGTTCTTTATTTTGTTTGGTTAATTCTTCACCTCTTAACTGAAGTGTATCAATTTGCCCTCTTAAAGATTTTACTTCAGCTTTTAGATCGCTATTTTCTGATAGCAACCTTTTGTATTCCTCTTGACTAAGTGTAATTGTCTGTGTGTTCATTATTACCTCAGATAGTTTATAATTCTTTTTAATTTGTCTTTTCTTTTTGAATCCAAAATTGACAATTATAGCTGTAATAGCAAGCAAGCTTAAAACAACCGCTGTTACAATTATGATAATTTCTAAAAGCTGTACTGAAACATAATCTTGACTTTCAAACTTTGTTGTATCAATATCAGCTTTGGCAAGTAATTTCCTTAAACTATCAAGTTCTTTTCGTGCTTGTGCTTCTTTGTTGTTGACTTTGAATTTGATTATTGCCGGATCTGTTGTCCAATTGCCTGTTGGGTCAAATGCTTGAACTTTGAATGTATAATTTTGCTCACGAAGATTTTTGTATATAAGTGAAGTTATATTGAAAACATGGTTAGATGTGTCTGTTTCATTGAAAAGAATAATTCGAAACAGAAAACGGCTACGCTCGGCATTTTTGATTCTACAAGTCCAGGAGAATCCAATAGAATCTTTATCTGAAATAATTATTTCATCTGTAAATGGGGGCAAATATATTTGTGAATTTATGAAAATAGTATCAATTGTAGTTATTCTAATCGGAACAATATCAATATCTTGTCCCCAAATCTGGAGATGAATCAGAATCTGTACAATTAATACTGTATTTATAAACTTGATTTTCATTCCCATTCAAACGCTTTTTTCCTCATCAACTCAGCTTGCCTTCGTTTTTTTATTTTATTATTAAAAATTATTTTATTTAAGATATTGTATATATCCCAAAAATTTTTATATGGATAATGAGGAATTTTGTTTTCATTGCAAAATGTGGCTAGATGCTTTTTAGCAAAAATTATATCTGAATGCTGAGCAGCACAAAAATCAGAATAACCATCTCCTATATAAACAATTATTTCTTCTGATGCCGATTTTGTTAGCAAAATATTCCTTTTGCAGGATGCACAATTACAATTACATGACTCAGTTGCATAAGGAAAGATTGCTTTGACATTATTTCCAAATAATAATTTATTAGCGAATACTTTAATATCATCTATTTCATATTTTTTTAAAATTGGTTCGATATAATCAACGAATCCATCGCTTATGATGTATAAATTTATTATGTTAATTTTACAAAATTTATAAAACATTCTGAAATATTGATCAATTTCAAATTTGTCAGCAAAATTAGCTATATCTTCTTTTGTTACTTTGCCGCTTAGATATGTACATAACTGATACCAATACTCGGTAATTGTAATTTCTTTATTACGTAATTTTGATTGATATATATCAAAATCTCCATACTCTTTGAAAAGCTCATCACTGATGTCTTTTAATGTAATAGTCCCATCAAAATCACAGTAAATGATTAGCGAGTTATTCCTTTTCATTGCTTATTTTTATATTGCAAAATATTTAACAAATTAAAATTTTTTCTTATTAAAATTAAACATTATTTGATCATTTGTAATATTATTATCGGAAAATTTGAAATATGTTTTATTAATATATAATTTTTTTACTTTTATCCCTGATTAATAGAAAGTAATGGAGTTAATATTTTGAACGAGTTGACAAAGAGAATTATTATTGCTGCAATCGGTATTCCTATTGGCGCTTTTGTAATTTGGTACGGTGGTTTGATTTTTGTTGCTTTGATCTCTGTTATTTGCTCTTCAGCCTTAGCTGAATTTTATAAACTTACTTCATTCAAAAACAGCAAACCACACTACACACTTGCGATATTTTTCACTTTCATAATTCATTTCTCATCTTATTTC
This sequence comes from Candidatus Kapaibacterium sp., assembly GCA_938031175.1. Lineage (GTDB taxonomy): Bacteria > Bacteroidota > Ignavibacteria > Kapaibacteriales > UBA2268 > CALHGZ01. The sequence continues at coordinate 319,296 of CALHGZ010000004.1, read as the reverse complement.
TTAATTAGATTTAAATTGGAACTTCTGATTTTAGCTATAATAATTCTAATTTCTCTTTTCATTATTGTTCTTGGTACAATCGAATTATTTTCTAATAGAGTTAATCCTTTTAACAACATACTTTCAACTTTGGCAGGATTAGTTTATATTAATTTCCTTTTTTTACCTTTACTACTATTACGAGAATTCAAATATATCGTAAATCATATAACGCCGAATATAATAAATTCTCAGGCTTTTTTCGTGTTATACGATTATCAGGATTGGGCAACTTTCTTTTTTGCAATATTTTCATCAATTTGGGTATGCGATAGTGCTGCTTATTTCATTGGTAAGGCAATTGGTAAAAATAAATTATATCAAAGAATAAGTCCAAAAAAAACTTGGGAAGGCACAATTGCAGGTATTATTCTGGGCTCGCTTTATTTTTGGGCTTTCGTTTCTGTTGCTAAATTAAATATTCCAATCTTTCATATAATTATACTATCTTTGTTAATAACAGCTTTCGCTCAAATTGGGGATTTAGCTGAATCGCAAATAAAAAGAGATGTCGGAATCAAAGATAGCTCAACTATACTACCGGGACACGGTGGTATTCTTGACAGATTTGATAGTCCAATGTATGTGTTTCCACTAGTTTTTATCTATCTCACATGCCTTTTGTTTACTTAGTAACTCTTTGGCACAGATATTGTATATTTTCAGTGTCAAAGATTTTGACTATCAATGAAAAACAATTATAAATATAGGCTTTTAGTAACTTATTTTGTTATATTCATAATATTTTCCATCATTTCAGCATGCCAAAGCTCAATTCGCTTTACTACAAAAGGAACTAATGAGAAATTCGTTCAAAAACACACTGAAAAAGAATTTATAACTGAAAAAAGAGTCCCTGATTATAACAAAAGAGTGGATATCGAAAACCCTTTAATTAGTTATGCTCTTTCTAAAGTGGGGACTCCTTATTGCTATGGCGGTGATTCTGATAATTGCTTTGATTGTTCTGGTTTTGTGGTAAATGTTTTTAAAAACGTCGGCATCTTTTTACCACGCACTGCTCAAGAACAGTACTACTACACAAAAAGGATACAGGAAAGTGAACTTCAGATAGGTGACCTTGTTTTCTTTGCAAGTAAAAGCAAAATATCACACGTCGGAATTTATATTGGTAATAATGAGATTGTCCATTCATCTACTTCTATGGGTGTAATCAAACAATCCTTGAATGATTACCATTTAAGAAGTAAATTGGTTGGATTTGGCAGAATACTGAATTAACTCTTCTGTCTTCTTATTTCGTATAGAATTATTCCAGCTGCTACTGATACATTCAGCGAATCAAATTCTCCATAAATAGGAATTCTGATTAGGTAATCACATTGTTTTTTTAGGGACTGTTTCATACCCTCGCCTTCGCTGCCAAAAATTAGAACAACTGGCGAATTGTAAATATCATCTGTATAGATTCTATCGGCTTTATTATCTGTTCCGATTATCCAAAATCCAGCTTTTTTCAATTCAATTAAAGCTTGTAATAAATTATTAACTTTTGCAATTGGAATGTGTTCAATCGCACCAGCAGATGCTTTAATTGCTATACTTGTAATTGGAGCAGAATTCCTTCTGGACAATATAATTCCCTGAACTCCAGCACAAAGAGCTGTTCTTGAGATTGTTCCCAAATTTTGTGGGTCTGTTATTCCATCGAGCATGATTAAAACAGGTTGTTTCATATTCTGAAATGAAATTTTGATTAATTCATTAAGCCCAATTGTCTCTATTTGTTCTACAAAAGCAATTATGCCTTGTGTTTTAGTGCCTTTTGGAAATACTCTGTTTTCTAATTCGCTGAATTTTTTTTTATCATATCGAACTACAGGCACTTTATTCTTTTTTGCTAATGAGTAAATCCCGGAAATTGAATTATCACTCAGATTAAAGAGAATATAAATTTTTTGTATATTTTTACCAGACTTAAATGCTTCGAAAATGGAATTTTTACCGCAGATGTACATCTTTAAAATTCACTAATAATTTTTATGCAAAATAATACTTATACTTCATCATTCGTCAAATAAAAAAATTATATTTTGGAGACGCCATGGAATTCGAGACATTTCCAAATCCAGCACCGGAAAGAAGATACGAAATTACTCATGTTAATCCTGAATTTACATCAGTATGTCCCAAAACCGGATTACCCGATTTCGCAACAATCACTATTAAATATATACCAGATAAAGTATGCCTTGAACTGAAAGCATTGAAATATTATTTTCTTCAATTCCGTAACAGAGGCATATACTATGAAGCTGTAACAAATGAAATTCTTGATTTTCTCGTCTCTGTTTGCGATCCAATTGAAATGTCTGTGATCAGTGAGTGGAAAACACGTGGAGGAATGTATTCCATAATTAAAGCGGAATATAAAAAACAAATTGAATAAAAAAATGAAATATAATACTGCTAAAGAATATATATGGGAAATGGGGCATCGACTTCCTTTTCATTCTGGTCTGTGCAAAAATATCCACGGACATTCATACAAATTAATTATTGAATTAGTCGGTACTCTTGACAAAAATTCTATGATTATTGATTTTTACGAAATGGATAAAATAGTCTTACCACTTATCAGTAAATTAGATCACTGCTTCATTTGTGACGAAAAAGATAAATTGATGCTTAAGTTTTTAAAAGAAAATAAATTTAAATACACTGTTATTTCTGATGTGACAACGGTTGAAAATATTTGTGCTATGATCATCAACGAATTATCACCTCATTTCAAAAAGTATAAAAACATTTCTTCAATCAATGCACGTTTATATGAAACAGCAACATCCTATGCCGAAGTTTCCTTAAATTTATGACAATTCATTTATTATAAATTTTTATATTTTTGCACTAAATTAATTAATTTCAGATTTAAATGAAAAAATACCATTATTTGATTTCTATTTTAGTAACTTTTTTCTCCTTCTTAATCTATCTATTTACCACAGCAAAAGACCTTCAATTTACTGATTCCGGAGAGCTTGCAGCTGTCTGTATCACCTTAGGTATAGCCCATCCGACTGGGTATCCATTATTCACGATATTAGGCCATCTCTGGAGTTACCTCCAATTGCCAATTTCTAAAATTTATCAAATGAATATTTTAGCTTCTATATATACATCACTTTCGGTGCTAATATTTTATTTCATAGCATATTCAATATTAAAAAACCTAAATTTTTTAAAAAAAACTAAATCGCAAAAGAAAACAATTACAACAAATTACTTATCACCCTCAATTGAGAATTATATAACTGTTTCCTCAATAGTTGCAACTTTAATCTATTCATTTTCAATCACCGTATGGTCTCAAGCAACCAATTTCGAAGTGTACTCACTTCAGCTCTTGCTAATAAATCTTGTAATATTAACTTTCACAAAAGCTTGGCAATCTAATGAACAAGAAAAACACTTGTATTTAATTGCTGCATTTCTTCTCGGATTATCCTTCACCAATCACTTAACAACAATTTTATTATTACCGGCATTAATATTCATCTATTTTAAAACCCCATCTAAATTCGATTTCTCAATATCAAAATTCAAATTTCTTTTTCTTACCCTACTTCCGTTCACATTAGGTTTGAGTTTGTATATTTACCTGCCAATCAGAAGTGCAATGGAACCTGACTTTAACTGGGGATGGGTCTCAAGAGGTTTCGACAAATTCTGGTACCACGTCACAGGTAAACAATATCAAGTTTGGATGTTTTCAGACACTGAAACAATGAAAAAAAATTTCTCCCTATTTTTTCAGATGATGCCTTCTCAATTCGGTTGGATTGGTATCCTACCAATGATTTTAGGTATTATTCAATTGTTCCGATTTAATTTATCTTATGCAATTTTTCTTTTTCTAATAGTCATAATTGCACTCGTATATGTTATTAATTATTCAATACATGATATTGATTCATATTTCACGGTTGTATATATACCGTTTCATATTTTTACTGCTGTAGGTTTATTTTGGTTGTTTTTTAAAATCAGGCAAATTTCTTATTTCTTTATAATTACTCCAATCATATCCATACTTATAAATTATGAAAGCTGCAACCTTTCAAATAATTTTCTGGTTCGGGAATATACAAATAATCTGATCAATAATTTAGAAAAGAATTCATTGATTATATCTGCACAGTGGGATTATTGGTGCTCTGCATTCTGGTTTATGCAAAAAGTTGAAAATGTAAGACCAGATATTGTATTAGTTGAAAAAGAATTATTGCGACGAACTTGGTATCCTTATCAATTTAAGAAATGGTATCCTGAAATTTATGATAAATCAAAAAGTGAATTCGAACTTTTTATGGAAGATCTGGAGTTGTTTGAAGCCGGTAAACCTTACAATTCTCAAAGAATTCAAGGACGTTTTATTAATTTACTTAATTCCTTTATTGATAAAAATATAAATGAAAGACCTGTTTATATCACTTTAGATATATTGCAAACAGAACCTGATGTTGGCAAAAATTACCAGAAAGTACCGGAAGGATTTGCTATAAGATTAATCAATAAACAGGAGATCAGAACTGTTACACTTGAAAATTTCGATTTGACCAGATTTCAAAATTCTTTCAGAAAGAAAGAGAATCATTTAGAGGAAGGAATAAGAAAACTTGCTTCAACTCAATTTTCAATTTTAGGTAACTATGCACTAAGCACGCAACAAATAAATGCTGCCAAAAAGTCATATGAAATGGCATTAAAATTGGATAAGACCAACATCAATGCCATTCAAGGACTTGAAAAATTAAACCAGATCATCAATAATTGATTATTTAGCCATTGAAACGCTTCTGCGTTCACGTATTACAGTAACTTTTATCTGTCCAGGATACTCCATCTCTTTTTCGATTCTTTGAGCAATTTCATTTGCCATCTGGTCAGCAGTTAAATCGTCAACTTTCTCCGGTTCTACAATAACCCGCACTTCTCTTCCTGCTTGTATTGCAAATGTTTTGGCAACGCCTTCAAAACTCTGAGCTAAGGATTCAAGTTTTTCAAGTCTTTTAACATAGTTTTCCAAAGATTCGCGTCTTGCACCTGGTCGAGCACCGCTTATACTATCAGCGGCCTGAACTAATACAGCAATGGGTGATTCCATTTCTATATCTTCATGGTGAGCACCTATAGCATTAGCTACAATTGGATGCTCTTTGTATTTTTTGGCTAACTCGTAGCCAATTAAAGCGTGTGGTCCCTCTGTTTCTTTATCAACACATTTACCAATATCGTGCATCAATCCGGCGCGTTTTGCTAATTGTACATCAAGTCCAAGCTCAGCTGCCATTATTCCACATAGATAAGCAACTTCTATTGAATGGCTCAGCAAGTTTTGCCCATAACTGGAGCGATATTTCATTTTCCCAATCAATTTAACAAGTTCGGGATGTACATTATACAAATTCAACTCTGCAATAGCATTTTGTCCAACGACAACAATCTCCTCTTCAAGTTCTTTTCTAGTTTTTTCAACTACTTCTTCGATTCTAGCAGGGTGTATTCTGCCATCTAGCATAAGTCTTTCGAGGGCAATTTTCGCTACTTCGCGCCTGAATGGGTCAAATCCAGATATTACAACAGCTTCGGGAGTATCATCTATAATTAAATCTATACCTGTAGCAGCTTCGAATGCACGTATATTTCTTCCCTCGCGTCCAATTATTCTACCTTTCATTTCATCACTATCGAGATTAACAACAGAAACAGTTGTTTCCACACTATGATCCGAAGCTGTTCTCTGAATTGCCTGTACAATTATACGCTGAGCTTCTTTGTTAGCCTGCAATTTTGCCTCATCTCTAATTTGCTTTATTAATTGAGCAGCTTCGTTTTTAGCCTCATTCACTAAGGTATCCATTAATTTCTGCTTTGCTTCTTCTCTAGTTAAACCAGATATTTCCTCGAGCTGTTTCATCTGCTGTTCTATGAGCTCTTCAACTCTTTTCATATTTTCATTGAGTTTTTCTTCTTTTTGCTTGAATTGCTCTTCAATTAAATGTACTTGCTTTTCTTTTTTTGTGATTGCTTCATTTCTTGCTTCGATTGCTTCTTCACGAGCTTTTAGTTGCTTTTCTAAAACTTGAATCTTAGCTCTCCTAGTCTGGGTTTCATTTTCAAATTCTTGCTTTCTTTTGTGCCATTCTTCTTTAACCTCAAGTAGTTTTTCTTTCTTAATGTTCCTTGCTTCTTTTTCGGCTTCTTGTCTGATTCGTTCAGCAGTTTGTTCTGCTTCATTTATTTTAGCAGCAATTATTTTTTTACTCATCATAAAGCCAATAATGAAACTAACTATCAAACCAATAAGGCTAAAGATTAATATTAAATATTCATTCATATCTTTTAACTCCTGAAATTCTTTAAAAAACTAACACTTAACAAAAAAACCGCATTAAACTATCATTTGCTTATGCAAAACAACACTTCTCGAGTAAAGAACTCTTGAGGACACGGTGGGTAACATCCTGATTATCTCATGCTTCAACTGACCTTAATTAGGTTTTATCTTTTGGATAAATGTTGCCTGCAATCCATAATCAGAGCCTGTTTCCCTATTTCTTTTACTAACAGTTCTTTTGATCCTCGTGTTGATGATAGTAAAATGCGGCTTTAAATAATTTAATTCAAAGAGCAAGCAATTATTGCTGAACTATATCTATAACTGAGCAATTTATTAATTCTGACCAAAAATTTAGTCCTTAAAATGTATCCTTCGGTCTTTATTTTTATTTCACTTGACATATAATTTGTTTTACTATCTATAAATTGATCAGGTTATTATTTAAAAAATCAGCCATTTTATTGAGTTCATTCAAAAAATATTCTTTTTCTGATTCAAACTGGCTTTTATTGGAAAATAATTGTTCAGCAATATTTAAAGCCGCCAAAATTGAAATTGTTGATATCGGTTCGCCCTGATATTGCATCTTCAAATCATTTATCTTTTGCTCTACCATCTCTGCTGCCGATATCAAAATTGTTTCGTTTTCTCCTTTTAAATTATATTCTTTACCTGCTATGTTTACTTTGAATGTCTTTATCATTTCGACGTAATTATAAGAAAATTTATTGATTAAAATTGTGTAAAATTATTTATACAAAATACATTGAAAAATCTAAATAAAAAATATTTTAATTTAAAATTTAATTTCGCTTCGCTTAATTTTTGATGTTGGCTAGAATCTCCTCTACTATCTCATTTTGTTTAATTAATTCATTTTTGATTATAGTTTTCACTTGATTAAGTCTAAGATTTTCTGACAAAGCAGTATTTAATTCCATTCGTATATTATCAATCAAATGCTCGAGTTGTTTTACTTTGTTTGTCAATCCATTGATTTGTTCGACGCTATCATTGTAAATTCTTTCCTTTTCAGTTAATTCATCTATTAATTGTGATATTTTAAACTTTAGCTTTTTGTTATCATCTTTAAGCATTTCATAGTCTTCTAACTTTTTTGTCTGTTCTTCTAAATCTATATCAATTGTTTGAATTTTGAATCTAAGAGTAAGCAATTCTTTTTTCATCTCTTCGAATTGATTTAATTTTTCTTGCAAACCTAAGATTACTTTGTTTTTTTCCTCAACAGTTTTTGATATTGAATTTAGCTGATCTTTAAGATTTGTTACTTCATTTAATTTATCGGACAATTCATTAAGTAATTGATTCCTATCGGTTTCAAGATTCTTTATTTTAGTTTCTTTGTATTTAATTGAATTTTTCAAGCTATTCAAATCCTCTAAGTCAATTTTAATCATTTCTATTTGTTTTAATAATTCTAAATTCTTTGCATTTAGCTCATTATTTTCCTGCATCAATTTTTCTTTTTCATAATTGAAAGACTCAATTTTTGTTAGATACTCAGAATTAGTTCTTTCAAGTTTTGAAATAATTAAATCTTTGTTGTTTAACTGTTCTTCCAATGACTTTATATGTTTAGAATATTGTGCTTTTTCTTCATCACTTACTTTAATTTTAGCCAAAGCATCTTGTAATTGGGATTGTAATGCTTTTGCAATAGCATCAGAATCGAATAGTTTAGCTCTGAGTTTTGCAATTTCTTTATTTAAATCGGCTGTGGTTGTTTCTTTTTGCTTTAAAATTAGACTTAAAGATGATAATTCTTTTTTTAGTTTCTCATTTTCTTCATATACTTTTTTGTTCTGATCGATATCCTTTTTAACGCTCTCTTTTAAATCGTCCCTTTCATTTATGATCTTTTCTAAATCTAGTTTAAGACTTTCAACTTCAGCTTGCTTTTTGGTCAAATCATTTGTTATATTGGAATTTATATTTTCTAAGTCTATAATTTTTTGATTTAAAGCAATAATTTGATTATTTAAACTATTATTTTTCGCACTTAATTCAGAAACTACTTCGTTTAAATGCGTTATTTGAGCGTTTAATTCTATTATCTCAGATTTATTATTCTCATATTGGAAAAGTTGATTTTCATAGTCAATCAATTTATTTTTTAAAAATTCAATTTCTTCATTTTTTTCATAAATAAGCTTATTTTTTTGCACAATATCTTTTTGCAAGGGGGTTAATTCAAGTTTTTCGTTTTCAAATTTTTCGATTTTTTTTCTTAAATTCTCATTTTCATTTATTAACTCTTGTTTTTCTTCTGTCAAAAGTCTTACACTACTTTGTAGCTCAGTATAATCAGTATTAAATTGCTTAAGCGTATAATTTTCGACTTTTATTTTTTGATAATCTGACAAAAGCTGGTGATATTTCTCATCATATCCTTGCAAATCTGTAACTAATTGTTCTAATTGAGCTGTTCTCTGAATTCTGTTTTGTAGCTCAATTTTATTGTCATTAAACTCCTTTTGCAAGGCATTAAATTGTGATACTAAGGTGTTGTGCTTATTCTGTAGTTCGCTGTACGAGGTTTGTAATTGATGAATCTTATTCTTAAACGATTCAATTTCCTGCGTTAAACTTTTGTTAATATCTACAACTTTATGTAGGTGATTCCAAAATTTGCTAATCACGAACTTTGTTTCCTGACTAATCTGATTATCGCTGTTATTGGTAAATTCATTCATCATAAATTTATGCTTTTCTTAATACAGCTTTGTATTTATTAAATAAATTGACTTCAATATTCTGGATATATGGCTGAATTTCACTATCAGTTAATGTTCGCTCACTCGATTGAAAATACAGTGAGAACGCAATACTCTTTTTACCAGGTTCAATATTTTTACCCGTATATATGTCAAAAATATCAATTTTCTGCAGATAATTTCCAGCAGATTCGATAATTGCATTTCTTAACTCCATTGCCTTTATATCTTCATCTACCAAAAAAGCTAAATCCCAATATATACCTGGAAAAGATGAAACCGGAGAATATTTGGGCTTTGATAATTGAATTTTATTTAATTCACCTAAATCCAAATATAAAATAAATACATCGGTTTCAATGTTGAACATTTTTAAAAATTTTTCGTTGACCTGACCATATGCACCGATTTGTTCCCCATTTAAAATTATAGATTGGTATTGGCTTGTAAAAATATTATTACTAACGTATTGATTAAACTGAACTTTTGAAATTAATCTAAAATATTCCAGTATTTCCTCGGCAATTCCTTTGATATCATAAAAATCTGTATTTTTTTTGTTTCTGGACCAATGACCTGATTCCGAGAGACCTGAAATTCCGATTATCAACTGTTCTTTTTCGCTTATGTCTTTTATAAAGTTTAATGGATTATTAGTGTCTCGATAAAATATTTTGCCTATTTCAAACAATCTTAGATCCTTCGAACCGAAATTTATATTCAATGCGATAGTTTTAAGCATTGATGGAATAAGAGACGTTCTCATTACTGATAAATCTTCACCCAAAGGATTTGAAATGTAAATCGGTTCATTGTGAAATTCCTTGGCAAATTTGGGATGAGTCTGATTTTGTGTCAATATTTCAAAAAATCCGCGATATACTAAAAAATTTCTTATCTTTTGTCGAACTGGTGGAATACTCAGAATTGTTGGTAAAGTTTCAGATTTAAAATCTAGATGTGATTTATAATCAGGTTCGATATTATCATAATTGTACAACCTTGCTATTTCCTCAATTGCATCAATTTCGCTGTTTATATCAACTCTATATGATGGTGCTGTAAATTCAATAGAGTCGTCAGATTTATTACTAATCTTAAAATTTAATCTTTCTAAAATGTTAATAATTTTATCATCCGATAGATTAAAACCAATAATTTTTCTAGCTCTTGAAAATCTTAAATTAGCCTGTTTATTTTCAATAATTTTAGGATAAGAGTCAAGTATCGGCTCTTCAATTACTCCACCACAAGTTAATTGAATTAAATTTGATGCAAGGTTTGAAGAATAGATTATACCATTGGGGTCAACGCCGCGTTCGAATCTATACGATGCTTCACTTTGAATAGCTAATTTTTTAGATGTTTTACGTATATTTTTAGGATCAAAATATGCTGATTCAAGCAAAATATCAGTAGTTTGAGAGTCAATCTCACTATTTTCCCCACCCATAACTCCTCCAATGGCAATTGATTTCTCGGTGTCGCAAATCATAAGCATTTCAGAATCCAGTTCTCTTTCTTTTCCATCTAAAGTTATGAATTTCTCTCCATTGTAAGCGGTTTTTACAATAATCTTTTTGCCTGAAATCTTTTTTAAATCGAATGCATGAAGCGGTTGCCCGGTTAAAATTAAAACGTAATTTGTTACATCCACAATTGAATTTAGGGAGCGAAAGCCGAGTGTTTCGAGTTTTAATTTAAGCCATTCTGGGGTGGGTTTATTAACTAAACCTCGAATAATTCGAGCTGAATAACGTGGACATTTATCTATATCTTTTATAATTATTTCATATTCTTCTTTTGGATTGTTAGAAATACTATCAAAACTAAACCTTGGTTTATTTATTGGTTTACTTGTAATAGCAGCAATTTCACGAGCAATTCCTAAATGACTTAAACAATCGGCACGATTAGGTGTGATACCAATTTCAAATATAATATCATTATTCAATTTTAATTCTGCTAAAGAAATTCCTGGCATTACCTCGCCATCTAAAATCCAGATACCGGACTGGTCATCACCCAAATCTAATTCCCAAAGACTACAAAGCATCCCAACTGACTCGATGTTTCGAATCATTCTTTTTTCTATAGTTGCATTGTTACGTGGAAGTATAGCTCCAGGTAACCCAAGGATACTATATGTCCCTGGTTTTACGTTGCTAGCTCCACATACTACCTCAAATTCCAAATCGCCAGTACTAACTCTACATACACTTAGTTTATCTGTTTCTGGGTGCTTACGGACATCTGATATATATGCAGTAACGAAATTCTTATACTTATCATTCAAATAAGTAACAGATTCGACTTCAAGACCGAGCATCGTAAGCAGATGCTCTAATTCTGATGATGAATAATCAAATTCTGTCAGCTCTTTCAGTAAATTATAAGAGATTAACATTTTTATTAAAGAAATTAATATTTAATATAATTTATACTAAATCTGCAATTTAATTATTTTTTAATTTTTCTAAACAGCAATTATTTCATCGTAAAAATATTTCTGATTGATAAAGAAATTATTAAATTAAAATTATGTATCAACAAGAAAATAGAAAACAATGAAAAGTTATCGCAAAGAATTATGGTTCGAAACCAAAACAAGGCGTGCATTTATTAATATAACTCCACAGGTTGCTCAAATTGTAAGAGAAAGCGGTATTCAAGAAGGCTTGGTATTAGTTAATGCAATGCATATAACAGCAAGCGTTTTTATTAATGATGATGAATCTGGACTTCATCACGATTTTGAGCTTTGGTTAGAAAAACTTGCACCTGAAAAGCCCTATTCACAATATCATCACAATGGTTTTGAAGATAATGCCGATGCACACCTGAAAAGACAAATTATGGGTCGCGAAGTTGTTGTTGCAATAAGCAATGGTAAACTGGATTTTGGACCTTGGGAACAAATTTTTTACGGGGAATTTGACGGTAAAAGAAGAAAAAGAGTTCTTGTCAAAGTTATTGGTGAATAATACTCTCATAAATAGTACAAATTGATTATATAAACATAATTCCTTTTGCTCTTCGATTATAATTCAATTAAATTTAATATATCTCTGATTTTTTGGAGGAATTATGTCAGACAAACACAAAGGGATAAGCGAAGATTGGCTATCGCTTATCTTAGGGTTATTTATATTCCTTTTATCACTTGGTATTTTATTCAATATTGATATTTTAGGCTGGAGCGTCAAAAACTTCGTATGGATTTCTATTGACAAATCGATTAAACCTGTTTCAATTCACTATGAATCACTAAATCCATTCCTATCGCTTTTATTTACATTTTTATTTATGCTTGTTTTGATGTCTATCGGTGCCTATGCTTTAAAATTAAATCTTAAAAAATTTATATTCGCTTTCACAATCATTTTTATAATCAGTTATATATCCTGGCTTATTGGTCATTATGCTTACATAGCTGAAACACCCGATAAACTTGATAAACACGGTATAAGCTGGTCATTAAATCTAACAGGTGAAGCTGGATATATTATAGCACTTTTAGCTGGTCTCATAGTTGGAAACTTCTTCACAAAATTTGCAGAATTTTTAAAAGATGCAATAAAACCTGAACTCTATATTAAAACAGCTATTGTAATTATGGGAGCAGCTTTAGGAGTTAAAGCAGCTGAATCAGTCGGACTAGCATCAGCTGTTATATTCAGGGGTTTATGTGCTATTATTGAAGCATATCTTATATACTGGGCTATTGTATATTTTATTGCACGCAAATACTTTAAATTCAGTAAAGAATGGGCTGCTCCACTTGCTTCTGGTATATCAATTTGCGGTGTATCTGCTGCCATTGCAACAGGAGGAGCAATAAGAGCGCGTCCGATTATACCCATTATGGTCTCCTCACTTGTTGTTGTTTTTGCAGTTGTTGAACTTATCTTATTGCCATTTATTGCTCAAAATTTCCTTTGGAACGAGCCACTCGTTGCAGGTGCCTGGATGGGATTAGCTGTCAAAACAGACGGAGCTGCAGTCGCTAGCGGTGCTATTACTGATGGGTTAATCCGCGCAAAAGCTTTAGCCGAACTAGGAATTGAATATAAGGAGGGATGGATACTTATGACAGCTACCACTGTGAAAGTTTTTATTGACGTATTTATTGGTATCTGGGCTTTTATTTTAGCATATATTTGGACTGTTAAATTCAGTAAAAAGGAAAATAAATCAAAACCATCAGCAAAAGATATATGGGATAGATTCCCAAAATTTGTAATTGGTTACGTTCTAACATTCCTGATTTTCCTAATTTTATGCCTTTCTATACCTGAGTTTATCGAAAAAGCCAAAATTGCCAGCGCCGAAGGTAATGTCTTCAGGCAAATATTTTTTGTTTTAACTTTTTTCACAATTGGCGCAGTTTCAAATTTTAAAAAACTATGGGAAGAAGGTATTGGTAAATTAGCTCTAATATATGTAATTTGTTTGTTTGGATTCATAATTTGGGTTGGTTTATTCATCTCTTGGCTTTTCTTCCACGGTGCAAAACCACCAATTTTATAACTTTTCAGAGGTTTTATATGGATAAGAACTCTAAACTTGTTGATGAACTAAAAAAAATGGACTATGAGCCACTCGAACCAGCAGAAAAAAAATTAATTGCCTATAGTCTAATCATTGGACTAATTCTGCTTATAATTCTTGTGTACATTAGTTATGAATTTTTCCCGATCCACTAATTTCTAAAAATTAAAATTATATTTACTAGGAATGAGGAATTTATGAGATTAATTTTTTTAGGACCTCCCGGAGCAGGTAAAGGCACTCAAGCAGAAAGAATTTGTTCAACTTATGGTATTATCCAGCTTTCAACCGGAGATATTTTGCGCGAAAATCGTAGGAATGGCACTGAACTTGGAAAATTAGCTCAAAAATATATGGACGCTGGAGAACTTGTTCCCGATAATATAATCATTGATATGATTAAAGCCGAATTACAAAAACCTGCTCTAAAAACCGGTTATCTACTTGATGGATTCCCCCGCACTATTAATCAAGCACTTGCTCTCGATAGCTTACTCGAAGAAATGAATCAAAAGCTCGATGCTGTTTTGATCTTAGAAGTTCCCAATGAAGAATTAATAAAACGGTTGACTGCAAGAAGAACTTGTAAATCCTGCGGGAAATCATACCATTTGATTTTCAATCCTCCAAGAAAAGAAAATATATGTGATGTATGCGGTGGCGAACTATTTCAAAGAGACGACGATAAAGAAGAACCAATTTTGAACCGTCTCAAAGTTTATGAAAATCAAACTAAACCATTAATTAATTATTATACCGAAAAATCAATTGCTAAATATATCAATGGTGTCGGTGATATCGACGAAATATTCACACGTATTAAAGCTATTCTCGACAAAGTATAAAATTTTTCAAAATTTTATCATTTAATAGGGCATAAACATTTATGCCCTATTTTATTGCATATAAAAATTCAGTAAATTTTTGTCTAAATTTATCAATTCAACAAAATATAAAAAAAAGCGTCAAATTATTAGAATATTAATCAAATTAAATTAAAATTAAACGCCGAAAAACATTGTAAATAAATTATCTTTTAAACCAGTTGATTATCATCATCATAAATAAAAATTTCAAAAGAATTCATTATTTTGTCAAAAATCAACATTGAACACAAAGAAAACACCATTAAAAATGATTTACCTAATAATTATATTGTTTTTACTCCCGCTAAAGTCATTTTCTCAAAGAGAAATAAAAGATATATTTTATTCAGATGCAATAGTTTTTAGGTCAGAAAATTTCAATGATAGCATTGCCGGTAGAGTAGATACATATATAATGATACCAGCTGAATCACTTGAATTTACTAAATCAGGTAGTTTTTTTAAAGCAGAGTATAATATAAACATCACAATAAATGATTCTTCCGGCAATCAGGTTGCCAATGAGCTTATCAAAGATGCTATGTCTTTCGACGATTATAAATTAACACAAGGTAGTACCGGTGCATTTCGTGCATATAAACGGAGCTTCCATCTTCCTTATGGAGATTTTATTGTTAAACTAAAGTTAATTGATAAAAATTCAAATAAAGAATACACCCAATCTCGAAATATTAGCATTATAAACTTTAGTAAATTCAAATTCGCAATCAGTGGAATGTTGCTTTTAAGCTCTATCGAAGAAAAAAATGGTAAATACATTATCACACCTCATATATCTGACAATGTTGCTCGATTAAAAGATGGTTTTTTTATCTTTTTCGAAATATATTCTGATAACACTGTAGATACAATTGACTTTGTCTATGAATTTATTAATACTAACAATAAAATTGTATTCCAGAGTTCAAGAATTCCCAAAATAATTAAAGGCCAAACTCAGCAATACATCAAAGTTTCCAAACCTCCGGATTTAGCTGTAGGTTCATATATTTTCCAGCTATTAGCACTTCCACATTCACCAAACTTACCTTTCACAAGTAGAGATTATTTAGGTATAGCTCAGCGAAATATAAAATTTATGCCATCATTAAGTGGTAAGCTAATGGCTGATATTAATTTAGCTATAAGACAACTCAGATATGTTGCTGATCAAAGAGATATGGACTATATCAATTCCGCTCCAACTCTTGAAGCTAAATTAGAACGTTTCGAACAATTCTGGGCAAGGTTAGACCCAACACCCAATACTGAACGAAATGAAGCCTTTGAAGAATATTATGGACGAATAAACTACGCTAACAACAATTTCCGCTCTTATAATGAAGGCTGGCTGACCGATAAAGGCATGGTTTATATCATATTTGGCCAGCCACTCAATATCGAAAGATATCCTTCGCTGTATGGGGATAATAGAGTCTTTGAAAAATGGACTTATCCAAATAATCGTGAATTTATATTTGTTGATAACACCGGATTTGGTGATTTCAGATTAATAAGACCCATCACGGTTACTGAAAAATATGTCTATAGTAAATGATTTAGTAATTGAAATGTTACTAATCTAACATAAACTTAATATTGATTTCTTAGACTATTGTCTTGAAAATTGGCACAAACCTTGCTTATTTAATTTAATTGCTTCAAAATATATTGAAATTATGAAAATTTTAACAATATTAGCCATTTTATTATTGATTTATTATAATGCTCCATCACAAACTTTAGTAATTGAAAGGAACGATGTCGAGCAAAATCGTAGTCATTTCATAACTGCTACATATCCTTTCAGTATAGATATTATTGCAAAGGATGTATTCAAATGTACAGGTGTAACTTTTGAATTATATTATAATAACGCTGAATTTATCAAGTTTTCGAATTGGACTGTTTTAGGTTTTGGCAAAAATCCTAACTCTCTTGTGATTCCCATAGTTAACAATTCTCAGGGTATAATTCATATCGGAGTTTTATCCAATGATTTATTGGAAAATCCAATATTTGATGAACCAAGAGTGATAAGATTAGAATTTGTTGTATCTCAATCAGCACCTCATAACCTAATATCAAGATTTTCATTCCGTAATGCTAAAGCCGTAGTAAATACTGATACAGTTGGTAAAATTATTAACCTCGAATCTGAATTCTACGAATACATAATCCGCGGTTTTGTAGATGTTTGGCCTGGTGATGCCGACAATAACGGTAAAGTAACAACCGATGATGTTGCTACAATTGGCTATCTCCTTGGGCTCGGCACAAGAACAAAATCAATGAAGAGTTTCAAAAGAACTTCTGGTAGTACTCTTTGGGCACCTCAAAAAGTTTTAGCTTGGGATAGTGCTTCAGCTACCTTCGCTGATTGCGACGGTAACGGCGATATTACAATTAGAGATGTACTCGTTGTCTCAGTCAATTTTGGTAAAACACAATTTAAATCTCAGCAAAATATACACAATGAAAAAATTCAAAATAAAAACTATACAATACTGGATGAAAGAACTTTTGAATCTAAAAATTCAAAATCAATACCAATATATGTATCCATACCAGATGGTGTATTCGGAGTATATGCTAAAATTAGCCTCAATAACATACTAGGCAATGTACTCGGCCTTCAAAGAGGAAATCTTTTTAATAAGGAAGAAAGCTACTTTATATTCGACATTAATACTGATAATATGATTGCAGAAATTGTATTTGGCTCGATTAATGGTGTAAAAATCCATAGTAGAGGTATTTATAAATTATGTGATATTGTTTATGAACCTTATAATTCAGATATCTTAAATGATATTGATATAAAAGAACTAACTGCAGTCACTGAATTTGGTTTCCAGCCAGTGAATCAAAACATTACTACCACAAAAAAAGATAACGATAACGACTATGATGAATTTATCGTTTTTCAAAACGATAAAATCATAATCAAGAACCTTTATGCAATCAAAAAATCCGATTTGAAAATCTTTAATATTTATGGTTCTGAAATAAATGATTATTATTTTGATGAAATTACAAAAACGCTTGATATAGCTAGCTTACCCACTGGTGCGTATATTTTAACTATTCAAAATAACTCGAAATTTTTCAATTTCCGAATATTAAAATATTAAAACGCTGTTGACAAGCCAAGTAAAATCTTCGAATACTCACCTTCAAGAAAAGAATCTATATAAGAATACTCCAAAAATAATCTAACATTTCTTCTTAGTAATTGACCTATATGAAAAGTTGCAGATTTGTAATTAATATCTTTAAAATCCGAATTAATGTAATTTAGCAATATAGTTCCATATTGCTTGGAGTTATCTCCAAATGGCGTTACAATTAATTCAGCAAATCCGCCATTGGTCATGAGCTTACTTTGTGGCGGTTTTTCAGTAGTCAGTAAAACTTCATTATCTCTTCTTAATAGATATTGTATATTCAATTCTATTAGATCTCCAAAAGACAAAGTCAAATCCGGACCATAATATAGCATTTCCGATGTCAAATCGTAATTAACTGCATAAACCTTCTGCCTACCCAAGTAGCCAAACACACCCAATCTCAAAAAGTCAGCTATATCCTGACTAATTCTGAATACGAAATTTTTATTTTTATCATTATCGAACAATCTATTAACATCAGCAGAACCAATCCCGTTCCCATTAACTATTTCTAAGACTAAATCAGTACCGGTATCCAATCCAAGCGTAAGCATAATACCCCTATCATAAGCAAGATTAGCGGAACTGAAACCTACTGAATTTCTGTAAATCTGATAATCTTCAAAAGTAAGCCTTAACTCACGTTTAAAAAGCGGGTCTGATATTTGGAATTGACCAACATAAAGGTCTAAATCAATACCAAAAAGGTTATTGAACATAATGTATGCATCCTCAATTCCAGTAACTCTACCTCTTTCAGCAAAGAAAAAATAAAAATAATAGCTGATATTATTTGCAATAGCACCACCAGATAATATTTTTAAAATATATGGACTAGCAAAATCATTTCTCTCATTTCTTGAATTATTGAATGAACCATTTAAATCGAATCTTAAAGCAATTGGTATATCTCTGATTAAAGATAGAAAATCATCTCCGGTTTCGATATAATAACGGGTATTCTCCTGATCTGATATAAGAAATCCATTAGCAGCAAATTCATTGCCGTAAGACTTTAGCCGTGGTGCTGGTATATGACATGTCTGACAAGAAAGCCGATATTGACGAGCGAATGCAGGAATCGAATAAGATTCATTACATAAAATAAGCATTAGCGCTACAATAACAATAAACTTTTTCATGTTATCCTCAATCAATTACATTAATTTCAGTTGTTTGTCTGTTAACTTCAATAATTTCATACTCAGATTTGGGAACTTTGAGAAATTCAGCTACTGGTTTGACAAGAAGTTGATAGTTCAAAACAGCAACAAACTTTAACTTTCCTAATGGCAAATTTACTGGTACATTGAAAGTATATGTTTCGATAACGGTCTGTCGTGGCCCAATACGATAATCAACTCCAAGAGAAGCGGTGTTCCATTGCTGAATAGTCATTCGCCCTTGTGGGTCGAAATACGGCATTCTAAATATTCTATCACCAATTGGAATACCATCTCTTTGAACACCTTTGAAATCTGGTATTTTTAACGGAATACCCATATCCTGATAAGCAAGCACATCTTGTGCTATTGTGTATTCCTCACCAGCAAAACCTTTTTTATCTACTGGCAAATGATAAACATTGCCTTTTGAATCAATAGCTTCGACGTGTAACCAGAGAATCCTATCCTCAACAGAACCAGTTGGAAACTTATGACCAGTTTTCTGGTTAAATAAAACGACATTCAATTTGACTGGATTGCCCGGCTCAACCTCAGTGCAATCCGGGTTCAGCCTGATTTCTACTGCTCCCTTTACCTTAGCCGGGTCATGAGCTCCGTTGAATAAATGCTGGCGGGCATCAGGATATATTTTACCCATCACTGCTGTTCGTGTTTCGGCTCTTGGCATATGGCAATCCTGACATTGTACCCCCTCTTTATAATATGGCCCTTCTCTCCATTCGAGATGAGTTGATTTAACCCATACTCCATAAGGACTCATTTCGTTATGACAGATTCCGCAAAAATCTCCAGTTTTCATTATTGGATTTACTTCAATTTTGTGATTAGGTGATTCGATATTACTTTTTCTGGAATTATACTTTGTTTTGCCGGGCTTAACAATATAATTAAAATTATAAGGAATATCGCCAGTAAATCCAACTATAGTATGACAAACATCGCAGGAGACCGATTCATTTGCACGTGTTTTTTCCGATGGTCGTTTTGGTGGTATATCACCTGTTAAATATGCAAGTGGCGCATGGCAACCGTTGCAACCTGCCTTGACTTCACTCACTTTTTCGTCTATTTCGGAATGTGGAAGAGCAAGCTCAAAATACTCAATTTCATCCCATTCATGAGTAAATGCTTGAGCCATCATTGATTGGCGCCATTGATGAAAAAATTCTTCGTGACATTTTGTACCGCAATATTGTGGAGTTTCAAAATCCTGATAATTAAAGTATTTATCAATACTATAAACTATGATTGTAAATAAAATGATCGAAATCGTATAAATTAATATTGATTTCATAACAACTCAATTATATATTGTCAGAATGAGTGAAAATTAAAAAAATAATCTGAACAAAAAAAAGTATAATTCATTTATTTATAATTAAGTTAGACTAATAATAATGTTAAAATAAATTAAATTATTTTATTATTCAATTCTTAATTATTTTATTTACATAAGATCTACAATATGTAATTTTCCATTTTTAATTGATTATAAAAGAGTTTTTACTAAATACTGATTTTTATTTAATTTGCTATTAAATTAAAGTTATTTTCAATGAGAATAATTAATGGCAAGAAAAATCCAACAATCCAAAAAATCTATTCCGATTACCAAACCAATTGAAGTAAAACCTGAGGAATTGCGATGGTACTGCCCGACAGAAATTTTTAAATTTAAGACAACAGCAGAACTTGAACCCCTTGATCAGATTGTAGGGCAACAGCGAGCAATTGAAGCGATCAGACTTGCCGCCGGCATAAACTCCAAAGGTTACAATATATTCGTCTCAGGATTATCCGGTACTGGCAGATTGACAACTGTAAAAAAGATTCTGATGGAAGTTGCTAATAGCTCAGCCGAAATTTTCGATTATTGCTATGTGAATAATTTTGAAAATCCAGACCAACCAAGACTGATCAAACTTCAAAAAGGTAGAGGTCGTGAATTTGCAAAAGCAATTGATGATGCTATTATTTATATCCGCGGAAGACTACCGAAATTATTTGAAGATCCCAAATTTCAATCTGCTCGTAGAAAAATTATCGAGAAATACCAACAACGCGAACGTGAAATTTTAGAACTTTTCGACAAAAAAATTAAACCATACGGATTTATACGAGGTCAACTCGAAAACGAACAAGGGGTCTCGCAACCTGAAGTATTCCCGATTATTGAAAAGGAACCAGTAACAATTTCGCAGATTGATGAACTTGTTGCAGCAGGAAAGCTCAGCTCTCGTCAAGCCTCTAGAATAAAAAAATTATATCAAAAATTTCACAATGAAATATTTGATCTAGCTCGTCAAGGTATGAAAAATATGCAGGAATTCAGAAAAGCAATAAATGAAAATGACAAATCTGCTTCTGCTAACCTTATCAATTCAGTATTCGACGAGATAAAAGAAAGATTCAATAACGAAAAGGTTGAAATTTACATAAGTGAATTAAAAAAATATATTCTAGAAAATCTTAATGTCTTTTTTCCAATCGATTCTCCTTTTGCACAAGTTTCAGATACGGATAACGTAAATCTTCTTGATAAATATAGCATCTTTAAAGTAAATGTAATTTTGGATAATTCGTCAACTGAAAACGTTCCCGTTGTTATAGAGACTACACCATCATATAGTAATTTATTCGGAACAATAGAAAGAGTCTATGATTCCCGTGGTTTTTGGCGTACAGATTTTTCCAAAATTAAATCTGGTTCAATTTTGCAAGCTGACCAAGGGTTTTTAATCGTTAATGCTATTGATTTATTTAGCGAACCCGGTGTCTGGCCTGCTTTGAAAAGAGTATTATTGTACAACAAACTCGAAATACAGCCCTGGGATACCTTTTTCAATATATCTCAATCTCACCTAAAACCAGAACCAATAGAAGTTAATGTTAAAGTCATAATTATTGGAGGGCAAACACTTTATCGAATGTTATATCTTTATGAAAAAGGATTTAAAAAAATTTTCAAAATTAACGCCCAATTTGATTATGAGACAGATAGAACAGAAGAAATGATAAATAATTACGCCCGCTTTATCGCAAAAATTTGCACTGACGAAAATCTACCTCATTGCACACCTGATGGAGTTGCTGCTATTATTGAATGGGCTATTAACCGTGCTGGTTCACAACAAAAAATTACACTTAAATTTTCCGATGTAGCCGATATTTTACGCGAATCTGCATTCTACAAAGATAGAGAGAATAAGTTTATTACTCGCTCCGATGTCGAGAAGGCTATCAAATGGCGCAGAAACAGGAATGATCTCTTAGATGAAAAAATAAAATATCATATACTTGCCGGAAATACCCTAATTGATACTGATGGAGAGAGAATCGGAATTATAAATGGTTTAACAGTTTACGATACTGGAATATTATCATTCGGTAAACCATCACGGATTTCTGCAACAATCAGTACAGGGAACACTGGCATAGTAAATATTGAAAGAGAAGTTGAAATGAGCGGCCCAATCCATAGCAAAGGTGTAATGATAATTACAGGCTTTTTAAGGGAGAAATTTGCACAAAAAAATTCGATGAGTTTGACTGCTTTACTTACATTTGAGCAATCTTACGGAGAAATTGATGGCGATAGCGCCTCTGCTGCTGAAATATATGTCCTGTTATCAGCCTTATCCGGTGTGCCAATCAAACAATCTTTAGCAATAACAGGTTCTGTCAATCAAAAAGGCGATATTCAGCCCATTGGCGGTGTTAATGAGAAAATTATTGGTTTTTATGAGATTTGTAAAGAAAGAGGCCTAACAGGTAAACAAGGTGTAATTATACCCGTGCAAAATATTAAAGACTTAATGCTACCAAAAGAAATAATAGATGATGTTAAAAATAAACAATTTCATATATATGCAATTTCATCCATTGAACAGGGATGTGAACTCTTACTCGGCAAACCAGCAGGTAAATTAAATAAAAACGGAACTTATACCAAGGGTTCGATTTTTCAATTAGTAGCTGAAAAATTAGCTGAACTCGAAAAGTTTTCAGGTGAAAAATCTAAAAGAATTATCACTAGAAAAAAATCACAACCGAAATTAAAAGATGAAGATGTTGAATAATCAAAAATTTAAAATGCCATTGAATAAAAAAATGATAGCTCCCTCATTACTTTCTGCAAATTTTGCAAATTTACAATCAGACATTGAAGATTGTATTCAAGGCGGAGCCGATATGTTACATCTTGATATAATGGATGGTCACTTTGTTCCAAATATTACATTCGGACCACCCATTGTTGAAGCAATCCGAAAAATAACCCGTTTACCTTTATCTTGCCATTTAATGATATCAAATCCTGACAAATTTATAGAATCCTTTGTCAAAGCTGGAGCTGATTATATTTCTGTTCATACTGAGGGAGCTATTCACTTGCATAGGACAATACAATTTATCAAAGATTTTGATAAAAAAGCCGGTATTGTACTAAACCCAGCAACACCATTGGAATTTGCATACAGCGCAGCAGAATATGTTGATTTTATTCTTTTGATGTCGGTCAATCCCGGTTTTGGTGGGCAGGAATTTATTAAATCAACTCTAAAAAAGATTGAGACATTGAAAATATTCCTTATCAATAATGGTTTATTCAATGTGCTTATTGAAATAGACGGTGGAGTCAAATTCGATAACGCAATTCAAATTACTAATGCTGGTGCCGACATTTTAGTTTGTGGGACTGGTATTTTTAACGGCAATATAAAAGAAAATATCCAAAAAATGCGGAAATTGATCAGCAGTTGAGCTTAAAGTTCAAAAACAAGCGATAAATGGTGAGCAACATTTGTATTAGCAATTCTATCAGTACTAATAGCATATTCTATATTGACATTGAATGGTAGATCATCAAAGCGAGGTCTAAGGGCAAAACCAGCTCCCCATAAATTCATTGGAAAGAACATTGGTTCACCTATTTTCTCCCCATAAATACATATTCCACCTCTTATTGCAAAAATCTCGTGCATTGAAACCTCTGCTCCAATAATATATTTAGGCGAACGCTCATATTGCCGCATATAAATATCGAATGTCAAAATTGCATATTGTGTTGCAGGTATTTGGAATGTTTCTATTTCTCCGGTAATAGAATTGCGCGTAGTATAGGTCTTCTCATTAAATGGATATTCCATTGCAACACCAGTTTTAATTGTATATGGAATTAATTCGGTATTTGATGAATTCCAGTGCATAAACGCTGAAAGGTCTTGCATAACTATCCCGTAAGAGAATAATCCAGCCACATCAAACTTCATACCTAAATCAAATGAAAATCCATCCCCTTTTATATTACTTCCATAAAGCCTATCACTCAGATATTTAAAAGATACACCTAAAGAAGCAAATTCAATCCTATAAGCAGCCGAACCGGTAAGTGAATAGGATAAATTATACATTCTGTTAGTTGGGTTACCTTTAACATTCCGACCCAGAAACGTACCTGAATTAAATAAATTTATACCAAAACCTATACCAATATTATCTTCTAATGACTTTGCAAACGCAAGTGCAGAATGATTTCTTCCAAAATCAAGAAATGAATACATAGTTGTGATAATAGGCTCTTCACTGAAAAATCCCAATCCGGCTGGATTATAAAATATACCACTCGGTTCATTAACAAGGGCTGTATAAGCACCTGCAAGTGCAATTGGCCTCGCTCCTATATCCCTAAATAAGTATGAAGAAGAATATCCACCTGTTGCTGCTTGGCCATTACTAAAATATATATTAATCAATAGAAAAGAAAAAATTGTTAATGGTTTAAAATAATTTCTTAATAAATTAAGTATTGAAGGAATTATAGTCATTCTTTACCTCGCAACAACAAATTTTTCAGTTTTCCTGAAATTTTTCCCTTGCACAGTACAAAGGTAAATTCCATTGGGCAATCTCCAAGATTGTATCTCGTAAGGATAATCTGGACTTGTACTTTTGGGGATACCTTTGTAAACATCCATCACTTTTTTACCAATTAAATTATAAACAACTATATTGATTTCAGAATTATAATCACTAAGTTCAATTTTCAATATATGTACATCCCCTAATTGATTAAGACTTATAATCCTATCTTTACGTTCCGTTGAATCAGCTAATACTACTATACTACTATCAATTTCCTGAGATTTTAATTGATTTTTAGCAATTTTTGTGCCATCGGATTGAGTTGATTTGGTTTTTAACTTGGACGACTTTTTCTTATTACTTATATGATAAAAATGATAATTTTCTAAATATTGAGAATGAAGTTGAGTCGTATCAATAATTATAAAAAGCGAAATAGTTATTAAAATTTTTAATATCAGTAGTTTTTTTTTCATTCGATTGGTACAGATATAAATTTTTACCCAAATTTATAATTTAAATTGTTAACAAAAATATGCAAAATTTATTGCATTATTTTTTGGATTTAAACTTTTCAGATAGTTTGGTCATATAGTCTTTGTTACTTAAAATATCGTCGAGAGCTTTTTTTACTTCAACACTACCCCTTTCAATACCGAGTTTTTTTGCAAATTCAGTAATTTTTTTCACATCAGCAGGTAATTCAATTCGATTCAATGCTTCGAGGTTTCTTTGTTTTAGTTTTTGTTGCTCTTTTTGTAAATGAAGTGCTAGTTCCACTTTTGGAGATTTTGTAACAGACGTAGGCTCTGTTGCCGATGCATCAATTTTTTCGTGGCTTTCCGATAATTTATCAAGTGTATCGAACAATTTATTTTGCAAACTTGTAATAGATTGGTCAGGTTTTTCAGATATTTTTGTTTCGTGATTACCTATGACAGATTCCTCTTGCTGTTTGTATGCTGAAACTGCTTTCGAACTTAATACTTCTGAGGAATGATAACTTTTCTGTAAATAATTTTCGAATTTGGATTTAGCCTCATTATTTACACCTTTTGCTTTCTGTTTTTTTCGCCATCGGTAATATAAAATTGCTAGTATAATTACTAATACAAGAGCAGATGCAAAAATTCCTACAATCAATATCGTAACCCAAGAAGGTATTAATTCAGTAGTCACTTCACTTTGATTACTATTCAAACTATTCTCTTCGAATAATTTTGCAAATTGTCTATTTAATGTATCGTTCATTGATGTATCAGCATTGGATTCAATCATTAAAATATCATCAAAATAATTACTTTGTAGTAATTGCAAATCTGTATTATTTACAGCACTATCAACCATTTCGATTGGTAAATCCAAATAATGATCCAAACCTGAACGATTTTTAAATATATCGGCAAATTGAATAGCTTTATCAAAATTACTTTGCATTTTCAGTATCTGCGAAATAGCCGCATAAACATCATCGATATTTATATTCCGTACTGCCGCAATCCTTAAATATTCAGCCGCTTTATTAATATGCCCTTTTTGCAAATAAATCAGCCCAAGGTATGCTGAAGCTTGGTAATTTCCCAATGATAAAGCTGCAACAAGATTTTTCACTGCTACATCTTCAAGACCACTTTCCAAAGCTAATAGTCCACTACGATAATGATCATCAGCTGTCTTTAAATCACTCCATCGAAATACCTCAATTATCAGAGCTTTTGAATAAGGTAGGAAATTTGCAGTATAACCAAGTTTGTCCTTTAAAATTATATTAACTTCGGTGTTGGCATCAGCCTGCAAAACATAAACGTCCTGAATGCTACCTTTACCGAAAGCTTTGCGTGCATCCTCTGCAGGTATACATCGCGGAATTTTTATAATTACTTTTCTTTTGTCTTCGGATAATTCGGATTTATATGATATAAGCTGATTGCTAAAATACAATAGTACACGATTTGAGTCATTTGCTTTTATTCTTATCAATTGATTTTGAGCCGGTGATGCAAATGATATCGTTAATAATAATATTGCTGATACAATCAAGTATCTCATTTCTCAATTACTTATTTTAGTCTACTTACTTTAAATCTCATAATACGGTAGTTTAATTTTATATATGTTACCCTTGTTTACATAAGAGCTAACACTGATATTTCCCTGATGCTGTTCAATTATGCTTTTCGCCAAATATAGCCCCAAACCTATTTTACTACTACCATTTTTAATTTTCCTGAACGGTTCAAATATACAATCTAAATCATTTTTTGCAATACCAATACCATTATCAGAAATTTTAATTGTAATCATATTATTTTGGTTTTTACTGACATTGACCTTAATGATTCCTCCATCAATTAGATTATCTCTTGCATTTAAAATTATATTCAATAAAACTTGCTCCAATTGAGTTTTAATGCCTAATGTGTTTAAACTCCTATGAGAATAATGTTTATCCACTATTATTCCATCCCGAAGTAATTGCGAACTCGAAAAAAGCAGTATCTCGTCAATTAAGCTACAAATATCAATTATTTCCGGTTTACTTTCTATCGATGAATAAAGTGTCAAAGATGATAACTTTTCAATTATTTTTTGTACTTTATCTAAATGTTCACGAACAATTTGCATCCTTCTTTTTCGATTTCCTACTCCATTTTCAAGTAACTTGAAGTTTCCCATAATGACTTTCAAAGGTGATTGTATTTCCTGTAATATCATTGAGGACAACTCACCGATTGAAGCGTATTTATTGGATTGAAAAATTTCGTTATTAAGCAAATTCAATTTTTGATTCATCTGAGATATTTCCTCGATACTTTTAATATTATCAATGACTATTGCAGCACTATATGCTATTAATGATAGTTTCTCAACTTCTTCATGACCTAAATTCACAACTTTTTCATCATTTACAGATATAAAAACTGCAATGTTTACATTTCTCAATACTATAGGCAAAATTATTGCATTGAAAAAATTATTTTCGGAAATATTAATCTCTTCAATGAGTGTAGGTATCTTTGAATCCAAAATCTTTTGTAAAATATCCTTCTCTAATAACTTATCTAATATCAATTCGATCAGGTGCGTATCATTATCACTTGCCGGTACAATAGTTTTGTCCGGTGAAATCAAAAATAAATTACTTTCAATGATAGGGTAATATCCTGAAATCATTTGATGTAATTTCTTTGCTATTTTGTCTGTATTAGAACAGGAATTAAGTTCATTAAAAAATTTATTAAATACTTTAATTGTTTTTTTATTCAAATCAAAAGTCATATCCTGGAGTTTAA
This sequence comes from Candidatus Kapaibacterium sp., assembly GCA_938031175.1. Taxonomy (GTDB): domain Bacteria; phylum Bacteroidota; class Ignavibacteria; order Kapaibacteriales; family UBA2268; genus CALHGZ01. The sequence goes on along the minus strand of CALHGZ010000004.1, from coordinate 291,229 downwards.
TTGAATTTCTCAAATTATCAACCTCGCGTTGCAATAATTGCACTGACATCTCGAGCATTGAAATATATTCCTCCTGACTTTTAAAATAGTTCAGCAATTGAGGTAATATATCATTTAAATTTCCTATATCATTTGTCAATTGTCTATCTTTATCATAATGATTAATACCTGCAAAATGATTTTTTTCCATGCTATTTATATTATGTTGAACAATATTATTCATATGGTTTATAAAATTTATAACTGCAAATTATATTTTTATCGGTAAGTAGCATGTTTAAATGATTTTATGAAATATCAAGCTATTTGCAATGGAAATTTTGCAAAAAGTAAGCCAAAAAGTGGTATGTGGAAAACAATTTTGGGGGTTTAAGCTTTGTCGAATTCGGTAATTTTCTTTCGTAGGTCACTTATTATCTGGGTATGAATTTGACAAATACGACTTTCCGATACTTTCAGAACCTGACCAATTTCTTTAAATGTCAAATTCTCATAATAGTACAATGCCATAACCTGCCTTTTACGTTCTGGTAATTTAGTTAGATAATCAGTTATAAACCTAATTCTTTCTTCGTTTTCAAGTACATTTAGCAGATTTTCTTGACTTGTATCGGCTATATCATCAAAAACATCCTTAGGGTCATCTTCAGTGACAATTGGTTGCTCGTACATTGTTAATGATGCCTTTGCAGCTGCGGCGGCAGCTAAATAAGAATGATATTCATTTGGAGAAATTTGTAATTTTTGACAAATTTCTTCAATTGAAACCTCTCTACCGACCTGCATTCTTAACTTGTCAGTAACTTGCATTAATTCAGTAGCTTTTTTTCTTGCTGTTCTGGAAAGCCAATCTAACTTTCTTAACTCATCCTGAATAATTCCCCTAATTCTCGGAATTGCATAGGACTCAAATTTGACCCCACGTTCTAATTCAAAACGCTCTAATGATTCATTTAAGCCTAAGATACCTATGTTAAGAAAATCAGCATCCTCGAGAATTGAATTCGATGGTAAATGCATTTGCTGCAGTACATATTTTACAAGCCAGACATAGTACATAATCAACTTATGCTTTGCTTTTATATCATTTTGGCTTTTATAAGCAAACCAAAGGGATCTTAATTCTTCTTCCGTTAATTTCATATTATGTTTCGTATTTTAAAGCAGATGCTATTTAAAACAATAGTCAACCAAATATTTTATAAAATTAGAGTTGATTTTCTTCACCTTTTCTCAATTCTTCAGCTGAGGAACGTTGCTTCATTTGTTCTAATCGTGCTAATTCCTCCTCTTTCCTAATTGCTTCTTGTTTTCTTCGTTCTTCAATCTCTTTTCGTTTTTCCTCCATTTCTTTACGCTTTTGCTCTGCTATATAAATCATTGAAATTATAATTATTATTCCAATTCCTAAATATGTTGCAGCAAATACTAAAAATGAATAATATATTGAGGTTATAATATCAGACTGAAAGCCATAATACATAATAACAAACATTATCAAAGCAAAAACAGTGCACAACTTAGCTAATGTAACAAACGGAAAGCTAATCATCTTTTTAATTCGTTTTTGTTGCAGCTTTTCCCGTTCTTTCTTCCGTTTTTCTTTCTCTTTTAAAACTTCTGAGGAAGATTTATCGGATTTTGTTTGCTTAGCCATCACTTCTTTCTGGTAAATTATTATTTATTAACGGCTTGATTGACATCTTTATTTTCAAATTCACAGACGATTCTTTCAGCTAAATTGTTAATTGCAACTGAAACTTCCTCGTTGGGTGAAAACTCGACCAAAAGCCTTTGCTGTATGATTGATAAACGTACCAACCTTGAATATGGTATATAACCAATATAATCCAAATGCATATCAAGAAATTTATCTGTTGCAAGATTAAGTTTGTGGGAAACATCTAGAGCATCATCTACATCTATTACATTATTTACTACAAGTTTAATTTTTTCTGTATTTACAAACGGCAAAAATAATTTCACTAAAGCATAAGCATCAAGTAAAGAAGTTGGTTCATCTGTTATTACAATTAGCACCCAATCCGATATTATTGCACTTTGTAAAACTTCATAAGTTCCGCCAGCAGCTGTATCCATAATAATGTAATCAAATTTCATAGAATTTTTAATTTCATCATATATGGATTGCATATCAACTGTTTTCAACAAATCAAATTTACCCGTTGCTGGAGCATCGGCTAACAAATAAAAATTTTTTCTAACTTCATAAATTGCTCGCTCAACTGGAATCCCATTGGAATAAACATCATAAAATCTAACAGGCGGTTCAAGTCCCAACATAAGATGTTGGTTTGGAAAATAAATATCACCATCCCAAAGCAATGTCTTGTAATTTTTCGATAGCACAGCCGCTAGATTAGATGCTATAACGCTTTTCCCTACACCACCTTTGCCACTGCAAATTGATAATAATATCGGTTTACTTTTACTATTTCTCAATTTTCTCTTCATTCATCTATCACAAAATTATCGGGTAAAATTAATTTCGCTAATTTATCTCTATCCGCTGGTTCAATATCATCCGGAATTTTTACTCCTGAACTAAGATAAGCAATTGCGATGTTAATTTTTTGTAATGCACTAAACAAACTTCCAAATACTTCTAATTCATCTAACTTAGTTAAAATCAATGCATTGGGTCGTAACTCAGAATATTTCTTTACAACATCAATTATATTCCTTTCTGAACTTGTAGTACTAATTACAAGAAAAATTGATGCTTCATCATAAACTGCTATATACTCTTTTAATTCTGAAATATAGTCGGCATCACTGGGATTTTTACCAATCGTATCTATAAATACAAAATCCGATTCGTAATCCCTGGTTAAAAATTCTTTTAGTTCAATCGGGCTATAAACAGATTTAAATGGGATAGCAGCAATTGATGAATAAGTCTGCAATTGTTCGGCAGCACCGATTTTTTGGGTATCGCTACTTATGATCATGATATTCCCGTTTGTTATTAACTTAGTTACAACAGCAAGTTTAATCAGACTAAGTGATTTACCGACACCGCTCGGACCGATAAAGTAAAAGATTTGTCTTTTATTGCTTTTTTCAATTGTTGGAAAAATTTCAATTGATTCAGTCAACAACTGCCTTGCTCTTGCAATAATTCGCTGGCTATCATTCAATATATTTTCTGAACTTATTTTTCCTACTATCCTCAATGCAATTTGTTCGCTCAATTCTGATTTTCTTAATAACTTGTAAAGATTCCCAAGCTTAGCGCTTAACACCCCAGCATATTTATATTTTATTACATCATTCAGGTCTTCGAGTTTAGATTTTATATCTGAAATTTCAATCATTAATCTGCCAATAATATTATATACATCCTGTTCTCTTAATTCTGGTTCATCTTCATTACCCACCTTATTTCTTTTTGCCAATGCAATCTTACCTTTGGATTGGCTTTTGGCAAACTCATCTATGGCAGCTACAATTTCAAGCATTTCCGTATCTTCATCAGCCAGACGGATTGACCTGCTTGATAAGATAACAGCATCCTCGCCCAATTCCTTAAGCACAAGTTGTTTGCCTTCTTTTAATGTCTTCGCTATAAATTTTTTTATTTTCATCAATTTTCGAAAGTTTTTTAAAATAACCAAGTAAAAATTATGCCAATATATGAAAAATAGTTAACTTCCAATAAACAAAATAATTTACAACAGGTTAATCAAATTTTACACAAATTTTACAATAAATAATTCATCAATTTAATATTTCGTATTTTTGCTAATTATAAATGGACACTATAAAAAAATGGAATTAAATATAGAATTCAGTCAAGAAATTTTCGAAAATAAAAGAAGACAAGCCGAGGATTTTCGTCCATTAGCCACTGAAATTCGTCGTGATATCATAAAAAGCCTTGTGCTTGCAAAATCAGGGCATAGTGGTGGTCCACTTGGTATTGCCGACGTAATGGCTGTTTTATACTTTGGCGCTTATATGAAATACAATCCCAAAAACCCAAAATGGGAGGAAAGGGATAGATTTGTACTCAGCGCCGGACACCTTTGCCCTGTTCTATACTCGGTTTTAGCACGTGCGGGCTATTTTCCAATTGACGAACTTAAAACTCTACGAAAATATGGAAGTAGATTACAAGGTCATCCGGGCATAGACATGAATTTACCGGGGCTTGAAGTATCTACTGGATCCTTGGGTCAAGGCATATCAATTGCCGTTGGAATGGCTATGAGCGATAAATTAGTAGATAAAAACAACAGGAAAGTCTTCTGTTTAACTGGCGATGGTGAATTACAAGAAGGTTCTTGCTGGGAAGCTGCTATGGCTGCTGCTAATTTCAAATTAGATAATCTATGCTGGATTGTTGATAACAACGATTGCCAAATTGACGGAAGGGTTCGTGATGTTATGAGTATTTATCCTCTCGATAAAAAGTTCGAAGCCTTCAATTTCGATGTAATTAACATAGATGCACACAATTACAATGAAATAATTGCTGCTCTGGATAAATTTATAGATAATCACAAAAACAAAATAAATAAACCAACCGCTATCATAGCTAAATCTTTTATGGGAAAAGGTGTTAGTTTTATGGAAGATGACTACAACTGGCACGGCATACCACCTAATCCGGAACAAGCATTAAAAGCTCTTGAAGAATTGTCTAATACTTAAATAAATGAGATATGGACAGGATATTAATATTTTTAATAATTCTTTTATGCTCAATCTCATTATTCACTTGCGATAACGATAAAAATATACCAAAAAAGCAAAATCTCAATAGTGTTAGTAAAACAAATGAAACATCTAAACAAGTTGATTCAATTGAAAAAAGTATCTCCGTTCAGACAAATAAAATAGAAAAGCTATTGAAACCTGAAACTTTGGAAAAATTTTTACCTCAAAATTTTGCAGGATTTAATAAATTACCTGCATCTTTCGGATCTGTTTATGAAGATGACTACTCTTTTACGTCAGCTTCATCGGATTATGTGCATCCAAATAAATTTTCTGGTTTTACAATTTATATTGAGGATTATGGTAATGAAGAATCAATCAAATTCAGAAACAATATAGATAATCCACAAATCGAGCCCGGTTATACATTCAAAAGAATATCAGGTCCAAATTATAGAGGACTTGTAACAATGAGTAAAAGCATCAAAACAGGAACTCTTATTGTTATTGTTGCTAATAGATTCATCGTAAAAATTGTTGCCGAAAAACTTACAAAAGAAAGTCCTGAATTAGAAGACATATTGAACTCAATTAACCTTAATGAATTAATTAACAAAGCAAAGCAAAATATCCAATGAAACAAACAAATGAATTTAAGTTATTAGGAAAAAAACCAACCCGCCACGGCTTTGGTGAAGGATTAGTTGTTTTAGGGGAACGTTACGATAACGTAATTGTACTAGGAGGTGATATAACTGGCTCTGTAATGACCTCTTTCTTTAGAGACAGATTTCCTGAAAGATTTTTCTCAATAGGAGTAGCTGAACAAAATGCTACAACAATTGCCGTAGGATTTGCTCTATCCGGGAAAATTGCTTTTTTTTCCAGCTATAGTGCCTTTGCTGCTTTCCGTAATGCCGACCAATTACGCGTATCAGTGTGCTATAATGAAGCAAACGTTAAAATCGGCGGTGGGCATTCCGGCATTACTGTTGGTCCTGATGGAGCAACGCACCAATCTCTCGAAGAGATTGCATATCTAAGGACACTTCCAAAGATGACATTAATTGTACCTTGCGATTATAGCCAAGCTAAGAAAGCTACTATCGCAATTGGCGAAATGCACGGTCCTGCATATATTAGATTTGGTCGTTCTGCAGTTCCTATGTTTACAACAGAGGATACAGAATTTGAAATTGGTAAAGCAGATATCTACCGTGAAGGCTCAGATATTGCAATCATCGCATGCGGAATTATGGTTTGGGAGGCTCTTATTGCTGCTGAAGAACTAAACAAAAGGAAAGGTATAAAAGCTCGCGTCATAAATTGCCATACTATAAAACCTATTGATATCATAACAATCATAGACTCAGCTAAACTTTGCGGGGCTATTGTTACCGCAGAAGAGCACCAAATTCACGGTGGCTTAGGTGCTGCTGTTGCTGAAGTCGTAGTAAAAAATTACCCCGTACCAATAGAATTTGTCGGTGTACGTGATAGCTTTGGTTCGAGTGGTGAACCTGAAGAATTAATGGTAAAATTCGGCTTAACTTGGAAAGAAATTTATGCATCTGCTCTAAGAGCAATTCAAAGGAAAGAAATGGGTGAAACTCAAATTAGAAAAGTTACTGATGTGGATTTTTTCAATGAATAAATCATAATTGTACCATTATATCCGTCGCTTAATTTAAACCTTAAATCAAAATAAAAATGATAAATAATTTTTTTACTATAAACTTTTTTTCTTATTATAGAATTATAAAAAATATTATACTTCTGAACATATTATCAATTATTATGGCAACACAATCCCATTCACAGAATGCCCTTGGCTCTGAATTTATAACCCATAGGCCACCAACTGTTGCCGGCATATTTTATCCCGATAACCCCAGCGAATTGAAAAAAGCTTTATATCAATACCTCGATACAAATGAACGAAAAAACATACCTGATGAAATAATTGGAATAATCTCCCCACACGCCGGTTATATTTACAGCGGCTGGGTTGCGGGTAAAGCATATAGAGAATTAATAGGACGATCTTATGATGCAGTTATCATACTTGCACCAAGTCATCACAAAAGATTCAAAGGTGCATCTGTTTTTAATGGTGATGCCTATTCAACCCCTTTGGGCTTAGTCAAAATTGATTTAGATTTATCTATCGAAATAGCTAGGAATCACCCATTGATTAATCTATCCCTAAATGGACATGATTGGAGAGATACACTTAATGAGCATTCAATTGAAGTACAATTGCCATTTTTACAAATAGTCCTGCCCGGCACACCTATTGTTCCAATTTCAATTGGTACTCAAGATGATAGCACAATTACTGCTGTTTCACAAAGCATAATAAAAGCAGTCAAAAATTCCGGGAAAAAAGTATTAATCATTGCTAGCACAGATTTATCTCATTATCATAATCTTGAAGAAGCTCGCAAACTCGATTTGCGATTTGTAAATAGCTTTAAAAGATACGATTATTTTAAGCTTAAAGCCGAACTCGATAGCAACAATATCGAAGCTTGTGGTGGTGCACCAGTCATAATAGCAATGATTGTCAGTGAATATTTAGGTGCTACAATGAGTTTACCTATATTCTACGCTACATCGGCTAATTCACCTTATGCAAGAGCTTCACAGGATAGGGTTGTTGGCTATTTTAGTGGCATTATGCTTAACGGTCCCTATGACTTTTTTGAAATTGAATTACCACTCGATGATATGCTCAAGCAAGACATTATAAATAGGGCAAGGCAAGGCGTTGAATTAGCAGCAAAAAATTTGGAATTAATGCCAGTTCGATATATTCCAACCAAGCTGAATGTTGAAATGGCTGCATTTGTTACTTTAAAAAAAAATGGTAAACTTCGTGGGTGTATGGGACATACTTATCCAAAAGAATTACTCCCAATCGAAGTCGAAAAAGCCGCTTATTTAGCAGCTTCCAAAGACTACAGATTCGAAAAAGTCAGCGAATCCGAGCTTGATTCAATCAAAATCGAAGTAACAATTTTATCACGTTTTAAACGAATTTTCACTCCAAACGATATAATTATCGGTAAACACGGAGTTTACATTCGCAATGGGAACCGTACTGGTCTCTTTTTACCTAATGTTGCAACTGAACAGAATTGGAACTTAAATGAATTACTTATCAATTTATGTAAAAAAGCAGATTTATCTCAGGAAATGATTCATCATCCAGATACTGAACTTTATATATTCAATGCAATCAAATTAAGCGAGGAAGAATAAATTTACAAAAAATGCTAAAACCCTATCAACTTAAAATCCCTGTTGAAGATAAATTAATAAAGGAAATTGCAAAGTTAGCTAATGAAAATGGCTATCAAATTTATATTGTTGGTGGATTTGTAAGAGATAAATTATTAAACAAAAAAAGAACCGATTATGACCTCAGCGTCATTGGTGATGCAATAGAATTAGCAAAAATTATTGCAAAAAAATATAAAACTAAGCCTGTCCTTTACCCAAGATTCCGAACAGCAATGATACCAATTGGAGACCAAAAAATCGAGCTCGTCGGTACTCGAAAAGAAATTTATGACCCCTCATCAAGGAAACCAATTGTTTATGATGCTCCATTGATTGATGATCTTAAAAGACGTGATTTCACAATTAATGCAATGGCAATCAACCTTAATGGCGATAATTACGGTGATCTTATTGATTTATTCAATGGTATCGATGATTTACAAAAAAGATTAATCCGCACTCCATTAGAACCAGAAAATACCTTCAACGACGATCCGCTCAGGATGTTGAGAGCCATCAGATTTGCATCTCAATTAGACTTTTCAATTGATGAAAATACCCTAAATGCAATATCAAAAATGGCTGAGAGGATTAAAATTATTTCTCAGGAAAGAATAACCGATGAATTTATGAAAATCATCGGTTCTGATAACCCAGCTTTTGGAATTGATCTACTCCATAGAACCGGTTTACTAGCTTTTATATTTCCTGAAATTGACAAGCTCGAAGGTATTGAAATTGTTTACGAAGGGGATATAGGAATCGGTCATAAAGATGTTTTTCGGCATACTTTAATGGTTTTGGATAATGTAAGCAAAATGACAAACAATCTATGGTTACGATTTGCAGCATTAGTTCACGATATTGCAAAACCAAAAACAAAAAAATACATCGACGGCATTGGTTGGACTTTTCATGGGCATGAAGAGATAGGAGCAAGATGGATGGAAAAAATTTTCCGCCGTATGAAATTACCTCTTGAAAAACTAGATTACGTTCAGCGTCTTGTACGACTTCATCAAAGACCAATGGCTTTAGTTGATGATAAAATAACCGATTCGGCTATCCGCAGATTAGCTTTCGAAGCTGGCGATGCACTTGAGGATTTGTTTACTTTATGCAAAGCCGATATCACTACTAAAAATCCAAATCTAAGTAAGAAGTACTTGAGCAATTATGAAAAAGTAACCCGTAAAGTAATTGAAGTACAGGAAAAAGATAAATTACGTGAGTTTCAATCACCTGTTAGAGGTGAAGAAATTATGCAAATATGCAATTTAGAACCTTCAAAAGCCGTCGGTTTTATAAAAAAGTCAATTGAGGAAGCAATATTGGATGGAATAATACCTAATGATTATGAAGCTGCAAAAAGATATATGCTTGAACATTTAGATGAATGGATGAAAATTATAGAGGCGAATTCCTTGCAAAACATCCGAAGTTATCACAAGCCAAAATAACTATACTGCTTTAAGCCATTTAAACAATTCTTTGAAGCTTGGTTTCTTACCATAAATCAATATTCCAATCCTGTATATTTTTGCTGAAGCCCAGATTGCTGCGAAAAAAGAAATTATCATTAGCATAACCGATACTATAATTTGCCACAATGGCACCTCCGAAGCAGCGATTCTTATTACCATCAATGTTGGTGAGAAAAAAGGAATCAGTGATAAAATCACCGATAGTGTACTATCTGGATTGACAATTACAACACTTATAAACAATAATGGTATGACAAGAAACATAGAAATTGGGGCTTGAATTTGAGCTGCATCCGATTCCTGATCAACGGCTGAGCCTATTGCTGCAAAAATTGTAGAAAATAAAAAATATCCAGCAAGAAAATAAAAGATTAAGGCAAGGATTAACAATGGAGAAATTGTAGGTATTTCCAATCCAGTAGCAGCATCCGAAAGCTCGGCGTTCGATACAATTGATGATTGCATTATGTCAGACTCAAAAAAACTCAGAATTATAGGAGCCCCAAAATATAATCCTAATCCGAAAACTATGAGCCATATCAGAATTTGTGTAAGACCCAATGCCCCAACCCCAATGACTTTCCCAAGCAAAATTTCAAATGGTTTGGCTGATGATGCTAATACTTCTATAATTCTGTTTGCTTTTTCCTCGATTACGCTTCGTTGAACAATACCACCATAAGTAAACATTAAAATATAAATCGAAATTCCAAGTATATATCCTAATACCGCATAAACTTCTGTAAATTCTTTTTTCTCGCCGGTAATAGTAATTTTTCTCGCATCTAAAAGAACCGGAGAATCAATTTTTTGAATTACCAATGGACTTATACCTTCTCTTTCAAGGCGATGCCGACGAACAACAGCGTTTACAATATCTCTAATTGAAGATTGGAAAGCAATACCTCCACCGCCACCAGTAAACAAATAAACAATACCGGAATCAAGTATATTCTCAGGAATAATAAGAAACCCATCAAGTTCCTGTTTTAACACTTTCTCTCTAAGTTCAGCTTCAGATTTTTTGCTCAAGAATAAATTTACAGAATCTAAGCGTACAATTTCTTTGCCATAATTATGAGTATAATCAATAATTGCGATTTTCATTTTTGGTGATTCTGAAACGGATAAATAACTCGATAATGCAATCATGCCCATAATTACAAAAAAACCAATTGGACCGAGAAGAGTTGAAATAATGAATCCTTTGGATTTAATTCGAGTCGTATATTCGTGTTTTATTATAGACTTAATTTTTAAATAACTAATTTTCAATCAACTTCTCCTTTTTAGTAACAACATCAATAAATATTTCATTAAGGCTTGGCTCCATTAATTCATATCTAAAAATAAGTACTTTAGAGAGCAATTCCTTCTGAAACTTCTCAATAACTTTTATATCAGCATTAATCCGGAACTCAATTCTATTCTCAGATCTATTGATAATTTGTACATCCTTTAGATCATTGAAAACATTGCTATCGCCTTCGTATTCAACTAATATTGTATCTTTACCATAACTTTTTTTAATATCACGAACATTTCCAGACAAAAGCACCTTGCCGTGGTCAATCAAACAAATTTCATCGCATAACTGTTCTACTTGCGACATTATGTGCGTTGAAAGCATAATCGCTTTACCTTGTTCTTTTAAATCAAGAATAATTTGCTTGAGAAGTTCGGTATTTATCGGATCAAGTCCAGAAAATGGTTCATCAAGAATTACTAATGGGGGATCGTGTAAAATTGTACTAATAAATTGTACTTTTTGTTGCATCCCCTTCGAAAGCTCTTGAATTTTTTTATTTTCCCAATCCGAGGCATTCATTTTAAAAAGCCAAAATCGAGCCTTTTGTAATGCTTCGCTTCGTTTCATCCCTTTCAATTGTCCAAAATAAAGTAGTTGCTCGATTACTTTTAATTTTTTATAAAGACCTCTTTCTTCAGGTAGATAGCCAATTTTTTCTTGCAGTTTTGGACCTGCAGTCTCATTAAATAAATACACTTCACCGGAATCTGGTGCTATAATATTTGTAACAATCCGGATAGATGTTGTTTTGCCAGCTCCATTAGGTCCAAGAAGACCAAAAATTTTCCCTGATTCAACAGAAAATGAAACATTATCAACAGCGACGAAATTACCGTATCTTTTAAACAATTTTTCGGCTCTTAAGACAGTCATTTTCCTTTAAAATTTTGTTCTGTACATTCTTACGAATTTTTTGGCAAAAAGTTCGCTTTTGCATTTATAAAATCATTATATCTATGAACTGGTCTTTTAGCCCAATTTGCATTATGATAAGCATAGGAAGCAAGAATTGGGAATGCGATTGTAGCTTCACTAAATACCATTTGCTCGAAAGTAGTCTGCACTTTTCCCCATGAACTAGCTTCTTTCAAGGTTGAACCGGATAATCCGCCATCACGTTCATCAGCAACTGTTATTTGAATTGCATATTTATGCATATCTACTTCTTTACCTAAAATGTCAGCAGCAACTACTACATCTTGGGTAAAATTTTTCGGGACTCCACCACCAATCATTACAATACCTGTTTGGCCTGCTTTAATTTTGATTTCTGTTAACTCTAAAAAATCTTTCACAGAATCTATAGACAGTTGATTCTCTTCATTATGATATTGGTGATGTACAAGACCGAAGCCAGCTGAGCAATCCGAAAAAGCTGGTACAAATATTGGCACACCAAATTCATAAGCAGTTCGAACAACAGAATCATCCCCTTTATTATTTTCTACAAGCCATTTCCCCATCTCCTCGATAAATTCTCTTGAACTGTATGGTCTTCTTTCGAGTGAATTAGCAATTTCGGCGATCGTCATATCACAAATTCTTAATTCCTCTTCGTCAATGAATGTATCATAAATCCTGTCAATCATTAGTTCACGCAATTCATTATCATCAACAAACTGTGAACCCTGATAATGCCGGAATCCTAAAGCTTCAAAAAAGTCTTGGTCAACAATAATAGCACCTGTTGAAACGATTGCATCAATCATTTTATGTCGGATTAAATCAACTACAACATTTTTTAAACCTGCACTAAATAAAGAACCTGCAAGAGTTAAAATGATAGAACAACTTTCGTCTTCTAACATTTTTACGTAAATGTTACAAGCTCTGTGAAGGTTACGAGCCTGAAATGCCATTTTACCCATTGCATCAACCAATGGTGTAACATCAAAATCCTTGATATTAATATGTTCAATTAATCGATTTGGCTCTAAATATTCTCTTTTTGTTGGCATAATTGCTCCCAATATAGATAATCAAATAAATACAAAAATAAGATTTATTCGTTGAACTTTTCTTATTATTCAATATTTTGTTCTTTGAAATCGAATTATTTTAAGAGGCGTGAATAATTTTCGAGAAATTTTATTTCTTCATAAGTAAGAGAATCTTTCCCGTGTTCGATTATTTTATCTAAAATTTCATTGAGTCGTGTTTCGCTGTATTCGATTGATTCATAAGATGGGTAATCATCAAATTCATCTTCAATTTTATACCTGTCAGTAAATCCTTCACGCACCACAGCATATTTTTTTGCTTCGTCAATCTTTTGAAATTCTTTGAGTAAATCTTTGTCACCTTTTGCAAATATCTTTCTTATAGTAACTAAATGAACGAAAATTAACAATGCAAATGTGATACCGAAAGCTAAAGATAATGATGATTGGACAAAATATTCTATATTATGAATTGATTGGACATATTTTAAAGTGATCCACAGAAAAACGAAAAACATTGAAATGATAACAATCGGAATTGGTGGTAGATAATTAACTTTAACTTTTTTTCGCGGTTCAAATAAAGAATGGAGTGCCAAAATTGCAATTGAAATTCCTTCAGCACCAGTAAGTGTAATTTCTCCATTCCAAAAAACGAGCGTATGTATTATACCAAAGGAGATGATTAATACAAATGTCACCAAACCCAAGCTGATTGTATTAATTTTGCTTTCAAGCATAGGCGCTATAAAATAAAAGCTGAAAATGAGCAAAATTAATGATTCTATTGAACTTAATGTTAATGGATATGTAAATAAACGCCAGAATTCTAAATCTTTTAATACTAACTGGCTATTCAAAGAAAATATTTCATTAAAGGCACCGTGCAGAAAATAATTTAAGAAATAAATCAAAAGTACTACAGTTAGTATTTTTCTTGAATATATTGTACTTGTAAATGTCATAAAAAATATCTATGTTTATTTAGTATGTATAACAACTGAAATACAAAAAAAGTTACAGATAATTAATTTTTTATTTATTTTTCGTTTGATTTCTAAATTGTTCAATTAATTCATCAATTTTCTGTATAGTTATATTTTCATAAAAATCCTCATTAACGGCAATCATAGGTGCACCCCCACAAGCCCCCATACATTCAACTTCTTCAAGAGAAAATAACCCATCTTGGGTAGCCTGATTATGACCTATTCCCAATTTATTTGAAATATATTCAAAAATCATATCCCCCTCATTGAGCATACAAGATACATTGGTACATACCTGAATATGGTACTTACCCATAGGCTTTTTGAAGTACATTGTGTAAAAACTTGCAACTCCATAAACATGGGAGTAAGGTAAATTTAATAAATCCGCAATATATTGCATAACTTCTTTCGATAACCAACCCCACTTCTTCTGTGCCATCCACATTACATCCATAATTGCTGATTTTTCAGTTGGGTATTTAGCTTTAATTTTCTCAATTTGCTTTAATTCTTCCTCATTGAATTTAATTTCTGTCGTATTTAATGTTGATTCCATAGATAGCCCATCATTTTATTGACTATGTTTTTTAATTCGTTTAACAAATAATTTTAATGAAAGCCAATGTTTCACAGCAATCATTAATTTATGTACATTAGAAACTTTGATTTTTTTCTGAAAAACATTAAATTCATTCAACTCAATTTTTTCTAATAGGCGATAGTAAATTGCATCCATAATTTCGGCAGCGATGATACTATTTCTTTCATCAGGCCTCAGATAAGTTCTTGCAATATGGAAGTATTCTCTTGCTCGTTTTGTCTGAAATCTCATCAAATCAATGAAATTGTCATTATAAATGTGATTTTTTAAATCTTCTTCAGAATAACCAAAACGTTTCAAATCCTCTTGAGGAATATAAATATATCCTCTTTTTAAATCAGATGGTATATCCCTCAATATATTTGTCAATTGAAGTGCATATCCAAGATTAATAGCGTATTTTTGGGTTTCAGGATATTTATATCCAAAAATTTCAATACAGATTAAACCGACAATTCCAGCTACACTGAAACAGTAATCTTTTAATTCCCCAAATGTCGAATACCTTTTTTGAATTAGGTCTCTCTTACAGCCATCAATTAAAGTCATAAAGTATTGTTCAGGAATACCAAATCTATCTATGATTTTTTTAAATGCAATCATTACAGGATTGGTAACCTCGCCGCGATACATCTTTTCAATTTCTTTTGCCCACCAATTCAGCCTATGATTTTTAACTTTAAAACTTTTTTCATTATTTGTTGAGCAATCAACTATACTATCAATATAGTTACAAAATGCATAAATTGAATTAATGGCTACTCTTTCCTCTCTCGGTAAAAAGGTAAATGAATAAAGGAAATTGGAACGTTCAATCTTTGGTGGTGCGACACGCTCATAGTTTGCTAATTCTAGTTGTGTTATTGCTTCCATTATGTAATTTTATGTTTGATTAAAGCTGAAAATAATATCGGAATATAATCTAATTTATTCAATTTTGGCCTTTGCGCAATAAGGTATAGATTCATTGCTTCTAATTTTTGTATCATTCTTAAACCGCTTTCAAATATAAGTGCAATTTCAAATCTAAATATATTGTTTTTTAGACGATTAATCAGTTCAATTCCTTCATTGTAAATTTTTTTTGTGTCATTCAAAATTTGCGTTATGCAAGAATTTAATTTACCTGATTTTTTCTCATCTAACAAATTCTTGGGATCGAGACCATAGAAATTTAAATATTCCACTGGTATGTAACAACGCCCTTTTTTCAAATCAATGGATAAATCCTGCCAAAAATTAATCAGTTGTAGTCCAGTACAAATTTTATTTGAATAATGTATTGTTTCTTGATGATGTTCATCAAACATTATTAGGATCAGTTCCCCAATTGGGTTAGCCGAATTATTGCAGTATTCGATAAGTGAGTAAATTGTTTGGGGCTGGACAAATTTGACATCCATCCTAAAAGCTGTTAATAACCGAATAAATAATTCAAGAGGAATATTTTTTTCAAATATAACCCATTTTAATGCTAAAAATATTGGGTTTGTTGTATCTATATTATTTTTGCAAGTATTTACAAGCAAATTTTGCAAATCATCCAATGCATTCAAACGCCTTTCAGGCATAACATCATTACATTCATCAGAAATGTCATCGGCAATACGAGCAAATGCATATATTGGATATATCATATTCCTAATTCTATTAGGAATCATTATCGAGGCAACAGGAAAATTTTCATAATGCTGAATTGCATTTTTTCTACAAAATTTAATTGCCTCGCTTAAATTTGAAACAGCGAATCTACCTCCGCTTACATTAGTTAAATCGAATAATTCTTCCGCAGTGAACTTCATTATATTTAAATAAAAAAGCGAAGAATTTAAAAACTAAGAAAAATTCTTCGCTTTGGATTTAACTGTTTAATATTAATAATCACGATACCATAAATAACGATTGTCCTTAATATCAGCTTGCTCTTTCAATTTGTTATACCATTGATAGTATGCTGATTGCCTTATGTTCTGTAGTTGACTATTACGAAAATCTTTAATTCTCTGATTAACTTGTTCATCTGTTGGTTCATTTCTGGATGTAACTTGAACAATAAAGTAATTTCTTTCTCCTCTAATAGGTTTTGAAATTTGATTTAATGGAATTGAGAAGACTACCTCTGAAAATTGGAATTGTTGTCCGTAACCGGGAATCATACCATTATTCCTTATTTCATCAACTGTATTTACTGCAATGTTCGGTATATCCAACTGTGCCTGACTTAAATCTGTGTACTTAGAAACTTTGTTGTAAATCTCATCAGCTTTCTCTTTGAGAATGTTGAGCTTTTTTATCACCATTAAACGTGCCTTAATCTCATCTTTAACATCTTCGAGCGGTTTTATTCCCGCTTTTCGTGAATCGGTGACTTGGGCAACAACAAGCCCAAGATTTTCAATTTCGATTGGCTCTAACAAATCCCCCTTATCCTTTTCAAATGCTAAATCTGTTAAATACTGTGAACCCAAAACAGGTCTGTTTTTTTCGAAAAATGCTGTTTCAATCGCATTCTGATTTATACGTTTGGCAAGTGTATCAAAATCAATTCCCGATTCGACTTGGTTTTTAAATGAAATAGCTTCTCTTTTTATTAAATTTCTTGTTTGTGTTGAAGTTTTCGTATCAATTTTGATTTCGCTATACTGAATCTCATCTGAGGTTTTGTCTTCTACATAAATAATATGAAAACCGAAATCAGTTTCAACTAAACCGACGATTTGTCCAACTTTTGCTGCAAAAACAGCTTCTTCAAAGGGTTTAACCATCCTGCCACGTTCGAAATAACCTAAATCCCCACCTCGCATAGCAGAAGCTCTATCAGAAGAATATTGCCTTGCTAAAAGGGCAAAATTCTCGCCTGCGCGTGCCCTTTGCAAAATCTTTTCTGCTTCAGCTTTGGCACTATCTTTATTGAAACCAAAATCAACAAGTATATGACTTGCTTTTACTACTTCTTGGGAACCAGATCTTCTATCGTCTATACGAAAGAAATAAATTCCATCGGATAATTGAACTGGACCAATTACATCACGATTTTTTATTCCAGCAATTACATTTAAAACTTCAGGACGAATGTCTTTTGATAATGTAAAGGGATAGGAAATTCCTCCAAAATGCTCTAAATTTGCCTCGAAAATACTATCTTTTTCAGCAGGAGTAGTTGCTTTTTTAAGAGCCTCGCTGATTGATTCTATACGTTTTTTAGATCTTAAAGAGTCATCAGATGATGGAACTATAGGAAATGATACGTACTTAATTTTTCTGCTTGGTTTTTGCTTATAATATTTTTTGACTTTTTCATAATAGGACTTTATCTCATCATCAGTTATATTAACTTGCTCATCCGGAATTTCATTAATATCAAATGCGATAAATTTTACGCTAGCAGTACTATTTTCAGCCTTATACATTTGCTTCAGGTAATTAGGCGATAAAACGCTTTCAGCTAAGCCAACTGTAGCAATTAATCTTTCGTTTAATTGCTGAGTCCTAAGATAATCTGTAATAATTATCAAGTCGTTACGAAAATCATTTATTTTTTTTTCTTTTTCTTCTATCGGAACCTGATCTGGATTTGGATAAATATAGCGAGGTAGATTTTCCGGATGTATTATAACATCCAAATACAATGCTCTATTGAAATTACCAGCAGTATCAGTAAATCCTCTTTTTAAATATTCAGGTGGATTATCCAGTAATATATCAAGCAATTCATCATCAGTGACATTTATTCCAGCTTTTTCAGCAGCTTGCCTCAGGAGAACTTCCTCAACCATTTGCTCATAGACCTGATTGCGGATTGCTGATTCATTAATTTCAAAATCTGACCCTTGCTGTGCTCTTTGTTGTTCGATTTGAGCTTGTACTTTTTTTAGAAAATCTGCATATAAAATCTTTTCCCCATTAACCACAGCAATCGGAGTTTTAGTTGGATCTTGCATAGTCTGACGGAATATATCCTCAGCTCCAGATGTAAACACAAAATATGCAATCAAAAGTACAGCTATTATACCGAAAAAGTATGGTGATATCTGTCTTATTCGTTCAAAGGTCGGCATCGTTATCCCTTAATGTTTAATTAAATTTATGTTTACTAAAACTTCAAATTTAAGCAGTTTAGCATTTATTTCCAATTTTATATACAAACATTTATTATACTCAAAAATATTCATTTAAATTAAACGATTAAATATCATATTTTGTTATACTAATCAATAAGATCATATAAATGCAACTAAATAATATAACTCTCGAACTGCTCGATACAGGCTTATTCTCTCTTGATGGTGGTGCAATGTTTGGAGTCGTTCCAAAAGTTATGTGGGCAAAGGCTTATCATCCCGGCGATGAATTAAATAGAATACCTCTTTCAGCAAGGCCATTATTAATTAAAATAAAAGATAAAAACATATTGATAGACACCGGCAACGGTACCAAAGTAAACGAAAAAATGAAAAAGATTTATTCCATTGATTACGAAAAATCTGACATAGAGAAAGCACTTCAACGATTTAATCTTACTGCAAGAGATATTCACTACGTAATATTTACTCATCTGCATTTCGACCATTGTGGTGGTGCGACAAAAATCGTGGACAACAAAATTGTTCCAACTTTTCCAAATGCAAGACACCTTGTTCAAAAAGAACAGTTAAATTGGGCTTTCAATCCAACCGAAAAAGACCGTGCATCATTTCTGAAGGAAAATTTCGAGCCTTTGCTTTCCGATGGATTAATTGAAACTTTGGATGGAAATGCAGAAATTTTGCCCCATTTGGAAGTTATACCTGTTTTCGGACATACAAAAGCTATGCAACTTGTTAAAATAAAGGATGATGATCTTACTCTCCTTTACTGTGCCGATATATGCCCAACTGCCGCTCACATCAATATACCATTCGTTATGGGATATGATAACAATCCATTAATTACAATTGAAGAAAAAAAGAAAATTTTACCTCAAGCTTATGAGGAAAAATGGATTCTCATTTTTGAGCACGACGCCTTCAAGCAAGCAGGTAAAATCAAATCAACAGACAAGGGATTTGAATTAAGCGAAGAAATTACAATAAGTAACTATATAAAAAATGTTTAATAAAGATTTAAATAAATTTGAAATCATTGAAATGAACGGGAAAAAATATGTAAAAATTTGCCGTTCAAGTGATATATTCGACAAAAAAGGTAAACGTTTTCAAATTGAAGATGATTACGACAAACAAGTTGCTATTTTTCGAGTTGAAGGTAAATTGTATTGCTTCCATAACATATGTCCTCATAGGCATCAAGATCAGATCCATAATGCAATTATTAAGGACAATACAATTACCTGTCCTCTACATGGTTGGACTTACTATCTTGAAACAGGCGCAAATACTAATCCTAAACAAGGACTGAAAAAACTTGATACTTTCGAAATATTTGAACTCGATGGATTTGTATATATAGAATATCCCAAATTTAAAATTCCAAAATGGAGACGTGAATACAACGAAAATGACACAATTGATCGATAAATCGGACAAAATTAAAAATGATATAAAAAAAATTGCTCTGGAATTGGGCTTTTGTGAAATCGGATTCGCCGCTATTGAACCTATTAGCAAAGATTATCAGAATTTTCTAAATTGGCTTGAGTCTGGTTACCAAGCCGATATGAAATGGATGGAAAAAAATCCTTTAAAAAGAAAAGACCCGAATCAAATCTTGGAAAATGTAAAAACAATAATTACACTTGCATATAATTACAATACAGCTATTAATCACCAATCAGAGACAGGGAAAATTTCTCGTTATGCTTGGGGCGATGATTACCACGATATACTTTTGCCCAAAGTTAAACAAATTGCACAATATATAAAATCACTGTCACCCGATATTCAAACACGTTCTTATGTTGATACAGGTCCTGTTTTGGAGAAAATCTGGGCAGCTCGTTCAGGTATTGGATGGCAAGGTAAAAATAGTCTCATTTTAACAAAAAAATATGGCTCTTACATATTTCTGGGAGTAATAATAACAACTCTTATACTTGAACCCGATAATCCCATCAAAGATTATTGTGGCACCTGTACAAGGTGCATCGAGGCTTGCCCAACAGGTGCAATAGTAAAGCCAAAAGTTGTTGATTCAAATAAATGCATATCTTATTGGACTATTGAAGCAAAACCAGATAAAATAATCCCTGCTGAAATCAGTCAAAAACTTTCTGGTTGGATTTTTGGCTGTGATATCTGTCAGGAAGTATGCCCATGGAATAGCAAACTAAAATTTGTCCAAAATAATCAATCATTTAAACCAAGATATGGTGAAACGAACTTGGATATCAATAAGATACTAAATATGGATTATGATGAATTTCTAACGAGATTTAAAAAAAGTCCTATAAAAAGAGCAAAATTCGAAGGTTTAAAGAAAAATGCAAAATCATTAATATAATTACATCACTAACAATATTGAAAGAAACAAAATGGCTGAACATCACAAACTAATTGTTATTGGCTCTGGTCCTGCTGGCTTTACTGCAGCATTATACGGGAGTAGAGCTAATTTAGACGTCGTTATATTCGAAGGTCTCCAACCCGGCGGTCAATTGACAATTACAACTGAAGTCGAAAACTATCCAGGTTTCGACAAAGGGATAACCGGTCCAGAAATGATGGAAATATTTCGCCGTCAGGCTCACCGATTTGGCGCCAAATCAATTTACGAAATTGTCACTAAAGTCAACTTTTCTGAACGGCCATTCAGATTATGGACCGACTCTGATAAAGAATATACTGCTGATGCTGTGATTATTGCTACTGGTGCTACTGCTAAAACATTGGAAGGAACTAAAGGTCACAATATTTACTGGGGACGTGGAATTTCAGCTTGTGCTACCTGCGATGGATTCTTCTATAAAAACAAAACAATATTTGTTGTCGGTGGCGGTGATACTGCAATGGAAGAAGCGTTATATTTAACTAATTTCGGCAAATCTGTTACAATAATTCATAGACGTCAGGAATTTCGAGCTTCCATAATAATGCTTGAAAGAGCAAGAAAGAATCCTAAAATCAGTTTTATCTTGGATTCGGTAATTGATGAATTCCTAGGTACAGAAATAAATGGTTTCCCTACTTTAACAGGCATAAACATAAAAAATGTAAAGACAGGCGAAATTACTTATCATCAAGCAGATGGTGTATTCCTAGCAATTGGTCATACACCAAACTCCGAAATTTTTAAAAATTGGATTGAAACCGATAATGACGGATATATAATTACCAAAGGTAAGTCAACTTTTACAAATGTTCCCGGCGTATTTGCCTGCGGAGATGTGCAGGATAAAGTTTACAGACAAGCTGTAACTGCAGCTGGATCGGGTTGTGCAGCAGCAATTGATGCTGAAAGATGGTTAGCCGAACATAGTTAATTACTAAAACAACTTACTTGCAAAATCAATTAACAAATGTGGGAAAATACCAAAAAACAATATTCCCAAACTACTGATTACAAGTGTAATGCTTGAAAGACCAACATTTATCTGCGGTCTATCATCAGCTGGTTCATTGAAATACATATAAATAATTAATCCAATGTAAAAATACATTGAAATTATTGAAGAAATCACTGCTATTATTGTTAGCCAAAGATAGCCTGCTTCAATTGCTGCGACAAATAAATAATATTTTCCAAAAAAACCTGCCATTGGTGGTATACCGGCAAGCGAAAACATAAATAAAGCCATCAAAGCCGCAAGGGCAGGTTTTGTTTTACTAAGACCTGAATAATCAGATAAATTGAGGTATTTAAATGATTTTTTCTCGATTATGCCGATAATAACAAAAGCACCTATTTGCATAAATAGATAGACAGTTGCATAAAAGGCAATACCTGCCCAACCACGAGGATTATTAGCCACAATACCCATCAATAGGTAGCCAGCGTGAGCAATCGATGAATAGGCAAGCATTCTTTTGACACTTTTTTGTACAAGAGCGACTATATTACCCAAAAGCATTGTTGCTCCAGCAAGAAAAGCAACTATCATAGTCAACGTCGAAGAGCCAATTGCTATCTCAGGATAAATGGAGTTTATATCAATAACATTTTTTGCAATAATAATAAAAGCTACCAATGCAGCTGCCTTGCCTGCTGTACTCATAAATCCGGTTATCGGCGTGGGAGCACCTTCGTAAACATCAGGTGCCCACATATGGAATGGAAATGCTGCCACTTTGAAAGCTAATCCAATAAATAATAATCCTAAACCTATAATCAAATATGTATAATGTATATCCCCCTGAATTACTTTTGAATTAATTAAGGATAAATCAAGTGTACCTGTAGCACCATATAACAGGGCAATACCATAAACTAGAAAGCCGGTAGCAAAAGCACCGAGTAAAAAATATTTCAATGATGATTCAACTGAACGCTCTTCAAACCTAAAATAACCAGCTAAAATATAGAATGTTATAGACATTGTTTCAATTCCAATAAAAAGCATCAACAGATTATTAGAATGTGAAATGAACATCATTCCGGCTACAGCATAAAGGATTAGAACATAATATTCCTTATGTTCGTATTCCTCTTGGTGAAGATAATTTTGTGATGCTAAAATTGTTAATACTCCAGCTAAACAGAAAATAATATCAAAAAATGCACTATAATTACCATAAATTAACATATTTGCGAAGATTGAATCTGGATTGACTGATGATTTTATTATCTCATTTGGAATTGAAAGCGTGTAAAGAGATGATAATGCAGTAGTAATGAGAGCAAATAATGATAAATACATAATCGGAGCATTACGTCTGCCAATGAACACAATTAATAACATTGCGATTATTGCAAATCCGGATATTAGAATCAACGGTAAACTTAAAATCCATTCCTGCATATAGCATTAATTCCTGATTAATCAAACTTTATTTATCAGATATATCATTATTCAATTTTGCTTCTCTTAATATTGGAAATTCCATAGCTTTGCCTTCTCTGATATTCTCGAGTTTTATAACTAATTCGCGAGTTGAGCTTTCCGATACCGATAGAAAGGTCCTTGGATAAATTCCAATCCATACAATAAATATTACAATTGGTACCAATGTAACCCATTCTCTTTTTGTGATATCGGATAAATTCTGATTTAGCGGATTAGTAATTTCACCAAACATAACTTTTTGGAACATTAACAAAAGATAACATGCAGCAAATATGACACCCGTAGCACCGATAATAGTATATAAATATGAATCAAGTACAGGCGATATAAAAGCACCAAGTAAAGTTAAGTACTCACCAACAAATCCATTCAATCCAGGTAAACCAACAGATGCAAGCATAGCAATAGCAAAGAAAACAGTAAAAGCAGGCATAACTCTTGCTAATCCGCCAAACTCTATTATATCCCGAGTATGACGGCGTTCATATATTATACCTACACAAAGAAATAGCATCCCTGTTGAAAGTCCATGATTTATCATTTGTATTATTGCTCCCTGTATGCCTTCATTTGTCATCGAAAATATTCCTAAAACTACAAAGCCAAGATGACTCACAGAAGAAAAAGCAACCAATCTCTTAACATCTGTTTGTACCATTGCTACCAAAGCACCATAGACTATGCCAATCACAGCAAGCCAGGAGATTATTGACGCATATTCGAACGCAGCATTCGGGAATAGATCTAAGTTAAATCTAATTAAACCATACGTCCCCATTTTTAGCAATATACCGGCTAATATTACAGACCCCGGTGTTGGTGCTTCAGTATGAGCATCGGCAAGCCATGTATGCAATGGAAATAAAGGTACTTTTATGCAAAAGGATAATGCAAAAGCTAAAAAAAGCCATTTTTGTATATCAAATGGGATTAAAACAGAAGCTTCTCTTATCAACAGGAAATTAGTTGTAAAAGTTGGCAATGATAAGCTATCTGTTGATAATTCAGGGTAATATTTCAGTAAATCGGGATTTTGCAATAAAATTTGTGGATTACTTATTAAAATATAACTTCCAGTATAATACGCAAGCCATACAACAGCAAGCAACATAAAAAGTGAACCAACGACAGTGAATATAAAAAATTTAACAGCTGCATAAATTCTATTCTTTCCACCCCAAAGCCCGATGATAAAATACATTGGGATCAGAATTATTTCCCAAAAAATATAAAAAAGGAATAAATCAAGAGCAACAAAAACCCCTGTCATTCCAAATTGAAGCAACATATACATTATGTAGTATTCTTTTTCTCTTTTTTTAATGGAATCAAATGAGGCTAGCAAAGCAATTGGGGATATAAATGTCGTCAACATTACTAGCATAAGCGACATACCATCCAAACCGATACGGAAGCCAGCATCTAATGATTTTATCCATACTGTATTTATTACAAATTGAAAGCCGCCATTACTGTGGTCGAAATTAAAAAAAAGTACTAATGATATAGCAAAAGTCAATAATGAAAATACAAGACTTGAAATTTTAATTGCTTGTGTTTTTTCGCGTGGCACGAATAATAATAAAATAGAACTTAATAATGGTAAAAATAAAGTCAATAAAAATGGAATCATAAACAATTTCTACTCCTGTATATTCAAATTGATCAATTAAACAGATAAAAGTAAAAATGAAATAATAACGATAATTCCTAAAACCATAATTAAAGCATAGTTTTGAGCAATTCCTGATTGCATTTTTCTAATTATTTCACCGAATTCAATGGTAACCTTTGCCAATCCATTTACAAAGCCATCAATAATCTTTGCATCAGCAATTTTCCATAAAATACCAGCTGATAAATTATAAATGGGGTCAATTATCACTTTAAAATAAAATTCGTCGAGTAGATATTTTTTAAATAGTAATGTATATATACCTTTAAATTTTTCTACAAGTAACTTGGGTTTTTCCCAACCTGATTTATACCAGTTATATGCTGTTGAAATTCCAATTATTGCCAGAATTACTGAAACAATCATCAAAAAATATTCTTCAATGTGTAAAGCATGATGTTCCGGACGCTCCAAAATAATATTAGCCTGTTGAAAAACAGGGTGCAGCCAATTTTCAATCCAGTTTGGATGCTCACTGAACCAAAAGCCTAAAACATATGGTACACCTAAGAATCCTCCGAAAGCTGAGAGAAAAGCCAAAATTATTAATGGAATAGTCATTACCTTTGGTGCTTCATGTGGATGAATTTTATGGTGGTCGAATCTTTCCTTACTATGGAATACGAGCATAAGCAAGCGAGTCATATAAAATGCTGTAAATAATGCCGTCACGGCACCAATCAACCAAAGCCAAATGTTCCCTTCACTGAAAGCATACCATAAAATTTCATCTTTGGAGAAAAATCCTGCAAAAAATGGTATTCCAGCTATAGCTAGAGTTGCTACAAGAAATGTTTTATATGTTGTAGGCATATACTTTGAAAGACCGCCCATTTTTTTTATATCTTGTTCTTCATGCATACTATGAATAACTGCACCAGCAGCTAAGAACAAAAGTCCCTTAAAGAAAGCATGTGTCATAACGTGGAACACACCGGCAGTAAATGCACCTACACCAAGAGCAAGAAACATATACCCAAGTTGACTAACCGTCGAATAAGCCAGAACTTTCTTAAAATCATTCTGAACGATTCCAATGGAAGCAGCAAAAAGTGCAGTGAATGCACCGATAATTGCAACAACTTCCATAGCTACAGGTGCTAAACTAAATAATACCGAATTCCGGGCAACAAGGTATATACCAGCTGTTACCATTGTTGCTGCGTGTATTAATGCAGACACAGGAGTTGGACCTGCCATAGCATCAGGTAACCAAACTGCAAGTGGTATTTGTGCAGATTTACCAGTACATCCTAAAAACATTAATAATGCTATTGCAGCTATTAGACCGGTTCCATAAAAAGCAGAACTGTTATCAGAAAGTTGATTTAAATAACCTGTATATTCGAGCGTTCCAAAATTTAAGAAAACTAAGAACATTGCAATTAAAAAACCAAAATCACCAATCCGGTTAACTATGAACGCTTTATTCGCAGCATCACCAGTCCAAACTATACGAGTACCTTCAAACTTTCTATCATACCAAAAGCCGATTAAGAGATAGGAACATACTCCAACACCTTCCCATCCTAAAAAAGTAAGCAGTAAATTGCTCGATAGAACTAAATTCAACATCATAAAAATAAAAAGATTCAGATAGGCAAAAAATCTATAAAAACTCCTATCTCCGTGCATATAGCCAATTGAATAAACATGTATTAAAAATCCAACGCCTGTTACTATTAATGAATACAAAATTGAGAGATTATCTATTTGATATGATATTGATGCTGAAAAACTACCGGCTGAAATCCATTCATAAACAGTTATTACAATAGGACTTTCAATAGGATTAGATAATAAATTCACGAATATAATTGAAGTGACAATTAATGACACAAATACTACACCACTTCCAATTACACCAATTAAAGTTTCATTTTTGAGATATTTACCAAAGAGGCCAGAAATCAAAAAACCAATAAGTGGCATTAATGGAACAAGCACAATCAAATTATGCATAATATTTACCAGTTAGTAACCCAAACACCAGTATATTTTCAATTAAAATTGCCAGAATTTCAAAAATAATTTTGTCAAATTACAAAACATATTCATTTTAAAAAAGAATTTTGATATTTATAACCCGATAGAATTAAACATTCCAATTTCACTAAAATTTTATTAAATTAGTCATAATTTGATTGAGGTTAATCAATATTGAAAACAATAACATAATGATAGAGATGCTGTTACATCGCCCAATCAATTCGCTTGCAATGCCCCAAGAAACTGAAGTACCAGATGTGGAAGTCGTTGATGGCACTACTTATGCAGCTAAAGTAATTTTATTCAATGATGATTGGCACACTTTTGAAGAGGTAATCAATCAACTAATTAAAGCCATTAACTGTTCACGAGCAAGAGCTGAAGAATTGACCTGGGAAGTGCATAACAAAGGCAAAAGTTGTGTTTATGAAGGCGATATTGATGATTGCTTAAGAGTTAGTTCTATACTTGAGGAAATTGCTCTACATACTCAGATTGAGTATTAATCAGCTTGCTTTATATTTTTATCTGATAATTGTTTTAGTGATTCATTTTCACTATCTTTTTCAAATTCTAAATGGATAATAGTTTTTTCTCCACATCTACAAATAACTTCTATTGAGGTAATATTACCATCGCTATCATAATCTGTAAGAATTGTTGTTCTTTTATGTTCATCGATAATATTATCACTTATTACAACTTTTTGCTTTCTTTCCTCAATAATTTCTCTTGGATAATAATTCCCCTCCGGAGTCCTTAATTTTATGCCGGATATTTTAGGAAGTTCAAGGAAATCTTTGAATTCAAAATTTTGATGAACTTCGGAAAATACTTTAAATTCCGCATCATTTATTTCTTCTATATTATCTCTTTCAATAAATTTTTGTATTTCTTTGTTTCTGGGTTTGTATTTCTCAGAAAAATCTTTAGTTGTTGATCTTTCATTTGCTAATTTTTCGATTTCGGATATGGATTCAACTACATCTTCTTTATCGAATGTTTCACCAAAAGGATCTTCAAATTCTTCTGATATATTGGGATTTTTGTCCATAAATAAAACCAAAAAAGTATAATATCAATAGTCATATATGCAATAATTGTGCCCTTAATTAATAGTAATAAAAAGAATTGTCTTTTTATGAAATATTTTTCCCTGATATGTTTATCCCAAGCTGTTCAATTCTATATCTCAATTTAGCTCTCGAGATACCAAGCAATTTAGCAGCTTTAATTTGATTGCCATTTGTAATTTTTAATGTTTGAATAATTAAGTCTTTGATTACATTTGCCATAGGTACTCCTGTTTTGGATATTTGCAGGTAATGCTGGCCATCCTTTATTTCCACTGGCTGCTTTGCTGTTCCAATAACTGGTGTCATTGAAGCTCTTAAAAAACTTAAGGATTCTTTTGTTATTATATCCCCTGTCTCCAATAGCATAACTCTCTCAATGCAATTTCTAAGCTCTCTAACATTTCCTTTCCAAGGATAACTTTTCATCAATTCAACGGCTTCGGCTGTAAAACCCGATACATTCTTTGCGAATTTTTTGTTGAATTCCTTAACAAACGCAGTTGCTAAAAGTACAATATCATTACCTCGCTCTCGCAGTGGCGGTAAATGAATTCTTGCAACGTTTAGTCTATAATATAAATCTTCTCTGAACTTTTCTTCCTCAACAAGTTTCTCGAGATCTCGATTTGTAGATGCAATAACACGTACATCAACAGTAATTTCTTTAGTTCCACCTAATCGATAGAAACTCTTTTCTTGAAGAACTCTTAGAAGTTTCACTTGCAAATCAAGACTCAATTCAGCAATTTCATCGAAAAGAATTGTACCGTGATGAGCTTGTTCGAATTTACCTGGTTTGATTTTTTCAGTAGCACCTGTAAATGCACCTCTCTCATAGCCAAATAATTCATTTTCGGCCAACTCTCTTGGTATTGCACCACAGTTAATCGTAACAAATGGTCCTTTGGCTCTTGGTGAGTTCATATGTATGAAACGCCCCAGCAATTCTTTACCTGTACCAGATTCACCTCCAATTAGAACTGTTGTATCAGGTACTGCAGCAACAATTTTTGCAAGTTCAAGTGCCTTTTGCATACCTTCAGAATTTCCTAATATCTCGCTTGGTTGCTCTTGTTTTAATTGTTCTGATAATATATCAACCTGCCTACGAAGGTCATAGTTTTGTAGTGTTCTTTCGACAGAAACTTCGAGCTGTTCAAGATCAAGCGGTTTTACTATAAAATCCTCAGCTCCGAGTTTCATAGCCCGGACAGCCATTTTGATATCCGAAAAGGCAGTCATCATTATTACTGGCATGGTATAGCCCTGTTTGCGGAGCATTTCCAAAATATCAAGTCCGTTGAAATGACCGAGAAAAATATCAAGTAAAATCAGATCGGGGCTTAAAATATGTAGCTCATCCAATGCCCGTTGAGGATCGGTATAAGTTATCACACGATTATATTTATCAGCTAATATACCTTCAACAGTGCGATTGACGAGTGGATCATCCTCTATTACAACAATTGTATAGTTTTGTTTGCCCATTTATTTTGTTTGATGTGTTATGTAAATATTAAAATGGCTAATATTATAAAATTAATTAATAATTACCAATCATAAAACACTTTTCTTATAATGAATTATTTTTCGTTCGGAACAGGCAGTTTAATGTAAAATACTGTCCCAACACCGACCCTGCTTTCTACATCAATAACCCCATTGTGATTATGCAGAATTCTCTGTGTTATAGGTAAGCCCAAACCCGTTCCTTCAGCTTTGCGGGTAAAGAACGGATTGAATATTTTAGGTAAATCCTCAGCAGGTATGCCAATGCCAGTATCCCTAATTGATATAACAATATATTCTCCTTTGTTGCGATGAACCTTTTCAGTATAAGTTTTAATCGTGATTTTACCTTTATCAATTATGGCATCGGCTGCATTTGTTAAAAGATTTATAAAAACTTGCTGAATTTGCTTTGCATCAGCAGATGCTAATGGTAGTTTTTCATCAAATTTCAACTCGACCGTTATATCTTTTTTCTTTATAACTGTACTGATAAGTTCAAGTGTACTTTGCAGAAGAGCATTTATATCCAACCCTTGTATATCAGGAATTGCTTGTCTTGAAAAATTCAATGTTAAGTCCACAATTTTTGAAATTCTTTCGACTCCTTGCAAGGCTGTAATTACATATCCATATTCAGGGCGTTCCGGTGAAATTTTTCTTTGTAGAACCTGTAAGTTCAGATTGACAGCAGCTAATGGATTCCTTATTTCATGGGCAATACCAGCTGACAACTGACCTAAAAGTACCAATTTATCAGCCTGAACCAATTTATCAGTTAGTGCATATTGCTCACCTACATCACGAGCTATAGCCTGAATAAGTTTTTGCCCTTCGTATTCAACAAATCTGGCACTTACTTCAAGCACAAGCCCAGAATTATTGGGCGTATCAAGCGATAATTCGCTTAATATCATCGGTGAATTAGATTTTTTTAATAATTTAAATATGCGTCTGAATTGTGGTAACTTGGTTCCCAATAGTTCATCTCTTGATAATCCCAATAAAGTTGCAGCATATTCATTGGCATCTAAAACGCACCATGTTTCGGGCTGTATTATAAAAACTGCATCTGTTGCATTCTCAAAAAATGATTTATACCAGGTCAGCTGGTGTTCCAACTCCTTGACTTTGCTTTGTAGCAAGCTTAATGGACTTGGCCTTTTAATATTTGATAATTTATTCTTACGATTATGTGATTCTTCCATAAATAAAACTAATGAATAAAAAATTATTCATACAAAATTATAACTTTTTAAAATAATGAGATTAATCTTTATCCTCGGGTTTTATCGGTTGATTAGTGGTTTCTTCAATATTTTCTTCGCTGGATTTTTTCTCCTCGGATTTGAGTAAGTCGAATGGATTTTCGGGTAATTTAAATTCTTTTATACTTTCAAGTGGTTTACTTATGCTTTCTTTAATACCCTCGAAAAATTTACCTGGAGCTTGAAGAAGATTCTCAGGAGTGAGAGATTGTTGTTCCTTCTCTTTTACTTTCTCAATTGTCTTAAATACCCCGGGATCGCCTTTTGTTTGTTTTATTACAACCTTTGGTTTGAGCGAATCGGGTAGTTCCTCTCCACTCCGCAAAGCCAATAAATAAGCTACACTCAATCGTACATCCCCAGCATATTCAGTATGTGGATAATATTTTAATAAAATCTGATAGTATATCAAAGCAGAATCTGGCTGTTGTAAATTATTTTCATATATCCACCCAATAGTATAAATAGATTTAGGGGCATATTTAGAATCAGGATATTTATAATACAATTGCTTAAATTGATCAATTGCATAATTATATTGTCCTGTTCGACGGAATCTATCGCCCGATTGATATAATTCAGCAACCGAATCTATTACAAATTCAGTAGTATAACCATGGTACTTAATTGCTTCTTTGCCATACTCAGTAAATGGATAATTGTGAGCTATTAAATCGAGTAATGAATCGGATTTTATTGGGTCGAGTTCTTTCAAACTTAGTGCATATACATATAAATAGCGGGCTGATTCATCCCTTTCTATTGGACTCATTTTGACAGCAAGCTCATAATAATATCTTGCCGAATCCAGATTTCCCAACTGTTCATGTATTCGCCCTACCTCGAATAGCTCAAGTGCCACAATAAATCCAGTTGAGTCAACCACTTCTTCTCCGCGGCTCAGCGATAATAATGTTGTTGATAATTTGTTTTTTCTGGATTCCAAATCATTAATAAGAAAATATAATCTCAGTGATGATTCAAAAACTGGTGATCGTGTGCCTTTAGAGCGGGCAAAATACATACGTGCGGTTGAATAGTCCTTATCTTTAAAATATTTCATCCCAAGTTCATAGTAAGTTGTCATTAAAGCAGGATGATTAGCATAAGCCGAATCAGCTATTTTCTCATAAATTTTAAATTTGCTCATATCATTTTGAAGCCTAACTAAATTCATTCGCTCTGCTAAAACATAAACAGACCATTCTTCGAATTTTCTATCTCTTTCAAGTTCATCTAATAATTTTTCTGCTTCTTCGAATTTACCAATTCTTGCTAATGAACTAGCTCTGTAAAGCTTAGCTTCAAATCTTGTTATATAATCAGGACTGAAACGGAAAACTTTAGCAAATTCTATCTCAGCACGTTCAAATTTAGCGGCACGGAATAAAATAGCAGCTAATTCAAACTGCCATTTAGCTCTTAAATTATTATCGCTGGATTGTGCTATGGCTTGCAAATATGGTCTGTAAGCACCTTCAATATCATCTTGATATAATGATAATTCAGCTTCTAATCTAAATGCTTCAGAAAGTATATCGTATCTTTCTTTGTGCCAGGCTATATCAACAGTTCGTGATAATACAAGTTTACCTTCATAAAATTTCCTTTGTATAAGGTAATTTTTTGCCATCAGCAAATGTGCATCTGGCGACCATTCGCCATCCGGATATCTATCAATTAATTCGCTTGTTTTGATTTGAGAATTGAGCCAAGCATTATCATAAAAATATGCTTTTGCCATTAAAAATAGTGTCCCCTCAACAAATTTACTCTTAGACCGATGTGCTAATATTTTTGAACCTTTAATTTCAATTGAATCTAATTTTCTCTTAACTGGTTGACGTTTCTGCTGTGATACAATAAAATCACGCATAAAATCCGGAGGTCCCAATGCATCTTTTTTATCATAAAATATTTCTGTTCTGGGAATTAGCTGTCGTGGTGTTATTCTTTTTTTTTCGTTCTGATATTCGAATTCGTTCTCTACCTCATTAATTATTCTTTCGGTATTATAATATGTATTATAATAGGTTATAAAATTTTCCCAATTCATACAGGAGATTGCGGTCAAAGCAATCATTGAAAATATGATATGGAATATTCTACGCATCTTTATTGTTTTAGGCTGTTTACTAATTTCAAGACGTATTTCACTAAGTTTATTTTTTAATCGTTAGAGTATATGCATTACTAATCGTTAGAGTATATGCATTACATTTAAGTTAACAAATTACATACCAATATTAATATAATGTGTCTTTAAGTACTTCCCAAAGCTTCATTTTTCGTTACTCTTGCAACTATCATCTCTCCAATCATGCATAATATTGCAAGAATAAGAAATATTTTCCATAATTCAGTACCTAATCTCGCACGGGAAATATCCTTCGAAACATTTTGTGTATTTTTTAGAAATCTTACTATGTTGTGCTCACCGATTTTTGACTTTAGTAAAGAGATAAACTCAGACTCCTTCAAGGGACTAATCTCAGACTCATCTGGTGAATGGTTAACATTAACAAGAGAAACAAGCCTGTCATTTTGATTATAAACAGAGTAAACTCCGGTATTTCTTAACTCATCCAAGCTAAGCACATAACCACTTGGTAATTTTAGTGCCTCACTAAAAAATTCAACCCCACTTGGATCCAACACCTTATAAGCATTACCAATAGCAAGCTTTATCGGTAATACAATATTAATTTTTTGCATTGGCAATGCATTTACTGCAATATTTTCTGTAGCTGATAAATGCATAACTGAACGATAAATAAGTGTTGGAAATAGACCTGTAATAGGGAACCTACTCCAATCCATTACCGGTGAGACAGCACAATAATAAACTCTTCCATTATCTTTTCTAATTTCAGTGAAAAAAGCTCCACCTGGCATTTCGATTATAAATTGACCGCTTTTTGCTGGTTTAGCCTTGAAAATCTCAATATTCTCGCTTATATTGGTTTTATCAGTCGTTCCTTTGAATACTCCTTCAAATATTGGATGCATCTTGTCAAGAGATGTCAAATAGGCTGGCTGTGAAGAACTAAAGTATTTTATGTTTGAAACTTCAACTCCTAAATTCGCTAGAAATTGTGAATAATTATCTCCTATATCTTCTGTATTTGCAAATAATAAAGCAGAACCACCATTTGCAATAAACTGATATAACCTCAATAAATCACTTTGACGATAATTCCCTTCTGTACAAACAACAACATCATATTTGTTGAAATCAACAGAGGATAGATTTTCAGGGTTGAACAAATCTACAAACTCATTTATATTAATACCTGCACCAGCTAATGCATATATAATATATTGAGTTGATGCTCTATTGCCTGTCAATAATACTTTAGGAATACTTGGTATATAAAAACTGAAATAACGCCTATTATCATAATCTAATGCATCACTTTCAACTTCAATATAAGCAGTAAACAAACCAGTTTTATTCGGAACTGCTGTAAAAGCAATGTTTTTAGTTCGTCCAGATTCAATATTAAAAGTTCTCTGGGTTACACGTTGATTATTAAATATTAAACCCGCTATTATACCATTGATATTTTGCATTGAATGATTTTTAAATTTAACTTCCAACTCTATCGGTTTATTTACTTGAAACATTCGAGTAATGAGGTTTATCGAATCCACTGATATGTTTTGTATATCAGCTCTGGAATTCAATCCAATAGGTATTATATATATTGGTGTTTTCTTTTTGAATAAATTCAAACTATCCAATTCCTCATTGAATAATATATTCGGTTGACAATCTGTGATTACAAATATTTCGTGGTTTATATTTGCTGCAGATTCAAAGGCTATTTCTGCTAAATTAAGCGAATTAACTAAATCGGCTTTTGCTATTTCTATTTTAATTTTATTTAGATCTTCTCGTGCTAAGTTAATACTTTTTGTTAAACCTTTTACTCGAGCAATTTCTTTCGAAGCCATTGGTATGATAACAACCTCATCGCCTTCTTTAAGCAAGTTGAGAATCTCATTGCCAATGGTTTTAGATTGATTGAATCTATTACCCCATTCATCTGAAACATCCATACTAAACGAATTATCAATTAATATAGCCACACTCGTTTTAGCAAATGTCTCAAATCCCGGTAAAGAACCTTCAATAGTTGGGCGAGAAAAAGCCAAAACTGTGAAAACAATTAATAATGTTCGTAAAATAAGCAATAAAATCTGCTTTAATTTTAGTTTTCTGATTTTAGTTTTCTGTAATTCTTTTAAAAATTTAAGTGAAGAAAACTCAATTGTTTTAAGTTTTCTTAAATTCAAAAGATGTAAAATTATTGGAATAGCACCAGCAATCAAACCTAATAATACTAAAGGATTCAGAAATGTCATTATAATATCCGACGCTATTAAAAAGTAACTTTTGACTATGACGTTTATAATTGATCTTTAATTAAATCAAGACCATTATAAAAAGAAAAATTCACCGTAAGGTGAATTTTTCTACTTCCTATATTGAAGTTTTTTAGCCTTCTTTAATGATGTTATTTAGTTTGTTTTCAATACCTTTCCAATTAATTACATTCCAAAAACCATCTACATAGTCAGCCCGTTTATTTTGATATTTTAGATAATAAGCATGTTCCCAAACATCAATACACATAATTGGAGCTACATTCCAAGGTGATAATTTTTGATGATTTTCAACCTGAAAAATGTAAAGACTTTTATCGCTATATCTATAGGCAAGCAAAGCCCAGCCACTCGCTTCGACAGCTTTAGCTGCTGCTGCAAAGTGTGCTTTGAACGAATTTATACTACCGAAACTTTTTTCAATTAAATTGCCCAATTTATCGGAAGGTATGCCTCCACCATTTGGCGACATTGACTCCCAATATAATCCATGCAAATAAGCTCCAGCACCATGAAATGCAGCCTGTTTTGACCAGTGTTGAATAAGTGAAAAATCATTGTTTTCACGGGCTTTTTCTAATTCTAATTCTGCTTTGTTTAACCCATCAACATAAGCTTTATGATGCTTACCGTGATGCAATTCTAAAGTGCGAGCATCTATGTAAGGTTCTAATGCATTTGTCGGGTAAGGCAATGGTGGTAGCTGATGTTTACCGATTTGTCCTTGATTTTGTGGATTAGCAGACGCCTTCGGTGTTATTATATTTGTACCCAATATCATTGCCGAACCAATTATTCCTGTATTAAGTATTATATTTCTGCGTTTCTCGTCCATAATTCCTCCTATGTTGTTAAAGAAAATTACTCGTCTGAAAAGAAAAATTCAACATTATCATCAAATTTTATATTTATTATTATCCAACCCAGTTCCTTTGATTTGTAAAATGTTATCATCCATCTCATTGGATATCTCGTATGTAAAGCAATATAGCTTATTTTTAGTAATGATGATGAGACAAGTTCAGATCTTACAATTTCATAACCTGTCATTGCACCATACAATTCTATTGAACGATACGTTTCTGTTTTTAATTTCGATATTTGCTCTTTCTTATTAGCAAGAGGACTATCTTTTAACAGTGCATCATAGGCTGAATCAATTTGATTGCGAATTAATTTGCTGAAAAATATGTTCGACTGTTGTAATAACTCTTCTGGAATACTATTTTGTTCAAGTGATATAATATTTTTTAACATGTATCTTTGCAAAGCATTATCTTGAGCTATTAATCCTTCATTGCTGAAAAGAAATGAAATTATGATTAGTAAGTAAATCAAATTCATCATGTTATTATGCCTTTTTATAATAAAATTTTACAATTTTACTAATTTTTTTAATTCACTTAATTCTTTTTTTGTTAAATGCCTGTATTCCCCTCTTCGCAAACCTCTTGTAGTCAAATTAGCATACATTATTCGATTTAGCCTCAATATACTATAGCCTAATTCAGCGAAGACCTTATGAAGCTCCCTATTCTTACCCTCAGTCAAAATTACAGTTACTTTATGACTATCTTTGGGATCAATTAAAATTGAACAAGGTGAATAGCTTTCTCCTTCGATAGTTATACCTTCTGCAATTTTTTTGGCATCATTAGAATTTAATTTTTTATCAAGTGCTACATTGTAAACTCTTTCAATTTGATACTTAGGATGAGTAAGACGATAAGCTAATTCCCCATCATTTGTCAAAAGCAATACTCCAGTTGTATTTCTGTCGAGTCGTCCAACTGGAAATAATCTTACTTTTTTTCGGACTAAATCTAAGACTGTTTTACGCCCTTTTTCATCATTTGTTGTTGTTATATAATCTTTCGGTTTATTAAGTAATATATATTCGTAATGTCGATTTGATGCTACTATATTGCCCTTTACCTTGACAATATCTCCAGGTAAAACTTTCGTACCTGGCTCAATGACAAGATTATCGTTAATAGTAACTTCACCGTGATGAATTAATTCATCTGCTTTTCTCCTCGAGCAAATCCCAGCATCAGCTATA
Source organism: Candidatus Kapaibacterium sp. (assembly GCA_938031175.1). GTDB lineage: Bacteria > Bacteroidota > Ignavibacteria > Kapaibacteriales > UBA2268 > CALHGZ01. Next base: position 254,029 of record CALHGZ010000004.1, on the reverse strand, counting down.
TACTTATTGATTCGTACTGCTTGATCTCCTGTATCAATCTGATTAGGATTCTCTGATTTTTTATTTCGTGTTCTAATCTTTGTTTTTTTAACCATTATTGCTCTTCTTCAGAAATTTCATCTGAATTTTTATTATTTTTTAAAACTTTAATAAATAGTGATACCGTAATTAAGGTAATTACAGCAAAAGTGATTAACATAAATACAAGTGACTCAACTTTCATTTATTTTCCTTTTCTTGTTTACGCTTTTTTGCTGCAATATAAACCAAAACACTAATAGATATAAACATTGTTAATAGCAGTAATCTTGCCATATCAATGTAAAATATCCGATTAATAACAAACCCCTTGAAAATTATATCACCGGCATTGACAATTTGTCCTAGATTAACGGTAAGTTCATTGCCGGAGTAATTATATGATACTGTGTGCGTAAGCCCTTTTTCATCTATATAAGAAATAAGGATGTAATCTCGCCCTTTGAAATGGTAGACAGAATCAACTACTCCATCAACTTCAGACTTGAAATAATCAGAAAAATAAGTATTATTATATTTTATTCCCTTATGTATTAATTGCCCGATAATGCTTTCGTTATGTAATTCCCATCCTGAAAAACTGAGCTTTGACCAGTCATCATTCTCAGGTCTGATTGTGGCGCCGATAAATACAATAGCAAGTAATAATGGAGTAATGTACTTTATTATGAATTTATATACGTAAGGTACTTTAATTTCAGCCCCTTTATTTAACTCTTTCCAGCCTTTATCAATTCCAAATACCCAGGCAAACAAAATAGCTTCGAAAAGTGCAAAAACTACAAGTGAAACAGTACCAGCCCAGTAATCATATTCATCGAATACTCCCTCGTTAAAAAATATTACCGTTGGCATGCCCATTAAAAAGATGATAGCTCCAAAAATCAACGCAGACTTTTGCCGATTGAATTTAAACTCATCTTGCAAAAATCCCATAAGAGGAGTACCCATAGCTAGCGATGAGGTAATCCCAGCAAAGAAAAGCAAGCCAAAAAATGAAACACCAGCCAAAACAGCTAAAAGATCGCCCCACTGTTGGAATAAAAATGGTAAGGTACGAAAACCTAAACCTAATCCCCCAGTTGTGGTTAATTCAATGACTTTATCTATTCCGAGATACCCTATAGAAATAGGTATGATGACACAGCTACCTATTACCACTTCGACAAATTCATTAATCCAACCGGCTGACATTGCATTCAAAGCTATATCTTTACGAGATTTAACATAAGAAGCATAACATTGTATTGAGCCCATCCCAACTGATAGAGTGAAAAATATCTGACCAGCTGCTGCTAACCAGACCTTAGGATTGAGAAGTGAATCGAATTCAGGTGTCCATAGAAAATTCAATCCTACTGTACCATCAAAAACAGCTCCTCTGCTACCAGAAGTTAATGTTACACCTTGAATTGCAAGGAATATACCAAAAAGTATTAGCAATGGCATTGCTATTATCGCAGTTTTTTCAACTCCTGCGTTCAGACCTCTACTTAATATCCATGTATTTAGGGCAAGACATATAATGTAAAATATAATTGCTTCGTAGGGTATTCCAGTCGTAGATGTAAATACATCTAAATAATCAGAAAAAAATCCAGCTACCTGACTTTGATCCATACCTCTGAAAGTGCCGATTAATGAATGATAAACATAGGACATAGTCCAGCTTTCAATGTAGCAGTAATATGCTGCGATTGCTATATTCGAAAAAATCCCAAAAACGCCAATATACTTCCAGAAGAATTTTTTCCCCATTTTATCAAGAATGAAAGGAGTTGAATGGTTACCGTGGGAGCCACCATAGCGACCAATAGTCCATTCTACCCACAGTAGTGGAATACCCATTAACAAAAAACAAACAAGATAAGGAATTATGAATGCACCACCACCATTTTGAACAGCTTGTACAGGAAATCTTAAAAAATTACCAAGGCCTACAGCGTTACCAGCCATTGCCAAAATTAAGCCGACACGTGTACCCCATTGTTCATTTTTTGGCATTATCTATCTAATACTTTAATTTTTAATTTGCCCCAATTTCTAAATTGTATGCAAAAATAATTAAAATATAATATTTTTTTAAGGATAAATAAAAAACCTTCCCCGAATGTAAAGTTATTCAAGAGAAGGTTTACAATTTACAAGATAAAGAAAAAGCTATCTGTTCTTTTTCTTATGGCGATTCTTTCGTAATCTTTTTTTTCTTTTATGAGTTGCCATTTTATGGCGCTTTCTTTTTCTACCGCAAGGCATTAATATAACCCTTCCTTAATTAATTAACATTTTTATTGCTTGTCTATGATTTGCTCTTCCAATTGAGGTTTTAAAGATTCATTAACTTTGTTTAAAAATTCCGGTGAGGGCTTAAATACGGGGACATACCTTTTCTCTAATGGCACAAGCTCGCCTGTTTTTGGATTACGAGCCATTCTTGGTTTACGGCTTTTGTATTTAAATACACCGAAACCACGTAACTCGATTCTCTTTCCACTAGCTATGGCTGATATTATGCTTGAAAATACACCGTCGACTACGGCTTTTGTCTCGATTTTAGTTAATCCTGTTGCTTTTGCTATTTCATCAACAATATCTGCTTTTGTCATAATTATTCCGTTATTATTGTTAATAAACTTTTACAAGATTACAAATTTAAGAATATCTTATAATAAAAACAAAAACTTATAGTATCTTTTCAATTATTAATTGAGAAACATCCGAAAAATAAATATGTTCGATATTTTTTTCAGTTTTCTAAATTAAATTTTGTTTGGTTCAAAATTCGTTCAGAATTGATAGACCATTATCAATTAAGTGGGCAAATTCTTGTTTACGAATTTTTAATTCATCTAAGTGTGATTTTATATCATTAAAAAGCGCAATATCTTTGTTGTGGTTTGCTATTTCTGCTAATTCCAATATAAGAAGCCATTCATTCTGATATTTATCGGACACAGTTTTCCAGATATTATTTAATTCACCGTTAATTTTATTACTATTTCTTAATTCCCTAACTTTAGCATAGTAGGAATGAAGTATTTTTGCTTCTTCAGAATGAACAATTTTGTGTGTTTTCTCTTTTGGAGCAGTATATTTTAAACCAAAAGCAAGTGGATCAGCTGGTCCATTGAATCCTGAATTAATACTAACACCAACAGCCATATCATATATACCCCATTCAGGACGGAAAAGAACCTGATTTTGATATGTTACAGTACATTCAGAAAATGTTAAAATCAGGTTCTTACCATCAATTCTTGTAATTTTTCTTAGGACACCTTTAACAATAATACCTGATTCAAATTCAAGGATTACCTGCTTCCCTTCTATGATCCCATTAGCTTCGAGATCACCCAAAGATAAATTCTCTAATTTACCAGAAATATTTTTAACATGACCTATAGGTGTACTATATCCATTAGAATGATATTCTTTTGAATGACCGTCAATCATTATATTTTGGAAATTAAGTGTTGTTGGTGAATTTGTCCTAATAAAAATTGGTTGATTATTAACAATAATTGCATCAGTAAAGGTTCCTGATATCTGAATTCCAGATGACAAAACAATTGTAGCTGTATTGCCAGATTCAATTGCCCTGTTAATAGCATCGATTCCACCCTTACGAAGTGCCATACAATCGGCAAATTCATCAAGAACTTTATTAAGATGTTCAAAATTAGGTGTGACAAATAATTGCGGTTGTTTAGTTGTTATATCAAAATCGTAATCAACAGCTTCAATACTATATGGCAACTTCAATACATCATCTTTGAGACAACTCATACTTTCACCAATGGAAGATAGTAAACCAGCACCATAAATCTTCGGATTATTAAGATCTCCAATTAGACCATATTCTACAGTCCACCAATGTAAATTTCTCAATTTTGCCATCTCCGATGGTTTCCCCATATCATGCTCTATCTGACTTACAAGCCTTTCTGCAAGTTTGATTTCTGTTTCTGTAGTATAGGGATCGGCTTTCAGTATTGATAAATGTCGAATTGCCTCGTATAAATCATAATCTCTCTTGGATGAAAACGCTTTAGCTCCTAATTCACCAAACCTTTTTAGATAAAGTGAATACTCATAATTTGCAATTATTGGTGCATGCCCTGCAGCTTCATGAATAATATCGGGAGCAGGTGTATATTCAATTTGGTCTATAGGACGGATATCGGCGGCGATTACAAGTACATTATATGCTTGAAATTCCATAAAGGCCGCAGGCGGTATAAAGCCATCAACAGCCACTGCTGCCCAGCCTATTTTTTTCAGTATCCTATTCATACCATACATATGCGGTATCTCCTCAATGCTTATTCCAGTTTGACGCAAACCATCCACATATGATTCGTGAGCGACTTTGCTCAAATAATTAACATTTTGACGCATAACATAACGCCAGACAGCATGATCTTGTGCCGTATATTCATTATATGGCTGATCTATTACAAAGTCCATTAAATGTTGAGGTAATCTTTCTAAAATTTCGTTCATTTCCATAATTTTGAACCAAAAATTTTTCAATGAAAAAAGCAATCTATTTTAGATAACACTAAAATAGATTAACGTATAAAACAAAAAATATTTTTTAAATAAACTATATATTCAAATTTAGTCCTAAGTATATAGTTCTACCGCTTTCAGGTAACCCTAATTGAAATACATGATAAGCGTCGAATATATTATTGGCTCTGATGTAAATTTCACTGTTAATACCAATAAACTTTGGTAATCTATAAGCTATTCTTCCATTTAATTTGAAAACACCATCGATTTTCACAAATTGATCGGTTTTTATTGGATCTGTTTCGTATTGCACGCCTATTACTTCCGATTCTAATTGTATGGTAAAATTATAAGGTAATTTGTAATTTAAAAATAAACCACTTAACATTTCAGGTTTATTATCCAAATATTCCAATTCTTTACCCTCTTGCCGACCTTTAGCTTTCATAAAAGTAAAATGTCCGTGTAAAGATAAATTTTCGATTCCATAATAGCCAAATTCCAATTCTACGCCTGAAATTGAAGCATCAGCTATATTGACACGCATTCTTCTTCTGAGCGAGTCTTCAGCAGCCGAAAGTTTTTTTTGGGCAATCAAATCATCGTAATTATTATAGAACCCACTAAGCTGAAAATAAAACTCTTTGAAATCTGCCTTCAAACCAAGTTCAGTTAATATACCTGTTTCAGGTTTTAGATCTGGATTTACTTTAAATCGGTTTAATGCTCCTGAATATGCCTCTCTCATTGTAGGGAAGCGAGTTCTTTTACTGAAATTGCCAAATATTGTCAATTTATCAGATAAATAATAATTAGCATTTAGAAATAATGCAAAATCACCAAGCGAGGAATTTTTAGCTTCAACAAATAAACCAGTCTTGGGAGTTATAGAATAGTCATATAAAACTCCACCAAGCAAATTGAAAATACCAAAATTACCGTGATATTGCAAACCTGTACTAAGAATATTTTGTGCAAATTCTGTTTCTGGTTTTTGATCTAATTGCTCCCTGTGATTTGTTGATAAGCCATTTAATACAAATGTGAGCCGGTGGTCTCTATTTATCATATATCCGAGCCCCAATCTGGCTCCAAATGTCATATCCTTATCTTTTTGTACTTCGACAATTCTTCTATAATCAGCTGAATCATAAGAATCAATTTGTTGAGAAAAATTATCAAACCAAAAAGTACTATTTAATCTCAATTGCTCAAAAAAATAAGTTTCACTGTTCAATGTTACAAGAATTCGATTCCATTCGGGGTATTTCCAAAATCTTGTCTTTTCTTTCTCAAGGTGTGTCTCGGGCGCAATCCCTTTATTTGCATTAATAAACAAAAAAGATAAACCAGATTTATTAAAACCAAAATCGTATTCTCCACGAATATATCCCGATAGCTGTTGCTTCTCTGTATTAGTTCTTAAATTCGATTGATTATCCTGAAAATTTAATGTTTCTGGTGCATTTCTTGAAAATATATCACCTTTTGAATCCTTATAAGATATATTGGCAATATAGTTGAATTTATCAATTTTACCATAATTGGAAAGTGACAAGTAATATGATTCTGCATTAGAGCCTTGCAATTTGATATTTGTAGAATAACCATCTGTTGCTCTCTCGTAAGTATTTAGATTAACTGCACCTCCGAGAACATTTGGTCCCAAAAGAGCTGAAGTAGCATTTGAATTAACTATAACACTACCAACAATTTCAGGTGGAAGAAATGATAAATCAAATCTATTGTCCCAAGGAATATTAATCGGCACTCCATCGAAGAAAAGCCCAAGTTGACGCTCACCTGCTCCTCTTAGAAATAATATTGATTCACCACGTGAATTTGTTCTAATTCTACCGGAAGGTATAATCTTTTGAAATTCCAGTGGATTACTTAAATCCAAAGTATTTAGTATTGAATAATTAATAATTTTAATACCAGATTGCATTATTTCTCTTTCCTGATAACCATATATATCTACTGCACCTAAATAATAAATTTTTATTGAATCACCTTCTGAGCTAAAAGCCTTGATTGTAATAATTAGAATCAGAACAGATAACAATGTTAAATTCTTGTACATAAAAATCCCCCTATTATATGATGTAAATCACCAATTACCACCTACTTTAATTTTAATTTCCCAATTTTTTTGGTCAATCGAGTTAGTAGTTGAAAAATTTGTTGTAGTACTTACTTGTACATTCATATTCAGTAAATTAGTATTTAAAAGCGATGCAAGAGGTACATCAATACTGAAAGTATTATTATTTGCAAAGTCAGCAACTGTTCCTCCTAACTCCCAGCTTATATCTCCGACTAATCGCCCTGTTAATTTTAACCTTGCAGTCTGAAAATCACCACCTTCAAAATTTATATCCGCACTCTGGATTACTTCTGTACCACTGAGCAAATCTGTGAGAGCTTTAGATGTTTCTGTTGATAAAAGTGAAGTAAATGTCTCACGGAAAATATCAGATTCTGCAGAACCGCTTTCGAATAATTGCTGCTTGGTTTTCCCGGTCATAAGTAAAAATAGAGCATTTTCATTTATTGTTGTGGAATCCCCGGTTTGTTCAACTCCATCAATAAAATAAGAAAATCTCATATTTGGACGATTTTTTGTCCCTGTGAGATTTAAACGAACTAAATATGTTCTCGAACTGCCACCCACAAATGTTTTTCCGGTGTATTCCGCAATCAAATTAAGTCCTGGGTCAATAACTGAACCTGTTGGGAAATATACATTTCCGCTGGTTGAAAATACTTTGTATAATTTCAACATAGAGCCTTCCTTAACATTAATTTCACCAAACAGTCTCGGTTCAGTTTCATCACGGAGTTTAACATATCGAATAGGGATATCCCTATCTTGAGTACCTATGTAAGCTATAAGCTGAGAGCCACTTATGCTCATTGTTAATACAAACTGTCCGGCAAATTTTATACTTAAATCATAATTTATTAAATCAGCAAAATCTCTCGATGGTACTACATTCTGTAATATATCAGCATTTTCATTACTAATTCTTGAAAATCGCTCTTTAATCTCGTAACTCATCGCAGAGCGCGTTGTTCGTGTTACTAATTCATCGGGCATCTTTAAATCAGCTCTCAAAATACTTACATCACCATCAAGATTCGGTTCTGAAAATGTACCCCAAAATCTCAGCTGGTTGGAACCCGTTGATATGATAAATTTGCCATATAATGTAGGCATTGATTTGATCGATGCATCATTGAGTAACATCAAGCGTGGCACAGAAATCTTAAAATCGAAATACGAGGGATTGAAATCCTTGTGATTTACTAATCCAATTATCGTACCATATCCGTTCCTCAAATCTTCCGGAGTATTTCTTATTTCAAGTTTATCAATTAATATTTGATCGGTTTTTATTCGGACTGAACCACTTGCATTGTATTTTAAATTATTTGCTGAAAGTATAAATGAAGCATCTTTGATAATTAAGTTACCATCATATTTAATTTTATCTGGAGTAAAACCACTTATAGTTAATTCGCCAATTGCTTCACCGGTTAATTCCTCAAGATCTGGTATAAAAGATTGCAAAATTTCCATTGGAATTTCTATTAAACGGCAGTAAATATATAATTGTTCTCTATTGTGAAATCTATCCCCTTCAAGGGATAATGAAAGATCCAAAGGTAAACTGACAATATTGATTTTAATAATTTCTTTTTTTAATCTTTCTAAGCTCTCGAGAGAGAGCTCACCACTTATAACGCCATATTGGTGGTTTAAAATTACTTTCAACTTACCCAATTGGAATGAATTCAGCTCAAAACCATCTGTTTGTAAATTTGTCCTTACTATTGGCTCATTGGCAGTACCATTTAAATTAATTTTTATTAATTCAATTTCCCCTTTGAAATTAGGCAGCGAATTAATAGTTTGATCATCAACAAAAAGGTATATATCCTGCAACGGAAAACCAGATATAGTAATATTGATATCCTCGAAAAGCTCATTTCTAAAAGTTCCGGTAACATTGATTTTTTCAGCTTTTTCCCTTATGAAATTGAATTTTTTTAATGTCAATCCATCATCGCTGTAAATTGCAACTATCTCATCCTCACATTTCCACATAAGCTTCCCATAAGCAAATGTTAGAGAATCAAATCTGATTTGTATCTCATCTTGACCAAAATTTATATTACCTTGAGCAGAATAGTAAATATGGTCATTCATTGTTGTTGAAAATTTTAAATTGGCATTTTCACCAGCAAACTGAACATTTACAAATGGATTAAGGAATTTTAAATCATTAATAATCATACTCGAATTCGAAGATACTTTTAAGTCTAAATCTTTCAAGGAGGCAACCGAATCACTTATGGTGAAGCTAAATAAACCACTAATCGACAAGTGATTTGTATTGTAGAAAAAGTCCTTACTTTTAATACTCAAATTATTTAAATTTATTTCTTCTATCTTTAACTCACTATTATGTTTATCAGATGAATAATTAAGTTTAACTTTAGCATTTATAAACAAATCAATATCTTCCAAAAGGAAAGAAAAATTTGCCAAATTTTTGATTTCTGCATCCAATTGAAAATCAGATTCAGGAAATTCTGAAACTTTTTCGATATTTCTATTATCAGACCTTGGAGCTACAAATTCGGGATTTACGGCATATAACTTATTTTCAATATAATCAACAAGATAATCTACCTGATTAGCTAAAGTAGGAAGTAATTTGGAATAACTGAAATTACCCTCTATAAATGCATCAATGAAATCCGAATTTACTTGAAAAGTTCTATTATCATCTGATTCGTGTTTAAATAAAAGCTCAACAGAAAATGGTAGTAAAAATCTATCTTGAAAAACAGACTGATACATATCTAAAACGATTCTGGTATTTAAACTATCAATATGAAAACCACTGCCTTCCAAAAATAACGAGCCACTAAGACTGTTTGGTAAATCTTTATGATCAAATATCTTCCCAAGATTCAACGATTCAAACTTCCCTGAAATTGAATATTCCGGCTTAGTTAAGTTTGAAATATCAATCACTCCGCTGAGAGCAAAATACTCGGTTTCGTCTCGAATCAACCAATTGTCTTCAGCAGTGGGGAAATTAAAAAAATTCACATATATTGTATCAATCAGGAATTGGCCAAATTTTAGTGAATTCAATTTAATAGCTGAATTTTTAACTATGCGATTAAAAACAAATGAATTATTAAAATTAGCATCAATTCTAAATAGTAAATTTTCTAAATTATCGCCCGAAACAGAGAAACTAAGATTTCCATTAATTGATGAATCAAAAAAAACATCATTCAGCAAAGGTTTTATGTTTAAATTATTTATTGCCAATTCCCCTGAATAAGTAATCTCATTTGCAAATCCCTGAATACTTATTTTCCCTTGTAATGATCCGACACTACTCGTTAAATTAAAATTTGCAGATATATCATCAATTCCACCATTTAGACTGCCATTAAATCTTAAACGGGTAATATCTGGAAAATCCCCAATCAATTTTTTTAGAGTTTGTATCTCTTCTTCATATAAAACAATTTGGGCATCTTTTACCTCATATCTGAAAATATCAATCTCAAAAATATTCCTTGTTATCCCATTCAACTGAATTTCAGAATTACCCACTTGGCAATTTAGTTTATTTATTACTATCTCATTAGGATAACCGCTAATATTTATGAAGAATCGATCAACTATTGGTAATTCCAAGCCGAACTCAAAAAAATTATTAAAAATATCAAAATCAAATTGATTAAAACTTAAATCAAGATTAAAACTACTTTTTTCGAAATCAGGAGAAAATAGATTAAAATCATTAAGTGAAAGATTCAGATTTAAATCGAAAATTCCTTGCTTAAAATAAAAATTTTCAATATTTAAATTATTCTTAAAAGCAGTTGCGTAAAATTTCAAATTATCTATTCGAAAAAGACTATTTTTTTCCTTTAACTTTAAATAATTCAAATTGATTGTATAGCTATCATTGATGAAATTTAGTACTGCAGCTATTTCGAAGTTCAGATCATCAATATCTAAACTATTGTAAATTATTTTACTTTTGTACTCACTTAAATCAAGTGGGTCATGAAGAATAAAACTGCCATTTTCTATTTTGAATTCATTAACGGAAATTATCCATTGAGGTTTTTCTGATTCAGTTGTATCATCGGTGGGTGGTGCAATTTTCTCGAAATTCCATAAACTATCAATTGGACTTCTTAGGAATTTAATTTTGGGCTCGCTTATTGTAATTCGGCGGACAAGTAGTTGATTTTGTAAAATTTTCCAATAATCAATATCAACATCTAAATTATTTACACTAACTAATGTATCCCCATCAGTTAATATTCTAAGTCCTGATATCTTTAAATCCCCAAAAGGGTTAAAACGTAAATCATCCAATTCAATATTTGCAATTAAAGAATTATTTACAATTGATAGAACCCGTTCGATGACAAAATTTCTAAATACCCTAAATTGAAGCAGTATTAGCAAAATTGTAAAAATAATCACAATAGATATAATACCCCAACCAAGTAAAGTACTGATTTTTTTAAATATACCTTTCTTTTTTTCCACTTTGTTGCGATTATATGTTACCTTTTGAGTCAATTATTGAGATATTTTTTACCAACAAAAATATGACAAATATATCGATATTGACGGATATATGAACGATTTTACTATTTCAAATCCAAAAATTTGAATAAATTGGAATTTATTGATGTTTCACTTTACATTAAATTTTATGGCAAATACAATGAAAAATAGTTACAAAATTGCGTGGCTCCCCGGTGACGGTATTGGGGTCGAAGTATTAGAAGCAACAAAAATTGTTCTCGACAAATTAAACTTCAACGCAGAATATATCCACGGTGATATAGGATGGGAATTTTGGCGTACCGAAGGCGATGCATTACCTGTTCGAACAATTGAATTACTTCAATCTGTCGACGCAGCTATGTTTGGTGCCATTACTTCAAAACCAGTGAAAGCTGCCGAAGAAGAACTCATTCCTTCACTTCAAGGCAAGGGATTAGTTTATCGTTCTCCAATAGTTAGAATGCGTCAATTATTTGACCTTTATATCTGTTTAAGACCTACCAAAGCATATAAAGGTAACCCGTTAAACTATAAAGACGACATAGATATAGTAGTTTTCAGGGAAAACACAGAAGACCTATATTCAGGTGTTGAATTTAATACTATCCCACAGGAACTTGCTAATACTTTGAAAAAATTATCCAAACCATTCGAAAAATTTGCTTCTTTAAATAATGATGAATATGCTATTTCATGTAAAATCAATACAATCAAAGGTTCAGAGAGAATTATTCGTGCTGCATTCGAATATGCAAAAAAACACAAACGCAGAAAAGTGACAATAATCCATAAAGCTAATGTTGTAAGAGCTACCGATGGATTATTTTTAGAAACAGGTAAAAAAGTAGCTCAAGATTATCCCGAAATCCAATTCGATGAAGCAAATGTTGACGCAATAACTATGTGGTTACTCAAAAATCCAAACAACTACGACATCTTAGTAGCGCCAAATTTATATGGTGATATTATTTCAGATTTATGTGCCCAAATGGTTGGTGGATTAGGTTTTGCTTGCTCAGGCAATATTGGTGTTAATTTAGGTGTATTCGAACCAACACACGGATCTGCTCCAAAATATGCCGGTCAATACAAAGTTAATCCAATTGCTACTATACTCGCAGCAAAAATGATGCTTGAATGGTTAGGTGAAATTGAAATGGCTCAGAAAATAGAAAATGCTGTTGCAAAAACCATTATGGATGGAAAAGTCAGAACATACGATATGGGTGGAAAAAACTCAACTTTAGAAATGGCGGAAGAAATTGCACAACATATTGAATAAAAATATCTGAATAAATATTTATTCAATAAAAAATTATTTGCTACAACACCTTTATGCTTGAAATTTTATGAGCATTACAAAAGATCACTATTTATTATAGCATTACAAGCCTTAAAATTGATTAGGCAATGATTTGGAATTATTTATAGAAACAATTTTTTTAATAATAATCTGATTAAAACGCATTTATTTTATTTTTCAAGAAATAAAAAACACAAACGTCTAAAAAAATTATGTGCTTATATGATTATAGATCCTTGAGGCAAATTATGAAAAGATTACCCCTCATAATCAGCTTATTACTATATGTATCCTTTAACAATATTTACTCCCAAACAAAAGGATTGATTTGGGAAATTTCTGATGCAAATAGTAAAGTTTATCTTCTCGGTTCTATCCATGTTGGAAAAGAGGATTTATACCCATTACCTGATATTATAGAAAATGCCTTCAAGCAAAGCGAATGTATTTATGTTGAAATAAATACCACAGATGTAAATCCATTTGAAATGGCTAAATATATGATGCTTCCTGACACATTAACTTTAGAGGGGGTACTATCACCACAGAAATTTGAATTTATCAAAGAGGAATTTTCTAAACTTGGAATGGGAAAATTTGTTTACAATAAACTGAAACCTTGGGCTGCAGCTATAACTTTAATGCAAATGCAACTACAAACATCTGAATATATGCCACAATACGGTATTGACTTCCATTTCATAAATAGAGCCAAAGAATTAAACAAGCCAATTTATGAATTAGAAAGCTTTGCATTCCAGGTTAATATATTCGATAGAATCTCTGATAATCCCGATTCTTTGATAGATTACTTACTTAATGACATAAGTTATGCCGATAAAAAAGTAGATGAATTGTTCAAATATTGGAAAAATGGGGATGATCAAAAATTGACTGATTTTATTGAAGCAGAATACAGTCAAAGCCTTGGTAGTGAAAAAATTAGAGAAATTTTAGAATTCGAACGAAATAGAAATATGACTGAAAAAATTGAAAATATAATTAATGATGGACAAAACTGTTTTATTATCATTGGTGCTGCTCATCTTGTCGGGAGCAAAGGTATTATTAATCTTCTCAAAGAAAAAGGAAAATATAACATTAAAAAACTGGGAACATAAAAAAGTCTAAGGAATTATAAATTTACCTTTGTATATATTACCATTCCCAATTAATTGATAAAAATATATTCCATTAGCAATATTCTCCAATTTTATAAAAGCATGGTTTAAATATTGCTGAGATAATTCAAAGTTACATACTTTTTGTCCGTATAAATCATAAATGTAAATTTCAGAAAATTTCAACACTAGACTCGAATTTATAATTAAGCCGCGGTTATTGAAATCATAAAAAATATTGTAAGTATCACTAATAGTTTCATTCAGAGAGCTTGCTAAACGGTTGTGATATATTGTTCCTGCATCACCGACAGCCCAACCATAGTCACCAACGAAAAAGATGTCAAATAAAAACCTGCCTGAAATATTTGGCACTTTGTCCCAACTTTTACCCTTATCTGATGTATAATAGATAAATCCCTCGTTCCCTACAGCCCAACCCCTATTTAAATCATTGAAAAAAATTGAAAATAAAGTAGATGTACCTTGAGTGTAAGCAAGTTCCCAATTCTGACCGCCATTTGTTGTTGCCAAAATTATATTTCTATACCCAGAAACCCAACCATTATCTTTATCGACAAAATGCACTGAAAATAAGTCTCTTATACTACCTGTATTCACTTTATTCCATGTTTCACCAGTATCTGTTGTATGTAAAACAACACCAAAAAGACCACATATCCAACCTAAAGCTTTGTCAACGAAATAAATATCCATCAGATTCCGATTTTCTGGACTTGCAACATTGTACCAGCTACCACCAGCATCTGTTGTTTTAATTATATAACCCCCGTTACCAACAGCAAATCCTATATTTACATCAATAAAAATAACTTTATTGAATACTTTCCCATCTTCATAGTAAGTTTGCATCCAAGTTGATCCCCCATCTGTTGACTTTAAAATAATACTATTCCCACAGACATACCCAATTGAAGGAGTTATAAAATAAATGCTATTTAAATCCCGGTTAGTACCTGATTGCATAAGCATCCAATTACTTCCTCGATTTGTCGTTTTCAAGATTGTACCACCATGACCACAGACCCAACCTGTACTATTATTAATAAAATACACACTATTTAAACGAGAAACAACCCCGGAGTTCTGTTTATACCAATCTTCCAATTGAAAAGAAAATAAATTGAGAGAAAAAATAAATATCAATAATAAAATTCTTAGCATTACTATTCCCCCCTAATAAGCTATTTATAAATATAAATATAATAAAATATTACTTATTCTCTATCTAATTCACTACCAAAAATTTCAGGAATTCTCCAGATATGATTTGCAATAGCTGAAAATAACTGATCCGAAGTAAAAATTATACTACCAAATTTCATTTTATCAAAATTAAAAGCAAAATCTAATCTATAAACACTATTTTTACCAGTCGAATTTGGGTCACAAAACCTCAATCCGAAACCAATTGAATTATGCCAACGTGTTTTAAAGATTTTTGTATCTTGATTCCAAACCGTTCCAATATCGTAAAAAAAAGTAGCACCTAACGCAAATGCAAATACTCTGATATCTGGAAAAAGCCTAAATTCAACATTGGCAACTATTCTATTATCCCCAGCAAAAGAATTTGCTTCATATCCCCTTAAACCTGTGTCTGAGTCTAAGATCAATTGGCGATGGGCATACCAATTCCAAACGGTTTGTTGACGAAAACGCCCGGTTAAAAGTATTTCCGGAGTAACCCGATAAAAACCCAAACCTAAAAATTCCTGATATGTATAAATACCATAATCTTGGACAAAACCACTACCTGCAGATATCTGTCCAAATAAATATAATTCACCAGTATAATATGATTGTTCCCCTTGTCCGCCAGCGTAGTAAACTGCTTCACCTTTTGAACCAATAGGGAAAATCTTCCCAAGAATTGCTCTACCCCAACCCCCTACTGATAAATCCTCAACTTGGTACCCATTGATTTTGCTCACCTGATAAAAATCCTGAGCAATTGAAGAAAATGAGATAAATATCTTACCTGAATTATCATAAGCACGACGGTATAATCCTCTTTCAGCATCTGAATATTCAAGATATAAAGTTGCAAAAACTCTATCTTTACGCATCCAAGCGCGAGAAAGCCAAAATTTTAAATTCTTGTCTCTGTAAGGATATTTTGTTACTGTATCTCTAAAATAAAAGTCAAAATCATTGCCAGATGAAATAAGTCCAGTTAAACCATAGGAATAATCAGTTGATAGCGTTCTGTATGGTTTGCTGAGTTCAAATTTTTGCTCAGTTCGGATTTTACTCGATAATATTTCATAGTTCAAGTAATACTCACTACGGAATAATCTTTTCTTTTGTAAATTAAAATAAGCAGCAAGACCAATATTATTTTCAGTTCGATATAACCCCTCAACCTTGATTTTATATCCATAGCCTAAAAAATTTAATTCTTCAATTCTTCCGCCATAGTTATATTCACCGCCACTTGCTCCAAATAGAGGAATTGGAAAAGTTGACCAGCGATCTCGTGCAATTATATAAACATCAAATCTATCGTGATCGACAGAATCAAATTCAATTTTTATATCGGAAAATAAATCCAAAGCTCTTAAATTTCGCTCCGTTTCTGTAATCAAATCAATATCTATCTTATCACCGGGTGAAAAAATTAATTCATCGTCAATTATAAATGGTTTCGTTTGAATATGGAGTGAATTAAGAAATTCAGATCCAAAAAATCTTTTGTTGGCACTTGTGTCGAAAACTGGCTTTTGCTCTAAAAATATTTCGTTGATGTAATATTGTGCATCAAGTTTTAGTGAAAGTATAAAAATTATCAAAAATATTGAGTATCTCTTAGTTATATGGTAAACTATCATTTTTCTTTTTTTAACAGGAAAAAAACATTTCATATCACCCTTCAAATCCAAAGCTTAATCCAAGCAGTCTATTATAAAAATCGAAGTTGGCTTTTTATATACATTTTAGGAAAATCAATTATTAATTTCGTTTAAAATACTAATTTAAAAAACTATTTTATAAATTTGTTTTTTGTAACGTCTAAAGATTTTATAATAATATCATCATAAAGAAATGACATCATATCCGTTTAAAGAAATTGAAAGTAAATGGCAAGCTTATTGGGAGAAAGAAAATATAAACGCTGTAAATGAAGATTATACCCGCCCCAAATTTTACATTTTAGATATGTTCCCATATCCAAGCGGTTCAGGTTTACATATTGGACACCCTGAAGGATATACTGCAACAGACATTGTAGCCCGTTATAAACGAATGAAGGGATATAACGTATTGCACCCGATGGGTTTTGATGCATTCGGACTTCCAACCGAACGATATTCTATGATTACCGGTGTACATCCAGCAAAAGTTACCATTGACAATATTAAAACATTCAAAAAACAACTCAAAATGCTTGGGTTCGGCTATGACTGGAACAGAGAAATAAACACAAGTGATCCTTCATACTATAAATGGACACAATGGATGTTCATTCTTATTTATAATTCATGGTTTGACGAAAATTTAAATAAAGCACGACATATTGATGAATTACCTATTCCTGAAGATTTAAAAGATCCGCTCGAAATTGAAAATTATAAAGATGAACACCGACTCGCTTATATCACCCAAATGCCTGTCAATTGGTGCGAAGAACTTGGAACTGTCTTGGCTAATGAAGAAGTCGATGAATGGCGCGAAAAAGGATACGAAGTAGAAAGAAGACCAATGAGACAATGGATGATAAGAATTACAAAGTATGCCCAAAGACTGCTCGATGACTTAGCATTAGTTGATTGGCCAAATTCTACGCTTGATATGCAAAAAAATTGGATTGGAAGAAGCGAAGGTGCTGATATTTTATTCAATGTGAAAGAACATCCCTTTAAGATTAAAGTATTTACAACCAGACCCGACACTTTGTTCGGTGCTACATATTTGGTTTTAGCACCTGAACACGAGCTCGTCAAAAAAATAACCACACAAGATTATACAAAACAAGTTAATGAATACATTTCTCAAGCAATTTCAAAAACAGATTTAGAGCGAACTATCGAAACGAAAGAAAAGACTGGTGTATTCACCGGTGCTTTTGCAATAAACCCAGCAAATGGCAAGGAAATTCCAATCTGGATCGCTGATTATGTTCTTTCCTATTATGGAACCGGTGCCATAATGGCTGTTCCCGGACATGACGAAAGAGATCATCAATTCGCAAAATTATTTAATTTGCCAATTATTCAAGTTGTTAAACCATTTGATTCCCATTGGAATATTCAAGAAAATGCATTTATTGATAATGGCATATCAATTAATTCTACAAGCGAATTTATTTCAATTACAGGTCTGCCCACTGAACAGGCAAAAGAAACAATCATAAAGTGGCTCGAAGACAACAATCTCGGCAATAGAAAAATTCAATATAAGCTCAGAGACTGGCTCTTTTCAAGACAAAGATACTGGGGCGAACCTATTCCTATTATATTTTTCGAAGATGGCACTAAAAGAGCACTTGATTATAATGAATTACCATTATTATTACCTGATATAAATAATTTCAAACCAGCTGGCACTGGTGAATCACCACTTGCTAACATACAGGAATGGGTTTACTTCATAGACCGAAAAACTGGTAAAAAAGCCAGAAGAGAAACCAACACTATGCCACAATGGGCAGGTTCCTGTTGGTATTATTTGCGTTTTATCGATCCAAAAAATGAACATGAATTTTGTAGCAGAGAAAAAGAAAAATATTGGATGCAACCTAATGGTGTTGATTTATATGTAGGCGGAAGTGAACATGCAGTTCTACATTTGCTCTATGCCAGATTTTGGCACAAAGTATTATATGACTATGACTATGTTTCTACTCCTGAACCATTTAGTAAACTTTTCCATCAAGGTTTAATCCTTGGCGAAGATGGACGTAAAATGTCCAAATCGCTCAAAAATGTTATTAATCCCGACGAGGTAGTTGACAAATACGGAGCTGATTCCCTACGTCTTTTTGAAATGTTTTTAGGACCACTTGAAGCATCAAAACCCTGGTCCACAAAAGGAATTGAGGGCATAAATAGATTTCTAAATAGATTTTGGAGAATGATAGTTGCTAATGATGGTAAGTTATCTAATGCAATCGTGGATATTCCATTAAGTTCTGAGCAGGAATTCATTTTACATAGTACTATTAAAAAAGTGTCTGAGGATATTGAATCACTGCGTTTTAATACAGCAATTGCCCAGATGATGATATTTGTCAATGAATTCACAAAATATAATCAACGGCCTAAACACGCTATCGAAAAAATTGTTTTGTGCTTAGCACCTTTTGCACCTCATATTGCTGAAGAATTATGGCAAATATTAGGACATAGTGAATCCATCTTTTTACATCCATTCCCTGATTACGATAACTCAAAAATTTTCCAAACGACTGTAGAAATGGTAATACAAGTCAACAGTAAAATTAGAGCCAAAATACAGGTCCTGACAAATTCAGAAAAAAATCAAGTCGAAATGTTAGCAAAAGAAGAACCAAACGTCAAGAAATATCTCGATGGGAAAAATATCAATAAAGTGGTCTTTGTACCTAACAAATTAATCAATTTTATCACTGACTAATTAATATTCAACTTGTTTACATTAACAAATGACTCAAAAAAACATTAAAGACTTAAGCATAGAAGAACTAAGTGAATTCGTGATTGATAATAAATTTGAAAAATACAGAGCTAAACAAATATTAGATGAAATATATATACGCAGACAAGAAAATTTCGAAGAAATGACTCTTTTGCCAAAAGAACTAAGAAGTATCTTGTCCAAAAATTTCACTATAAGCTCTTTTAAGAGTACTAAAATACGTTACTCTAAAGATAAATCCGTCAAATTTTTATTTAGATTATTAGATGATAAAGCCATAGAAGCAGTATATATGCCATGGGAAAATGAAGATGGAAGTAAAATTCAATGGAGAACACTTTGTATCTCAACTATGGCTGGTTGTCCTTTAAAATGTGCTTTTTGTGCAACCGGTACACTCGGTTTCATTAGAAATCTATCTACTGCTGAGATTATTGAACAAATTTTAGCAGTGGAGAAAATGTTGAACATTAAACTCTCAAATATTGTCCTCATGGGTATGGGTGAACCTTTGCTTAATTATCAAAATGTTGTTAAAGCTCTTTCAATTCTTACAAAACAAAATTTAAAACTTTTTAGGAGAAAAAGAATAACATTGTCAACTGCTGGCATTGTTCCAAAAATCTATGAATTTGCCGAATCAAAAGTCCCTACTAAGCTTGCTATCTCTCTACATGCTACCGATAACCATACACGCCAATTATTGATGCCCATTACAAAAAAATATAATATTTCCAATCTTATGGATGCAGTAGAGTATTACTATCGCAAAACAAAAATTGATATTACCTATGAGTATATTCTTTTCGATGGAGTCAATGATACAGAAAATGATATCAAACGTTTGATCCGAATAGCTCGGAGGGTGCCATCAAGAGTGAATATCATACCATTTAATGACATATCGTTTACATCACCTAATGGCTTCTCAGCCCAACTTAAACCCGCTTCAAAAGAAAAAATGAAAGAATTTGCCAACAAATTAAAGATGAACAATGTACCCGTAATCATACGTGATACATTCGGCTCCGATATTGAAGCTGCATGTGGACAACTTGCTCTTAGCGACGAAAAAACAATTTATACACAAAATTAATTGTACTATGGAAAAAAACTTCATATTAAAATTGATACCATATATCGTTACATTTTATCTTATAAATCCATTTAATTGCTACCCACTAGAAGAATTACCAACAGAGCTTTTCAAACACCCTAATAAGGAATTTGTCTTCCGGCTTAATAATGGCGATTTGGTAACTGGCATTGTACTTGAATCAATCAACGATCCCAACGAAGGTGAGGGAATTAGATTAAAAACTGAACTTGGTAGAGCCGTTATTTTTGCTAATCAAATTGCAGACTTTTACCTTAAAGACAAAAGATATAGGCATAATCATAGAATTTATATGCAACCAACAGCTGAGCCAATTTCTGATAATTATTTTATTGGAGCTTTCCAATTATTATTTGTATATGCTGGTGGAGGTATTACCGACATATTGTCAGTCACAGCAGGTAGAAGCCTTATCCCCGGAATCTCAGGCAGAGAACAAATTTCTATTCTAAATACCAAAGTAACTTTTTACAGCGAAAAATTTGATTCAATGCAAGGTTCGTTCAGCTTTGCTTTAGGAGCCAACCTTGGTTTCGCTAATCATGATAATCGCCTAGTGCACTATTATACAGTTGCCTCTTTCCGTGGCGAAAGAACCCTTTTTAATGGTACATTATTTTATAAAGCAGGTAGTGGCAACTTTTATAAAGTTTACTTTGCTACAAACGAATTTGATATGATTTACCATGACGGATCTTTAGGTATTGCTCTTGGTCTTGACACCAAATTTTCAAAATGGCATGACTTGCATTTTATTGGTGAACTATGGAATACAAATGTATCTAAGCCCTCTCATACCGCAGTTCTTCTTGGTTTCAGATTGGCAAATACAATCTTTTCTGCTGATTTTGGACTTGCTTTTTTTACTGTACCTTACGTTGCACCATTTGTTAGCTTTACCATTACACCTTTTTAATAATGAATAAAAAAAGAAAAAATATTATTGCAATAGTACCTGCAAGATATGCCTCAACAAGGTTCCCAGGAAAATTATTAGCCGATTTAAATGGATTGCCCGTTATATTACACACTTTAATGAATATATCAAAATCAAAATATCTGCAGGACCTTTATGTTGCAACTGATGATGATCGAATTGCAAAAATATGTAACGATAACGGTTACAAAGTTATCATCACACCAAATAATTTCAATAGTGGCACCGACCGTATAGCATTTGCATTAGAAACATTACAAAGCAATCCACAACTAATAATTAATTGTCAGGCCGACGAACCTTTTATTGATGCAGATTCAATTGACGAACTCATCCTAAAAATCACTAATTCGAATTGTGATGCAGGAACAATTATTTCACCTATAAAAAACATTGATGAGTTGTTGAATTCGTCAATAGTAAAGGTTATTGTAAATGAACAATTTGAGGCTATATATTTCTCCCGCAGTCCTATACCTTTTATACGTGATATAATCACCGAGGAATGGCTTAATTTTCATACATTTTACAAGCATATTGGTATTTATGCATTTAAATCTAAAACGTTGAAAAAATTTATATCACTAAAGCCCTCAAAATTAGAATTAGCCGAAAAATTGGAGCAGTTGAGGCTTATCGAGGCAGGTTACAAATTTTTATGTACTCTTACTGAAAAAAGACTTATAGGGATTGATACTCCGGAGGAACTTGAATTAGCCAGAAGATTTCTCCAGTCCCATTGATTTCAATAACCCGATTGCTTGTACTGCTACATCTTCAACTTTAATTAACGACATATCATCAATAGTACTTTTATCATTTTCAATTGGTGGTGTAATTATAACTGATTTCTTTGTTAATGGACCCCACCTTTTGGCACTGATATGCAAAGTATTAGGATAAAGCCCTACAACTGGTACGTCCAATGCAGCTGCAATGTGCAATGCTCCTGTAGAATTAGCTACCAGAAGTTTAGCCTTACTGATCAAAGCAATAAATTGCATAAGATTTAATTCACCACATAGGATTTTAGCTTCTGGACAAAAATTTTGGGCACTTAAACACTTTGGCTTTTCATTTTCTGTACCGGTAATAATTGCCGACAAACCGGTATTTTTCATAATCAAAGATGCTAAATGACCAAATTTCTCTGCTTGCCATTCAAAAGCTGACCCACCGCTACCGGGATGGATTATAATAAATTTATACTCTTCTTGTCCAAATAATTCTTTTAATAAAGAATCAACAAAATTCAATGATTCTTGGTTTAATTTAAATTTGGGTAGTTTCACCTCAAAATCAATACCTGTTATAGCTGTAATCATAGATACATTATGTTCAGCTTCATGCTTGGATAATTTTTTCCTATGTTCATATATCCTGAAATTATATAAAAAGGAATACCAGCGGTAACCTGAGCCAACCCTGATAGGCACCCCAGATGCAAAAGCAGTATAGGCCTCATTTAATACAGGATGTGGAAAAAACAAGCAGTCAAACTTTTGAGCTTTCAGTATATCTTTTAAGCCCTTTTCATAATCATCAATGTAAAATGCACTATCTAGAAGCTCAATACAATCTAAAACCGGCTTCACATATTTTCGAGCTATAAATGATACCTCATATCCTGATTTAAGTTCTTTAATTGCTGTAAGCATAGGTAAAGTCAGAATCATATCACCTATCCTATCTGTTCGCACTACTCCTATTTTTTTGACTTCTTCAAATTTGCTTTTATACCTAAATTTCATTTGCCTTTATATGATATTTTGGAAAATTTTTGAACATTTTGCATATTTATAAGCTTTAAAATATGGCATAGAATTTATTCGAAATTAAAAAAATTAAATTAATACAATGGCATTAAGATATATCATATTAATTGTAATTTTCGTCTGGTCATTCTTCTTTATTGATTCAATAATCACAACCGGAACAGTTACAGATGTAAAACCAAAATTTATAATTGGAAATAGCTCTTTTGATAACACATTCTATCAATTCTTACCAAATTATGATACAATCTATATTTTGTCTGATGTTTACATTGCAATAAAATTAAGCGAGCAAAAAGCTATCTTATATAAAAGAAACGGTGATTCACTTATTTTTCCAATTTCAAGCGGTTCAGCTAAAATTAGCAAAGGTATGGAAACACCCGAAGGTATCTATACAGTTCAATCCAGATATAAACAGGCAATTTCTAAGCAATTCAATAATGCAAAATTATTCAACTGGATCGGATTTAATGGAAATATAGGTTTTCACGGACTTGAAGGTACATCTTACGAAAGATTGCTCGGATTAAGGCCGTCTTCTCACGGATGTGTAAGAATTTCTAATAGAGATGGTGAGCTACTATACAACGAAATAAAAATTGGTACACCAGTTATTGTCTATAAAGAGTTACCCGCAAGAATTTTTGTTTTTGCTGAAAAAACACTATTCAAACCCAATCAAGACATTTTACTTAGTAGTAGTAAAAAAGATTTTGTTTATATGAAAAATCGCCTCAAAAATCTATATGATGGCAATATCAAATTTAATTTACATAGTAAAGTATTTTTGGATGGCGAAACTCCCCTAAAAAAAGGTGGATTTGAGGTAGGCTCTTCAGCAAAACTACCATTACGCCAAGATCTACCTCAGTTTCTGATTAAAGCATCTACTGTAATTTCTGACAGAATAAAAATGTTAAATTACCCGATTGTGATAGATTCATCTGTTTTCGCTATGGATTAAATTTTGATATTCCATTACGTAGCGTTTGATTGCGTTAAATAATCCCAATGCGATTTTCTTTTGTCCATCTTTGCTTATTATGAACTTTTCATCTTCTTTATTTGATAAAAATCCACCTTCGAATAAAACATTTGGCATCGAAGCACCTACCAATACATAAAATCCAGCTTGGTTTACCCCTCTATTTTTCATTGGGGTTGTTTTCGCTACTTCTAGTTGAATAATTTTTGCAAACATTTCACTTAATTTTTGAAAACCTGATTGTGCAATTGTTGCAAGAATAATGCTTTCTTCGTCAAAATCCTTATATTTTGTTTGGTCTTTTTCATATTTTATAACTGAATTCTCCTTTTCAGCAACTCTAATTGCATCTTCGTTTCTACCCGGCCTTAGTATATAAGTCTCAAATCCATTGCTATTATGTGGTTTTTTTGGCATTGAATTGAGATGAATACTAATAAAAAGCTTACCATTAGCCTGATTAGCAATTTTCCCACGTTTATATAATTCAACAAAACGATCATCTTCACGTGTCATCACTACTTTAATATCAGGCAGATGTTCATTAATCAATTTCCTTAATTCAAGAGCAATAGCCAAAGTTAATTCTTTTTCTTTGTATCCATTTATACTTATAGCACCGGGATCTTCGCCACCGTGTCCAGGGTCAATGACAATGACATCAAGTTTCCATTTTTCTCCCAATTCTGAAATTTGTGTAACTATTGAACTATCATTTGTTTTCTCTAAATCCACAACTTTGAAAACTATTGAATATATTAATTCCTTCGCTCCGTTTCTCCGTGAGAATAAACTATCAATCTCGTTCAAGGGTGTTAATTTGTAAAGTAAAAAATTCCTGATATACTCAACCTCAATACCACTACGGAAGTTGGGGATGCTAATATCTTGTATTTTTTTTATTGAATTTACTGCATCTGGAATTCTGAGAATCAGTTTGCCATCTTTTATTTCCGGTTTATGGTAAGATGCGATTGAATTATCAGCTGTCAAAATAATCTCTATTGTATTGTCAGAAACTTTTTTATATCTGATTGAGATAAAACTTGTATTATGAGGTTCACTCATTACAAAAGAAGAAGCATACAATTCATGAGCGGATAGTGTTGAACTGAGATTATTTAACGTTGAAGAATCAATTTGCCTTTTTTTCCTAGGATTAATCATCTCTTTGCGGAATAAATTCGGTGGTAATATATACTGATTAGGCAGGAAATCAGGTTTCGAAGTATCAGGAGCTTTAGGTATTTTAGTTTTAATATTATTTTGCCTTATTTCTGTTTGCGATTTTAATTGCTCAATTTTTTTATCTATCTGTCTGTAATCATTTCTTTCATTCCCACCAGCCCCAAATGGTTTGGAAAGCAATGGATTATATTGATACAATCGCTTTATTTTAATGTGATTCTGATTTATATATTCTATTTTATATATCCTGAAAAACTCCAAGGATTGTAGAAAAGGCTTTAATGGTACTAATAAATCATTTTTTATAGAAAGCACAGGTAAATTCATCTGAAATATTTCACGAACTTCAGCACTGTCCTTAACTACAAAAAATGATAAAGCAGAAATTATAAGGGAATAATTCGCAAAACGTATTTTCCCTGTTTCATAATCAAATGAAGCATTAACAAATAAATTATGGTAATTTTTAGTTAAATTAAGATAGTCCTTATCATTTAATTTTGTTATCTTAAAAGTTGATGATTGTAGATCATCAATTTCAACTCTAAAATTAATGTCAAATTTTGAGCAATAAAGAGATAAGGGAACTAGAAAAGTAAAAATTAACAGAAATGTAATTCTAATCAGTAATATAAGTAAAACGTTTTTCATCAGTTTTAAAAAACCAATATTATCCCCCCTTTTCAAATATACAATTTTAAATATAAATTTTATACAAATTTTAAAATATAAAAAAGCTGAGTAGTATAATTAATACTACTCAACCTATAATTTATTAATGCAAAGGAATTAACGTATTTGTTGTTGCTGAATCTGAGGAGCTTTACCATCAATTGAAACAAGTTCGATATCGAATATTAACAGGGCGCCGGGAGGTATATCCGGACCGCCGCGTTCACCCAATCCAAGATGGGGTGGGAGATAAATACGCATTTTCCCTCCGGGTTTCATCATCTGTAGTGCTTCAGCCCATCCTTTTAATGAACCCTGAACAGGCATTGTATAAGGTTGACCTCTTGAATAGGTATTATCAAATTCTTTACCATTCAATAATTTGCCAATGACATGAACAGTAACTAACTCATCAAGCTTTGGATTTTCGCCTGATCCTTCCTGCAGTACCTCATACTGCATACCTGAAGCAGTAACTTTCACATTGGGATTCTTTTTGTTTTCTTCTAAAAATTTTGCATTTTCAATTGCATTTTGAGCAAGCATAATTGAGTCATCATATCTTTTTTTCGTTGCCCTTGCATCCCTCCAATTCATCAAAGCCATATCCATTTCAATCTGACTCATAAAACTTGTATCTCGAATTATTCCTTTCTTAATACCAAGCAAAAGGTAATCATAATTTGGATTAATTGAATCTGAACCCATCTGAGTACCAAGTCCATAGCCAATTACATAACTTAATTTATCATTTTCATTTGTCGGAACGGGTAAATCTTTAACTTGGTTATTTTCACCATTGCATGCGGAAAGTATAAATATAGCTAATATCAATGAAATTTTTTTTGTCATGATTGCACCAAATTTTTGAAAAAAAAATTTTATAACGTTTAATATAAAACAAAATTATATATAATTTTCCAAATTTACTTCTAATTATCTAAAATTTTTAATTCTTCGTCTTCACCTGGCGAGTGGACAATTGTGAACATTTTTGCTTGTCTGAATTGCCTGCAAATCATCTCCGCATATATTTGGGAATAATATGCCCCAACTGAATAAGCAATACCACCAGAAATATTTATTTTCATTGCCTCGGGCATCAGCTCACGAATCAAACTTTCGTGTTCAGGTTTTTGTGGCACAATTAATACGTGATGCATTTCCTTTTTTTCTTCCTTTTCTAAATAACTCGAAATAATACCCATTAGTTCAGCACTAATCAATTCTTCTTCTTTGGTGATTTTTTCATCTGCGTTTATGATAGCATTCATCATATCCCGCAATTGAGCAACCTGTTCAATTGGAGGGTCAATTTTCAAATATTCTTCGAGGCTTTTTCTCAAACGCATATAGTTTTGCGAACTAATTTTTGTATGCTCCTTGTTTAATTTTTCAGGGTAATAATCAATGTTCCATTCTTTTGCAAAGGATTCAAGAATAGCCTGCTCCTTAGGGTCAAGCTCATTATCAATCATTGCAAGTTGATGTAGCATTTGAATTATTTTCTCTGCATTAATTGGCTTGAAAAATCTCTTAATTAAATAATCAGCTTCCTTGCTTTCTAATTTTAGTGCCTGTTTGACTAATTTCCAAAAACTCAATTTTTGTGCCCTTTTTACCCATAAACCAGTACTGATTAATAAAAATAGAAAAGCCTCTGCCATTATGATTCCCGTATCAATTAAACTGGCTATATCCGATTCTATGATATAATAAACAAACCATATCATACAATTTAGCATTAGAAGGGAAAGACCAGCAATAGATTGACTTTCTGCAACTTCTTGCTCATGCTTCCTCTTCCAAATTTTGTTTGCACGTAAATATAATTGAATAAGGGACATTAGCAGAGTGCTATAAGTTATTACTCTTATAGTTGTCTCAAAATTATCCATAGTAGTACTTCTCTAAATTTCTAATTTTTTATTGTAATTAACAAGAATTTACAAAAAAATTAAGAGAAATAAACTACTACAGGTAAGATTAAATAACTCTATTTTACTCAACAGAAATTTCAACAACAGCAAATTATTTGAGATAACTTAAGGGATTAACTTTTTGATTTCCGACCCAAACCTGAAAATGCAAACACTGCCCATCTAGTGATTCGCCCGAATATCCAATGAGTTTACCTGATGTTACATTATCCCCTTCTTTTACTGTAATTCTCAAAAGATTTGCATAAACTGTCCTCAGATTGTTACCGTGGTCAATTATAATTAAAGTACCATAACCAGGCAGCCAATATATCTTCTTAACAATGCCGGCTGCAGAAGCATATACATTAGAACCTGACGGAGCCGCTATGTCTATACCAGGATTATCGAAACTCAAATTTGTAACAGGGTCAATTGATTGGCCATATGCTCTGAGTATTGTTCTGCTACTGCTGGGCCATCGTAATGATCCCACTGATTTAGATGAACTCTGTACTGGTGATCGCTTTGTATCTTCGGCTGCTTGTGCTTTAATTAATTCGGCAATGATTGCACGTAGTTTTTTGGCACTTTGTTCTTTAGCCCGTAATTCCTTTAATAATTTGTTTTTGTCCGTTTTTATCTTACTTAATTCGGCGCTTTTTCTTTTAGCCAATCTGTCAATCTTCGATTTCTCTGATTCGTGTGCCTGTCTGATAATTTCTTGTTGACGGCTTATGTTATCTAGTATATTCATTAACTTCTTTGTCGAATCTATGTATTTGTTGATTTTTTCAAATGTTGTCGAAATTTGATTTTGAATCCACTTCATGTAAAAAACATCTAATGGAGATAGCTCGTTTGAACCGTTGTATTTAAAATAATTATCTGCATATTGAGACAAATAAACACTACTTAATAGATTTTTATAATTTGTCTTTAGCTTAACAAGCTTTTTTTCTTCATCTGTAAGAACATGAGAAAGATAATTAATCGAATCTTGCATTTTTAGAATATTTGCTTTAATCACCTGTAGTTTTTTGTTAAGCCGAACAAGATTTTGTTTATACTGATTAATTCTTTTAGCTTCTCTTTTTTCTTTACTACTAAGATTTGCAATTCTCCTTTTCGTTTGTTCAATCTCTTTTCTGATTCGCTCCAACTCATTTTGCTTAATACTTATTTGTTCACTTTGATTAGCTCCATTTGAATTATAACTAGCTGAAATGAGAATCAACAGGCTCAAAAAAATTGCTTTTATATGTATCCTCATTCTCATATAATATCTGTTTTCACTCTTTTGATATTAGCTCCAATTGAATTTAATTTATTTTCAATTTTTTCGTAACCTCGATCAATATGATATATACGTAAAACCTCGGTCGTTCCCTTTGCAACAAGACCTGCTAAAATTAATGAGGCACTACCCCTCAAATCAGATGACATAACAACTGCACCGGATAATTGCTTGCCTCCATTGACAATGGCTGTATTCTCGACAAGATCTATATCAGCTCCCAGTCGCATCAATTCTGGAATGTGCTTAAATCTGTCATAATATATCGTATCAGTTATTTTACTTGTACCTTTCGCCAATAGCATATAAGCTGTCCATTGAGCCTGTATATCCGTTGGTATCCCTGGATATACTGATGTTATTATATCAGTTGGAATAGGTGAATTTTCCATTTCAAGATATATGTTCTTTTTGTCATAACTTATTTTGCAACCGGATTCTTCTAATTTTGTTAAAACAGCAGTCATATGCTCGTAATTTGTATTATTTAACTCAATCTTCCCTTTGGTCATTGCAGCTGCAATTAAGAATGTTGCAGATTCAATTCTATCAGGAATATTTTCAAAATCACATGAATACAACTCATCAACACCCTCTATTGTTAAAGTTGTGGTTCCAATTCCATCTATTTTAGCACCCATTTTTACAAGCATTTCAGCTAAAGCAGTTATTTCCGGTTCAATAGCAGCGTTTGTTATGACAGTTGTACCTTTTGCTAATGTTGCCGCCATGAGAGCATTGCCGGTTGCACCTACGCTTGAAATATCAAAATGAATCAAATTCCCTTTTAATTTTTTTGTTTTGGCTATAACGTATCCCTTCTCAATTGAAATAATAGCACCAAGCTTTTGCATTGCCTTGATGTGCAAATCAACTGGACGTGGCCCCCAAGCACAACCACCTGGTAAAGATACTTTTGCACGTCCAAACCGAGCAAGCAATGGACCAAGTACATAAAATGAAGCGCGCATCTTTTTGACGTGCTCATAAGGTGCTTCATAGGAATTAACTCCAGTTGTATCAATTGTAAGAAGATTTTGAGAAAAATCTACTTTCGCTCCCATATTCTCAAGAAGAAGCGACATTGTACTTACATCTCTTAAGTCAGGGGTATTGATTATTTTATATTTCCCAGGAGCTAACAAAACAGAAGCCATTAGTGCCAGGGAGCAATTCTTCGAGCCTGAAATTTTTATGCTTCCTTCCAGGCGAGTACCACCCTTTATTATGAATTTATCCATTTCGAAGAATACGGTTTATGCTGCAATGCAAATGTATTCAATTTTCTAATAAGTTCAAAGAAAATTCTAATCATATCTACAAGATAAATAAATTTTTTGTAAATTTGTTTATCCGTTGGAGGTGCTTAGCAATAAGCAAGCTGAGATTATACTCCTTGAACCTGATCCGGATAATACCGGCGTAGGGAAACGGAAAAATTAATCCCCACGCAAATGACCGAATCAGAATCCTCCAAACGGCAACAATTGTTAAATATAATGGAGGTTTCTATGCTTAAATCAATCAATTTCCTTTTGCTTAATCTCATTTTATTAAATCTCCTTCAAGCAGGAGAAGCAGAACAAGATACAATCAAAATCTACTACATTCCAAGCATAACTGTTACTGCTACTCGAGCAGAGGAAAGACGTACACCCGTACCATTTACCGAAATTAGCCAAGCTGAGATTCAAAAAAGTTATACGCTTACTGATTTACCACAATTCCTAAATTTTATGCCATCAATTATTACATATTCACAGAGCGGTAATGGTATTGGCTATACAAACCTTAATCTGAGAGGATTCGACCAAAGACGCATAGCAGTCTTGATTAATGGCGTACCTCAAAATGACCCCGAGGATCATAACGTTTATTGGATTGACTTCCCTGATCTAGCTGAAAGCACTGACAATATACAAATTCAACGAGGTGCTGGTATGAACATTTACGGATCACCAGCTATCGGTGGTAGTATTAATGTTACTACTTCAAACTTCGCTAATACAAAAGCGATAAGATTGTCCTCGGGCATCGGATGGCAGGAATTTACCTCATCAAATACTTTTGTACCAACTATGAGCAAATACCTCATAGAGTTCTCATCCGGATTTGTTGATAATTATGCTTTTTATGGTCGTCTCTCTCGAATTAATTCCGAAGGTTATCGGGATCATTCTTGGGCTTATCTAAATAGTTACTTTTTTAGCGCTGTTAGATTCGATCATAACTTTACCACCCAAATTAATATCTTCGGTGGTCCATTAACCGACGGATTGGTCTATAACGGATTACCTAAAGATTATATAAAAGATCCAAAACTAAGGAGATTAAATCTCAGTTATTGGACTTATGATTCAACCGGTAAGAATGTTATTGATGAATGGACGTCAGTAAGAAAACCTCAGGAAATAGAAGAGTTTAGTCAACCTCACTACGAAATCCTCAACGATTGGAAAATAAGCGATAAATTGAGTTTAAAATCAGTCTTATTCTATTACACAGGAAGCGGATATTTTGATTACGATGCTTCCTGGGCAGATACTACTTTGCTGCGCTTAACTTCAGAATATGGTTTTAATCCAAGCGATAATCCGAGTAATTCGATTATCAAGGGATTTGTGGATAATAAACACGGCGGCTGGATCCCGAGATTAAGTTATTCACTTGATAAAGCCGAAATCACTGCTGGAGCTGAATTACGCCTCCATCGATCAGAACATTGGGGTAAAATACAATTCGCCGATATTCTACCCGGAAATTATGACCCGGACAGTAAAATATACTACTACGAAGGCATTAGGAATATATATTCGATATTCGCCAGAGGAAAACTTTCCGTCAACGACGATTTGAGTTTTGTTGCTGAAGCTCAGTTAACAAACCACCTCTATGCAATTGAGAATGAAAAAGCAAGAGAAAAACCACTCAGATTTAAAAATCTCGACGGTTCATTATCAGGTAATAGGCTTTTCGCAATCAATTATCTATTTTTAAACCCTAAAATTGGTATCAACTTTAATTTAGATGAAAATAATAATTTTTATTCACTGCTTGCATACACATCGCGCGAACCACGAATGAGAAACCTTTATGCTGCCGATGATTCATATTTCGGAGCTATGCCTTTATTCGAAAGCCAAGGTACTGCAGATGATCCACGTTTCGATTTTACTAAACCATTAGTCAATCCTGAAAAAATGATAAATTTCGAATTGGGTTGGATCTACAGAAACACAAAACTATATGCAAATTTTAATTTCTATTGGATGGAATATTTCGACGAATTAGTAAAGAGTGGACGTCTCGATATTTTTGGTAATCCCGTTGACCAGAATGCACCCCGAACAAGACACGTAGGACTTGAATTTCAAGGCTCTTTACTCCTTTTTAGCTCGACCAACTCCTCGTTCATTTTATCTGCAAATGCAACATTAAGCCAAAATAAAATTGTTGAATATCTATTTGATACTGGCACAGAAAAAGTTGCTCTAAATGGGAATAACATCGCTGGATTTCCCGATATCATCTCCCATTTTGCTCTTGATTACCGATTTGGTGAATTTTTCGCAAATCTATCTGCTAAATATGTTGGAAAATCCCGAACAGATAATTTTGACGATTTAATTAGAACCAATCAATTTATCATTGATTATCTTGCTAATAGTGGTGGATATTATGCTGATAATATCCTCGACCCTTACTTTGTTATGAATATGATATTGGGATATAATTTTAGAAATGTACTATCTTTACAAAATATTCGAATTAGAGCAGTAGTGAATAATCTGTTAAATAAGCTGTACGCTGCTGGTGCAGAAGGAAAGGAATTTTTCCCTGCTGCAGAACGCAATATATACTTTGCTATCGACTTTGTGCTATAAGATGAATATAGAGCCGGTACAAGCTTAATTATGGCTGTACCGGCACATTTTATTTCATTTTAACAAATTTGTCCGTATAAATATATCCCATTTCATCAGTAATTTTCAAAATGTAAATACCAACCGGTAGTTCAGAAATATTAATTAAGACCGGCTTATCAATAAATTCCTTTAAATTGATATTTTTAATTTTATCACCTAAAATGTTATACATTGAGATATGAAAATCGGATTTAAGCTGTCCAAATATAGCAACATTAAGATAATCCATTGCAGGATTTGGATAGATCAATGGTTTAGGCACTTCATCAGCTGATACGGATACAAAATTATAAATGTTAATGTCATCAATAAACCAACCCATATCATGCTTGAAAAAATCTGAAGCAAATCTGAACCTGATATATATAGTATCTTCTTCTATTGAGGGAATAGAAAATGATTCAAATTTCCAATCATTCTGATTCAACTCTCCATCTCCCCATGGTTCATAACGTGTTTTATCAAAAACATCAATTAGCTCCCATTGAATACCTCCATTTGTACTAAATTCAACAAATGCCGTATCCCTTGGCTGGATAATTGCAGCATGCCAAAAATTCAAGTAAAAATTGGAATTACTAATTGATCGTAATGGAAATAATAGTATCGTATCACGCCAACTTGGACCATAAGCACCATCTTTACTTAATGATAGGGAAAACGGCTGACTATGGTAAAATTTGTTTGTAATGGACCAATGCTCTGTTCTATAATACTTTTTTATTTGAGGACTATCGAAATTCTCTATCAGTTCCTCATTAATCGGACCTGTAAAAGAGTAAACAAGATTGCTAAGCTCACTTTGTTGCATTCCAAAACCGAATTCACTTAAATCCTCATTAATCCTCGCTTGATATCTGTAATATCCATCTTCCGGCAATTTATCATCAAAAATTATTACACTGCCGGTATCACTTTGTTTTAAATCCAAAATTTTCAGAAGCTCGAAATCCCTATAAATTTCCAATTGTTTTAATTTAACAATTTGGGTTTCATTATCAACTCTCATAGTTGGTATTTTAATTTTCAATTTAATGTTCCGCTCAGCATCACCATTAATTGTTAAAATGACTGGCTTGGATGGAATGTTGGAACCTCCAGCATAAGCACTTGAGCTGACAAAAATACTCGTATCTTTTTCGGAAAAAGAAGCGATCTCGTAAGTATAAAACTGATATGGGGATAAATTTTCATCTTTATAGTTATTTATTGAAGACTCAAGTATGGCTATAAACTTATTATCTCTTTTTAAAATATATTTAAAATCATCTGGTTCTAATTTTTGACCAAAAGCTCTTTCAGTAGGTGAATTCCATGATAAATCAAGAACTTGCGGATTTTGGGCATTAATTTTTACTTTAAAATTTTTTGGGGGATTTGGTGCTCGTGTATTAACTATTGCTGCATAAACATCATTATCAGTAATATTTACAACAGCATTTCTCATATCTACCCATGATGGATAGATAATACCATCATAAAACGCATTACCACTGTAATCACCTGCAAAAGAATTTCCTCGAAATGGATTGAGTCGTAAATCATGACTTAGGTCTGATACACACCTGTCAATCCAAGTTTTACCACCATCGGATGAATAGCTGACATAAGTTTCAATCATTATATTATCTGGATCATTTCTACTATCCAAATACATAACAGCTAAATCCCCATTTTTTGGATCAATTGATATCCACTGCCAGAACTGGTCATTTGTAGTATCAGAATGAATAATTATTGGTTTGCTCCAAGTTTCCCCTTGATTACTTGAATATGAGAAATAAATATTTGGGATTCTATCTCCAGCCCAAGTTAAATATAAGTACCCGTTACGTTCACCTCCAGTAATATCGCATACAATCGAAGGGTAAGTTTCAGCACGCACACGCCCTTTAACTGAATGACGCCAACCCTGACCCGGTAGTAAACGTGTCTCCCCGAATATATTATATCTATGAATTATCCTTGGCTCTGAAAAAGTCTTTCCTCCATCGGTTGACTTTGCAAAACCAACCCCATGCTCAATACCATGATTCCAAACAACATATAATTCACCATTAGGACCGGTTGTTGCAAGTGGAAAGCTTTGTCCATATGTTGTATCCTCGGAACTTCCTGGTAAACGTTGACTGACTGCTACCGGTTGACTCCAGGTTTTACCTTTATCTGTAGATCTTGATATAACTATTTGAGTTGCCGAATCGCGAGGTGTCACACGTTTCCAAGGTACATATAAATAATTAAAATACGGAGATTTCGGAGATAAATCTACCGAAATATAATATTTATCTTCAAAAGTTGAGTCGAGGGTTTGTTTACCTCGATGTAAGATAATCGGGATATGTGCTTCCCAAGTTTTCCCTTCATCAAATGAGCGAGCAATAAACACCCCATTTTCACCGAATAAAACGGTAGTATCTGAGCTAATTTCTCCAAACCCCCCATAAACAAGATATCCCACTCCATCGGCATCAAAGGCTACTGATGGATCATTGCTACATCGCCAGCCGGGGAAAGCCCTACCAAGATTTTTATTTACCCAACTGCGTCCACCATCAGAAGATACATAAACCCAAGTCGCTGAATTATCCCTATAATCCACTGCAGAGGCAATTAAATTCATTGGATTCTTTGGGTTTACTGCAATTGATGACTCATTTTGGGTTATATCAACTCCTCCTTCATCAACACTTGTAGCAACATTCAAAAATAATCGTTTTTGTTCGGATTGAATCAATGGTATTTTGGTTAACTCCAATTGTGATTTATCAATAGGTGGATGGGCTACTTCCTTGGCTCTTCGGAAAAAATCTCGTGCTTTTTGCTCTTCATCACTGTGAACTGCTGTAGATTTAAATATGCAGGTAAATAATAATATTAAAATAATTCTTTTTCCCATCGAAAATCTGATTGATATGTATAAACTATTTCAATATAATCTAAATAATATTTAAAAACAATTCTTGAAACCCAAAATTATTCAAAACTTAATCTTTTAATGGCTTGACTTTAAAGAAATCAATTTTTTCTTGTTGATAAATAGCCATTTGACCAGCATTGACATTCGGTAAATCTTCCCATTTTGTTGTATAGTGAGGCGATTTCATATCTCGATGCATTTGCCATTCTCTTTCAACTCCGCAACTGGCATAGAATAATGTATCAGCACCAAATTCCCTATTAATCTGATCCATTATCTCTGTGATTTTTGCCATTTTTATCCTGTTTTCGGTATCGAAAAGAGAAAGTTGTAAACGGTCGTATGGTACAAAATCTGTCAGCATCACACCAGCTTTATTATATTCATATCCAGATTTGAAAATCTGCTCAACTGCTTTCATTGCATAGGATATCAGCTCCGTTGTAGAATCTGTTGGAACCGGTAGCTCAACCAAGCAACCGTTATGATACTGGGGAATATCTTTGAAGGGATTTGTTCTCAAAAATACTGACAAAAGTTTTGCTGCGGATTTTTGAATTCTCATTTTGACAGCTGCTCTACTCGTATATGTTGAAACAGCCTCTTTTATCTCATCTAAAGTTGTAACGGGCTTACCAAAGGATCGTGATGAAACTATTGCCTTTTTCGTTGCTGGCTCGTATTCCATTGTAATGCAAGGAATACCGTTTAGTTCATAAACAGTACGCAATCCCATAACGGTCATATGTTTTTTTATCCACTTGTGATTAGCTCGGGATAAATCATATGCATTTTTGATCCCATTACGATACAGCAAATTAGTATATTGTCTACCGACACCCCATACATCAGAGACATCGGTCTCTTTCAAATGCTGAATAAAATCTGGATCATCAATTAAATTCAGAACACCACCGTAATCTGGATTCTTCTTAGCTCGTTTATTAGCTAGCTTTGCTAATGTTTTTGTTCGGGCTATGCCTATTGAAACAGGAATACCTACCCAGCGTGCCACTGTCTCTTTTATTTGCCTGCAGTAATCTGTTAATTTAGATTCATCAAATCCCACAAAACTTAAAAATGCCTCATCTATAGAATAAACTTCAACATCCGGTGTAAAACGTTCTAAAATTGTCATAACGCGATGTGACATATCACCATAAAGAGCATAATTCGATGAAAACACCTGAACATCATATTTTTCAATAAGCTCTTTTACTTTAAAATAAGGTTGCCAAGCTAAACCAAGTTTTTTCGCCTCTTCAGAAGCTGCAACTATCACTCCATCATTATTCGACAATACAACTACAGGCTTGCCTTGCAATTTTGGATTAAATACACGCTCGCAAGATGCATAAAAATTATTACAATCAACTAATGCTATAGCTGGATAAGTTGGCAATTCTTTGTGCCTTTTATTTGTTTACATTTCCAAGGAAATAATTATAAAAAAATTATTGTATATAGAAATTAGGTGAATATAAACTAATTGAAGAAAATATTTTTTACAAATCCAGATCTTAAAATCAAAAATCACAATCCCAAAAAATCATTGTTGCATTGAAAATTTTTCTCAAAATAATGCTCATACCAAAACTAATTTAATAAATCCGGTAAACGTGGTTGCACCATTATTACTTGTTCCTTATCAATAATAACTGTACCAACATCAGCTCCCTTCGGTTTCCTGACATATTTCTTTTGTGTATAAGCCACAGGAACATACTTAGCTTTCCTACCTTTTGAATAATATGCAGCAATTTCGGCAGCTTTAATTATTATATCTTTCGGAGGTGTATCTTTTGAATCTTGCTTCAAAACGCAATGAGACCCACCGAAACCTCGAGCATGAAACCAATAGTCATTTGGTTTAGCAAATTTCATGGTTAATTCATCATTATTAGCAGCACTCTTACCTACATACAAAGTGTAACCGCTGCCAAGCTCAAATTTCCTGAATTTAATAAGTTGCTCGGGTTTTTCAATCTTGTTCTCAATTTTTTGGCTTTTCATGTATTTTCGCAATTCCCTGATATTTTTGCAATTTTCTATTACTGAGATTTGTTCAATCAAATTTTTCAATTCTTCTTCGATTATTGGTAAACGTTTCCTTTTAAATTCAACTTCATTTAGCAATTTTTTTGCTTTTTTATAATAACGGCCAGCATTATCAATTAAATTTAACTTATCATCAAGAAGTATTCTTGTTGATCTACCTTCCCAGTCGGTGATTTGAATTTCCTGCCCGAATTTTTTTTTATTTTCAGGATGCGAAATCAACAAGTCAGCATAGAATCTATATATTTCGGCTGTTTTTAAAATTTCATCAAAATTTTTACTTTCCTCAATCGCATTTCCCAATTTTTTTATTTTGCGCTTCAAATCAGTCAAGATCTTATTTTTTATATTGTTTAAAGATCTTTCACTAACAATTTGTATAAAACGCCGATGAACAGCTTTATTAATATCATCATATTCATTTATAATCACTGGATAATTGTGCAAAGGAATAAGGGAAAGGAGCTTTTCATTATTATTATTTGAAAGAATGTAATATTTTTTCGAATTAATACATATTTCTCTGAATGCTACCAGAAATTGTTTAATCTGCTTAACTTCATTTTCCCCTAAATTGCAAATTTTTAATTGTGGATTCAAATTATACCGCTGTATAAATTCATCTGTATAATGTCTCCCTAAATGAATACCCCATTTAGAAATGGCTGAATATAAATCCATTTCTTTAGATAATTCATCGAATTCCACAATTCGTTTGTGTTCTGTTTCAAATAATCTACCTTTTTCTTGTTTCTTTAAATTTAATGCATTGATAATCCTATTTCTAATATCAGCAATAATAAAATTATTCCGACTCCCACCGAACAGTGTAACATATACTTTGGTGTAAATGAATTCAAATTCTATTATTCTATCAATTTTATCCAGCCGAACACTTTGCAGTACTTCGCCGATTATTTCAGGGAAAATATTTGCTATATTTTTATGAGCTTTACTTAATTCATCGGCTAAATAAATACAGCCAAAAATAGGACTTGAGTTAAAAATTAGATAGCGACTCAAGTTTTCTGAGGAAAATTTCAAAATCACTGAATTTTTTTCTTGCGAGAAGCATTCTTCAACAGTTGAGCCTATTAAACTTTTGAATGATTCAACAAGTTTGAAAAGTGTATAATAATGTCGAAGCACGACATTTATCCTTTCAGGAATAATTACTCAATATTTTGAATTTGCTCACGAATTCGTTCCAATTCATCCTTCATTTTTACTACTAACTGAGAAATGTTAGCATCGCTTGCTTTAGAACCTATTGTATTTATTTCTCTTAGCATTTCTTGCAAAAGGAAATTAATTTTACGTCCGGGCGATTCATCTTCGTTTAAAGAATCGAAGAAAAACTTTATATGTGAATTTAATCGGACACATTCCTCAGAAATATCAAGCTTATCAGCTAAAAGCACCATTTCCATTTGCAACCGCTGTTCGTCAATTTCATCGCTTTCGAATAATTGAGCTATCCGATATCGTAATTTTTCTCGTTCCTCCGGTATTCGCTTTATTCCGAGCTCATCAACTTTTGAAACTAAATTTTTTATAACTTTCATTCTTTTCTTTAAATCCTTTTCAATTTCTCGACCTTCCTTTCTTCTCATTTTGTCCAATTGATTGATGCTCTCAGTCAAGGCTTTCTTAATCACAACCCATAAAGATTCGGAGATAGAATCTTCTTCTTTAGAAATAAAATAATTTGAAAAATATAACAAATGCTCAAAATTAATTGGTTCTTTGATTTTTAATTTTGATTTTATTAAATTGAGTTGTTTGTAGCAATCCACTATAGCCGATTCATTTAATGAAAGCGGCGCAATAAATGTATCCGAATTAAAATTTATTGTTACAGTTATATTCCCTCGTACAAACTTGTTCCTGATCATTTCCCTAATTTCAAATTCTTTATGGGACAGTAATTTTGGTAATTTACAATTAATTTCGAGGTATCTTCCGTTAAAGCTCTTAATTTCAACTGTAACGCTTGTACTGTCAATTTTAGCTTCGGATTTACTAAATCCGGTCATACTAATTAACATAATTGGATCCTGAGAGTAGAAAAAATTCAAATTTAACCAAAAAACAACAGTCTTTGAAATGTAATTTATTTATTACTTTTAAGTTGAGCACGATATTCGGCTACATACCCAACATATCTATCAACCATCATCTTAATTTTTTCGATTTCTTCCAATTTTAGATCTCTAATAATTTTAGCGGGCAAACCTGCGACAAGTACACCTTCTGGCACAACAAATCCTTCTTTTACCAAAGCCCCCGCAGCAACTATAGAATTGGATTTTATAATAGCGCCATCTAAAACAATCGCTCCTATGCCAATTAAACAACTATCCATTAATGTTGCACCGTGTAGAGTTACTGAATGACCTATTAATACACCGTTACCAATGTTTAATGGGAATAAGCCATTGGTAACGTGTAGCATTGATTGATCTTGTATATTTGTACGCTCACCAATTTTTATATAATGTACATCGCCACGTATAACTGTATTATACCATACAGACGAATCTCTACCTATTTCTACATCTCCAATTATCCTTACACCTTCGCATAAAAAAACTGATGAATGAATCTTTGGAGTAATTCCTTTGTATGTTATTATTGAAGCATTATTTCCTGTTTCTAACTTCATATCAATCAATTCCTTTTGTCAATAATATGATATTTTAATCGATATAGACGATATTCTACCCCTATCGTCTAAACAGCTTATTTTATGTTTGGTACTCTTTGGCAGAAAAAATAACTTTTCTCCGGGTTCAGCTGATGCAAAAAATTTATCATCAATGTACCAATAATGCCTGAAAATTCCAGATTCTGAAAATGCTTGTAACATAATTTCCTGATTTACATTTTTATCAATAAAATATTCCCAGCTCTCCGATGGAGAAATTATGTTTGGCGACAAACCCGAAGCAATATGAGGGCAATTTGTGTTATGACGTGGCGGGAACTTGACTCTTAATCCCTTTGTAATATACCAGGCTAATAATTCCGGTTCATAAAATGGATAATTTACGATTTTGTATCCCTTATCCGGCAAGCAACCAGTACAATATTGTACAGTCTCTAAACTATCAGTATAGATTTTACGATATAAATCACAGGTTTTATTATGACTAATGCCGATTATATAATAATCATAAATCAAA
This sequence comes from Candidatus Kapaibacterium sp., assembly GCA_938031175.1. GTDB lineage: Bacteria > Bacteroidota > Ignavibacteria > Kapaibacteriales > UBA2268 > CALHGZ01. The sequence goes on along the minus strand of CALHGZ010000004.1, from coordinate 212,810 downwards.
TGCTTACAATCATCAGTAGGTAGCAAGCCTGTTTCAGAACAAACATATCTTTGCGAAACTGTTTCAGGTTTTTCGAACCATTCTTTATTCCCATAATCAATAGCATTAAAAATAGAAAATAATAAAGGTACAGCGGTTTCAGAAGCTACTAAGTGAGGTGATCCCTTCCCATCGAAATTCCCAAGCCATACACCGACGGTGTAATGGGTATTATAACCTATTGCCCAGGAATCTCGTTTACCACTAGATGTACCAGTTTTCCATGCAATTCTCGGTAAACGTGTCCAATCCAATAATTCTGTTGGGAAATCGCTCCGTGTGTTATCCGAAAGGATCTGGCTCAAAATATAAACCGTTCCCGCCCGAAATATTGTTTTAAATGTTTTGTTAATACCTTGTATATAATTTAATTCAAACAAATTTCCAGAACTTGCAAATGAAGAATAATAATTCGTTAATTGTTCCAATGTTACTGCACAACCACCCACAATTAATGATAAGCCTAACTCATTTTTCCTTTTGGAAATGTCTAAAAATGAGGATTTAGAGAGATGATCGATAAATTCATTTAATCCAACCTTTCGTAAAAGACGAATCGAAGGAATATTAAGAGATTGCTTAAGTGCATCCTCAGCAGCAACTTCTCCATTGAATTCCATCGAAAAATTTTCCGGAATATAAGCATCGAAATCCGTCGGTATATCCAAAAGCTTCATCTTAGGAGTAAGTAACCCCATATCGAAAGCATATGCAAATAAACCACTTTTCAATGTTGATCCTGGTGAGCGAAGCGAAATTACCCCGTCAACCTCTCCATTTGCTAATTTATCCTCAAAATCAGCTGAACCACAATACACTGATACCGAATGATTATGGTTATCTATTACTAATACTGAACCATTTGTGATATTTTTCAATTTTAATTTATTGATATGATTTTTTAAAAGGTCTTCTACCTTGCGCTGTTTTGCTAATTCAAGTGTACTTTTAATGATATTATTCTTACTCATCATTTTTACTCTTCGACAAAAATGTGGTGCTTTAATTTCAAAATTGATCCTTTTATCCGGTAAATCCTCCATTATAGTCAATTCTAAATCTTTTTTAGGGAAGATCCCACTTTTCATAAATTTATTTATCCATTTATCACGCACTCTATATGCTAAATTGGAATTTCTGTCTAATCTCAATTTATTTGGATTATTTGGTATTATCATCAATGTAATTGCTTGCGATAAACTTAATTTGGCAGGTGAACGCCCAAAATATATGTAAGATGCAGCTTTGACACCCTCTATATTACCGCCCATCGGAAGATAGTTTAAATAAAGTTCGAGTATCTCATTTTTTGAAAAATGTAATTCAAGCTGTATTGCAAGTAACATTTCTTTGAACTTATTCCAATAATTTCTTTTAGAATATTTCATCATTCTTGCCAGTTGCATTGTTATTGTTGATGCACCTGACCTCTTATTACCAGAAAAAATATTGCTAAAAAAAGCTTTTGCTAGTGCAATAGGATTTATTCCGAAATGATAATAAAACCATTTATCTTCTTTATATAAAATTGCTTTTATAAAATCCGGTGTTACTTCATCTATAGTTAATTGCATACGCCACTTATCATCCTCAGACAAATATACTGCCAATAGTTCACCTTCGAGTGAGTATATCTCCTTGGAATAACCTTTGAGTTTAGGCAAAGGCAGAAGATATAAAATTATTAACACAAATATCCCCATTGCAAAAGCAATGACAAAAATCCAAGGACTATTTGTATATAATTTAAACCTAATCTTCATTTCATCCCTTAAACAAAATTCATATTCCACAAAATCATCAAAAAATTTAAGGAATTTTTAAATTTTACTTAAATTAGTACTATAATATTTTAGATTTACTAAAATTTAACTCAAATTGGTGTAATAATGAAACCTTTAATTCCAGCTCGTAAAACAAATGCAATTCAATACGTTATCAGAGACATAATACTTTTAGCAGAACAAGTAGCTAAATCGGGTAAAGCATTGTATTATCTCAATATTGGTGATCCAAACGTTTATGACTTCAAAACCCCGCCACACATAATTGAAGAAATTCACCGTGCAATGCTTTCGAACAAAAACGGTTACGCTCCATCCTCCGGCGTTAAAAGTGCAATTGAAGCTATTGAACGTGATGCAAGAAAAAAAGGTATAGACAATATTCTTGACATATTTATAACAACAGGAGCAAGCGAAGCAATCGAGATATGCCTTACTGCTTTGCTCAATCCCGGGGATAACTTTCTTATGCCGACACCTGGCTACCCCCTCTATACCGCTGTACAAAGTAAACTCGAACTCGAACCAAATCCTTACTACCTTGATGAAGACAACAATTGGCAGCCTGATATCAACGACATTCGCAAAAAAATTAACAGTCGTACCAAAGCTCTGGTATTAATTAACCCGAACAACCCAACAGGTACTGTTTATAGCAGGGAAATATTACTCGAACTAGTAAATCTTGCCCTTGAGAATAATCTCCTAATTATAGCCGATGAAATTTATGATAAGCTCATTTTTGACGGTAAACAACACATAGCTATTGCTTCGTTAAGCGAAGATCTACCCTGTATAACATTTTCTGGCTTATCAAAAAATTACATCGGTCCAGGTTTAAGAATCGGTTGGGGCGTGGCAAGTGGGAAAACTAATATTATGAAAGATTATCTCGAAGCAGTAAATAAGATATTAAGAGCAAGAATCTGTGCAAATCATCCCGGACAATATGCCATTCCAGTAGCTTTGGACGGAGACCAAAAGCATCTACAAGAAAATGTTTTACGTCTCGAAAGACGCAGAGACATTGTTATGAACAAATTGAAAAATGTTCAAGGATTCCACCTAATCAAACCTGAAGGTGCTTTCTATGCCTTCCCTTCAATTGATGTTAATGACGATAATCATTTTGTTACCGAATTATTAAGAGAAACCGGAGTTATTGTCGTACCAGGTTCAGGTTTTGGTCAAAAACCTGGCTCGAATCACATCCGTATTGTGATACTACCGCAAGAGGAAATGCTCGAAAAATCCCTTGATTTAATTATTGAATTTTATAATATTTACAAAACAAAATTTCTCAATTAGATTTTTAAAATATGCTGTACGAACTAAAAGCGGTTTCGGTTCACTATAAAAATAAAATGCCAGCACTACATAATATTAGTATAACGATTGATTCTGGTATGAAAACAATTATAATTGGTCCAACTGGTGCAGGCAAAACAACCCTCATTAATTTACTCAGGAAAAAAATTTTGCCGACCTTTGGCGAAATTTATTTCAAAGGTATAGATTTAAAAAGTTTAAAAGGGAAAAAACTTAGAATTTTTCATCAAACAACTGGCTATATTGAACAAAAGCCAATTTTTATTAATGAGATAAATGTATTCGATAACATTATTGTACCTTTGATTTTCAACGGATATAATAGAGAAAAAGCTATTAAAAAAGGATTGGAACTTCTTGCACGACTGAACATTAGTTATTTACGTACTAAATATCCCGATGAACTGTCAATCGGCGAAACAAAACTTGTGGCTACAGCCAGAGCTTTAATTAATGACCCGGAATTAATTTTTGCCGATGAACCAACTGAAAATCTTGATGATGAATCCAAATTATTGGTTCTGGAAATGCTTGCTGAAAATACTCAAGACAACAAAACATTGATTTTAACTACACATGATCCCGTAATAAAAAATAGTTTCAAAAAAACCTGTTCGATTTATCTTAATGAAGGGAAAATTATTTCATAAACAATTTATGTAACACTAATTTTGAGAAATATGTTAAAGTTAGCATTAATAGGCTATGGCTCTATGGGCAAAGAAATTCACAAATTTGCTCAGAGTAAAGGATACGAAATTACCAATATTTTTGAAATGGATAACCCAATCAGTTTAAAAGGAAATTTTGATTTCGATGTTGCTATTGATTTCTCCTACCCCGAGGCTGTAATAAATAATGTAAATACTATCGCTGATTTAGGCAAAAATATTGTCATTGGAACAACTGGCTGGTATGACAAAATCCAGATTGTAAAAAATATAGCTGAACAAATGTCAATAGGTGTCATTTACGCCTCTAACTTTGCACTTGGATCGAATTTGTTTATCAGAATTGTCGATTTAGCCTCAAAAATCATCAATAAATTCGATTCCTTTGATATTTTTATAAATGAAATACACCATAAAAATAAAAAAGACAGTCCGAGCGGAACAGCTCTTTTTCTTGCAGATTTAATTTTGAAGAATATTGAAAGGAAAAAAACTATTCTCAACGAACCAATTAATAAAAGGATCTCCCCAGAGCAATTACATATCGCTTCATTGCGTGGAGGTAGTATAATTGGTATTCATAATATCTTTATTGATTCTGAGGCTGAAACAATCGAACTAACTCACCGTGCAAAAAACCGCTTAGCATTCGCTGAAGGAGCTTTACTTGCTGCGAATTGGATTATTGACAAAAAAGGATTTTATAATTTTTCTGAATTAATTGATGATATAATTAAATGAAATTATTAATCATTATAATAATTATTCATCTACTTTACTTCGATTCAACAGTAGTAAAACAGAAAACCACTGTTACTAATCCAATAATTGCCTTTAAGCCAGAAAAATTAATTATCAAAAATCCAAAACAAAACTTTATTTCAGAAAATATAGGATTTTTAAATAAAGGTATCGGTGAATTAAGAATAGAGTCAATAGAAACTTCCTGTAAATGTGCATCGGCTACTATATTGAATAATGGAATTGAACCAATGAGTATTGGTAAAATTAGATTATCCATAAATTTAGAATCCCAAGATGGTTCCGTTTACGAATTTTACATACTAAGCAATGCAATAAATTCACCATTTACATATAGAGTATTTATTGAATATGATTCAAATGATACCAGTAATAAAAGCAAATATTGAGAAATACAATTAAGGGTCAAAAAAGTGAGGAAAACAGATAAAATCGCATTAATATTAGCCGGAGGCTCAGGTTATCGCTTGTGGCCACGTAGTACTGACAAAACACCCAAGCAATTCGTTCATCTTATCGGCGATGGTACAATGATTCAAAACACCTTTGCACGAATATCTAAATTTTTCCCTATTGAAGATACCTATATCGTAACATCCAATGATTTTTATGAATTAGTATTAGAGCAACTGCCATCATTCCCAAGCGAAAATATCATCATTGAACCTTTTCCAAGAGGTACTGCACCTTGCCTCGCACTTTCCACAATAATATTGCAACAAAAATATACAGTAGATTCAGTCATTACTGTACTTCCCTCAGACCATATAATTTTCAACCTTGGAGAATTTTATGAAAGTCTGGAAATTGGAATCAGAGCAGCTAAGGAATTAAAGGGAATAATTACAATTGGGATTCAACCCACTCGACCAGAAACTAGTTTCGGATACGTACAGATCAAAAAAGACTACCGAGGTGAACTCAATGCCTTATTCGATAAAGGTGTCAGATATTCAACAACTTTTGCTGAAAAACCCGATTATGCTACTGCTAAAAGATTTGTTGAATCGGGTGATTTTCTCTGGAACAGTGGAATCTTCATCTGGAATATTGATACTTTTGTCAATAGCTTGGAAAAATATTGGAGAGAAGATTACAGCACATTTAAGCTCTTAAAGGAACACGTTGGGAAAAATTCATTCAATGAAAATTTAGAATATACTTACAAACAAATTACATCCCTCTCAATTGATTACGCTATATTAGAAAAAGCTGACAATGTATTTGTTGTACAATCGACTTTCAGATGGAGCGATGTTGGCAATTGGGACGAAATTTATCGACTCTCGATGAAAGACGCAAAAAATAATGTTCTTATTGGGGATATTATACCAATTAATACAACAAATTGCCTCATAAATTCAAATAGCAAACTCATTGGAGTAATTGGAGTTAGCGATTTAATCGTTATTGACAGTGACGATGCCCTTCTTATTTGCAAAAGAAACTATTCAGATGATGTCAAAGAAATCGTTGATTTTATCCGCCGTAAGCAAATGAATAGGTTTTTATAATAAATAAAGTTGCTTTGTACAAAGCCCATTCTATATTAATACTTGGACTAATATTTTTTTCAGTTTCTTGCACATCTTCACTGAGATTTACTTCTATTATTGGCGAAGATTTAATTGACTCTGAACAATCTACTGGAAAAGCTCTCGAAGACTTGAATCAAATTACTATCTCAAAAAAAATCTCAGGATTAGCATCTTATTATTCAGACAAATTTCATGGCAGAAAAACTGCATCGGGGGAAATTTATAACAAAAATCTATTAACTGCTGCACATAGGACATTGCCATTTGGAACGCTAATCATAGTTACTAATCTAAAAAATGGTAAATCTGTAGTTGTTCGAGTCAATGATCGCGGACCTCAATCTCCAAAACGCATAATAGACCTTTCACGTGCTGCTGCCGAAGAAATTGATATGATTTACGAAGGAATTGCCGAAGTTGAAATTGAAATCATTAAATAAATTTACGATTTCAGTTTTCTTGAATACCTTCTGACTCTCCCATTTTGCTTTTATCTTTTTTCTTAGGTTTTGGATAATAAAAGTCAAATAAAAATGGGTGAAATTTCGGTATCATCTCAAATATCTCCGGAAATACACTATATTCCCCATTTTTATTAAATTCCAAATTTCCAATATTTATTCCCCTCCTTATGTATTGCCTTAGGTCACTAAATCTATAGCCTGATACACCGCTTATTTTGAGCCGACCTTCAAACCAAAATAAAGCTGAGGTGCTATCATCATTTATCAAACCTAATATAAGCTCATTAATTTCATCGTCAATTCTTTTAGATAGCATAAATATTTCATTTCCCTTATCAATTAAGTGTAAATCTATATCATATCCTCCAATTTTAGTAATTTCTCTCAATTCATTGATAAATATTTTACCTTTATCATTTAAACTGTCTTTAAAATTATATTTTATCGCTTTCATCAATTTTATTCCATCTATGGTCATCGAAATCGATGAATTTTTTGTATGAAAGGGACTTGGCTCACGCATAATTATGCTTGAGAATCCATTTTCACGTATATATTTATCAAAAAGTGTCTTAATTGGCTCTGGCTGGCAATAGGCAAACTGAGCTAACAAGATAAATGATATAAAATAAAATAATGGTCTATTCATAGCAATTACTCAATCTTTTTATAAATTTTAGTCATTGTCTTTTTTATTTTCTTTTTTCTCTTTCGAGCTTTTGGAACCTTTAGATTCTTTATTTTTTTGTATGACTGCATTGCCGAAATTCATCAAGGTATTCATATTCAATGAGCCATTTATCCAGATCAAAACAGACTCTTCTTCTTGATCTGCAATAGCTGTAACAAATTCGTTTATATCATTACCATCTTGTTTGAACATGATTTTGATATTTTTACCATCTTCAATTACAGATAAAAATTCTTTGTACCCTTGTAATCTATCAATTCTTCTCAAATCATTTAAGAAATCAACACCATCTTTGACATTTGTCCCTTTTTTATGATCGAACTTCAAAATCTTCAGCTCTTTAATCCCTTCAATAGCCATCGAAAATGGTGTTTCTTTAGTAAATAAGGATGAAGGTTCATTAAGACTGACAGATGTAAAATCTTTTTTGCCCGAATATTTATTAAATACTTCGCTAATCTTGCTTTGTTGGCTGAATGATTGAATGTATGAAACGCTTAAAATAAGTATTATTATAAAATATTTCATTTTTATTCTCCTTTATTATTCATTGATAATTCATCAAATTATAGGTTTGCAATATCTGAAATGTCTCGTTAACAGCTTGAATGTCATTAATGCTCGATTTGACATATTCCATATATTCTGATATTTTAAAAAATGCATCAAAGGTTACTTCGGTACCTAAGTCTTTAAATTCATTGAAATTTTCATTTGTGATTACTATTGCTGCATTATTTACATTGCTTTTGAAATAAGTAAATGCGATAATGAAAATGATGAGAAAAGATGCCGCAATAGCAAGCCATTTGTAGCTTAATATATTAAAACTAGTTTTTGATTTTGAATTTTCATTTAGTATAGAAGCTGGTAAAAAATTTCCCGGAACTATATTCCGCTCAGAATTTAGAAAAATAAAGTATTGGCGATATATTTCCAATTTTTTATCATAATTAGCTGAGGTAAAATATTCTTTTAAAATATTCTCTTCTTCGGGTGTTGTCTCAGCTTCAAAGTATTTTTCAATTAGTTCTTCAATTTTCATAATAGTTATATATCTTAGTTAGTAATTCTCTGATTTTCTTTCTGGCTCTAGATAGATTAATTTTTACTATGTTTTCGTTTACTTTTAATATTTCAGCGATTTCCTTATTTGTTAATCCTTCTATATCACGCAATTGAAATATTATCTTTTGTTGAGCCGGTAATGAATCAATTAATTTTAAAATCATCTCGTGTAACTGATTAATTTCGATACTTTTTTCGGGCGAAAATTCTTTTGATACAAGAACATTTTCGTATTCTTCAATTTGCATTTTATTGATTCTATTATTTTTTGATTTAATCCAATCAAGAGACAAATTTTTTGTTATAGTAATTGCTAATGCCTCAGGATTAGCATATTTATCAATTTTATCAGCCATTTTCCAAAGCCTTATGAGTGATTCCTGCACTATGTCTTTTGCATCTTCATAACTACCAGTGATTCGATGGGCTAAGCGAAACATTTTATCCTTAAATGACAATATTATATCTAATTCCACACTCATAATATATATTACGAGAAAAATGAAATTTAGTAACAGATATTTAATATTCTTGAACTTGTTTTATATGACTTCTGTTTTTTGAATCAAAGGTAATAGAATTGCAACCAATTTGAATATTAAAAACTTTTACTTTCAAAATTTTTAATTTTTCGAAACTATTTTTATTACTTTCAGCTATGTTTAGTTAATTTTTTTATTAGACCATTAAAAAGAAACAAATGAAATGGATATACTAAGTACCAATATAATCTCCCCTGAACCCCACGTGGTCTGAATTTTGCCGTTTGAATAAGAAAATCATTAGAAATTTTAAACTCAAGCCAAGCTTCACCTGGTAATTTCATCTCAGCATATAAAATTAAATGCCCTTTATTCTTATTAGCATATAAAACTTTCCAAAAATCAATTTTATCTCCAACATTTATTTCATCCGGATTTGTACGCCCTTTCCTCAAACCAATTCCCCCAATCAATTCATCTATAAAACCTCTTAATCCCCATAGCCAATTACCAAAATACCAACCATTTTTGCCTCCAATATGCCAGATTTTCTCTATACATTCACTGCGATTTTTAAATTTTCTTTTTAATGAATATTTCAAACAACCATATTCAGGAACTCTGACATCATCTGATAAAATACTTTGATTGCCCGTATTTTCATCTTTTGCGATTGAGCTAGTGTCATATGAATCGCTTTCGATTGGAACCAATATTTTTTCTAACGCTTCTTGGTATCCAACAGTGGAAATCTTCAGAATCTCCTTTAATCTTTCATCCTTGCATACAACTTCAACGCTCATACTATCGACCAAATTTCTGGCAAGCCTAAAAGAAGTGGATGTTACAAAATACAGCCAGTACGATGATAATCTCGGAGTCATTACTGGGACTGTGATAATCATTCGTTTAAGATTTCTGAATTTTGCATATCCTAACAACATTTCTCTATAGGTGAGAATATCAGAACCGCCTATGTCAAAGGTCTGGTTATATGTTTCCGGTTTAAATAAAGATTCTGCTAAGAAATTGAGTACGTCTGTAATTGCAATTGGTTGGCAAAGCGTATTTATCCATTTGGGTGATATCATAATAGGCAATTTTTCAACAAGATCTCGTATAATTTCAAAAGAGGCACTGCCTGAACCAAGAATTATTCCTGCTCGTAGAGAGGTAAAATTATAATAGCCTTTGCTTAGTTCTTTTTCGACATTTTTTCTGGATGTCAGATGTTTTGACAAATTAGCATCATTTACAATTCCACCTAAATAAATGACATGTTGCACTCTTGTTTTATTTAAGGCATTTTTGAAATTAATAGCTGATTTTTGTTCAAGTTTTTCATATTCGCTTGTTGAGGACATTGAATGAATAAGATAGTAAGCGCCATCAATTTCTTCAGGAATTACTTCAAGCGAGGATTCATCTAGGAAATCAAGTTCCAAAACTGATATATTTTGCTTCAAATAATCGGGTGGATTAAATTTTCTCTTGTTTCGAACACAACAAATTACCTCGTAACCATTCTTTAACAGAACTGGCAATAGTTTTTGCCCAACATAACCGGTTGCCCCAGTTAACAATATTTTCATTGACAAATTAACCTCTTAATAACCAATTAAAGTGTGATAAGATAATCTAAAGTATCAATTAAATTCATTTTAAATTTTGAAAAATTATATAGTTTAAACCTTTAATAAATTTTATTTTTAATCCTTTGATTTAGGTCTGTTTATAATTAATCATTTTGATATTATGATATTTTAGAAATAAAAAATTTTACAATAATTAGATTAATCGATTTCAGTTTGTTTTTAACTAATACTAAAGAAATTTTAAGGCTCTGCTTTAATTTTTCTTATAAAAATTTTAGATTTTTTTAATATACTTTATTTGTCTTTGAATATGAATAATATGTTGAAACGAAAAATTTCTTATAAATTAAAGCCGATTTTAGTTAATTTTTCAGGGACAACTTGCCATTAACCCATACTTCCGAAATCTGATTGATCCCAAAATGATAGAATATATCAGTATAATCATTACAATTGAAAATAATGAAATTTGCAAGTTTACCTACTTCAATACTTCCAATTCTATCTGACATATTTATTGCTTTCGCTCCGTTAATAGTAACAGCCGATATACATTCTTCAGCAGTCATTCTCATATTAATTGCTGATAGCCACATAGCAAATTGGATATTCTCGCAATAGCAAGAACCGGGATTGCAATCAGTTGCAAGGGCAACTATATTGTTATTGTCAATTATTTTTCTGGCATCAGCATATGGCATTCTAATAAAAAACGCAGTACCCGGTAGTAGCGAAGCGACTGTTCCTGCCCGTTTTAAATCTTCTATTCCCTGATCAGAGACAAATAAAAGATGGTCTGCAGAGACTGCACCTAATGAAGCAACTAATGAAGCTGCTCCCACATCGGCAAGTTCATCGCAATGTACCTTTAATTTTAAACCATAATCAAGTGCCTTTTTTAAAATTATTTCTCCCTCTTCAATGGTGTAGTATCCCTTATCAATGAAAGCATCGCAAAATTCAGCTAAGGAATTTTCAGCAACTGATGGTAGCATTTCGTTGATAATCAATTCAATGTATTTATTCCGTTCATTTTTAAATTCCGGTGGGAAATCGTGAGCTCCTAAAAATGTAGCAACAATAGGTAAATCAAATTCCTTTTTCAAAATCTTTATAGCTTCAAGTATCTTTAATTCAGATGTTAAGTCAAGTCCATACCCGCTTTTAATCTCAATGGCAGTTGTACCAAATCTCATAGCAGATAGAATCAAATTCCTTCCATTTTCGACCAATTCCTCAAGATCAGCTTTACGTGTAGCATGCATAGTTGTTAAAATTCCACCGCCTTCATTTGCAATCTGCTCATAAGTTACACCGCGCAATCTTCTGGCAAATTCATTTGAGCGGTCACCAGCAAATACAATATGAGTATGGGAATCAACAAAACCGGGCATAATTGTTTTATTCTTTGCCGATATAACACGCTCAGGTTTGAAATATCCGAGATTTAACTTTTGTTCTGCTTCCTCTGTCGTTCCTACCCAAAGGAATTTATTATTAAACAAAAATGCCCCATTTTTAATTATTCCAAGTTCATCCATTTGTGAACCTGTTTTATAGTTCTGGCCACCTGTATCTACAGTTACAAGAGTATTGATATCTTTTATCAATATATTCATATTATTACTCCTGAATCATTTCTGTTTAAACAACAAAGCCCCGGATTTATAAAGATATTTACCATGTATATATTTATATTTGACTTTAAGTAATGTTATCAGACTTTCTGGTGGTTCTACATCAGCATAAATCAACCAAATATGCATTGGATGACGGCTTTCGATGTATTGTTCTAAATCCTTTAATTTTCTGAGTGTACTCATAAAATAATCTAATCGCAAAGGAGAATTTTTTTGAATGAAATAATAATGAAATGAATCATTTATTAATTCAACATCGATGGAAAAACCAATGATTATTGCATCAGGTGTAATTTTATAGTTGGCAATTAAAAATTCAGTTGCTTCTCTGATTTGCGTCTTTTTAACAGGCTTATTATAATAATCTTGTAAATAGAATAAATCAAAAGATATATATAAAATCATTATTGTAGCTATTGCATAGCGTATGTATCTATTTAAAGGCAGATTTAATATCGCTCGTGAAAGCAATATATATGCGGCCGGTAGGCATATTAAAAAATATCGCTCCAGAAAAAGTGATTTTGTTAACAATGATTGGATAAAAATAATGATTATAGGCAATAAAAACCACAACCAAAGTAATAGATCAGCATTTAAAAAATGAATATTTTGCTCAGGTTGGACTTTCTTGAATAAAGTATAAATTAATTGAACAAAAGAAAATAATAAAAATGCAATTATAATATAAAACAAGACCGGCTCAGTTGCATAAAGGTAAAAAATAACATCATATACAGAGCTTATTGTTGGTTTCTTAATCCAAAAATTTTGCAACTTACTTGCCTGAAATATCAATCCTTTAAGCCAAGGGATATATAAAATAACCGCTATTAAATATGAAAGCAAAACTTTATAATTAACTTTCCTGTTTTTCCAGAATAGTAAAATTGTACCAAAAAATAATAAACCATCAAAGAATAGGCCGAAATAATGAGTATATGCTAATAGTGCTAATAAAAGTGCAAAAACAAATAAATTTAATAATTTAATTTTCTCTGATAAATGTTCTCGGTCATGTATTTCAACCCATAGATAAACAGCAGCAATTGTCAACATTATTAGTAAACTGTAGTCCCGGGCTTCTTGACTGTAATAAATTGGTGCCCAAAAAAATGTCATAAATGCTGAGGAAAGGATTGCTTCTTTGAAGGAAAACAATTTCAAAGCAAGCAAATAAATAAGTAATATTGATAAAATACCGAATATTGCCGAAGGTAACCTTAAAGCAAATTCATTATCACCGAGGAACTTTATTACAAAAAAATATAGAATCTGATGCAAAGGCGGGCGATTTTCATTTGAAATTTCATTCCATACCTCACCTAAGCTCGACTTATTACTTATTGACCAGGTTACGATTTCATCATACCACAAGGATTGGTTAGACAAACCATAGATACGAAGAATAGACCCTACGACTATTAATAACAGAATTGCAAACACTTTTAATGTGTTTTGCTGACTTTTCGTTAATTTCATAACAGGCTATTTATATAAAATCAAAAAAAATACATATATAAAATATTACTCCGCCCTTAAAATAGTACCAAAGGAGTTATAAAATCACTTTTTAATAGCCTAATTTTAAAGTGTTGTTTAACAAGCGTTGAAATACAATTATCTTACAAAAAATGCATTTTTTAAATACTTGAAAATTTAATTAATTACAACCATTTGCCTTTAAAATCATTTCTTATTTTTTCAACAATTTTCTTTATTTCCTGCACCCTGCTTTTGGGACAAATCAAAGTGGCATCATCAGTATTTATAACAACAAAATCACTTAAACCGATACCGGCAACAATTTTATCTTGACTTTCGTTAATTATAATGGATTTTTGTATATCAATTTCAGCAATGTTACCTTTAATAATATTAAAATTTTTATCTACTGGCATAAATCTTTCTAATGAGTCCCAAGCACCAATATCATCCCAAGCGAATGGTGCTTTAACAACAACAACATTTTCAGCTTTCTCCATTAATGCATAGTCAATCGAAATATCAGGCATAGAATAAAAAATCTCATCAATTGAAGTTAATGGTTCTGGTAATGCGATTTTAGTTTTATTTCGATATTTTTCAGCCATTATCTTTATTTTGTTACCAATTTCAGGAATGTATTTAATCAAAGCTTCTATGAACACATCCAAACGCCAAAAAAATAAACCACTATTCCATAGGAAATTGCCTTTTGATATATATTCTCTTGCCTTTTCAATATCGGGTTTCTCATGGAATTTTTTAACAGGCAATACATTTATTTTATCATCTTCTTCAAAATAACCTTCTACTTCGATATAACCATATCCTGTCTCTGGTCTGTTCGGATTAATGCCTATTGTGGCAATAACTTCGTTCTGAGAAACATAATTCAAAACAAATTCAATTGTTTTAATAAATTTTTCAACGGGTGAAATCATTTGGTCTGCTGTGAGAACAGATATTACAATATCCTCTGGTTTAAGTTGATATTCAGCATATTTCTCAGTTATAAAAGAAGCTGATAATGCAAGGCAAGGTGCTGTATTACGCTTATAAGGTTCGGCGATTATATTTTCAGCTGGTAATTCATTAAGGATTTGTCTCAATGGGTCAAGCAAAACTGAAGAGGTTATTATGTATATGTCTTCTGGTGGAATTAATGGCGATATCCTTTCTATTGCTTCCTTTATCATCATTTTACCTGAAGGCGTTAATGCAAGCATTTGTTTCGGTTTAGTTATTCTACTCAGTGGCCAAAAACGCTCCCCTGAGCCACCTGCCATTATAACAGCTACATACTTCATAAGTATCCTGATGGTTATTATTTATGGAATACTAAAATAAACAAATATTGAAAATTATTATTGATATAACTTAAACAAATCGGAAATTTAAGTCAAAATTGAAGGATAATTTTATGGAATGACAATAAAATAGATTTCATTACTTCAACAAATTTTTGTATCCCTCGCCGCATTTGCAGTCGTAAATATACCCCTCCTCGAACAAAATTGTTGCAATTCCATTTGCGAATTCTCTGACAAAATTTTTTCTATTTTTGTCATTATCTTTTTGAAAAATTCCTCTGCTTCCAAGAACAACCATAGGAGAATCCTCGTCGAGGCGTTTCATTGTAATTTCAATTCGCTGAATTTTATCGTCTTGATTAGAAGCATTCGGTAAAAACCTTGCTTTAATCATGGATTCTACCTCCATCTTCTGTAGTCTTGTTTTAATTTTTTCTTCATCCCATGTTTGTCTTGGGGGAAACAATTGAATGGATGGATATGCAGAAACGTGATTATACCTTGATATATTTTGAACCAAAGCAATTTCGAATTCTTGTCTTAATTGCAGGTCTTCTTCTTCGAACATTACACATATCTTCTTACTCGATAGCGATGTTTCGTTTTTGTAAATAATTGCAAAATCCATCGCTACTAAATTTATGGAGATTAGCAATTGTATCAGAATTATATTTATTATGCATTTAAACATACAAACCACATAATTTATTTAAACCTAAATTTGAACTTAAATTACGAAAAATAAAATTACAAACCAATAATTGGATAAAAATAAAATATATTTATTATGATATGTTTATTTAAATTATGTATCTTCCTTAAAAATATTAACTTCTGGAATTTCATCAATATACTGATGATAATATAAAATTTTTAAGGTATGTTCCAACGCTTCTTTTACTTCATTTTTCCAATGATAAATTATTTTACCTTTCCTTGGCTGATAAATACCTGCAGATGAATTATCCTCTATAATCTCAATTTCACTTTCTAATTCTTTACTACAAATATTTTGGGAAATTTTCAATAACTCTTGATTTTTATCTTCATCTCTACAAACCCAGAATCCAATAGGTAAAATACAGCCATAGTGTAAAAACCATTCTTCACTAATATCGAGAGTTAATTCATTTTGTGGTGCGGATCCCCATGCTATTGCAATATCAGATTTCTCAAGCAATTCCTTCCATTCCCCGTTCATTTTTTTTATTTCTGGATGTAATCCATACAATTCCCCTAAAAGGATTTTACCAATTATCATCATAAAATCATCTGGATTAGTAGATGAACAAGACAATTCACGCTTTTCTGTTCGATTAAAAAAGAAAGATGCTAAACCAGTAAAACCCTCCAATGCTAAAATCCTTGTTGGAAGTATTAAATAGTTGCTAAGCCCAACACCTTTTCCAAATGAAATCGGTGTCATTAAAGCAAGATCAACTTGATTATCTAACATAAGTTCGGATAATCTCTGCTCAGAAACTTTGAAAATTCTAAATAGTTCTTTATCGGCATTTATCAAACCCTCAGCAAATAAATCGCGATAAATGACGTTTTCAGGAACTGCTATCTTGAACGGCATTTTAAAATCCTATAAATTTTGAATTTAAAACGATGCAACAAAACTAATATTTATGTGTTATTTAAATTGAGCCATACTTTTATTGCTTCGAAAGTAGCAATACCGGCTGCAACACTTACATTAAGTGAATGTTTGACGCCAAACATGGGAATTTCGATGGAATCGTCACAAAGAGATAAAATTTCATTGTCAATGCCTGTTAATTCATTACCTAAAACAATGCAAAGTGGAAATTCTGATTTGGTAATTGAATAATATGGTTTTCCGCAATCGGTTATTTCGAGTGCAAATATTTTAATATTTTGTTCTTTTAAATAAATTAGTGCTTTTTTATGCTCTTTGAAATATCGCCAAGGTACTGTTTTATCTGCACCAAGAGCTGTTTTCTCAATTTCCTTACGCGGCGGATGTGGGGTATAACCAGTTAAAATTACCTCTGAAACAAGCGCTGCATCAGCAGTACGGAATATGGAGCCTACATTATATAAGCTACGAATATTACATAGCATAAGATAAATCGGATGGCGCATAACATTGCCGATTTGTTCCTCGGTAAGTCTCAATTTTAGAATTTCGTTATGAAGTAATTTCCGCATAATTGAATGTAAATTTATGCAATCGAAAATAAAATATGTTTATTTAATAATTGTCACTATAGAATATTAATAATGGTCATTACTCCTTATTTAGCGAGCAAAATCTATGAAAATATATAAACTGCTCTTTACAAAATTATTAGTATTTTTCATACTAATTTTATTGCTTACTGATGATTGTATCACTCAGGAATTTGCCAAAAGCAAGGGAAGGGATTTTTGGGTTACATTTCTACCTAACTTTCATAATAATCGCGGTTCTAATACAGATATTCTTAAATATGGTGATTCACTCTATTTATTTATTGTAGCATACGAACCAACCTCTGGAACAATCACTTATAAAAATAGAAACAACAGAACATTCACGCAAAATTTTACAATAAACAATATAAATGAAATTTATATTTTTAAACAATCTTATTGGGATTTCGAGCTTTTAGGTTTTAATGATAGCGGTAATTTAATAGTTAATTCCCAAAATGAAAAAATTAGCAATCAATCATTCCATATTGTTACAGATAAAGATGTAACTGTTTATGCCCATTCTCAATCAGTAATGACAAGCGATGCTTTTTTAGTATTACCTACTGAAGCTTTGGGAACTGAATACCTTATTTTAACATACAACAGTGATGGTTCAACTATTGTAAATTATATAAATTCAAGTAGTACACCTTCGCAATTTGCTATTGTTGCTACTGAAGATAATACCAATATAACAATCATACCATCAACTAAAACGCATTCGAACGATCTCAAAACCCAGAGAATCAAATTAAATCGAGGCAATGTTTATTTAGTTCAAGCCAAAATAGATAGTGAAAATTGGACTAGGGATTTATCAGGTACTGAAATAATATCCGACAAACCAATATCAGTATTTGCTGGTCACCAAAGAGCAACCATACCTATTAGCCTATCTGGTAAATCTCCATCACGTGATTTCATCTGTGAACAAATGCCTCCAATTAAATCTTGGGGCAAGAATGCATTGATTGTACCATATCCTCAGCCTAAAGACACTACAAAAAATGATACTGACAATTATGATCCTGATATTGATATTTATAGAATAATTGCAGCATACGATAATACTGAACTATATATAAATGACGAATTAGTCGCTACTCTTAACAAAGGAGAGTTATACGAAGATAATTTAATGGAGCCATTATTTGTAACAGCATCTGCCCCAATTTTAGTTGCCCAATACAAAAAAACTTCTCAAACCGAAGGTATAGGTGCATTAAGTGATCCTTTTATGATGATAATCCCTCCAGTTGAACAATTCGATAAATTTTATCGCTTCATAAATATACAAGCTTATGAATGGAAGAATGATACAAAAGAATGGTCTAAAGTTTATATACAACAATATTTAACAATAGTAGCACCTGAAAACGCCATAAAAAGCTTACGACTTAACGGTTCAGCTATACCCCCGGCTAATTTCAAACCCATTCCAAATACAGAATATTACTATACATGGTTAAAAATGAGAGATGGAGCTTCAGTCATATCTGCCGACGAACCTTTTGGAATATACGTTTATGGTTATGGTATTGCCAATTCTTACGGATATTTTGGTGGAATGAATTTCAAAAGATTGGATTTTCAACCACCAGAGATTACCGCATCACTCACTTGCTATAAAATAGACGGTGTAATCTATGATTCTACTGCAAATGATTCAAAAATTACTGAAATTTACACACCAATTGAAAGTCTCAATAATGTAACCCTTACTATCGAAGCATTTAAACCACCAAAAGAATCTGTTAAATTCGAAGCACAATTGAATAATATCTATTTCGACGGCAGTTTTACAATTATAGCAAAAGATTCTGCTGGTCTAACTTCAAAGAAAGAATTTGATATACCTGGCTTTACCTTAAAACCTACAAGAAACGAAAAAGCGGAGGTTACTATAATTGACACTATTGTTAGAAAAGACTTTACGCATTGTTTTGAAATAGAAATTGAAAATTACGGGAAATTCAATAGAATTTTATCAGCTGCAAATTTTAAATCTCAAAACTCTTACTTCTACGTTTCAAGTCCACTTCCATTTAATTTCTCCCCAGGTGATAAATTACCCATAAAAATTTGTTTTGAAAGTAAGATAAGCGGTAAATACATTGATACCCTTGTAATCTCAGATGATTGCGGAGAGCGTGAGCTTGCATATTTAATATTTAATGCACTTGCTGATGATAATCCACCTCAATTTTCAACACATAACGACCCTTGTAATCAGGAATTTATCATTTTCTTAACTGATTCCTTGAACTATGATTACGGAATCGAAAAAATTGAAATTTTAGAAAATATTAATTGCTCTATTAATATTGAACAATTCAACCCAAGAGTATCAATTTGCAAAGTAAATGTAATAAACCCTTTTTTTGATGCTTATTACAAAATAGCAATTACTGATTCCGCAGGTTTTCAAACAACAGTAGAAAATAGCATCAAAGGTTTTACAATTGAGCTTGTTGGTTTTGAGAATTCCAGCAATATCAATGAATTTAAACAACAAAGAATTGGTTCAATTTGGTGCGATTCAATTTCAATTTATAATTACGGTAAATTCCCATTTAAAATAGAACAAACTTATTTCAAACAAAACACTTTATTTTCAAGCCCACAAAGTCAATATCCAATTATAATTGAACCAGGCGATACAGTTTCACTTTTTCTTTGTTATCATCCATTATCAATCCACTCAAATCCAGATTATGATACATTGGAAATTGAGTTCAATTGTAATGTAAAATCCTTAATTCTAAAAGGTGAAGGAACTGAACTAAACTATACAGCCAAATCAAGATGTGGTATTTCTTTGAGAATGGACATCAACAAAGTTTCCGATAAATTCTACATCAAACCATTTACTCCAAACCCAAGTTCTAACATAATAACTACCGAGTTCAGTTTACCTAAAAATGAAACTATCGATATTTCATTGTATAATTCACTCGGACAAATTGTATTTAATGATTTAGTAAAATTGAATGATAACGGTATTTATGACTATTTCATAAACATTAGCTCATTGCCACCGGGAATTTATTTTATAAAGATGCAAAGCCTCACTCTTATACATACTGAAAAAATCATAATATCACGTTAATACAAAATTTTATCTTAATAAAACGTCATTATTGCTATAATACAATTTTCAATTATTCTTTAAAAGGTTGCGAAAATATGAAAAATAAATTGCTTCTGACATTATCAACCATATTTATTGGAATTATAATAGGATTTTTAATCCATCCCGTTATTTCAAGCGATAACATATACAACCAAATAAAAAAATTTGAATTCGTATTAAATACAGCTTATAGGAACTATGTCGAAGATGTAGATGTAAACAAATTAACAGAATCGGCTATTAAAGGTATGCTCAATGAACTCGATGTCCATTCAGTATATCTTACTGCTGAGCAAATGAAAAAAGTTGATGAAGATTTCGAAGGTAGTTTTGAAGGAGTAGGAATTGAATTTGATATCATAAATGACACAATAGTTGTGGTTGCCCCCATACCAGGTGGACCAAGTGAAGAAATGGGAATCCAATCGAATGACAAAATAGTAACAATCGATGGTAAAGATGTTGTCGGAATAGACAGAAGCGAAGTTCCAAAAATGCTTAAAGGTAAAAAAGGCACAAAAGTCGAACTTGGCATCATAAGAGCAAATGAACCAGAATTACTCAGATTTACCATCATTCGGGATAAGATACCAAATGCCAGCGTGCAGACATATTACAAAATTGATGGCACCGATATAGGCTTCATAAAAGTCGAAAGATTTGCATCAACAACTTACGATGAAATATATAACGCTTCAAAATCTTTACTTAGCGAAGGAATAAAAAAAATAATATTAGATCTAAGAGGTAATCCCGGTGGTCTTTATGACCAAGCAGTCGAAATGGCACAATTATTCCTCAAGCAAGGCGATACAATTGTATTTACTAAAGGAAGGAGACCAACTGATGTTAGCTACTCACTTGCTTCAATCAACGGAATTTTAAAAGATATACCATTAATTGTCTTAATTGACCAGGGCTCAGCTTCAGCAAGCGAAATCTTAGCTGGAGCTATTCAAGATTTAGACAGGGGTCTAATTGTTGGCGAAACCTCTTATGGAAAAGGATTAGTACAAAGACAATACAAACCCGGTGATGGATCAGCTTTTAGAATAACAATTGCGAAATATTACACCCCATCGGGCAGATGTATACAAAGACCCTACAAAGATAAAGAAAAATACAGAAATCTTGTAGGACGCATTGAACCCGAAGAAGGAGCTAATCTGGAGCAATCAATCGAAAAAATCATAAAAAATTTTAACAAAGAAACCGAAGAAATTGAAATAAAAAACAACAAATTAATTATCAAGCACATCAACAATAATTCAGACAAATCAAGTAAAAAGAATTATTACGCAATAGATACATTTGATATACACCGCACAAAATCTGGAAGAATGGTTTTAAGTAGCGGCGGAATAATACCTGATTTTATTATAAAACCTGATACAATTACAATCCTTTCACGTAATATCAGAAATAAAAATGCATTTTTTGAATTTTCAGCTCATTATATGAATCGATACGGTAAGGAAATCAAAAAAAAGTTTTCCGATGATTTTAATTCTTTTCTAAAAAATTTTACTATTGACGATCAAATTATTTCTGAATTTAAAAATTTTATTATATCAAAAGAAATAAATTGGAACGAGGAAAATTATAAAAAAGACTCTGAATATATTCATACCATGATTAAAGCAAACATTGCTCGTTCTATTTGGAATAGAAGCAAATACCTTGAAATATTCTATACACAAGATAAAGTTGTTAAAAAATCAATAGAATTATTCCCTGAAGCCGAAAAACTTGCTAATCTGAAGTAAAGCCTTATTCAATAGCTCATAAATGAATGAAGATCGTATTTTTATTCAAAAACTCATTTATGAGCTATTTAATTTTTAATTTTGTCTATTTAAAAAACAAAAATCAAAAAATAATTATGCAATTAAAAATTATGAAACACATAATTGACCATTTCAAAGGACTTACGATTCTTTTTTTTATTCCATTCCAGCTGATTGCATCAATATATCAGGAAGGAGAAGAATTAGAGTATGAAGTACGATTCCTTGGCATAAAACTTGGAACTATTCAAATAATATCAGAAGGAATAGAACAAAATAGTGGTAAAGAAGTATTCAAAGCAAAATCGGTCATAAAATCAAGCGATGGCATACCCTTTGTATCTTTACATACCATTTACGAAAGCTGGTTCGATAAAAATATTACACACTCTTACCGATTTAAAGGAAACACCAAATTCCTAAGCGATACTTGGTCATATCAGGAACTCACATTTGACTACCGGCGGAATACTATAATTAACGAAAAATGGGAAAACAGACAACTTATAAGTTCTGATACCTTAATATCAAACAAAAAATGGAATGATGGTTTATCTTTATTCTTTTTAGCACGTCAATTTGTTGATGCAAAAAAATCATATAAAATACCGACATTTATGGGTGACGACACAACTTTCACAGAACTCAACTTTTCTGGGAAAAGAGAAAACATTAATATAAAATCGGTTAACTATCCAATCAAAACAATTTTTTTTAATGGCAATGCAAACTGGGAAGGTGTCTATGGGTTAACAGGAAAATTCGAAGGATGGTTTAGCGATGATGAATCAAAAGTACCAATCAGAGCCAAAATGAAAGTCCTTGTCGGAAATGTAACAATAGAACTTGTAAAATGGAATAGAAAAAGCTGGTCACCTCCTCGTTCTTGATTATTTTAATTAGTTAGCAAATTTGAAAACACAAACTTATTACTATGGACAATTCTATCTGGCATAAATTTTGTTGAAAACACAGAGTTAAATGTTGAACTCTTTAACTGAAGTATATGACCTTTAAAAATGAACTTACTATAATTGGTATTGATGGTGGCGGAACTCATACCCGTGGTATTTTATATAGGGATGGTAAAATAATTGCTGAATCCAAAGTTGGTACAACCCGAATAGGAGCTGTTGGAGTCGGTGAATCATGTGAAAGATTAATAAATGTTATTGACGACCTCTGTAAACAAGTTAATATTGGCTCAGAAGAATTAGACGCTGTTGTCATTGGATTAGCTGGAGTTTGGCTTGAAGAAGAAAAACTTCGTTCCACTCAATTAATTAAAACATTAGCACGCGGTCAAGACATCGTTTTAAATGATCTAATAGTTACAAGCGATGCTGAATTAGCTCTTGCTGGTGCATTTCAAAACGATCAAGGAATTATAATGATCGTGGGAACAGGTTCAATTGCTCTTGGGCAAACCAAAAAAAATAAATTAGTAAGATGTGGTGGATGGGGTATCGAACTGGATGATGAAGGAAGCGGTGCCTGGATTGGTAAAGAAGGAATCACAGCTGTTGTAAGAGATATTGATGGACGTGGGAAAAAAACAAAATTAACTGAAATATTCGGTGAAATGTATCCCAATATTAGTATAAAACAGCCAAGAACAATTGTAAAAGCTTTTGCCGAACGCGCTTTTGAATATCATATGCTCACACCAACAGTTATGAAATGTGCTGTGGAAGGCGATGAAGTATGTCATGAAATTATTCAAAGAGCTGCCTATCACCTTATGGAGTTAATTGAAGCTTTAAAACATCATTTTGATATTAGACCAATACCTGTTGCTCTATTAGGTGGAATAATTGAAGCAAAGACACTCCTTTACGATATTCTCATTTCAAAAATAAAAAATCACAAGGATTTCAAAATTTTTAAGCCAAAAGGAAATGCCCTCGATGGAGCTATTGCAATTGCAAAAAAATTAATAAACGAAATGGATTAAATTAAAATAAAAGTAATTAAAAATAGTTATATTAGTATTTAAAATAAAAGTCAAACAAAGCCTAAAAATTTATGAGACCATTAAAAATTTCAATTGAAGATAAAGATGATTATTCAATAGTAAAATTATCTGGTGCTTCGAGAGCTGTCAATAAACAATCAGAAGAAGTAACAATTATTAGAGAAACCTTCCGCGAACTATCAAAACAAGGTAAATCCAAAATTTTGCTCGATTTACAAGACGCTGACTATCTCTCATCTAATACAATTGGAGCTATTTTATCCGGTAACTCTATCATAAAAAAAATTGGTGGCAAAATTGTCATCTATAATGCAAATGATTATATTATGAATATATTCAATATTGTGCAACTAAACAAAGTAATTCCAATCTGCAAAACTTTCGATGAGGCTTTGGAAGAAGTAAACCGAACTTAGCTTACCTGTAAATGACTGCTCTAATTTCCCATCATAAACAATAAATTAATTCAAATTCAATTTATTTCTTTGTCATAAAATTGAAGAATGGAATAATATTAAAAAAGGAAACCTATGCTTTGTAAAAAATAATATTGTAAATTCTTCAATTCAGGAATTATCTTATAAACAATGCCAAATATATCAATGAATGTTATGTTTTAAATTTTATCCTTTTGTTCCGAAATTATTGCTGAATTTATCGAATCATATCCTTATCAAATTAAAAAATTATTTATTAAAACCGAATAATGCTTGTTTAATAGCTTAGATTTAAAGATTATTTTAAATTTTACGAAATAAGAATATATAGATGACAAAATTTATGGACTTTAGAAAAAAATGAAACTGGGACAAATAAATAAGACAAATAATAACCTCAATCTGTTACACGACAGTTTAACAACAGATGTTGCTAATAAATACAATAAAGAAATTAAATCACAATTTTCAAGAGCAATTTCATTAATTAAAGAAGAACGCTATAACAATGCCATTGATATTTTAAATGACATAATTTCCTATCAACCAGATTTTGCTGAAGCTATTTTTAAACTTGCTTATTCATATTCCAAACTAAACAAGTATAATGAGGCACTGCATTTTTGCAGTAAAGCACTTAAGCTCAAATCAGATTATCCCGAAGCATTTAATCTACTCGGGGTCATCTATGAATCAACTGGAAATTATGACAATGCAATAAGTGCATTTAAAAAGGCAATTTCTATACAACCAAGATTTTTTGAAGCATACTATAATTTAGGAATGCTATATTCATCTCTGAATAAATTAGAACTCAGCAATGAATTTTTCGAAGAATGTATAAAAATTGAGCCAAAACACAGCTATGCCCATTTCAATCTTGGAATTAATTATTATACACTTAATTATCTTGAAAAATCCATTGAAGCTTTCAATAATTCATTGAAATTTAGCCCAAATAATGTCGATGCCTTAAATAATCTCGCTGTTATTTACTATCATATTGGTGATTATGATAAATCAATTGATGTACTGAATAAATTAGCCGCTATTAATCCAAATTATCCCGGTTTATCTTATAAATTTGGAATAAATTATTATCAAAGCGAGCGTTACAACGAAGCAATTCAATCATTAAAAAAATCCATCGAACAGCACCCCGAAGCAGAAGAATCATATCTAATGTTAGGACGTTCGTACCATAAAACAGGAAATTATGAAGAAGCAGTAGAGATATTTAAACAATACTTTGCTATCAGTCCAAATTCAAGCGAAGGTTTGATTGAATTAGGCATCTGCTATTGGTATTTACAAAAATTTGACAAAGCCATTGAAGTATTTAATCGAATGTTAGCATATAATCCTAATGACTATTCGGCATACATTTGGTTAGGTGTAATCAACATCAGCCAAAAAAAATATAACGATGCAATTGAGGCATTTACAAACGCAAAAACTATTAACCCAAATTTAGTTGATAGCTACATTGGGCTTGGTATTATTAATCTTTTGAAAGAAGATTATATAGAAGCTATCAAATCTTTCCAATTTGCTACTACACTTAAACCTTACCTGCCCGTTGCATATTTTGGCTTAGGTGAAGCACACTTAAGACTAGGAAAGCAAACAAAATCAAAATATGAATGCTCTGTAGCTATAATTGCTTTCAAAGAAGTGATAAATTTAAAGCCTGATAATGAAAATGCATATATACGTATCGGAATAGCATATGATGTCTTAGAACAATACAATAAAGCAATAGAATATTTTATGAAGGCAAAAGAAATTCAGCCTAAATCAGCGGAAGCTGATTTGTATTTAGGGTTGAGCTGTGCTCATAACGGCAGATGGCAATCAGCAATACGATATTTAAGAGCAGCTGTTGAAAACAATCCCAAACTTGCATCTGCCCATTTTCATCTTGGACTACTCTATGCATATCTCGAAAGAAGTAAAGATGCAATTGCATCTCTCGAAAGATGCCTCAAAATTCTACCTGATTTTGCTGAAGGATATAATTGTCTAGGCCAAATTTTACACAATAGTGAAGACTACGACGAAGCCATTAGCTTCTTTGAAAAAGCTATTGAATTGCAACCCGATTTATCGCTTGCCCTATATAATCTCGGCATAGCCTATTTAGAAACCGGCAATATTGAAAAAGCTGAAGAAAAATACTCCCAACTCATTGAGTTAGATCCACAGTATGCTTCTCAATTACTTACCCGAATTAAAGCAAAAAAAATAAAATAATACTATTTCATCTGCTAACTATTCCAACATTAGTTATATTTGAAATTGAATTAAAATACAATTCGTATGAAATTAATAATTGCACTAATATTATTCCTATCAATTTCATCCTGCTCAATTATAAAAAAAGTATCGGGTGTCGATATTGACCCATTGCAATTCGAAAAAGCCCGCGAAGCCAAAATGCTCGAAATAAGAAGCGAATATGTAGGTAAAATGGCTGGCAAACTATTAGAAAAAGCAATTGAAAAAGCCGATTTTAGTCTAACATTGAGCCATAAATTCCTTAATCAGATATTGAATGAATACATCGGTTCAACAGGTCAATTAGATAAAAATACAATCTATAAAATTACTAACATTTCAAGCAAGCTCAATTATGGTTCTGCTATAATTTCGCTCGATTTAGAAGCTTTTAATAAAAAATATGACATTACTGTCTTGTTATCAATGGATTGTATACTTGCTTTTGCAATTGAAAAAAATCATATTACGATAAAATTTGAACCGTTCAATATATCACCTAAGGCTCTAACAAAAGGGTTAATTGCATCAGCAGGTGGAATAATCGAAAATATGATCAAAATAAATTTAGCCGAGTTAAGCCAAAAATTCGAACCAATAAAATTACCGATCAATTTCAATAATACATTTGAATTAAAAGAAACTTCGTTAGTCTTTAAAGATAAAATAAACGCTAAATTAAACTTACCGAAGCGAATAATTAATTATAGCATTTCAGTAGAAGATGTTTTAATCATTCCTGACAATGTAGTGATTTTAATGAACATAAATCAAATATCAATAAATTAATGAGGGCAATTTTTATCATAGTGTCAGTCATCTTTGTAATAAGCTGCAAAACTATGGATATTCCAACCATTGAACAATCCGAAAAACAAATTCAGCAATATAAAACAAGTATAGAAAGAGCTGAAAAAGCTATAATTTCACAAGAATATACTATTCCAAAGGGAAATGATCTCATAATCCAAATGCACCAAAGTATATTCAATAAAATTTTCAGCAAATTAAGCAGTGAAAAAAAAGATGATATTTATATTTATTTCGAAAATTCCCCTGATTTCATATCCGAAAATAAAAATGTAGTCGGTATTAATTATAAAAATTCCATAAGCATTGACACTGGAAATGTTATTTTGGACTTAAAAAAGTTCAATTTTACAGCTTTAAAAGATAATTCAATTGAAAGCGATATTTCAATTTATGGCAAAGGAAATATCTCCATTTCAGGAACACATACTGGTTTAAAAGCACGAGCTACTCCTGATGTTGAAATTATGATCGATGAAAATATTGTCTTCCAAATTTTAACAGACTTAAAAAATCAACTCATTATTAAACCTAAACCCCAAAATATAATTTTGAAAGCAAAATTCACCATAAATCTCCTAACCTGGAAAATACCATATTCTCATAATTTTCAATTCAAAACTTCCGAAATAATAAAACCAATAGCAATACCATTAATATTTGATACAAATATCGAGCTTCCACCTATAACAAATACAAAAAATGGACTCCCTGAAAAATACAATCTTATTCTCCACAATGCCAAATTATCTTCATTTGGCAATAAACTTGAATATAGAGTTGATATAAATTTAAAGAAGAAATGACTACTTCTTCCAAAAAGATGGCATAATGATAACAATAACAGTAAAAACTTCAAGCCTTCCAATCAGCATTAGAAAAGACAAAATCCATTTGCCAATCTCAGGAACAGAAGCATAATTTTTGACAGGACCAACAATTCCAAATCCTGGTCCTATGTTATTTATAGTCGCAGCAACGCTCCCTATGGATGACCAAAAATCCAAACCGAGCAAGAGCATAACTAATATTGATAGCAAAGCAATAAAAATATAGGCAATAAAAAAGGCTAAAATATTAAATACAACAGCTTTATCAATAGCCATATTCCCAATTTTTATGCTAACAATAGCATTGGGATGTAATAGTTTAGTTAATTCTTTAAATATTATCTGTACAATTATCATTATTCTTAAAACCTTTAGACCGCCCGCAGTAGAGCCAGCAGAACCACCAATAAACATCAGTATTAAAAGAATAAAGTTTGTGCCTAAATGCCAATTTTCATAATCAAAAGTAACAAAACCTGTTGTAGTCATTAATGACACTACCTGAAATGCACTGTATCTTAAATTATCGAATAAACTAAAATCTTGTACTTTATAATTGATTAGAAAAATTAATACAATTGCCAATAATAAGGTAAAAATATATATTCTAAATTCTCCATTTTTTTGGTAAATACCTAAATTGCCTTTAATAAATTTATAATGTAATGAAAAATTTGTACCAGCAATAATCATAAATATCATTATAATAAATTCAATTATAGAATTATTATAAAAAGCAATACTGTTATTTTTTGGAGAAAATCCACCAGTAGCCATTGTTGCCAATGAATGACAGAGTGAATCAAAAAAATCCATGCCAGCCAAACTTAAAATAATCACTTCGAGTGCAGTAATAGAAATATAAACAGACCATAAAATTTTCGCAGTTTCTTTTATTCTTGGTTTCAATTTATCAGCAAATGGTCCAGGCACTTCCGCTTTAAATAATTGCATACCACCAATCCCTAAAAAAGGTAATATAGCAAGAGAAAGTACAATGATACCCATTCCACCAAGCCAATTTGTCATAGCACGCCACAACAAAATACTTTTTGGCAAAGTTTCAACATCACTAAATATCGAAGCTCCAGTAGTTGTAAAACCAGACATGGTTTCGAAAAAAGCATCTGTAAATGTTTGTACTATACCGGAATAAATGTAGGGAATACAGCCAAATGCAGTTAGCAATAACCATCCGAAAGTAACAATTGCTAAGCCTTCTTTATGCTTAATTTCCTCATCTTTTTTAATCAACAAT
This sequence comes from Candidatus Kapaibacterium sp., assembly GCA_938031175.1. Taxonomy (GTDB): domain Bacteria; phylum Bacteroidota; class Ignavibacteria; order Kapaibacteriales; family UBA2268; genus CALHGZ01. The sequence goes on along the minus strand of CALHGZ010000004.1, from coordinate 183,240 downwards.
ATAAGCCCCAAACCTAAAAGTAAGCTCAACAAAATTGCTATGATGAAGCTAAAATAAACTCCATCCTGGTAATATAATGAAAATATAAGCGGAAATAATAAAACAACCGCCAAAAATATGAGTAAAAAGCCTGAAATCCTTAATATAGACTTAATGTTAAGCATTATAATTAAAAGTATTTTTCAATATCCTTAATCGCCGAAGGCATTGCCAGAACCACAACTTTATCACCATCTTCGATAATTGAATTCCCCTTTGGAATCACAATCTCATTACTCTTTTTTACAATAGCTCCAATGATTGCATTTTTTGGAAAATTCAAATCTTTAATTTGCTTGTTAATAATTTTGGATTTTGCATTAGCATTTAATTCTAATATTTCAGCATCAATACCAGGAATTTCTGCATAAAAGGACAACTGACTACTACGAATAAATTTCTGTATGGTATTAACAGTTATTAGCTGTTTACTAACCACCGAATGTATTCCAATTGCAGGCATCAATGAAGTATATTCGGACTTTTTTATAAGAGCAATAGTTCTTTGCACTTTCAAATGATTTGCCACCAGACAAGTAATAATGTTTATTTCATCATCGCCAGTAACTGCTATGAATTCATCCATATCAGTTATTCCTTCGTATGCAAGCAAATCCAAATCGCTCCCATCACCATTAATAACAAGTGAACGCCTTAATTCCGCTGCAAGTTGTTCAGCTTTGCGTTCGTCTTTTTCAATAATTTTAATATTTATTGAATCCTCTAATTCTTTAGCAATTAATTTACCAATAGTTCCCCCACCAATAATCATTATGTTAGTTAAATTTTTTTCAGATTTACCAAGTAATTTCAGAGCTTCGGGTAGATATTCACGATGTAGCATCACAAAAATCTGGTCTGTATTTAACAACCTATCATTTCCTCGAGGTATGATTGTAAATAAACGCCTTTTTATAGCTACGATATTGACAGGTGGATTGCCGAATTTCTTACCAAGTTCCGATAGATTAGTATCCAAGATTTCAGCTTTTTTATCTAATCTCAACCCAATAATCAGCAAATTCCCATTTTCAAGTTCCAATATATCAGTAGCATTAGCCTGTTTAATTAATCGCACTATTGCCTTTGTTGTTACTAACTCTGGTTGAATTAAATAATCAACTCCAAGCTCTGCTTGAGAAAGGACAAATTCGTTGGAAATAAATTCCGAATTCTTTACTCTTGCTAAAGTTAATGGCACACCAATTTTTTTGGCTATTTGACAGGCTATTAGATTAGTTTCATCAGAATTCGAAATAGCTACAAGAATATGAGCATCTTTAATATTTGCCTCGTAAAGCGATTTCAAGCTTGAACCACTCCCTTCAATAACCAATGCATCAAGATTATCATTTGCACGCTTATAATGAGAATGGTCTATTTCAATAATTGAGATATTATGCTTTTCGGGTATAAGCTTTTTAGCGAGGTTATAACCAATGTCCCCAGCACCAATTATTACTATATTCATTTAATTATCTTTTTAAATTCAATTTATCTGCAAAAATAAAATAAAATCAAAAACACAAACGTTTATAAAATTAAAATAAGTTCTATCAAGCTTTACTAATCCTTTGAAATAATGATAAATTTTACTAATTTGCATTAACAAAACAAAGTCCCAACTGATTATAAGAAATCCAACAATTTATACCCTTTCTCTCAATTTTAAAAATTTTGATATAAGTGTACAAAAAATACTTGCATTTATAATCGAATTACAATAAATTGTATATTTAGTTAATTTTAAAACACTGTAAATCTTTTATGTATATAAATGAAATCAAACAATAATTCCATAAATTCATCAAAGGAGTACTCTAATGAGTAAGGGCGGCGGAACAGCGAAAGTATATTTTATACTTTACCTTGCAGTCGTACTCGAACTGCTAATCATTATCGTCGAACGCGACGAAGCCGAAGAAAGCTTAATGAAAAAACAAAAAGAAACAATGAAAATAGTTGAAAGTATACTTTCTCAACTACAATCCGGTGCAGGTACCGAAGGTATTAATACAAGACCTCAAGACGAAATTACACTACCACCCCCAGGAATTGATATAAAACAAGTGATGGGTGCTGATATAAAAACTTATCGTAGATACATCGTCGAAGTCGGTGTTACCGATATATCTACTGCGCTAAAACGTTTAGAAGGCGAAACCGAAAAAGATTACATACAAAGACTAAAAAAATTAGTCGAATTAGGGAATGTTGAAGAAATAGAATATCAGATATTTTATAACCCAAGCGATGATCCAACAAATCCACCACCCTTCCCAAATGATGAAGAAATTTTAAAAGGTAAAATAGCTTTTACAAATTGGCTCCCCGGACAAAAAATTACTACGACCGAAGGTGTGGAATGGGAATTTCTCAGCTTAAGACAATTAAAGCTCGATAAAGAAGCAACTTTTAATAATATCAATCTTGATAATATTAAAATCGAGGATATACAACCAGTCTATCCCAAAGAATTACAAATTAATATTGGTCCTTCTTTTTCGCCAAGGGATATACCCGAAGATAGCGCTTTCTATTATTCGGCTTTTGCTAGCTTACAACCTGCAACATTCGTTGGTGGTCAAGAACTTCAAAAGAGAGCTTTTGTCGTAAATTTTCAACCTCCTGATAGAGCGGGCTGGTATAAACTAAGATTTAGCTCTCGTACAAATAGGATCCTTGGTGTCAGAGCTGACCAAAAAGTTGAAGAACTTGATGATGAAACTACTGTCAATATCGGCACTGTTCAATTGACCGTCAAGGATTTAAGAAAAGTTCGGAAAGAGTTACAATCAAAACTTGAAAAATATTCATTACCAAGTTACGAAGACCTAATAAACACTGGTGATATTGAAAAATTTGACGAGGGGTTAAGGCTTGCAGTATCTCAAGCATCAGTTGAAGAAGACGCCGCTGATATAATAAGTAAAATTAGATTATACGGTTATATTTCTAAACTCTTAGCTCCAGGAATGTCAATCAACTTTGCTCAAAATAGAGGAGCAATAGAATTTAATGTGCGTGTTATAACACCAAAACCACCAATTGCTGAACCAACCATCACACTACCAAATTATACACCTAGTTTTGATAAAGTACAACCTGTATTCGAATTCACGATCAGTCCATATCAAGGCGAAACTACAAACATTATTGAAGGCCGTGTCATTGATTTCACTGGTGCTACAGTCGCAAGAATCGAAATGAGACCACTTGATAAAATCGCTGGACTCGATATCAAACCCCCGGATCCGGGAGGAAGACGTGAATATCGAGGTATCGTTGATCAAACTTTACCACCGGGCAAATACAAAATTGAAGTTACACACCGCCTCGGCGGAAAGAGTAAAACCGAAAGTGCTGAATTGGAAATATTTAAAACAGGCTTGACCGAAGAAAGTAGAAAAGCAATCGAATCCCGTATGAATGTTCTATCTTTCTATGGTTATCCCGTTTCTATAGAAGCTATTCCAACTTCAGGTGGCAAGATACGTTCAAATCAATTTCGATTATATATATTCACTGACAACAATACACAGGTTGCTCCAATTGAAGGATTAACTAACACAGACAAGCCATTGACCTTATACTGTGATGCTAAAAAAATCAACTTAAGAATAACTTGGGTGCAGCCATATACAAATACCGAAGTTGATATATTTCCACTAAAAAGCTACGAAATACAACAAGAAGCACCAGAAATTATAGCTCAGCCACAAATAGATTATTCCGGTAGTTCTAATAAATTCAGGGTAAGAATTACTGGCATTACTATTTCACCACCAACAGCAGGATGCCAAGATAGACAACCAACCATTAAATATAAATTAGGTAAACTTGAAAAGATCGATGGCTTAAAAACTTATGACCCATCTATTGAACCTACAATCGAAGAAGAAGGCGATGGATACTCTATTCTGCTCGAATTATCAGGTAGATTAGAACGCGGCGAAAGAAAAATATCAGGTACACTTCAACTACCAATAATAGCTTGGGCAATTAATCCGAATGGCAAAGTTTCAGAAGAATCAACATACGATCTACCTATAAAAATTAACTGGGAACCCGGTCAAGGTGATAGACCACGACAAAGGACCAGATAATCTGGAATAATTATTGATAACGAAAGTATAAAATTTATTGAGGGTAAAAAATGTATAAATCAAAATTAAAAAGTATAACAGCACTGATTTTGGTATTGGTTCTAAGTTATCCTATATTTGCACAAACCTTACCAGATGAGTCATTTAGAATAAAACTCGAAAGTACTCTATTTCGATTTAAAAATTGGCGTTTTTCAAATATATCCTTATATCAATTGAAAAGCATAAGTGATGTAACAAAAGCAATACAAACTAAAGATACACGAGCGCCCGGAGCCGAAATTGAAACCACTTCTGAAGGTGTACCGGAATGTGTTAAAACAGCTGATGAACTTATAAGAAATTCGTATCAAAGAGGCGTACAAAGTAACTGGTCTCAAAGTAGAATTGAACGTGAACTTGTTGCCCGCAATATACCTTTGCCTGATAAATCATTGAGAGATTGCCTATTTAATTATTATCAATCAATAAAAGCTGTCGGTATAAAGCGCATTCGCAACTGTTATCTTGTAACAACACGAGTACCCAAAGGTGAATATTTACCAAATGTAATAATTGGTATGATAGTATCATATGAAGATGAAGAACAAATTGAGCGAAATATAGACCGTGCAAGTCCTACCGATATATATACTTATGACGAACTACGACAATTCGATTTAGATCAAAAACAATTTGGAGCTGCAACACTTTACGATTTACTTATGAATGCATTTATGCAAAATAATGTCATAAACAGAACACTCGAAGCTCAAGGAATTGGCACTTTATTGACATTTGCACCTAAAACATTTGGTGTTACAAAATCCCTAATAAGAGAAGAAGCTAATGCTTTATCAGAAGATGTACAAACATTTATGCGAATCTCAGAGGGTCAACCAAATGACATTCAATTAAAAGAAAATGAAGTTATCGTAAGCCCTGATTATATAAGCTGGCGCCGTTACGAATTATTTGTAATTGAATACAGTCCCGGTGAATTTGATACAATTAGCATTATTACAAATCAAGGACTTCCAAAATACGGAATAGAATTACGCTATGGGATTGAAGATATAAACTATCCATCTCTATGGAGTGAAAGAATGACAGTGCGAGCCCTTTGGGAAAACATAAAATTGGGACTTGTTTTACCAACTAATGGTTGGGCATCTCTAAGCAAAGACGCTTTCAACATAGATCGACATCTTACTTTTGGTGGTTGGGGCGTTTCCGGTGAAGCAGATTTCCCATTTAAAGTAATACGCAATAGCGGTATATTCAAAATTTCTGGGGCATATATTTTCGGAGATGCAAAAGAAGCAGATTATAAAAATCGCGGATTAAACATTGACAATTACCAAACTATCTATCCAACATTTGATGAATACAATAAATATGATTATTTAATAAGAGCAAATGGCCAGTTGCATTATACATTTGGTGTTGCAATTGATGAAGACTATCTGCTCAGATTTGGTCTCGGTGGAACTGTCTACAACGCTGAAAAATGGACTTTAGAGCCTAATGAAGATAGAGACAAAATCATAATGAAAAAAGTTGACGACGAAACAGTAGGAGGTATATCCGGTAAAGTAGAATTCATGTCAAAAAACACTGTTACTCCTTACGGCGGTAGCATTCAATATTTTGACGAAGCAATTATGGCTAATGTTTGGTTACAAATACCCGTTGTCCAAAATACATTTGCATTAAAAATTGATGTCAAAACTTACTGGACTGCTTTCAGAGATAAATTACATCCTTGGGAAAAATCAAATGTATTTATACCAATGGTTCGTGCTATTGTTAATTTTTAAATTTGATAATTTTAATATGTAGTTAAATAAATTAAAAGCCCTGATATGAAAAGATACCTGATATTATCACTGCTCATATTTTTTGCCTGGTTTGAAGCATATACCCAGCCAATCGACAAAAAAGCGATTTTCGATTCCTTAACAACATTAAATCCCGAAATTAAACAATACTTCCCAAGGTGGAAAGTTTGTGAGCGTGACCTACAAATCCAAATTTACCAGACATTTGTAACACTTGGATATAATAAAGAAGATTTAGATATGCAAAATATCGAAGTGCTTGCCGCACCGAGGGCAGCTGACTACCTCCCTTATGATATATTGATGATAAGTTGCGGAAAAGCTTCGATGAACTCAGTTGAGATAGAATCCAATATGACTGCATTACTTATTGGATTTTTATCAGGCGAACTATATTACAGCGGCAGAGATCGAGGTTATCAAAAAGATAACGCTTACAGGGACTATTGCTACACAGACATACCAATAGACATACCATTATCAGATGACCAAACAGCCGCCATTACAAACTATTTAATGCCAACCAATGTAACACATGCTTTTACAGTTTCATTATTTGAACAATCCCTAAAATTCGGTGAAACTGGATTCTGGATACGTTCGAAAATTGGTACTGATCAAGTAGGATATCATTTTTGGTCATCCGGTGAATCTAAAATCATACTTCAAAGACCTTTATATATCAATAATGACCCAGAAAGTCGCTCAAGGATACCCTTCCTAATTAACGCATACATTGGCGGAGCATACAGAATTACCGGTGGGATTAATGAACAAAACAATATGCTGAGTTGGGTCAAAAGTCGAAAATTAAACGCTGGTCCTGGCGGTAAACTTATTGCCGGTCTCGATTTCCATATACCCATCTTACCCGAAGCAGGTATATCTTTCAACACAGAAATCCCCCTTCAACCTTTAAAAACTTTTTCGATCGATGATCCTTCATATTCATATTATCCCAATATGAATGAAGTCGAAATTAATCCCGATAACCCTAATTCAATCTTTCCAGTTACACAAATCGCAGCTCTTTTAAGAGCAACAGGTCAGGTAACTCTGTTTTATAATTATTGGCTTGATAAAAAATATCCAGAAAATTTTTTCAGATTTGATATAGGCATTAACTACAGTGAAGTACGTGAATTAGCACACTTTAGAAATACTGATATAGCTATCTCTTATCTAACAAATGATGCAATAAATCTTAATACATATAAACCCAATGAATTTGGAGATTGGGTATTTGCCAAAATCGAATACCGCAATCAACGTGCATATCCTTTTGGCGCAAGCTTGCAATACTCAAATCAGATTCTACTTGGACGTGTTTATATACCATTATTCGGCAATTGGTTTTATTTAGAGGCAAAATATGCTCAACCACTAAGATCGGTCAGACCCTTTGAATCTGAGCATTTCTTCGTTGTTTCGCCTGTATTAAGATTGACCATATAAATGCTATTAAGGACAAAATATCCCCCCTAACATTTTCAAATGTTAGAGGGGTTTTATGTAATTAATTATTAAGTTTAATTTTTATACTAAATATGAAATTTAAAGTTACCATTCTAATAGTTTCACTTGCATACCTGCTATTAAATTTTCAATTAATTTGTGATAACACTCAAATAGACACAAACACCAAAAAAAAGGAATTGCTAAAAGAAGCAGAAGTTCGTTCGGCACAGATGGAAATTGAACTAACCATCCGAAGCGTTGATATATCAAAATTCCCTATTATTAAAATTTTTGTCGAAGCATATAATAAACTTGGTCAACCGCTTGATACTCTAAAAGCCGAAAATATTATTGTCTATGAAAAAGGCATACCTAAAAGCGTAATTTCTGTTGAAAAAATTCCAACAACAGAAGAAATTATGGTTGATTTCATTTTTGCAATAGACATAACAGGCTCAATGCAAAAATATATAAATTATGTTCAAAGACATACAGCTAGCTTTACCAATTCCTTAGTAAAACGCGGAATAGATTATCGTCTCGGCTTAATTTTATTCACCGATGATATTGAAAAAATTTATCAACCGACTAAAAGCGTTACCGAATTTTTAGGTTGGTTAGAAGGAGTACGCGCCCAAGGTGGTGGTGATGAAAAGGAAAATGCTTTAGAAGCTCTGGAAGAAGCCGCTCTAAATATTAAATACCGGCAAGGTGCTAATAGAGTCGTTGTACTTATTACCGATGCTCCCTATCACCAAAAAGGGGAAGACGGCGATGGTGTTACTAATCAAACAACTGAGTCCATAATCGATTTGCTAATTAATAACGAAATAAGAGTATTCTCAATAACTCCACCAAGACTTGAAAATTACAAACTGATTTCAAGAAAGACTCGAGGTAATTACTTTGATATCGAATACCCATTCTCTACAATTCTCGATAATTTTTCACAACAATTGACAAATTTATATTACATCACCTATAATTCCGAATATAAAAGTATCCCAGATTCAATAGATATTGCCGTATTTAATGAAGCAACCGGGAAACTTATTCGTAAAACAATTCCAATTGTCGAACTCGGTAGGAAATTAATTATAGAAAATTTACTATTCGAAACAAATAAAGCTGATTTACCTGAAAAAGTTCCAGCACTCGACATCCTTGCTGACTTTATGAACAATAGAACTAATATTAAGCTCCTTATCGAAGGACATACAGATAATATTGGTACGCATCAGCTAAACGATAGATTATCTCAAATGCGTGCTGAAAGCGTTAAAAATTATCTTATCAAAAAAGGAATTCCAGCCGAAAGACTCAGAACTATTGGATATGGGAAGCGAAGACCCATTGCTAGTAATAATAGTGAATTTGGCAGACAATTAAACCGAAGAACTGAAATTGTTATACTCGATCGATAATAAATTTTATTCAAAAGATTTTAATTCACTCATTGTGAAAAGTGAATGTAATTTGATTTGATTTTGTGCTAATTTTTCTTTTCCTCCTGCTTCCCTATCAATAACACATATTGCAGAGATTATATTAGCTCCTTCTTTGATCAAATCCTGAGCACTTAGTATAATCTGTCCACCGCTTGTAACAACATCCTCGACAATAATAATTAATTTGCCTTCAACATCTTTACCTTCAGCAACTTTACAAGTGCCATATTCTTTAGCTTTTTTTCTAACAAATACTACAGGTTTCCCTGTTTTTAAAGATAAAGCTGTAGCAAGTGGAATCCCACCCATCTCCAATCCAGCAAACATATCAAATTGCTCTGGTAAGATTTGCATCAAATGCTCTGCGATCTCATTTAACAATTCAGGCTCACTTTCAAACCTATATTTATCAAAATATTCATCGCTGTAAACTCCTGAACGCAACAAAAATCTCCCCTTTAGGTGCGATTTTTCTATAATTTCTCTGGCTAATTCTTGTCTTGTCATTTTCATTTTTCAACTATAAAATCATCTACTAATAAAACTTTGATTTTCAAATTGCGAAGGTAGCTTAATCGGCATATTATCATAAAGATAGATTGCCAAAGCTATGGCAGCAACACATTTATTCATATCCTTTGGGTCAATTTTATCGGGCGTGTCTTTATCCGAATGATGATACCAAAAGTATTTCCCCTGATCATTTGTATTCAACGACATACCAGGTACACCAAGCTTCATCATAGGAGAAATATCAACTCCGCCACCATTGCCCATTATTGAAATTTCATCTATGGATTTAAATAAAGGCTCGTATTCATTATATATTTTCCTGATTGAATCTGGAGCTGTTAATCTTATCTGAGATGGTGAAAAAACACCCGAGTCAAATTCAAACATTAAAACATGTGGCTCATTTCTATACTTTTCAGCGTATTTTTCACCACCCATTATACCATTTTCCTCGTTCGTCCAAAAAACAAGTCTAATAGTGTGTTTAGGCTTCAAACCAAGCTTAAGTAATAATTTTGCAGCCTGCCAAACCGCAACTACACCGCCAGCATCGTCGTGAGCACCTGAACCAACATCCCAGGAATCAATATGACCTCCGATTGCAATTATTTCATTAGGAAATTCTGAACCTCTAATTTCCCCTATTAAATTATGAGAAATAGCATCAGGCAAAGTCTCTGCTTCCATATATAAATTTAAAACAGGCGTAATTCCTCTTTTTTGCATTCTATCGAGCAACATTGCATCTTCGGCTGAAATTGAAGCATGTGGTATTTTATTAACAGTATCAGCATAAATCATCATTCCGGTATGTGGGTGTCCGTGGCTTAATGGGCTTACAGCTCGACACAGACTCGCCACAGCACCTACTTCGGCTGCTTTGATAGCTCCTATGAAACGAAATTGCACAGATTGACCATAACTTATAAAAGGTTGATTATAGACAACTATTTTCCCTTTCGCTTCATTCTTTTTCTGTTCTAATTCCTCAAAACTTCTGACAACTAAAACTGGAGCGGTAATACCAGCCGCAGGTGTTCCTATGCTTCCACCATAAGCTTTTATTGGAATTTTGTGAAAACGTGGTTCGATCATTTCGCAAAACTCATTACCTCTTCGCCAAAAAGTCACCTTCACTGGCTCTTTCCTGACATTTACAAAGCCATCTTTTATCATTTCAGATTTAATCCAATCAATTGCCTCCTCTAAATTTTGGCTACCTGATAATCTGTGTCCAAACATATCACATAAATATGCCATCCGTTCCCAGGCAGAAGAATCACTTATTGAATTCCTTATAATCAAATCTACAACTGCTTTATGTTTATTCATTTCCAATTCGTAGGCATTTAGAAAATTATTCAAAATAGTTACCGAAATTAGTATGATAAAAAAATATCTATAATTCATAATATTACCCTTTAAAAACAATTATTTTGCTATAATTACAAACATTGTTCTTCGATTCAAAGCACGTCCCTCAGGTGTATCATTTGAAGCCACTGGTTGAGTAAAACCAAATCCTCGATACCTTAATCTGCTAGGCTCAATACCTCTTTCTATCATAGCTTTCATTACATTTTTTGCTCTCTCTTCTGAGAGTCTTTGATTATATTCAGCAGTTCCTATATTATCAGTGTGTCCTTGAATCTCTAATTTGAGTCGTGGCATTGTCAGCATTATATCAACAATTTCATCAATTATTGGGAATGATTCCTTCTTAACTACAGCTGAATCAAAATCAAATAAAATCGGCCGTTTGAAAGCATCATACAATTTTTTCCAAGGGGCAGTTAATTCATCAGCAGTTCCATATTCGCCCCAAGCCGTCAATGTATCAATTCTTCCGGGGACATCTAAATCTACAAAAACTTCGTGATAGCCCCAATATTCCGGGGGTACATAAGTTATAAAATAATAGTACCTTAAAGACATATAAATATCACGTATTATACTTATCAATTCAGACTTAGAATAAGCTTTATAAAATTTACCACCCGTATTTTGAGCCATATACCTCAAATTATCATCTTTTGAATATCCAAACGCTACTGCAAAGATATTAACCTTTAGTCGTTTTGCTCGTGAGTATAGAGAATCTAACTCAACTTTTGAGTAGTTATCATCACCATCAGAAAATACAACAAGTACTCTCGGTATCACTTCTGGAGTACGCTCTAAAATGTCCATCGAACTCATCATTGCATCATACATAGCTGAAAACAAGCCAAAACCTTCGTCTTTCTTTGCTCTATAAAGTTGAAGAATCTTTTCTTTTTCTTTCATCAGTGGTACTTTTAAATCATAATCTCGATTAAATGTGTTAATTGCAATATAATCATAAGGCATTTTAAGCGATATAAAGATTTCAATACCTTCTTGAATAATTTCCTTAACTCCAGCCATCGAACCGCTATAATCAACAGAAAGCACTATATTGTATGGTATTGAGTCATTAGCACCAAATTCCCTTACATTAAAAATCTCTATTGGTGCTTTCTTGCGATTACGAAATTTCCCAAGATATTCTGTAACATTGATAAAATAATTTCTTGTCTTATCTTTTTTATAGGGGTCAGCCATATTAGTAACAAAATGACCAGCTGAATCATACACACGTGCATAAACTTTTAAATTTTCAGGATATTCGTCAGTTTCAATCCTGAAAATATCGAACAACAACTTGTTGACATCAATAGAGTCAATTGGTTTGGTACTAGTTATGTATATTTTTTTTGTGGTATCCTGTTCGAAATCTTCAATCCATATTTGAGATTGTAGCTCGTAGCCTTTAGGTCTTTTGACACTACAGGAAATCAATGCTATCAAAAGAAGTAATAATGATATAATCAGAATATTAAATTTAAAGTTGGATCCTTTCATTTCAATTTTAAACTGAGTATCAAACCATCACCAATTGTTAGTAGACAGGTATGAAAATCCTCTTGCTTGAGTATATAATCATTGAAATCTTTGATAGCTCGGACTTCAAATGGATTTCTCGAGGGTTTTTCATTTACAATTTCACCAAATGCTAAACCATTATCGGCAGCAAAAATTCCTCCTACTTTTAACAAATCTTTGGATTTATCAAAATAATATTTATAATTCATTTTATCAGCATCCACAAATATCATATCAAATGTGCATTTAGCATCTAATTTTGGTAAATAAGATTTTGCATCTGCATTTATTACTGTTATTTTATTTTGTAAACCAGCCTTTTTTACCTGTTCTTTTATAAACTTTACGTAGTCAGAATTGATTTCAATCGCAATTAATTGACCTTCATCTGGTAGTGCTTGTGCCATTGTTATAGCTGAGTAACCGCCTAAGGAACCTATTTCGATAATATATTGCATCTTCATTGCTTTTATTAGAAAACGTAAAAAAGCACCTTGGTCCACAGATATTGTAATCTCAGGCATCCCATTTAAAGCTGATTCTAATTTCAGATTGCTCAAGAAATCATCTTCCCTGGCAAAACTAGATTTTAAATAATTGAAAATTTCCTGAGTAACTGGAGTTGGAAAAGATGACATTCCTTTATCCTAAATTGTTTAAAGAAAAACGTTTTTCAAACATTGTTATTTTTCAAACACTGCTATCAAATGAGCAGGTTTATCTAAAATTAAGTTGAAAATTTTATCAATTATTTTCCACAAAGGAAAAGGTAAAGGTCTCAAAATTGTTATAGCACGGCTAATTAAAAGAGCTTTATTACCGGATTTAAAGAACTTAAATTTTTTACATCCAATTTTTTTTGCATATTCCGACATTTTTTTCTCATCAAATGAATGTAGATGAGCATTCTTTGGCGTCAATTTGCCACAGTGAATGCATTGAGAATAATGCAATACTTCATTGTATGGAGTACTTAAAATTAACTTCCCTTCTTTTTTCAATAACGAAAAAAGTCTATTTAAAAATAATTCAGGCTCAACAATATGTTCAATGATTTCAGAAGCAATTATTGTATCAAAGTTTGTCTCAATGAATGGTGGTTGAAGAGCATCGCCGACTAAACCAAAATGATTTTTATAAGGAAATCTTTCGAGTGCTTTTTCTATGTTTTTAATCGCAATATCAAAAGAAATAACGGTTTTGTTTCTCTTACAAAAAAATTCCGCTACCCAAGCTGACCCTGAACCTACATCCAAAACTATTTCATTTGACGAATCATTTACTAAGGATATAATGTATTCACGTAAACGCCTTTCATCTTCAACAGTTGCTTTGCAAATACGTTCTTCAAAATAATCAAATAATTCAGCATCTTTTTGATAATGCTCAATATAATCCATCTCATATGAATTATTAATCGCAGCTTCAGGCAATAAAACTGGAATTGAATTTACAATAGGATACGAATTTCTGCTTTTAGAAGAAACAAGTTTATCTTCTTCATAAATTAATTCCTCTTTGGTAACGGGGCAGACTAATTTTATTTTCTGTGCTATTAAATTATCTTGAATGGAGGGCATCAGGGCTTGCGTCCAAATGTTACGTTCGTATTAACTCCGTATTTTTTTATTTGGTATATCAAATCGTTAATATTTTTTAAAGTTGTATCTAATTGAGCAGTAAATTGTTTATCGTAAATCAGCTTCGAAGCTAAACCGTCACCTTTACGTATAGTTTCAGTTATATCCTTTAAATCTATCAGGAGACTGTCAGCTTTGTATATTGTTTCGCTTGTTTGATCAATAATCTTATTCAAATTATCACCTGTTTCCTCAAACTTATTTACCAGATCATTAACTTTTTGTTTGTTTTCTGATACAATAGTTTTTAAATCTGAACTCAATATTTTTAAATTATTCAAGGTAAGCTCAATATTATGATTATTTTCTCGAATAAGACTGCTCAAATTTGATATAATTTGTTCTGAATTATTTATTATCCTACTGAGGCTTTCTAAATTATTTTCACTTAAGACTAAATTTAAATTGCTCGTCAGAGTATCAATTTTGCGGAAGAGTGTTATTGCCTCAGTACTTATATTCCCGAAAATAGCAATTAACTCAGGTAAATCCGGTGGTGTAATGCCGATAATTTCCTGATTTATATTGAAGGGTTTATCAGAATTTCCTGGGAAAATTTCTATTTTTTTCCCGCCGGTCAATTCAAGAATTGTAATACGTGCTGTTGCATCTGCTTTTAAATCATCAATTTTATTTATTGATGCTTTAATAAGAACAGATCCATTATCGCTTTGTACAGATAAAACAGTTCCTCGTTTAACGCCATTAACAACAACTGGTGCCGATTGTTCAATGCCCGCAGAATTGACAAATCTCAATTTTATAGTCTGGCTGGAAATTGCTTCATGATAACCTCGTCCTAAGGTTATCCCAATGATAAAAATAGCAATTCCTAAAAATGTTACTATTCCAACCTTGATTTCATTGGATTTTTGTGAACGCATTTATAATTAAAATTGTGTTAAAAATTGGTTTTTTCATCATCGCTGAACAGTAAATCGTCAGGCTCATCGAATTCACCTGAATCTACATCAAAATCTGATTCAAAATCTATTGTGCTTGTATTTTCGCTATCTTGTTCAGTTCCAGCAGTTTTTGATTTTTTATATTCAAGCATTAACATATTGTCAGCTAAAATTTCGAAGAAAACTTTTTTTTGACCATTTTTATCTTCGTAAGTGCGTGAATGTATTTTCCCTTCAATATAAACTCTTGCACCCTTTTTAACGATTTTATGAATCACCTCAGCCAATCCTCTCCAGGCAACAATTGTATGCCATTCGGTATGCTCCTGTACATTGCCATCCCTATCCCTCCAAGTTTCTGTTGTTGCAAGTCGGAACGATGATACTGGTATTCCGCTTGGTGTGTACTTTAATTCGGGGTCTCTTCCAACATTTCCAATTAACATCACTTTGTTCAAAGTTCTTGTCATTCTCATATTACACTCGCTTAACTGTTTATAATTAATACATTAATCCAAATACAAGTTACAAAATTTTATTTAATACAAAAAGTTAACTTTTTTTAATCTAATATTTTTTAATTTTTGGGGAAGTTTGTTGGAATAACAAACGTGTTTTTTGGTAGGTTTATTCAACGCCTTCGCCTGTACCTATATCGTAAGAAATGCGTTTAGCTATTTCACGCATAATTTCCGGTTTATCGTAAAAGCCTTCATTAAGCCTTGTTGCAATTGGGGATAATCGTTTAGCCTCATTTGAAATATCGAGTGTATCGGTTCTTCTTTGCGTAACCTTTTCTTCATTTTGCTGAAGGATCTCATCTTCGTATTTCTTTTTTTGAATCTCGTAAGGATTATTGACTGGGAAAATCCTATTATCATTATTCAATGAATCTACAGCCATTGTTACCTTTGATTATATATTAATAATGCTTTGTATTTTGTTAATTTCCTCAATTCTTCTGCTGATGTATCTAATTTATGTTTTATTAGATCCATATTTATATTTTCAATACGTAATAACTCTTCATATATTGAATTCCAATCTAACTGATTCTGAGGACTTAAATTTTGGAAGCTTCCGTTTTCTAGCCATTTTTGTATTTGAGCTAATTTTTTACCCCGTATTTCAAAAAATGAATCAAGCTTGCTGAGGCTTTCTTCTTCTAATTTTACCTCAGAATTTAGAATATCGGAAATAGTTTTAGTTTCTTTAACTATTTCTTTAATTAACGATAATCCGTCAAATTCTTGCATTTGTCAATTGTCCTTGTTCCCTTATGATTCGAGCAATTTTCAATGCTATCTCAGGGGGTATTTGTCTTACAACTTCTTGTGTTTCATCATTTATGATTTTTATCACCATTTTTTTTGATTTCTCATCTTCACTAAATTGAAGATATAATTTTTTATTGTTTTTAAACTCCCTGAAAATTTCATCTATTATATTTTTATCCTCGTAAGAAAAATAATTTTTATTATCATCATGATTGATTTGATTATTACTCGTATCTTTATCTTTTTTAAAAATTGTACGTAAATTATTATCACTTGAATTTTGACGGATCTCAGTCTTAAGTTCCTCAAAATCGTGAACTACAATAGGAGGTATGCCTTGTGTTGTAAAAATCAACTTTGCCTCCTGTAAACTAGAAAAAATATTAAAAAATATATTTTATCTCGAACTTGATAATAAATTCATCGTAAAAGTTGCATAATTTGATATTATACTAAATTGACTTTGTGCCTTTACATAAAGCTTTAAAGACTTTTCATATTCTTTGCGTAAAATATCAGCCTGTTTATCAATTCGGGCTTCTAATTCCGTTTTACGTTTTTTTGTAGCCTCGATTTGTTGATTTAGTGATTCGTTTCGAGAACGAATTAATCCGCTACTGCCCGTTAGATTTTCTATAGTTTTGTTAATTTTAGCAATAAAGCCATCTTCAGAAATGAATAATTGTGCAACCTTATCCGGATTATCTTTTAGATAACTCTCAAGCTTAGTTTTATCGCTAAGAGTTAGCGTACCATCATTATTGATCTTGAGTCCGATATCGGTTAAAAGAGATGGATATCCTTCATCTAATCCTGTTACATTTTGAGTACTAAGATTGCGTAAACTCGAATACAAAGTACTCATTGCTGGATCCTGCCTTTGGACGGATTTGCTATCACGTAAATGGGTAAGTAGCGAATTATAGCTACTAATTAAGGGATTTATTAAATTTTCTACTTGTGTTACATCGATATTTGTGGTTATAGAAACAGGTGTTTCGCCGCTTTCCTGTGCTTTTTTCAATGTAATTGTTAATCCGTCTAAAAGGTCATCAATTGTATTATTACCACGTGTAACGCTAATTCCATTGACATCAAGTTTTGCATCAAGTTCTTGATAATCAGATACCTTATATCCAGCATTTGTGCCATTTACAGTAGTTCTTGACGAACTATTGGGATTCAATACTGCTTCAGTAAATCCAAGCTTCTCTAAAACAGAAGAATCAGAAAAACCTATTCTGTTATCAGACCCTGTTCCAGAGGAAGTAAGAGATAAGCGGCCAGTATTTGAAGTATCCTTTATAAATGAAGCTCTTATGCCAATATTCTCGGTATTATTTATTGCTATTACTAATTTTTGTAAAGCTTCTTGGTTAGTTTCATTGCCATTAAATTCGACATCAACATTTTTTGTCTCTCCACCTACTGACAGTTGAAAAGTTTTTGTTCCAGCTGCTTCGCCGAACAAATTGCTCAAATTCAACTGCTGTGAAATAAGAATATCATTTTTGGCAATACGTTCAACGAAAATTTCATTTACTCCAAGAATTGCTGTATTTTTTGCATTTACAGTCAGTACCGAATTATTTGTAGATGAAGCTGAACGAGTTTGAAATAGCTGGGCTGCATTATCAACTTTAAATTTATCCAGATTGGAAATCAATGTATTTAAACGGGAGTTGAGCGTGTTATAAAAGGTACGCCTGGTCTCCAAACTCGTCTTTTTATTGTTGATAGCATCGATTCGGGATTGTTGAGTACGTTTGTAGGCTTGAACCAATAATTCCGAATCACTTTTACTGGAATTATCACCAATATTTAATATGTTTAATAAATCTGCCATATAATATCAATTTTCAATCTAATTTAAAAGCTGTTGCCCAAGTATCTCTTAATTCTTGGATAATATGTAGTGCTTCATCATACTTCTTTTGGAAGATACATCTCTGGCAATATTCGTATAATCTATAGAGTCGAGTTGAGATTTCCTCATATTCAAAATTCAAAGAACCCATCAGCTCAATTAGTATTCTGCTCATTTTAGTAACATCGTGTCTTTTGCAACTCACAATAAACAGATCATACATTTTGAGAACTAATTTTTCTTTTGACCAAGATAGAACTTCCTGTTCTAAATATGCTGGGAATTTTCCTTCCGATTTATTCCCATAGGCTCTACTTGCAGCCAATTTTTGCACTGATGTCATATAACTTCCTTGTATTATTTATAATCCTTGGCAAGACGATTTTAATCGTCTTGCCTGAATTTAATCCAAATATATCAAAACTTCTTCAATCAAATTAAAGCTATTATCTAAATAGCTGTAAGAATGATTGTGGATTTTGATTAGCTTGAGCTAACGATATTAATGATGTTTGAAGCAAAAATTGTGCCTTAATTAGTTCTAGTTGCTCCATTGCAACATCAGCATCCTCGATTCTTGATATTGCGGCGCTGTAATTTGTTATTTGAGATTTTAACAATTCCTCCTGCGAATTCAATCGCACTTGAATACCACCTAGGTATGATGCTACCTTGTTCACATTGTTTAATGCGTCGGATAAACTGGTTAGTGTTGTCGCAATGTTTGCTTGGCTGAAAATTCCGAGATCAGATGAACTAACTGAATCCAAAGACGCAAGGGCTAATCCGCTTACTCCTGCAAAATTTGAAGTTGATGCTGCATTAATATTGAAATTATTACTTGCTACATTAAAATCAGCATTATTGGTTATCAAATTAATACCAAGGGTTAGTAATGTATTATTGGCAAAGTAACCAATAGTCCATTCACCACTAAATGTACCATCCAATAATTGTCTGCCACCAAATACTGTTGAATCTACAACTGTTTGTATTTGTTGGGCAAGCCTGTAAGCTCCTTTGGCTAATGCGATTTTCTCATCTGTACCCAATGCCCCAGAAGAGGCTGTAGCTGCTGCATCTTTGATTTGTGTTAGCAAATTATTAATATTATCGAGCGCATCTTGTGCGATTGAAGTAACGTTTCCTGCGTCTCCAACTGAATTCAATGCTGCTTTTAAAGCTCCACTGCGTGCACCCAAAGCTCTTGATGTAATGTATCCAGCAACATCATCGGATGCTGCATTGATACGTTTACCGGTACTTAATCGTAATTGCCTTAATGCGATGTTGTTTGTTGTGCTTTGGAGTGCATTGTATGCATTTAGTGAGGGAATGTTTGTGCGGATTCTGCTTCCACCTGAAATTGCTACTGGCATAAAAACCTCCTTGTAATTAATTGTTGATTAATTTTGGGCTTCCTGCCAATACTTTATTATTTTAATTCCTAATTCAATGGAAATTTTCGGCAATAAAAAAATAAACTTTAGATTTTTTTTATTCGAGGTAAATAGGTTCAGAAATTTTTTCTTCCAGAATTCTGAAAAGCGGATCTACAAACAAGATCTGATCAAAATCTATACCGTACAAACGGGCATAAGTATTTTCTAGAGCTTGAATTATTATGTGTTCAGTTGATGCAAGTTTTGTTTTACCCAAATAAAATATATCACAATCAAATCTAATTTTAAATAAATCACCATCATTTTCAAAAATGATATTTACCGGTTCTTGGTACTTTGCTTTTCGATTTTTATCTTCTTTCAAAATCTGACCCTTGTAATATAATGTAGTACCATCGGTTGTATAATCTAATACAATGGCAGGATTTTGAGGATATTTATCATATACAGTTCTGATTGAAAATCTTAAACCTTGACCGGCTCTTAAGTTCACCGTGAAAGTAGCAATGTATTGAGTTAGATTTGGTGACCGTAATGATACTATTGCTTCATCGTATATATCAATAGCATTGTCAGCTACTATTTTTATTCCTTCCAAATTATTTATAATATATCCACTAATTGGATATTTACCTTTGTAATTTAAATTAAATTTTTCCGATGCACAGGATTGTATAATAATAGTCAATATGGCTAAAATAATACACCTTAATATTAACATTTTAGTTTCCTCATTTTAATTTATTATATCTTAAATCCTCAGGATAGAAAATTTTATCAATGATGCCAATGTTTACTCCTATATACCAATTTGAAAATTCAAGAGGGTTACCAAAGCTATCAACAAAATTATTTCCAATAATTTCTGCAGTCTTACCAGATGCATAACCCCCAGTTAATCCAAGATTTATTTGCTCAGTAAGCCGTAGGTTCATTTTAGCTCCTATATGGAAAATAGTCGATGGATAGTAATTGTACTCTATAAAAGGTTCAAGCGATAATTCATCGGGAAGCAAAGTCTGCCAAAAACCTATTCTTAAGGGTAAAACTCCGATGCCCCAGGCTTCGCGTCCTAAAAATACAAAGTTAAGCAATGAGGTTCCTGCATACAATTTGTATGCTAATACATCAATTGGTAGTGCTACCGAGGCATTCAATAGTCGTAGCAAAAATCCATTGAAAAATGCTTCATTAGTAGTATCTGAGAAAACAGTGTATGGTTCACCGCTTTTAATCATTGTAAATTGAAGTAATCCTATGTTCCAACCCGAATGTGGGTGATCTTTCCATTCGGTATATGTTTCAGGCACAATGTTCAAAAAATCCAAAAAAGATATACCTAAACCTGCGTATGGAAATATAGAAGTTTGACTTTCATTTGGATTACGACTATCTCTTACCATCCAAGAATCCTTAGGATTACTTCCAGCTGCTAATCCAGCATAAGCTCGGACGTTTAAGCCACTTATTGAACCAATATCAAGTGAGGCAGATAAATTTATATATTGAGACGGATAATATCCAAATCCTACAGTAGGTGTTATACATATATAGGGAATCTCTTCTCTAATGAAATATCTCTTCCGAATATATAATGGGAATGTACTTGTAAGAACCTTTTCCAAACGTGCTTCTGGTGCTATAATTTCGTAAACCGAAGTGCCAATTGTCCAGTTTTTTGCATCTCTAAACCAGCGAAGACGCCATTCACCTATACCAAAACGATATATACCTCCTACAAAAGTTCTATCGGGTTCACCTTGGAAATATGTATAATCTTTATCAAAGTCGTGAAATATACCAAACAATCCAGTGCCGAGAGAATGCTCTCTGTCACCTCCTAAAAATAGACCAACTGATTCAAAAACACCTAATCTTATAAAATCGGGATAAAATCTATCTACAATGCTATCTCTTTGTAGTAGATATCTTCTTGATTTGAATGTTCGGGAAGATGGATAAATTACTCCATTATCTCTATTGCCGGGGGCATTTTGAACAAAAAACAATGTTGTTGTATCACGTTCTGAAATAGTATAAATATCGGTTTCCTGTCGTGTTATCCCAATATTGCAACTAATCAGGGCGCTTAACACAAGCATTGTTATAATGATTAAATAAATTCTCATTTCTAATTCACTCAATTTATTGAACTAAATTTTTTCTTTATTTAAGTAACTTCTACATTAAGTTCGATATAATTTGAAAGAACTGCTTTCAATTTATCGCCTGAATTAATTTTACCTACACCCGAAGGCGTACCTGTAAAAATGGCGTCTCCACACCTTAAATCGAATATGGAAGATATAAATTCAATCAAATCTGGTACTTTTCTCAGCATTTCATTTGTTGATGCTTTTTGTCTTAATTCATTATTTTGGTATAACTCAATGATAAATTCCTTGTTTATATCGTTTATTTCTTCAAATGGTATAATTTTGGATACTGGTGCTGAGGTCCTAAATCCCTTGCTAATTGCCCATGGTTCACCGTTCTTTTTTGCTTGAGATTGAATATCTCGCATAGTTAAGTCAATTCCAACAGCAAAGCCTGCTATGTATTTGTTGCATTCATCTTTTTTAATATTGTTTCCGTCTTGCCCAAGAACAACAATTAGTTCAACTTCGTAATGAACATTCTGTGAAATCTTTGGTAAAATGATTCTTCCTCCATCAGGTAGATAAGAAGAGGGGGGTTTAATGAATATTACAGGATTTTCAGTTTCGCCATCCCCCATTTCTCTAATATGTTCCGAATAATTCTTACCAACGCAATAAAAGGTGCCAACCTCAAGCTCACTACCATTAGTAAAATAAAATTTTCTGGAATCGGGCTTTTTATACATATTTTTAATTCCTTACTTTTTCAGGTCTTGGTAATTGAGGAAATTTAAAATTCGATTCTTTTTTTTCATTGTAATCAATTTTTATTTGCTCATCTTTTTTGACTGAATTTTGATTATAACTGAGAAAAGTCTGATGATAGAGCGAATCATACTTTTCGAAATGTTTGAAATCAAATTTTCGCTTGTTAAAAGGCAAACCTTTGTCATTATAAATTTTCCCCATCAATCTGCCCCATATTGGAGCAGCTGCTCTACCACCTTCGCCATAGGCACCAAATTTTACTCTTAAGTCATCAAACCCGACCCAACACCCAGCAACAAGTTCAGGTGTGTATCCAATAAACCATGCATCTCCGTAATCATTTGTAGTACCTGTTTTACCAGCTGCATCGCAATCTTTCAGAAACTGTTTTATCCGCCATCCTGTACCGCTACTGATAACTGCTTGGAGCATAAAAGTTAAGGTACCTGTAACTTCAGGGCTAATTGCCCTTGAATGCGTGAAAACTTTTTTCCTTTCATAAATAGTATTGCCAAATTTATCTTCTACCCGATAAATGTAGTAGGGTTTGACATGTATCCCCTCGTAAAGGAAAGCTCCAAAAGCAGAAGTTAATTCGAGAGGAGTAATCTCCCCGCCGGCTCCAAGTGCTATAGCTGGTACTGCTAATAAATTTGATTCAATACCAAGTTTCTTAGCTAAGTTAACAACTTCAGCAGGACTTGTTTCGCTTGTTACAAGTCTTGCAGCTACTGAATTAATCGATTTTCTCAAAGCATCATATAAAGTAATTTTTTCACCCTGGGAGCAACCACCTCCACCAGGACTCCATATTTCTCCGGTTTCTGGTACTCGGTAAGAAAATGGCCCGCACTCAATCATTGTATTTGGCGATAAACCTTTCTCTAAAACTAATGCATATACAAATGGTTTAAAGGCAGAACCAGCCTGACGTCGGATTTGCGTAACGTGATTTAGGGAGTATTTTGCATCACGATGCTCACGCATAAATTTTGGTGATGCTCCAACAAGCGCAAGTATGTCACCATTAAATGGATTTATAACTACTAGTCCTACTTGAATTGTAGTTGCAGAATTTTTAATTGAATCAATGAATTCCTTATCATTTCTAAGTTTAATTTCAATCTGTTTTTTCTTATCTCCAATCGCAGCGCGATAATCAGGACGGTTGTTTATTGCTTTCTTAACTAAATCTTCGAGTAATTTTTTATTGTTATTCCAAGACCAATTTTGCTGGAATAGCTTTTGGAATTCGAGCAAGTGTTCCTCTACAGCTTCATTAGCATATTGCTGAATCTTGGCATTTAAAGTAGTATAAATGACTAGTCCATCTCTGTATAAATCGTATTCAATCAATGAGTTATCCTCTTTGCTAAATTTTTGCCTGACCATTTCTACAAAATGTGGAGCTAAGTAAGGCACCTCCTTTTTCTTAGTAGCAACTAAATTAATTGGTTCTTCAATAGCTTTCATATAGGTTTCAGGTGTTATTTTACCTTGACGAAGCATCAATGTTAATACAAGATTTCTGCGATCAACAGCTTTGTCAATATTATTTAAACCATTGTAATGCTCAGGAGCTTTGAGTAATGCAGCAAGATAGGCACATTCGGCAGTGGTCAGCTCGCTTGGATTTTTGTCAAAATAAATTTTTGAAGCTACTTGCAACCCATAAGCGCCACGGCCAAATGCAACTGTATTTATATACATTTCAAGTATCTCTTCTTTTGTATATGTTCTCTCGATTTGAATTGCAGTAAATGCTTCCCTGATTTTTCTTTCCAATGTATTTTCGCTATATCCAAATAAATTCCTAGCCAATTGCATCGTTATTGTTGAGGCGCCCTCCTGAACTTTTCCTGCGAAAATATTTTTTAGTGCGGCTTTAAAAATACGTTCGATATATACACCCCAATGACTGTAAAAATATTTATCTTCGATTACAATTAATGCATTTATGAAATCTTTGGGAACGCTATCAAGGGGTATATTAACCCTTCGTTCAATAAAAAAATGATCTAATAGAACTCCATCACTACTGATTATTCGTGTGGCTAAGTTTTGTTTGGGATTTTCAAGTTGCTCAAGCGATGGCAATCCATAGGACACAACACTATTTACATAGAGTGCAACTCCCAGCCCTATTACCAGAAATATTATAAACAGCCATAACAAATATTTAATTGGAGTCATAATCAGCTTTTTAATACTTTTTCTAATGTAACTCTTCTCAATCTTTTCCTGTAGAGATTTTCGTCTTCTCCAGGAATACGATTCAATGGCTCGAGCTCTCCAGCTGAGCGACCTTCTAAAAGCTCTTGTGGTACACCTCTTTTAACTAATTCAGAGATTACAAACTCGACCCGTCTTTTGCCTAATCGGTTATTATATTCAACACTTCCAAGATAATCTGTATGACCTACAAGAATAACTTTATCAAGTCTTTCTTTTGAATTGATAATATTTTTTGCTAGCATATCAATTTCTTCTTGCCAAGTTCGGTTTGTCTCAATACCAATAGAGTCTATTGTAAATCTGTAAGGATTGGAATAGTCGTCCAGTGGAAAGTTTATACGTAATTGGAAAATTTCTGGTAGATAAATATCTCTTGTAACGATTTTTGTCGGTTCGTCACTATCCACTCTCATTTTAAATGAATCGAAAAATAGATCCTGTCCTTGTGCTGTAACCTCGAATTCACGGTCTTTTTCTAACTCCACTTTATATTTACCTCGATCGTCAGTTTTTGTTTGAGTCCAAATTTGATTGTTAGGTATTTCAGTCACGATTACATCAGCATCTGGAACCGGCTTTTGTGTCGTTTGGTTGATTACTGTACCTTGAAGTGTATATTTCTCAGGGGGTTTATATTCAGGAGTTTTAAGTACCGGTTCTTGAGCTTTGAGATCAAGCTCAAATTCTATTACATCCTGTTTCTTTTGGGTCTTCGCTAAAACATAAGGCGATTGCTCCTTATATCTAACGTACAAATCAAATCCACCTTTCATTTGAACAATTGAACCTGATCCTTCTGCTTGATTAGAACTATAATATATTATAGAATCGCAATCAACGGGACAAAATGGAAATAATTCATCATATTCAGTATTTAAAGGTGGCTTTAAATTTTGTAAATTGCTAAAATAATTTTTTGTTCGCATTATTTTTTCTATGTTACCTCTTTTTGCATCATTCCAGAACTCATCTGAAACTGATACTGAAAAAATATCATATCCACCAACTGTTTTGTGGCCAGAAGAGGAAAAAAGCAACTTTTTACCATCTTTTGTCAAAAATGGACTAAGTTCATCACATCTTGAATTTATGCTATCACCAGCATTTATTGGTTCTGACCAGTTGCCATCAATATTTATACTAAACCATATATCTGTCCCGCCTATTCCCTCTTTTCTATCTGAAACGAAAAATAACACCTTACCATCGTCTGATAATGCTGGTTGTGATTCCCAACTATAAAAACCTCTGTTTATTTCTTTCCCTAATAACTTGACATTTGTTAAACGATTATTCTCGATTATAGCTGAAAATATACGCGAATTCCCAACAATACCTTCGTAGGGCAGTTTATTTAATATTTCAATATTTTTATCATCCACTGAATAAGTACGGTTAAAATTAGTATCATCTTTATATAATGAATCATCAGGATAATCAATTTCTTCGAATTTTTTCATTCTATCTTCAATTGGCCTATCGGGTACAGCAGAAAAAGCAACATTTTTACCTTGCACTGATATTGGACCGGTATGTCCTTCAAATGGTATATGTAAACCTGATTCATGAGAAAATTTGTTAGGTCTAACCATTCGAACAATTATCATTTTCTGCTGATCGTTCTCATCATACATAAAGGCTGCTCGCTTGTTGTCTATGAAAGAAATGCTCCATTCATTTTCTGGCGAATTTAATTGATAGACTGGCTCAATTTTATAATACCAGCCTTTAATTTGGCTGCCAATTACTGATGTATCGAATGGTATTCCAGACCAACGTCCAGGATTACAATTTTGCTCAGGTTCTGGGCATATTACCGTTTTGGATGTTGTTCTAGGTAATGTACATCCGACAATCAATAATAATGTCGAAAAATAAAAATAAATTATTAGTTTTAATTTCATTGTATTTTTTTATAATATTTTTTTATCATTCAATTTATAAAAATTAATTTAAATTAAAATAAAATTACAAAAAAGTAAAATCGTCAAATGAATGAACATTTTAACTTCAGAGCTTGTCCAAGTAATTTTAAATATTCAGCTTTACTTATTTCAATTGCACCTAAATTTCTTGTAAAGTTATTTATGTATTGAGAATCTAATAACAGAAATCCTCTCGATTTAAGCCAATCCACCAAAAAGTAAAAAGCTGCTTTTGAAGTATTCTCAATAAAATTAAACATTGATTCCCCGAAAAAAGCTCCATTAATAGCAACCCCATATAATCCACCGACAATTTTATCTTCAGCCCAGGTTTCTACTGAATGTGCAAATCCCATTTTATGTAAATCTAAATATACCTCGATAATTTCATTAGAGATCCAGGTTTCCTTTCTATTGGCACAGCTACGAATGACAAATTCAAAGTTTTTATTTATAGTAAACTTTAAATTCATTCTTTCAATCATTTTCTTTATGTATCTAGGTGTTTTAATTTTGTAAATATTAAAAATTGCTCTCGGGTCGGGGCAATGCCAATAAATTTTCCCATCATCGGGCTCAGCCATTGGGAAATACCCGATTCTATATGCAAATAATACATCTTCAACTGTTATATTCTCTCTCAAGGCTTTTATTTGTAAACCCTATGAATTTCTATTACTAAGCATCTTTTCATAATCTGCTAAAAATGCTTTCAATCCTAAATCAGTTAAAGGATGCTTTAACGATTGCATTAACACTTTATAGGGTACTGTCGCTATATCTGCTCCTGCTTTTGCTGCTTCAATGATATGCATCGGGTGACGAATCGAAGCAGCAATAATTTGCGATTCGAAACCGTGAATATCCCAAATCTCGCATATATCATATAAAACATAAAGGCTGTCGTTTCCTATATCATCTAATCTACCCATAAATACTGAAACATATGTTGCACCTGCATTATTTGCTGCAATTGCCTGCGTTGGACTGAAAATAAGAGTTACATTAGTTGGAATATTTTTTTCACTTAAATATCTGACTGCACTTAATCCCTCAGGAATCATTGGAATCTTAATGGTTGCATTTGGGAACCATTCGATTATCTCTTCTGCTTCCTTAATCATACCATCTCTATCGGTAGATATAACCTCAACCGATAGATGACCACCAATCAATTCATAAATTTCTAATATAAGTTTTTTTATATCAACATTTGGGTCTTCCTTTGCCAGTAAGCTCGGATTAGTTGTTACACCTGAGACAAATCCAAGTCGGGCACATTCCCTAATTTCATTAATATTTGCTGTATCAACATATAATTCCATAATAACTCCAATTTTAATATAACAAATAAATCATTTTTGCAATTTATTAAACTTAAAGCAAACTTTAATGATAGGTTTTTTCATCATTATATATTGTGCGCTTGCCGAATCAAATTAATTACCCATTCAATTTTTTCGATCAATTTTTCTTTTTCTTCATTATTAGCAATAGCAAAATCAGAGTATTCTACTTTTTTTGATATAGGAAATTGAGATTGAAGTCTTTTTATAGCTAACTCTTTATTAAATTTACCGCTTGTTATAGCTCTTTCAATTATTTTTTCCTCATCGGCATAAATTGTAATAATATAGTCAAATACATCTTCTAACCCGGCTTCATAAATTAATGCGGATTCGACAAAAATCAACTTTTCTCCACTTGAATCCAATCTTTCAATTTCTTCCACCAAATAATCTATTACTCTAGGATGAACAATTGATTCCAGTTTTTTTAGTGAACTCTGTTTATCAGGTTCATCGCCAAAAACTGATTCAGCAAGCCATTCCTTATTTAACCTGCCATTAACATCGTAGGCTTTTTCACCGAAATTTTCTAATATTTTATTTTTCAATGTATTATCATTTTCCATTAATTCTTTTGCTATTTCATCAGAGATTAATACAGGGTAGCCCAAACTTTGAAGATGTTTGGCAACCGTCGTTTTCCCACAGAAAAAGCCACCGGTTAAACCTACTAAAACTGCCCGTTTCTTTACCTTTTTTATTACATTCATATAAATTTTTATTTTACCAGTAAATTTATTATTTTTGTAATCTATATTCTTTTACAATTGGCCCCATCGACTAATGGTTAGGTCATCAGCCTTTCACGCTGGTAGTAGGGGTTCGAATCCCCTTGGGGTCACTATATTTTGTTGTGTTCATCTAGACTACATTCAAAATTAATAAATTATATATTCAAAACTATTATTTTAGTCCATTAACAAGCAATCTCAAAAAGTTATAAATTTTAATAAATTTTTTAAGAGGTTGAAAATGGACAAATTATCACCTATTAATCTTTATCGCCTACCTTGGAATTTGACCGATAATGCTATTTCCTGGCTTGAACCAACAAGTAGCTGTAATTTATACTGCGACGGTTGTTATAGGGAAAATCGAAAATCTTCTCACAAAACATTAGACGAAATCGAAAACGAACTCGATATTTTTGCTAAATTCCGCAAAACAGATAGTATTTCAATAGCTGGTGGTGAACCTTTATTACATCCTAATATCCTTGAAATCATAAAAATTATTCGCCGTAGAGGCTGGAAAGCTTTAATTAATACAAATGCTGAAATTCTCAATGAAGAATTGTTAAAAAAATTAAAATCTGCCGGTATTAACGGATTTACTATTCATATCGATTCTGGTCAGAATCGCCCTAAATGGAAAGGGAAAAATGAAATAGAACTCAATGAATTGCGTGAACACTATGCTAAAATGATTGCTAAGATTGGCGGTATGTCCTGCACATTTAATGCTACCGTCTATCCCGAAACAATTCAATTTATCCCAGAAATGCTAAAATGGGCACAAAAAAATATTAAAATCGTACAATCAATGGTATTTATAATTTACAGAATGGCTGTACTCAGCAAAAATTTCGATTTTTACGTTGGTGATAAAAAAGTAAAATTTGATGAGATAATGTATTCTACAAACGATGATAATCGCAGAACAGATGTATCAGCAGAGGAAATTGTTGAAATCATTAGAATGAACGCTTATAATGATTTTATGCCTTGCGCTTTTCTTAATGGCACCGAAAAGCCCGATACTTACAAATGGCTCCTCGCTGGAAGAGTAGGGAACAAATTCAATATTTTTGGATATGTTGGTCCAAAATTTATGGAATTAATTCAAACTGTTAAACATCTCTTCACTGATAAATATTTGGCTTATAGTCATCCACGAATGCAAAAAAATGCTTTGATATATCTACCTCTAATCATTTTTGATAATGGGCTTAGGAAAGTCTTCAAAAACTACTTCAAACAAATATTTATAAATCCGATTTCTTTTTTCTCTGGATTAGCATATCAAACTGTTTTGATTATTCAGCCAGCCGATATCTATGAAGATGGAAGGGTTAATATGTGTGATGGATGTCCGGATATCACCGTCTGGAATAACAGACTCGTATGGTCTTGCCGAATGGAAGAATTAAACAACTGGGGACAAAATGTTAGGGTTGTACCACGTAAATTGGAAGAACAAATAGAAAAGGAATTAATCAAAATTCTAAAATAAATCATACTACAAAGGATAAATTTTGACCTCCCTTGCCTGTAGATGTTAGTTTCCTAAGGGGTAATGATATTTTATCTTCTTTTATTGCTAATGAAATAATTGCTAAACCTTTTTCATTGAATAAAGATTGTAAACCATCAAAATATTTCACTAAATCAGCTCTTGATTCTTTACTTACATCCCTTAAATTAGGAATTAATTCATTAGAAGTTGGAATCATAGATTTGCTCATTGGTTCAGAACCTGGCATTAAATAATATGTTCTGGCTGGATTACTTTTCAATAAAATCAATCGCGAAAACTCAATCTCATTTTCAATTTCACATAATATAAACGCATTTAGAAATCCTCCATATTTTAATGATAGTTTGTTCCAAAATTGTTGCGATTGAATTACTTTGCTTAAAAATTCTGCTGAATGGAATAAATCTAAGTCCAATCTATCCTTAATATTTATGATATCATTAATTAACAGCATTACAATATTTTCTTCAATCAGATTTTTCGCAATAGTATTTACAAGTCTTATTTTAATATAATTTTTATTCTTAAATTTTTTTATTATTTCAATCATTTTCTTAAATTTTAAATTAATCCTCAATGGTAATTGATCCAAATGATTCAAAAGATACTTAAAATTCTCATTTATTACTTTCAAATCATAAAAATTATGGAATGAATTGGCAAATATTTCATTATCTAAAGGGAAATCGCATTCCTTCATATAAAAAAGAGTTCTAATAATAATATCAAGTTCAAAATTCTGACGTATTTTTTCGTTAATTTTGAGAAATGCTCTATGAATATCTAATAATTCATCTCTTATGATTAGGTTTTTATTTTCCAGGTATAAACCTATTAATTCTCTGTAAAATAGATTATCGGGTAAATAAAGAATCCGAATTGCTTGAAGCAAATCAATTTTAACATTGTCTGATATAACAGAAATTGCATAAATCTTTAATTCGAGAACTGGATCAGTCTTTTCAACAATTAGGAATAAACTATCTCCTGCTTTTAAATTTCCTTTAAGGTAACAATTGTAAATACCCGAAGGCAAAGATATTATTGCTTCTGTTTCTGAAATTACTCTTTCGATTCGTGCTTGTAGAATTTCGCCTATTTTAAACTTTACGGCCTGCTTTTTGCGTTGTTGGCCGGTAATATATTCATAATAAGAGGAACTACCCTCTTCAATCGGTTTTATACCACCGGTACCGCCTATTTCGAGCAGGTCGTCCATTTTTAATTGTACCAATTATATTCTGAAAATTTTTGTCTATAGAAGACAAAATGCTATACTTATAAATTAGCAAAACTTTTTTCATAAATCCGGTACTTTTTGTAAACATTTGCAAGTATTTTTTCAGTTAAACCTCTATTCATCATCATATTATCTTCAAGTACCCAAGAGGCTTCAGCCTGATAAATGCCGAGTTTTGTACCACGGGCACCAAGTTCATAATATAAAACCGCATCTATTCCTTTTTGTTGATATTCTCTTATTACTCCAAGTACTATTATTCTAATCAAATTAATTTTCTTCTTTTTTGTTATTAAATGCCACAAAGCACCTAAGGTACTACCGGATTTATTATAAATCAAGCATTGATTTATATCAGGAAGAGCAAGTGCAAAGCCAACGGGTTTGCCTTTTGATTCTGCAATTATCGCTAATGATGGTTCAGCTATTTGCTTTAAATCTTTTGCTAGAAAATAAAATTCTTCATCAGTCATTTTGACAAACCCCCAATTGGGTTGCCATGCCTCATTATATATATATTTCAATGTTTCTACATCTTGTTTAAATTGTTCTTTATTTGTGAAATTCACTTCACGTATTTTAATATCATATCTTTGCCTGACCAAATTTTGTAATCGAGTAAATTGTTCATCTCTGAAAAATTTATCATCAATATGATAAGCATATAAATCTTTTGCTTTCTTGTATCCAGCATTTTCAAATAATTCAATATAATACGGCGGGTTATAAGTCATCAAAATAACAGGTGGAGAGTCAAAACCCTCAATTAGTAAACCAACCTCATCATTCATGGATGGATTGACTGGTCCACGAATACTTTCGCAACCTTTTTCCTTTACATAATTTTCTGCTGCCTCGAATAGTAAATTTGCTATTGATTGATCATTGATACATTCAAAAAATCCAAGAAAACCGATTTTATCTTGATGAATTTCATTGTGTAAACGGTTTATTATTCCCGCTATTCTACCTTTGACAATTCCATTTTCCATAAACATAAATAGCTTAATATCGGAATGCTGGTAAAATGGATTTTTACTTTTATCGAGCAACTTTTTTCTATCGAGAATGATAGGAGGTACAAAATTTTTGTCATTCTTGTAAAAATTCCATTGCGATTTAATAAATTTAATTAAATCGGCTCTAGTTCGGACTTCAATTAATTCTGCAGGCATTTTGATTTTTAATTATCTAAATGATTTATTTTTTATAAAAATCAATTATTCTTATGTAACTATAATATGAACTTACTTAAATCCGCACTTTTGATAATATCTTTTAATTTTTTCCTAACATCTTCTGCATCAAGTGTAATTTTTTTACTTTCAACGTTATCAGGTGCATTGAATAATATATCCTCGAGAAGAGTTGTCATAATTGTATGGAGTCTTCGTGCACCTATATTAGTTACTTCTTCATTAACATAAGCTGCCATTGATGCTATCTCATCAATAGCTTCATTTGTAAACTCAATTTCTATGCCTTCGGATTCGAGTAATGCCTTGTATTGTTTAATTAATGCATTCTCCGGTAAGGTAAGAATTTTTACAAAATCGTCTTTAGTTAAACTTTTTAGCTCAACCCGAATAGGGAATCTACCCTGCAATTCAGGGATCAAATCAGATGGTTTTGAGGTATGGAAAGCACCCGATGCAATAAACAATATATGTTCGGTATTTACAGCACCATATTTAGTATTGACGGTACAACCTTCGACAACTGGCAATAAATCTCTTTGTACTCCTTCCCTTGAAACATCAGGACCGGAACGTGTTGTACCTGTGGAAGCTATCTTATCTATTTCATCTATAAAAATTATTCCAGTATGCTGTGCTCGTTCTAATGCTTCTTTAATAACTGCATCCATATCAATTAATTTCTCTGCTTCTTCCTTTTCGAGTAATTTTTTTGCATCTTTTACTTTTAATTTCCTTTTTTTATTTTTTTTTGGCAAAATATTACCGAATAAGTCCTGTAAATTCATACCCATCTCATCAAGGCCTATTGGTCCAAGAATTTGCATTGTAGGTACTGATTCGACAAGAACATCAACCTCAATCATTTTCTCATCGAGCTTTCCTTCACGCAACATTTGTCTAAATTTTTCACGCGTTTGTTTGTTAGTTTCTTCTCCATCTTCATCTTCCTGTTGAATATAGGAACGGTTTTTTTTCACTGGCGGTATCAGAATATCCAAAATTCTATTCTCAGCTAATTTCTCGGCTTCTGCTTTTTTTTCTTGGGTTTTTTCATCTCTAACCATAGCAACTGCACGGTCAACAAGGTCTCGCACCATAGACTCAACGTCTCTACCAACATAACCGACTTCAGTGAATTTTGTTGCTTCAACTTTTACAAAAGGTGCCTCTGCAAGTTTAGCTAAACGACGGGCAATTTCCGTTTTACCGACACCGGTAGGACCTATCATGATAATATTGTTAGGCATAATTTCTTCTCTTATATCGCTCTTTACGTGTTGCCTTCTCCATCGATTTCTCAATGCTATAGCAACTGCCTTTTTAGCTGCCTGTTGACCTATAATGAATTTATCAAGAGCATAAACAATTTGCTGTGGGGTAAGATACTCAGTTTCTGATTTAATCACGAACTCTTTTATTTGTTCTTTTTGTTTGTCTGTTAAATTAATATCTCCGATCTCGCTCATTTCGATATCTCTGTTAAATTTCTTCAATAATAATGTTTTGATTTGTATAGATGCAAATATCAGCAGCAATTCGCAAAGATTCATGAACAATATCTTTTGCGGACAAAGTTGAATGTTTAGCTAATGCCCGTGCTGACGATAAAGCGTAGGCTCCGCCTGAACCAATCGCTACTATTTTATCATCAGGTTCAATCACATCACCAGTACCGCTCAAAAGCAAAGCCTGTGATTTATTCATAACTATAAGCATTGCTTCAAGTCTTCTTAAATAGCGGTCTGTTCGCCAATCTCTGGCTAATTCGATTGATGCCCTGTATAAATTTCCACTGTGTGCTTCGAGCTTTTCTTCAAATCTTTGTAATAAAGTAAAAGCATCAGCTGTGGCTCCAGCAAAGCCGGCAAGAATTGCGTCTGAGTAAAGTTTTCTAACTTTACGGGCTGTATGTTTCAGAACTGTGTTGTTAAAAGTTACCTGACCGTCGGCTCCCATTGCTGCCTGACCGTCTTTAATAACTCCTATTACTGTTGTAGAATGTATTATTTGTTTCATTTTAATATACTTATTTATAATTATCTCTCATATTCGCGTCTAAATGGTTTAAACCAGGTCTCTCCTATTATGATATCTACACTTAATCTTCCAAAAAACTCATTTATGAGTCCTTTTTGTTGTTCGCCCCTTTTTCCTAGTGTAATCGCTGTTTCTAATACAGCTACACCCGGCAAGGGGAAGGTAAAACCAAAAGAACCAGCATATTCTGTTATTTCATAACCACTAACTTTGTAACCCATATTCTGATAGGAAAATCCTAATTTATATGTAACTCTATCTAAATAATCAGCAAAATAGTTAGGATTGCCGTATCTGATTAGTCCAAATGATATGACTCGGTTTTCTCCGAATGTTGCTTTAGATTGACTTTGATAATTGAAGTCCTTGAAATTTTGAACTATATAATCCAAAGCAATCAAAATCTTATCATTTCTATAGGAAAAGCCAGAACCAAATTTAAAAGGTAAGTTAAATTCAGATTTACAAGTTAACGATGTATCCCCTATTCCTTCCATCGAAATCAACATTTCTCTAGTAACATCAATTTTTGAATTACCTTCGTATAATGCTCCAATTGAAAAATGATTCAAAAAATTATAATACAAACCACTTTTAAAACCCCAGCCTCGGTATATATCATTGGTTAAATTAGCTGAGGTTAAATACCTGAAATCAGGAAATGAAGTTTTATTGACAAATGCTGTCTTACCAAATAAACCATAAACACTTGCTCCTAAAGAGAGATTTTCAACAATTTTGGTTGCAGCTCCCAAATATATCGAGTTAATACCTCCTAATCCTTGATAAATTGTTAAAGCTTTTACCTCTACTTCCTCCAAACTGATTACTGTCGGGGATGATACTAGAAAATTAACCGAACTGTATGGTGATATACCAAAACTTGCACTTATTCCCAAACCTGTATCAATTGCAAACAAGCCAAGAACACCAATTACTTTACCATTGTTTTGCCATAATTCATTTATTCCATCCCTATTATAATGTTGATTGAATTTATATCCACCTTGAAGTGCAGTAAATTTATTAAAAGACCATAAAGCAGGATTTTTGAAATTAATAGCCAAATCCGCAGGTACAGCTATCGATGTACCGGCTATACCATCATAATAAGCACCAACTGAATAATGTATATCGCCAATACCAAAGATTGAGTAATTTGAACCTCCCTGACTATAAATCAAATTATTCAAAAATATAAGTAATAATAATATTTGTAAAAGAATTAATCGCATCTTAGAGTTGGTCTTTTAGAGTAAATAATTCTCAATTGGGGTTTGTTTGCAAAATCATCTAAACCATAGAAATAAATTCTATCCATTTGTTGCTGTTCTTCAAATATATTAGCCGCACGTAGAATTAGCTTACCTTTTCCCCCACGCCTGTTCCAAATTTCAACAGCAGAAGCTAAATAATTGAATACATATTTATGCGAATTTTTTTCGCGATAACCTTCATAAATCCTTGTAAAATAATTTTCTCCTGTCGAATCAACTATAAATTCAATTTTTAATACAGAATCTGGACCATGGTTCCCAAATTTTGATTTTGATTCGTTCATAATCAATTCAAAATCTGCTCTGTGAATTGCTGAAAGCGGAGGTATCATACTCACATCAAATTCAAATTCTGTGCGATATCCAGAAGCTCCTTGTACAATTACACTATTTTCATCAGTTTTTGGAGTACAAACTATTGAAATATCATTAGCAGAGCGTGTAATTGACGAGTCCAACCCACCATCAGCCCTTGTATAATATACCTTAAGCATAGGTCTATCTCTGGTTGTAGCTCCAATTGCTGCTGCTGAAAATTGACGGATAACTGTTGAATTAGCTTTAGGTTTGATGAAAATTCCATTCATTAGAGTGTCGCGATTTGGATCAGATTGCTCAATTAGCCATTGCCTAACGATATTGGTATCGAATTCCATTGATATCCTAGGAATACTGTCGAGATATTCAATTCGCCCTTCCCAGCGAGCTAATATGGTATTAGCATCGTAATAGGTTTCATTTAGTGAATCACAATCTGTGTCTAGCGTTACAATCTTTGTGAGCGGGTAAACATCGAAACTAAGAATATTGGCAACCGTATCGCCAAAGCCATATCTTAGCGGATATAAATATAAAACAGCTCCTGTTATGCTGATTATTTTGTTATTTGAATCAGGAAAATTCGAAAATCTTAGTATCATATATGCAGTGCTAATTCCTTCATCGTCTTTTGATTGACCAAGCAGCATTGCTCCTGAATTAAATATTGGGATATGTTGCCTATAACTTTTATGTCCAGTTATTATTGGTAAATCATTTGAGGATAGTGGATAAACTTCGATAGTATCTAAAACAAAATCATAGCCAACTGTAGTAGGCTTTTCGTTGCATGATTGTAACAAAGAAAGTAAAATTGCTGGTACAATAAAGAGTGATAAAATGTGAATTGTTTTAATCGTATATTTATGCATATAAGTATTTTAACGTTCAATCCTTTAAAAGTTGCTTGTAAATATCAGCATATTCCTCAGCTGTTCGCGACCAAGAGAAATCCTGATTTATTCCATTTTTGATTATAATTTCCCACTGTACTTTATCTTTAAATAAATTCAGTGCGTATTCCAAAGCGTCGATAATTCCTTTACATGTATGATCTTTGAAGACGATAGAATTGCCTGTTTTAGTTTTTTCATCATATGGTACTGCAACATCTTTGATCCCGCCAGTAAAGTGAACAATTGGTACAGCAGCATATTTCAATGAGTACATCAAATTCAATCCACAAGGTTCAAATAGCGACGGCATCAAAAACATATCTGATGCTGCTTCAATTTTATGCGCTAAGTCGTCATCAAAGCCAGCAATAAATTTGAATTTATCTGGATACTTTTGCTCTAGTTTGACGATCTTTTTCTTCAATTGATTATCGCCTTCGCCTAAAAAAACTATATTTAGATTTTGCTTGAATATTTTATCAGCTGCTTCTAAAAATAAAGGAATACCTTTTTGTTCATCTATTCTTGATATCATCCCAATTAATGGTGTATCATCATTTAAATTCATTCCAATATTTTTTGATAATGTCTCTTTATTCTTTTTTTTAAATGTTTCAATATCACCGCTCAATTTATAATCAATCTTTTCATCGCAGGCTGGATTCCAAACCCAGTTATCTATGCCATTTAAAATCCCCTTGAATTTATTTTTATTTTGTTTCAGAATTGTGTTCAATCCATCGGAAATATCTTTATTTTTAAGTACTTCTTGAGCATAAGATGGGCTAACAGTTGTAACAAAATCAGAGTAATAAATTCCACCACGTAGAAAATTAAACAATCCCTTGTGCTTGAAATTTGGTATTACTTCTCTTGGTAAATCAGTCAGGACTATATTCGAATCTTTTATAATACCTTGATGGGCAAAATTATGAACTGTTAAAACAACTTTCGTTTTTTTAAATTTATTAGGGAAAAGCACTTTTATGTAAGCAGGAATTAAAGCAGTCCTCCAGTCATTACAATGAATTATATCTGGATACCAGCCGAGTGTAATGCAGGTTTGAATAACTGTCTTACAAAAGAAAATAAATCGTTCTGCATCGTCAACGTATTTTTCATTAGTTTTAGTATCATTATAAACCCCTTTTCGTGAATCAAAATAGTTATAATTTGTTGTAATATAAGCCTGTACTTTTGCTCTTGGATTATTTATTGAAGATGATTTAATCGTTGTCAATTCAGTTATTTCACCAATATTTATCTGCATATCTTTCAAACGGTTGATTTCATGGATTCTGTTTTTTCTTTCTGAAACACAACCATATCTTGGAATCATCAATCTCATATCGAACCCAAGCTCACGCATTGCCAAAGGAAATGAAAATGCTATATCGCCTAAGCCGCTTACTTTTACAAATGGATATGCTTCTGTGGTTACATAGAGGACACTCAGCTGTTTTGCCATTGGATTTCTTGTTGAATTTTAAAAATTTACAATTTACAAAAATAATTAAAAATATGTTAAAAAAGAAGTTGAAACTTGCAGTAAGTATAAATTCTCAATTAATGTTAAAACAAATAAAGACAAAGAAAAATAGGATGAACATAAATAATTGAATGAACTTATACGGGATAAATTGGATGTAAAAACATCTTGATAATGATAAGATAGATATTTTTTGCTAAATCAATCCCACTTCTTTCCCCACTTTACCGAAGACTTCGAGAATTTTGTCTAAATGCTCTTTTTCGTGGGTAGCCATATAACTTGTTCTCATCATACTCATATTTGGAGGCACGCCGGGAGGTATAAAAGCATTGACAAATATACCCTCATCGAATAACTTTCGCCAAATAACTAAAGCTCTATCAACTTCACCAACAATTACAGGAACGATTGCAGTTATACTATCAAGCACTTCAAAGCCTAATTCAGAAAATCCCTTTCTCATATAATCTGAGTTTTCCCTCAACTTGGCAACTCGTTCTGGTTCTTGTTCAAGTATATCAAGGGCAGCAAGAGATGCTGCACAAGATGCTGGAGTTGGACTTGCACTAAATATTAATGCAGATGAATGATGCTTAAGGTAATTTATCACTCGCTCCGGACCGGCTACGAATCCACCAAGGGAAGCGAAAGTTTTAGAAAAAGTACCCATCACTAAATCAGTTTCTTTTTCCAATCCGAAATGGTTAGCTGTACCACGCCCACCTTCTCCAATAACACCAATTGAATGCGCATCATCAACCATCACTCTTGCTCCATATTGATGAGCCACTCGTAAAAGGTCTGGTAAATTGACAATTTCTCCTGTCACCGAAAAAACGCCGTCGGTTACAATAAATTTTGGTGCTTCTGGTGGCAAAGTTTTCAATAAACGTTCCAAATCATTTATGTCATTATGTTTGTATCTAACAAATTCTGCAAACGAACCTTTAGCCATCAGGCATCCATTTATTATACAGGCATGATTCTCTTTATCAGAGATTACATATTCACCCTTATTTACTAATGTTGAAATCGTTCCTAAAGATGTTTGAAAACCTGTAGAAAACAATAAAACCGATTCGAAATTTAAAAATTTAGCTAAACGATATTCTAACTCAATGTGTAAATCCAATGTACCGGTTAAATATCGGGAGCCTGAGCAACCGGTACCATATTTTTTTATTGCATTGATTGCGGCTTCTTTTACTTTTGGATGGGCTGTTAAACCTAAATAGTTATTGGAACCAGCCATTATGACTTTTTTCCCACCGATAGAAACTACCGGACCTTCATTTTCTTCAATTGGATGGAAATATGGATAAACACCTTGAGCCTTTACTTCATCCGCTCTTGTAAAATTATAACACTTTTCGAATAAATCCACTTTAAAACTCCTAATTCTTTAACACTGACTAAATTTTTCAAATAATTAAAAAATTCAAAATTCAAATATCAGAAATTTTATAATCTCATCAAAGTTAAATTGTAAATTTTGTTATTATCTGATTTCTGGTTTCCAAAAATGACGTTTCAAATCAACCATTTCATCAATAAAATTTATTCCTTCCTGTTCAAGTAGTTCTCTCATAATTGTTGGAGTTGGGAAGTGTTTTTTACCTGTCAAAAGTCCATTGCGATTGACAACCCGATGGCAGGGTAAATCACTACGATTTTTAGCAGCATTTAAAGCCCATCCTACCATTATTGCTGATGATTTTATCCCCAAAGCATTTGCAATTGCACCATAGGTTGTAACTTTACCATAAGGTATTTGACTTACTATTTTATATACCCGTTGGAAAAAATCTTCTTTGCTGATTTGATTTGTCATTTTACTCAAATTTTATTTTTTTCTCATATAACAATGGATCATTTATTCCTGCTTGATAAAATCCTCTTAATCGTAATGCACAAGAATCGCATTCACCGCATGCTATTGTATTTGATTTATAGCAACTCCAAGTTAATTCAAATGGAACCCCCAGTGAATTACCGGTCAGTACAATATCTTTTTTACTCATATTGATCAATGGGGTGTATAATTTAATTTTAGTTTCGGGTTTAGTACCCAAATTAATGATTTCCTGGTAAGCATTGAAAAATATTCTCCTGCAATCAGGATAACCACTACTATCCTCCTCAACCGCACCAATAAATATAGCGTTGGCATTTAATACTTCTGCCCAAGCTACTGCCATAGACAATATAAGAGCATTACGAAAAGGGACATAGGTATTTGGAATTTCATCACGCTCAAAATTAGCTTCGGGTACATCAAGTCTATAATCAGTTAGGCTCGAACCACCTATCTGTGATAACTGTGAAAAATCAATAATCAGTCTTTTATCAATTTTATAGTAATCAGCTATTTTATTGAAACAATCAAGCTCTTTCTTTTCCGTTCTTTGTCCATAATTTAGATGCAATCCAGCAATTTCAAATCCTTGGTTAATAGCAATAGCTGCACAAACAGTTGAATCCATTCCACCGCTCAAAACTACCACTGCAAGAGGTTTATTTCCCATTGAGAATACCTATTATTGTAACAACTAGATTTCTTGAACGCATTCGGTTTCGATGTTCACAAAGATATATTCCCTGCCATGTTCCAAGATTGAATTTACCGTCAGTTATTGGTATAATTAGTGATGTTCCGATTAAGGAACTTTTTATATGTGAAGTCATATCATCGCTTCCTTCACTTGTATGCAAATAAAGAGAAACATTTTCAGGAACAAGACGATTGAAAAAAGTCTCAAAATCATCTCGCACTGTTGGATCAGCATTTTCATTAATCGTAAGCGATGCACTCGTATGTTTTAACATAATATGAGCAATTCCGTATTTGATGCTTTTCAACTCCAAAATAGCTGATTCTATTTCACTGGTTATAAGATGATATCCACGATTTTTAGGCTTAAGTTTTATTTCATACTGATATATTTCCATCCAACATATATAATATTTGCTTTCAAATTTAATCTCAAATATATAATATTGCATTACAATCACAAGCTATTCTCTGAAAACGTATAACTGAGGAATATTAGTATGATATCAAAAACCGAAATCTGGGCTAAACTTCATAATCACAAATCAAACATTGCATCGAAACATCTAAAACAATTTTTTACTGAATCAAATGATAGGTTCAAAAATTTCTCTATTGAAACTGATGGAATTTTATTTGATTTTTCTAAAAATTACATTACTAATGAAACTTTGCAGTTGCTTTACCAACTCGCCGATGAAGTAGGATTAAAAGAAAAAATTAATCTAATGTTCGAAGGTGAAAAACTTAATTTTACAGAAAACAGAGCTGTACTTCATACCGCTTTGAGAAATTTTTCCGATGAACCCGTTTTCTGTGACGGTCAGGACGTTATGCCTCAGGTACGCAAAGTTCTACAACAAATTAAAGAATTTTGCAACAAAGTACATTCAGGTCAATGGGTTGGTTTCACAGGTAAAAGAATTACAGATGTTGTAAATATTGGTATCGGCGGTTCTGACTTAGGTCCCAAAATGGTATGTAATGCACTGCGTGCCTTTGCTAAAAAAAACATAAATATTTACTTTGTATCGAACGTTGATGCTAATCACATAATGGAAACATTGAGGTATCTCAATCCCGAAACTACACTTTTTATTATAGCATCTAAAACATTTACTACTCAAGAGACTTTAACAAAT
The DNA here is from genome assembly GCA_938031175.1 of Candidatus Kapaibacterium sp. GTDB lineage: Bacteria > Bacteroidota > Ignavibacteria > Kapaibacteriales > UBA2268 > CALHGZ01. Next base: position 141,076 of record CALHGZ010000004.1, on the reverse strand, counting down.
GCTTTTACTGCCAAAAATTGGCTCTTGAATTCTTTGAAAAATGATTCCTCTATTAGCAGGCATTTTGTTGCACTCTCAACAAACGAGAAAGCAGTCGTTAAATTTGGCATTGATAAAGAAAATATGTTCGAATTCTGGGATTGGGTTGGTGGCAGATTTTCTCTTTGGTCTGCTATTGGTTTATCTATTGCTCTTTATTTGGGTTATGATAATTTTGAAAGATTATTAAAAGGAGCCTGGTGGATGGATTCTCATTTTAGATTCAATGATTATAGCAAAAACATTCCTATATTATTGGCTTTGATTGGTATATGGTACAACAATTTTTTCAATGCTAAAAGCTACGCAATTATACCATACGACCAATACCTGTCTTTATTTCCCGAATATTTACAACAACTTGAAATGGAAAGTAATGGTAAATCAGTAAATATCGAAGGCGAATTTGTGGATTACACAACCTGTCCAATTATTTGGGGTTCACCAGGCACAAACGCCCAGCATTCCTTTTTCCAACTTTTACATCAAGGAACACACTTTATACCGCTAGACTTTATTGCTTTTGTTGAACCATTACATCCCATTGGTAATCATCATCAAATTTTACTTTCTAATCTTTTTGCCCAAGCCGAAGCTCTAATGAATGGAAATAATGAAAATGAAGTTTTGCAAGAATTAAATATCCAAAAGGTTAATAACTATTCCGAAAAAATACTTGTCAATAATAAAATATTTCCCGGTGGTAAGCCAAGTAATGTAATTCTTTTTGAAAAGCTAACTCCTGAAAATTTGGGGAAATTAATAGCCCTTTATGAACATAAAGTTTTCGTTCAAGGAATAATCTGGCAATTAAATTCATTCGATCAATGGGGTGTGGAGCTTGGTAAAAAGCTCGCCAAAAATATTTTAAACGAAATTGAAAATGACAATGTGATTAATCCACACGACTCATCAACTAAAGCTTTAATTAATTTTTATAAGCTAAAAGTCAAACAGAGGAAAGTTTAAATGATGGCAAAGCTAATGATATTTTTCCTTTTGGTCATTTCAAATATTTCGTGTTCCAATGATAAATCAAAGACCAAAGAGTTTCAGGAAAACACAAAAATAGAAAATCTGACCGAGCGAAAAATCATATCAAAAGCAAAATCTAATAAGAGATTGCCTGAAGGAAATTTAAGGGCTATTGTTAAAAATAAGTATTATCACGATCCAAATGCATACACACAAGGTTTGGTATATTATAATGGTTATTTATACGAAAGTACAGGTAATTATGGTGCTTCGACTTTAAGGAAAGTAGAGTTAGAAACGGGGAAAGTTATTAAAATACGCAAACTCTCCCACTTCCATTTTGCTGAGGGAATCACTATCTTCGATAACAAAATCTACCAACTTACCTGGCAAAATCGAATTTGCTTTGTGTATGATTTAACAAGTTTCGACCTTATCAACACATTCAGCTATGATGGCGAAGGATGGGGATTAACAAATGATGAAAATTATCTGATTATGAGTAATGGCACTCATCAAATCAGATTCCTTGAACCAAATAATTTTAAAACTCTTAGAATAATAAATGTTACTGATAAAAGCAAAATTGTTGATAATTTGAATGAACTTGAATACATCAATGGAGAAATATTTGCTAATGTATTTATGACTAACGATATAGTTAGAATTAATCCTGAGACTGGAAATATTATTGGCAGAATTGATCTTACTCCCCTTTATAAGTACTTACCTTCGAACTCGAAAGCTGAAGTGCTAAACGGTATTGCCTACGACTCCGATATGGACAGGTACTTCGTAACAGGTAAATATTGGGATTATGTATTCGAAATTGATTTCGAAACAATTAATTAAACTAAACGAATGGCATTTTAATTACTTCCGCTTCGTAAAGATTGCCCCTTGCTTCAATATGTATTATAGTACCGGGTTCCTTGAAAATTTCCGATACATATCCCATTCCAATCGGTTTATTTAATATCGGTGATAAATTACCGCTTGTAACATTTCCTATATTCTTCCCTTCTGCAAACAAGCTATAGCCCTTTCGTGGGATTAATTTTTCAAATTTACTAATGAATCCAACTAATCTTCTTTTGATACCATCTTCTTTTACTTTCATTATTGCTTCTCTGCCAATGAAATTGCCCTTATTAAGTTTAGTAATCCAACCCAATCCTGCCTCAATAGGATTAGTCGTTTGATCTATGTCGTTTCCATACAAGCAGTACCCTTTTTCAAGCCTTAAAGTATCACGGGCAGCAAGACCAACTGGTTCGATGCCAAATTCAGCGCCAGCTTCAAAAATAGCATTCCACACTCGACGTGCTAATTGTTCATCCCAATGGAAATATAACTCAAAACCTAACTCACCTGTATAACCCGTTCTGGATATAATCATTTCTACATCAGCTAATTTCCCTGTAACAAATGAGTAATACTCCAAAGTAGACAAATCAATTTCAGTCAATTTTTGTAATGTTTTTAAAGAAAATGGACCCTGAACAGCTAAAAGTGCGGTTTTATCACTTACATCTTCCAATTCAACATCCCCATTCAAATGAGATTTCAGCCAGTTAAAATCCTTTTCAATATTAGCAGCATTGACGACAAGCATAAATTTATCTTCGAACCTGTAAACCAATAAATCATCGATTATACCACCATTTTCATAACACATAGCTGAATACTGTACCTTGCCAGGATAAAGCTTCCCAGCATCGTTTATTGTAACATATTGAATAAAATTAAAAGCATCATTGCCACGAATTACAAATTCACCCATATGAGTTACATCAAATACTCCGACCCTCGTCCTTACTGATTTGTGTTCATAAATTATACCATTTTTATATTGAATTGGCATTTCGAATCCAGCAAATTCGACCATTTTGGCACTAAGTTCATGATGAATAGCATTAAATGGAGTTCGTTTCATCACTTTTCCTCTCTATAAACCTAAAATAAAATGCAAACTAATAAATATAGAATTAAAAAAATAGCAATCAAAAAAATATTTGTGAAGTAAACCGTTTTAACAATTCAGAATGTCCATTTTGATTAGAAATAATTTGGAAATTATCAAACATAAAATAAAAGAAGCTCTAACTCGGAATTTACCCGGTATTCAATCTCAGCTAAAAATGGCTCCTTTCCTTGGCAATCAGCCCGCAAGAGAATTAATTCCTAAATTCGATACAAAACCGAGTGCTGTTTTATTGCTTTTAGTCTATAATAAAAGTAAATTAAATGTACTGCTAACATTGAGAAGTTCAACCCTTTTGCACCATAAAAACCAAATCAGCTTTCCAGGTGGAATGTCAGAAAATAATGAAACCCCGATTCAAACAGCTTTTCGAGAAGCAAAAGAAGAAATCGGTATTGATTCTAATGAAATCGAAGTATTAGGCTTTTTAACTGACCTTTATGTCCAACCCTCAAATACATTAGTTAAGCCAATTGTTGCCTGGTCAAATAGATTACCTAAATTCAAAGTAAATAAAAATGAAGTAGAAGATATTTTCATTATTCCTATTGAATACTTTCTTGATAAGGATAACTTATTCCAGGATACATGGCAGCTAAACAACCAAAATGTAGCTGTACCTTATTGGATTATTCAGGATAGAATTCCTTTGTGGGGTGCAACAGCTATGATTTTAAGTGAATTTTTGGATATTTACCATGGGATAATAGCAAATGAACTTGAATTTAAAATTAAACAAGGTAATTCCGTTTAATCCTGAACTACCTGATTTCGAATTTCCCGATTATGAAACATTAGATATTGACAATATTCATACTTGCTTATACCAAGATAAATCTACACCACTTGTCTCTATAGGTGTTGTCTTTCCTTTTGGAACTGTAAATGATAATATTGATGGAATTGGAAGCTTTTCAGCTTCTGTTTTGGTTAAAGGCACAAAAAAATTATCACCATTACAATTATACAAAGAAATTGAAATTCTGGGTGCTAAATTAAATGTCCAGATAAATAGCGATTTTTTCACTGTATCTATAACTTGTTTGTCTCATAATTTTATCAAATGCTCCGATATTCTATGGGATATATTAGTAAATCCATCTTTTCAACCTTCAGAAATTGAAATCCAAAAGAAAAAAACTATTGCTAATATAATGTTGGATTTTTCAAATCCAGCTATATTAGCTAATATAGCTCTTAATTCCATTATGTACTACGGGCATCCATATTCAAAATATGTCAACGGTAAACCTGAAATTCTAAAGCAATTTACTCAATCTGATTGCTTAAATTGGTATAACAATAATATATTGAAATATAAACCATTCTTGATAATTGTAGGAAATTTCGATCATAACAATACCATTGACTTTGTCCAAAAAATCGCTTCAACTTTTGCATCCGGCTCTAATTCTGATAACAAAAAACTCAAAATCAAAAAACATAATTACAAATTATCATATATTGAATACGATAAAGCTGAGCAAAGCTCTATTAGACTTGGCACATATACTATCGATAAATTTCATCCCGATTATTCAAAATTAAGTATATTAAACACTATACTTGGAGGTTATTTCTTATCACGTTTAAATAGAAAATTACGCGAGGAACTTGGTTTAACTTATGGTATTGAATCTCAGCTTGCCTCATATAAGTATTCGAGCCATTTAATCATTAGTACAGAAATCAATTCCAATGCAACCCGCTTTGCAATTGAAAACATCTTCAATGTGCTTGAATCACTTCAAAAAGAGGTAATTGATGAAACGGAGTTTCAAACAGCACGGCAGCACTTAATTGGTGGTTTTTTCAGAAGTATTGAAACTCCACAACAAGTTGGGAATATTATCAAATGGATTACTGCTAATAATTTACCAAAAAAATTTTATAATGATTTTTTCCAAAAATTGAAAAATCTTAAACCCACGGATTTATATAGTTTACAGGAATCAACATTTTCACCTAAAAATTTTTTAATCTCCGTCTGTTGCCGAAAAGAGATAATTAATACTCAACTCAATGATTTTATTTCAGTTAAATGCAATGAATTTGGTGAATTCTTGCAAGATTAAAAAACCAAACTTAAGCCATTTAGTACTTCGATATCAAAATTTTTTATATCTGGTAATGGTTCATTGTCATAACGTATATTAACATTAAAAGAAAATTTGATATTTCTGCTGATTACAAATCTCAAGACTGATTGATTTAATATTCTCATATCTCTGAGTTTTACAAAGGCTATCTGTAAATAACTTGTCGTCGTAAATTCTATAAATGGATTTAACTTAAGCCCATATGTCAGATAATTTGTATTCCTGGCATATAATGTATTAAACTCATCTAATTCATAATCCTCATTCTCATACATAACCCCAGAACCAACATAGAAATAAGATTGGCTTTGAGAAGAACTATCATTGCAAAAATCAAAAATTTCGAATCTAAGTCCCGTACCTATTAGCTTTCTTTGGTTAAGAAGTATAAATTTATTGTATTCAATTTGAGCAAATAGTTCTGGTATAAATAACTGAGAGAGATAATAAGTAAATCTTATATGGGCAAAACCTTTACTTGTTATCACTTTTCTATTAGCATCCCGATATTCCAAATTCGCTAATAAAAAGCTATATAATTTATCAGTTTTAAAATCAGTGCGATATTCGGATTTCAAATTAAAATAGTTGCTATTGCCAGAACTAAAACCAAAATTTAAACCAACCTGATGGTATAATCCATCAAGCATTTCATTTTTTCTTAATGCTTCTGTATTTATTTGAGAATAAGCAAAAGTATTTATCCATACGAACAATAGCATTAAGGCAAACGATAGTTTCATTTAATCAACCCAAGAGTGAAATAAATACGCCAGCAGCAATAGCTGAACCTATAACACCAGCAACATTTGGTCCCATAGCAGGCATAATAGGATTAACTATTCCATTTGTTTCATCTGAAACAAACTTTTGTACAGTACGAGCAGCCATAGGTACGGCAGAAACTCCTGCAGCTCCAATACATGGATTAATTTTTTTGTTTGCCTTTAAAAACAAGTTTAAAATTTTCGCAAAAATTATGCCGCCAGCGGTGCTAAAAGAAAAAGCAAAAAATCCTAAAACAATAACACCCAGTGTTGATAAAGTTAAGAAATTTTCGCTTTTCATTGTGGCACCGACAGCTAAACCGAGGAAAATTGTAACTATATCAATCAAAGCACCACCGGCAGTTTTTTTCAGTCTTTCAGTTACACCGCTTTCCCTAATCAAATTTCCAAACATCAACATACCAATCAATGGAGCACTCGAAGGTATTGCCAATGAAGCCACAATTCCAGTAATAATAGGGAAAAGAATAACGGCTGTTTTTGAGATCGGGCGTGCTTGGGGCATATCAATTGCTCGTTCCTTTTTAGTCGTTAAAAATCGCATAATCGGCGGTTGTATTATAGGAACAAGAGCCATATAACTATAAGCTGCAACTGCTACTGCACCCAAAAGATGTGGTGCAAGTTTACTTGTCAAAAAAATTGTTGTAGGACCATCAGCTCCTCCAATAATTCCGATCGAAGCAGCTTCATATGGAGTAAAGCCAAGTATATAATAAGCCCCAAGAGCTGCAACAAATATTCCTAATTGTGCTGCTGCCCCTAACAAAAATGTAATCGGGCGAGCAAGTAATGGCCTAAAATCGGTTAATGCTCCTACTCCAAGGAAAATGATTGGCGGTAATAATTCTGTTTTTATACCTGTCCGATAAATAAAACCCATAATCCCTGGATCATACGAACTCATTAATCCCTGCGGTAAGTTAGCCAAGATAGCTCCGAAGCCAATCGGAATTAAAAGTAATGGCTCATATTTTTTTGTTATTGCAAGGTAAATAAGAACACCTGCAATAAGAAACATTAACCAGTTACCAATACTTAAATTCCAAAAGCCCGATGAATTTATGAGATTAAAAAATTTGTCCATCCTTCAAGCCCTCACTTAATATTCTCATAATTGGCTTAGTGCTATCGACTTCATCGCCGATACCAGCTAAAATCTCAATGACTTCCCCCGAACAAGGTGACTTGATTTCATGTTGGGCTTTCATTGCTTCAACTAAAGCAACCGTTTGCCCTTTTGATATTTTATCGCCCTTTCTCACTTTAATATCAGTAATTTCTACAAATCCAGTAAAAGTTGAATAAATTGAAACGACATCCTGAGTATTTTGTGTAACTTTTACCGATTGCTTAGTTTCTATTTGTCCAGATGCTAAAACAGGTTCTACTACAACATTAAAAATTCTGACTTTGCCGTTTTCTTCAACGGTACATCTGGTGGTTATCGGTTTTGACAATTCACTTATTGTAACTGCTTCTGATTTCTTTGGCTCTGTTTTTTCCTCTTTTTCTTTCTTTTTGAGTGGTATATCAATTTTGCCTTGACCAAGAAGAAATCTGATACCTTCATTAGCCTCCATTTTTTTGCCTGGTACTATACAGGAAAGCACCAAGAATATATTCTCATCTGTAACAGGCAATTTATATTCCTCCAAAGCTTCAATTGCAATTTCAATATTTTTTGGAGCAGCTTCGAGTGGATCACCATCTATAGGAGGCAAGTTAAGTTGTTTCGAAGCTTCTTCAACAACTTTTGGGTCTGGAGGTAGAGGAGTTTTTCCAAAATATCCAAGTACAGCACGTCCGTAGCCATTATCAATTTTTTTCCATCTACCATACATAACATTGTTAAATGCCTGTAGCCAATATTGCTGACTACCAGGAGTAACAGAAGTCCACGCTCCACCAGCCTCAACCACGACGGGAAATTCAGCCAACACTTCACTATATTTGTGTAAAATTCCAGCTTTCACCATCATATGTACATTAGGTCCAATCGCTCCACCGGGCATCGGAAATCCAATTACTCTTGCGTCCGGTGTAGTTGTAGTTGGATTAAAATCATAATCTTTTAATCCTTCATTCAATAAATCCTCAATAATTGTCATTTTGGAGGCATCAATATCGAGCTTAAAACCTGTACCTTTGAGTGCATGTGCCATAGAGCGGACATCAGGCTGAACTGTACCGCTTGCCATTGGTCGAACAGATAAATCTATGCCATCAGCACCAGCTTGAATTCCTGCCATGTAACAAGCTACTGCGATGCTGGCTGTATCATGTGTATGCAACCAAAGCGGCATCTCAGGTGGCATTATTTTCCTTAATCCTTTTACCGTATCATATATTGTTTTAGGATCAGTTGTACCGCTTGCATCTTTTAAACATATACTATCAACTCTTACATCACTATTGAGAACCTGTTTCCCAATATTAATATAAAATTCCGCGGTATGTACTTTGTCTGATTCAAAAGGTAATCCCATCAAAGCAATAGCAACCTGATGGTGCATACCTGCATCAACGATGGGTTTGCCTGTATTAATCAAATTTCGCACATCATTCATATAATCAAAATTTCTGTCCCATGTTGTGCCATACTTTTTCATCAATTTTGCTTGCAATTCTAATCCTTTTTTTGATTGTGTTGTAAGTGTTACACCCGATACTGAGCGAGTTAAAATTTGCAAGTCTGCTTCGGAACCAACAGCATCACGAAAAGCTTGCATCGTTTCGAAAGGATTTTCTCGTAGATAAAACAATGGAGCCTGATAGCGAGCTCCACCTCCAAATTCGAAATGTCTAATGCCGATTTCTACCGATGCCTGAATTGCTGGAAGGATATCTTTGAAACGTACTTTACCGCCGAATGTACTTTGTAATCCGTCTCTGAAAGGGGTAAACATTACCCGTATGGTCTTGGTTTTTTCGGTAAATATCATAATACTTCCTCAATTTTAGTTATTTTCATATTTGGATAATTTATTGCATAAGTTGTGTATATAGAGGCATAAACTGAGTAATCTGTCTCTTTTTCAATATGAGCGGGAAATAGATAGGTAATTAATTTTATTATTGATGCGAGGATTAAAAGTAAAACAAATACAATAACTATAGCGATAACACTTACTGTCAACAAGTTTGCTTCAGCCATAAGATTACCAAATTATTTACAAAAGATTAGTTCAATTATAACAATTTAAAAAATTTTCCCAGAATTTTTTGAGACCTTTTTACTTTTAATGTGTCTTTTAAATATAAAATTCGGTAAATTTGAAAAAAGTATAATTAAATTATTTTTAAGCCTATCGTATTTTTTACCTCTTTAAATATGACAATCAATTAAATAGGTGCTTATTAGCCTTATCAACAAATTTAAACGACACAAAGGAATCTTAATGAAAATTTAATACCCGATGAATAGCAATTCTTAGGGTAAAAGTATGTGGCAAATGATTAGCCTCTCGATTTCATTTGTTATTGCCAGCATAATAACAAGTATTTTATATCAAATTTTTGCTAAATATAGATTCAATTACAAAGAAAATCAGTTTTTCTTATATCACGAAAAAATACCTGTTTTAGCTGCTATTTCAGTAATTTTCACTTTAGTATTTAACTTCTTTGTTTTACCATCAGGATATTTAAATATAGAAAATATCCTTTACCTTTGCATACTCGCATTAATGGGCTTTTTAATAGATTTAACCAAAAGAAAAATTCCATTGTTAATATTGTTGATTATTAATTCTATTTATATTTATCTTAATTATGATTTTTCATTTAATCCGCTATATCTAATTTTGACAATTGTAATAGCTACCGCAATTATTTATGTATTTAATGAAATAAAGGAAAATGGGGGACTTGCAATATCAATCTCAATCCTTGTTTTAGTTGCGTATTGTCTTTTATTTCTAAAAATTAAAGAATATAACCAAATATCAGTTACATTCTCTTTGATAGGGATTCTCCTCGCTATTAAAAAATATATGAAATTTCCAGCCAAACTACTCCCCGGAAGCGCCCTGTCTATGTTAATTGGTGGTTTAGTCGCTATAAAATTCATTATGTATTCAATCCCATCAAGTAATTTAACACATTATTTTACTATTAACATACTACTTGTCTTGTTACCACTGATTTTCGGTGTTTTATACTTCCTGAAAAAATTTTTGAATAATAATCATACGATATATTTAAATGGTTTCGTAATCAGACCAAATTTTAGAATTCCTGAAAATAGCCTTTTTATATTATATAGTTCGATCGTACTATTAATATTAATAACAGATAATTTTATTTATGCTATCATTATTACCGCGACTATAATTATAATCTTTTCAAAAAAAATTATTTCATTAATTGGTATATCTAATATAAAAAAGTACAGGATCAATAGAAATTTAATAGATAATTCAAAATATAAAGAATTGGAAAAAATAGATTAAGGTTTCAATGAATAATCGAATCGTGGAGTAATTTGATTATTGAGCCTCCCTGCCCTAAATGCGTTAATAACACAATATATGAATATTGGTTAAAGCACAACAGCTTATCATAAATACCCATTGACTTAAGAATCGAATCTATATCGAGGCCGAAATTTTTATTGAAATCATTATTTGCAATTAAAATAACATCAACTTCTTGACGATAAATATTGGCAAGGCTTTTTTTGATAATAATTTCCTCATTTTCACTTGTTAATGGCTGGTCAAAAATAATATTTAGCTGATTTACATTCCCAACAAAAAAAATTGGATTGATATTATTTTTGACTAAATTAGATAGAATTAAGAAAAAATAATTGCTATCTCCATTAAAATCAAAACTATAATGAACACAATTTTCTTTTAAGACAAAACAATAACTTAAATGAAATTCTTCATAAATTTTATCAAAGATAAGCGTACCGGGATTATCCATCTCAAAACTATTCAATACCTTAACCGGTATGTGGCTTTTGATTGCAGGTTTAATCGAGGCAGAATGGAGTATCTTTGCACCGAAATATGATAGTTCCTTTACTGCACTATAAGTAATGTATTTAATAGTCTTAGCTTTATTTGTCAATTTAGGATCAGCTGTCATTATTCCGTTCGCATCAGACCAAATTTGAATCTCATCTGCTTTAAGGTACCCGCCGAGTAATGATGCCGTATAATCAGAACCTCCTCTGCCAATTGTTGTTGTTTTCCCTGATTCACTCGAAGCAATAAAACCTTGCGTAACTACAAAATCATTTCTATCTAATATGGGCTTTAATAAATTTAATACATAATAACGACTTCGCTCCTCTAATACATTTGCATTTGTGAAGTTTTCATCTGTTTTTAAAACATCTCTTACATCAAAATACTCTACTTTATCAGCAATCGATGATAGATATAAATAAAAAATTTTGGAAGAAAGAATCTCACCGTAATGAATCATCGAATCAATAGTTTGTAATGTATATTCTCCTAAAAGAGATATGCCTTCTGCTAATTTTCTGATCTCAGAAAGTATTTTACCTATTTCATTTAAGGCTTCATCTCTCAATCTTTTGTCTTTGAATAATTCACTGATTATTTCTTTATGATGTGCTTCCAAAAAATTGAGCAGATTTAGAACATTTTCAGAATTTCTTTCTGCTGAAAAGATTACGAGTTGATGTAATTTATCTGTTATACCAGCTGATGCGGATAAAACTACCAACACAGGTTTTCCTACTTTTGCCAGTAGAATATTGCCAACTCTTATCATTGAATTAGCATCGGCTACAGAAGTACCCCCAAATTTAGCTACTATCATCAATCACTCTATGAAATTTGCAAGTAATTCAGCTGTTTTTAAATGTACTAACACGTTGTCCTCAACTAACTCTTTAACTGCGTTTTTTGCCTCTTCCAAACTTATTTTATGTAGATAAGCAAAATGCCAAATGTCAATTGCTTCATTATAAATTTCAAGTGCTAAAAGTTGAGGTATTGTTAATTCTTCATTATTAAAAAGTCGCTCCTGCGATGATATAATAAAATCCTTTGATTCCTGCTCAGCTAAGTGGGCAGGTGAAAAATAGTAATTGTCATTATTCATTAAATCGCATATTGGGAAGCCTCGACCATTCTTTTTAAGAAGTGAAGTTAGAAATGAGATACCAACTATGTATGGTTCATCGTCTGAACCACTCCATAAATCATCCCAAATATCCCTATCAACAATTTTAAGCCATTCAAAAAAACGTATTTCATAATCAGGTAAACGAATCAAAGTATTACCAGCAAATTTTTTACATATGATTTCACTTTGCTGTGGAGTGATCTGATTAAAAATTTCTTCAGGAATCACAATATATTCACCTTTACCGGATTCCTTTTCAAACCACAATATTATTTCTTTATCATCCATTTTATTGACTGACTTTTGACTTACCTTTCCTTTTGTTTCTAAGTTCTAAAACTACTCCAATAATTAATACAAATAATGTGAGTAAATTTGCAGCTAAACTAATATTTTTACCTTTTTCAAACTGGTCTGCTATATATTTAAATTCAACTATATGCTTACCAGCAGGTATTATTATCGAACGAAAGGCATAATTTGTTTTGATTATTTCTGTTTCTTTACCATCAATATATGCTTTCCAGCAAGGGGGATAATAAATTTCACTTATAAACATAAGATTATTTCCTGAAGACAATGCCTCCAATCTAATATATTCGTTTTCTTTCTGCAAAATCCGAACATAATCATTTTCAGCAGGTTTATCAATTTTAATTGGTAAACTTTTTTCAACATAAGCAACTTCAGCAGGGTTGAATTCTTTGTTTTTCATCTTGTATAAAATATCTACGGGCTGGTCTGCAACAATAACACTATCAACATAAAAAGCTCGCTCGAGCATCTCAGGATTATAATAAACATATTGACCTGTCTGTTGGGATTGGAAAATTGCTTCTATATTCTCACCTAATGGTCTATTAGTTATTATATATTTTACATTCATTAAGTTCCATAAAAATGGGCTTGTTACATTTGATGTTGAACCTCCCTCGATTACATCAAGTAAATCCTGATAAACTCTGAGCTTTGCAGAATGATACCCTCCTACATTTTCAAGTAAAAAATATGCTGGTAAATTGGGTGTTGGGGATGCAAAGTCAGCTATTCGGAAAATTGTTGTATCTTGCTGTAAAAAATTTATAACATCAGTTTTTTGGAAATAAACCTTTCGCCAATCTGATTTTTTATCTTCATAATCCATAGGTCGATAACCTACACGCCATAGATCTATTATCATTACTAAAAATATTAAGATCGCAAATAAAGAGAAATTCTTTATTTTACCTTTAACATAAAGGTAAATAAATAATCCTGCTAAAGATGCTAAAAATCCGGTCATATACCAATCGGAGCTCATTTCTTTAAAGATGACTTTCTGAAATTCCAGGGCAGTGGATTGGCCATAATTTGATGCAAGTGTAGCTATAAACCTAGAGCCTGCGACAGCATCCATATATGCACTTTTGAAAAGAATTGTGAAAAGAAATCCCGATATTAATAAGCCTATGGGTGCGACAACACTAAATAAAAATAATTTTTTTTGCTCCTTTGGTAATTTTTTTTGCCAGTTAATAATTCCGGTTAAACCATAGCCGGCTAAAATTGGTACTGCAAATTGCAATAATGCAAGTGCCATACTTGGCGCACGGAATTTATTGAATGATGGAACGTAGTAGTAGAATAGGTCATATAATATTGAAAAGTTTTTTCCGAAGGAAAGTAGTAATGAAAAAACTGATAGCACAATTAAAAATTGAATGAATATATCACGCCTATAAAGCACAATACCGACAATTGCCAAGAAAATAACTACTATCCCCATATAAGGAGGTGCATCCTCGAATTCTTTTTGTCCCCAATACATTGGCATTTTAATTTCACGGTTATTTGTCAAAGGTCCTTTATATTTCATCTGGCCAAAACCGAAATAATTAGGTACAAAAAATGTTATCATTTCCGGTGGACTGAATGACCACATTGTGGCATATTCATAAGTATTACCACCAGTTGCATCCTGAGATCTATCCACGTTAACTGCTGGTGCAGAGCCACGAGTTGAATACGGCGTATATTCCATCGTACTGAAATATCTGTCTGCCGACATTAAAAATGCCATGGAACCCGATATAAGCAATAATATCGTTACTCGTACTACTGACAGAGGCTCTCTCTTGGTTAAAAGCCTACTTATTAATTCAAATAATAAATATAATCCAAAAGCACAAATACCATAGAAAATCATTTGTATATGTGAGCCTGATACCATAAAATGCACAATAAAAATGAGAATTGCAGTATAAAAAATTGAAAATTTTTCTCTTAACTTTTCAATTAAGAGAAAAATCCAAGGGAACATTGAAAATACAATTGGTTTAGTATTATGTCCTATCATTACCCATAATATAATCTGTGTGGAGAAGACAGCAGCAAAAGCAGTTATAAACGAAACAAATCTATTATGCTCTTTGTATCTCATTAATACATACATTCCTATTGCATAAATTGCATAAAAACATAAAACACGTGCTAAGTCACTATCAAAAATAGTCCCCACAAACTCTGTTAAAGTAAATATAATTTGAGGAATAAAATCCCATAATCTTTCACCAGTTACTAGCAATGCTGCATAGCCAGGTAATCCGCAAAATATATATGGAAGCCAGTGAGGAAATTGACCCGATTCTTTGGCTTTTGCTAAATAAGTAGAGAAACTCTCAGAAGCTAAATTATCGGATGCACCAAAGCCTCCACCAAATATCGCTCCTATAAAGAAAATATAAATCGAAAGTATTAAAATAATGCAGTAAATAAGATCTTGATATTTTTCAGGTACCACTTGCTTCGGCATGTTTATCTGACCAGAGCCAGATTTGTCTACAAAATATTTTTTTGCTCTTTTACTCATTAACAACCTATTATGTTTTACTGTTTCCTCTCTTAATTCAAATATCTTAAATTTATATCAAAATGCATAAATTTTTTTAAAAAATAAAATTTGCTTTTTTTTAAATAACTGAACTTTTTAAGTTTGAGAATATTTTTTTGTTCAAACTAATATTTTAATATTCAACTAACTAAAATTATTATGGAATCATTAAAAGAGAGAATACTAGAACAGATAAGAAAAGATAATGTAGATTTTGTTAATCTGCAATTTTCCGATATAATGGGTATGGCAAAAAGCGTAACTATACCCGTTGAAAAATTCCCAGATGCAATTGATAATGGTGTATGGTTTGATGGTTCTTCCGTTGAGGGTTTCTCACGTATATCAGAATCCGATATGCGTCTGATGCCTGATCTTAATACTTATACAATTGTTCCGTGGATGATATCTCAAGAGAAAAATGTCGCTCGTGTCATTTGCGATGTATTAACCCCTAACGGCGAACCTTACGATTGTGACCCAAGATACATATTGAAAAAAATACTGAAGGAAGCCGAGCAACTAGGTTATATTTATAATACTGGCCCAGAATGTGAATTCTTTCTTTTCAAAAAAGAAAATGGTAAAATTAAAACAAGTGCAGATAAATTAATCGAACCACACGATATAGGTCAGTATTTCGATTTAGTGCTTGATTTAGGTTTCGACGTTCGACGCGAAATGATGCAGAATTTACAAAAAATGGGTATTGAAGTTGAATCCAGCCACCACGAAGTTGCTTACGGCCAACACGAAATAGGTTTTAAATATGACAATGCCCTTAATGCTGCCGATAAGGTAATGACATTGAAATCAACGCTAAAAGCTATAGCACAAAAACATGGCTTACACGCTACTTTTATGCCAAAACCTATAACCGGTGTCAATGGTAGCGGAATGCATGTTCATCAAAGTCTATTTGATATCAAAACAAACACAAATGCCTTTTTTAATCCAGATGATAAATATAATTTATCAGAAACAGCTTATTATTTTCTTGGCGGACAAATTCTCCACGCTAAATCTATGTGTGCTATACTTAATCCAATTGTTAATTCTTACAAAAGATTAGTCCCCGGCTACGAGGCTTCAACATATATTTGTTGGGCAAGAATAAACAGAAGCGCTCTTATCCGTGTACCAAAGTACAGCCCCGGTAAAGAAAATTCTACCCGCCTCGAAATCCGTTGCCCCGACCCCAGCTCAAATCCATATTTGGCATTTGCTGTTTTGCTTAAAGCCGGATTGGATGGAATAAAAAATAAAATTAACCCACCTGAACCAGTAGAAGAAGATGTATTTGAATTTGATGACTATAAATTATCAGAAATGAAGATTGAGGTTTTGCCTCGAACTTTAATGGAAGCAATCATTGCTCTTAAACGCAATGAGATTATAGCTTCGGTCCTCGGCGATGAATTACTTAAAAAATACATCCGTGCCAAATCAAAAGAGTGGGACGAATACAGAATTCACGTCTCTGATTGGGAAATAAAAAGTTATCTCGAAATTATTTAATCCAAAATTTAAAATTAAATATATTTTGATAATACAAAAGATTAAATAATAATATTTGCTAACCTATGAAAACGCTCAAGAATACAAAATCCGAATAAATTTCTGTTCCAAATGATATTCAGCTTTGTTTAATCGATTTAAGCTACTGATTATCATTAAGCAAACAATATTTTGAATTTAAGATTAATTTTTTTTGGTTTATCAAACTCTATGAGTTCATTCCCATTAAGAAATCCCGGTTAGATTTCGTCCCTTTTAATCTATTGAGCAGGAATTCCATAGCATCAACAGGTTGGAATTCACTCAAAACTTTTCTGAGAACCCAAATTCTGTTCAACTCTTCAACATCGAGCAATAATTCCTCTCTTCTAGTACCGGATTTATTAACATCAATAGCAGGATAAACGCGTCTGTCCGCAATACGTCTATCTAAGACCAATTCCATATTTCCCGTCCCTTTGAATTCTTCGAAAATTACTTCATCCATTCTGCTACCAGTCTCTATCAATGCTGTTGCAATAATAGTCAAGGAACCACCTTCTTCAACATTTCTTGCAGCACCAAAAAACCTTTTGGGTTTGTGAAGTGCATTTGCATCAACACCGCCAGATAGTATTTTACCTGAATGCGGTACTACTGTGTTATGAGCACGGGCTAAACGTGTTATTGAATCTAAAAGTATTACCACATCGAGCTTTGCTTCAACCAAACGTTTTGCTTTTTCCAATACCATATCAGCAACTTGAACGTGCCGATCAGGTGGTTCATCGAAAGTTGATGAAATTACCTCTGCTTTTACGCTCCGCTCCATATCGGTAACTTCTTCTGGTCGTTCATCTATTAAAAGTACAATTAACTTAATTTCAGGATGATTTTTTGATATGCTATTAGCAATCTGCTGTAAAAGAATTGTTTTACCTGATTTTGGTGGAGATACAATTAATCCTCTCTGTCCTTTACCAATCGGGCAAAGCATATTGACAATCCTCATAGAATATTCGCTCGGACTAACTTCGAGGTTAATTCGCTCCATTGGATATAGCGGAGTTAAATTATCGAAAATTGTCCGCTCTCTCATTTCCTCGGGACTGGTAAAATTCACCGATTCTACTTTTAACAAAGCAAAGAAGCGTTCTGAATCCTTTGGTGGTCTGACTTGTCCTGTTATTGTATCGCCCGTACGTAGAACAAATCTTTTGATTTGAGATGGTGATACATATATATCATCAGGAGAAGGAAGATAATTATAATCCGCTGAGCGAAGGAATCCGTAACCATCGGGTAAAACCTCTAATACTCCACCACTGGTAATTAATCCTTCAACATGTTGCTCTTTCTGTTTATTATTTTGAGCTTCAACAATTTTAACAATGAGCTCCTGCTTCCTTAGATCGGCGAAATTGGTTATACCCAAAGATTTTGCCATCTTCGTCAGCTCAGCTATTTTTTTGGATTTAAGTTCATTAATATCGATTACTGCCGAGTCTGTCGCAGTATTATGATTAGAATTGTTTAAATTATTATTGTTACGGCTCATAAAAGACCTTTGATTTATTATTAATAAATATTATTCGTGCATTGAGATATGATATCATCTACTTTTTGATTATTTGAGGGATTAAAAATATAATCAAGAAACTTATTTCCATTTTAATATAATTTTAAAAAGGGATTTATGTGGTTATTATGAACTAAGTGTGTAAAATCTTTACGATTATCAAATATAAAAGAATTTATGGAATTTACAAAATTTTTTATTTTAAAATTATGGCTAAATTTAATTTAATCAATATTAAATTTGGATATTGTGATAATACAACTTTTTAAACGATTAAATTGATATATTCTTGTAACGACAGGAACTTAATTTACTAAAATGATTTCCGGCGAACTTATAAAATCCAATAATAATCTCACAAAAAAACGTTGGTTAATTTTTATTGCTATTGT
This sequence comes from Candidatus Kapaibacterium sp., assembly GCA_938031175.1. Lineage (GTDB taxonomy): Bacteria > Bacteroidota > Ignavibacteria > Kapaibacteriales > UBA2268 > CALHGZ01. Next base: position 122,746 of record CALHGZ010000004.1, on the reverse strand, counting down.
TCTATTGGCATCAATTGCTACACTTTATGTTTATAATGTTATTGAAATAGAAAGAATGCTCCGGCAGATTCATAAACTCGAAAAGCGAAAAGCCGAATTAGAGGTAGAATTATCAATTTTAAAAACCAAAATAAATAAATTGGAATCTGCTGAAAGGATAATTCCATTAGCAAAAGAGAAATTAGGAATGGTTGAAACCGATACTTTTCCAGAAAAAATTACAATACAAAATAAAGAGGAATAAGACAATGTTTTTTGAAACAGCTGGTATTGAAGTTGCTCCGTGGATTCCTCCTTTAGTAGCTTTTATCATATCAATTTTTACATCAGTTGGTGGTGTCTCAGGAGCGTTTTTACTCTTACCCTTCCAGGTTAGCGTTCTAGGATTTACTAATCCTTCAGTTAGTTCAACAAATCAATTGTATAATATCATAGCTATTCCCGGAGGTGTGATCCGTTATATAAAAGAAGGCCGTATGGTTTGGCCACTTACTTTGATTGTTATAGCAGGTACATTACCAGGCGTTTTCATCGGTGCCATTATTCGGATTGAATATCTGCCAGATCCTACGGCATTTAAAATTTTTGCCGGGTTTGTCCTTTTGTATATTGGACTTAGAATGCTTTTAGATTTAATTAAAACTCATAATAATGGCAAATTAAATGGGGCTGAAGAAAAATTCCGAGAATTAGTCAAAAATTGGAAAAATTCAGAGCATCATTCAACATTACAGGAAGAATTACCAAAAGTTAAACTCATTAAATTCAATCTTAAAAAACTTGAATATGAATTTTATGGTGAAAGCTTCACAGTCTCAACTCCAATTATTTTCTTTGTTAGCAGTATAGTCGGAATCGTAGGTGGTATCTACGGTATTGGTGGTGGAGCAATCATGGCACCTATCTTCGTTGCTCTTTTCCATTTGCCCGTTTATACTGTTGCTGGTGCTGCTCTTATGGGGACTTTTATTACATCCATTGCCGGAGTTCTTTATTATCAAATTTTATCTGGCTTTTACCCACAATTCTCCGTAGCTCCAGACTGGATTCTTGGAATATTATTTGGTATTGGTGGGTTGGCTGGAATATATACAGGAGCTACATTGCAAAAATATATTCCGGCAAAAATTATAAAATGGATTTTAATGATTATTATAACCACTTTAAGCATTAAATATATATTTTTCCCTTGATATGAACAATCATACACATATTGTTGAATATAATAATACTGACAAACAGCAGGTACTCAAAATTAAATTCTGGAAATTCAGAATGATAATGATTATCATTTCTTTGTCGTTAATTATTGTTTTAGTAAAACTTTTCGAGATTCAGATAATTAATCACAAAAAATATAGCGAAATAGCAAAAAAACAACATCACACCAAAGTCGAAATCAACCCCTCAAGAGGAATTATTTACGATAAAAATGGTAATATTTTGAGTAAAGATTTACTGAGTATATCCATAGCCTGCGACCCATCTCTTTTCAAAAGTAATAAACCTGTTGATCAAGAAAAAATTTACAAACAATTGATGGAAATTTGCAATGAATTAGCACTAATTTCAAATTACCCATCAGATTATTACTTCCAGAAAATAATCAATTCAAATAGTCAATTTATATGGCTTTTACGCCATCAGCAACCACAAAAGGTTGAAAAACTAAAAAAAATTAAATCCAGAGGTTTAATCTTAATTGAAGAGCAAAGACGATATTATCCATATTCTGAATTAGCCGCACAAGTCATTGGTTGTACGAATATTGACCATATCGGAATAAGCGGAATAGAAAAATCTATGGATTCGATTCTTCGAGGAAATAGCGGTTATATGTATTTACACCGTGATGGATTAGGTTATTTGCATCCTTCTGCTTCTTTACCTGTTCAAGAAGCTCAGCACGGGAGCAACGTCTATCTTACAATTGATATCAATTTTCAACAAATTGTAGAATTCGAACTTAAACAGGGTATTGAAAAATACGCTGCAGAATCAGGATTAGTAATAGCAATGAATTCCTCAACTGGCGAGATTATCGCAATTGCCTCTTTTCCAAATTTTGACCCAAATGAATCAAAACGTCAAAATCTTACCAATTTGCGAATCAAAGGAATATCAGATACCTATGAGCCAGGCTCTACATTCAAATTAATTACCGCCGCAATGGCTCTTGAAGAGAAAATTATTTCTTATAATGAAATTTTCGATGCTTACAATGGATTATATCAGACAAATTCATTTGTAATTCGTGACGAACATCCGCTACGTGATGCTGATTTAGCAACGGCATTCAAATTCTCAAGCAATATAGTTTTTGCACAAATAGCTGCACGCTTAAAAAATCAAACTATTATAAATTATTTGAAAAAATTTGGATTTGGCTCAATTATTGGTATTGAATTACCGGGAGAAGCAAAAGGGAAAATCCCAGATGCTGATAAATTGAACTATCATGATAAATTATATCTCGGTTTTGGTTATGGATTGACAATATCACCATTACAACTGCTCGTTGCATACAATTCAATTGCCAATTCAGGAAAACTCATTAAACCTTATATTGTTGATAAAATCGCAAGTCAGAATGGTGAACTAATATTTCAAAATTCTACCAGTATTATCGGTAATACTATATCTGAATCAACTGCAAAAGCTCTTATTAATTTACTTGTAAATGTAGTCGAAAGTGGTACCGGACGTAATGCCAAAATAAAGGGATTAAAAATTGCCGGTAAAACAGCTACATCTCAACAATATGAAAGTGGTAATTATTCAAAAGAATTCTATAATGCTAGTTTTATCGGTTTTTTCCCCGCCGAAGCACCTAAAATTACTATGATTGTATTGATTGAACGACCTAAGTCTGAAATTTATGGTGGTGCTACATCAGCACATATCTTTAAAAAAATTGTCCAAAAATGGATGAATACTCCCGAGGGATTAAAATTTTTAGCTATTTCCAGATAAAATTGATTAAAAATTCAGATGTATATCAATTTTAAAAATTTGGAATTATTAAATTTATGCCATAAGTTTATATATATTCTCGAAATTTTGAAAATAATAAGGGTAATAGCAATATGAAAATCCAATTAAAGAAACAGATGGAACATATAACTAATGTTAATTCATTGCTTGAGCTTGCCTGGTCTTTTGAAAAAAGTAAAACCTTACTAACTGCTTGCGAACTTGACATATTTTCAATATTAGGCGATTATGAAAAAACCGCTGAAGAAGTAGCAAATGAAGCTGGCTCCAACCCCAATGCTATTGCCCGATTGATGAATGCTCTAACTGCTCTTGGCTTACTAAATAAAGAGGGAATATACTATTCAAACACTAGTGTTACTCGACAATATCTCGTCAAGGAAAGTCCCGATTACATTGCAAGTATGGCTCATTATAGTAATCTATATGACCGGTGGTCGAAATTGACAGAATCAGTAAAAAAAGGCACATCTATGTATTATCGTATTACCGATGATATCGAAGGAGAAAAACTCAACGATTTCATTGCAGCAATGCACTGGCGGGCAACTCATCAAGCTCGCGAAATTGTCAATATGGTTTATCTTCCAAATGCCAAAAAATTACTTGATCTAGGTGGTGGCTCTGGTGCATATGCTATGGAATTTGTTAGAGCTAAACCAGATATGGAAGTATATATCTTTGACCTACCCAAGGTAATTAAACTAACTCAAAATTATCTTTATGAAAATGGATTTATGGATAAAATTCATTTAATTGAGGGCGATTATTTTGTAGACAATTTCGGCAGTGATTATGATATTGTATTTTTATCTTCAATCATCCATAGTAATTCAATTTGGGAAAATATTGAACTCGCAAAGAAAATTTACCTCGCTTTAAAACCAGGCGGTCAAATCATTATTCACGACTATATTATTAGTGATGATAGAACCAAACCTCTTTACACTGCTCTTTTTTCATTGAATATGCTTATAAATACACCATCAGGGGACGTCTATACAGAAACAGATGTTTGGGTCATACTCAAAGAAGCCTGGTTCAAAAATATTAAAAACTACCCAACAAAGTTTAATACCAATCTTATAATTGCAAAAAAATAATTCAAAGATGTCGCCTTTTAGTTAGATAATCCCTCAAAGCCTTGTCAAACGGGGTAGACGTATCAATCAAGTGATAATCAATCTGATGCTCATAGCACTCCTTACGTATATCATCAATAAAATTTTTCACCGCTTGGCTATATGTTTTCTGAATCTGATAAGGTTGAGTTATTAATTCTTCACCAGTTTCAACATCTTTGAAATTCGCAGATTCGCCAAATTTAAAATCAATTTCTCTTGGATCTAAAATTTGAAATGCTAAAACTTCGTGTTTCCTGTGTCTGAAGTGCTTTAAAGCATTTATAACTGAATCATAATCATCAAAAAAATCGCTGATAATAATTACAAGCCCTCTTCTGCTAATTCTTTCGGCTAGTAAATCAAGTGCTTTGGCAGTACCAGTTAAATTGGCTGGTTGAGTGCTATCAAGCACTTTTAATATTTCACTTATATATGATAATTTTGAACGAGGAGGTAAATATGCTCTGATACCTGTATCGTATAATGCCAAACCTGTTGCATCTCTTTGCTTTATCATAAGATAAGCTAAGGCTCCAGCTAAATAAATTGTATATTCAAATTTAGATAGGTGCCCTTTAGATGAATATTTCATCGATGCACTTGAATCAACTGCAATGACGGCACGTAAATTAGTCTCTTCTTCGAATTCTTTAACATAATAACGGTCTGTTCGTCCAAAAACTTTCCAATCAATATACCTAAGCTCATCACCGGGTCTATACTGCCGATGCTCAGCAAATTCGACACTGAAACCATGATAGGGTGAGCGGTGCAAACCTGTCAAGAAACCTTCTACTACTAAACGAGCTTTAAGTTCAATGTTTTTTAGCTTGGCTATTATTTCCGGACGTAGATATTTATTGTAATCTTTCATTTTATGATGTAGTTTTCATTATCAAGACGCTAGTAAAATATTTATAGTATGAACGTATTAATGAAGTTCATAGGTTTTTTGTATTTGTAGTATTAAAGTGTTTTAATTACAGAAGTTACCACGCCCCATATCCTAAATTTTTCTGTTAATTCCAGCTTAATATCTGAATAATTACTGTTGGCAGATTTTAAAATAACTGTTTTTCCAATTGCATAATATTTTTTAACGGTAATTTTATTATCGATTTCAGCAACGACAATCATACCATTCTCGGGCTTTACAGTTCTATCCACTATAAGTAAATCATTTGTATTAATTCCACATCCAATCATAGAATCACCTGTTGTACGTATAAGGAAGGAATGCTTAGGCGAGCCTATGAACTCCTTATTTAAATCAATCAATTTATATTTTTCGCTGATTTTATTTACTGATTGAGCATATACATCTGTTTTATTTCTATTTTTATTTAAAAGCTCCTCAAGTTGTACCGGTTGCAATTCGTCTCTCATAATTTCCTTTCATGATTAAATCATATTCTCTATTCATTGTCCGATTAATTTTTCACTAAAAGCATAAATTATGCCAAAACAAAATTCAATTAAATTTGAAATATAAACCATTAGATATAGTCTATTTAAGAAAATTTATGCCTATGAAACAGATAAATGCCAAATTAATAAGTTCAGCAATTGAAATAAATCAGATACCAAATATAAATATGCCAGAAATCGCATTTGCTGGTCGTTCTAATGTAGGTAAATCAACATTACTCAATAAATTAGTCCGTATTCCAAATCTTGCAAGGACAAGTTCCACACCGGGGAAAACAAGACTTTTAAACTTTTATCTAATTGACAGTAAATTTGTACTTGTAGATTTGCCTGGTTTTGGATATGCATCGGTAAGCAAAAAAGACAGAACACATTGGACTAAATTAAACTTGTATTATCTACAGAACAGAGAAAATTTGAAACTAATATTTAGTTTGATTGATTCAAGACACGACCCGACAGAAATTGACTTGAGTTTAATCGAGCTTTTTGAAAATAGTAATAAAAACTACGCGATCGTTTTGACAAAAACTGATAAAATCACTGGAAATTTATTATACCAAAGATTAGAGCAAATTTCTGAATTAACCAAATATTGCAAGAAAATTATTGAAATAATTCCTCATTCATCCAAAACTGACGAAGGCACACGCCAGATCAGGGGAATAATAAAAAAAATTCTAAGTACAGAATAAATAATGGAAAACTAATTTTTCTTTTCCCGCTTCAATTCGGATAATATAAAATTTTTGAATGATAATGGATCTGGTTTCTTTTCGTTTTCCTGGCTTGAATTTCCTGTGTGATTTAGTGAATTTTTGGCTTTAATATTTTTTAGTGAGACTGATGTGTCAGTTAAATCTGCTAAAGTTGATATATGGTTATCTGAAACCCCAATCAATAAAGTTTTGCCGCATACATTGACTAAAAATAGATTTGCTTTGGAATGTAGGTTAAGTCGGTTTATAATTTTTAATTCAATTCCATTATTATGATTAAGTTTTTTCTTCAATAATATTTTTCTAATTAGTAAAAGCATAAAAATAATTAATCCACTTATAGCTATAAATGTTAGATAATTATTTAGGTCAATACTTTGATTCATATTTTAACCTACAATGATTTTCGTCTAATAGATTTTATTCTGTCAGAGGGATCAACTAATGTTGTAATTCGGATACCAAAATGCTTATCAATTACAACAACTTCTCCCTCAGCAACTTTTCGACCATTTACCAATACATCAACAGGTTCACTGACAAGCTTATCAAATTCGATGACAGAACCTCTTCCGAGTTTTAAAATATTTCGGATTAGCATATTAGTTCTGCCTAATTCAATTGTAACAGGTAATTGCAAATCATATAACAACTCTAGTTTAGGGTCAATTTCGCCTAAATCAGTTTCATCTCGAGTAGTTTCTATTTCCTCAAATTTAGGCTCGTCTATCTGAAATTTAGCCGAGCTTACTTCGGCTTTTTTATTTTCCGTAGTGTCAATATTATCTTCAATTTCTGGCATATTAATACTCCAATTTATAAACTATTTCATCTTGAATATTATCTTCTTCTGTAAGTTGACGAGTGATTTTTATAGCTTTTTTCCCATCAACCGTACCGGGCCTTGCTGCCAGTTTCCTCTTACCAGCAATTAAAATTTCAATTTCTTCGTTAATTCTCTTGTTTATTTTTATAACATCACCCGGTTTTAATTCCAGAAGTTCCCCGACTGTAATTGAAGCCTTTCCCAATTCCGCAATAATTGGCAAATACGTGTTTGACATTTGTTGTTTTAATATTTCAATATTTTCCTTTATTCGCTCGGGGGTTTGTTTCAATGATGTTGTTGTTACTTGCTGTCGATTTAACCTCGCTAAGACTTCTTCCAGAGCAAATGTAGGAAAGCATAAATTCATCAAAAATGTATGAACACCAACATTTACATCAAAGGAGACAACCGCAACAATTTCAGAGGCTGGTGATATTTGGACAAAATCAGCTTCTGTTTCAAGTCTGGAAAAAACAAATTTTAAATCGGCAATTGAACGCCATGCATTTCTTAGATCCGAAAGTGCATGTTCGATTACATTTCTAATCACTGCCTGCTCGATTGGTGTTATAGTTCTTGGCTTAGGTGGATTTTCTCCCGTACCTCCTAATAATCTCTCGATTATTGTTAAGGCAAGCTGGGGACTGACTTCCATAATTCCACTGCCGTCTGTACCTTCTATATCAAACACATAAAGGCAACTCGGATTGGAAACCGATAGAATAAATTCTGAATAAAATAGCTGATCAACAGATGTTACTGTAATTGAAACAACTGTTTGCAATTTTGATACTAAATAATAACTGAATATTTCTGCAAAACTTTCGTGAATTGTTTGCAGGGTTCTAATTTGGTTTTTAGAAATTCTATTTGGCCTTCTGAAATCATAATTGGAAATATCTCCTTTGGCTAATTTACCATCAAGGATTTCGTCAACATCAATCCTGCCCGAAGTCATTTCATTGAGCAGGGCATCTATTTCGGTCTGTGATAAAACATCCGACATAGCTTTTCAACATCCTAATTATTGTATGATAAATTCTTGTATAATTACTTCTCTCAATAATTTTTTTTCTTTTCTGAATACAGATTTCAAATTATTGAGGAATATTATATTTAAGCTATCCCTTTGATTATGTATTTCGTCAACTGTCATATTTGCAAAAGTACTATTTACTACTCCTCTTATCTTGGCAAGTAATGCCGGTGCAAGTTCTTGTGTGTGCTCTTTTGAATTAAATTCCAATCCTAAATTAACAACAACAAACTTGTCTGAAAACTTAGGATTTGTTGTAATTCTTCCTGTTTCAATAAAAATAGGTTTTTCTGTGTTATCGAATTCATCTTCATTTACACTATTTTCACTGTCATGTTTTTCGGTTTTGGTTGACTGATTCTGTTGATTGCCGATGTTTGGTGCAAGAAGCAAATTGAACAATAAATATATAATTGCCGCATTGACAATTAAAATACCTAATATGATACCAATCATTACCGGTAATTTCATACCAGTGGATTTTTCTTCACTTTTAGTTTTTTGTTCGTTTTGTCTTTCTTCTTTTGCCATTTCTTACTCATAATATGATATATGTATATTAAATATATCGGCTGATTACAATATAGATTAATCTCATAACACAATTTATCAAATATTAAAAACTGTGCCAATGATAAAATATATTTATTTTTCAATTAATTTACAAACTTATAATAAAAAAAATTAAATTTTGGTCTAATATAGACCAAAATAATTGGTTAATAATATGCAATAGCAATATATTATACTGTTATTCCGTAGGAATAACAGCAGGTCTTCCCACACAATAATATTCAAATCCCCAATTCTTTATTTCGGAGATATTATATACATTTCTTCCATCAAAAATTAATTTCGTTTTCATTAATGATTTTATTTTTTGGAAATCAGGATTTCTAAAAACATTCCACTCAGTGGCAATTATTAAAGCATCAGCGTTTTCAAGGCATTCGTAAGGATTTTTCGCATAATGCAATTTATCGCCGTAATGTTTTCTAGTATTTTCCATTGCTTCCTGATCGTAACAGGAAATAATTGCATCATCTTCAAGCAAACTGTCAATGATTCTGAATGAAGGAGCTTCGCGAACATCATCTGTATTTGGTTTAAAAGCTAAACCCCATAATGCGAATTTCTTATTACTAATTTTATAATCAAACCTTTTCTTAATAAGTTTGATAAATCTTTTTATTTGATATTCATTTACGTGTTGAGCAGCTTTTACAATTGAGAGAGCAACACCAACTTGTTCAGCAGAATGAATCAAAGCCTTGACATCCTTAGGAAAGCACGACCCACCATAACCAATCCCGGCAAACAAAAACCTTTTACCTATTCTACTATCAGAACCAATTCCTATGCGGACTTTATCAATGTCAGCTCCGATTATTTCACAATATCTTGATAAATCATTCATAAATGATATTTTAGTAGCTAAGAATGAATTAGCTGCATATTTTGTAACTTCAGCACTTTTTTCATCCATACAAATAATTGGATTACCACTTCTTACGAAAGGTTGATATAAATCGCGCAGAATTAATTCAACATAATCACTTGAGGTACCTATAACAACACGTTCAGGTTTCATTGCATCTTCTACTGCAAAACCTTCACGTAAAAATTCAGGATTACTTGCCACTTCGACTTCAGCCTGTGGAACTATTTCGCGGAAAATATTTCTTAATTTGTTAGTTGTACCAACTGGAACAGTACTTTTATTCACAACTATACGTTTTTCAAATATTTCATTCTTTTTCAGCAAATTGGCTATATCCTCGGTAACTTTAATAACTTGTTTTAAATCCGCTGACCCATCTTCATTTGGTGGAGTTGGTAGGCACAAAAAAAATAAAGTACAATTTAAAACTACTTCTTCTAAACTTGTTGTGAAAAAAAGCCTTCCCTCTTCAATATTTGTTTTAAGTAACCTTTCCAAACCGGGCTCAAATATTGTGGGTTTGCCTTTTTTTAGTATCGCTATTTTTTCTTTGTCAATATCAACGCACCAAACATTATTGCCGGTCTCTGCAAAGCAAGTACCTGTAACCAAACCGACATAACCAGTTCCTATAATTCCAATTTTATATGACATAAATAATACCTCCAATGATTTGTTCAAATTTTATTTCATACTTTCTACTAACTTAACAATAATTACTATCAAAATAATAAGAATGCCAATAAAAATCGTTAACTTAATAAGTTTTTTAATTATTGAGATTATTATCGTAATAATTAGAATGAAAATGATTAATCCTATTAATGGTGGAAAATCCAATAAACTCGATAAATTTTCCATTATTTCGTGGGTAATTTAAAACAAATACCTAATTTAAACTAAAAACCTCCTCGAAAAGAGGAGGTTTAATTGATTATTATCACTTTTGAATTATAAATGGCAAAGTAATTGTTTTACCGTTAATGATTATGTTGCAATAATGAACACCATTAGCTAAATTTGATATATCCAATTTAATGAAATTACAGCCGGAGCTGAAATTTTTAGTTTGAACGTTGTGTACAATCCTTCCAAGCTGGTCATAGATATTTATCGCAACATCACTTGCCATCAGTAAGTTAAAATGTAGAATAGCAATTTGAGCAACTGGATTGGGGTGGATAAATATCTGCTCAGCTACACTTTCAATTTCTTTTACAGAAACTGTAGATCGTGTTTTGAAAGTCCAGGGTAAGGACCAAGGTCCATCACCAGCTTCGCTATATCCCAAAACTCGCCAGTAGTATTGTTTGTCATATTTCAGTCCATCAATGCGGAAGGTAGTATCGAATGGTCGGCTATCAAAAATAATTGATGTTTCATTGAAATCTTGTTCATCAGCCAATTGAATCCTATACCCCTGAGCATCTGGTACTCTATACCAAACAGCGGTAAACCGAATATCTAAATTTTCAGCATTATCAGCAGGAGTTTTTAGAACAGGTGCTTGCTCTGGTAATTTAGCAATTGTTCTAAAACGACGAACCTGCGACCATCGGCTTTGCCCATTTTCATTTCGAGCAGCTACACGCCAGTAATAATAAATGTAATTATCAAGCCCTTCAATGCTAAATGTGGTGTCACTTGTTTCAGCCTCAAATATGATATCCTGAGTAAAAAACTCATCTTTAGATACTTGAATAATGTAAGTTTCTGCTCTTTCTGCAGGTTTCCATTCGAGGATTGGATTAATAGGTACTTTTGTCTGATTATCATTGGGTGAAACTAATTCAGGTATTGCTGGTCCATAACCACCAGTTTCGAACCACCAGGTAACAGACCATTCGCCTGTAGCTTCAAGATTGGAAGCTCTTACACGCCAGTAATATTTTGTAAACGTCTCCAATTCACCTACTAATAATATTTTAGTGTTGACAATGCCTTTTTGCCCGCTTACGATTTGTTCAAAATTCGGATCTTTGGCAACAGTAATTTCATAAGTCAAAGCATCTACAACGGGTAACCATTCGTATAAGGGGCTAACTGGTTGCTTTGTTGATGCACTATCTGGAGCAAGAAGAATAGGTTTGTCAATCATTGTCTTGAATACATAAATTGGAGACCAGGCACTTGTGCAACCTATATATGTAGCTCTAACTTGCCAGTAATAGAATTGATTATAGTTGGGTAAAGTAATTTGGTAAGTATTACCACCATAATTGTTTATATCCAATATTGGATTACTCATATCTGGATTTTTTGAAAGTTTCAAACTATAAACTGCACCTGAATAAAGCTCCTCCCATTTTAAGGTTACTGTAATCGGGTTGCCAGTAGAGTTATTCGTTGGTACCAGTAAAGTTGGCGAAAAAATAGTTGATGTAAACACCCACGATTGAGACCATACACCAAAATTGGTAGTATCCTCTGCCCTTACTCGCCAATACAATTCTGTCAAAGCAAGATTGAGTGTTGTATCCAAACTAATTTCATAAACAGGGAAAACATCGATTACAACAAGTGTGTCAAAATTGGGTGATTGAGAAACCTGCAATCTATAAGAAATAACTCCCTGCAATTGTTCCCATTCAAATCTGGGATTTAAAGATACGCATTGTGCCCCATCTACAGGTGATTTCAATGTTGTAGCCGGGTAAACTGTTCTAAAACTATAAGTTGATGTCCAAGGTGATGTACAATCAATAAAGTTTGATGAAACTCGCCAGTAATAAACTCTATTGTAATTGGGAAAATTTATTGAATAGGTTGTGTCAGTATAATTTTGCAAATCAACAATCGGATTCTCGAAGTTTGGATTATCTGCAACTTGTAGCTTATATGATTCTGCACCACTTACATTTCTCCATATTAATTGTGTGCTAAGAGATATTCCTTTAGCATTATTTTGTGGAAAAACTAATTGTGGTGGTTGTGGAACAGTTTTTAAACTATAAACAGCTGACCACCCGGTTGTGCAAGGAATACCGATTGACCTAACCCGCCAATAGAAAGTGTTATAATATATATTCAGAGGAACTGATACAAAATTTGTATCTAATGCATCATTATCATAAACAGTTGTGGCAAAATTTTCGACAGTTGAAATCTGAAGATGATAATTAACAGTCCCGGTTACTAAACTCCAATTGAACCGAACTAACAAAGGTAAGCAAATTTCACCATTTTCAGGCTCAATTAGTTGGGGTGGAGCAGGTATTGTCCTGAATACTTGTACTGATGAAACTATAGAATCCCCACCAGTGTATCTGGCTGTTACGCGCCAATAATACTGAGTCTCAAATGCAGGTAAAACGGTGGTAAAACTATCAAGGACTAAATTCGGGACGTTGACAACTATATAATTAAAATTAATATCTGTTGATACTCTTAAGTGATAACTCACAGCACCTGTGGTTGACCACTTGAAGGTAAGCTCCAATGGCACACAATCTTCATTATTAGATGGGCTTATCAAAGTTATAGTTTGTGAAAATAATATACTATTACTAATCAGTAATCCCAGAAAAATATAAACAAACGATTTGTAATTCAGCATGATAACCTCAAACTATGTGTTATTAAACTTATAAATTTTACAAAATTAATTCAAAATTATTAAAACTCATTATTAATATAGATTTCATTTTTCAAATTTTATTTTAAAATTTAAAATATAAGGTTTAATTTTGCGTCAAATTATTAGCACTCATTTAAAATGAGTGCTAACAATTTTAAATATGTTAAATCAAAAAGGGAGTCGATATATGAAGTTAACACCTCTCCACGACAGAATAATAGTAAAGCCCTCACAGCCTGAGGAAGTAACTGCTGGCGGTATCATTATACCAGATACTGCAAAAGAAAAACCACAACAGGGAGAAGTAATTGCTGTTGGTCAAGGTAGAACAGCTGACGACGGTAAACTCATCCCTATGCAAATAAAAGTAGGCGACAAGGTTTTATATGGAAAATACTCAGGCACTGAAGTTACAATTGATGGCGAAGATTATTTGATCATGCGAGAATCTGATGTTTTTGCAATAATTAACTAAAATTGATAATAAACAATAAAGGAGGTTTAATATGGGAGCTAAATTAATTCATTATAATACCGACGCAAGAGCTAAACTTAAAGCCGGAGTTGATAAATTAGCTGATGCTGTTAAGGTTACTCTCGGTCCAAAAGGCAGAAACGTTATCATTGATAAAAAATTTGGTCCACCAACAGTTACAAAAGATGGTGTTACTGTCGCAAAAGAAATAGAACTGGAAGATCCCGTGGAAAATATTGGTGCAAATATGGTACGGGAAGTCGCTTCCAAAACAAGCGATATCGCTGGCGATGGTACAACAACAGCAACAGTTTTAGCGCAGGCAATTTTCAGGGAAGGTATAAAAAATGTTACTGCAGGTGCTAATCCAATGGATTTGAAAAGAGGTATTGATGCAGCCGTTGCAAAAGTTATTGAGGGATTGAAAGAACTAAGTCGGGAAGTTGAAGGTCGTAAGGAAATATCACAAGTTGGTTCCATCTCTGCCAATAACGACCCAGCAATCGGAGAATTAATTGCCGAAGCAATGGAAAAAGTTGGTCAAGATGGTGTCATTACAGTTGAAGAAGCAAAAGGAACTGAGACATCAATGGAATTAGTAGAAGGTATGCAATTCGATCGGGGTTATTTGTCGCCATACTTTATAACCGATGCTGAATCTATGGAAGCAGTGCTGGAAAATCCTTATATTCTAATTCATGATAAAAAAATATCTGCAATTAAAGACTTACTTCCAATATTAGAGAAAGTTTCACAAGCAGGCCGTTCACTTTTAATTATTGCCGAAGATATTGAAGGAGAGGCTCTGGCTACATTGGTAGTTAACAAATTACGTGGTACGCTTAGAGTCGCTGCTTGCAAAGCACCCGGATTCGGTGACCGACGAAAAGCTATGCTCGAGGATATTGCAATCTTAACAAACGGAACTGTAATTAGCGAAGAAAAAGGATTCAAACTCGAAAACGCTACACTTTCATACCTCGGAAATGCTAAAAAAGTAATTTTAGACAAAGATAATACTACAATTGTAGAAGGTGCCGGCAAATCCGAAGAAATCAAGAAAAGAATTAATGAAATAAAAATTCAGATCGAAAAAACAACAAGTGAATATGATAAAGAAAAATTACAGGAGCGATTAGCTAAGTTAAGTGGTGGTGTTGCTGTGCTAAAAATTGGAGCTGCAACTGAAGTCGAAATGAAAGAGAAAAAAGCCCGAGTTGAAGATGCATTACACGCTACAAGAGCTGCAGTAGAAGAAGGCATCGTACCTGGCGGTGGTGTTGCTTATTTGAGAGCTCTTAGTAAATTAGAAAATATAGAAGTTGCTAATGAAGATCAAAAAACAGGTGTCGAAATAGTCAAAAAAGCATTAGAAGAACCGGCAAGACAAATTGTAGCTAATGCAGGTCTTGAGGCATCTGTTATCATTAACAAGGTCAAAGAAAATAATGGTGCTTATGGATTCAATTCAGCAACAGAAGAATTTGCAGACTTATTCGAAGCAGGTGTAATTGACCCCACAAAAGTTGCACGCGTTGCACTTGAAAACGCCGCATCAGTTGCAAGTTTACTACTTACTACTGAAGCTACAATTGTTGAAAAACCTGAAAAAGAAGCTAAACACCCAGGAATGCCTGGTGGTATGGGTGGAATGGATGATATGTATTAATTCACATCCCAAAAAATTATCTCAAATTCCCGCTAAAAATCTAGCGGGATTTTTTTTGTAACATAATGAATACGTCTGTGTTGTTATTGATAATTATTTTAATCAGGATGGAAACAACTATTACATAAAAATAATAATTATTTCAATAAATTTGTTTTATATTTACAATACAATTTAAGTAATATTAATTTTTCAATTAAAAAGAGGAGTAAACATGAAAAAAATCCTACAAATTACTGCAATAATAGTAGCAGCTTATTTTGTGCTTTTTCCAAGTATACCCGAATCGTTAGCACAATCTCCAAGAATGGTACTTGTCGAAGAAGCAACAAATGCATCCTGCCCACCCTGTGCCCAACAAAATCCTATATTTTTAGCTTGGCTAAAAAATCATACCGACCAAGTAATACCACTAATTTACCACGCCTGGTGGCCCGGTCCTAATGACCCAATGTATTTGCATAATACAGTTATGAATCAAGGCAGAATCGGTACTTATTATGGTATGAATAATGAGGGAGTACCTGTTTGCAGAATGAATGGAGCCCATCCATTGCCAACATCACCAGGTTGGTATAAAGGAGCTCCCGGTGACACAACAGCTTTAAATTCAGAATTGAGTAAATATACTGGAACAACTTCACCAATCACTATTTCGATCACACAAACTAAATCCGGAAATAACTTCAATGTTGGTGTAAATGTAGCAACAACCCAAGCAATTCAAGGCAAAAAATTACGTGTTGCTGTAGTCGAATATCACATTTACTATCCTCAGGGCACTGCTGGTTCCAATGGAGAAACCGACTTTTACCATGTGGCAAGAAAAATGTTACCTGACCATAATGGTACAACAATAAATCAATCTGCCGGCTCAAACCAAAATTATACTTTCAATGTGCCAATACATAATGATTGGAACCCCAACAAAATATACATAGTAGCATTTATTCAAGATGATGGTACTAAAGAGGTTCTTCAAGCAGCCCACAATTTAAAATTAATTACTCTTACTTCTGCAGTACCAAATCCATTTCTTAAAGTTGACCCCAAAAGCAATGTTGTTGGTGAAATTATCTTTACAAATCCCAATTCAATACCAATGAATGTAGCTTTTGCAGTTGATCAAGAAGCAAGTGGTTTACCAACTGGTTGGTCAGCTAAATTAAATCCTACAAATACATACTTACAACCAAATGCAAGCGTTACTGTCAATGTTACAATTAGCGCCCCGGATGCTCCCGGATTTGTTGGTGTGGTTGTTAAAGCATCACCTCTTGGTGTTGATGGTATTCCACAAGATAAAATAGATGCAGTTTACGCCTTGTCAACAAAATCAAAACTTGTTTATTATTATAATACTACAAGTCAGAATTGGCCTACATACAATGCACTTAACAACGTCCCGGACGCAAAATCAATCATGGCTACAATGCCTATAATCCCAGAAATACTACAAGCTTATCCACCAATCGAAACTTTTGATTATTTCGTTTTCTCAATTAATTATAATTATCGTGGTTTGATAGGAGCTTCTGGTGCAAATGGAATGGTCATAAACACTCTCAATTCACTTATCGCTGCAGGTAAAGGAATTTTAATCACCTCAGAATTAGATCTCTCCGTAGCTAATGGACCCGACGGGACACCAGCCGGCAAACAATTTTATAGTAGTACCCTTGGTGTACGTTCGAACCCAACTACACCCTATGTTAGAAGAGTTAATGATCAAGGTAACCAACTATTCACATTCTCAGCCACAGGTGTTGCAAACGACCCAATCGGTGATGGCTTCCAAACTATTATGAACCAATATAACGCTCAAACATGGCCCTTCTATGTTTTATTTACTGATATTTTAGAACCAATAAGCAAAGAAACTTATCCATTCCTATATTATGATAATGATCCAAAGAAAATCGGAGGTGTTAGATTAACAAAGGGCAATTCAAGAATAGTCTATATGACAGCAGGATTTGAGGCAATTTCAGCTGATGGACAAAGAATAGGATTAATGTCTAAAATAATGGATTGGTTGATGAATCCTTCTGCTGGAAAAGGACCGGAGATCTCTCTCAATGTTGCTTCAATAGATTTCGGTGAAGTCGAAATTGGTCAATCATTTAATAAAACATTCAGCATAACAAATTCCGGAGATCAAACTTTGACCATAGAAAAAATCAGTTTTGGCTTCGAATCAGGTGCTTTTGAGTTCGTTAATTTACCAAAAATTCCTATCGCCATTGAACCACAAGCTAAAATAGAAATTATAGTTAAATTCACACCTAAAGAAGAAGGAAATATTTCCGACATCATTGACATCACCTCCAATGCCAAAAATGCTCCTTCAATCTCTATTTTCCTTGATGGTAAAGGTAAAAAGACTGTCAGTGTTAGCGAACTTAACAAAATTAATTCATTTGAACTAGTTGTAGGACCAAATCCTTTTAGTGGAAATACATTCATCAATCTTAATATTAATGACAAAGAGCAATTTGTCGAATTAGCTCTACTCGATGCAATGGGAAGATTAATAAAACAAATTTCAAATGAAACCTACTCTATTGGAAATTACAACATACCACTTAATGCAACTGACCTTGCTTCTGGTATTTATTTCCTACAAGCTAAAATTGGCAACGATAAAATGCAAATACCAATAACACTGGTAAAATAATTCTTTACAAAAGCTATATGAACAGCCGGGTAGATATATCCGGCTGTTTTTATATTTGAATATCATATATTTTTTGTTAAATTTCAAAAATCATTATCAGATTATTTATATGGAGGTCAATATGCAAAGAAATATTTTCTTGCTTTTAATAACAACATTTACATTTATTTTTTACAATTCAAATGTCTTTTCAAACAATCTCAACAATAACGATAAAATATCAAAAATCATTAATGAATCGTCTGTATTGATACCATCCGTTAAAAGTACACAAGGAATTAGCTCTGACTATAAATGCATCCTATTCGATAACTTAGACCCATATCATTTTTCAGCTTACTACCAGTACATCCAGTCGAGCGAATATTCCGAAAGATTTACAAGAGCATCATTTACCGATGATTTCTTCAAAAAAAATTACATCACAGATTTCGACCTCATCATTATTCCACTCGGTAATTATCTATTAAATGCTAAAACACCCGGAGGTATAAAAATTATTGATAAAATCTTAGAGGCTTACAATGCCGGGAAAAGCATAATGATAACAGGTAATTTAGCTCTTGTTGGAGCTTTCCGCACCCAAATCGGTGATGATCCAAGTGTTAAAAATTTTTTTACAAATATCCTCGGTATTGATTATATCGGCTATAGACCCACTTGTGATTCTACAATCAGCGGCTCAACAATTAATATCAAATTCAACCAATTTATAGCACGAGGAGCAATCAAAGATCCCGTTTCCTGGGCTGCTATTAAGTATTGTAATGTGATATTTGATGGACAGACACCCTTAAATCCTTATTGCTATAATGTTGACGTTTTTAAACTTAAGAATAATTCTCAATTCAAACCTGTTGATCATTTTGTACTGGATGATAAACAGCCATTAACCGATACTTTGCTTGGAATTCGTTCCGATAAAAAAGATGGCGGTAAGCTTGTTTTCTGGTCAATGGGTTTTGAATATATGTCAACGAATTATTCACGTCAATTTGCCGTAACAAGTGCAATTAATTGGCTACTGACTAAAGCGCCCGCACCAGGACCTAAACTCGAATTTATACCAAATGAAATTAATTTCGGAGCTTTAGAAATTGGTAAAACTGCAAGCGCCGAATTTATTGCCTTGAACAGTGGTAAAAGTGTTTTAACTGTAGAAAATGTTGAATTTTCATTTGGATCACCAGCTTTCCAATTAGAAGGTGGATTACCCAAAACACCTTTCAATCTACAAGCAAATGAAACAAAAAGCTTTAAAGTTATTTTCAAACCCACTGAAGATTATAACTACATTGATTATCTGGATTTCACATCAAATGACGCAGAAAGTCAAATAAAAGGTATAGCTCTAAAAGGAAGAGGTGGCAAAGGCATTGGTCCCTTGTTAGAACTTAATCATAATCAGTTGAATTTCGGTTCTGTTGGTGTATTAAAACAGAAATTTATCGATTTAATTATGTCAAATGGTGGAAACCGAGAATTAACCATTAACTGGATAAGTATTGAAAATAACGAGAAAAAAGCTTATAGTTTTGTCTTTGGAAGTGCAGTACCTGTAATTCTTCAACCCGGACAATCCAAAACCGTAAGAATTAAGTTTGTACCTCAGGAAGTTGGTGAAGTTTATAATTCAATGCTAAAAATTCTCTCAACTTCTCTCGATGCTACCGAAAAATACATTCCGATCTATGGTATCGGAATAGAACCAGGTATGGGACCTAAAATAGAAACTTCTGTCAATGAAATTGACTTTGGTTATGCTGAACCCAATAATCCACCCGATGGTAAAACAGAATTGCTTACCATTTATAACCTCGGTGAATACGATCTTGAAATAATAGAAATCTCTTTTGAAAATAACATTGACAACGTATATAATCTACTTGGCGAACACATTTTCCCTATTAGACTTGAAATGGGAAATAGTTATGATTTGGAAATTAATTTTAAACCAAAAGAAGAAAAACATTATAAATCACAGCTTGTAATTTATTCTAATGCAGAAAATGAACCAGAGAAAAAAATTGCTCTCAAAGGTTCTGGCTCATTGTCATCGATTAAAGAATTTTACAATACTGGAAATTCTAATGTAAAAATGTACTACTCAAATTCGAACCAGTCACTTGTTTTTGAATATTACTCCTCAAATCCAGGTC
Organism: Candidatus Kapaibacterium sp.; assembly: GCA_938031175.1. Taxonomy (GTDB): domain Bacteria; phylum Bacteroidota; class Ignavibacteria; order Kapaibacteriales; family UBA2268; genus CALHGZ01. The sequence continues at coordinate 102,618 of CALHGZ010000004.1, read as the reverse complement.
AGTCCTTTCTTAACCTTTCTCTTTATGAATCAACCGGAAAATTTATAAAATCTATCGCTGAAAATTATGAACTATGTCGATCAAACCGTCATGAATTTAATTTAATTGGACTATCAAATGGTGTCTATCTGGTTAAAGGTAGCATCGGTAAAGATATCATCACATATATTTTTATCCATTATAAATAATTAATAAAAAACCCCACCAAAATTAATTGGTGGGGATTTACAAATTTATAATTTATTATCTTTCCATTGCTGAATCTATTGACTTAACAACAATCAAAAGATTTGGTATATTGGATTTTTCGGGATTTGTATATTCACCCAAACTATAATCACCATTAACTGTAATTCTCCTGATATATCGCTTCCAATCATTATCATCAATCAATGAATTTATTCTCTCTATTCTTGCATCAACAAGAGATTTCACTAATTCCGGGTTTGGGTCAGGTTGGATTAATTGTCTTGGCTCTGATTTAACAGGTTTTTTCTTTTTACCTTTTGCTTTTGCCTCTTCTTTGTATTCATAAATTGGAGCTTTTTTGTATGTATCTTTTGCATTTATAACAAATTCAAAGTTGACAGCCCGATTAAATTTCATTATTTCCTTGATTTGATTAAATACAGATTCGATTTCTTCTTTACTTACTTCGTTTGAACCTTTATTAAATGCTGATATTTTAAATAAAGTTCTACCCGGTTCTAATTTAATTACAGTAAAGTTTTGCTCTTGTTCATCATAACTATCGAAATGATCTACCTTAAGTCTGTCAACTTTTCTAATAATATTTGGACCACTAAAAATTACATCATAAAATTCACCGGCATTTAAAACCTGCTGATATTCCCCGGAGATGGAATTCGAATTGATTTTAATTTTCCTACCATCAGTACTCCTAAATTCTATTTCAACTCCAATAGGCTGACCAGTAAGCTCATCAGTTACCTTACCCTTTACTACTATTGGTAATGGCTGGGCTAATGTAAAATTCAACATTAACACAATACAAAGCAAAAAAATAAAAAAGCGGACAGTCATTCAATAACTCCGGATTTTTTCACAATTATTTAAAAATATAAATTAATATTCTATAGTAATATCCAATAGATATAATAATATACAACTAAATTTGCTTTTTATTTTATAATTCCACAAATATAAATTCGTTTTGTATAATATGAGAATTTCAAACTTAATATTGATTGCAATTTTTTCTTATCTATTAATATATTCAGATTCTATTGCGCAATTAGAGAATGTTGATCAAAATCAAGCACCAATTACTGAATTAGATAAATTCCTCAGATATGGCAAACCAAGGGATAGTGCTTTAAAAATTTTAAATATTTTAGCTGCCCGCAACCGTTTCGAAAATAAATCTATCCTATCGATGTATGTATATCGCGTCTATAAAGAATTTTTCCCTGGTTACGAGGATTACTTTGATAGACAAATTCAGGCCTACGAGCAGATAATGCTGACTGAAAAAACTACAAAAGATTTATACCCATTTTACGATATGTATATAGTTGAAAATGCACCTTCGCGTAATGCCTTTATCGCATTACAACGCTTGGCTTCGCCTTTCATTGACAGAAAAGAATGGGATACAGCCGCCGCTATATATAAATCCTACCAGAAATTTTTTCCTGAAAAACAGGAACATTTTGAGTCAATAATAAATATTTTATTAGCCGATGAGGAAGGTCTTGTTCTTGAAAATTTAGGTCCAAACATAAATACAGCTCTAAACGAATGGGATCCTAATCCTACACCAGATGGGAATTATCTCTATTTTTCTGCATCTCACCGCAAGGGCGGTAAAGGTAGAAACGATGTATGGGTTTCAGAAAAAATCAATGGTCAATGGCAAAAACCTAAAAATCTTGGACCTGCCATTAATAGTTCACAGGATGAAACTGTTGATAATGTCACTGCTGATGGAACAGGCTTATTTCTTTCCGGTACATTCCAGGGAAGTTTTGGGAATTATGATATTTACTATGCTGAACTTACAGAAAAAGGTTGGGGCAATTTGCAACACTTCCCACATCCAATCAACACAAAATATACAGACGAAGCTGCTAATTTGACAAGTGATGGTAAAGCGCTCATATTTGCAAGCGATAGACCCGGAGGAATTGGCGAATTTCGTCCCTTTGGTTCACTTGCCTACGGTAGTACAAATGGCAATGAAGATATATATATTTCCTTCAAAACTGATACAGGTTGGAGTCAACCCCTAAATTTAGGTCCAACTATTAATACCCCCTACTCCGAACGTTCCCCATATCTACATCCAGATGGGAAGACACTATTCTTTAGCTCCGAAGGGCATCCGGGTTTAGGTGGTTTAGATGTATTTGTCTCCCGTAGATTAAACGATACCTCATGGACAGAATGGTCAACACCTATTAATTTAGGAAAAGAAATCAACTCAACTGACGATGATTTAGGATATAAAATTGACATTTCGGGCGAAAAAGCATATTTCGCTTCCCGTAATAGACCTGGTGGATATGGTAATCTAGACATTTATAGCATCACTCTACCCTTAAAAGCTCGACCTGACCATTTAGTTGTTATCAAAGGGAAAGTTAGAGATCTAAAAGGGAAACCTCTAAAAGCTAAAATTATATGGGAAGATTTAAAAACAGGTGAAAAAATAGGCGAATTAAATTCTAATCCGGTAACAGGGACATATATTATTTCTTTACCTGTTGGCAAGCACTATGGTTATTATGCAAGTAGTGATGGGTATTATCCCAGTTCCAGAAATATTGATTTATCGGCAGTGAAAGCTGTACCAGAAATTATCGAAGACATTACGCTCCCATCTATTGATGATATAAAATCTAGTAAAATTAAAGTATTAATTAATAATGTTTTTTTTGATTTCGATAAATATGACCTAAAATCCGAATCTTTTCCTGAATTAAATAGACTTGCCAATTTTTTAAATATGTCAGAAAATCTTGATTTAAAAATTGAAATCGAGGGACATACCGATATTGTAGGCACAGAAGAATATAATATGAATTTATCTGAGAAAAGAGCAAAAGCAGTTGCTAATTACTTAATTGACAAGGGATGCAATCCCAAACGTATCAAAACAAAAGGTTACGGAGCTTCACAACCAATTGACACAAATGATACTCCAGAAGGTAGAGCAAAAAACAGAAGGGTTGTAATTTGGTTTATTCGTGATAAAGTTAATTAATTCCTTTTTCTATATTCATTTGTATGTATTTATCAACATCAAATTTACGCTTACAACCATTATAATTCATAAATCTGATTTTACCGAAAACAGGTCTCTCTGACCAAGGTCTATCATGTACCCCCCCGATCGACCAAGCAATACCAGTATATCCATTAGGATCTCGCCCGTCTAACTCATATTTATCATTTAAATAAATAGCTATTTCAATTGCTTCATCAGGCGATTTTGTCCACTCAAGAATTTTTTTCGCCCAATACATCCTCATATATCCGTGCATTTTACCTCTTTGAATCATTTCAATTTGAGCTGCATTCCACAAATCATCATGCGTATTTGCTGATTCAAACTCTTCGAGTGTATAAATATATTCACGCTTGTCATTTCTATGCTTATTTAATGTATCCTTTGCCCATTGTTGAAAACCATCAAAATTATCGTAATTTTTGTTATAATAACAAAAATTATCAGAAAGTTCACGTCTTATGATTAATTCTTCGAGAAAAGCATTTGCAGAACTTGTAAGTTTCTCATCGGGCAAATGGTTAAACAATAGCTTATTAACTTCAAGTGCAATCCTTTGAGCTGAGATCATACCGAAATGCAGATAAGGAGACAAATCGGATTGACACCGGCGAACTGGGTCATTCCGATAATCAGCATAATCAATAAATTTTTCATTCACCCATCGATAAAAACGAGAAGAAGCTTCGCTTTCTCCCGCTTTAAAATCAGAGTAGTAATTAAAATATTTAATATATTGCTCAACTATTTGGGGGTGAATATTATTAACAACTGGAAAATTTACATTATTTTGTTTTGTCAATTTAGGGAATTCTATAAGATACCTATTTAAAAGCTTATGTATCTTGGGACGAATAGTGTAAGCAGCAAATTCCTCTTTATCTGAAACCTTCCATACAGGGACAATATTATGTGCATCAACTTCGAAAAAGGGTATTGAAATTTTTTTTGCAATTTGACTCTTCCAATTTCTTTTAATCTTCAATGGATCAAAATCAGTTACTAACAATGATGCATTATGATTAAAAATTAGCTTAGGAATTTCATAAATGGGATTACCAACAACCAACTCGAAAGGAATACTATATTTTTCACAATTATGGGCTAATTCAATAAGCCCTTGTATCATAAAAGCATAATGATTTTTGTTCGCACCTAAAAATTCATCTAAAAGACAGAAAACAACAATAACATAGGTTCGCTTTTTCTCGGCATGTATTAATGAGTAGATTAATGCCCAATTATCCTGCAATCTTTGATCACGACTCATCCAATATATTACAGGACCGTCATTTTCAATTCCATCATTGAGCTTAAAACTTCTCTCATTAAGTATAACTAAATCAACTTGCTTCATTTGTTAAATAATTATATCAATAAGCAAGCTCAACAGATTTTACATCGGGAATTCTCATCTTTAAAATATGTTCAACTCCACCTTTCAAAGTCATCGCTGCACCGGGACATCCCGCACAAGCACCAGACAATTGCACATATACAACACCAGCTTGAACATTCCGAAGATTTATCATACCACCATCAGCTTCTATAAAAGGCTTGATTTCTTTATCGATCACTTGTTTAACATTTTCAAATAAAACTGAATCATTAGTATTCATTATACACCTATTATTTCTAATTTGAATTGTGATTAACTGACGAATTAATTTCCTTGATAATCTGCTCGGCTAATGTTACAAAAGGGCTTTTTACATAAATTTTTACAATTGCCAATCCACCCACAGTAAACATTCTTGAGGTATCCACCTGCGATAATATATTAACAGGTATTCCAGCTCCTTCCAAATTTGCTTTATACATTTCTGCTTCGATTAAAGTATTAGTAGTATATACTAAAGCCCAAGGGTAATTTGAATAAAATTCCTCATCAATATCAACTTCGCAACCACAGAAAGGACATTCCAAATCATTTTCAGAGATTGGATTATTACAACATTGACAAAATTTAGTATATATGTGAGAGTTAGAATTCATTGCCTAATCGATAATAAGAGCTTTTTCGGTAACATTTAATACATTATATGAAGCTTCATAATCATGTATTATTGCTATAATATTTAATTTTTCTGGTCTCCAATAATACATCAGCCCTTTAGTTGAGTGCTCCGGAGGAATAATATATTTGAATTGTCTTTTGAATATTGCACCCTGTTTAATCTCTTGATTGCTAATTATTTCCCCCCAGGGATTAGTTATAGATGCACGTAGAACGTGGTTATGCACATAATCCTCTTTATCGGGTTTGCCTTTCTGAAAAGAAACTATGCTATCTTCGGCAATAAACAATATTAATCGATGATTTGGGGGGCTATTTCTAAAATATTCGACTTCTGTATCAACAGTGATCTCATTAATTTCTGCATTAAACTTAGGTGAAATTTTTATTTTCATAGCTGGAACATAATTAATGAGTTTTTCTACCTCGGATTCCCAATCAAACCTTTGAATAAGTCTTGTATTACCTTTCATAATTCTATTAATCATACCGACAGGTAACGGTGCATTAGTGGCATTAAAAAAATCTCCTATTGTATTACCAACTGATGTTCTAAAATCGTATGGATGATCTTTAGTTGGTTCGGCAAAGCTGCCAACGTGAATTGAGAGAATAACTACTTGATCTGGATATTTATCATAAATTGATTTTGCAATCCTATGAGCATCAGGGCAGTTCACACAAGTATGTCCTGTAAAATCTTCAATTAAAATACCTTGTTTAATCTCCTTAGGTTGGCTATTTCCAGATTGACTGTCTTTTCTATATGGTGGTTCAATTACATCACAAGAATTTAAAGCTATTGTGATCATTGTTAGGATAAAAGCAATATATTTGAATCGAAACATTTTATACCTTAAAATGATGAACTGATTGATAAATTAAATCCATTTGATGAAGGCACTTGTCGGCATACACCACCAACACAAATTAAGCCACCTCTTTGACGACCGTAACCTATGCTAATCCGAGTTGTACCAGTAATAAAGGCGAATAATCCATTCAAATAGTGCAGACTTCGACTTACTTGCTCTCCATTTCTTCCGGTTTCGTCAAAATAATTATACTCATCCCAAAAAGAAATGAAAAAATTTGGTGCTATGGAATACTCTATTAAGATCATAAGCCAATTTCCATAGCTAAAATCTTTATCTTTAAATAAAGAATCTTGTTTTGTCGTAAGATACTCAATTTCAAATCGCAACGAGTGTTTTTCGGAAATTTGATACAAAAAGTCCCCAATAAATATATTCCCGTTAACTATTCCATAAAAAGGCTGTCCTTCATTTTCAAGAACATCTCTGTTATATTTAAAATTTACATAATTAAAAGTTGTTTTAAATTTATCGCTCCATCTTCTAATTAATTCAACATTAAAATCTCTGTAAAAAACAGCATCACCGGCAGCCCAAAAAGGTGAGTCGTAACGAAAGGCAAAACCTGTAATTGTATCAATTTCAGTATGTGTTGTATCGAGTGAAAAAATTGAAGAATGATTCAAAGATATATCCATACCATAATCTCCACCTAAAAGACTATGAGGAGGTATATTATAATTAAGCTCAAATTGATAACCGATTTCTCCATTAGCTTGTGAAGCATAAGGATAAAGCGTTCCAAATCGATACATTTGTTGTTTCGTAAGAGGGGGTATAAAACTTAAATTCAATTCATTTCCAATAGCAGTTCTTTTACTTCGGAAATCCATATTATCAACTCTATGAAAATTAAATGCTACACCAATTCCTTCTTCAAAATATGTAGCATTTAAAATTAATCCCGTACCCGGATTATAATTAAAATTATTCGTAGCATTAGGGTCATTTATTTTAAAAGCCCATTCACTCGTTAAAGAATAAAAACTACCATTTAAACTAAAATCAATAGCATAAGCCAAAACATTTTCAGGTAACTTATATGTTGTTGAAAAATCAGGTTCATATTTACTAATTAGACTTCCACCTACATTTATTAAAGCATCTTCGGATAAGAAATCTAGAAAAGAATTGAGTATAAAATTGACACTTGCTCCCCTAACTATTCCTTCACCTTTAGACCAGAAATTTCTCTGTTTACCAATTAGCAAAACCAAATCAATAGCTTCCGTTGGACGCAACTTTAATCGCAAACCATCTACAGCATTGTCAAATCCAAGTTGCCTTTCTTCATAAGCTCGGAAAATTAATCCGCTGCCGAATTGCTCGTAAAAATCTCCGGCTGTAATATCAAATAATTCTGAACGATAAGTCAAATATCTGTATGGAATCCCATTTCCAGCATACCTTGTATCAAATCCAAGAATTGGATTATGATATGCCTCATAACGAAGACCAATTTCAAAATTCTGAAGATTGTAAAGTAGGTTGAAAAAACTGTTGGACATTATTTTTTCTTTAGGTATATCCACGGCGCCAATACTCGAATCCAGACTGTATGATTGTGCATCTATTTGAAAATTTCCAGAGAGGCGACCACCAAATTCTTGGGAAAAAGTATTGTAAAAGTTAATCAATAAAATAACAAAGCAAATTCTCACAGGCATAAAACAATCCATAAATTGAATAAATTTTATCTTTTACTTTCCTTTATTTCTTTTATCAATCTCTGAACTTCATCAGCTAGACCATCCCGATTGCCATTTAATTCGAGATATTTATCAAAATCCTGTAATGCTAAAGATTGTCTATCTTGTATTTTATGTATAATTGCTCTGCCATAATAAGCCAACCCATAATTAGGATCAATTTCAATAGCTTTGTTATAATCACCAATTGCTTTATCTAATTCATTTATTGAATAGTAGGCATTACCACGTGCATAGATAGCTGGGGCGTAGTTTTTATTTATTTCAATTGCACGATTGAAATTATTTATTGCATTTTGATATTCTCCTTGCTTTGCATTGAGTATTCCAAGACCATAATATGCTTCATAATAATTTTTGTCAATTTGAATAGCTTTTAAAAAATCTTTCTGAGATTGGTTAAGATTATCCATGTAATAATATGCAAGACCACGTCCATAATATGCAGGTGCATAATCAGGCTGATTCTCAATTACTTTTGTATAATTTTCAACTGCTTTTTTATAATTCTTTTCTAAAATTGCATTATATGCAGTTTGTATATATCCCTCTTGTAGTGCATAAATTTGGGAATGTATTGTAATTAATATAAAAGATAAAATTAATATTCTCATGTTTGCACCTTATTGTGTTGCTTTATAATGAGCAAATTAAAAAAATTAATTGAAATAATCATTATAAGTCACAATGAAGGGTTATGATTTATTTCAAAATGATAAATCTCTCACTTATAAGATTATTTGCAGTCTGAATAGTTAAAAAATATATTCCGTTGGATAAATTGGCTGTAGGTAGTGATATTAAAGTATATTCAGGATCTGAGTGCGACTGGGAAATCTTATCCGAAAAAACGATATTTGTATTTACATCATAAATTCGGACAAAAAAATCATTTGATTGTTCTGATTTTAATAACAAGTTCAAGTTGTAGTTAACTATATTACTTAGGATGATTATTTCACTTTCTTTAATTTTTTTAATTAGTCTAAGATTGGATTGGCAAATATCTCCAACTCTTATAAAGCCATTTATTGTAATTTTATCGATAAATTCGTTCGACCATTTAAACTCCTCTATAAATACCGAAGTCGTGTCGTTATTGCCTAATAATGCATCTCCGCATAGATATGCGATTACTCTCTCATTAGAATCAATTTGTTTGACCGTACCTTTAATTTTTATGTACTGGACGCCATTTATGATTGTATTTTCAATTAATTCAGATTCTTGGATTGATTTGATTAAAAAAACGTAAGGATTGAGAGCAACTGTAATTTCGTAATCAACATCATTGAATATATCTTCCAAACAATTTAAATTTGCAAATATTTGTAAACAAGTGTCTTTTGTTCCTATTGAGTAATAATAATTGTTCGGAATTCTTATATAAGACTTTGAGTCAAGGCCCTCGCCCAAGACCTCGAATTCATAAATTTCCTTGCAGGGTGATTCAACTGAAATAATTAAGGTATCCTTTACTTTACCAATACTCAATGGTTTAAAAGTAACATTCAAATCGAATTTTTCAAAGGCATTTAAACTTATTTCATTGGGATTATCAATCAAAAAATAATTATTAGCATTTTTTAATCTGATTTTGTCTATTACAATATTGAATTTGCTGTCATTTTTTATTTGAATTATTTTACTTTTCTCCATCCCAAGACAAACTTTGTTCAAATCCAAGGAACTATTATCGGTTATTGTCACCTCGAAATTATAAAGCTCAACATTGATGCTTAGAATTATTTCTTTGCCATCATTGCTTATGAGCTTTAGATAGTACATACCAACATTTTTTTCGTTAAAATTAATTATTATAGGATTTTTATCATTAGAATTGAAATTATCTGGTCCAATCCATTGCAATTGGTAATTTTCACAGTTAAGGCAATTAAGAAATAAAGTATCTCCAATACATAATGGGCTATTGGCAGTTAAAGAAACTTTTTGGAATATATTCGATACAAAGGCTGGTAAACCTAATTGACAATTATTACCCAAAAAAAGTGCATTCAATGTAAAGCTACAATTCAAAGAGTCTGGTATATCTATTGCACTCAAGTATTGGCGAAGTTTGTTAGCTACATAAATTTTCCCATCAGGTGCTAATTGCAATGCTCCAAAAAGAAAGTTAACATCAAAACTTATTTTCTTAATCGAATTCTTAATTGCATTCTCTTGGTAAGTGCTTAAATCAAGTTGGAAAATTGCCGATGGAGTAAGGGAAGTTGAAACATAAAGCATTTTTGAATCTGGAGAAAATTCAATTCCATAAATTCCTTTTAACCCATTCATTTGAATTTTGACAGGATTTAGTATTCTCCCGCTTGATTTATCAAAATCAAAAATTTCGACAAAGCTATCGTCAAAAACCGCTAAAGCTAATTTTTCACCATTCGGCGAAATTTTCATATATCCGAGCTTATTTAACATCGACCCATTATGGAAGCTACCAATTTTACTTATTATAGGAGTTAAATTTATACCATCTCTGGTTAAAAGATAAGAGTGAAATTCATTGCTTTCCCACTTATGTACAACAAACCAGTAATACAAACCATTGGAGTGTCTCGTACCACAAAGTTTTTCTGTTAAATTGTCCGTCAAATAATGGTTTTTGACTATTACATCACCATATCCATTGTTTAAATTTATGTCAACTATTGAATAATGCAATCTAATATTTTCGCTTTCTAAAGCCTCAAGAGTAAGAATATAATATTCATTTGTTTTAAGTGGTTTTGGAATTATTAAAGCACTTTGAGTAGCTGATGTATGCCCAGATAAATCCTTGCCATTATTCATTAAATTGTTATTTCTATCCCAAATACGAACACCATCAGTATAAAAAATCAAATTCCCGTCACTATCGGATATTGAAGCACAACCTTCAATTGAATTAATTGAATTGTAGAAAGTAACTGGTGGTGTTTGATTAAATGAAACACCGCAACCATTCCCAAATACCCAATTATTAGCTTCATTCTGGCATATTAAATTTATCGGCAAGTAAACTAACAGAAAAAAAATAATTTCAACTTTTCTTAAAAATTTTATCATACCATTATTTTATTTTAAATATCTGTTTCGCGAATTAATATAAATCGTTTGGATTGAATTATTTTTTTTTATTAATTTTAGAAACTAAATTTAATTAATTAAAAAATCAAAACCTAAAATTAACATTAACATTTCCCAAAAATTAAGGAATTTCATTATGGGTAAAATTTTGGTTACAGCAGCTTCAGGCACGGTTTCATCAGTTTTAGTCAACATACTTAAAGAAACAAACCAGGATTTCCGGATCGCCCTTCGCAATTTAGACAAAGCAAAAGAACTCGGATGGGATGGATTAGATACCGTTGTCCTCGATTTTGAAAAACCAGAAACTCATACGGATGCACTCGAAAATATCGAAAAAATTTTCACTATACTTCCAAACTACACCTATGATTTTATTCAAAATTTCAAATCATTTTTAGATAAAGCTAAATCGAATGGTACCAAACATATCGTTTTTATGACAGCAATGGGAGTTGAACATAATGAAGATGCACCACTACGTCAAATGGAAAAGCATATTGAAGAAAGCGGATTTAATTATACTTTTCTTCGTCCAAACTGGTTTATGCAAAATTTTGTCAAATTCCACGGTGCTGCAATAAAAAATCTAGGTGGAATCTATCTACCTGCAGGCAATTCTAAAACAAGCTTTATAGATACACGTGATATCTCAGAATGCGCCTATGAAGCATTATTGGATGAACGACACATTAATAAAGCCTATACACTTACTGGTCCTGAAGCTTTGAGTCATTTTGAAGTTGCCAAAAAGATTTCCGATGCTCTTGGTAAAGATGTTCAATACCACGCACTTACTGATGAGGAAGCAAGGGATTTATTTACAAAAATTGGTTATACGAATGAAATGACCGAAACAATGATAGAACTATATAATTTTGTAAAGCAAGGATATACAGAAATAATTACAAACGATGTAAAATCAATCCTCGGCAGAGAACCAATAAATTTTGATAAATTTGTCATAGATTACTTAGAGTTCTGGAAATAACTTATCTGCATCCTAAATCTCTTTGTGATTGGTAGTCATTATTCGGAAAACAAAATCCTGAGAGTAAAACTGACGGCACATATCTCTGTAAATTATTGTCATAAAGAGCATTTTCAATGAAGACAGTTAGGTAATCAATTTCTCGTTCAGTCAATCCAAGAGGAACAAACTCATTTGCAAGTTGTCCCTTGGGAACCTCATTATTTTCTGGAATTGCTTCATTCATATATTTGACAAAATCCCTGATTGAACGAATCGAACTGCCATGTCCCAGAAATGGAGAATCCTTGAGATTATATAATTGTGGGACTTTAAATTTATACATATCTTCAGCCTTACCAGTAAAACCGCCTCTACCTTTTGTTTCAGGACGCCCTTTTACAGTGCCATATACACCAGGTCCCTCAAGATCTTTAAGTCCAAGAGCATAGAAGTTCTCTGAATTTAGGGCAGGTCCAGTATGACATTTTACACATTTAGCTTTACCAAAGAATAATATTGCACCTCTTAATTCTTCCTTAGTCATTGCAAATTTATTTCCTTTTAACCAAATTTGAAACGGAGATTGATTCGCCATTAGAGTTCTCTCGTAAGCCGCAATTGCCAATCCCATATTTATTCTGTTCACCAGTGTCTTTTCAGGGTCATTAGGAAAAGCTTCTTTAAACATTTTAATATACTGAGGATGGGCTATTATCATTGATTCTTCAATTTTCATAAAATGAACCGATTGACCTGCAATCGCTTGTGTTTCTATACCCTCATATCCTAGTTTATTAAATTCTTTAGGTGTTCCAACAACCCAAGCATATTCAGTACCAACATTTAATCCAGTAGCACCAAATTGTCCGTTCCATAACATATTTCTCTGCCAGGCAACATTCATTGCTGATGGTGTTCGTATTGGTTGAATATCAACTTCATCAATATTAATTTCAGGATCTATTGTTCTACCTTCCCCACGCTTGCCAAAACCAATCCCACCAACACCAATACCTTGGGGTAGATTCGCTTGAAATCCACCTTGAAAATGATGACAACTTGCACATGAAGAATGCATCATTGTCTTTGAATTTTTTACTTTTACCGATATGCAGGTTTCATGAAACAATTGTTTACCAAGTTCGACTTTTTCTTTAGTAATCGGATTTTTAGGGTCTTGAGGTATCTTAGAATATTCATCAGAATTTGGCATAGTAAAAAAAATTAAACCTTTACCATCAGATTCCTGAATTAAAAGTTTAGTCAATTCCCGACTAAGTTCTTCAATTTCATTATCAACCGGACCTGTATTCTCGCAGGATATAAGTATTATCGCTAACAAAAATAATAAATAAAAACTGTAATTTGATATTGTTGCAAATATTCGTCTCATTTCATGACTCTAAATAAAACTGCATATAGCAAAATTAAGTTTAACAAACTATGATAGCAATACCAAAAAACACGTATTAATTGTATTGCTTTTTCAATATACAATTTCAAACTAATAGTGAATTATCCAAAGAAAAATTAAATTAAGAGGACATATCTGATGTGCTTGCCTTTTAAATATATAATTTTTAATAGCTAAATAATGATGAATTAAAATCCTCAACAATTATACTTTTAAATATGTGAACTTAAAATTTGTAGTAACATTATAAATTTTGAACTTTGATTTCAGGTAATGTGTCTAAATCCTGATTCTAAACCATTAATTAAATCATCAGCATCTTCTATTCCTACAGATAATCGTACAAGTCCGTCAGTGATTTTTGCCTTTTCTCTCAGCTCTTTTGGAACGCTTGCATGTGTCATTGTAGCAGGATGCTGAATTAAACTTTCCACTCCACCTAAGCTGACAGCCAACTGCCAAACTTTAACATTATCCATCAATTTCTTGCCGGCTTCCAGACCACCTTTTAACTCAAATGCTATCATACCACCAAAACCAGTCATTTGTTTTCGTGCGATTTCATATTGCGGATGATTCTTATCTCCAGGATAATGAACCCAAATTACTTTTGGATTATTTTTTAAATAAGTACTAATTTTTTCAGCATTTTCGCAATGTCTTTGCATGCGTATATGCAATGTCTTGATACCACGATGAACCAAAAATGCATTAAATGGATCTATAACTCCACCTATTAAATTCGACATTTTTCTAAAATGAATGTATTCCGATTCTTTTTTTAAAACAACTACACCGCCTATGACATCAGCATGTCCATTAAGAAATTTTGTCAAACTATGAATGACATAATCAGCTCCAAATTTGAAAGGTTGTTGCAAAATTGGGCTCATAAATGTATTGTCAACAGCTAACTTTGCATTGATAGAACTGGCAATTTCTGAAATCGCCTGAATATCGCTTATGATAAGACTTGGATTTCCTGGTGTTTCTATAAAGATTAATTTCGTATTATTTCTTATTGCTGATTTGACTAATGATACATCTGATGTATCAATTATAGATACTTCTACTCCATATTTAGCGAAAAGAGTTTGTAAAATTGAAATAGTTGGACCATAAACTGCTTCGCTACAAATGATATGATCACCAGCAGTAAGAGTAGAACTAAAAAGCAAGTTAATAGCAGCCATTCCACTGGCGCATCCAATTGCTTTTGCTCCACCCTCTAAATTGGCAATAGCATCTTCCATTGCTTCAATCGTTGGATTACGCATCCGAGTATAAATATATCCTTGCTCCTCACCTTTGAAAAGACGTGCTCCGTGTTCAGTATCACGAAATTTAAAAGTCGAAGTCTGGTATATTGGTGTTACTACTGCACCTGTCGGATCATCTTTGATACCTGAATGTACACATTTTGTACCCATACCATAGGAATCGTCATTCATATTTTACTCCAATTAATTTTTACTTTTTTAATCTTTTACAAAAAAAAATAATTTTTATTAATTAATAAACTACTTTTTAAATAAAATCAGAATTTTTATTTTTTATCTAAGAAATTTTATACACAATTCAACTTTTTAATCTGAAAGATTTATATTTGTGTTAGTATGTAACAATAAAAGGGAGAAAATTTAATTGAAAAACAGACGTGATTTTTTAAAAACTTGTGGATTAGGAGTCGGTGCCTTTATGATTAACCCAAATTTACCACGATTATTTTCGAGCGAAGTTCAACCTAAAGCAAATAATTCATTGCTCGATAAATTCGGATTAACAAAGGAAGATATAAAAAAAATACTCTCTACTGCTCTTGAAAAAGGCGGTGAATTTGCTGACATTTTCTTTGAATATAAAATTTCAAGCTCATTAACTTTAGAAGAAGACATCATCAAAAGCAGTTCCGAAAACATTTTATTCGGGCTTGGAATCCGTGTAATCAATGGGATCCAAACCGGTTACGCTCATACCAATGATTTGCGGATTGAACAGATTTTGAATACTGCAAGAATTGCTGGAGCAATCGCAAGCGATCCAAAAGCTAAAATTAAAATTGCTAATTTAGACCAAATTAACCACCAAAATAATTTCTATAGCCTTGAAAACAATTTAACTCAATCAGATCTCGATTACAAAATAACATTGATAAGGAGAGCTTATAATTCTGCAATCAAAAAAGAATACATTAATAAAGTAGTAGCAACATTATCAGATGAAATACAGTATGTTGCCATTGCAAATAGCGATGGTGAATTAGTTTTCGACATACGCCCACAAGCTCGGCTTGTAGTTGTAGCTACAGCAGAGAAAAATGGTATAAAAAACACAGGCTCGGCAAATGCTGGTGGAAGAATTGGCAGAGATTATTTTGAAAAAATTGTAAAACCCGAGACAATTGGCGAAAAAGCAGCAGATGAAGCAATTACTTTGCTAACAGCAAAAAATGCTCCTGTCGGAGAACAAATTGTCGTTTTGAGCAAAGACCAGTCAGGGGTTATGATACACGAAGCTGTTGGCCATCCCCTCGAAGCCGATAAAAATTGGCGACGGTCTTCTATTATGTGGGATAAATTAAATCAAATGGTTGCTAATGATATAGTTACAATTTACGACGATGCTACAATTGAAGGTTACAGAGGTAGCCTAAATATAGACGACGAAGGAATAGTTACTGAAAATGTTATTTTAATTGAAAAAGGCAAGCTTGTCGGATACCTAAACGATAGATTATCAGCTAAAATAATGAATCATAAACTAAACGGTCACGGTAGACGTGAATCATATCAGCATCCACCCATCCCTAGAATGAATAATACAATTTTAGCCCAAGGAGACAAAGACCCAGAAGAAATAATCGAGTCTGTAAAAAAAGGCTTCTACGCAATTACATACCAAGGTGGTATGGTTAACGACACTGGTAAATTTACTTTCTCAGTCAATCTCGGCTATATGATTGAAAACGGTAAATTAACTTATCCAGTTAAGAACGCAACATTAATCGGAACTAATATCCAAATTTTAAAAGAAGTATCTATGATAGGAAATGATATGGGATTTTTCCTTGGTACTTGTGGTAAAAGCGGACAAAGCGTTCCTGTTACATGTGGTACTCCAACTTTAAGAATTGACAGAATGACTGTAGGAGGTGCAGTATGAACATTTATGAAACAAATTATCTTGATTATGCTCATAAATTAGTAGAATTTGCTCAAAAAAATGGTGCTAATCAAGTTCAAATAGCTATTAGCGCAGCGAAACATTTTACTGTTGAAGTCAGAGAAGGAAATATTGAAAAATTACAGAATTCAAGCTCTTCATCATTATCATTAAAAGTAATAGTTGATGAAAAAGTGGCAACTGCCAACTCGTCGGATTTAAGCCAAGACACCATTGAACAATTGATCAAAAGTACAATAAAAAGAGCAAGTTATTCAAATCCTGACAAATATGCCCTTTTACCTGAAAAACAAGAACCTACTATCTCTTATATTGACTTGAAAATATTCGATCCACAAGTCGAGGAAATACCCGCAGAAAAAAAAATAATAAGAGCTAAAGAAATAGAAAAAATTGCAACTTCTGACAAAAGAATACGGCTTTCTCTTGGTTCTTTTTTTTCCACAAGTATATTTGAATATTATCTTACGAATTCAAACGGATTTTCTGGCATAAACAAATCGAGCAGATGCAACGCTGGTGTTTGGCTTCAATCCGGCGAAGGAGAAAATCAATATCAAGATGGTGCCATGGAATCGGCAATATCATTCCAATTTTTACCAGAGAATGAAATAATAGCCAAAACAGCAATAAACCGCGTCTGTAGAATGCTTGGCGCAAAAAAAATCGAATCCCGCAAAGTCCCAGTTGTATTCGAACCCAGAATGACTGCATCATTGCTTGGATTTTTAGCATCTTGCTTACACGGATCCGCTATTTATAGTAATCGATCATTCCTTGTTGGAAAACTAGGACAAAAAATTGCAGGCAGCAATATAACATTGATTGATGATCCAACTCTTATAGCCTATCCCGGAAGCAGACCTTTTGATGCAGAAGGAGTACCATCTCGGCAAACAACAGTCATCCAAAATGGTATTCTTAATAGTTACCTTCTTGATACATACAGCGCCCGAAAGCTTAACCTAAATTCAACTGGCAACGCTGGAGGAGCCACTAACTTTTATCTAAAAGAAGGAAATCTTTCACAAGATGAGATTATAAAATCAGTGGATAAAGGATTATTACTTGTCAATACTATCGGTCAAGGAACCGTTCCAACAACCGGTGATATATCCCGTGGTGCTTTTGGTCTTTGGATTGAAAAGGGCGAAATTTCATTCCCAGTTATGGAAATTACATTTTCTGGGAACTTAGCTGATATTCTTAACAACATTGAGATGATCGGAAATGACCCAGAAAAAAATCGTAGCATTTTCGGACCAACCATTAAAGTTGCCGAATTAACCTTGTCCGGGAAATAAAAACAATTAGAATATATTTAAAAACCTTAAATATTATCAAAATAACACTATATATAATCTCGCTAACAAAAATTTTATCTTTCCGAAAAACTATTTTTTATTTTATCTAAATATCGGAAATTTTGTAATTTCATTATCAAAAATAGTTATTATTAGTTGGAGTTAAAAATGAGAACTATCTTCTACTTATTCACTACTATAATTTTTATTGCTTGTGTAACATCGAACTCAGTTCGAATAGTAGATTTTACACCAAGCGGAGTTGTAAAATCACAAACGACCTTTCGAATAGAATTTAGCAAACAATTAGCACCAATTGATAAGCAAGGTATATGGCTAAAAGAAGAATTTATAAAATTCGAGCCATCAATATCAGGTCAATATAAATGGCTTTCGAGTAACGTATTGATTTTTGCCCCTGATGCAGCACTTGCTCCAATGCAAAGCTATAAAGCAAAAATTACAGACAAAGTACTTTTTGACTCAGAATATTATCCAGATTTTCAAATCATTGAATTTAAAACACCTGATTTTGAACTTGAATCACTCGATATATACTGGTCAAATATTGCCGAGAAAGATTATTATCTCGATATTCAAACTGAAATGAACTTCACTTATCCCGTAAGTCCCGAAAACATAGTTAAATATGTTAAATTAAAAGTTAATAATCAGGAAATTGAAAATTTCTCAGTGCTTACAAATCAACCATCTACAAAAATCATCATTTTATTAAAAGAAATTAAACAAACAAATAAATCTCAAAAAATTGAATTTGTAATTAATCAGGAATTAACAACAATAATTGGAAATAACAAATTAAAAGAAACAATAACAATAAACAAAGAATTACCACCTGTTACTGAATTGGAAATAACAGGTGTAGCTGCTGGTTTTGATGGTTATACAGGGTGGATAGAAATAAAATCAACTCAACCTTTTGATGAATCAAAAATCAGTCAATTCATAGCATTAGAACCATATCGTGATTATAAATTTCACACAAACGGAAACATTTTACACCTCGATTGCGATATGACTGAAGACAAAAGCATCAAAGTTTTAGTAAAAAAAGGATTAACCGGAATCTTTGGCGGTAAACTCAATAATGATTACGAAGCTCTTGTATTTCTTACTGATTTGGAGCCTTCTGTCTACTTTGTGGATAGAAAAGGGAAGTATCTTATGCTCGGCGGTAATCATAATATTGAAATTAATTCCGTCAATGTTGATGAAATCCAAATCGAAGTAGCAAAAATTTATAAAAATAACTTAGCATTTTTCCTCCATTCAGAGGAATATTCTTATGGTTGGGATGATGATTTTTATTATAATCCTTATATCTATACAAGTCGCTACGGTAAAACTATTTTCCAAAAAAATGTAACTTTAAATTCATCCCAAAACTGGCTAGAAAAATATATACTTAATCTCGATAGTGTAATCAAATTCCCCTCAAAGGGTATTTATGCAATTAATATCTTTTCAAATACTGACATCTGGATTAGCGATTCAAAAATATTAGCCATTTCTGACATAGCTCTTATAGCAAAGAAAACCGAACGGGATTTATACGTATTTGCCAATTCAATTAAAGACGCTGAACCTTTAAGTAACGTTGAGATTAATTTAATTTCGAGCAACAATCAAATTCTTGCAACAGCCAAAACCGATAAATCAGGCCTCGCCTACTTTACTGATCTACAGGAAAAATTACAAGATTTTGAACTCAAATTGATTACTGCCGAAACAGATGATGATTTCAATTTTCTAAGTCTAACAGAATCACGTTTAGAAACCTCCAGATTCGACATAAGCGGATTAAACGAACTGTCATCAAATTACTCTGCATTCATTTATTCAGATAGGAATCTTTACAGACCGGGGGATAAAGTTTATCTATCAGCCATAATCAGAAAATCAAATTTTAACATTCCTGAAGAATTACCCATTTTGACAAAAATCATTTCTCCAACTAACAAAATAGTCGATGAATTCAAACATGTTCTTAATGAGCAAGGTTCATTTGAATTGGTCTATAATATACCTGATTTTGCTCAAACTGGAGAATACACATTCGAAATTTACACAGTTAACGATAAAATTATTGGTACTTATAAATTCAGCATTGAAGAATTTATACCTGATAGGATTAGAGTATTTTTAAAACAAGAAAAAACCAGATACTATACCGGTGATGTAATTAATTTTGACATCGAATCAGAATTTCTCTATGGAGCTAAAGCTGCAGGCTTACGATATGAAATAAATTTATTTTTCAAAGTTATGCCATTTACATCTGTAAAGTACAAAGATTTCGACTTTGCATCTGGATTGACCAGCAAAAAAAATTACGATGAAATCTATTTTGACGGATACCTGAACCAAGAAGGCAAATCAAAAATTAACTTTAGGATACCTGAGCTATGGGATGAACCGGGAATAATAAAAGCTATAGCTTATGTAAGCGTATTTGATTTAACTGGTAGAAGTGTAAATCGAGCAATTGAATTCGAAATTTTCTCCAGAAACAAATTTTTAGGTATCAAATCAAATGGTTATTACTATTCAACAAACCAACCTATTAAGTATAATTTCATTGTTTTGGATGATAAAAGCAAACCATTAAATCTCCAAAAGATAAATCTTACTCTCGTGCGTTATGAATGGAGGACAGTGCTAAGAAAAAGATGGGATGACAGATTCTTTTATAGTTCCGAAGAAAAGGAATTTATTGAATGGAATAAAGAGATTACAATTAACGAAATCGGTGAAATTAAATTTACAGTCGAAAAATCTGGCAAATATCAATTAAGAGCTTCTTTACCAGATTTCAGCGATTATCAGAAAGTTGACTTTTTTGCTTATAGCTCTGCAACATCAACTATTAGCTCGTTCAATGTCAATAAAGAGGGAAAACTCGAAATCACAACTGATAAACAAAGTTATAAACCCGGTGATTTAGCAAAAATTCTATTTACATGCCCTTTTTCTGGTAAATTACTTGTTACTATAGAAAGAAACGGAATATATGATTACAGATATCTCAATGTTGTAAATAACTCTGCTGAACTTCAATTAAATATTAAAGATGAGTATCTGCCAAATGTTTATATATCAGCAACATTATTTAAAAAACATAAACCCGAACAAAGCACACCATTCTTTGTCGGTCACGGTATTACCTCAATATCTGTTGAAAAACCATCAAATAAATTACCTCTTAAAATAATTTCTTCACAAAAAATTAAACCTAATTCAATACTCAACGTTACAGTTGAAACCTTGCCTGAGAAAAATATTTTTCTCACATTATCAGCTGTTGACGAAGGAATATTACAAATTAAAAATTTTGAAACACCAGACCCATACAAATTTATGTACTCTAAAAGAAGCTTAAAAGTCGAGTCCTATGATATATATAAATTTCTTTTACCTGAAATTATTTCACAAAGTTCATCTCCAGGTGGTGGCGATGAAGGCGATTTTTTAGATGAATACAGGAAAAAAGCCCTTAATCCTATTCCAGCTCGAAGATTTCAATTACTTGCTTATTGGAGTGGCATTAAAAAAACAGGTAAAGACGGAAAAGTTTCATTCAATTTACCAATACCACAATTCAATGGTGAAATACGTTTGATGGCTGTTGCATATCAAAATGAAAAATTTGGCTCTGCTGAAAATTTCGTAAAAGTCTTTGACGATTTAATTATCGAACCTCAAATACCAAGATTTTTATCAATTGGAGATGAACTCATCTGCCCAGTTACAATTATAAATACGAGCAAAGAAGGAATGAGTGCCAAAATTGAAATGAAAATCGAAGGAGCTTTGAAACTACTATCAAAAAATTTTCAAAATATAAAAATCAATCCCAATAGTACATCTCAGGCTATTTTCAAAATTAAAGCGAACGAATTCCCTGGCAATGGCAAAATTATAATTGTATGTAATGGACAATTTTCTGACACAACTGAAATATCAATTAGGCCCACTTCCCCATATATCACAGAGAGCGGAAGCGGCACAATCAGAGGAAATTCCGAATTAGAAATAAGATTCGGTTCAGACTTCCTGTTTAATTCAGAAAAAACACTTGTTTTGAGTCGTTTCCCCGCAGTACTCAATGCAAAACTTCTCAAAAATCTTATTGGCTACCCCTATGGCTGTATTGAACAAACAATATCCAAACTTTTTCCTCAGTTATATTTTACCGAGCTCGCAAAACTCGTTGCACCTGACAATTTCAGAACAAATCCACCTGTGCACTATATTAAAGACGGCATAAAAAAAATAGAATCTATGCAATTGTACGACGGCGGTATTGCATTTTGGGAAGGAAGTTTACAATCTAATTGGTGGGCAAGCTGCTATGCTGCTCATTTTTTAATCGAAGCGAAAAAAGCAGGATTTAATGTTTCTGATAAAATTTTAAACCGATTAATTGCTTATCTCAGCAAATTAGCCAAACAAAAAACTGAATATACATACACCTATTACGATAATGGAAAGCAAAGAATTTCGATTATTCCAGCTAAAGAAATTTTCTATTCCCTATATGTTTTGTCATTAGCCGGTAATAGCGATATTCCAACTATGAATTATTACAGAGCCAGATTGAATATATTACCAAATGATTCTAAATATTTGTTAGCAGCTTCATTTGCTCATTCTGGAAAATGGGCTACATTTTATGATATAATTCCTACAGCATTCACACCGGAAAAACCAGCGAGAACAAGTAACGGATGTTTTGATTCTGAACTTAGAGCAAATTCACTGATGCTCAATGTTTTAATTGATAATGACCCCGGTAACAAACAAATTCCATTTTTGATCAAACATATATCGGATTTAATTAATTCAGCTCACTCTACCCAGGAAATCGCTTGGGCAGTTATGGCATTAGGTAAATCAGCAAAAAAATCAGCTACTGGTAAAATAAGTGTAGAAGTATTGGTTGACGGGAAAGTAGTAGCCAAAAGCGATGAGAAGGATATTTCACTAAACAAAGATAAACTAAACGGGAAAAAAGTCCAAATCCGAACTAAAGGCGAAGGTGAATTATATTATTTTTGGTCTGCAAGAGGAATAAAAAAAGGAACTATTATCAAAGAAGAAGATTCATTTATAAATATTCGTAGAACTTATTTAGATTACAGAACCGGCCGCTCGATTAAAAATATATTTTATCAAGGACAACTGATATTATGCAAAATAATATTAACTAGTGGTTTGCGTTCCGTTGATAATATAGCTATAAGCGATTTAATACCCGCTGGTTTCGAAATTGAAAATCCCCGATTAACATCACTTTCATCAGTAGTTACTCAAAAAAACAATCAAATGAATATCGAGTACCTGGATATTAGGGATGATAGAGTAATAATATTTACTGGCTTGAAAGCTAATACAAGTAAAGAATATAATTACCTGCTGCGCGTAGTCAATCAAGGGGACTACCGCCTACCACCAATAAGTGCTGAAGCTATGTATATTCCCGAAATTCATTCAGTATCCGGTTCAGGAAATATTAAAATACTTCCAACAAGAGAATTTAACTTATAAAGAGATAAATTTTATTTCAAGATATAATTTTTATAAATATTATTTTCCTCCTCAACCGTAAACACTTTATGACCGGCTTTCTCCATTGCGTCAATCAATGGTACCGGCAAAAAGTTAGTTATTAAAAGGATGAATTGTTTAGAATTAATTTTTGATAATTCAATATTTACAGTGTTTAGTGGATGGATACCCTGTTCGAGTAATTCAATACCATTTATAATTGTAACAGGATCACCTTTTAACCAATCCGGTAACGTTGTGTCGTTGGAATCAATAAGCTCTTGCCTATCTTCGATTAATGGCTGACCTACTTTATTCCTTAAATCATTTATTAGCTCAATGGTTTTTAATCCTCCTATCTTAGCTACTTTATCAATTGTAGCTAATTTGCCAATGGTCTTCCTTAAAATAGGCTTTTTTAAATTTTTAAACGGAGGAGCTAAACTCATAATATATTCCTCCAATTCAGGATATGCTTCCAGTATATCGAATAGTTTGGTATCTGAATTAATCATTACTTTTGATATTTTTTCAGTTGTCATAGCTTAATAGCCTCCTTTCACCTTGTAGTTCACGTAATTCAGTTAAATCTTGTGTAACTTCGAGAGTACCTAAATAATTGCCCTGCTCATCTCGGACAGCGTAATAAACAATATAAACAAATCTTCCATGGAAATTAATCCAAAATCTTGCTCTGTTTTGATACCCTTCTCTGAAATCAGATATTATTTTATTTACAATATGAACACTATCCGGCGGATGGCAATTCTGTACTTTTCGTCCCAAAATAGCTTTAGTACGAGTAAAAATTCTATCAGGTCCTTCGCTAAAAAATCTTACAATATCATCCTTGTCAACAAAAGTTAAATCAAAAGGCATCGTATTGAAGATATTCATTAATTCTTCAACGGTAAATGAACCAGTTGGTAATTTAATTTTACCTGGCAATTTAGTTACTTCACTAATAATTTCGTGTTTTCCACCTTCAGGTTGCCACTCAACTGATGGTACATACAAGCAATATCCAATATTTTCAGTCTGAAGATAAACTTCATACCATTCTTGTTCTGTGAGTAATTCTTTTGCCATTGGAAGGAAGATTTTTTCTTCTTTATAAATCATTTCGGTAATTGCATCAAGAGCTGGAATTACCGCCTGATTAACAAAAAATATTAATTCTTCTTTATTTAATTGCTCACCCGAACTTAAAACATCAAGCACATTTCGCATAAATTCACGTACTTCATCATCTTTCCCCCACATTACTTTCGATGGACCAGTAAAATTTTTTTTCTCGAAATATGGAAATATTAAATTTTCTTTTTTTGAGTAATGCTTTTCTATATCTGTTAAATCATTGAAAATTTTGTGTAGTTTATTCATAAAAGAGGAAATATCAGAATCTTTTAAATCCATCACTCTCGAAATTATAGTCTTTGCTTCGTCAACTCTTTTTTGAATCTCTTTATTTTCCTGTCTTAGTGTATGTATTGGATGTCCTTCGATTGCTTCTGTTGGTAATTGCAAATCAAGATGTTGCCTTAGAACGCGTGTATGTACATCGCATAATTTTCTTATGCTTTCGGCTGGTATTCCTTCTTCTATAAGCTGATTTTCCATTATAAATACATCGGAATAATCAACGCTTTGTAAAATTTTGCCTAATTGTTCCTTTATTGATTCTTCATCAACTCCCGTATGCAACTGTCTGATGAGATTTTTCATAGTCTCGATTCGCATTTGCTTATTGTTTATTATTTCACTCATTTCCGTTCCTTTCTAATTATGATTTTATCATTACTAAAACCATTTTGAATTTAGTTATCGATTTAACTGCGTGAGGTTCATTTGCAGGCATAACAATTGCATCGCCTGATTGTAATAAGTATGTTTTACCTGAAATCATAATTTCAGTTTCACCGTCGAGAACATAGACCATCGCATCAAATGGTGCTGTATGTTCGCTTAAACCTTGCCCTTCGTCAAAAGCAAATAATGTAATATTTCCACTTGGCTTTCTAATAATTGTACTACTTACAATTGCACCTTCCTGATATGTTACCATTTCATCGAGCTTCTGAATTTGTGAATAAATTCTTGTATCCACAGCAGGTTTTTGATTTAATTCCATAATAACACCAATATAATTTGAAAAAAAGATTTTATAGTCTGATTTAAAATACGAAAAAAAAATTAATTTATTTGAACAAAAAAAATTATTTTTGCAAAATTTATCTATTCATAAAGTCTGGAGTTAACTTATGAAAATTTACCATTATTTTCAGCAACGATTAAATAGTATAAAACTCAAAGATTTTTGTTTAACTTTATTTATTTTATCGTTCATAATTTATTTTCCATTAAACGCACAAAAATGGTCCACTCAAAAAGGTGGTCATTGTTATACTATGGAGATACCGGATTATTTGATAAAAACTTTTGATTTGAATGATGTTGCATCATTGCAATATAAAAATGAAGCAAAAGAGGCTTATGTAATCGTAATAGAAGACAATAAGCAACACCTCGAAAGTTTAGGGATGAAATTCTTAAATGCTGAAGATTTTTTGGAGAATTTTCTTCAGGACTACAGAACCGAGGGGAACAGAGAATTCACGCCCGTTGCAAATTTCCAAGCTAATGGTAATGATTTTTCTCAAGTTGAAATGACTTGGGAACAAGAGAATTTAGCCTTCTTTATGCTTGTTACATCAGTTGAAACTAAAACTCATTTTTACAAAGTTTTGTGCTGGACTATAAAAGAAAATAGAAATATGTTTATTGATGATTTCAAAAAAATCGCAAAATCACTAAAGGATTAGTAATAATTGAGTATTAATTAATAAGTTTTAGTCATATCCAAAGGTATTACAAGTATAAAATCAGCAATATTAAGATTTTTATCATCCAGATAGTTAATATCTACCTGTTCAACAGTAGCAATCGTTAACATTTTAAATTTGGGATTATTTCGTGCAATAAACCAAACAATTCCTTCAAAATTATTTGTGTGATAGGAACCATTTAAATGAAGGAATAATTTCCCTTTTTCATAATTTCTTGAGATGAAATAAGCCATAGTAGCATCTTTAACAGCTTGCGCTTCAGCAATATAGTCAGAGCTATGCGAACCTTTCATTTCTTCCCTGATTTTTTTATATCCAGGAAGTTCAAGGTCAACGTCTATAGGAAGTGGTGCAATAAAACGTTTGCCCTCGGGGGCAACACTATCCAATATTGCAAATCCTTTCCTTGATACCGATGATGCATATCGCCTCGGTATATTTGTTGCTATAAATTTTAATCCACTATCTTTTGCAAACTCCAAGAGTGGTTTATAATCAGTTTTATAATTATTCCAAAGTTTTACTTCTTTTTCAAAATTTGTTTGATTAATAAGCCCAGAAAAATACTCGTCAATTTTTAACTGGTCATCAGCTTCGAACATTTCAGCCCCTATTATTAATTTTTTACCAATCTTGCTGTATATGGCTTTGACTAATTGTAATCTAAGCCAATGACAAATTGGATTATTATGCAATTCACCAAAAAAGATGATTTCTGATTTTAGTGATGCATCGAGCAAACTACTAAAATTTGTTGCTTTGCCATCTTTTGTAAAAATTCTATGCGATGGCATATCCTCCGCTTTTAATGTAGCTAATGAAAATAAATTTACTAGTATAATTGCTATTAAAACAATTCTTTGACCCATAAATAATCCTTTTATTATTGTAAATCAACATATTTATAAAATTCATAAATCAAAAGTTATATTTGTTGTTTTATATATTTCAATATATCCAGCCAACATTAATAATCCTACCTAACAGAATTTGCCTTTTGATCTAAAATGTTATCCGATTTTAAATAAACATTATAATTTTAAAATAAACACAAGCGGATTTATATTACATTGCTATTTTTTGAAATTCAAATTTAGTTATCTATCACAATTATTTTTATGAAACCTATCGGTTCTTGCTTCCCATTTTATTCCTTGTAATTTAATATATTTTATAACTATTATTTAAAATTGATAATTTAATGTGATATTTTTAATCCTACGATACCAACTATAATCAAAAAAGCTGAGAGAATGCGAATAGTATTAACTGGGTCTTTAAAGAAAATAATCCCTATCACAAATGTTCCAATAGCTCCAATACCTGTCCAAATAATATATGCAGTACCAATTGAAATTTGCTTCTGAGCAAGCCATAAAAAGAAACCGCTTAACCCCATTGAAATTATTGCAAATCCAATCCAAAAAGCCTTGTTGTCTGTAACAATGGAGAGTTTGAAGCCTAAGGGCCATCCGATTTCAAATAACCCCGCTATGAATAAATATAGCCAGTGCATATTATTGCCTCGTATTAAAATATTGAATTTTTGATTTGATTTTTTCAAATCCAGTTCTAACCTGTTCTAATGTTATACCTTTTATACTATCAACTCCTTCGTTCGCATTGATAACAAGATGAACACTACTGAGTGGAGCAAATCTTGTGTTAAAATCTGACATACCGCTATATAAGGCCAGAACTGGCTTATCAAATGCTGAAGCTATATGAATTAATGAAGTATCTGGCGATATGAGCAATTTTGTTCTATTAACCAAACTATAAATGTCTTTAATTGAACGGGAATTGAAAAGAAAAATTTTATCACTATTTTCATAAATTTTTTGTGCATCTAATCTTTCTGTTGGTGCAAAACATACTATAATTGTAAAATTTTGTTCTATAAGATATTTTACTAAATGAATCCATTTCTCTACAACCCATTTCTTATTTTCCTTGCTTGCTGAGATATTGATAAGTATATAATCGCTTATTCCTTTTTCTTTTAAAAAAAACTCAACATATAATTCGGAGTCATTATTAAGATATAAGTTGGGCAAAATTCTAGCTTTGGGGATTTCTATA
Source organism: Candidatus Kapaibacterium sp. (assembly GCA_938031175.1). GTDB lineage: Bacteria > Bacteroidota > Ignavibacteria > Kapaibacteriales > UBA2268 > CALHGZ01. The sequence goes on along the minus strand of CALHGZ010000004.1, from coordinate 74,313 downwards.
CCCAATTCATTCAGCGGTTTTAGCAATTCAATTGTAAAGTGCTCATTTTTTTCTTCTTTTGAGGATCTAGTTTTGCTCCTTTTCAATGTATTATAACCAATTTTAATATCTGCTTTTATCAAAGTAGCGATGATCCTGCTTTCCCTCGAAAAATGAGGCTTCGGATCTATATAGTATTTATAATTGACTTTACGAAGTCTATATATCAATCCAATTAATTTCAATGGGCTTTTGGTCAAAATAATTTTGTTATCGATTAATGGATTATCTTCAATAACAGCATAGTTTCTACTTCCACAAATTACATCAATCTGGCTATTTGGAAATTTCTCTTTTAATAATCTAAAAGTGGGGGTTGCAAGAATCATATCACCTATTGTCCCGAGTTGAAGTTGTAATATTTTTATTTCATTTGCCTGTTGATTCATACAATTCAAAGAATTTCTCTAATACTTCTTCTGCACAAATAAACTGTATGCTCAATTCATTAGTGATTACAGCAGTATATTTTGAGTTATACGGATACCACGGTAAAAATCCACTATTGACAGGTATAGAATACATCACAAGACATGGAATCGAAAAAGCAGATGCAAAATGCACAGCTGATGTATCAGGGGTAATTAGATAATCACAATGACTTAACATAGCTGCGTATTCATCTAAAGAATTCGTGTATGGGGCAACTTTTAAGCAATCAACTTTTGGTAATTCATTAATCATTTTTGAATGCTTTTCAGTACCAAATACAATAATTTCAAAATTGAAAAATTTTTTATTAAATAAGCGAATGAATTGAGAGATGTTGTGAATACCCCAAAATTTTGCTGTACTAGAACCAGATAGTATAATACCAAGTCTATATTCCTTAACTTTCTCGCCTAATAATAGATAAGCTTTTTCTGTAATTTTTTCCTCAAGAGGATATTCGAGCCTTATCTGTGTTTTATCATAGGATTTACCAAAAGGAGTAAGTAAATTTAAAACTCTTTCAACAATATGAATTTGAGATTTATCTGGCATCGGAATGATATGGGTATATAGAGATTTATTAGGTTTTTCAAAGCCGAGCTTATAATTGGATTTTATAAATTGTAAAAGCAAATTTGAGCGGGTCGAAACTGTATCAAACATATCTATTATTATATCATATTTCGATCTATTCAATTCTTTAATTAAGTAATATATCCTGATTAAATCTTTGGGCAAAATATGAATTTTATTGGAATAATTTCTGAGAACCTTACTTGTACCTGAATTTTTATCGCTTAATAGAACATCGATTTCTACTTTTGGAAAATGTTCACGAAAATTTTTGAAAAACGGAATTGATACTAAAACATCTCCTATCCTATCATGCCGTAGAAATAGTGCTTTTTTTATATTTTTAAAATCATCACAAATTTCATCTGAATTAATTACTTTTGTATTGCTGCCTTTAATAAGCAGTTTGTTAACTAAATCTCGGACTAAAATCTCTATTTTCTTTCCTATTTTCAATCGTGTAATTTGATTATCATTAATTCCTTTAAATGTATCCCGGCTTAACACAATTTATGCATAATCTCTTGTTCATTTATATCTTGCAATAATTCGATGGTTTTTTTATATATCGAATCAGGGCTAACGATAATTCTATCTTTTGATTCAGAAATTAATGCCCGGTACTTTATTCCGTAAGGATGCCAAAGACGAGATGTGTATTCTTCATTATATGTAACAACAACCGGTGTTTTAACTGCTGAACAGAAATGAACGGTGCCTGTATCGGGAGTAATCAATAACATGCACTGCTCTATTAATGCCGCAATTTCCAAAATATCATCGGTATGTAAATAAATATAGATATTATTCCTATTTGCATCCAATCCGCTGATTATATCATGGACCTTTAAAAAATCATTTTTATGATAAAAAAGCAATAAATCATTTTTTATCAGATTTTGGGATAGAAGATTGATTAATTTTATATAAAGCTCATTAGGCCATTCATTTATTTTGCGACCAGCTGATAAATTAATTCCTATAAATCTTTTCGATGTCAGACCTAAATTTTGCAATTTCGATAAACACCTGTTGCGCGATTTATCAGGTATTTTCAAATATGCATCAACTTTATTATATCTATCACCACCAGCAATTGTATCGGCAGCCATATAATACATTTTCTCATACATTGATAATTTTTCAGCAGCAAGCCTTGATTGATAGTTAAAAAAAACATACCTCTTCTCATCACACCAAATATTAACTTTAATTGATTTACGCCCGCCGATGATATTACAAATGATCCCGTTGCGGGTAACAAGCGTATAAAATGCACAGAAAATTATATCATAATTTTCTTTACGCAATGCAAACAGACTAAAAAATGATTTTAAAATTCGACCATCAAAAAGATGAATTTTATCAATATTATTGTCAAATTCGATAAGCTTTGAGTTCTGTTCTGAAGCAAGTAAATGAACACTTGCGTGAGGAATTAGTTGCTTGATTAGTTTAATCATAGGAAGAGTAACAATTAAATCACCTATTACATCATACCGTATTACTAATACTTTTTTGATTGTCTCGGGTTTGATTTTCTCTGTTATTTTCTGATTTCGTAGGAAAATATTTATTAAACAATACAATAATTTTCGAATTGTAGATTCAACTCTTTTTAATAATTTATTCACCATTACCTCGGTGTTTCTCCATAAACTCTAACTCCCATAAATAAGCATATTTCAAAAAAGTATAGAAAAATGCACTAAATCCAGCAAAAAGTCCTTGTATACCGTCAACAAAACCTAAATTTATTATATATAATCGTAAAAATTTAAACAACGGATTAAGAACTAAATTTAAAAATTTGAACTTAATTCCACTATTATACAATGATTCAGCCGAAAGTTTAGCGTATTCAATGGTTTTTTTAATATGATGATTAAGATTTCGATAAGAGTAATGTATTAGTTCGCCTTGTAACTTTTCAGCTTCCCCATTGAAAAGCAATGTCTCATGAACAAAATCATTTTCCCATTGTGGATTAGCGGATTTATTCACTAAACGATGCTTCCAATCAGGCTGCCAGGCTCTTTTTAGTAACTTACCCAAATAATAGGTTCTACGATTAATAAGAAATACAGATACCTTTTTTTGATTTATAGCGCTAACTAATGATTTTTTCAATTTTTCGCTCACTACTTCATCGGCATCAATACACAAAATCCAATCATTCGAGCATTTCGACAAAGCGAAATTCTTTTGACTTGCATACCCCTTCCATTCTTGCCGAAATATTTTACAGCCAAAATTCTCAGCTATTGCTATTGTATTATCAGTTGAACCGGAATCAACTACAATAATTTCATCAGCAATATCAGCTATACTCGATAATGTAACTGCAAGTATGCGTTCTTCATTATTGGTAATTATTGCAACTGATATTGGGAGTTTATCCGACATTTTTACAAAAATCGGCGACCCTTTGATGTCGCCGATTATTATTAAATTAGTTAATCTTTTGTCGAATCTTTTTCTCAGACATTCCTCTGAGATAGTAGAGCTTAGCTCTTCGAACTCTACCTTTCTTAACAACTGTAATACTTTGAATCAAAGGTGAATATAACGGGAAGTTTCTTTCTACACCTACTCCATTTGAAATTTTTCGCACTAGAAATGTCTGATTTATACCACTTCCACGTCTTTTTAATACTATACCTTTAAAATTTTGAATTCTTTCTTTATCACCTTCTACTACCCGAACAGCAACATTTATAGTATCACCGGGTTTAAAATCAGGTATTTCATTATAATTGTCGCCTTCCTTTACCTTTTTAGCTTCGATTACCCGTTCGATTGACATCGTTTCGACTAAATCTAAAGTATTCATTTTTTTCTCCAATCATTTTATTAGAACTACAAAATTATTGTTTTTTACAAATATATACAAAAAAAATTAGTTTGAAATTTGTGGTATATTAGAAATGATAATTAACATTTAGAGGAAAAGGGAGATCAGTAAAGTACAGAGTATGATTAATTTCGAATTGAAATTACAAGAATTAATCAAGGCAAAAAACAAACGCAAGCGGTAAATACCAAATTATCTATACTAAAATTATATGTAACTAACCAAACTAATCAGACAGAACGAATACTTATTTTACAGCTTCTAAATATTGCAATATCTTATTTCTTAATTCTTTTGGGGTAGGAATACCATTTAAATAGATTCGGCAGGCTAATTTAGGCTCTTTCGGAACAGGTAAACCTTCAAAATCTTCACCATTAATGAGCAAGGTTGGTGAACCACGAAAATTTCTTTTTATTGCTTCTTCGTCTGTCTCAACAAAAACTTCCTTTAATATAATTTTATCTTCCAATCCTGTAATAGCTCGCTTAACATTATCAAGCATTTGCGGTCCATTGGGACAGCCCTCAAAATGCTGGAATTCAAGTGTTAACATTTTTCCACCTAATGATTAGCTTTAAAAATTAACTTATTAAACCTAGAAAAATCGTCAAAAGCCATTTTTTGAGAAACTAAAATACTAAAAAAAAGAGAAATTACAGATGCAACGAAAATCGTAACAATAATCATTATTTGATATTTTATAGCTGTCATTGGCTCGCTCCCAGCTAAAATTTGTCCTGTCATCATTCCCGGTAACCAAATTAATCCAATCGTTGCAGTATTAGCTATAATAGGATTTATAGCTGTTTTCAATGATTCACTAACAAACGGCATAATTGCCTCAGCTTGTGTTGCACCACACATTATTGCATATCTGTAACGCTCCTCATCCTTTGCCAATCCCTTATATAAAGTGCGTAATCCCACAACCATACTCCCTATTGAATTTCCGATTAACATACCATAGATTGGTATCATATATTGTGCTTTCAATAAGTTATCAAAGCCAAGGATTATCAATCCGATAAAAAGTCCGTTTAATATTGCATTTGCTGTAACTCCAATTATGATAGGTAATAAAAACAATCTCAAATTCAGTTCAGTTCTTTTGGTAATTGTAAAACCAGCAGCAATAATCATTACCAAAACCCAAAGCGTATTTATCCACCAGTGATCCCATAAAAATATATACTTTAAATATATTCCAACTAAAAACAATTGAACGAACATCCTCAAAAAAGCAATCAGCATCGGCTTGATTAAAAGCGTTTTATAATACCATAAAATAATCAAAGGTAAAATTAAAACCAAAAATCCCAATCCGAGCGATAGCCAGCTTATATCAACACTCTGATTCATACAACTCTATAATCTTTGTACATGCATCTAGCCAAAGTTCATCATGCGTTGCTGAAATTACTGTTTTATTTACATCTGTCATAAATAATTCCAAAGCACGCTTAGCCGAAGTTTTATCTAAGGCAGAAGAAGGTTCATCGAGTAATATTATGGGAGAATCAAGTAAATAACATATCATTAGTCCGATTCTTTGTTTTTCACCACCAGAGAGATTACAAAATGAATTCTCCAATATACTTGTTTCTAAGTTCAAGCGATTTGCAACTTCCTCAATTAAACCTCTGCCAGGTAACTTCTCTTTGTTAGCAGAATATTTAAATGGGCGTAAAATAACATCCAAGACAGATTCATCTCCACCAATTATATCAACATTTTGGGGCAACCAAGATATCATTGAACGCAGTCGGGAGATATTTTTACTATTTAATTCTTCACCTTTTATCAAAATGCTACCACTATCGAGTTGACTAAAACCCATAATTAAATTTAATATGGTTGTTTTTCCCGAACCTGAGCGGGCTTTCAGTGCTAATTTCTCACCTATTTGTATCTTCAGATTAAAATTCTTTAGGATAGTTTTGGAATTTAAACTTTTCCAGGCTTCCTCAAATCTAATAATACAGTCAATATCAGATTCCATAAATTATGTTATTCAGTGAGATTGAATATATAATTAATCCCTAATCCAAGCGAAGCAGGATGAGTATTGTATCCTTCTCCTCCTATATAAAAATCTCTGGCAAATTGATTTGTGAATTGTCCTGTTAAAAAATAGCTCCCCATAATTAATATATTCAAACGTCCAAAATTGCTTTCTATAATGGGTATCATTGCCCCGACCCGAAGCTCAAACATAAATTCCAAATCATTTGATTTTACTTCCCTAGCATTTTTATCTATCTCACCCCCAAGAGGGAAACCTAATCCAAACCCAACCAAAAATCCCCATACGTGTAAATTTGGAGCTATAGTGAAATAATGGAATTTATCCGTCCAAGGATTTCCTTCATCGCCATAATATTTCTTTTCATAGGCATAAGTTGAATATGCTAAATCTATTGTTGCACCAATTTTTGATTCATCATTGAATGGTATATATCCTGTAACACCAAAATCGGGCAAAGGTGATATTGCCACTCCATTCTTAATCCCTTGTTTTACATCAGCTGCATTAACACCAGCTTTTGCAAAAATAAATGGTCCGACCCCGAAAGGATAATTGATTTTCTCTATTTCTTCGATATTTTTTTGTGCTAACGTCGTTCCGAGTAAAAGAAAGAAAACAAAAACTGACAATAACTTCATAATGCCTCCCAGAGATAGTTAATATTTTTTAAATAGTAATAACAACATAAGCAAGTGCATTCGCAGATGTATGTGATAAAGATAAGTTAATTTGATATTTTCCCCACCTTGCTTTTAGTTCACCGTTTAATTCTATTAACGGTCGCCCAGAATTCTCATTTTTCACCCCAACTTCTTTGAATTTAAATCCTTGTGTAATTCCTGTTCCAATAGCTTTAGAAAAAGCCTCCTTTGCTGCAAATCTCGCTGCATAATGCTGATATTTGGCACTATTAAACGATTCACAATAACTTTGCTCAGTTGCAGTAAATACCCGATCGAGAAACCGACTACCATATTTTTCGATGGCATTTTTAATCCTATCGACTTCGACCATATCTGCCCCAATTCCAATAATCATAGTCAATTAATCACTAATAAATTTCTTATACTCTTCGATTAATTTTGGTAAAGCCACTGCTGAAGTTTCGCGCAAACAAACATCCATATAATGACTAATTGCAGTGCGGTTTGGGTTAACTTCTACTACAAAAGCACCTGAACGTTTAGCAATTAAAGGTAAATTAGCAGCTGGATAGACCTCAGCAGATGTACCGACAGATAAAAAAACATCACAATTATAAGCTGCTTCCTCTGCTGCTGATAGTGCCTCAAATGGTAATAACTCGCCAAACCATACCACCGATGGTCTAATCAATCCTCCACAAACAGGACATTTTGGCAATTGCTTGTCCGGTAAATTAGTCTCCCCAATATATGGTCTTTTACAATTGAAGCAATGATTGTCAATAATATTACCATGCAATTCCCATACTTTTGAGGAGCCAGCACGCTGATGAAGTCGGTCAACATTTTGAGTTACTAAGACAAAATTTTTAAACAGCTTCTCCATTTCAGCAATTGCATAATGTCCTGCATTCGGCATTGCATTATTTATTATTTGCCGGCGGTATTGATACCATTGCCAAACCAGCTCAGGATTGGACATAAAGCCATCAACGCTGGCAAGCTCGGCTGGATTAAACTGGGACCATAATCCATCCGGGTCTCTAAAAGTCTTTATACCACTTTCTGCGGAAACTCCAGCACCAGTTAATACAGTTATGCTTCGTGCCTTTTCTAATGCCTCCAATAATGATTCTGGTATTACCATTTTACTTAATGTATGAATTATACATCATCTTTCCGGTGGTGGTGGTTCGCTCAATATTAAATTAGGTGATTCTTTTATTGTATTCAATGTGCGTTTGAGTTGGGTATTTGTTTCGTTTAATTTTTGCAATGCATCATTGAAATTAATTATTGCAATTTCGGTACGATAATTTAAATTATTTATTGTATTACGCACTTGCCACATAGTGGAATCGTATCCTGCTAAAATTTTGTCAGCTTTTTCATCAAGTTTCATACTTGCTACCTGCCGATTTAACTCCTTTGTAAACTCCTGCAAGTCACTTGTGATTTGTAACACATTACGGCTTGATTTCGCTAAATATTCTAAAATATTAGTAGTATCAGCATTTTCAACAAGATTTTTTATATGCAAAGAGGTATTCCTTAAATTTTCAATAGTAGAGTAAATATCGGGATTTTTGAAAAAAGTTGAAGTTGAACTGAGGAATTCAATAATTTCATCGGAAATTCTACTCATTTCAATTTGTTTAAAATTATAAATAACTTCCCTCATAGCGATCTCAATTTCTTCCAATCCCGATGGTGAGGATTTTATATATTTAAACTCGGGTTTAAATGTCAATTCAGGATACATTTGAGCAATTTTTCTATCACTCGGAAAGTGAAGTTGAAGAAATTTACGCCCTGAAATACCCATTAACTCGGGTTTAATTCGCAGTTCGTCTGTAACTTCTATTTTTTTGTCAATCTGGAAAACTACTTCAATTAACCTACCGTCAGGTGCTACATTTATACTTGAGACGGTCCCAACTTCGACACCAAGGTATTTGACAGGCGAACCTTTCTCCAATCCCTCAACTGAACCGTCGAAATAAGTTACATAAAAATTACGTTCACTAAAAAACTTAGAAACTCCAAGCCAAATTATAAAAAATATGGCTATTAATGTTGCACTGATTATAAATAAACCTATAAAAAAATTGCTTGTTATATTTGATTTGTGTCTCGCCATAATTTACAAATTAACCAATTCGATTGAAAAAATTATAAACAATTGAATTGTTATAATATTGTTTCAATTCCTCAGGTGTCCCTTGAGCAATAATACCATTTATACTTTTATCAATCAAAATAACCCGATGCCCAATATTGAAGATACTTGAAAGGTCATGGGTAACAACTACAATAGTTGTTTTCAATGCTTTGTTTATATTGATTATCAAATTATCCAGAGCAGCAGCAGTTACAGGATCTAGTCCAGATGATGGTTCATCTAAAAACAAAATATCTGGGTCAAGAGCCATTGCTCTTGCAATGCCAGCACGTTTGCGCATTCCACCACTTAATTCAGAGGGTAGAAATTCCTCGTAGCCCGCCAAACCCACTAAGCTTAATTTAACTTTTACAATTTCAGATATGTCCTCATCATCTAAATCTGTAAATTCACGAAGTGGTAATTCAATGTTCTCTTCAATTGTCATCGAAGCTATCAAACCACTCGATTGAAATAGCACACCGAAATCTCGCATAATTTGACTGCGGACTTTAGGACTTGAATTTGTAAAATTTATCCCATTTATAAAAATATCCCCGGAATACGGAATTTCTAAACCAATTAATTGCCTCATTAATGATGATTTGCCGCAGCCGCTCGAACCAGCAATTATGAATATTTCACCACGCAATATATGGAAGTCTATATTTTGTAAGATTGTTGTACTTCCGTAGAAAACTGACAAATTTTTAACTTCGATTATCTTATTGTCCATTATAATTATTAAATCCCCAGAGCCTGAAACAAAAAGGTAAATATTGCATCTGAAATTATAATAAGCAAAATCGACATTACAACTGATGCAGTTGTATATTTCCCGACACTTTCAGCTCCTCCTGAAACCTGAAGCCCTCTGAAGCAGCCAGCTGTTGCAATCAGAAATCCAAAAACGACGCTTTTACCAACCCCTGTAAAAATATGCTCGTATGTTAATGCTTTTTGAAGTTGGTTTAGATAAGATATTACAGAGATATCTAATGTAGTTATTGCAGCAATCATTCCACCAAAAATTCCAGCTACATCAGCAAGCAGAACAAGTAATGGTAGAGCAAGCATTACAGCTAAAACTCGAGGCATAACAATAAATTCAAATATATTGAATCCCATTGACCTCAACGCTTCTATTTCCTCAGATACTCTCATAGTGCCAATTTCGGCAGCAAAAGCTGAACCTGAACGGCCTGCGACTATAATTGCTGCCATCAATGGCGATAATTCCCTTGTTATCGAAATACCTACTAAATCAGCTATATAAATATCAGCTCCGAACTCTTTGAGTTGAATAGCTCCCTGATACCCACTTATTATCCCAATGAGAAATACAATTAAAAGTACAATGAATAATGCCGATACTCCTACACGCATAAATAAAAAAGGAAAATCTTCCCAACGGATGCTTCGTGGATGTATAAGTAACTTAAGAAAATGTAAAAATAGCTCACCGCCAAATGCTGTAAACTCATAAAAATCTTTGATCACTCTTACAAATCCGCTACCAATAGATGAAATTTGAGCAATTAATGGATTCATTGTAAAAGCTAATTCTTCTTCCTTAGTTTTTTTTGCAGCTAAAACATTTAAAAAATCTTGCATATCCATTCTTAAGCCAAGCTTTTCGAATGCAAGGTTATTTGCTCTACATAGCTTTTCAAGTCGAATTGTAAAAAGATAGAGAAAAGTATCATAATTTTTGATCTTTGAAAAATCGAGTGTGATTTTCTTTATATCTTCTATTGTAATACTATCAAGACATTCATAGAAATATTTTGCATTCTGGATAATAACATCACCCTGTAAATGAATAAATAAATTAGTATCTTGTTTCTCAACTAAGCAAATATTTTCTTTAATTTCCATTTCTATTAATGTTAAAAATATTGTACATATCAAATATAACTTTTTTTATCAAATCACAACCAATACAATAGATGAAATTTAAGCTAAATAGATGTAAGCGAATAAATATCTTTGGGGAATAAGATTTCACAAAATTTTTTCATATTATTTCGTTAATATGCACTAAGTTTTCTATCAAATTTTATCAATATGATTTCAAAAAAAGCAAAAGAGCAAAACGAGAATAAATTCCCACTTAGCAGAACTAAATGGGTACAAGGCAGTCGAAGGCTTGCAAGAGAAAAAATTCTGCAATTTATATATGCATTCCAAATCAGTCAACTTGAATTTGAATTATTGTTCGATCACATTTTTTTCAGAAAATTCAATATCTCCGAAGAATCTGCGGACAAAAATTCTCCAAGACTTCTCACACCAGATGAAATTTATGAGCTTGAAGCTGATATACCAATTCAATGGAATGATGATGATGTCATTTTTGCAAGAAACTTAATTAACCGTGTTCTAGAAAATAATGAAAAATTCGATCAATACATTAAAGAACATACAGATAACTGGGAATTGGAAAGAATTGCCCGCATAGATAGAATTCTTATGCATATTGCTCTTGCTGAAATTCTCTTTTTTGATGATATTCCCTACAAAGTCAGCGTAAATGAAGCTATAGACATTGCAAAAAAATTTTCCACAGAAAAAAGTAGCCAATTCATCAATGGCATTTTGGATGCTATCTACAACACATTATTAAAAGAAAAAAAAATTTCAAAAAATAAAATATTCGAATGAATTTAAATGTCTTTATCCTGCGTAACCTCATCTGAAACTAAATAGAATCTATCAATTTTGGCATAAAATATTTCTCCATCTTTTCTTCGCATTTGAAATTCACCCTCCATTGTTCCCCAAGGTGTATCCAATGGGCAATAACTCGTATATGTAAATGATTCTCCGGGTTCTAATTCAGGGAAATATCCAACAACACCTTCTCCCACTACATCAGTTCGATTACCATCGGCATCAATAATAATCCAGTGACGGCTCAAAAGTTTTGCCCATTCACTACCTTCATTTGTAATTGTTATGGTATAAGAAAAATAATATTTACCTTCTTCTCCTTTTAATATGTTTGGAGGGATATATTCCGGTAAAACTTGTATTCTTATTCCTTCGGTTACGCTCTCAGAACCTTTATTCATAAAATATACTCTTAAATTTATGATTTTCTGACTAATCTTGCAGCAAAAGCTCCATCAATTGAATGTATATGAGGAAAAGTTTGCATATATCCATCCTTACAAACAGATTGCGGCAAATAATTCTCAGCCGGATCTAAATAAAAATTATCAAATTCATTCTGGAAATATTCAATATTTTCCTCATTTTCCTCTTTTTCGATAGTACAGGTCGAATATATTAGAACACCACCTATTTTAACCAACCTACTTGCATTTTTTAAAATTTCCCGTTGTAAGTTAACTAATTTTGGAATATCGTCAATATCCCGTTTCCATTTTATATCAGGTTTTTTGGATAAAGTACCAAGTCCAGAACAAGGAACATCGGCAAATACGACATCAAACAACTCCTCTGAGGTAATACTAGTAGCATCAGCGTTTCTTATTTCAATAATATTTATTCCGAGTCTTTCTGCTCCTTCTAAAATAAATTTTTCTTTTGAAGAATACTTCTCAACAGCCAAAATTTTCCCTTGATTGTTCATTAATTCGGCTAAATAAAACGATTTTCCTCCGGGTGCACTACATAGATCAATGACTGACATATTCGGTTTGACATCAGCGAGTCTTACAGCTAATGCTGCACTAACATCTTGAACCGTAACTAATCCATTCTTGAATGCATCTGTACTTTCTAAACTTCTGCGTGGATTAACTATGTAGAAAGATTCTTTGAGATATTCCGAGCGAACGTAAGGAACGCCTCTGCTTTCCAAATGACTATAAAAACTCTCAGCTGAAGTCTTTAAAGTGTTTATGCGTAAATAAATGTTCGGTCTATTGTTATTAGCTTCAAGTAATTTGGCTGTTTCTTCTTGACCGAAACGTTCCAACCATCTTTTTACCATCCATTTCGGATGGGAATGCAATGTTGATAAATAATAAACAATATCTTCTTCCGGTTCAGGATAACGGATATTATCCATATTGCGTTGAATATTTCGCAATACACCATTTACAATATTTGCTGTTTTATCACCTTGAATTCTCTTTACAACTTCGACAGATTCATTTATCGCTGCATAGGCGGGTATTTTATTCAGGAACATTAATTGATAAAGTGCAACTCTCATTGCATTCTTAACAATATTTAGGCATTTTTGATAATCTCCGCGATAAAAGCCTGTTAATACCCAATCAATTTTTGCCTTCCAACGTATAACACCACATACCAATTCATTCAAAAGAGAACTATCTAATGGGGATAAATCTGAAAACTTTTGCTCATTGTCAAGTATTTTATCAAGGTAAGCATCTGTTCGTTCGTGAAGACTTAATAGTTTGATAGCTTTGTACCTCACATTGGAAAGAATTGATTCTTGATGAAATTCTACAAAATCTGTAACATTATCCATCGTCATTGGCTTTATATCCATAAATTATATATTAAATAAAACTTTGATTTCGAATAATTTATATACGAGGTAAATAATGTTATTATTGTTTAAAACATTAATTATAATCTTATCTATATTATTTACATATAGCTTAAGCTTTTCACAACAATTAGCCTCGCCTATAGCTCCAGGTGAATTACCCCCTGATAAACAAATCGGAATTTTAGTTGGATTTGGTAGTAATTTCCAAAGTGGGGAATTTTATGTTGAATGCGATGATTGCATCTTCGATAAAGGAAACGGTTTCGGATTTACAATCGGCGCTTTATATGAACATGAAATATTTGAATCACTTTACCTTGGTGCTCAAGTTTTGTTCGATATCATGGACATAACAAGTACTTACCGCGAAAGAGAATCCATAAAATTCAAAATTGAAGGAACTGATGATTATGAAACTGTACCAGTACTATTTCGACACATAGGTGAAGTCGATCTCTCATATTTTACCTTAGCTCCATATATTAAGTGGTCAACAGCAGATTTCTTATACTTTAAGTTTGCTCTTAACGGTTCCTTCGTAATTAATGCTAATATCAAGCATTCCCAAGAATTACTAGATAAAAAAGCTCTATTAAGTAACGGTGAAACAGCAACAATCAGTTTTGGAACGGGTAAAGGAAATACTTTAACCCTACAAGATGAAAAATTACCTCAACTAAATTCTTTTCAACTGTATTTATCATCGGCTATTGCATTTAATTTTAGATTATCCCATCGTTTATTTTTCTCCCCAGAATTCCAATACAATATCCCAATGAATAATATTTCAGAATATGGGAAAAATTTCAAAATTAATTCCTGGCGATTTTTAATCGAAATAAGATACTCCCTAAAAGAAGATAGAATCTCATACATCAAGTAAAAGTCATTCCTTAAAATACAAATTTTACTCCCTAATTTATTTTTAACTTGTGTTTTAAAAATTTAGCAATTAAATTAATTATTTCATATTTACAAAATTGAAATTATTGATAACATTTTTAGTTAATTTTTGTATTTATTAAAGTTATTTTCAAATTTTGAATTTCAAAAACAACATTAATAATTCTTAATATTGTTAAATATTTATTTTTTGTATGTTAGTTATTTACAAAACTGGAAAAAATCAAAATTCATATTAATATTAATTTAAATGGGTAGGAGCTTATGCAACAGATTCAATCAATAATCACATCAATTTTTATTGTTCTTGCATTTACAGCTTTAAATTTTCAGCATATTTTAGCGGAAAATAAACATCAAATTAATGACCAAGGTATATATGCTGATGGCAATTTACATTTATATGGCTTGGTTTTATTGTCTGGTTCAGAACGTCCACAGGATGAACCAAGTTCAACAATTCTTGACAATAAACGTATCAGAATTATTAATTTAGGACCAGTTGTCAATTTTGCAGGACTTGATTATGCACCTACAATAAGCGCAGATGGCAAAACATTATATTTTGTCTCCAATCGTCCTGGTAGTAAATTGACAAATAAAGGAGAATATTCACACGACTTCTGGGCTGCAAAGAAAAATCACCGCTTAGATACTATATTTTTCCCACCATATAATATTGACACAACAACACATCTTGGAGTATTCGGTGTAAACACTGAATTAAACGAAGGTGCAGCCTCAATTGCCGCCGATGGTCAGTCCCTATACTTTACAGCTTGCAATCGTCCCGATGGTTTAGGTGATTGTGATATTTACAAAACAACCATTGAAGGTGATAAATGGGGGCGCCCAATAAACCTCGGTCCAAACGTAAATTCAAAAAATTTTGATAGTCAACCTTCAATCGCACCAGATCAAAGTAGATTGTATTTTGTATCAACTCGCGAAGGTCCGAATAGCGACGGAAGAAACATTCCAGAAAATTTTGATATTTGGTACTCCGATTGGGATTTTGAACTTGAAGAATGGAAACCTGCAAAAAATTTAGTCGAAATTAACACAAAAGGTAGAGAGGTCTCACCTTTCATAGCAGCTGATAACCAGACCCTATTTTTTGCCTCCGATGGTTATCCAGATAAAATTGGTGGTTTAGACTTCTATGTAACTCGATATAATCCTGAGACCGGAAAATGGAGCAAGCCACAAAACTTAGGCGCTCCAATTAATACAAAATTAGACGAGCAATTCATAACTTTACCTGCATCAGGCGATATATTGTATTTTTCATCAAGAAGAACAGACTTACCGGGCTATCAGGGTGATTTTGATATATTTATGGCATTTGTACCGAAATTCTATCAAACAGTTCTTCTCAAAGGTACTGTAGTTGATGAATGTTCAGATGAATTCATTCCAGCAAAAATTACTATTAAGAATCCTATCACTGGAAAAGTTCACGAAGAAGAAATTACAACCTTTAAAACAGAATTTTCAATTATAATTGCTAATCAGGATTATGGCGATCCCAAGGACTCCTTACTTTACGTTGACTTAGAAATTACTGCTGAAAATCCTAAATATGGCATCACAAAAAAAATTCAAAGAGTAGATAAACCGCCAATGGTCGAGGATCCCGATGCTGCCGAAAAACCTGTTGATGAAATTTTTGTCAAATTGACCCTTGGCCAGCGTCCCATTATTGAAGCAAGAATAGACGAAGCCGATTATATCTCCCGTGCCAAAAGAGATGACCCATCCCTTGCTAAATTCAGAGGTTTAGTGATGGAAGAAGTAAAAACCTGGGATCTATATCCATTGCTCAACTACGTTTTCTTTGATATTGGATCATCTGTTATACCAGATAGATACATACTTTTCGAGTCACCTGAAGATACAAAACTTTTCACAGATACAACAATTGCAGGGGGTACATTAGATAAATACTACCATATTCTCAATATTTATGGTTACCGATTAAATAAATTTCCAAATACAAAAATAGAAATCGTAGGTTGCAATGACGGTGTAAGCCCAGAGGAAAAAAGACCCGGCCTTTCCAAAGAAAGAGCCGACAATGTTTTCAAATATTTAAGAGATATCTGGAAAATTGATGAAAAGCGAATGAAACTAACATACAGAAACCAACCACAGGTAGTTTCAAATCTAAAAGATTCTTTGGGTATCCAAGAAAACTGGCGAGTTGAAATTATTTCTAACGATTGGGAAATAATGAAACCCGTTTTCGACAAAGATCCAAAAACATTCCCACAACCAGAGCAAATGCAATTTGTTCTAAAAAATGGTATTGAGGACGTTATAGTCGCTAAAAGAAGAGTTGAAATCAAAAGAGGAAATGAAATGTGGAAAGTTTTAACTGATATTGGAATTACCGAGCCAACAGCTCAGTGGAATTGGCAAAATGAACGTGGCAGATATCCCAAAGATGAATTAAGCTTTGTTGCACAATTAATTGTAACGACACATTCAGGTGCCGAATGTAAATCAGACCCGATTACCATTCCCGTAATGCAAGTCTCAACTGAAAAGAAAGAAGTTATAAAAATTGCTGACAGTACATTAGAGCGTTATAATCTTATTCTTTTCCCGTTTGACAGAGCCGATACCGGTCCTATTAACGAACGAATTATGCGTGATTATGTTTACGATCGAGTATTCCCAACCTCAGTAGTTGAAGTCGTTGGTCATACTGATATCGTCGGTATGTATGATCATAACAAAAGACTATCCGAAAGACGAGCTAATACTGTTGAAACGGGAATCAAAAACAGAACCAAAGGCAAATATGCACAGCTAACTAAAAGAGGTGTCGGTGAAGATGAACCACTCTATACAAACGATTTACCTGAAGGCAGATTCTATAATAGAACTGTACAAGTCATCATAAGAACACCACTCTCACAATTCGAAGATTAAATCTCAACAATATATAAAAGGGGATGTTGCTAACATCCCCTTTTTTTATTCAAATATAAAACTCATCTATGATTGAAAATCTCGTTAAATTTCTTTTCACGATAATCAAAAATCTCTTTTAACTTTTTCTGTATTAAAACTGTATTTGCCAAAGCTCCTAAAAAACCAAATGGTGGCGAGTAATTGATTATATCAGTCATTAAAACACCGCTATCATACTTTTTAATATGATGTTGATGGTGCCAAAATTTATAAGGACCGACTTTTTGCTCATCTACAAAAAACTCAAATTCACGTATATGAGTAATTTCTGAACTCCAGGTTAATTTTATCCCAAATAAAGGACTAACTTTATAATTTATAATAATTCCTGTGTACATTTTTTCAGGTAAATTTTTATTCAATATTTCAAATCCCATATATTCAGGTGTTATAATTTTTAAGTTTTTTGGCGAGGAAATAAAATCCCAAACCATCTCAATAGATGATTTTAGCAATTGTTCTCTTTGAAATGTAAATACTGCCATTTTAAACCCTAATCAAATATTTTTAAATCGTATAACCAAGATAGATATTTTGAAGAATGATAAGAATTCAAAAGCGAAAATTTGAGCTTTAAATTAAATATTTTAAATTTATATATTTAAAATAAACTATTTTTGTATTAGTTAAACAAAAATAGCAGGAGTGAAAATTGAACCGCTTACGAATTTATTCATGTCTGTCTATTCTAATAATAATCGCCTGCTCACGTGGTCCAATCAAAGAACTTTACTACAAAGGTTTTAGCGAAATCAAAGAAGGCGAAAGTGCAACAATTAAATGGTCATTCGAAAATGCTGATTATGTAATTATTGAAGGTTTAAACCGTAGGTTTTCACCAACCGATAGCATTAATGTAACTCCTGTCAAAACAACAAAATACATTATTAAAGCATACCAAAATGAAACTGATTCTCTAATAACAGATTGGCGTGTTTATGTCAGACAAAAACAGCAAATAGAACCAGTTAGAGGACCGGAAATTTTAAAGGGAATGAACCTATCTCCTTCCAGTTCACCTGCTAAATACCTTGAAGGTATTGTTTCGTTCAAAAATCCTGAACAAATCAATCAAATCAGGGTTATAAGGAAAATCTACCCAACACCAATGACAAACCAGCTTGGATTGAGAGTAGTACTAATTGACCAATTCGGAAATTATATCAGTTCAGCTAATTTGCATGATCAAATTAAATTTACTTTCGATAATATTAGCAATGGAAAATTTATCCCTGAAAAAATAATTGAGAAAAGTTATTCAGTATCCACCCCATTACTAAATATAAATTTATTACTCGATAATTCATCTGCTGCCGAATCAAACACTGCAATAATCAATTACATAAAAGATTGGATAACATCACTTCATTCTAATGACTTAATTACTTTTTCATATTACAATCACTACAATAGAAAATTATACGAAAATTTACCTGCTGCAAATGCTTTTTTAGCCTTATCATCTCAGGATTTACCACCCAACTTTGGATTGAATGCCTCTTATAAAGCTCTCTATAATACCATTTCCAATATTGACAATACCGATAAAAATTATGATAATATCTGTATTCTAATTACCTACATTGAGGACAATTCTTCAATTGCAATTGAACTTAGGGATATCGCTGAATTAGCACGTTCCAAACAAGTCCCAATTTACATTATCGGAGTGGGTACAGCTTTAGAAACATATAATTTAAGATATCTCGCAGACGCAACAGGTGGTTATTTTTATTTTATTACAGAAGACAATATCCGTAACATACGTTCAATTTTGAAAGAAATCGTTTTTGTTCAAAGAGCATATTACTACTTCCCAGTAACATTGCCAAATTCACCCGATAAATCAGTCCCTATTACTGTTACACTTGATATATCGACTAAGCCTACTGATAAATTCCGTATCGTAAAAGCAATTGAAAATCAATATGCCGATAATCAAATTTTGGCAGCATTTAACTATAGAGATAGCCTGATTGATATTGAATTTGACGAAAACTTTTACTTACTCGCTCAACTACTCAGGGACAATCCATCCACTGCAATTCAACTAATCGGACATAGTAGTCAAGAAGGTTCAGAGGAATTTAATAACTACATAGCTTTACGACGAGCACAAGAATCAAGACGTAAACTTATCGAACTTGGAGCCTCTCCAAATCAAATAAGAGTCAGAACTGACGGAAGTAACTTGCCAATTTACTACTTACAAAATATAGGCTGGCAACAATATTACAACAGACGCGTTGAGATAAGATGGCTCGACCCAAGTTTAATGCCATTTGAAATTATAGCAGGTGAATATGATAGTGAATTCGATGCCCTGAATTATGTCGAATTATGGGAGAGAAGAGGCTTTAGAGCCTACTATCAAAGATATCTTAAAAATAACTTCCCTATTTATAAAATTAAACTATGGGGATATAAAACTTTTGAAGATGCCGAAAATGCTATTAAACTTTTGAAGAAAGAATATAAATTATCGCTGGTAATAGAATAAATATTTCACAATTCTTGCTTTACATCCATTTTTCTAAATACCTCTTTAAGCGGTGGTATCTTATTATGAAACAAAATTAACAAGATCACACCACAAGTTACACAAGAATCAGCAATATTGAACACAGGCCAGTGGGTATAGGTACTACCAAAAATTGTAACATCTGGTATATCTACTTGAATAAAATCTACCACCTTGCCATAAAATAAAGGTGATTCACCATAAAACACACCGTAAAAAACTCTATCAATCAAATTCCCTATTGCACCAGCAAAAATCAGCATAATCGGGATTTTAGCAAATAGACTATACTGCTTCAACTTGTGTAGAAATATTCCTAATGCAATAGAAGCAATTACTGAGAACAAGCTGAGAAAAATTTTACCACTACCAAATTTGATACCGAATGCCATACCTTCATTTTCTACAAAAGTAATCCTTAAAAAATCACCTATTAGTGGTATTGATTCACCTAACATCATTCCGGTATGCTCAATTCCAAAAATATTAAAACCTTTAACTGCAATCTTAGTCAATTGATCAAATATAACAAGGATAATCGCTATTATGAAATATGTTCTTGATGATTGGACTTGCATTCTAATTCGGAATTTAAATCTTCGTGTTGAACTTTTCCTTTAATTGACTTCAAAAAATTACTTTACCGGTTCAATTCTATCGATACCATCCTCAGGGCATTTTTTATGTATTTTCCAAGATGCCGATTGGGTTGTGATGGGAACAGCCAATAGACGTTCTTTGGCTATTAATATACCACATTCTTTACATATTCCATAAGTTTTATCTTTAATCCTCTGCATAGCTTCATCCAGCTTTTTGATGTAATCATTTATCCGTTGGATTTGTGCATAGGTCTTCTCTTTTTCAATTGCTTCCGAACCTTGTTCCGCCATATGCATTGAATAAATCATACTTTCTTCTGCATAATCATAATTAGTAAGGTCTTCCAATCGGTCTCTTAACATTTGCAATTCTTCGAGAGCTTCACGTCTTGCTTCCTGAATTACCTTAGCAAACATCTCTAAATCCTCATCCGAATATCTAACGGTAGGTTCTTTTTTTACAGGACCAATTTTAGTTTTTTTCCCTTTTTGTTCAACTTTTGTACCGATTAATTCTGTTCCTTTTGTTACTTCTTTCTTGCTTGCTAATTTTTGCTTTGTGTCAAATTCTTTTGTAGCTAACTTGGGTGTTTCTTTTATTACTGATTCTTTTTTTTGAGTTTTTGCAACAGGTTTAATATCTTTTGATTTTTTAGTTTTTGTTTTCGTTTTTATTACTTTTATTTCAGGCTGTTCAATTATTTGTTCTTGCTTTTTTTTGCTTTTTATTTTACTTATTTTATCCACTTCCTCTTTCTGAATTGCACTAGTTTTAGTTCCTTTGTCTAATGTCTTTTTTTGTTTTTCTAATTTGCTATCGCTATCTTTTCTATTTGTCTTTAATTGTGCCTCAGATTTTATTTCCGATTGCTTTTCCACTTTTTTTACTCTTTTGACCTCCTCTTTGTTCGATATTCTCTTTGCTTTTTTTTCTTCATCTATCGTTGGCTCAGAAATTGGTTTCGTATTTATCTTTGTTTTTCCCTTTGATGTAGTTGTGGTTTTTTTTGACACTTTATCATCAGAAGTAGCAATAGCTTTAACTTTTGGGTCAGTTTTTTCTTTTATAACAGATTTTACAACTTTCTTTGCTTTCGATAATTCTTCCTTTTTCTCGTAATTATTCTCCGCTACTTCTGCTTTCTTTTTTGTTTTAGCCATTTTAATTCTCCTGTATTTTTATTTATTTTGTAGCTGAATATTAGATCTAAAGATAATCATTTTTGGTGATAATTCAATGATAAATATGATTATACTTTATTTATGGTTACAGTAACTTTATCAATATCCAGATCTAAAACAGTACCGCTTAGATTGTTGACTTGTTCCAATCTTATAGCCAGAGTTTCATTTTTTATGTAATTTGCAAGATTTAATATTGCCTTGGTAATCCTATCACTTGCATTAAATTTGATACTGATTCTGTCAGTTACATCAAGATTTATGCTTTTTCTATAATTTTGAATTCTGTTAATAAATTCTCTCGCTATTCCTTCATCAATAAGCTGTTCATCGAGTTGGGTATCGAGAGCTACAGTGATACCTTGCTCACTTGCTACGAGCCAGCCTTCAATATCTTCGCTGTAAATTTCAATATCTTGTAATTCGAGCTTGATGATTTCATTATCTATTTGCAATTCAAGTTGTTTGTTTTGTTCGAGTTGTTTGATATCTTTCTCTTTTAATCCCTTAATATATTCAGCAACTTTTTGGGTTAGTTTGCCGAATTTTTTTCCAATAGATTTAAAATTAGGTTTTGCTTTCCGTCTTACAATTTCATCATTTTCAGTAATAAATTCAATGGCTTTGATATTGACTTCTTCAATAACGATATTTTGAATTGATTCAATATCTCTTCTTTCCTGAGGTGTAAGAACAGGAATTAGAATTCGTCGTAAAGGTTGCCTAACGCGTATTTTAATTTTTTCTCTTAAATTCCTGACTAAATTCACAATAATTTGGGCTTTCTCCATTTTTCTTTCAAGATCAGAATCAATTAAAGTAATGTCAGGTTCCGGCAAATCAAGTAAATGAATCGATAATTTATCTTCAGGTATTCTTAACTTTTGATATAGATACTCAGATATGAATGGAGCCGTTGGTGCAATCAAGGTACATAGTTTAATCAATACAGAACGCAGAGTTTGATAGGCTGCAATTTTTTCCTTATCTTTTTCTCCTTTCCAAAATCTTCGTCTATTACGCCTCACATACCAGTTAGATAACTCATAAATTGTGAATTCTTGGATAGCTCGCTGTGCCTTTGTTAACTCATATTCTTCCATTAATTCACGATAAGAGCGAACCAAACTATTCATTCTGGAGATAATCCATTTATCAATTTCTGGGCGTTCCTCGATTGGTATTTCCGGCTCATACCCGCTAAAGCCGTCAATATTAGCATATAGGGAAAAAAAGGCGTAAGTATTGGTGAGCGAACGAAGAAAGTCTGAAATTACGGTCCGGGCTATATCTTCTTCATTAAATAATGTTGGTTTCCAAGGTGGATTATTTACGAGCAAATACCATCGTAGCGCATCCGCTCCGTATTTATCCATCATTAAAAACGGATCAACAGTATTCTTTTTTGATTTCGACATCTTTTGCCCTGTTTTGTCTAATATAAGCTCATTTACCACGATACTGGTAAATGCAGGCTTATCAAAAAGGGCAACAGCAATATTGTGGAGTGTGTAAAACCAACCTCTTGTTTGGTCAATGCCTTCTGCAATGAAGTCAGCAGGGAACATTCTCTCGAATTCTTCTTTATTTTCAAATGGATAATGGAATTGGGCAAAAGGCATCGCACCGGAATCGAACCAAACATCTATTACTTCCTTTACTCTTCTGTAAATTTTCCCATTTTTTTCAAAAATTATATTATCCACAAAAGGTCTGTGAAGGTCAATTTCTAAATTGCATTCTTTTAATTTAGCAGAAGTTCCATCAGCAAAAATATATGTTCCCTCCATCAATTCCTCGATTGAACCGATTGCGAACATATCGCTACCATCCTCAGCGATCCAAATGGGAAGCGGCGTTCCCCAATATCTATCTCGTGATAAAGCCCATTCTTTTACCTCTTCGAGCCAATTCCCGAAACGACCGGTTCCAATTTCCGGTGGTTGCCATCGTATCTTTTTATTATGTTCTATCATCCGCTCTTTATATTCAGGGGATTTGATAAACCAAGATTCACGGGCATAATACATTATCGGATTGCCCGTACGCCAGCAATGTGGATAACTATGAACATAATCATAAGTCGCTTTGTAAATTTTACCCGCATATTTGAGTGAGATAATTATATCTTTATCAGCTCCTTCTTCGTCGTGGTCTTCATAAGTAAAGTTTTTAATAGCTCGATGCGCGAATTCACCTAATTCTTCAGTAAAATGACCATTTGGTGTTACAGGTTGTAAAAAAGGAAGATTAAATAATGATGCCATTCTCAAATCATCTTCACCAAAAGCAGGGGCTAAATGAACAACTCCACTACCTTCTTCAATTGATACAAAGTCCCCCGGTAATACTGTAAGTGCATTTGGATATTCATTCCTGTCAATTTTCAAATATTCGAAAATTTGCTCATAAACCGTCCCTAATATATCTTTACCTTTGAATTCTGATAATATTTCATATTCGCCATCAAGCACATTCAATCTTGATTTTGCTAATACATAATTTTCTGTTGTTATCTCTTCTTTTATTTTTCTTGTATTTTTAACGAGACAATAATCAATATCTTCACCAACGGCTAATGCCACATTCGCAAACAAAGTCCAAGGTGTTGTAGTCCAAACAATAATGAAAGCATTCTCGATTTGCTTCATCGGAGAAGAAAGGATTCTCAACTTTAAATAGCAATTTGGATCCCTTACATCTTTATAGCCAAGAGATAATTCGTGTGAGCTAAGCGGTGTTTCGATTGTTGGAGATTGAGGAACAACCTTAAAACCTTTGTATATAAGTCCTTTATCAAAAAACTGCTTTAAAGCCCACCAAAGAGATTCAATATATTCATTCGTACAAGTAATGTAAGCAGAATCAAGGTCTAACCAATAGCCCATACGCTCAGTTAAAGCCCGCCAGCCTTGATCCATCTCTATGTTACTATAAACAGTATTTTTGCAAACAGCATTGAATTTATCAATTCCAAACTTTTCAATATCGCTTTTTATTCTTATCCCAAGCTCTTTCTCAACTGCGAGTTCAACTGGGAGACCATGCGTATCCCATCCGGCTTTTCGTGGTACATAATAGCCCGTCATCGATTTATATCTGCAAACGGTATCTTTTATCGTCCTTGACATTAAATGGTGGATTCCGGGTTTACCATTAACTGTTGGTGGGCCTTCATAAAAAGTAAAATATTTAGCACCCTCACGTTTCTGTAAAGATTTTTCAAAAATTTTATTCTTTTCCCAAAATTTGAGAATTTCACGTTCAATAGATGGATAATTAAATTTTTCTGGTAATGATTCAAACATATTGGAACCAAATTTAAATTTAATACAAGCTACAATTATATTATTTTTTAGTGACTTTTCAAAATTTTTTATTCAATCAACTTTAATTAATAATTTATTATATTAAAATTCTCAAATAATGATATTTTATGAAACATTTTTTTAAAAAAATAGTATAATGTATACTTTTTGGAATATAAAATTTGAGGTCTATATGAAAAAGTTACTTGTTCTTATCATATTTATATTTTATCCATTTGTTTTTGCTCAAGCACAACTCAAGGTCGAATTCCAAAGTTTAAATGATCCTGTCCCTTTTGACCCATCCATCAAAAGAGGAACATTAGAAAATGGTATTCAATATTTTATAAAACAGAATCAAAAACCTGAAAAAAGAGCTGAACTGCGTTTAGTAATAAAAGCAGGTTCTATACTCGAAGATGAGGACCAAAAAGGTCTTGCCCATTTTGTTGAGCATATGCTATTTAATGGAACAGAAAGCTTCCCCAAAAATGAGTTAATCTCATTTCTCGAAAAAACCGGCATCCGATTTGGTGCTGATTTAAATGCTTCTACCGGATTTGACCGCACATTGTATATGCTAACACTACCAACTGATGACAAACAATTATTAGAAAAAGGAATAAAAGTTCTTGAAGAATGGGCACACAAAGCAACCTTTGATCCTGAGGAAATTGACAAGGAACGAGGCATTATATTAGAAGAATGGCGATTGGGTAAAGGAGCTATGGATAGAATTCAAAAACGACAATTACCAAAAATATTATACAATTCCCGATATGCTGAAAGATTACCAATAGGCGATACTGCTATTATTCTGAATGCACCTTATGAAGCATTCACAAGATACTATCGGGATTGGTATCGACCCGATTTAATGGGAGTTATTGCAGTAGGTGACTTTGATATTGATGAAATGGAAAATCTAATTAAAAAGTATTTTACTAATTTAAAACCACATCCTAATCCAAAACCAAGAATTTATTACGATTTACCCAAACACGATGAAATTATAGTTTCAATCGATACTGACAAGGAATTACCTTTCTCTCAAATCGTAATGTACTACAAACATCCTCCATCAATAGAGGGAACTTTTGGAGCTTATCGTGAATCCATTAAAAATTCACTCATTCAATCAATGCTGAATCAAAGATTTTCTGAAATCAGCCGCAAAAAAGATCCACCATTTTTATTTGCGATTTCATATCAGATGGATAATGCACTAGGTCGCTCTTCAATATTTGCTTTAATAGCACAAGTCAAAAACGATAAGTTTAAATCAGGTTTCGAAGCTTTAACAACCGAAGCATTTCGAGTTATTCAGTATGGCTTCACTGAATCAGAATTGGAAAGAGCTAAAGCCGAATATCTGCGCAAGATCGAAACTGTATTTAATGAGAAAAATAAAACAGAATCATATTTATTTGCCGACGAATTAGCTCGTCATTTCGAATTTGGTGAATCTGTCCCTGGCATTGAATATGAACTTGCTCTTGCTAAATTATTTTTACCAGAAATTACACTTGAAGAAATTAACAAACAAGCCACTTTACTTATCAATGAAGGTAGCCTTGTCATAACTATGAGTGGACCAGAAAAACCTGAAGTTATTATGCCACAAGAGAACGAAATTCTAAATCTTTATACAACTATAAGTAAGAAAAATCTTGAACCATACCAAGATATAGTTGCAACATCTCCACTTTTCGAAAAAGATGTGAATCCTGGTACCGTTACAAACGAAACCCAAATAAATGAAATAGGTGTAACTCAATTAACACTATCAAATGGTGCTAAAGTTTTCTTAATGCCAACAGATTTTAAAAATGATGAAATTCTATTTAGAGCTGTTGCTCCCGGCGGTCATTCCTTAGCAGATGATAAACTTTATATTTCAGCTTCGAATTCAACAAGTATAATTTCCGAATCGGGCATTGCAAATTTCACCAGAACGCAACTCGAAAAATTCTTGACAGGAAAAGTTGTAAGTGTAACACCTTCAATAAGTGAATTTTATAATTATCTATATGGCTTTGCAGCACCAGCCGATCTTGAAATTCTTCTGCAATTAGCTCACTTATATTTTACAGATCCCAGATTAGATTACGAAGCTTCACAGGTTTACATCGAAAGATTAAGGGAATCGGTAAAAAATGCAAAACTTTCTCCAGAAAATGCTTTTCGTGATACATTTAATGTTACTTTATACAATTATCATCCCCGACGTTTGCCTTTAACCGAGGAAATATTAAATCAATTAGATCCTGACGATGCCTATGATTTCTTTAAAGCAAGGTTTGCCGATCCAGCAAATTACTCATTTTTCTTTGTTGGTAATTTCAAAATTGATGAAATTAAACCACTGATACTAAAGTATATAGGAAGTCTCCCAACAAGAAATAAACAAGAAAACTGGCGAGATATTGGAGTAAAATTAGCTACAGGTAATATTTCCAAGGTGGTAAAAAAAGGTATTGAAAAAAAATCCTCTGTTAGAATAGCAATTACTGGCGATTTTGACTATAATTCTCAAAATCGTTATGAATTAAGAGCATTGTTAGAAGTTTTCAATATCATTCTTCGCGAGAGAATTCGCGAAGATAAAGGCGGAGTTTACGGAATATATGCTTATCCATCTATTAATAAATATCCTAAGTCTAATTATATTATCACAATAGGCTTTGGATGCGATCCGCAAAGAGTTGATGAATTAACAAACGAAGTCAAAAGCATTATTAATGAACTAAAATCTAATCCACCAAAAAATGATTATATTGCCAAAGTAAAAGAGATCCAGAAAAGAGAAAATGAGGTTAATATTAAGAACAATAACTGGTGGCTCAATAACTTAGCTTCCTACTATATCAATGGTGAAGATTTGAAAGAAATTCCAAAGTTTATAAAATATTTCGATAAACTCAAAGCTAACGATATTCAACAATACGCTAAAAAATACTTTAATGATAACTATATTCAAGTAGTGCTTTTACCTGAGGATAGTCAATAAAAATCAAGAAGAAAGAAATCAAAGGGCATAATAATATATTATGCCCTTTAGTATTATAATAATTATTTTCTAGTCGCTAATTAAAAATAATTTCGGAAGAAATATGAAAATTATTTTATCATTCCTTATAATTTTTACTTTGAGTCATCAAGTAATACATCCGAAAATCTTTAACTCTGATGAAATCCTGAAATTCAATCGAGAAGCCGATCCTGAATATAAGCTAAAAAGACTTCAATGGATTGAAGAAATGCATAGAGTTGAAGATGGTATTAACTGGAAAATTATCGAAAAAGAGAACAGAACGCTCAAACGCAACCAAAGACAACAAATAATCATTGAAAATATGAAAAACAATACTTTAGATAAAATTTTAAACGAAGAAATCATTGCTGATGGCTGGTTGAAAGGAAAATGGATTGAAAAAGGCAGCAATAACCAAGCCGGTAGAATAATGACTGCTGATATTGATTCTAATAGAAATCTGATTTATCTTATCTCAGCTGGTGGAAATGTCTGGCGAAGTGGATTAAACGGAGAAAATTGGACTTGTCTTAATGACAGAAATAGTTTCGGCGGTTCAATGATTAAAGTTGTAAAGCAAAATAATTACAATAGAATAATAGTGGCAAGCAATTCAAATTTCTACTATACTGAAGATGAAGGTTTGACATGGAATGAGGCAAAAGGTTTCGAGCAATTACAAAAGTGGGGGTGGATTGTTCGGGCTGTTATGAATAAAAAAAATAATGTTATTTACGCTATCGGGGTCGAATGGGATTGGATTAATTGGAATCCAATAACAGTTTTCTATCGTTCTGATGACTTGGCTGAATCTTTTATCCGTTTAAGGGAATATTACCCTGACAATTCTAATTTTATGGACTTGTGGACTGACAATTCATCGGTTTTTTTTATACATAAAGATTCAGTTTTTATACTAACTGAACCATCCAACGACTTCCCAACACCAATTATTGCTAACTTCCCATTTGATATTACAAAAGTTAAAAGAATATTAATGCGAGGTACAAATATTAATGGTAAGGTCTATCTTTATTCAGTATTGAGAACTTCGACTTCACCAAGCGAACATTTTTTTATTTCTGTTGATTCAGGCAAGACATGGGACAAACGTGGAACCCTTACTTTTGGACCTTTTACTCTAAATAGCTTTGCAGTTTCTTCAATAGATTCAAATATGATTTTCTATGGAGGCGTTGAATTATTTAAAAGTACTGACCAAGGTATAAGCTGGTACAAAATTAATGATTGGTGGGCTTATTATAAGGAACCTGAAAATTTGTTACACGCTGATATCCCTGCCGTTGATATATTTAAAATAAATGATAAAGAAGAATTAATTCTGATTTCAACTGACGGCGGTATCTATAAATCCTATGATGCTTGTGAAACTGTAAAAAATATTTCCCTCTTGGGCTTGAATGTTAGCCAATATTATAGCGTTAGAACAAGTGAATTATACCCAGCAATTATTTACGCTGGAAGTCAAGATCAAGGCTTTCAAAGATGTACGCTTGACTCAGCCACTGTTCTAGGATTCAGTCAAATAATTAGCGGAGATTATGGACACATAGCATCGAGCAATGGCGGTATAACGCTTTGGACAGTTTATCCTACTTTTGCCTTGCTTTACCAAAACGCTCATAATGATCAAATTCAATCATATTTTTGGAACTTTAAAGGGAACGGATATCAGTGGCTACCCCCGATTGTTTCTGACCCATACAACCCATTGAAAGCTTATTTAACCGGTGGTGGAGAAAATGGTGATTCAAAAATTTGTGAATTAGAACTTGTTGAAGACAATATAAAACATAAATGGTTGGATTTCAATTTCGCTTCAGATGGAGAATCAAAATTAGCTTCAATTGCTATTTCTAAACTCAATCCCGAACTATTTTTTGCCATAACAAGGAATGGCAAATTTTACTACTCATCCGATAGGGGCAAAAATTGGACAAAAAATGAAGAATTTTCTGGACCTACAAATCATTACTTCTATGGGACAAAAATACTACCTTCAAATATTAACGAGAATATTATCTTTCTCGGCGGTAGTGGTTACTCAAATCCTGCTGCTTTTAAATCCACTGATGGCGGTAAAACTTTTTACCCAATCAATGATGGTCTTCCAAAAACTTTAATATATGATATGGCTTTATCAACAGACGAAAAATTTATTTTTGCAGCTACTGAGACTGGTCCCTATGTTTATATTACTGATATTAACAGATGGTTCGATATGGCTGGTTTAAATGCACCTGATCAAATTTATTGGTCTGTAGAATTTATACCATATAAAAATATTGTCAGATTCGGTACTTACGGACGTGGAATATGGGATTTCCAAATAAATGAAATTACCTCTGTTCAACATAAATTCACCGATAAAATACTACGCATCAATATTAAGACATATCCCAATCCAGCAAAAGATGAAATTACTTTTGAATTCGATTTACCAAATGAAACAAATGGCTACATAAAAATTTATACCCTCGATGGTAAATTAATCCAAATGCTTGATAATCTCAAATTTAATTCTGGCTATAATGAAATAACTCTTAGCCTTAACTGTAGAGAATTTAAATATTTAAATAGTGGTAACTTTATCGCTATTTTTAATTTTGGTGGTTTTATAGAATACGCAAAATTTCAGATAAATAAATAGGTGTATTATGAAATATTGTTTTTTTCTTGCTTTTATTGTCTTCCCTCTGACAATTAGCTTAGTCTTTACTCAAGAAGCTGATATAAAATCAAATTTTATCACTATTTATAACGATGATTTTGCTGTCATTCGCCAAATTAGAAACCTCGAAATACAAAAAGGAATTAATCAAATACAGATTACCGATGTTGCAAAAACAATCGATCCTACTTCTGTTCATATTAAATTTGATGGTAAAGTTTTGGAACAGAACTATCAGTATGACCTTGTCAGCATTATGAAAATATTATCAAAATATATCAATAAAGAAATCAATCTTACAGGAAAGAATATAATTACCGGCAAATTATTATCTAGCCAGTCTGATGGAATTGTACTACAAAACCAAGACGGTGGTCTTACTATTTTGACTGACATAAAAGATTATAAAATTAACGTTGGTTCATTACCAGAGGGATTAATTACAAAACCTACTTTAGTTTGGACTGTTGATTCGAAAAAAACTGGTAAACAAGACATTGAGGTCAGTTATCAAGCACGTGGAATTAACTGGCACACAGAATATGTAGCCGTATTAAATCATAATGATACAAAAATTGACCTCAATGCTTGGGTTTCTATTGACAATAAATCAGGTGCAACTTACAAAGATGCTACACTTAAACTTGTTGCAGGTGATGTACAAAAATACCAGCCAATGGAAAAATATTATGCTGTTCAACAATTGAAAATGCAAGAAACTATTGAAGATGCAAGACAATTCGAAGAAAAACAATTTTTTGAATATTATATCTATGAATTACAAAGATTATCAACTATTTCAGATAACGAAACCAAACAAATTTCATTATTCGAAGCCTCAGACATTTCTATAAAAAAGAAATATCTATATAAAAGTCCTAATTATTCAATCTATCAAGGATTAAATCAAGACAATAAGATTTCTGTTATTATCGAATTTGATAATTCAAAAGAAAATAAGCTCGGAATACCAATGCCAAAAGGGCTTGTACGAATGAATAAATCAGATGGAAAATCTATCGAATTTATCGGTGAAGATATGATTGATCATACACCCAAAAATGAAACTATAAAACTTAAGGTTGGCGATGCTTTCGATGTTTTAGCCAATGAAATTGAAAAAGAAAGTATTAAAATCTCTGACAATGTACGTGAAGTTAAATACCAGATTACACTTAAAAACAGGAAAGAAGAGGACATCAATATCGAAATAGAAAGATTTTTAGGCTGGAATTGGACTGTACTCTCTTCTACTTATGACTACATAAAAAAGGATGCCAGAACAATATTATTCAATGTTCCTGTCAGGAAAAACTCCAATAGCATATTGGAATTCAAAGTGCGATATAATTAAACTGGTAATACTATATTGGAAAATTGCATTTATTAAAGGAAATCAATAGAATCTTTGACGAATCTTTATTCTTTGACGAATCTTTACATCAACTCGAGTTTTTTCATACTGGTATAAAAATCACCGGCAATAATTAAATGATCGAGCACTTTGATATCAATTATCTCACCGGTTTGTACAAGCTTTTTCGTGACTTTAATGTCGTCATTTGATGGCTGAGGATTGCCCGATGGATGATTATGCAAAAGTATAATACTTGCAGCGCTTTCAGTAATAGCGATCCGAAATACTTCCCTTGGGTGTACAATCGAAGCATCTAATATACCCTCAGAGATCTTCATTTCACGGATAATCTGATTTGAAGCATTTAGCATCAAAACCCAAAAAGTTTCCTGACGTAAATTTCTGAATCGTGGAATATAAAATTTCGCAACATCCTCAGGGGAACGTATTATTTTAGATGGGTCATAAGGTTCAGATTGTACTCTGCGAACCAATTCAAAAACCGCTGCTATTTGGACAGCTTTCGTTTTGCCTATTCCTCTAATTTTTTGTAATTCACTAATATCACAGGATGCCAATTTCGATAAGTTCCCATACAAATCAAGTAAATCCCTAGCTACATCTATAGCAGAATACATTTTGGTCCCTGCTCTTATAATGATTGCTATAAGTTCGGCATCACTCAGAGAGGATGCTCCATTTTTAATCAACTTTTCGCGTGGTCTGTCATCTAGTCGCCAATCTTTAATAGATTTATACTTGATCGCTCTTTTGTATTCGATATCTTTTGGTGAATCCAATTTTTCTTAACTTGTAATTTAAAAATTATGTTAAAACCTGCTCCATCCATTTTAAGTATGGAACTGAGACAGCATCGAGAGAAACAGCAATAATTTCAGGAATTTCGTAATTATGAAGTTCAATAATTCTATTCTCTACAATATTCAAATTTGTTTTTTTTGTTTTAATGATTAGCAAATATTCCATATTTTCCTTTAAATTACCTTCCCATTCATAAACCGAAAGAACATTATGTACAATAGAACAGCAAGCGACTATCTTTTCTGAAACTAAAATCCTTGCTATGTTTCGGGCAATATCGAAAGTATCGGTAGTAACAAATATAATTGAATAATTATTGATATTTTCCATCGTTTATAACCAATGATTATTATTTAAACATTACACAAATATAAACAAACATATTAAATAATTTCAAATAATCACATAATGGACTTTAATTTAACACTTTCTGAATATGACTATAAGCTTCCGGAAGAAAAAATAGCCCTCAGGCAATTACCAAGCCGAGACCAAAGCAAATTACTTATTTGCAATGTCATTAGTAGTAATATTGAACATAAAAAATTTAAAGACATTATTCATTATCTTAAAAAAGATGATTTAATTGTTGTTAACAATAGCAAAGTTATTCCCGCCCGTTTATTTATGCAAAAAAGAACCGGTGGTAAATGCGAAATCTTACTTCTTGAACCATACTCAAATAAAATTCTAAACTGCGAAAATGAAATTGAAAACACAAAAGTATGGAATTGCTTAATTGGTGGGAAAAATATAAAAAAAGGGGATAAGTTATCACCTCTTGAAAATCATGCCAATTTGCATCTCGAGGCAAGAATACTGGCTAAAAATGCTAATGAAGCTATTGTAGAATTCGAATATCAACCTGAAAATATACCTTTTATTAAAGTACTGGATTTATTCGGCATAACTCCTTTACCACCTTATATAAAAAGAGAAGCTGAAGAAATTGACAAGTACAACTATCAAACAGTTTACGCTAAATTAGCTGGCTCGGTTGCAGCTCCAACTGCGGGACTTCATTTTACTAAAAAAATCCTCAATAAATTAAAAGAAAATGGAATAAATATTCTCGAACTTACTTTGCACGTAGGCGCTGGAACTTTCATACCAATTAAAAACGATGACCCAATCAAACATAATATGCATAATGAAACTTTTTCTGTCTCACTTAAAACTATAGAAAAAATTTTAAATCACTTAAAAAATAAAATTGGAAGAGTAATTGCCGTCGGTACAACTGCTGTAAGAACGCTCGAATCTCTTTACTGGTTGGGCACTGAATTACTTATTTCAAAAACTAATCCCCAAAAAATTGAAATTGAACAATGGTGCTGGAATAAATTAACAAATACAGAAATTCCTGTATTTGAGGCTTTTCAAGCTGTTTATGATTGGACTATAAAACAGAATTACAACTCTATAGCCGGCAAAACTGCTCTCTATATTATACCAGGTTATGATTTTAAAGTAATTGATGCTATGATAACAAATTTCCATTTGCCAAAAAGCACTTTAATATTGCTTGTTGCTGCTTTTACTGGTAAGAATTTGTGGAGGAAAATTTATGATGAAGCTTTAAATAATGATTATCGTTTTTTAAGTTATGGTGATTCTTCATTCCTATATAAATAATTATCCAGGAACTATTTCGATGCTTACATAATTGTCTTTTTGCAAGAAATTTAGGATAAATTCATTTACTTCGTTTAATCCTATTCGTGTGTAATTTTTCATAGTTTCATAAATTCTATTTGGATCATTATAAAATATCGTATTCAAACCTATTATCCCAGCAATTCCGGAGATATATTGTAAAGCAAAGGCTAATTGTGTTTTAACTTGATTTTGAGCTTTAATTAGTTCATATAACATCACAGGATTTTTTTTAAATCTCTGTGTTAAATCACTAATTTCGTCAAACAAGTATTCAGTGCTTATTTTCTGATTATTGGCAATAGCATAAATAGTGAGCAAAGAGCTATTTTCTCGCTTATCTATAAAAGAACCAGCATGGGATGCAATTCCCTTATTATGAACTAACTCTTCTTGGATACGTGAACTTGCTCCCCAACCAATGATACTTGATACAAGCTCAGCACAATAAATATCTTCTGACACTAAACCGGGAATATGATATGATTTAAAAACTCCCGAATGTGGTACATTATCTTTATAATTATACCTCAAAGGGCTTTTTTTATAATTATCTTTGAATTGCTTCTTTTGGGGCATTGGTGTTTTAATATTTCTTTCATGATCAAAATATTTTCTTATTAAATTTTTTGTTATTCTGATATCCACATCACCGGCAATCACTAAACAACAATTATCTGGACGATAAAATCGCTCGTAAAAATCTATAGCATCATTTAATTTAGCAGTTTTTAAATCCTGGATTTTACCGTGGACCTCCCAAGCATATCCAGATTCAGGTACAAATGCATTTTCAGCTAAAAATTCCCTCCATTTACCATAAGGCTGATTATAAATAGTTTCCTTTATTTCTTCGATCACAACTTTACGTTGGACTTCAAATTTATCTTCATCTACAAGTAGATTAAACATTCTATCGGATTCGAGCCATAGACCCAATTCAAGTTGATTAGAAGGCAATATCATTTCGTATGCAGTATAGTCATAGCTGGTCATTGCATTATTTACACCCCCAGCTAATGAGCAAAGTCTATCAAATTCACCATTTGGAACATTCCCTGTACCTTGAAACATTAAATGTTCAAATAAGTGAGCAAAACCAGACTTACCAATTTGTTCATCCTTGGAACCCACTTTGTAAAACAAATTAATGCATACAAGTGGAATTTTGACTAAAGGTACAATTATTACCCGTAAACCATTGGATAGAGTATAAAATTTAAATTTTATAAAATCAAATATATTTTCTTTTGCCATCTGAGGAAGGTAATGTTACCGATAAATTATAATTTCTTCATAATCATCATCCTCTTCATCCAATCTATCATATAAATTCAACTTAGATGTATCCTCAATAATAGCATCACTAATTACTTCTGAAATTATGGTTTCAATCGCACCTTGCCAGTCTAAATAATCAGTTATTTTAAAACCCTTTTCAAAGGCAGATAATTCCTCGTTAGTTAAATTTCTACCTATCATTTGGCGGGCGATACTATTGACATCATTTACTGTTATTGAAAAGATAGGTCTATTTTTTTTATCCTTATTTTTCATTTTAGCTCCTCTTCTAAGTTCAATTTAAATTAATAAATCACATCTTATAAAACAAATTATTTTAAAAAACATTTTTTATATTACAGTAACTATGTTTCATATCGGTTATTTTTCAAATTGCTTGAAGAAAACAATAATTATCAATCAAATATTTTGCAATCGACAATTATAAATTTTATAACTACACAGTATTGCATAAAATTCAAAAAGCTTTTAAAATCATTTTTAATATTTGAAGAAAATTAAATAAATTGTAAGTTCTTTAAATTTCGATTATTGGAAAATATTAACGTTGGAGCAAAGATGAAAGTTTATGACCCTCAAAACATCCGAAATATTGGATTATTTGGCCATGCAGGTTCCGGCAAAACTACCTTGTGCGAATCAATTCTATATCAAATTGGATTTATAAACCGCCGTGGAGCTGTCGAAGATAGAAATACAGTATCTGATTACAATGAATTCGAACACGAACGTGGTTGTTCAGTATTCAGTACACCTCTTACTTTTGAATTTAATGATACTAAAATCAATTTAATTGATACACCTGGTTATGATGACTACATTGGGGAAGTTGTCGCTACCATGCGAGTAATTGATACAGCAATTATTAACATTAGTGCATCAAATGGTATTGAAGTTGGTTCCGAAAATGCCTTCCATTATTCCGAAAAAGAAAAAAAACCTGTCGTATTTAATATCAATAAAATTGATTTGGATAAAATTGAATATGATAAAGTTGTCGAAGAATTAAAAGATAGATTTGGACATACGGTAACTCCAATACAATTCCCTGTTAAAACCGGATCTGGATGCGATTCTATCATTGATTTAATGTCTATGTCGCTATATAAATTCCAATCTGATTCAACTAAATTTGAAAAACTTCCGGTGCCTGATAATGAAAAAAACAAAATTGAAGAATTAAGGAACTCACTTATTGAGATAATTGCCGAAAGCGACGATGATTTAATGAACAAATATTTCGAAGCTGGCTCTTTGAGCGACGAAGAAATAAACCGGGGTTTTAAAAAAGCTTTGATTAATAGGCAAATCTTCCCTGTAATTTGTACATCTGCAAAACTAAATGTAGGAATTACATCACTTTTAGATTGTATCACTAATCTATTCCCTTCACCATTGGATATGCCTCCAGAAGTATCAATCGAAGGCACTGAAATTCCCTGTGATGTGAATGGTAAAGTTTGCTTATTTGTCTATAAAATGGTATCTGAAGCACACCTTGGCGATATGACCTATTTCAGGGTTTATTCAGGAAAATTAACTCCTTCAATGGATTTAATAAATGAAAATAAATCTTCCTCTGAGAGAATTGGCCAATTATTTATTATTACAGGCAAAAAGCGTGAGGATATCTCCCAAATAAACGCTGGAGATTTAGGTGCCACAGTAAAATTAAAGAATACTAATATTAACAATACACTTCACGAAAAAGGCTTCAATGTTACCCTACGCCAAATTGAATATCCCAAACCAAAAATTAGAACCGCTGTTGTTCCAAAAAACAAAGGAGAAGAAGAAAAAGTTGGAACAGGTTTACATAGCTTAAACTTAGAAGATCCAT
The DNA here is from genome assembly GCA_938031175.1 of Candidatus Kapaibacterium sp. Classification (GTDB taxonomy): domain Bacteria; phylum Bacteroidota; class Ignavibacteria; order Kapaibacteriales; family UBA2268; genus CALHGZ01. Next base: position 36,891 of record CALHGZ010000004.1, on the reverse strand, counting down.
CATTTAAGGTCGAACATTCACAGGAATTACGCCAGATCATATTATATGCACAGGGTGAATTACACTTAGCATCTGCAAAATGGAGACTTGAGCACCGTTACAAAGTCGAAGCCGAATTCGTTACTCCAAGAGTACCTTATCGCGAAACTATACAAAAACAAGTTAAAGGAAGTTACCGCCATAAAAAGCAATCTGGTGGCGCAGGACAATTTGCTGAAGTTCATATGATGATTGAACCCTGGTATGAAGGCATTCCTGATCCATCCGGATTAACTGTTAGAGGTAAAGAGCTTATTGACTTAGAGTGGGGCGGTAAACTCGAATACGTCAATTGTATTGTCGGCGGGGTTATTGATCAAAGATTTATGCCTGCTATTTTAAAAGGGGTTATGGAAAAAATGACTATAGGACCGCTTACTGGCTCCTATGTTCGAGATATTAGGGTCGTTGTTTTCGATGGTAAAATGCACCCAGTTGACTCTAATGAAGCAGCATTTAAAACAGCTGGGATGATGGTTTTTAAAGAATGCTTTACTCAAGCAGCACCAAAAATTTTAGAACCTATCTATACCGTAGAAATAAAAGTCCCTGAGGAATTTGTTGGCGATGTTATGAGCGATTTACCCTCTCGACGTGGTGTAATATTAGGTATCGAATCTGAAGGTAGATATCAAATTATCAAAGCCAGAATGCCTTTAGCTGAACTCGATAAATATGCTACTGGATTGCGTTCCATGACTCAAGCTAAAGCTACTTATAATGCTGAGTTTTTAGAATATCAAACAGTACCCCCTAATATTCAGCAAGAACTTATCGAAGCTTATAAGCAACAGCAACTCGAGGAAGAAGAATAATAAACTCAGTAAAGTGCAATCTAATACCTCTTTAGATTGCACTTTTACTATAAATTTCCATTATTTTTTCGAAAATCCCTTTGACTGTTTGCTCTTTGGCTGTGTATGTGTGAGTAATTCCATATTCAATTAATTTATTGGTGGTCATTGGACCGATTGATATAACGTTTGCTTCCTTCAATACCGATAGAGCGTTTGAACCGATTATTTTAAAAAAATTTACTACTGTAGATGAACTTGTAAAAACAACTGCATTAGCACCATTTTCAATTATATCATTTATTACTTCTTTATCAGGTTTGCCTTGTTTTATTTTATATACTTCATATAAATCAACATCCGCTCCAAATTGAATAAGCGAATCAGCAATATAATCATTCTCAAAATCACCTTTTACCCTTAAAATTTTGGAATTTGATAGTAAAATTTGATTTGAAAGCTCTTCGATTAAGGATTTACCAATATACTGTGATGGTATTAAATCAGCAGTTATACCATATTGCCATAATGTTTCTGCAGTTGCAGATCCTATAACAGCAATTTTTTTCCCGTATAAAGAGCGTGAATCCAATCCTTCAGCAAAAAGCTCTTTGAAAAAATACCTCACTCCATTTGCACTTGAAAAAATGATCCAATCATATCTATTCTTAAGCAAATCGGCAAGTAAGGCACTTGGTGCGGAAAATTCAGTTTTTATCGAGGATAAGAGCAAAACCCAGGCTCCTTCATTTGCAAGTAAATTATAAAGCTTATTGGATTGATCTTGCGCTCGAGTTATAACAATTCGCTTACCAAACAAAATCTTCTTTTCAAACCATGATAAATCATTGTGCAACTTAGCAGTATCACCTATTATACTAATAACTGGCGGTTCTACATAATCATCCGAAAATAAAAGTACACTTTTTAAATTACTTGCAATTGTTTTTTGCTGAGGCAAAGTAGCATTTTGGATAATAGCAATCGGTGTATTTTCATCCATTCCATTTTTGATTAAATTTTCTGCTATTTTTTTTAACATTTTGGCACCCATATAAATTACAATTGTCGCATTTTTCATTTTTGCGAGTAACTCCCACTGTACCTGGGTATTATCTTTCTCAGGAGCCTCATGGGCTGTGACAAAAATACTTTGCGTTACTAAGTTTCGATGAGTCAATGGTATACCAGAGTAAGCCGAAGCTCCGGAAGCAGAAGTAATCCCAGGTACAATTTCAAAATCAATACCAGACTCTTTCAAATATAAAGCTTCCTCCGAACCTCGTCCAAAAATTAAAGGATCACCACCTTTGAGCCTTATCACAACCTTTCCCTGCTTACTAAATTTAACAAGCATTTGGTTTATTTCATCTTGGGGAAATGTATGTTTACCTGCTACTTTGCCTACATAAATTTTCTCGGCATTATCTTTGCAATAGCTCAATATTCTTGGATTTAATAAATTATCATACAAAACAATGTCAGCTTTGGATAATAATTCCCTTGCTTTAATTGTTATTAAAGATTCATCTCCCGGACCTGCACCTACTATATATACTTTACTCATAAAATTTATTCTTCATTGTTTTAACAAAATTTATTCGGAAATTATCAATTATTTTCAACTTAATAAAAAGATAATCCAAAAATAAAAAAAGCGGCAAAAATGCCGCCCTTAATCGCAGTTCTGGCTTAATTAATTTTGGGTATCAGATAACTTTTTGTCCTCATCTTTTTTTTCCTTATCTTCAATCACAGTAAGATCAAACCCCAAACATTTAACAGTATAGATAATCATATCTGTGTTAATCAGGTTCGGGTTATACTCTACCTTTAGCTCTTTTCTCTCTAAATTTACTTCAGCTTCATTCACGCCTTTCAGCATAGTTACGATAGTTTCCAATTTTTCCTTGGCTGATGCATTAGTAATTGTTGCTTTGAAAATAACTTCATTGTTCTTTTCTTCAGCAAATAAATTTGAATTAACTAGAATAAATCCAATTACTGCAATTATAAAATACCTGACAATTCTTGTCATAGTTAAACCTCCTTAAATAAAAAATTGTTATAATATTAATACGAAAAAAAATTGTATATGTTTCGGAAAATATATTATAAATTGCTTGGAAATTTATGAGAAATGATAATTGCAGGTATAATAAAAAAAGCTGTCAGATAAGCATCTGACAGCTTCTTACAAATTTTATTATTGCTTTATTTGAGAAAATCTTTAATTAAAGATTGAAGATTAGGATGCCCGATTTCAGCTAACTCATAATATACGCGTACATATGGTTTATTGATTTTAATAAATCTAGCAAGATTAATTGGTGTTCCAATAACTACAGTATCGCAATCAGTATTATTTATTGTAATTTCTAAATCCTTCATCTGACGTTCGCCATAACCCATTGCAGGGAGTAAATTTCCGATATCAGGATATATTTGGAAGGTTTGTTTAATCGTACCGACGATATATGGTCTAGGGTCAATGATTTCCTTTGCACCGAATCTTTTAGCTGCGACAACTCCAGCACCGATATCCATTTCGCCGTGTGTAAGAGTCGGACCATCCTCGATAACCAAAACCCTCTTGTTTTTAATCAAATCAGAATCATCCACTTTAATAGCTGATGCTGCTAATATTACATTAGCATTCGGATTATAATTGCGAATATTTTCAAGCACAAAATCGATATCTTCTGGATAAGCAGAGTCTATTTTGTTAATTACAATAATATCAGCCATTCTAAAATTTACCTCCCCCGGGTAATAGCTAATTTCGTGTCCTGGTCTTAGGGGATCAACAACAACAATTGATAAATCTGGCTTATAAAAAGGCATATCATTATTTCCACCATCCCAAACGATGACATCAGCTTCCTTTTCGGCTTCTTTCAATATAGCTTCATAATCAATCCCAGCATAAATTATACTGCCCATTGCTATATGAGGCTCATATTCTTCCATCTCTTCGATTGTACACTTGAATTTATGCAAATCCTCAATTGTAGCAAATCTTTGCACCCTTTGCGATTCAAGGTCCCCGTATGGCATTGGATGACGTACAGCAACAACTTTTTTACCAGCATCCCTCAGTAATTTGACCACCGCTCTTGTTGTCTGGCTTTTACCACATCCAGTTCTAACTGCTGTTATCGAAATAACCGGTTTACTGGATTCATACATGGTCTGATAAGAACCCAACATAGAAAACTTTGCACCTGAGGCTAATACCCTTGAACCTAAATGCATTACTGTCTCATAAGATAAATCGCTATACGAAAGTACACACTCATCTACTTCATACTCTTTTATCAATTTCTCTAAATCTTGCTCAGCAAAAATGGGTATACCTTTAGGATAGTTTTTCCCTGCTAAATTCGGTGGGTATAATCTACCTTCAATATCAGGTATCTGGGCAGCAGTAAATGCAACAACTTCTGTTGTCTCGCAATCACGATAGTATATATTAAAATTATGAAAATCCCTACCAGCTGCTCCTAATATTATTACACGTTTCTTTTTGTTTGACATTTTACCTCCTAATATTAACAAAATTATTTTAACAACTCAATGAGCGAATTTGTCGTCGTTACATAGGCAAATCCGAATGCAAGATTTAAAAGGCTTGCAATATGCATTTGTTCAGTAATAGTTGCAGTTGCATCAGCCAGAAAAAATACTCTGAAATCCCTAAAGTAAGCATCTCTTGCTGTAGATTCGCAACACATATTTGTCATAATTCCACAAATAACTAAATCCTCAACTTTGAGGCATCTTAGAACTGTCTCTAGATCTGTATTATAAAAAGCAGAATAGCGCCGCTTAATTATTTGTCTTTCCGTAGGTAATGGTGCAATTTCATCCGCAACTTCGGATTCGGGCGTTCCCTCTATGCACATACCCTGCCACCACCACTTCATTATTCCAGCATCTGTGCCATTGTGATGATGTGCGTGACGGGTATATATTATTGGTAGCTCAGCTCGACGATAAAAATCTATGAGCCTTTTTATGTTATTGAGTATTACTAAACCTGCAGGTGTGTATTCGCTTGAAGCAGGATTTAAAAAGTACTTCTGCATATCAATTACAAGTAAAGCTGACTTATCCTTATTCAAAATCATATTATGAATATTAAATTGTCTTACTTGCTTAAGCCATTCGTTTGTTTTGTTCTCTAAATTAAATTCATTAATGTAATTTTCTTCCATAACATCATTTTAATTTAGTGCATTAAATACTTTTTCAATTTTTTCAATCGCCCAATCAATTTCTTCCTTCGTAATAACAAGTGGCGGTGCAAATCTAATTATAGTCTCATGCGTCTCCTTGCATAGAATTCCTTCTTCTTTGAGCATTTCGCAATATGGTCTAGCTTTAGTATCAAGTACAAGTCCAATCCATAATCCTCTGCCTCGTACTAATTTTATGTGAGGATTATTAATTGCTCTCAGTTTCGACATAAAATATTCCCCCAATTCAAATGAACGTTGAATCAGATTTTCTTCCTCTATTACTTCCAAAGCTTTAACAGCAACAGCAGCAGCCAATGGATTACCTCCAAATGTAGAGCCATGCTCACCCGGTTTAATTACCATTAATATATCTCTACTCGAAAGAATTGCTGATACAGGATAAAATCCTCCTGATAATGCCTTGCCAATAATCACAATATCCGGATGGACTCCTTCGTACTCAAAAGCAAATAAACGCCCACTACGACCCAAACCTGACTGAATTTCATCGCATACAAAAAGCACATTATTTTCCCGGCACATTTGTTCTACTTCTCGGAGAAACCCCTCAGGGGGGATAACAATTCCCCCTTCCCCCTGTATCGGTTCTATTAGAATGGCAGATGTATTCTCATTTATTTTTGAGCGAAAATCATCAGCATCGCCATATTTCGCAATTACGAAGCCGGGAGCATAGGGACCAAAACCTCGATATGACATTGGATCTGTCGAAAATCCAACTATTGTTGTAGTTCTTCCGTGGAAATTACCGTCTGCTACAATAATTTCGGCTTTGTTCTCGGGAATTTTTTTGATATCATAGCCCCAACGCCTTGAAACTTTAATAGCAGTTTCAACCGCTTCAGCTCCTGAATTCATCGGTAAGGACATTTCGTATCCGGTCATATCTGCCAATTTCTTATAGAATATCGGTAGTTTATCATTCCTGAATGCTCTACTTGTCAAGGTAACCTTTTTAGCTTGTTCAATGAATGCTTCCAAAATTTTAGGATGGCAATGTCCCTGATTAACAGCTGAGTATGCAGCAAGACAATCTAGATAACGCTTGCCATCTACATCTGTTACCCAAACACCTTTCGCTTCTTTGATAACTACATCTAAGGGATGATAATTGTGCGCACCGTATTTTTCTTCTAATTGGATATAATCTTGAGTTGTCATAAAAAACTCCTTAATTTATTCTTCATTTTCAAAAAGCATTGTCAATAAAGCCATCCGAACATAAAGTCCATTTTCTGCTTGCCTAAAATATGCAGCTCGAGGATCCGTATCAACAGCCGGATCTATTTCCACTGAGCGTGGTAATGGATGCATTATGATTGAATTATATTTCATCTTGCTTAATACATTTTTATCTATATTATATTGTGATAATTTTACGTCTTTATTAATGAGCCGCTTTTTATCTATTCTAGTTTGATAGACAACATCAACTCGATTTATTATTCCATCAGTGCTATCAGCTAATTGGTATGAAACTCCTCTTTCATCTAAATATTCCAAAATATCATTTTTGATGGTCATTTCTAGTGGTGCAATAAAATATAATTTGATTCTATCGAACTTGCCTAATAAATAAGCAAGTGACCGTACTGTTCTTCCCTGGTCTAATGCACCAACAAATGCTACAGATAGACCATCGAGTGTTTTACATTCACTATAAATAGTGTATAAATCAAGCAAAGCCTGTGTTGGATGTTGTCCACCAGAACCATCACCAGCATTAATTATAGGTACCGGCGATACCGCTGCTGCACGTTTGGCACCCCCTTCTTCATAATGACGCAAAACTATCACATCTGAATAGTTTGATATAATACGTATAGTATCCTCCAGATTTTCGCCCTCGATTTCCGATGAAAATTCTTTTGCCTGTTCTGTCGATAATACACTACCACCAAGACGATACATTGCCGATTCAAAAGAAAACCTTGTACGGGTTGATGGCTTATAAAACAAGGTCGCCATTACTTTATTCTGATAATCACGCGTACCGCCTCTCTTCACAATTTTTTTCATTTGATCTGCTCTTTCAAATAAATCATATAATGAAGGAACGGTGAACTGCTGTGATTCAATAATGTGCTTTAATTTCATCATTACCTCTTAAAATTTTATATCAAATTTAATTTTGTAAATTTAAGAAAAATTAATCAGGTAGAACCAGTGTTCCAGCATAACCATCTAAAGCCTCAACTAAATACTCATATGAGGTAATTATAGCTCTTTTTCCACCATTTTTCAAAAATTTTATTACAGCTTCCACCTTCGGTCCCATACTGCCAGCAGGGAAATGACCTTCATCATAATACTTCTGCAATTCGGAAACTGTTATTCTATCTATTCCTTGCTGATTGGTTTTCTTAAAATTCAAATAAACCTTGTCTGTGTCTGTAGAAATTATAAAAGTCTCTGCTTTAAGTTTTGAAGCTAATAATGCTGATGATCTATCCTTATCAATAACAGCTTCAACACCTTTAATATCTCCATTTTCATAAATTACAGGGATTCCACCACCACCAACAGCTATACAAGTTAATCCAATATTTACAATTTGTTTAATTGCTTCAATTTCCAATATATCTATAGGTTCGGGTGATGGTACAACCCTTCTGTAACCACGTGCAGAATCTTCAATTATATTCCAGCCCAATTTTTTTCTAACTTCAGCTTCAGTTTTAGAATAGAATGGTCCAATTGGTTTAGTTGGATTTTGGAAAGCAGGATCATTTGAATTCACTAACACCATTGTAGGTATTGTTACTACATTATTTCTAAGATTAAGTTGACGAAGATGATAATTAATCGCTCTTTCCAGTATATAACCAATTTCTCCTTGTGTTGTTGCAACGCATACATCTAGAGGATGAGGATACACTTCATTCGAAGCTCTTTCCGAACGCAGTAGAGCTGCTCCTGCTTGAGGACCGTTACCGTGGGTTATTACAAGATGCCATCCATCGGCAATTAATTGTGCAACAGATCGCCCAGTTGCATATGCATTGAAAAGCTGTTCTTCGATTGTTCCGCGTTCACCAGCACGGATTAATGAATTGCCTCCAACTGCTAATACAGCAACTTTTTCCATATCTTTTATTTCATTAATTCATACATAATTGCTTTCTGAACGTGTAATCTATTTTCTGCTTCTTGGAAAACAACCGAATATTCAGCATCAATCACACTATCCGTTACTTCCTCGCCACGATGCGCAGGCAAGCAATGCATAAATATTGCATCTGGATTGGCGTAAGACATTAGTTTATCATTAACCTGATACGGCATAAATATTTGTTTCCTCTTTTCTGCCTCAGCTTCTTGACCCATAGATGCCCAGACATCTGTATAAACTATATCTGCACCTTTGACGCCTTCAACCGGGTCGTGAACTATTTCGATTTTTGCGCCCGATTCTTTAGCCGCCTCTTTCACATTCAAATATGCAATCACGTTTGGTTCATAGCCTCGTGGACAAGCAATTGTTACATCAACACCTAATCGGGCACCTGCACCCATAAGAGAATGAGCTACATTATTGCCATCACCAACGTAACATAACTTAAGCCCCTTAAAATCCTCTTTGATTTCTAAAATAGTTAAAAAATCAGCCATTGCCTGGCAAGGATGCGAATAATCAGTTAATCCATTTATTATAGGAATTTTTGCATATTTAGCCATATCTTCCACTATATGATGACCAAATGTTCTAATCATTATGCCATCAACCATACGCTCCAAATTTTTAGCAACATCATATACAGACTCTCTTTTGCCCAGGTTAATCTCTGCTGGTGATAAATATATTGAAAAACCGCCTAATTGTTGTATTCCAACATCAAATGTGGTTCGGGTTCGTAAAGATGGCTTCTCAAATATCAAAGCTAATGTTTTACCCTCTAAAGATTTTGCATATTTTTTCTTATTTGCTTTCATATCCTGAGCTAATTTGAATATGGCTAATATCTCTTCACGTGTAAAATCAAGCACTTTGAGAAAGTCTTTTTTCATAAAATACCTCTTAGTTGTTTTAAATTATGTATTGTTAATTTTGAAGTTGTGACTTACAAAGGTAAAATTAAATTGGTGCATCGGTTTGATAATGCTTGAAGCCAAGTATTTTGCTTGCTCTTGTTTTGGGCAAAGGTATAACTGATGAAGCATAATGCTCCATGTTGATTTTGATATTGTGGTATATTTTTTTTGCTTTAAACATAATAATTTGCATTATAATTAGTTGCAAATTAGTGAAATTCCTAAAATTTTAAAAATACATTCAAAAATTTGTAAACACTATTGTTACACCTTCCCTTTTAAAATTTGCAAAATTCTTGAATTTACTTATATTTCGTTTTTATAATTTTAAATTTTTATAAAACAAATGGGATACCAAATGGGTAAGTTAGTCAAATTTGAACGGGAACAATTCACATTATCAAATCCAATTTCATTGTTAACTGGTAAAGATAGACATGAATTTACACGAGAAGATTTTATAAAAGTCATCAAAGAAAAAAATCTAGAAAGAATTACTTTCCATTATACAGCACTCGATGGAAAGATTAAAGAGCTACGTCTTCCAATAATTGACAGAAAACAAGTAGAAACCATTTTAGCCGAAGGAGAACGTGTTGACGGCTCTTCTTTGTTCAAAGGAATAGTTGACGTTGGCAAATCCGACCTTTATATAGTACCGGTTTATAAGACTGCTTTTTTTAATCCTTTCGATAGCGGAAGCATTGACTTTATTTGTCGATTCTTTAACCGTGAGGGTGAATTAGCTGAATTTACACCTGATAACATTTTACTAAGAGCTTCAAAACTTTTAAAAAATAATACAAACTGCGAACTTCACGCATTAGGTGAACTTGAATTTTACCTAATCGGAGAACCCGAAAGCAGACATTATCCATTACCAAAACAACAAGGATATCACGCAGCCGAACCATTCATTAAAACCGCAAAAATTATGAATGAAGTGGTCAAAAATATTGCCCAAATATTCGGTAATGTTAAATATGCTCACGCCGAAGTAGGACATATTGAACATTTAGAAAGTATGTATCCGGAATTAAATGGAAAAATAGCTGAACAAATGGAGGTAGAATTTACACCTGCCCCAATTGAAGATGCTGCTGATAGCATGGTTTTAGCAAGCTGGATAATCAGAAATACAGCTTATCGGAATAATTTTATTGCAACATTTTATCCTAAAATTGATATTGGTCACGCTGGAAATGGCTTACATATTCATATGCTCCTGAAAAGAGACGGTAAAAATATTATGACTGACAAAAATGGTGACCTATCTGATGAAGCATTAATGTTGATTGGTGGCTTATGTAGATATGCTCCGAGCCTAACTGCATTCGGTAATATGGTTGCCGCCTCATATATGAGGTTGGTTCCAAATCAAGAAGCACCAACCAAAGTATGCTGGAGCGACTCAAACCGAAGCGCCATGATACGAGTTCCACTTGCCTGGACAAAGTTTAATAACTTGGCTATGAAAATTAATCCTCAACAAAAAGAAAAGATGGTTCACGACGAACCACGCCAAACAATTGAATTAAGAACACCGGATGGAAGTGCAAATGCCCATTTGCTCTTAGCCGGTATATGCATGGCAGTCGAATGGGGGCTAACTAATAAAAAAGATTCCATAAACATTGCCAAGGCAAGTAAAGTAGGCACTAACATTTATGCAACTGCCTCAATGGAACATCTAGAACAATTAGCCACAAGTTGTTCAGAGTCCGCTGAAAAGCTCCTACAGGTAAGAAATCTTTATGAAAGAAATGGAATTTTCCCTCATCTACTTATTAATTATGTTGCAGATTTACTTCAAAGAGAGAATGACAAGCACTTGAATAATCAGTTAATGTCTTTACCTGAAGAAGAAAGACTATTCCAATCGAGAAGAATTATGCACCGGGATATTCATAAACATTAATTTTAGATGAAATCGATAATATATATACTCTATATTTTTATCTCAAGCTTGTTATTTGTTTCGTGCAATGATGACAATAACCCTTTAGAAACTGGCAAACCAACCATTCAATCTGTTTCCAAAAATCAAACTTTCTGGGGTGATACAATAACACTTTATGGAAAAAACTTCGGTGAACAAAATCAATATTCATACCTGGTTTACAATGATGAATTAATTATTCCTTCTTTTGACTGTATCAAATGGAATCAAATCATAATTAAATTTATTATACCAAAAAATATCCACTCAGGTAAATTTAAAATTGTCTATTATTCTGATACCAGTAATCATATCTATCTAACAATAAAAAAACGCCCCGACATTGAGTTAATCAAAATTAAAGCTGGAAATTTCATAATGGGATCGTCAGAAGGATTGCCGGATGAAGAACCCCCTCATAGTGTTAAAATTTCGAAAGATTTCTATATCAGCAAATTTGAAATCACTCAGCTATTATGGCAACTAATCATGAATTATAATCCTTCACTTACAAAAGAACCAAATCATCCAGTTCATAATATCAAATGGCTCGAGGCAATAATGTTTTGCAATGAACTTTCCAAACGCGATGGTCTTGAACAATCCTATGAAATTATCGATTCATTAGTAATTTGGAAGCCCAACGCCAAAGGTTGGCGACTCCCAACCGAAGCAGAATGGGAATTTGCAAGCGGAAAATACCTATATGCAGGCTCAAATGATGCTAATGAAGTTGCTTGGTTTAGCTCAAATTCAGCATACCACACTCATCCAATAGGCAAAAATTTACCAAATGAATTTGGTCTTTACGATATGTCTGGTAATGTCAGAGAATGGTGCTGGGATACTTATAAACCTGATTATTACAAATCATCGGATTCAATTGATCCCTCATTTCACCAAACTAATGGCCCTAAGGTATCACGCGGTGGTGGATTTTGCGATGGAACTAATAACTTAAGACGAACAGCAAGAATTTACACGGAAAATCCAATTTGCACAGGTTTAAGAATTGTACGATACGCGGAGTAAAATATTGCTCGTATATATGAAATATCTTATTATTTTAATCTTAATATTGCTCTTATCCTGCAATTCAGAACCAATTTATGAAAATTTCAATCTATACGGTGGAATAGGTAGAACTAACTCATACGAAAATATCAAAACTATATACCAACGACTTGTTGTTACCGATACCATTCAACCAATTGATGATGCAAGCGGATCGATATCTACACCTCTTGTACTCGATAATGGAAGATTTTGTCTATCTTCTCTAAAGGGATATATATTACTCACCACACGCGAAAAAGTTTTATGGAACTACAAATTAGGACCGGAAGAAGTTGTAACTGCTGGTATGTGCGCCGATATCAATAGGAATATTTACTGTGCCTCTAATAAAGGAATTGTATATTCATTTAATATTGAGGGTAAGTTAAGATGGACTTTTAACATATACGATTCTATTTATGATTCAGTACAAATGTCCGACCTATTAGTTGTTAATGATAGAATCATCGTATCGGCAGATAGTGGTAAAATATTTTCACTCGATACAAACGGTCGTAAAATTTGGGAACGAATAAGTTCAATTAATTCTACACGCACTTTTTCAGCAGATGAAAAAGGAAATATTGCATTAAATCTCACTTTTGATGAATTCAATCAAACCGATACACTTCTTTTCCTCTCAAAAGACGGAAAAGAACTCTGGAAAAAATCATTTAATGAAATAAGACTAATTAAATCACCTGTAATACATAAAAACAAAATTTTTTTAATTGGAATTCATACTCAAAACGGAGAAAGGCTATCCAAAATTTTTGTTTTTGACGATGATGGAAATCCTATTTGGGAGCGAGAAATATCAATTTTCCTGAGATTTATCTCCGTTGATCGTAATGAAAATATTTATCTCACTGGTTATAATGCAGGTATTGGTGAAACTATAAGCGGAATCTATTGTTATTCAATTGAGGGTAATCTCAAATGGAGGATTTATTATGAAATGTCAATACCGGCACCAATTTTAATTGCAAAAGAATTTATAGCTGCCGTTGGTATGACAAGAAAAGCACCTGGATTATATATCATGACCAAAGAAGGAGAACTATCCCGCACAATTTCTCTATCTGATTCGCCTACTTTATTTCTACAACCAAACATCTCGAAAGATGGGAATATAGTATTTGCATCAACCGAAAAACTTGCTCTTGTTAGAATTGAAGAAACTCTTCTCAATAAAATATTACCATATTAGAATAAACTACATTTATCTAACTTCATTTCACATTTGTTAAATATTATAGGTAATTGCAGACCACGTGAAGCAATTTCGATTATAAAAGATTTTAGCAAGGGACTATCTAAATTCAAATCAAGTGCTTTTGGTATATTACCACAAGAAAAGTTTTTAAATGTAGTAATAGCTGGCACTTGCATATATAATGATAATCTACTAAAACCCGTGTTCAATCTTTGCAGCATTGTTTTGGCAATCCAACCGTTAATTATTGGTTCTGGATCATCTTTAAGCATGTGGAACTTCTCAAATCGGGCTTGGAACGTGCTGCTTAACCCTTCTACCCTAGTTTTTTGTTTATTCTCTAAACGTTCCTTGACTCTTTTAATAAACTCTTCTTGAGATAAAAACAATATCTCATTGAAATTCTTATTACTATGTTCTTTTAAATATTTATTTAAATTTTTATTTTCGAGTGAGTTGTAAATTTTAACAGCATCGTTTAAAAGTTTATTATTAATAGGTAAGCGATAAATGCAACAAGTTATCTCTTTGTCACGATATGCCCTGTGATAATTGATTCTGACATTTGCATAAGGATAAATCGTTTTCACAGCTTCTTCAATATTACGGGAACCATTAGACATAAAAGATGGACAAATTAAACCCCGACAATTCAATCTATCAAGAAGATATAACCATACATTTTTATTCTCAGACTTTGCAATTTCATACCCCAAAACAACTGTAGATAAACCATCAACTGCCATTGCCAAAAACATAGTATTATTACTCGAACCTGAAGTAGAACATGAAAATGTTCTTCCGACCAGATTAATCAACCGAGGTTCGTGGTGACGTACAGTTGCATCGAGATAATCTTCCCAGTGCGGGCACCCTTCTAAAAATTCCCTTATTTTTTGATTTATTCTCAGAGGCGAGCTGTGATAAATTGACACTAAATCTCTATATGTTCTTCCATTTAAATATGCTTCAGTTATGTCTGCCAAGTCAGGTCTAACAGGTTCATTCTTCTCAAGTACCCAAGTCTTACCACAATTAAGACACCTAAAACGCCTGTTACCTGTGATTGTCTTACCGTGTTTAATTACACGTGTGCTTTTGCAATATATACAAGATGGATTTTTCTCTGTATTCCTTTTTCTTACATTTGTTTCTTCAATACGCATAGTTGTTGAATTATTAATTTATAAACCTAGTAATTTAATTTCTTCATCGAAATTTGTGGGCTTAATTTTAATCAACCAGCCTTCACCATATGGATCTTGTAAAGCTAAGTTTGGATCTGTAAGTACTTTTGAATTCACATCAGAAACTATTCCCGATAAAGGTGAAAACAATGAATGTGTTCGTAAATCAGTTGAAAAAGCTTGAAAATAAACACTACCCTGACGGATTTCATCTCCAACAGATGGTAAATAAACAGTTTGTATCTTACCCATATTGATAATAAAAGGTCTTTCTGTTCCAATTATGACACTCCCATCGTCTAATAACATCATCCAAGAGTGCTTTGCAACTCCCTCCAATGGTATAGCCTCATAAAAATCTTTACCATTTATTTGCTTGTTGTTTGATTCTGATAACTGAGTCAATTCGTAAGCACGATGAACAACGTTACGTAATTCAGCTCGAGTGAATGGTTTGGAAATATAATCGAAAGCTCCAAGCTGCATTGCCTGTATAGCTGTATTTATTGTTGCATAACCAGTAATCATTACAATTAATGCTTTTGAATTAATTTCTTTTACCATACGTATGAATTCCAAACCATCTATATCAGGCATCATTAAATCAGTTAAAATTATTCTTATATCCTTAGTTTTGATTATTTCCATTGCCTGATTTACATTACATGCCTTATGAATTGATAGATATTCATCTGATTGAAGATGCTTTTCAATACTATCTAAAATTATTTGCTCATCGTCAACTATTAATAAATTTATTTTATCATTCATAAATAGTTTTGCTTGGTAAATAAATTTTTATACAACAATCCATAATACAAACATAAGAAAAATAAATCTGTGTTGCAATATGTTGTAATAATTATTCCTAAAAAATTCAATTATGTTATGCAATTTAATTTTATTGATAAGTTAATTAATAAAAACATACCAATTAATAAAAATTCCAATTCTAATCATCATCAACAGGCAAAAATTAATTATTTATAATCCAAAAATTGATAATTTTGAAAATGATTTAAGTTAAGAATTACTTTATAAATTTTATGAATCCTAATGTTTTGGTAATTGCCTATTATTTTCCCCCTATGGGACTAAGCGGTGTACAAAGAACTTTGAAATTTGTCAAATATCTACCATTTCACAATTGGAATCCGATTGTTTTAACAACTGAACCCATAAGCTATTATGCTTTTGATAATGAATTAATCAATGAAATTGATACAATTAGTATTTATCGCACTAAAACCAAAAAAACAAATAAAAACAATATAAAATCATTCCCGAACTATTTTACTCAAAAATTGGGTCGATTAATTTATAATACTATCTACATCCCTGATAGTAAAATCATTTGGAAAAAACCAGCAGTAAGACTTGCTGAACACATTTTTGAGGCACACCAAATTAATGCAATTTTTGCTACAGCTCCCCCTTTCACCGATTTTTTAATCGCTCAAGAATTAGCCGAAAAGTTTAACAAACCTTTTATCATTGATTACCGCGATATATGGAATGGTAATCCTTTTTACTATTATCCGACACCCTTCCATCTAAGAAAATCGCTAAAACTTGAAAACGATTTATTAAAAAAAGCCGAAAAAATTATTGTTACAACCCGCTTTGCAAAAGAATTTTTGCTTAAAAAATTCAGATTCCTCAATCACCAGGATATAGTCATTATACCTCACGGGTTCGACCCTAAAGATTTTGAAAACATTGATATTGAAAATTCCGAAAAATTTGTCATCACCCATTCTGGCGTCTTCCAAGACAACCGAACTCCAAAATACTTTTTAAAAGCTGTTGCTGAATTCTTAGAGAGTAATTCAACAGCACGTAACGATTTCGAACTTAGATTTATTGGTGTTATGCGAAAAAGTCATTTTAAGTTAATTAAGAAATACGCATTGGATGACATAACAATTTGTACAGGATACCTACCGCACAAAGCTACAATAAAAAATTTACTTGAATCCGATGTTTTGTGGCTTATGCAATTCGATAATTTCCGTACACCAGGTAAATTATTTGAATATTTTGGCGCCCGTCGAACAATTCTGGCTTGCGTCCCCGACGGACATATTAGGAAAATTGCATTAGATTCACAATCTGCAATAGTTACTGCACCCGACGATGTTAAACAAATCAAAAATGCAATCAGTAAATTGTATTACTGGTGGAAAAATGCCTCTTTACCTATTCCTGATGATAATTTTGTTGCACAATTTGATAGAAATCAATTAACTGCAAATCTTGCAAAAGAGCTTTTAATCGTCGCCGATTTATAATAAAATAGAATCTACTATTAAACGTTGAAAATTAATTATATATTTCCTGTTTTTGAACTAATCATGGAGTCATTTTATGAAAAAATTAACAACACTGATTTTACTACTTACAGCATCAATAATCTTTTTCAATGCTTGTGATGAAACCACATCACCTACAACAGAAAATCCTGTTATAACATTACTAACTTATGATGCAGGTTATGTTGGAATGGAATTAACTATTAATGGTAGCGGCTTTGGCAAGGCAACCGATCCGGGAACAGTCCGATTTGGCGGGTTTGATGTTCCTCCTAACGGTTACATTGAATGGACAGATACTAGAATCAGAGTTAAAATCCCAGATGGTGCTAAAAGTGGCAAATTAGTAGTAATCAATAACAATAAACCAAGCAATGAAGTCGATTTTACAATAGTACCGGCTAATCCCGAACCACCAACCGAGCTTTTGGCAACTTCAATAAATAGCACAACAGTAAGATTAGTATGGAAAAAGTCTCCACAAGCAGATTATTCAATTTTTAGTAATTACATATTGACAGTTAGCGGTGGTGTACCTCCCATAACTTTGCCAAAATCCGCAACTCAATATGATGTTACTGAATTAGAAGAAGGTATAATATACACATTTGAAATTACTTCGAAATATGCAACAGCTGTCGAAGGTACAACATCAGCCAAAGTACAATGGTCTCCAGCATCAAGATTTAAAGAAGTTAACGCACAATCAATTAGAATATTCGAAAGTGCATCTGCAAGCGGAAGTGGGCTTGCCTTATTCGATCCTATCACCGGTGGTCCAAGAACTTACACTGTTGCTGTTGGTGATAAATGGGAATTTGGTTTATATACTACAGGAGGAGTTGTTCATTTCGGACCTGCTAGAAAATTACCCTATAACTATTCAGGCACACCAAAATACTCTCAAATAGGTGCCGGAGAAGAATACTATCTAGTCAATTCACTCGATGAAGCACTTGACAATATTCCAATGAATCAAAACATTACTTATACTGACAACTATAGAGACTTAAATGCCATAGATATGAAAGGTAAAAACGCAGTTGTATTTCTGGTACGAGTTGAAAATACACCCGGTAAATGGAATTATGCCAAAGTTATGATTAAGAAAACCGGTGGACAATGGCTACAGGGAACACAGCCAAATAGATACATTGAAGTAGAAATCTCCTATCAAAAAATTGTCGATGTTCCGTTTGCCAAAACCCCAAATAGCTAATATATAAACCTGCCGGTTCCAACCGGCAGGTATTTCTTAATATAAATATGGAGGGAAAAATATGAAAAAAATATTAATTCTGTTATCATTAGGTCTTATTCTAATAAATACACTTACTTTTGCACAAAGAAGTCAACGATCAACTCCAACTGAGACACAACAACAACCACAAGAGCAGATTCAGGAACAAACGCAAACTCGCAGCGGTAACCAAGCTCAGCAAATGCCATTTGCTGATCCAAAAACAAAATTTAATTTCCGCGGTTATGTGGTAAGCTTATCCAAAGTAATGCTTGGTCAAGAGGGACGCGTTACCAAAGAAGAAGCCGAAGCACTAGTTAAAAACGGACAGCCACTTGCACTTATGGTCAACAAAAAAGTTATGCTTGTATTTAATGCCGATGGAAGTTATGCTTCAAATTTACTTGCTAAATTAGCTCCATACAACACAATTGGAGTCATTGGTAAAAAATTGACCAGAAGTGGAATAACCTTTATTCAGGCTGCAGATATGCAACCTATTAATTAATTTGTCTAATTAAAATAAAATTTAGATATGATCATAAGAATTTTAACATTTCTAACAATTTCAAGTCTTTTACTTCTCTTTTCATGTGGTGAAAACAAAAAAGATGATCTGCCAAAAGATAATATTGAACAACACGAAATGCACGAACATAATGGACATGACCACGAAAATATGATGGATAGTGAACAATCCGATGAATTAAGTCACGCTGACGAAGATATAATAGCTTCTAACATTGACGAGACACCTACATTACAAGGTACTCGGAATAAACCCATCAAAGCAACAATTGTAAATATACAGGATATAATAATCGGAGGCTCCGGTAACTTAACTGTAGATAAGGCTGAAAGACTACTCGAACAAGGTCAATTAATTGGAGTTAGGATTAACAATGAGATTTACATCGTTTTTGATGCGGGAGGAACAGTTCCCGTCCAATTATTAAAGAAATATGCTGGAAGAAACGTCGGTTTAATTGGTAAATCAAAAAGCATTGGTGATTTGAAAATTTTTATAGCTGACGATATTATCCCTTTGTAAATCTTGAATTAATAAAAAAAACCTCAGTGAAAATTACACTGAGGTTTTTTTATTCACTAATAATCATTTCTTCCGTTTATAACCTTTTTTCCTCGGTCTATTTGTTTGCTGTTGGGTAGAATCAAATTTTGGCTGACCGGGAATAGATTTACCTTGAGCAGCAGCAATCTCCTGGGCTTCACGCATTTTTTTCTGCAACCAACCTTCTTTTTTAGGCATTCGCTTCAAATCCGCTAAAGTTAACTTTTTAGAAGAGAATTTATTCAAATAAACTTGTTGAATTATTCCTAATAAATTAAAAATGAAATAATATAAATTCAAACCAGATGGAAAATTAGAAAATAATAATGTAAACATAATAGGCATAATATAAACCAAACCTTTCTGCCTTGGATCGGTAATTGTCATTTTCTGCTGGATAAACAATGTCGCTCCCATAAGCAAAGCAAGTCCGGAGAATTTATCAATCCCAATTATTGGTAATTTGAATCCCAAATCAATAATATAATCGGGAATTGAAAGGTCCTTAATCCATAACATAAATTCAGCCTGACGCAGATCTATTGATACTCTTAAAACTGACCACAATGCGTATAATATTGGCAATTGCAATAATAGCGGTAAGCACCCACCCATTGGATTTATTCCGTATTCGGAATAAAGCTTCATTATTTCCTGCTGTTGCTTAGTATTGTCATCTTTATATTTTTCGCGGATATTATTTATTTCCGGAGCTAACAATTGCATTTTCTGTGCAGAACGCATCTGCTGTATTGACAATGGATAAAGAAGGATTTTCATCAAGACTGAAAAAACAATTAAAGCTATACCATAATTCGGAATAAAGGAATGGATAAACTTGAAGATTGGCAACATAAAGAATTCGCCGATAGGCCTTACAATCAGTCGCCAACCGAAATTTATTATTCCTTCTAATCCCACATTATAATCTTTCAAAATATTGTAATCAAGCGGACCGATATAAAGCAAAAAGGTGTTTGATTGTCTACCTCCTTTGTATGGCACTCGAAATGCCATCGCATGTTTAGCAACCACACTATTGCGCCGTTCATCACCTTTGTAAACGTAATATTTTCTGCCGCTTAAATCAACAGTACCATCAAAACTCCTGAAAGGTTGGGGAACTATTGCAGCTGTAAAATATTTGATTTTAACGGCTGTAAAATCAATTAAACCCGTTGAACTCGATTCTACCTTTTTGTTATCTTCAGCCTGTAACTCTTCGAACTGACCATTGAGTGATACCATCGCCATTGATTCATGAGTTTCATCAATTGAATTAAATTCTTGATAATGAAGACCCTCGCTCCATATCAAGTTATAACCCCGACTCGGTATGATATCATCTACATTATTTAATATTATATCGCTCGATATATGATATTTATTACCGTAGAAAGTAAGTACTTTTTCAATTGATTTCCCCGGTGCAATCTCAAGTTTTGCTACTAAGCGTAATGAATCATCTCCAGTAAGCCTGATATTTGGCGAATCTATATTGATTGTAAAAAATAAATCACGAGAATCAATTCTTTTGTCTTCGTAAGTTAGAAATCTTAAGAAATATTCCCCTTTGGGTTCCCAAATTAATTGAACAGAATCTCCATCCCACTTTTTGTAGTTTTTCAAGTACCATCGAACTAAAGAAGCACCTTTGTTGACTATTTGTGCTTTTATTAAATCTGTTTCAATAGTATAAATTAACCTTTCGCCTTTTGCTAGATGTGCAAGAGAACCAAATTTTTGCTTATTAATTTTATCTATATCTTTCTCAGATTCCTTCTCTTGCAAGCTATCAATACTTGCAGGTAAACTATCAATTTTTTTTGATGCTTCCTGTAGAGTATCAATAGATTTCTTTTCACTAACTATTTCGGGTTGTTGTTGAATAGAAGTATAAAAAAGCCAAATTGTTACTATTATAGTAATTAAAATCAAGCCCAATAGCGAACGCTTATCCATAATTCTCGAATTAATGTTTATGTGAATGTTTAAAATTTAGATTTTCAGGTACGGGGTCAAAACCACCAGGATGCAAAGGATGACATTTCATAACACGCTTTAAAGTTAGCCATATACCTACTACTATACCGAACCGTTCAATAGATTCTACTGCATAGCTTGAACAAGTTGGATAAAAACGACAACTCGAAGGCAAATATGGCGAAATTAATTTTTTATATGCTTTAATTAATATTATAAGAATTTTTTTCAACTGTTTCCTTATTTATGTGCTAAAATTTTATTGATTAAAATCCTCATTTCAGTCTTAACCTCATCCAAATTGATCAATTTTGGATGCATTGGGTTTCGATTCCAACTGAGTACAAGCGTTTTAATAATTTTAAGTTGCTCATTGTATTCAATTGTAATTATTCGCAAGCTTTCTCTTATTAATCTTTTTATTCTATTACGGACAACTGCTTTTTTCAATAGCTTTTTGCTCAAAATAATGCCATAGCTTAGAAAAAAAATATCTTTTACTCCATCGTAATTTCCATTGAAATTTATGTTTTCATTAAAACAGACGTAAGCTGTTGCTTTTTCGCTCCTGAATTTTCTGGAATTTTTTATTGCATTTGTAAATGCTTTCACGCCTTTAATAGGCTTGATTTTAATAATCACCTCATATGTTCCGCCATAATTTTCAATTAGAGCTAAAAAGATTTTGATAACAAAAAAAATTTATTCATCGCTAACTGTTAATTTGTAACGTCCCTTTTTCCTCCTTGCACTCAGAACTTTGCGGCCATTTTTCGTTGCCATCCTTGCACGGAAACCGTGTGTCTTGAGTCTTTTTCTCTTGCTCGGCTGATATGTTCTTTTCATAATTATTTCTCTGACAAATAAGTTAATAATATGTAGTATAAAGAAATACAAAAATAATAAAAAATTCTAAATATGAGTGTTTTTTCAGATGACCAAGTTAAGTTATAAAGTTTTATTTTGAGGATTTGATGGCATTTTTATTTATTGGGAGAAAGTAACGATTGTTTTGCGTATGTTAATGAGTTCAATTTAGAATGTAATCAACAAAAAAGCAAATCACTATTGATTAGATTAGATTATATTATTATTTATTTTGAATTGATTTTATTATAAAACCTATATTATACCATAAAGTAAATCGTTTAATAAATCTTTCTTATCTGAAATTTTCACTTTTATAGTACTCAATTCTATTTTTTTCCAAAAAATACCTGATTGTTCTGGGACAAATAGCAAAATTCAAATTTTGCGATTCTCTTAGTGTCATTGTTGGTATTCCAACCAATTCCCCATTCATATTTATTAAAGCCCCACCACTGTTCCCAGGATTAATTGAAGCGGAAGTAAAGACATAAGGAGTTACGTATTTACTAATGATACCTTTGGTTACATAATTCTGAAGACCAAACGGACTACCTATACAGATTACATCTTCTCCAATCTTGAGACTATCGGGATGAACAATTATAGCCGGTAGCTCTATTTCAATTGGATCTGTTTTTATTAATGCTATATCCAAATCATCATCATAATCAATAATACTATTTACTTTTTACCTATCTTTTGAATTGGTTATAATTTGAATAGTTGAAGCCAAATAATAATAATCCTCAATAACATGAAAATTGGTCAGCACAAATCCGTTCAAATTTATTATAACACCGCTCCCCGTTGAGCTTTGAGTAATAATTTGAACTACTGTTCCAGTGGCATATTCGATTAATTTACTTATATCTTGAGCAAATATTTTAATAGTATATAATTCTAAACAGATAATTAAAATGATAACTCTCATCGTTTACTCCTTATAATTTATTACTAATCGTTAGTAGTCCGAGAATAAAAAATTCCCGGACTACTTATTAATAAATCAATCCTTAATAATTATCTCAACTCTTCTATTTTCTTGAGCATGGCACTCAAAAATTTCTGGATCATGTAATGGTTGAGAAAAGCCCATACCAATTGCCTTAACTCTATTTGCTGAAATACCATTTTTTACAAGTTCTCTTTTTACTTGTTGAGCTCTTCTTAACGACAATAATTTATTCACATCTTCTTTTCCACTCGAGTCAGTATGTCCAATAACTTCAATTGTCGCATTCGGATTTTTATTCAAATAATTAGCAAAAGGTTTTATAAATTTCAGGTATTCATCATCTAACGCATCGCTATTGAAAGCAAACATTGCAACTGTTTGTGGTGGTATTTGTTGCTCCATAATATTCAATTTACTACCGACATAAGTTTCACCTTTTATATTTATTTTACTACCAGCTTTATTAACTCCCTCAATTGCAATCTCATGAATACCTTCGCTTTCTGTTGGAGCATAAGTTATATAGTAATAATTATTAAATAGTCTTGGCAATTTTTCAAATATGTCTTCTATTTCTTTACCATCATTAGTATAGTAGTATTTGCCATCTGTTAGG
Source organism: Candidatus Kapaibacterium sp. (assembly GCA_938031175.1). Lineage (GTDB taxonomy): Bacteria > Bacteroidota > Ignavibacteria > Kapaibacteriales > UBA2268 > CALHGZ01. Next base: position 13,318 of record CALHGZ010000004.1, on the reverse strand, counting down.
GTTGCTAATTTTTTCAACAAAGACTCATCAACAGAACCAAATCCGATTGTATAAATTTTGGTATTCATCTCGCGGGCTTGAAAAATTAAATGTGATGGCTTGAATGCTAATTTTAAATCATAAAAAATAAAAGAACTTATAAAAGAGCTATTTTCCCAGCCATCTGTAAATAAAATTACAATTTTATTATTATCAGCATCTGATAAAGTATTGATTCCTAAACTTCCACCTGCAATTAAAGAAGTTCCCACACCAAAGCGTCTTAATTGATCAAAAACATAATTTTTCATTGCTATTCTCTTTGGAGCTAATGGCGACTCAACATGCAAATACGAATCATATTTTACAACTGAAACTTTATCATCGTCTTTGATCAAATTGAAATATTTCCGAACTGAATTTTCAAGCTGTAGAATTGGTTCTCCTACCATAGAACCGCTGTGATCTAACACCAATGAAAAATTATAATTTTGTGGGATATAATCGTGATGCTCGGTTACCGTAAAATCTGTAATTTCTCTAACTTTGCCTTCGATTGATTCGATTACTTTTTTGAAATACTCTCTTTGTACATCCTCTGTTCCATAAGGTGGTGCTAAATTTGCAATGAAGTTTCCATACTTATCCTTCACCGAAACATAAATTCCCATACTCTGCGGATAATTGCTCCTGTCAAAACCGAAAATCGAAAATTTCTAGTCATCATCACTTGTCAAAGTATATTCAACCAATCCTTTCAAAAATTTTGATTCATCTTTGTGCACTTCAGGCTTAATCTTTGGTTTATCCATCACTATTTTAGGATAAACCTCAACAACAACTTCTTTTGTAAGTTTCTTACCTTTGCCTTCGCATTCTAAAATAAATGTCCTTGATTTATCCGCCCTCACAGACAACATTCCTGTATGTGGCAGATTCTCTCTATCAATAGATACTTTTCCAGCATTTTCAACCTGCCAGTAAAACGTGATTTCCTCATTTTCCTCAACTCGCTGTGGTGCTGTAAATTCAATTACTCTCATTGGAGCCATGCAGAATGCTATTATTAATAACATTGCAAGCAGACAAAGCATTCTCATATGGTCACCTTTTAATTAGTGAGAAATATGCCTATATATTACAAACTTAAATTAAAAGGCGACAGGATTTGTCACTTCAAAAAAGTTTAAGATTGAAAAATTTTTTGCTGTTTGTGGAGAGCCAACAGGCGGACTCGAACCGCCGACCTGCTCATTACGAGTGAGCTGCTCTACCAACTGAGCTATGCTGGCTTTTACTCAATTACAAAATTAGCTATTTCATAGATATTTTACAATAATTAGCAACAATTGGGGGTATTATATATAGTATTTTTATTATGTTTTGATTCATATTCTATCTGAAATGTTGTGTGGGTTATATTGAATTCATCCTGTAAAATTTTTCCGAGCTGGTTTATAATTCTGCCGGACTCGCTTACGCATAAATCTTTGTTCAATTCGACATGGCATTCGAAGTGTATCTGGCTATCGTTTAATCTCCAGATATGGATATGATGAATATCTTTTATTTCAGGAATTGCCAAAACATATTTTTTAATTTTTTCAATATCCAAATCTTCGGGTGCAGATTGCATTAAAATATCCACAGTTTCTTTGGTTACCTCAAATGTTTCCTTGAGTATATATAAAGCGATTGCAATAGATAGCAATGGATCAAGCCAATAAATCCCAAATATAATAATTAACACAGCTCCTAATATTACAGCTACTGAAGATAAAGTATCTCCTAATAGATGCAGATATGCTGCCTTAAGATTAAGACTATTTCCTTTGTCTTGTTTTAATAACAAAACACAAGCTAAATTGCCTAACAAGCCAATAAATGCAATTATTAACATTAACCCGCCTTCAATTGGCAAAGGTTCCCAAAGTCGCTTCAGAGCTTCAAAGCACAAGTATATACAAATTGCGATTAAAATTATCGAATTTAAAAATGCTGATAATATCTCTGCACGTTTATATCCAAATGTTTGTTTATAATTTGAAGCACGAGTAGAATACCTATTTGCTACATAAGCTAAAATGATGGCAAATCCATCGCTAAAATTATGGAGTGCATCGGATAGAAGTGCAAGACTACCAGTCAACAATCCACCGATTATTTCTGCTAAGGTTATCGTGAAATTAATGAAAATTGCAAGAAGCAACCTTTTGCCACTTACTAAGGATTGGCTTCTTAACTGACTACTGCCATCATTCAGCATTACTTAAATTGGATTTAGAAATTTTACACCGGTTCAACGAATATACATTTTGCTAACTCATGCCCAATTATATGCTCTTTATCGTTAAATTTTATTGTCAATGGTCCGTGAAATGGTGCTTTATCTATTAGTGAAATACGAACTTTAGGTACTAAACCTAATTTTTCGAAATATGCAAGCATTTCGGGATTTTCATCAGATAAACGCTTTATAACAACTTCAGTACCAGGTTCCACAGTGTAAAGCGCTGGCTCGATACATTCAGGAATTTCACCCTTTTTAGTTGGAATTGGATGACCATGTGGGTCAAATTCGGGATTACCGAGCATATCATCTATTTTATCTACAAATTCTTCCGAAATATGGTGTTCCAAGCGACAGGCTTCATCATGGACTTTTTCGAGTGAAAAGCCAAGAATCTCTTTAAGATATAATTCGAGAAGTCTGTGATGGCGAATAATTTCAAGAGCTATCTTTTTACCAGATTCAGTTAAAGTAACGCCCTTGTAAGAATTATAATTAACTAATCCCATCGAGGAAAGCCTTTTTAACATTCCTGTTACCGATGCTCCGGAAATATTTAACTCATTGGCTATTGCTGTTGTTGTTACAGTTTCATCAGCTTTATCATTAAATTGAAGCTTGTAAATTGTTTTTAAATAATCTTGAATTGCTTGACTTATCATTGTTACTCCTTTTATGTTAATATTAACTAAATATTGTATTTAATTCTTGCTAATAATTAAAACATTATATAGACAAAATTATTTTAAATAAAAATGCAGAAATTGTTGCTACCGTTATACTAAATACTGCAGCAAAAACACTTGTTTTCCAGCCGAATTCTTTAGTCATAACAATAAATGTTGCCAAACAAGGAAAATAAAGTGTTACAAAAATAATAAATACGATTACCTGCTCTACAGTCAAAGGCAATGCTGATAAAGTTGCCACTCCCAATGCCTGTGTTGACATCACAATAATCAGTTCCTTACGTAAAAAACCAAAAACTAAAGTAGAGCCAAGTTCAACTGGTAAATCAAGTAAATTGTGCAAAATCGGGGCGAATAAGCTATTAACGTAAACATCAAAATGAAAATATTCTAACCAACCCAAAATTATACTGCCCATTAACAAGAACAGTACCGCTTCTTTTAAAAATTCCCTTAATTTGCGCCAGGTTTTTTCCAACGAGATTTTTATTGATGGTAATTTTAAATTTGGAATTTCAAGTATTAATCCTAATGGTTTAGTCAGTACTTTAGATAATGCCTTACCACTCAAAGAAACTACAAGCAATACAAATGCGAAAACAACCATAGCCCATATTGGACCTGTAAAAGCAGCTGCTAAAGCGAAAATTACAGCAATCCTTGCTGAGCAGGGTATAAATGTCAATAAAATACCTGTTATTGTCCTATCTCGTTTGCTTTCGATTATTCGCGAGGCATATAATGCTGGTACAGTACAACCAAAACCTAAAATAAATGGCACTATTGATTTACCGTGAAGACCTATTTTATGGAAAAGTCCATCAAGTAAAAATGCTATTCGTGCTGTATAGCCTGTCTCCTCATATATTGATGTTAAAAATATCAAGGGTAAAAAATAGGGCAGAACAATCCCAAAAACACCCATTAGACCCATAAAAGCCCCGTTTATGCTGTACCATAGAAATGGCTGATTCTCAGATAATGACTCATATAGTTCCGGTAACTTAGATAAAGGTGTTTCAACTAAACCTGAAACCGTATCACCAACAATAAAAATCAAAAAGAAATATAAAAATAATGCCAGTAATAAAAATATATAACCTAAAACAGGATGAAGTAGCAACTCATCAATTTTCTGCTTAATTGGTTTTTTTCTTGTATCTTTAAAAGTACTGATTTGCTTTGACAATTTCATAGCAATATGATGACGTTCGTATGAAAATATCTCAAACAAATCCTGATTACGGTCGCTTACTATTGCTTTTTCAATTGTTTTTATTTTATTTCTTACATCAGAATTTATACTAATCTTAAGCAATTCAGGATTCTCTAATGCTTTTATTGCATAGAATCGAGCCAATTCGCTGTTGCCATTTAAATGCCTTTTTATTTCATTTTCAATTTCATTTATCGAACGCTCAATTTTGCTTGTAAATAAAAATTTTGATGCTTTGTTCTTACGAAATCTAAGGTTATTTATCGCTGTATCCATCAATTCCTTAACACCTTTGCCAAAAATTGCCATTGTCGGAATTACATCAACACCTAGTATTTCCGATAATTTATTTTCATCAATACTAATTCCTTGACTAATCGCCTCATCATACATATTCAAAGCAATGATCATTGGTTTATTTAATTCAGTAAGTTCAACTGTAAGCTCTAAACTACGCGTAAGAAGGGAGACATCAACAACGTTAATTATCAAATCAACCTTACTATTCAATAGATAATCAAATGTTATTCTTTCATGTTCAAATGTTGAATTTAATGAATAAGTACCGGGCAAATCAACAAGTAATAAATTCAAACCACCGTAAGAAAGCACCGTTTGGCTAACTTGTACTGAAGTGCCTGAAAAATTTGATGTTGAAACTTTAATATCAGCCAAAACATTAAACAAAGTACTTTTTCCACTATTTGGCTGACCCACAAGTGCTATTACAAAATCAATATTTTTATTATTAATTTTCATCAATTGATTCAGTTACAAATATTTTTTCTGATAAGCCTTTCCCGATTGCAATTTTTGAGCTATCGCTTGTTAAATTCTGAATCAATTGTGGACGCCATTTGGTATTGCTCAATTTGATTATTTTATCTCCAATATGAACACCCAGAGCATATAGGCGATGGCGGGCATCTTTGCCTGCTTTAATACCTGTCACTTTCAATATCTTTCCGAGAGGGGCATCTATTAATTTATATTCCATATTCAAAATTTTAAATATTTAGGTTAAACTAATACTCAATATAGAGAATACTAATCAAATTACAAAATTATCCAATAAATTTTATAACTAAAATGTTGCATTTTTTATCATAGACGATTTAAATTAATACAATTGAATTATGATCATTTGAAAAGCATTCAAAATCATTTAAAAACATTTGAGGCTAATCGTTGAAATTAAGTAAGGAATATATTAATAAACAAGAATAAATTAATAATTAGTAAATTTTCTAAAAGGCTGGCTAATTCTTAATAATTCAATTATTTTGTTATTCTTACTTTTTTCTAAAATTCCTTCAATCAAGGTTGAGTCCGAGGGAAAACCTAAAAAAGTGCAATTAGAATAAAACTTAGACAAATTTCGTTCTGAAATTAAATGTTTAATAAAAAGACAAGCAATCGAATCTTTATTACTCTGTGCATTTATCATTGCATAAATATTTTTAGAAAGCACTTTTGGGGATGGCTTATTTATTATAGGAGAGATTTTGTAATTAAATTTTTCGTCTGCTAGTTTTAATTTTTCAAGCAACTCATTATCTCCGATGACAAAAGCAACCCTGTTACGGAGAAATAAGTTCCAAACGAAAAATTTTGTCTCAAAAATTCCACTTCTGCAGTAATTTAATTCTAAATTATTGATCATTTGATCAAAATCACTTTTAACCCAATCTTGGATTCCTCCATACATTTTATGATATGCAAAAGTTAAAACAAAATCATTATTAATACACCCCATACCATAAATGGAATCAGGTATAAAAATTAGCTCTGCTAAATTTGATATATCATATTCATTAATTTCTTGCTGAGGGTCATAATTAATACTTTTCAACAGATCAAGATTAGAATATAGTAATACAAGATTTATAAGTACAGGAACAGCTATAATTGAATCTGAACGATTAGAATAAATTATATGATTTTGGTATAAATTTGGGAATTGGATACAAGCTATATTTTTCAAATTGTTATCTGCAATCATTTTATCAATCAACGCTATATCAGTTATCGCAACATCCCAATTCTGAAAATGAACTGAAATTACTAAATTAATCTCAATATTATCATTCTCAAATTCAGATATAATCTCAGTTAAAATCTTTTGAAAACTTGAATCCCTAATATTAGAAACTACATTTATTACTTGTTTTGGAAGTTGTCCATTCTCACAGCCACTATACAATACTAATACAGTAATCACTAAAAATATTATTAATTTCATTTTAAATTTTTAAAATCTGTTTATAAACTTCTACAAATTTATTTATGTAGCATAAAATTTTCATTATATTTGTTTTTTTAATTTTGAAAATTTGTGATAAATTTGGATTTACTAAATGGATAGTAACACAAATCCACCAGCAAGCTCCAAATATATTTTTATAACTGGTGGAGTGCTTTCATCTTTAGGAAAAGGTATAGCTTCGGCATCATTGGGATTATTGTTAAAACAACGTGGCTATAGTGTAACAATAATGAAGCTCGATCCATACATAAATGTGGATCCAGGTACAATGAATCCGTTTCAACATGGCGAGGTCTATGTTACCGATGATGGCGCCGAAACTGATCTAGATCTTGGTCATTACGAAAGATTTTTAGGAGAGTCACTTCAAAGACATAATAATACTACCGCCGGACAGGTTTACTACGAAGTAATAACCAAAGAAAGAAAAGGGCATTATCTCGGCAAAACTGTTCAAGTTATTCCACATATCACTGATGAAATAAAAAAAAGAATCAAATTTTTCGATGGAAAATATAATTTCATAATCATAGAAATAGGTGGCACCGTCGGTGATATTGAATCTCTACCATTTTTAGAAGCACAAAGACAACTTGGCCTTGAAAAGGGACCACAATCTGTTCTCAATTTACATCTAACTTTTGTACCCTATATCAAAGGTGCTGGTGAACTTAAAACAAAACCCACCCAACACTCAGTCAAAGCATTAATGGAGTCAGGAATACGCCCAGATATACTTCTTTGCCGATGTGAACACAAAATTAGCAAAGATATTCGTAGTAAAATTGCTTTATTCTGTAACGTTGATGACCAAGCAGTAATCGATGTACCTGATGCAGAAACTACAATATACGAAGTCCCTTTGATGTTTGCTAAGAGAAATTTAGATGTACTTATCCTAAATAAACTGAAATTGAAAGTAAAGCCGATTAAAATCAATACATGGACTAAGTTTGTTCACCGTATAAAAAATCCCAAATATCAAGTTAATGTAGGGCTTGTCGGTAAATATACTCAATATCGCGATTCCTATAAAAGTATTTTGGAGGCATTCATCCACGCCGGCTCAATTAATAATACACATGTCAATGTCGAGTTAATTGATTCAGAACAAATTACACTTGAAAATGTAGCAGAAAAACTTCATAATCTTGATGGAGTACTTGTTGGACCCGGCTTCGGTTCAAGAGGTATTGACGGAAAAATTATTTCCATTCAATATCTTCGTGAAAATAAAATACCATTTTTCGGAATCTGCCTCGGTATGCAATGTGCCGTCATCGAATTTGCTCGTAATGTATGCAATCTAATAAATGCCCATTCAGCTGAATTTGCCAAGACTGAAAATAACGTCATTGATCTTATGGACGAGCAAAAGAAAATCAAAGACAAAGGTGGAACCATGCGTTTAGGTGCCTATCCATGTATAATTAAACCAAACACTATTGCATACGATGCTTACAAAACTACTCAAATTTCTGAAAGACATCGACATAGATACGAGTTAAATAATAATTTTCGTGATTTACTACAATCAAAAGGAATGATTATGAGCGGTTTATCGCCCGATGGTCAGCTTGTTGAAATTATTGAACTTTCCGGGCATCCCTGGTTTGTTGGCGTACAATTCCATCCCGAGTTAAAATCAAGAGCTGTTACTGGAAGTCCATTATTTATTAGTTTTATCAATGCTGCTTTAAAATATAGAAAATCTACAAATAATTCAAGGAGTTAAATATGAAACACTTATTTTTTATAATTTTAGCATTTGCTATACTTGTTTCCTGCAAAACAAGTAAAACTACAATTGATACATCTACTAAAGATCCTTATGCCAATTATTCAACTACACCTTCAGGTCTGAAATACATCGATTTACAGCTGGGAAGCGGCAACTATCCACGCGAGGGACAACAAGTTACAGTCAATTACATTGGAAAACTCGAAGACGGTACTATTTTCGAAAACTCCTATACGCAACAAAAACCTCTGACATTCACCTTGGGCGATGAAGCCATCTTAAAAGGTTGGAACGAAGCTATTCTGACAATGAAAAAAGGGGGTAAAAGAATTGTTGTAATTCCTCCAGAACTTGGTTATGGTAATCGTAAAGTTAGAAATATACCAGCTAATTCCACTTTAATTTTTGAAATTGAAGTATTGGAGATTAAGTAAAATGCATATTGATGCCGTACTTATTTTCGAACCAGAAAAAACCAATTTGCTATATCCTTTTTCAATTATGCATCCACTATGGGAAATTAGATGTGGGGCTTTAAGAATTTTTGAAAAAATTAAAAAACAGTTTCCTGATGCCCGCTTAATATTTAGTGGTAGAGATAAGCACCTTAATTCATTTCTAAAAAGATTCAACTTTAACAACGAAACACTCTCAAAAGAGAATATCCTTATTTATCATTCAGCAATACTACCTACCGATAGATTATGGAATGAGATTATTTCAAAATATCAAAAATATTCAAAGCAAGAAAATGTATCAAAATCTGTTACATTTAGCTATAATCAGGTTCCCTTTATGGTATTTATACATAAAGATGAATACATTAATCCAAGCGAAACAGACAAAACTTTTTTCCCTAAAACTTTGGATGAATATGGCAGGGTTTTACCAACTATAGAAGTACAAGAACCAAAAGTAATTAATTACTTATGGGATGCAATTTACTTTAATGGCGATGCAATTAATGATGACTCACGTTTTTACGAAAATCAAATTGATTTTTCCGATCTAAAAAAAAATGGAGTGCATTTAATTAATGAATCCTCAATCAAAATTGCTAAAAACACAAAAATTAGTCCCGGTGTTGTTATTGATGCTAGTGATGGATACGTAATCATCGATGACGGCGTATCTATTATGCCCAATGCTGTTATTTTGGGTCCTTGTTATATTGGTAAAAATTCAAGCATTAAAATAGGTGCTAAAATATACGCCAACAACTCTTTCGGTGAATTTTGCAAAGTTGGTGGTGAAATAGAATCAACTATAATACAATCTTTTTCTAATAAACAACACGATGGTTTTCTCGGGCATTCATTTATTTCAGAGTGGGTTAATTTAGGCGCTAATACGAATAATTCCAACCTCAAGAATACCTACTCACAAATAAAGGTACGCTTCCCTAAGCAAGAAATAAACACGGGAAAGATGTTCCTTGGCTTGCTTTGTGGGGATCACACAAAAACTGCTATTAATACTTCATTCAATACCGGTACAGTTTCTGGTATTGCTGCAATAATCATTGCTGACGGGATGTTACCAAATTATATTCCTTCATTTGCCTGGCGGGGTACAAAAGATTGCAGTCATTACAAATTCGAAAAAGCTATTGACGTCGCTAAAATCGTTATGGCTAGAAGAAATAAATCTCTTACTAACGAAGAAATTGAACTTTTGCGTTTAGAGTACGAAATTATAACCAACAAAATATAAATATTACAATAATGATTTTATCAAAATATTTAAAATTAATTATATAAAATAGTTTATGTAACAATAATTAGAAATAATTTGCAAATATTCGCTAATATTTTGATAATTATTTTTTACCCTAAACTCAAATAATAGCCAATTTTATTATGTTGATTTTCACAAATATCTTTAATAACAAAATTAAATTAATTTATAATAACTTCTAAAACATCCCGAGACCTTTATTTATGATTAAAACAATTAAATGGAGCAAAATAAAAGCTAATTTAGCCAATTTAATAATAATAATTACTTCTTGTCTGCTCATCTACCGTAGCCGCAATCTAACGCTCGATGATGCAATGATTTATTATAGATATTTCCGAAATGCAATAAATGGTTTAGGTCTTGTTTATAATCCGGGAGAATATATAAATGCTCTATCATCTCAACTTTATACATATCTCGGCTTGGCTGTATCTTACTTTTTTTCCCATATCCCACTATCAATGCATCTTTTTTCCGGTTTTTTTTTAATACTTACTGCAATAGTACTAATAGAATTAATGAAATTACAAAAAATTGAATTCCCCTTTAACATCGTTCCTTCCCTGATGCTCGTCTCATCTTGTTTTTTCTATCTCAGTTTCGGATTAGAAATAACATTATCCCTTTTTTTACTTTGTTTGTGTTTATACTTTTTTTTCAAGAAAAAAGATTTATTATTTTTTACTCTTTCAGCATTACTTTTCCTAACCCGAGGCGAATATTTGTTTCTTATTATTATATTACTGATATACTATTTCATCGAAAATAGTAGAATTCCAAATATTAAAAATTTCATATTACCTTTGACAATCGTTTTAATTTTTTATTCAGTTAATTATTACATTTATGGTACGCTTTTACCCACAACTTTATCTTCAAAAATTGCTCAGGGTACTTCAGGTATATTTGGCAATTTCCCTTTCCTACGTGCAGGAACTATGCTTTATAATAGCAATTGGATGATTTTCCCAATCTTTCCTAAAATTTTCCTGATCATAATGGCAATTATCTCTATAATTGGAATTTTAATAAATATAAAAACAAATAAATTAATTCAGATCTCTCTTTTATATCTGCTTGTATTAACAATATTTTATACTTCGTTGAATATACCGAATTATCCCTGGTATTATTCTCCATATTACCTTTTTGGATTTATTTATTTTGCGTTTGGTTTGATAACTTTGCAAAAATACTTAGCACAAAAATTTAAAGACAATACATTAAACTTCCTAATAAATTCATTAGCAAGTATTTACATAATTACAATACTAATCCGATCATTTATAATTTTACAAGGCGAAACCAAAGAAATTGACTATAAAAATATTGGTCTATGGCTGAAAGAGAACATTTCAAAAGATGCTAAAATTGCTTGCATTGAAATTGGTCACATTGGCTGGTATTCTGAGCTTTATATTGTAGATATTTTAGGACTTATATCCCCTAAAAGTGCAGATTATTTAAAAAAAGGTGATTTGTCAAGCTGGTATGAATATTACAAACCTGACTTCATTGTTGTCCACAATCCAATTTGGCTATATGAATCTGGAGTTGTCAAATATATCGATAATGGGGAACTAATCGAACACAAGGAATTCGACTATCCCGGATATCTTTTACTCAAGCCGCGTAATAAAAAGAATAAAAATTAACTATCTATATATTCGTTGATTAATATGAATGCTATTTGAAAATAAAGGCTATATTAAATTCGACTGATTGTGGATTTTGTTACTGCATACCGTGATTAGTCGGAGATGCACGTTAATACAACCGACAAAGTTTACAAAGCAATGGAGGTAAACTGCATTCCAATATATTGGGGAAATCCAAAAATTAATCTTGACTTCAACTCAAAAAGCTCTTTAAATCATTATGACTATAATAACGAAGAACAACTAATTGAAATTGACCAAAATGATGATTTTAGATCTAATATTTAGAACAAACATATTTTAATAAAATGAATTTAACGATTTTGTAAAAAAAGAAAATATTCTTAAACAATTAGTGAAAAGATAATTAATAAAAACATTGAAGCAAATTTATGAAGATCAAATATATTTTCTGACAATAAATTAAAAAAATCCTTAGCTCTATTGAATAAAGATATAAATTATAATAAAGTTAGTTGCCAAATGCATAATATCGATTTTCCTTCCAACAAAATTGCTGATGAAATTAAAAAATATCAAATTAAATATTGCATAATAAATTTAACCAATACAAAGAAAGGATTAGTCAATTGAAATATTATTCTCAATATAGTCAGGATAAATTTATAGATAAGTTCGTATTTAAGAAAAAAACAAATGGATTCTTTGTTGATATTGGTGCTTATGATGGTATTACTTTTTCCAATACCTTTTTTTTAGAAAAATACAGACATTGGAATGGTATCTGTATTGAACCCATACCCCATAAATTCAATGAACTAAAAAAAAATAGAAATTGCACTTGCATCAATGCTTGTGTTGATAATAATGAAGGAGAAGTTGAGTTTCTTCATGTTGATGGACCCTCAGAAATGCTTAGTGGCATCGTAAGAGCTTACGATAATGAACATCTTAAAAGAATTAACAATGAAATAGAAACCCTTGGCGGCGAAAAAAAGTTAATAAAAGTTAAAGCAATTAACATTAATAATTATTTTGCCAATAATAAAATTAATACAATTGATTACTTATCAATTGACGTAGAAGGTAACGAGCTTATGATATTAAAAACAATTGATTTTTCAAAGTTAGCAATAAAGGCAATAAGTGTTGAGGATAATTATAAAAGCAAAGAATTACATAATTTTCTAATATCAAAAGGATTTCGCTTTGTCGGAAGATTATCAGATGATAAAATATTTGTTGATAAAAATGTATCATCATTTTCAAAATTAAAACTTATATGCTTTTTTGTTAATTACTTCAACAAATTAAAAAGATTCTTAGCAAAATAATCTCAACAAGAATACAAATATTTTTATTTTATTTGCTTTAATTACAATAAAATTACTTTTTTTACGCTTAATTAAATGATTGTTCTTTGGGGATGTATTGGATTCGACGGGGTGATGGATTTTGTTGCTGCATGCCGTGCTCAGTCGGTGGTGCACGTTAATACAACCGACAAAATATAAATGCCGATTATAACTACGCTATGGCAGCATAATTAATGCAGCCACATCCCTTTAATAGCTCGCCTGTCGGCTGTTTAAGGGGTGTCGCATTAGACAGGCTGGTGTAAAAAGTAAGCGGACGACTTTTACACAAGAAACTAGTCCGATAGCTTTTAGTCGCCTGTCGTTTGGCTAAACTAAAAGCAAAAATTGAAAAAACGACTAAGCATGTAGATGCAGCAAATGAAACTCTTCGGACGCGGGTTCGAGTCCCGCCATCTCCAC
>CALHGZ010000003.1 GCA_938031175.1 Candidatus Kapaibacterium sp. | reverse complement strand
GGAGTGTATTATGTTAGAATTGGCAATGCAACGAAGATGTTTGTGAAGATATGAGAAAAAAAATTAAAATTTCACGACGTTAATCATTAACGATTTACTAATATTAATTACAAGTTTATGAATATAATCTAGTTTATCATTTATAACTTTATTAAAAAATTAAACTTACTGAAGGTATAATAAAAAATATTTTTTCCCATTCAGCTTTTCACTTCAAATTTTTGGATATTCTCTTTCTCAGTGTAAGAGTGAATGCACTATAACCTGCGTATTAAACTTTTAAGAAATCCATCCTTTGAAACTCAAGCGGCACTCATTTCTTGCAAGGAGTAATTTACCTTACAATACATCGGTCTTAATACTGTAACTTTTTAATTTTGATTCTGTTATAATATGTTATATTACTTTTAGGAGAATCTAAATGAATTTTTTTATAAGTTTCTACAATGTTTTCAATATTCTCTTCTTAAGTGTTCCTCTGGTAAAAGTTTTGACAAAGACTTTAGTGTTACTTTCTCTTTGGGCACTTGCCTTGACAAGCCTCGAGGCGCAAAGATTGACTTGGTTAGGAACGTTCGGTGGCAACTGGAGTGTTGCTAATGGCGTTTCGGCCGACGGCTCAGTTGTAGTTGGAGAGGCGCTGAATACAGGAGGACAGCAGCGTGCTTTTCGCTGGACTGCTTCGAGCGGGATGCAAAGCATTGGTGAGCTTGGAGGCTGGTATAGTTCAGCATATGGCGTTTCAGCCGACGGCTCGGTGGTGGTCGGATGGGCATATAATGCAAACGGTGATTACCGTGCATTTCGTTGGTCCGCTTCAGGCGGAACACAAGACCTTGGTACGCTCGGGGGTAGATATAGCTGGGCGTATGATGTTTCGAGAGATGGTTCTGTTGTTGTCGGACGCTCATATGACTCTAGTGGTAACAACCGTGCCTTTCGTTGGACAGCTGCAAATGGGATGGAGAACCTCGGTACACTTGGGGGGTTATACAGCGTGGCTTATAGTGTTTCAGCTGACGGTTCGGTCGTGGTGGGTAAGGCAAGAACCGCAAGTGGCGAAGGTCGCGCTTTTCGCTGGTCAAATGGTGTTATGCAAGACTTGGGTACCCTTCCCAGTGGTTTTGAAGGTTCGGCAGTTAGCGTTTCCGCCGATGGTTCAGTTATAGTCGGATGGTCTGGAGATGCTTACCACAATTTGAGAGCCTTTCGCTGGACAAATGGCATGATCCAAGACATTGGAACAATGTTGGGTGAAAATTTGAGCCAGGCTCGGGATTTATCTGCTAATGGTTCGACTATTGTAGGCACTGCAAATCATACCAATAACAGAAATCATGCCATTCGCTGGACAGAGGTAAACCGAATAGAAGACCTGAACCAAACTTACACCTCCTTGCTAACAAACGGTTCGTTATTGGAAGAAGCCACTGCCATCTCTCCCGACGGGCGCTACATCGTGGGCTATGGCATCAACGCCGCCACGGGTCGCACCGAAGCGTTCTTGCTGGACACGCAAGGACCCAGTTCGTCAGCCGAGCAGTCGGAATTAGTGGGAAAGTTGATGGAGAACTTTCCAAATCCATTCTTCTCAACAACCACCATCCGTTTTTGGCTATCTCGAAGCGAGCACGTCCGGCTTGCGGTCTTCGATCTGCTCGGTAGGCCCGTTGCAACGTTACTGGATGAGTGGCTGCCCACGGGGATGCATGTAAACGAGTTCGATGCTACGCACTATTCACCCGGGTTGTATATATGCCGACTGCATGTTGGCACGCACATAGAGCAGCATCATATGTTTCTGCTCAAGTAAGAAATCGTTCGTTTCAGATGGCTCGCAAGAGCCTCACTTCAAATGGAAATTGAATTGTTATAGTAGTTTATTTTACATTATAGGAGAATCGCAATGATAATTTCTAAAGTGTTCGCTTGTTTATCAGATATGTCGTTCGGGTGTAATCGGCACAAGAACTTTGCGATAAGGGGAATATTTTACGTCACTGTATTGCTTTGCGCGTGGACGAGCACTCGAGGACAGAATGATCTCCGTTTTTTCGATGATTTTGAGTACGATGTAGCACGTTCAGGTACTAATGTCGAAGTCCATTTTCGTGCTTATGGTTGGTCGGATGTCAAAGCAAATAACTCACATTTTCAGCGCGGTTCGGGCTACTTATATACTAGGTATGATTCAGTTCGCAGATCTCGGGTGTTAGTGATGGAATCTTTGCCCTCGATTAACCGAACACCCGAGGGATTTAGAACAAGCCAGACCGATTATTGGTTAAAAATTGGGGGCTTGCCTGAAAGCGACCTGACAACGGTACCCGCCAATGTCTGGATTCAGTTCTGGACTTATGCTACACCAGAAAGTCGCTTTCCGTGGCGACAAAAGGTGCTTTATCCTTGCCGTGGCCCCTATCCTTGTTCTCGTAGCGGCGGTCGCACCGATTATGAGTGGCTATTTGCTTGGGGTTCAGGTGGTTACGAGACAGAACCTGCTCCACCAGGAGGTCGTTACCTTGCTCTTCATGCCTGGAGCGCCGACTATCGGGGTGATCGAGAATATCCAACCAATAGGCAAAAACTCTCTCAGAACCTTAACAAGATCCCTCTATTAGCAGGGCGCTGGTACCAGGTGCGTATGCATATCGACATTTCCGGTGAACAAGGTATCTATGAAGCATGGATTCGTGAGAAAGATCAACCGTGGATAAAGGTGGCAGAATGGATTGGCGACATTACCGAAAATTTCTCCTGGCCAATACCAGAGAATGAGCGAGTTGGATTTCGCGTACTGGCTATGCCAACAACCGTAGACGGTCCCGATGACTCCACGACTTATATGGATGATTTTGTTATCACAACGAATGAGAAAGAATTACCCTAAAGAATTTATTGAAATCACATAATTAAAAAACTTATTTAAGGCATCACCACTTAACTGAATGTTTGATGAATTATATCATACGAAATTGTATTCTATTCACTTTAAAAAGAGTAATAATAGCTTAGGTGAACTAATGCGTGCAAAACATCAATGCTTTATAAAAAAATACAAGATTTCCATTATTTGCTTAAGAAAAAAAATATGGTTCGATAGAATAAAAAAGAGTGTGCCGAATGGACTAAATAGCTTTGAAGAGCTTATAGTGATTAAATATAACAAAAATTACATTTAAATTTAATCTAAATTATGAAATACATAATAATAACCTTTTATAAATTCTAAAAGCAAGTTTGGTTGGTTCATAGTCTTAAAAAGGGAAGACTTAAAGAAGTATAAAAACCCCGGACAAAATTTTTCAATTCATAGCTATCTTTCTTTTAACTGCCTACAATCGTATAATGTTTATCAATCTTTAATTTTAAACCAACCGAATCTGTAAAACATTAAATATATTTTATTACTAATTCAGTTTGGAAATTAGTTACTTCATTATTAAGATTTTCTAACTATTGTATGAATGCATCAATTCCAGCTTCAGAAGTAATATCGAAATCTTTTTCTGATGCTGATTGAATACTTTTACTTTGAGGTTAAGTATAATAAAAAGGTATATCAAGAATTTTTAGTTGTTCAATTTAGTCATCAATTAAATTTATAGGGAAATTATTATCATCAATAGCATTATAAAGAAATTGTAAAATTAAATCCCTCTGATTCTGTTTTTAAGTATATTGGCACTAAACTTTGTCTTTGAATTGTGTCATAAACATATGTATTCCTTAAAAGAACTCTTATTGTAATATTAAGTTGTTCTAAAAGTTCTAATGATTTTATTTGGATTGCATTTTTATTGATTAATGAAAAAAGTAATTTCTTACGGTATCCAGTAATAAAGGAATCTAGATAATTATTGATTGAAGAGTACTTCCCTGATTTTGAAAAATGCAAATGCTTTGATTGAATCATGACTGAATTTTCACATAAAGATATTTTATTTAATTTAATATTTTGTAATATTTGAATTTGATCAACAATCAAAATGAATTATGAGACTTGAACTAATACTAAGACCAACCAAAAAAAACTATATAATACCAATAAATTATCATTATCCTCTTAGTTCAGTATTTTATCGTATTTTTTCTTATGGCTCCCCTGAATTTGCAACTTGGTTACATGACAATGGTTATATAAACCAAAGGGGTAAACCATTAAGATTATTCAATTTTTCTAAAATTTTCTTTTCACAATATAAAGTTGAGGGAAATTGTATTCATGCGTCAGGTCTATTAAAAATAATTTTTTCTTCACCCTTGGATGACTCTATCGTACCTGCTTTTATTGATGGTATTCTGAACACAAGGAACATAATTATATCAAATAAGCAATATGGAGCTAAATTTAAGATTCATAACGTTATAAAAATTCCCCCTCCTTTTTTTATTCATGATATGAAATATATTGCATTGAGTCCAATTGTATCATCTATTGTCAGGGAGTCCGAAGACGGTAAGAAGTCAATATATTTTTTCAAACCTGGGGATAAAGATTTAACTTATCAACTAAAAAAAAATCTTATTAGCAAATATTCATTAATATATCGTCAAAATTATAATGAGATAATTCATTTAAATTTAGATTTTGATTATATAAATAGATATGGTGGTAGTAAAAAAATAACTAAGTTAATAACAATAAAGGAAGGGGAAGATGATGAAACAAAAGTAAGAGGCTTTGTTTGCCCTATTGAAATTTCAGCAAATCCAAAAATGCAAAAGATAGTGTATGAATGCGGTCTAGGAGAGCGAAATTCAATGGGATTTGGAATGGTAGATGTTTATAGGTAAAATAATTAGCTTCGAATAAGTTTCACAACTGATGAAACCAATATATCAGGAAGTTGGATTTCATTTATTATTTCTCGTCCAAGATAACCAATTTTGAGCCTTAAAGGTTCATCTTTAGAAATTAATTCAGATACCTTTTCAAGCTGAGATTCAATTATTGCAAGGATTTTATTATTGCAGGACTTAGCTAAACCAATCCATTCATAAATATCCATTTGCTTGTTTGAGACAATTATGCAATGGCTGCATTCATTTAAAATTAATTGGTTATACCTGTCAATTTTACCACCACAATCAACGAAAACAAGTTTTTTGCTTTTTCTAAGGTTTTTGATATCATTTATAACCTTTTCAACAAACTCATTATCGAAATTATTTTTGTACCTGATTAACTTAACATTTTTACTATCGCTTTCAGCTGACCAATCGCCCTCTCCATCAGGACATCCACGCACAACAAAAAAGTCTCTCTGAAAAAAGTCATCAGTCAATTTTGATTTTAATTGTTTCTTTAAAACCTGAAGCAATAACGATTTACCGCTATGGGGTGGTCCTATAAAAGCTATAACTGGTATATTTAGGGTCTCATTGCTCATTTTAATGAATTCTAAGATTTCTTTATTTGGGATGATATCGCCGACTTCGTAATTAATTGATTTGTGTTTTTGTACTATTATCCCACCCAATCTGGGATCATAAATCCCTACAAATGAAGATATATGAAGTTCATGTATTAAATAAGCATACAACCAGATGGGAGCACGTCCATTTATTATAACTCCCTTCTCAAAATTAATATTATCTGGCAGTTTCAAATGTTTAAGATCAGATGGTTGGATGATTCCATTTCCGGATAAGAAAATATCAAGAATCTGATACTCGTTCGGTGTGTCAATTATTTTAAAAATGATTTTGTTATTCATAATCTTTCAATAACTTGATTGTGTCGTGAATCAGTTTTTCTATATTTTTCAGAGCTTTTTCGGTAGTTACGTAACTTTTTCTCATACTGGCGTGATTTATATCATTTCTTAATTCTCTGACTTTTTGCCAGGTATTTGTAAAATTATTTAATATTATTTTTTGGTTTTCTGATAGTTCAGTTATAACATTGCCAACATCATCCGGATGAATTTCATTTGTAATTCTTGGTTGATTAAGTAATTTCTCTATTTCCTCTCTTTGGTTAATTGGATTCTTATTGAATAATATTGCTAACTTTGAAACTAATACCTCTCTTGCTAAAGTAATTGCCTGCATAAATTGATGATTTTCTAAATATAGTTCGAGCATTTTTATTTGAGCATTAAAGCCTTTGGGGGTAAACGATTCACTCTCATTGATACATAAATCTGAAAATTTATTTTTAAACAAAGTTAAGAGAGGTTCGATTGGTTTGGACTGTGGTATTCTAATAATGTCATCCTTAACAGAATCTACCTTTTTTAATAGATTTTGTGTTAATGAAAATGTTTCTTTTACTCTTACGATATCAAGTGAATTGCTTAGTTTATTTAAAGATTCTCCCAATCCTGATAATTTTTTTGATTTTTCTTTAGCATTATCAATGTAGGTTGATTTATGCAAAGTATTTATTTTATCACGTAACAATTCGGAATTACCATGATTAACAAAATCATAAATAGAATAAGACCAGTCAATTATATCAATAAAAGGTGTTAAATCGAAAACAGGTGCTACATAGTTCTCATCTTTTGCTTCAAAAGCTCCATAGACAATTCTTTCAATTTTAACATTTTTTAATGTTTTTAAATATTGAATTATGGAAAGGGTAACAATTGGTAATGAGCGAAAACTATGTGTTACATCGATGATTAAATCTGCATTTTCAGGTATTTTTGTATAAATTCTTTCAAAAATTTCCCAAAGCTCGCCTTCATTTCTGCCATCTGGAATACTTATAATTTTAGTAGGGGTTTGGCAATCACAATCCTTAATATGTTTTTCTTCAGCTGCTTTGGTTGCTACTATTAAAAGCTCGTCTAAGTTAAAGAATTGTTCAAATGCCTTTGGAAAAAGATTTGTCTCAACAACTTTATCTTTGAATTGATATTTAACTTGGGTGTAATTTGATGTCCCGATGAATGTCAATCCGATTAGCATAGCATTAAGTTCTCATTCTTTCTCAAAATTTATTTCTACCCATCCCAGAGCTTCTAATGAATTCTGTCCTATAACATTATATCTGCGTGATATTGGGAAATCACCAGTGTCTTTGATTTCTTTCTTGGAAATTTTGAGTTTATTAAGGATATCTAAATAAGTTTTTCTCACAGTCTGTAGGTCATCTGGGGTTTTATCAAAATATTTTTCTGTTGGGTTTGCCAATACTTCAAATAATGTTGTTCCGTAAAATTGGCTTGCCCAACCAAGTTTTACGCTGTTTTCTGGTAATTTTTTATTTTCTGATATTGCTTCTTTATTAAGTACTGATGTTGACAATGATTTTATTGAATTTTTTATTCTTGAAATTATTTCTTCTTCAAAATCAGTCTTGTTATTCTTACTCAACTGATTCAAATTGAATCCGAACAATTTCTGGAATTTCTCTTCGAGTTGAATCCAAATCTTATTGCCTTTGGTATCTCTTACATCTGGTAATCTTGATTTTAAGGAAAGAAGATAATCTGTATCTATGCTGATCCTTGATTCGAATTCTATTCCAGTTTGAATTGCTTCATAAATATTTAGTTGTCCTTGCTCTTTGCCGTTTGTTAAAAATAACTTAGGTTCTATGATGCTCCCGGCTTCCTCGACTGGTTTTGAGTTTGTGTCAGTAATATGAATGAACTTCATAAGGTCGTATTTTTCATCATTATATGAGATTTCTCTTTGCCCATTACGAAATACTTCACAACCGCATTTAAAAATCCGGTTTTGAATAAAATCATCTATGTTTTTATCTTTGTTTCCAATTCTCTTTCGCCCGTCAATTTTTGTTTCAAAATTTCCGTTAATTCTTTTCAATTCATTAAGTAACCATCCCCAGTCAGTATTATCTAACATATACTGCGTAGCTAATGCCGTCCTTAACATTCCTTTGACACTTGAGCCGGGTATATAAAGCTCATTGTTTGCTGTTTTTATTATTTCCGAAACTGTCTTCCTTATTTCTTTATTTGAATGTATTTTGTATTGAATGAAGGATTTATCATTCTGAATTTTAATAGTTAATTCCTCGCTTAATTCTCTATTATTTAAAAATCTTTCAACAAAATTAAAAACATCAATTTGGTAATCCTTTTGCTTTTTCGATTGTCCATATTTGTCTATTTCTTTTGATTTTTTCTCAGCCCATTGATTTAATTTGTCCAATCCATCATTGCCAATCTTATCCAGTACAAATCTAAAACAATGGTCAATATTTAATCTATAAATGGTATTCCCGATTTTTTTTATATCAAAAATACCGATTGTTCTTCCTGAACCTATGTGAATCGGCGTTAATGTCTTAATTTTTAATTTGTACGACATATTATGTCTCTCTTAAATTTGCTTTAATCATAAAACCTAATCCGTTATGATAAATTTTTTTATTGCCAAATTCCTTTACTACGTTTATCATCCCCATGAATTTAGAATCATTAATTTTTGGAAAGACAGAACCCTCTCCAAAGCACAAAACTGAGTCTTTAAAAATATCTTTTGTAGCAAAAAAAGTAACCCCGATTTTACCTGTTCTTTTTTCAAGGCTATAATATATTTTATCCTCGTTCTTTTTGTATTCTGACAATTCTTCTGCTTTGGGGTTATAAATTCCTAAATTAATAATAAAATTTGCGTGCTCGGGTTGTCGGATTGAAAAATCTTCTAAAATTTTATCTGCTAATGCAAAATGGCCTTTCCCATTACTACTGTCAGCTCCGAATCCATAATGATGAAGGAATCTCAATGCTGGTTCTAAAATTGATGAATCGCCATCAATAAGGAAAAATAAACCCCCATTTTCAAGGTAAATTTCGTTCATCGAAAACAATAGCCCTCGTTCGTTTTCCTCTTTTGTGCTTGTAGTAAGTCTATCAAGAGACGTTTTTTTTGTTATAATTTCTTTTTTGCTGTATATTTCTTGTGAAGCTTCATCACCTTGGTTGAACTCGTTATATAAATCCGCTTCTGATTTCTCCCCATTGATCAAACTTTCGAATGTAAATAAATCAACTTGAGTCTTTTTCTTAAATTTCTTGAGTTTCTCAAGGTGCATTCTGTAAGATTTAACGTCAGATTGTGTCACTTTATTTAAATCAAATGTCTTAAATATTGGTTTTGGGAAAAAATATGTTTTTTGGTTAGTTCCTTTGCTATTATTTTCCCAATAGTAAAAAGCCGAAGAATTTATAAATGGTGGATTACCAGAATAGAACTGCTCGAGAACTTCCTCAAGGTATTTTTCGGAATAGACATTTTTTATGGCAATCATTAATAAACCCCAGAGAGTATCCGAACGTAACTCTGTTCTAAAACTGCTTAATGGCTTTAAATGAACAACTTTCATCAATTCAGTTTTCCGTATTTTTCTTTAATCTTTTCTGCTAAGTTGCTTTCTTCAAAATCAGATAATCTTTTTTTGAATTCTTTGCCTTTTTCAATTAATGCTTTGTGTGGTTTGCATGAATCCTTGAATTCATCAGAGCCTTTTATGTAATCATCAACTGTCAGCAAAAACGGTTCTGTAAATTTAAAAGATACCTGCCCATAACCCCTTGAGCCACTGCCTCCCAAAGCTGAATGCTCAAGCAATTTCAAGCCGTCGAGAAAGTATTTGAAGTATTCCTCATCCTTTTCATTATCAACTCTATAAATACCATAAATGAACTCAACATTGAAAACGGAACCCTTCACCACTCTTTCAATAAATCTCGGATTAGCATGCGAAGTTAGCCTGTCTATAGTATTTTCGCCCTTGTATTCCGTATATATCAATTCCGTGTTGAGGTTTTCCCACATTCTGATGGTTTCCTCGTCGGGATAAGCATCTCTAATTATCAATCTTGAGGGTCCATCCTGCTTGTTGTCGTCGTTTGCTCCGGTTCCGAAAATTCTGTAAATCGCTCTATGGTCTTTATATTCTCTATTATTGTTATTTTTTTCTATAACTTCAAACCCAAGTTCAAAAGCCAATAATGATCTTATTTTCCCTTTGAGCGATGAGCCAGGAATATATGGGTAATTTGTGTTTGGATCACGTATAACGGGTGAATCCACCCCCCCAATCTCGAATTTTTCCTTCGAACCGCCAATGTG
>CALHGZ010000002.1 GCA_938031175.1 Candidatus Kapaibacterium sp. | reverse complement strand
CAAACTAAGTAGCGGCATTTACACATTGGTAGTCAAATCAGGCGAAGTGCTTATCACTCGTCAATTGACTGTCGTAAAATAATCCTATCAAAAATAAAAAATATAACGCCCTGCTACTTTATGCAGGGCGTTTTGATTTGTATATATACGAATAATAACTAATTAACTCTTTTAAAATTAAAATTAAAATACTATTTTTGTAGTTTGTAATGTTTTGAATTTCGTTCATAAAATGTTTGATAATCTACAAGAAAAACTAGAATTAGTACTCAAAAGATTTCGCGGTCAAGCTACAATCACAGAGGACAATATTTCCGAAGCAATGCGTGAGATTCGACGTGCATTGCTTGAAGCTGATGTAAATATAAATGTAGCTCGTAAATTTGTTGAAGACGTAAAAGAAAAGGCAATCGGGACAGAAGTCAAAGGAAAACTTTTACCTGAACAATTAATCGTAAAAATAGTATATGATGAGCTTGTAGAAGTTTTGGGTAGTAAAATGAATGAAATTTCGTTTTCACCTACCCCACCTACTGTTATTTTAGTAGCAGGACTTCAAGGCTCGGGTAAAACAACATTTTGTGCAAAACTAGCAAAAAATTTAAGGAAGAAAGGCAAGCAACCACTTCTTGTTGCAGCTGATATATACCGACCGGCTGCAATTGAACAATTAAAACAACTATCTTCAGAAATAAAAGTACCTGTTTATTCAGCAGAAGGTAACAATCCGGTCCGAATTGCGACTGATTCAATTTCATACGCAAAAAAATTTGGAAGAGATACAGTAATAATTGACACGGCTGGAAGACTGACAATAGATGAAGAAATGATGCAGGAAGTAGAAAATATTGCAAAAGCTGTTAAACCCACTGAAACACTTTTTGTTTGCGATGCAATGATTGGGCAAGATGCAGTTAATACTGCTCAAGCATTTAATGAGCGTCTGCCGCTAACTGGGGTTGTACTCACTAAATTAGATGGGGATACACGCGGTGGTGCTGCATTATCTGTGCTTTCAGTTGTTGGTAAACCAATAAAATTTGCATCAATCGGTGAAAAAATTGATGCGCTTGAACCTTTTCATCCTGAACGCATTGCATCCAGAATTTTAGGTATGGGTGATATTTTAACGCTTGTAGAAAAAGCTGAAGCCGAAATCGATCAACAGGAAGCAAAAAAAATCGAAGAAAAAATCCGAAAAAATCAGTTTACTTTTGAGGATTTTCTTGCCCAGTTAAAGACAATTAAAAAAATGGGCTCATTACGTGATTTGTTAGGCATGATACCCGGTATGGATAAAGCACTCAGAGGTATAAACATTGATGATAAGGCATTTTCAAAGGTTGAGGCTATTATCCAATCAATGACAAAACAAGAGCGTAATAATCCAAAAATATTAAATGGTTCCAGAAGAAAAAGAATTGCTAATGGGAGTGGTACTACAATTCAAGATGTTAATCGCCTGATTAAACAATTCGAAGATATGCAAAAAATGATGAAAAACATTGCACGCGGCGGTAAAGCAAATTTCCTGAAAAATTTCAATTTACCTCCTGGATTTGGAAATTAATTATTATTTAAAACATATATTGGTGAAATAATGGTCAAAATCAGATTAAGAAGAAAAGGCAGAATTCACAAACCATTTTATGATATCGTTGTGGTTGACTCACGCAAACGTCGAGATGGTGCATTCATTGAAAGGTTGGGATATTATAATCCACATACTCATCCATCCACAATTGAAGTTGACCCCGATAAAACTATCCATTGGCTTGATGTTGGTGCTCAACCAACTCATATTGTCTCTAAACTACTTAGCTATAAAGGGATATTTTTAAGAAGACATTTAGCTTTTAAAGGAAAAACCCAACCAGAAATCGAAGAAGCTGTCAAAAATCATATTAAAACAGTTACAGAAAGATATTATCGTAGAAAAGAATTACGTAAGAAAAGAGAAATTTTAAAAGCTAAAAACCAGGAACAAGCCAAAGAATAAGAGAATAACTAATTCTTTATCTTCGAATTTTATGTAAAACCTGCATAAAATTTATCAGTAAGTTTTCAATATAACTTTACTGATTAAACAGTATTTACAAAATCAAATCATTGTTTGTTAATTTATTCATCTTCTTATTTATTTCTAATTATATGATTTTGAAAGGAAAGTTAAGATTGGTGAAAATTATAAATCCAACAAAGCATTAATATCCTCTACAAATTTTTCGATCTCCTGATCAGTAAAACCTTTTTCTTTTGCGGCTGATTCTAAAGTGCCCCAGATAGGTTCACCACATCTGAGGCACCTTATACCTTTATCCATTAAATAAGTTACAGCATCGGGGATTTGACCGACTAAATCTTCAATACTAATGTTTTTATCGATTTTTATCTTGAGTTTGTTTTTCATTCTTACTTTTTGTTGGATATGTAAGTATTAGACCGAACAAAGCACCGTACAACATCGAAATATACGGATTCGAAGTTATTGGACAAGCTCCACTATTACAATCAATGAAGTAGTAATAGGCAAAACCAAGAGCAGCACCTGTCAAAGTTCCGATGACAATTTTAATTACAGTTTTCATACTGCTATTTACGTTTTGTAATCCTTGTTATTTTCTCTGAAACAGATTTACCTTGCAAAAATAACATCAGATAATCTCTGCTACCAGCTTTTGAATCAGTACCACTCATGTTAAATCCGCCGAATGGATGCACATCAACTATAGCACCAGTACATTTTCTGTTAAAATACAAATTCCCGACGTGAAATTCCTTAGCTGCTCTATCGAGTTTTTCTCTATTCATTGAATAAACGGAACCGGTTAGCCCATAAATAGTATTATTAGCAATTTTCAAAGCATCATCAAAATCTTTGGCTTTAATAACAGCAAGCACTGGACCAAAAATTTCTTCCTGCGAAATTCTAGCCATAGGGTCAACATCAGTGAATACGGTTGGTTCCAAATAATAACCATCCAAATTTTCTACTTTTTTCCCTCCTGTAAGTAACTTTCCTTCTTTTTCACCAATCTTAATATAACCAAGTATAGTTTTTTCAGCAGCGGCATTAATCACAGGACCGACAGGAAAGTTTTCAGCAGGATCACCAATCGAAAGCTCTTCTACAGCAACTTTTAATTTTTTAATAAACTCATTGTATACTTTTTTATCTACAATCGCTCTCGAACAGGCAGAGCATTTTTGCCCTTGGAAGCCGAAAGCAGATACTACAACACCTTTAACAGCTTCATCTATATCAGCTTCAGAATCAACGATAATCGAGTCCTTGCCACCCATTTCAGCAATTACTCTCTTAATCCAAATCTGACCTTCGGATTTTTTTGCTGCCAATTCATTAATTCTCAATCCAACTTCCATTGAACCCGTAAAAGATATAAATCGCGTTTTGGGATGTGTAACAAGATAATCACCAGCCTCAGCTCCGCTTGCAACAAAGTAATTCAAAACGCCATCAGGCAAGCCTACCTCCCTCATAATTTCACTGAACAACCACGCCATCATTGGTGTATCTGATGATGGTTTTAATATTACTGTATTACCTGTTACAAAAGCAGCAGATGTAATACCTACCATAATTGCAAATGGGAAATTCCATGGTGGGATACATATTCCGACACCTAAGGGAATATAAAAATAACGATTTTTTTCGCCCGGATATGGCGTCAGAGGTTGATCCTGACCATAACGGATTGCTTCACGGGCGTAAAATTCGCAAAAATCTATTGCTTCACAAGTATCAGCATCTGCCTCAGCATAATTTTTACCAGCTTCACTTATCATCCAAGCATTTATTTCAAATCTCCTCTTTTTCATTATTTTAGCAGCTTTAAATAAGTAATCTGCCCTTTCTTTAGCTGATGTATATTTCCAAGTTTCAAAGGCTTTAAGAGCAGCATTAATTGCCATTTCAGCTTCTTTCTGGCCTGCTTTCTGGAATGTTCCGATTAATTCTGATGGATGAGCTGGATTGTATGATTTTGTTTTTTTAACGGTATATACCTCTTTCCCATCAATTATATTAGGATATTCTTTACCAAAATTCTTGCGAACTTGTTCAAGTGCTTTTTTTTGTTTATCAATGTTTTGTTTGATTGTAAAATCATAAGGTGTTTGATTTTCAAATGCTTTCATACTGCCTTCCTTTTTTTGTTTAGAGTAATCTGTAAATTTAATAAGTTTCAAATATATTACTATAAAAATATATTCACAATGAATTTTACTTAATTGTATTGTATTGTGGCTATTTAATAGAGATACTTATACTCACTCTTCTTCTATATTCATACGCTAAAGAAGGAGTTTCGTCAATACCTTTACCCTCGATTATCCAAATGACTTTATTTTTGTGTAAAATATCTCCATATTCACTTAAAATTGATTTACGGATGTAATCAGCAGTGAAATAAGCTCTTAACTTTGATAACAAATCATTCGTCATAACCTCTCCTCTTGCAACTGAAAAATTCAATTCTGAATCATCAATCTGAGGTCCATCATATCTGGCAAGTGATGATATTTGGCGTGGATCAGCAAAACCATATAACTTAATCTCAAGTTTAGCATCATCTTTGACACATTCACCTTGCAAGGAAGATATTTTTTCAACAATAAATTTTTTCGCGTCTTCAAGTGCTTTTTCGACAACTGGTGCGTATTCATCATATTTCGGTCCGGGATTTTCTATATACCTTGTTGAATCTGTATTACCAATTAAATTATAAGAAAATTTCATTCTCAAATTTTCTAAATTTTTTGTTACATTCGGTAAATAATAACCTGTTACAAAAAATGGTACTTTATACTCTTCAAACGTGAATTCTTCATATATATCAGGTATTTCAATATCATAGACATATTTTATAACTGCAGTATCGGAGCAAGGCACGTATAAAATATTTTTAATTTCTTTTTCATTCAAACAAGGATGTTTGTAATAAATTTCATATCTTAATTCAGGCGAAAGCTTAATTTTTACATTTGATTCATTCAATACTTTTGAATCTATCAAAACACTATTATCATCTTTTATGGATAAAATACCAAAATGCCCTTTAAATTTATCTGATACAATAATATTTATCTCCAAAATTGCATCAAGGCAATACTGAAAAGCATATATATCATATCCACCGCATCCTTCGGGGCGATTACTTGTAAAAAACAGCATATTGTCATAAATAAATGGGCTTTTTTCATCAGCTTCGGAATTAAAAGGAGGAGATAATCTTCGCGGATTACGAACTACACCTTTATCAAAATCAGAAACTAACAAATCATAACTATTATTGGAATTAATGTTGGAAGCAAAGAATAATTTATCACCATAAAAATGAGGAGTAATTTCCGAATGAATTGAATTAATTTCATAACCAAGATTTTTAGGTTCTGTCCATTTTCCGTTTATTCGTTCGGTTATGTATAAATCGATCTCACCAACAGAACCAGGTCTATCAGAACAGAAAACTAAAAATTTTCCATCCCGACTGATAGATGGATATGCTTCAAAATGCGAAGTATTGATCTCTAAGGCTACAGGATGCGACCAACCATTGCCTTTATTAAAAGAATAGAAAATATCGGAATGAAGAGCTTTTCCTGACCGATTCAAAGCACTAAAATACAACTCCTTGAGATTACTTATTGAATCAAAAAAAAACGAAAGTTGCGTAGCTCTCATGGCTGATAAAAACATAAACTCTTTTGATATTTTAGGTTTATAATCATTAATATTTATTGAATATAAAATATAATCATCCTTCTTACTTTCCCTATTGGAAAGAAAATATAGATTATCATCGTGAATAACAGGGAATAAATCATCATAAGGAGAATTAAATTTTGCCGTGCTAATACCATCAATCAATAAATCCGGGCAATCAATCTTAACTGATGAACAGCTTATAGGTAATAAGCAAATTAGCCAGACTAACGCTTTTTTATTCATTTTTCTAATTTTAACAAAAAAATTAAAACAAAATAATAAAATTTCAAATAAATTCATTAGTTTTGTGAAATTTTAATATGCAGCATATAAATGAGAAGTACTACAGCGATTATAGATATATCTAAATTAAAAAGTAATTACAACATACTTCGCAAACTTGCCCCAAAAGCAGCTCTAATGGCAATTGTTAAAGCTAATGCTTATGGACATGGTTTGATTGAATGTTCCACTGCTTTACAAAATATGGGTGCTGATTATTTTGGCGTTGCCTTTGTTTCCGAAGGTATAAAATTACGTGAAGCAGGTATAGCTAAACCAATTTTAGTGCTTGTAACCCCAAACGAATCTGAACTCGAAGCTTATTGTAAACATAATTTAGAAATAATTGCCAATTCAATTGAAATATTAACTAAACTGAATTCGCTTGCCGATGAATATCAAAAGAAAATTAATACACATTTATTCATTAATACTGGTATGAACCGTGATGGAATCCGCCCAGAAGAAGCATTTCAATTCTATAATAAAGCTGTAAAACTTAAAAATATAAATTTTATTGGAATTTGCACTCATTTTACATCATCAGATGAAAAAGATACTTCCTTTACATTACATCAGATAGAGCTATTTAACAATGTTTTGGAAGATTTCAATTCAAAAGGAATAAAATTTAGATATATCCACGCTGCTAATAGTGCCGCTATAATAAATTATCCGCAATCGGTTTACAATATGATTAGACCGGGAATTGCTTTGTATGGCTACGACTTGAGCGAAACAAAAAAATTTCCGTTTGAACCCATCTTAACTCTAAAAACACGTGTAAATCGAATATTAGAACTCAATGCAGGTGAATCGGTCGGTTATAATCGCAAATTCATTGCACAAACTAAAACAAGAATTTGTACAATTCCTATCGGGTATGGCGATGGATTCCCATATTCAGTTAATGGTAGCACCGAATGTATCATTAATGGTAAGAAATATCCATTAATTGGAACAATTTGTATGGATCAATCAATCGTTAATATCGGTTTTGATCCCGTGCAATCCGGCGATGAAGTCATTCTTATTGGTAGCGATGGACTGAATTCTATATCCGCAATTGAAATAGCATACCAAAATTCAACAATTCCCTATGATATTCTAACGTCTTTACAGGAAAGAGTTCCAAGATTATATGTGGAAAACATGTAAATTTTATTAGTAACATTATTACTAAATTTGAGCTATGAATAATGAGGAAAAAACACAACTTGAAAATCTTGTTGTAGCCCCATATATACAAAAAGCTACAGAGTTAATAGGCTATTCACGTAAAGTTGGTGGCAATCAATTTCGCCACGCTATGGCAACATTTGCTATTTTGATTGATTATCACTACGTTGATCCAATATTGCTCAAAGCATCTATAATTCACGATTTAATAGAGGATGCTAGAAACGTTAACTATGACGATATAATTTCCATTGACAGCGACGGTTATGAAGTTTTGCAACTGGTTCTGGAAGTTACAAGAAATGGTGAATCTAAATCAGATTATTTAAAAAGAATTGCTAACAGCGGGTCAACAAGAGCAAAAATTCTTAAAGTAGCCGATAGAATAAGCAATTTAACCGACTTGCATAGAGACATTTTCAGCGAAGAATATATAAAAAATTATCTAGAAGAAACATTAGAATTTGTTTACCCGATTGCTATTGAGGTAAATGAAAATATGGCTTATGAATTAAAAGACTTGATTGACCGCCGAAGAAGATTAATCGAACATTGCCTTTAACGAACAAATGAACAAAATAAATGTATAAAATTTGCTTACCAAATTTCGAAGGACCATTCGACCTACTTCTTTATTTTATTAAAAAAGAAGAAATTAATATCTACGACATACCAATTGCTCGTATTTCTGAAGAATTCCTAAAATACATAAAATTTATGCAAGAATTGGATTTGGATGTCGCTAGCGAATTTATTTATATGGCTTCATTATTAATGTACATAAAATGTCAAATGCTTCTACCTCGGAAACTCAATAACTCAACTGGAGAAATAGAAGATCCAAGAACTGAACTTGTAAATCAACTTATTGAATATAAAAAATATAAAGCCTTAGGGAAAAAATTAGCTTTTTTAGAGCAAAAAAATCAGTTCATTCTGTACCGTAACCTTTTTGATGCTGATGCCCAACTTGTTGAATCCTTAAATATGTATAATTTATCAATTATGTCATTGATTAAAGCCTTGAAAAAAGCATTGCAAAAATCTAAATTAAAATCAACTAGCCATCAAATATTAATCGATGATTTCGATTATAGTAAAGCTGAACAAGAGATTATGCAACATCTGGAAAAAAGAAAACGTATCAAATTCTCAAAATTAGCTATGAATCGCCCTAAAAATGTATTGATTGTCCTCTTTCTTGTTTTATTAGAACTTGTTAAAACTAAAAAGATATATATACGACAAGATTCAAATTTTGAAGATTTTTCTGTTGGATTAATGCCAACTTTAAATTAATATTAAAGACATGGAAAAAAATAATATATCTGATTTTCTCAAATTATCACGTGAAGAACAAAAAACCACTCTGGAAATTCTTTTATTCTCAACCGATGAGCCATTGTCACAGAAAAAACTGAATAAAATGCTGCTCTTTAATAATTCAAACGGGAATAATCACAATGATAATTATATTGAAATAGAAACTGATCACAATGAGGTTGAATTCTTCGCAAAGCTCAACATATCAGAGGAATATATACAAGGATTAATAGATGAAATAAACCAAGACTTGATTTTAACAAATCGCCCATTCCAAATTGTTAAATTTGCTGGTGGTTGGCAATATGCCACAAGACCCGAATATGCTGAATTAATTGCTAAGGTACTTAAAATTAATCCAAAAAGAAAATTATCTCAGCAAGCTTTGGAAACATTAGCTATCATAGCCTACAAACAACCGATTACAAAACCTGAAATTGACTCTATAAGGGGAGTAAATTCATCTGAAATTATAAATTCATTAATCGAAAAAAAATTAATAAAAATTATCGGTCGCAAAGATGTGATTGGTCGTCCTTTGCTATATGCTACTACAAATGAATTTTTGAAGACTTTCGGTCTAAACTCATTAAAAGAATTACCCGAAATAACAGAATTAGAAGAATCCAATGATCAAGAAAAACTTTTTGATGAAAATAAACAAGAAATATTATTATCAGTCGTTAATCATTCGAATAATGAACATAACACCAACATTATTATTAACAAACCTGAGGAAGATATGGCAAATTACGATGACGATTTCCTTAATAACGAAATTCTTGATGATTCCTATGATGAAAACTATGATGAAAATTACGACGATAACTATGATGATAACAAAGATGAAAATGAATTTATCGATGATGAATTAAATACAATACCTGACGAATTTATTGACGATTCTTTTGAAAATTACGGCGAAGATGATGATGAAAGTATATTTTAATAAAAAATATATTGCTAAATAGCAATATAATCTTCTTCATTCGTCTTCATATATATATTATCAACAAAAAATGGAGACTACATGGAATTTCTCACAAAACAAACATTCTTGGAAAAAGTTTTCGATTACGAAAACAACACAGTATGGAATTACAAAGGTGAACTACCTTGTATCATTGATTTTTACGCAGATTGGTGCGGACCTTGTAAGATGATCGCACCAATAATGGAAGAATTAGACAAGGAATTTAAAGGTAAGATTAACATCTATAAAATCGACACTGACAAAGAACAAGAACTCGCTGCTGCTTTTGGTATATCAAGCATTCCATCTGTTCTTTTCTGCCCTGTCGATGGTAAACCACAAATGGCTATCGGTGCTATGTCCAAAAATGATTATTTAAAGGCAATTGAAACCGTATTTGGCATAAAAGGGAATGAAAATTAGGATCATCAATATTTGATACTAAGTTAAAATAATTTAAAAAAGACGTTCATTTTGAACGTCTTTTTTAATTTTGAATAATAAAATCTCCTCAGTTATAGCTTATGATTATTTTAAATACAATCAATGATGAACGTATAGTATTTTACAGAGAATTGAGATACAACCAGGATATTCATCTAAGAGAAAAACTGTTCCTCGTCGAAGGTAAAAGAAACGTTCTGAAATTACTTAACAGTGATTTGAACATTGTATCATTATTGATCACACCCGAATTCTACAGCCAAAATCAAGAAATAATAAAAAGAAAAAATATCATTGAAAATCAAATATTCATTGCGGACAAAGAATTAACAAACAAAATTATTGGATTTAAGCATCATACAGGAATTATGGCACTCTCCAAACAACCAAATGAAAGTCCATTAGAGGAAATGGGCAATATAATAATTGGACTTAACGGAATTAACAATGCTGAAAATGTCGGCTCTATTATACGAAACTCTGTTGCTTTCGGAATAAATTCATTCATATATGACAAAAATTCCTGTAATCCATTCATAAGAAGATCAGTTAGAGTTTCAATGGGTGCTATTTTCAATATAAAACATAAATCGATTCATTCACTTCCAGGGGTTTTCGAGCAATTAAAAAAAAATAATTATTCAATTATCAGCATTGAAATAAATCAAAATGCAAAACTTATAGACAAGTTTAATTTTCCGAACCGTGCTCTCTTAATTTTTGGAAATGAAGCCAATGGAATTAATGATGAGATATTGAAATTGAGCGATGAAATCGTCTGTATCCCAATAGTTAATATAGATTCTCTTAATGTCTCTGCAGCATCAGCAATTGTTTGTTACGAAATAAAAAAAGGGCTGTCAAAATTTGACAGCCCTAAGTAGTTACGAATGAAATAATTAGTGCTTGACCACATTTTTTATAATTTCATACTTATCATCTATAATTACCCTCAAGATATAAATACCCCCTGGCAATCCACTAAGATAGAATTGATCTTCATAATTTGATACATTGCCCGCATTATAAGATAATAACTTCCTGCCTGAAATATCTGTTATAAAGATTTTTATATTAACCTTATTACCAAAATTAGCTTTGATATTTAATACATC
Organism: Candidatus Kapaibacterium sp.; assembly: GCA_938031175.1. Lineage (GTDB taxonomy): Bacteria > Bacteroidota > Ignavibacteria > Kapaibacteriales > UBA2268 > CALHGZ01. The sequence goes on along the minus strand of CALHGZ010000002.1, from coordinate 363,272 downwards.
CGTTGTTGGATTTGGGAATACCTCAATATCATAGGGTAGTTTTATTTTTGGATCAAAATCATTTGTTTCAGCAACATCTTTTGCTTGCCTTGTTGTGAAATTAAATACACCAGACCATTGACTTTCTTGTCCTCTTGCAACTGTTTTAACCCGCCAGAAATATTGCGTGCCGTAATTTAATGTACCCGAAGTAACGGTATAAGAATTCGTGCTCACACTTTGTGAAAGAACAGTATTAGCAAAAGTATTTGTCGTGCTAACTTCAACAATATAGCTTGATGCTTCACTAATTTCATCCCATAGTAAAGTAGGTGTTAAAGTAACTCCGGTTGAGAAATTCCTCGGTAACGTAAGAGTAGGCTTTGGTACAGGCTTAGTTCTGAAAGTCCAGCAACTAGACCAGTTCGTACGTTGATTATTATTTGTTATAGCATATACACGCCAATAATAATAAGATAAATAATATAGCGTATCCCTTGGAATTTGAAATTCCGATTCACTTAAATTCGTAATTTCAAAGATTAAGTTTGTAAACGTATTATTTGTACTTACTTGTAGCACATAACTCACTGCTCCATTTAGATCCTCCCAATCGAGCTTAGGATTAATTTCCTCAAATGTAGCCCAATGTCTTGGAGACAAAAGCGTAGGACTATTAGCTAATGATAAAGTTGTAAATGAACTTGATGACCAATTGCTAATCTCATTCCCATTTCTATATCGAACCCGCCAATAATATAAAGTTTGCGGATTTAAAAGATTTTCACCCACATTGTAGGAAGTGGAAGTAAGGTTAGTCTGAGATATTATTGTACTCGAAAAAGATGAATTACTTGAAACTTGTAATTCATAGCTTGTTGCATTATTAACCTGATTCCAACTCAAAGTAGGTGTTAAGGAGACACCGCTTGCCCCGTTGGAAGGCGAAACTAATACTGGACCTGGCAGATTTTCAGTGGTAAATGACCATCTCGAAGACCAGCTTGTTGTCTGAGTACCTTTGGTAGCGCTTACACGCCAGTAATAAGTAGTTAAAGTATTCAAACGTCCAGTTGGAACATTATATTCAGATTCAGTAAGATTATTCAAATTGATGACAAGATTTCTGAAGTTATTATCTGTTGAAACCTGCAATGAATAATAATCAGCTCCTAAAACATCATACCAATCAAGTTTAGGAGTTAAAGATACATTTCTCGCATTAAATGTTGGTGAAATCAGTGTAGGTGTCGGCATTCTCATAGTAGTAAATCTAAATATGCTTGACCATGAGCTTTCAGCACTACCCGAGACTGATTTGACCCTCCAATAATAAGTTGTATAATAATCCAATAGAATCTCTGTAGTTTGTAATTGCGATAATGTTATTCCTGTTTTCTGAAACTCGATTTGTGAAAAGTTATTTGACCTTGAAATTTCTATCACATAACTATTTGCACCAGGTACATCCGACCAATCAAAAACTGGTTGTATCGAGAGATTACTACTGTTATTACTTGGAGTTAGCAATGTCGGCGCAGTTAAAGAATTAATAGTCCTGAATGATGACTGAGCCCAACTACTAACATTTGAGTTATTTTTTGCCCTCACTCTCCAATAATATGTTGTATTTGCATTCAAAATCCCTGAATTAATATAGTATTGCGAAGTTTGGCAATCCTGTACATTAATCGTAATTGTAGAGAAGCTCTGATTTGTACTTACTTGAACATCATAACATACAGCTCCGTTTACATCAGTCCAATCAAGTGTTAGGAATAATGGAACATCTTGTTGATTGTTTGGATATACAATTTGAGGTGGCGAAATTGAGCTTCCTGTTTTAAATTCAGCATTACTCCAATTAGATGTCAAACCATTGCCTTTAGCCTTTACACGCCAGTAATAGGTGGTTTCAAAATTTAATGTAGTACCATTTATTGTAAATTGAGTGCTTATTAGGTTATTAGCAAATAAAATTATTGTTTCAAACGTTGGTGAGGTTGATAATTGAAAATCGTAATTCTCTGCTCCTGCAACACTGCTCCACATAAAAGTAGGGGTAACTGATACATTTTCTGCCAAGTTCCCTGGCATAATCAATACAGGAGGTGTAATATTGCTCAAAGTACTGAATTGTGCAGTACTCCATGGCGATAACTCAGCATTACGCTTGGACCTTACGCGCCAATAATAAATATTATTATTTTGCAATAAACCCGATGGCACGCTGTATTGAGAACTTGTTAAATTATTGACGTTGATGATTGGATTTTCAAAATTACTATTTGCAGCCAATTGCAAATCATATCCAGTTGCAGTTTGGACATCATTCCAATCCAGCAGTGTCGTTAATGATACATTTGTTGCATTGTTTTGTGGAAAAGTAAGAGTAGGAGCAGCTAATTGTAATGGATCAGATGTACCATATGCTCTAATACATAAATCCCAAGGATAGGATGTATTAGCACCAATTGGGGTCCAGTTTATACCGTTCTGGCTTATCCAAGATACACCACTTTCTATTGTAGGATAAGCATAATTAGTAACTACCCTTTCAACCGGAATAAAATATACTGTAGAAGTACAAGCATATTTTACTTTAATGTATATATCATTACCTTGAGTTAACATAATTGGTTGGGGAAGTTCAAAAGTATAATAGCCGGGAAATTCACATAATTGTTGTGAAATTGAACCTAATAAACCGCTCAAAGTACCATTAGTGAAGTTATCATATACTTCAAATGTTACATATGTATTTGAGCCACGAATCCAAGTAGATAGATGAGTCAGGTTGTGATTGCCACTACCAACAAATTTGACCAGAGCATACCCTTGATTACCTGAATATCCCGTGCCTGAAATAGCACCGAGACGGTCATACATATATAATTTGCCATTAGAATTAAAATTCATTCTATCCGGGTATACAAGCAATACATCGTTCATATATCTATCCTGGTAGGAAATGTAAAAATAACCATTATCACCAAAACTCGTTCCCCAACTATTTTTGCAAATCCATGCACCTGGGATTGTCGCTCCCACACTGCTCATGTCTTTGTTATCATCCCATCCCACAACTGCTATCGCATGATTAGCCCAAGCAGCACCTTGATAATTATAACACTTTGTTGTTGGATTATAAGCAGTATTATACCAACACATTGCTGTAAAAATAGCACCATATTGCATTATCATATCTTTTAAAACGTCCTGATAGCCATTTACCCTACGATTTGGTAAATACCACGCTGATAAATAGGTACTTTGTGGAGTATAATTTGAATTACAATTGCTATTGTAAATATTATAAGGATCATCAGTTTCTCTCAAAGGACCTTCATTTCTTACCATATAAGCAGCTGCAATTTCCTCATTTCCCCCGTCGCAATGCCCCCAATAAAATTCATGACAATTCTTTACATTTTGTTCAGAGTAATCTCTCATACCTAATCCCTCAATCATTTCTCTAGATTCAACTGCAGCAATAGCAGCAAATGCCCAGCACGATCCACAACTACCTTGATTTTTGACGCTAGATACATAGGATGTTCCATTAACATTTCGTAAATCATAATACGAGGGCGCCTGAATTTTATCCTTTTTATCAAAATATTTCGAAGGTAAATCAATTGTAACTGGATATGGCGTCGGCATAAAACCTAATGTATAACCTTCATCAGTTGTCTGTATAATTGTTCCGTTCTGTGTTGCTTTCATATATTCAATATAGGCTTTGCTGAGAGGTTGCTCAAGAGGTTGTTGTGAATACAAAGTGAGGCTGATTAAAACAATTGCTAAAAAAAATCGAATCAAGTTTTTCATGTTTACCCCCAAAAATATAATACAATTTATTTTAATTAATAATATTTAATATATGAAAAATCATTAATCTTAATTTAAAAACATTTTTCTTAACTTCCAAACACAATTTTTAAACCATATCTTAATCTGAGATAAATAATTAATACTAGCAAGATATTCTATTTATTATATATATTGGATGATTCATTTCTTTAAAAATAAATTTTATTTATAAAAAAAGTCAACTATATTAAACTTATTTTAATTTATTAAATATTGTAAATATTCTATACTTTATATCGTCTTGGCTATCCAAAAATTTAAAGTTACTTTTTACTTCCAAATAGATCAATAATTTAGTTAGGCTCTACAATTTCAGATTTTTTTGTAATTTGTTTTTTATTCAAATTGGAATTTTTCCAATGTCCATGACAAATACTTGGTCTGCTGGAGATATTCTTTTTTTAACAAGTAATTCAAAGTTTACAAGTAAAATAATCTCCCATATTATTCAATCATATAATGATCTTGAACAATTTTTAAATTCAGACTCAAAATATCTTTATTTTCTTCAACCTGGTATTTATAGCAGTCCAGCATCAGCAAAGGACAATATCGAGAGAATTCTCGAAGATTGCACCAAATTATCTATTAGCATTCTCTCACTTTGGGATATTAACTACCCCCCTTTGCTAAAAGAAATTTCCTATCCTCCACTTATATTATACGTAAAGGGCAATATTCAAAACCAAAAGGAAAAATCTATCGCCATCGTTGGAACGAGAAGATCTACCAGTTATGGCAAAATGGTGACTGAAAAATTTGCTGAGTATTTGGTTAAAAACGAAATTATCATAGTTAGCGGATTGGCACCTGGTATTGACAGTTATGCTCATCAAGCGGCTATCAAAAACAATGGTGTTACTTATTCAATAATTGCTTCCGGTATAGATTGCATCTCTACAAGCAATGCAAAGAAAATTTCTGAAAAGATATTGGAAAATGGTGGTGCAATTATATCAGAACATCCTCCGGGAACTACAGCAAAAAGAGGCTACTTCCCACAAAGAAACAGAATAATAAGTGGCATCTCTCATGCTACGCTCGTTATTGAAAGCGGTTTAAAGGGCGGATCATTAATTACTGCAAAATTTGCCTGCGATCAAAATAGAACATTATTTGCAATACCCGGCAACATCAACTCAGAAAAAAGTCGCGGTACTAATATGTTGATTAAACAAAATTTAGCAATATTAATTAATACGCCTGAAGAGATATTTAATGAGCTTAATTGGAAAGATTCATTAAAATTAAAGCCCGAACAACAACTTAGTTTAGATTTTGAAGATTATGAAGAAGAAAAAATTTACAAATTTATTGATAGTGAACCCAGACAAGTAGATGATATAGCAATTGAACTGAACATTCCAATTTCAGATTTACTAATTAAATTATTAAATTTGGAATTTAAAGGTTTAATTAGACAATTACCAGGAAAATATTATATACGTTCAATATAAATGATATACTTATGGATTACAATAATACTTTCAAAGACTATCACTCTGCTATAGAAAGACGACTTTCACAGATATCAAAAATTAAAGAACCAATCAATCTTTATGAACCTGTAAGATATATATTATCCGCCGGAGGTAAAAGAATAAGACCAATAATGACTATGATTTCCTGCGAAGCAGCCGGTGGAGATCCATATAAAGCAATTGATTGTGCATGTGCTATTGAATTATTGCATAACTTTACTCTCATACACGATGATATTATGGATAATTCAAACGTTCGTCGTGGTATAAATACTGTTCATATCACTTTTGGAACAGCCAATGCTATACTATCAGGCGATGTAATGGTCGGAATGGCTTATAAACTTCTCCCTCAACATTCAGCTCAGATAAAAGCTCAGGATATTTTAAATGAATTCACTAAAGCCCTTATCACAGTATGTGAAGGTCAGGCACTCGATATGAAGTATAATTCAGATTCTAATGTTTCCGTCAATCAATACTTGGAAATGATTGAGAAAAAAACTGCCGGTTTACTTGAATCATCAGCAGTAATTGGTGCTTTATATGCAAACGCTGATGAGAACACCGTTGATATAATAAGATTTTTCGCTAAGTTTCTAGGCATAGCTTTTCAATTACAGGATGATCTGCTTGATCTAACATCAAATCAAGAAACTCTGGGCAAAGAAATAGGTAAAGATATTATCGAAGGCAAAAAAACTTATATGATTATTACAGCAAGAGAAAAAATTCAAAATGATCCTCAAGCTTCTGAAGAAGATAAAATTCTAATGCATGAATTTTATAAAAACAATGGATTAACTGGCGAAAAAATATCTCATATTTTAAAACTGTTCGCAAAGTATGATATTTTCAACGACACAATAAAACGAATTCATTACTTTTACGATAAATCACTCCAAAAACTCGATGAGCTAAATATCAATCGAGGAGTAGAAATGTTGCGATGGTTGACAAATACACTTGTAATTAGAAAATATTAATTCCTAAATGGCTCATATACTGCATAATAATTTAATTCCTGAAAGCTCTTTGACTTACGATTTAAACGGGCTCATTGATATTTTCATCCAGAATAACTCGCTCGAAAAATTATTCATCGTTCTTCCAACCGGAAGACTTGTTAGATACAACAAAAGAAAAATTATACAAAAATACTTTAGTTTACACAACAAACCCCTTTCAAAGCTTAATATTCTTACTTTACATTCGCTTGTCAAGCACTGTTTTGAATTAATTTACCAAAATGTCAATTACAAGCTTATTTCCGATAGTTTAAAGGTATATTTGTTCGAAGAAGCCGCTAAAAGAGCTGATTTTAGTTTCTATCAGAACAATCACATATCAACTGCCATAATTCAAAAAATGTCAAATATAATTATGGGGCTTAAGTCTGATGGTATTTATGCAGATGCTATTAGGCAGGAGTTGTATTCTGAACATCAAACAAGTGAAATTTTCGATAAAAGCCGTTATGAAGATATTTACAAACTTTACAACAATTACCAACAACTACTCGGTGATAAACTCATCGACCAACACGACATAATACGACTTGTAAATGAATATTTACAAATTGTACCACTTACTTACCCATATACTGATTTAACAAAAAGAGAAAAAATTTCACATCATCCATTAAATAACTTATTCTCAAAAGATAGTATTATAACTTTATCAGGTTTTAGTCAGTTTAGGCAACCTGAAATTGAATTTCTATCTCATTTTTCAAGTAGTTTAATCCCTATTATAATATACATTGACTATTCAGAAGCTAATGGTCCACTTTTTGGGAATTTATTAGATACCCTTCATAAATTAGAGTTAGCTGGATTTTGTAATATTAACTTAGAAGAAAAATTTCCAACTAAATTTCTTCATTCTAAAAGTACGTATTTAAGAAAATGGTTATTCAATACTGAACAAAATCTTGAAAATAAAACCTTTATAAATCAAATAAAAATTATTTCCACACCAGATAAAACGACCGAAGTTTTTTCAATTGCTAAATTAATTCGCTGGTATAATCAGATTCATAAAATACCACTGCATGAAATCTGCGTTCTTATGCGAAAACCTGAGCTTTATTCAAATATTTTCCGCGATGTTTTCAGAATCACTGGAATACCAGCTAATATTACCGATAGATTCGACCTTTCCCAATCTCCAATATCTGTTGCTATTATTAATGTTCTTGACGCTATAACTCATAATTTTAGCCGTGAAAAATTAAACAAAGCACTTAAAAGTAAATATCTCACATTCAATGATAAAAAAGGAAATACAATAAATCCAGATAATCTTTACTCCGTTGCTATTGAATTAAAAATTAATAACACATACGGCTTGGGTCTTGATTTCTGGGAACATAGAATTTCAAACCGATTAAATTATTGGGAAAATCAATCAGTCACTGACTATGAAAATGAAAATTATGATTTTTATGACATAAAAAATAAAATTAAACGATACCAAAAGGCTTTCAACGATATAAAAATATTAAAAGAAATATTTAAGGATTTACCAAAAAAATTAAAACCGGATAATTTTTATCAATTTATAACAAAAGATATTATTAATCAATTAAAAATAAGAGAAAATCTAATCAATACATTTTATTCACAAAGGGCAACATTCTTAGAAAGCCCGATAGAAGCTAATTTCACACTCGACGAAATAGAGAAAGAATGCAGAGCACTTACACTCATCATCAATTTACTAGATGAAATGAAAACTATTCTAAAAGAGCTATATCCCGATAAAATATTTTCATTCGCTGATCTTGTTCGACAATTCAAAACAATATTAGGCAATGGCAAATATCAAATCCTGGAAAAATACAAATACGGCGTTACAGTAACATCTATTGAACAGTCAAGAGGTATTCCTTATAAAGTTCTCATTCTATGTTCAGCAAACGACGGTCAATTCCCTATTCCATACAAAACTGAATCATTTCTCGGTAAAGAATTAAAAGAAAGTGAAGAAAAACACATAGAAGCGGAAAGAATGCTATTTTACCAATTCCTTACAAATAACCCTTCATCACTTGATAGTAATGAACAAAAACTATATATTTTCTATCACAAATATGAAGCTGAAAATGAATTAATTCGTTCACCTTTTATAAATGAACTACTAAAAATTCTAAGCGTTGACGAGTCAATTTATGTTTTTGACATCGACAAATTGAAAACTTTAGAAAAAATACCTGATGAATTTCAATGGATAAATGCCATAACTACCCCTGCTGAGGTTATTCAAAATCTGGAATTTATTGATTTAGAAACAAATTTAGAACAGATTAAATTCGATTATCGTTTCAGAGATTGGTATAATGAACTATTCAGCAAAGGAAAAGATTTTATATTTGTTGAATTCTTAGGAAATAAAAAAGCTAGTAGATTGTATGAAAAACTTAATGATAATGAACGGCTATACCTTAAAGCCAAAGGTGAAAATCCAATCTCAGCCACTGAACTGGAAATTTATGCAAAATGCCCATATTTCTATTTTATCAATAGAATACTCAACGTCCAAACCGAAGAAAAACCCGAAATACAGTTAACAAGATTAGAACAAGGTAATATTTTACACAATATTTTATACAGATTTTATAAACAAATTCAAAGTGAATGTATAGAAACTAGTGAAAAGCCAAAAATTATACCAAATAATGAATCGCTTCCTGCAATTATCCCTGTTGAATTGAAACAAGATGAATTATTACATTACAGAGAAACCATACTTAAAATTGCAAATGATGAATTACAAAAATTTATATTTGACAATCTTTTCTTTGAAATCAATTATGCTGAACTTATTGGAAGTGAAGAATATCCTGGATTAGTGTTAATTTGGTTGCAAAATGAAATAAAGCGAATTTCAAAAAACTGGCAATTTAAACCAGCTCTATTTGAATTTTCTTTTGGTCGAGCTAATCGTAACAATAAAACAGAAAAGTTTGAAATCGTAATAGATGAAAAGCTTAAAATTTCGGGTAAAATTGACCGAGTTGAAGTTAATGATAATTTAACCGAATTTATTATTGCTGATTATAAAATCTCATATTCAAAATATTTACCATCTGATAGTGCCATACAAAAAGGACGTTCGTTTCAGATGCCCTTTTATATTCTGGCAATGAAAATGATTTTTAAAGATTATTATAACAGCGATATTCAGTATAGCGGTGGCGTGTATTACCCAATCAAGCCCGGTTTCGACAATATAAAAAAGCAACCCATCACTGAAAAAATTGTCTTGATACCTGAATATTCCTCTTTATGCGAAACTCATAAACCAACAAAATATTGTGAGGCTATATTAAATAAATCGATAAAATATGCTATGGATTACTTAGATAAAATTGTAAGGGGTGATTTCCCTGTTGAACCATTGAATAAAAATGTATGTAGTAATTGTACTTTTTCAAATATTTGCAGAATAAATGACCGAGGATAATTACTTTTCCGCCCATTTGGCAAGTAACAAATCTCTTAATTTTGAATCTAATTGAGGTTTATCGTAATAACCAGCAATTAGTCTTTGCCGAAAAGCTTCATAAAGAGTTACAGCACAGGCAACCGATATGTTTAAACTTCTTACCATTCCAACCTGAGGTATGATAATATTAGCATCCGAAAGTTTATAGGCTAATTCTGAAACACCAGTATGCTCATTTCCAAATACAATTGCCAATGGCTCCTTAAAATCAATTTGGTAAAGATTTTTTGCTTCCTTTCCAATTGCTGTTGTATAAATTTTCATCCCTTTCGATTTAACGTATTGGAAGCAATTTTCAACAGAATCGAAATATTTTACTTGAAGCCATTTGCTTGCACTTGCAGAGCTAACTTTTTCTAATTTTCTCGGTTCCTGCTCACCGTGGTAAAGTAAGTATATTTCAAGTATGCCAACAGCATCGCAGCTTCTTGCTACAGCTGATAAATTATGGGGATCATGAACATTTTCCAGAATAACTGTCAAAGTGTCGGTTCTTTTATCAATTACCTCTTTCAATCGCTTAATACGGGACTCGGTCCTAAATTCTATGGGATTATATCCAGAATTCATAAAATAATTTTGTTCTAATTATTTATCTGCTTCACCCATAACAGGATCGATTGAGCCAATTGCTAATATAACGTCGGCAACCATTGAACCAGTTACCATATAAGGTAACGCTTGTAAATTGGATGCTGATGGAGAACGAATTTTCATTTTCCAAGGATAACCGGTACCGTCAGAAACAATGAAAAATCCTAATTCACCTTTAGGTGCTTCTATAGCAGTATAGGTCTCACCTTTTTCAGGTGCAGCACCGAAATTTATTAACATGAAATCATTTATCAATTCTTCCATCGAAGTATAAATTTTATGTTTTTTGGGTAAAACCGCTTTAGGATTATGTGCTATTATCTCACCTTCAGGCATTTTTTCTAGTACTTGTTTTATAATTTTCAAACTTTGTTTCATCTCTTCAACTCTCACCATATATCTTGCCCATACATCACATTCATCGAAGGTTATAACATCAAAATCAAGCTGATCATATACTAAATATGGCTCATCACGTCGTAAATCTCGTGGAATTCCAGAACCTCGTAGAGTTGGACCAGTTAAACCTAATTGTATAGCTTTATCAGGTGGGATAATACAAATTCCAGAAACTCTATCAACAAAAATTCTATTCCGATGGACAAGCCTTTCGCAGTTACGCAATTCATCAGGGAATTCAGCAATCCATTGCTTCAATTTGGCGAATGCCTCTGGAGGAATATCATTAGCAACCCCACCAATACGTGTATAACTTGTAGTGAATCTAGCACCACAAATCAATTCAAATATATCATAAAGTTTTTCACGCTCAACAAAAGTCCATAGCAAAATAGTTAAAGCTCCTGCATCCATACAAGTAGAACCCATTGCCATCAAATGAGAAGATATTCTAGCTAATTCAGCCACCAATACTCTAATCCATTTAGCACGTTCAGGAATATCTATACCTAAAGCATTTTCGATTGCTAATGCAACAGCTACGTTATTTGACATTGGTGACAAATAATCTAATCTATCTGTGTGTGGGATAAATTCATGATAAGTAACATTTTCCGCTAACTTCTCATAACCGCGATGTAGATATCCCAATTCAGGAACGCAACCTAAAACAGTTTCACCGCTTAGCTTTAATACAACACGCAAAACCCCATGAGTTGCAGGATGCTGTGGTCCCATATTCAAAACAATTTGATTATCAAGCGGATCATCAATTGTGATTGAAGTATCTTTATCGATTAATTCCTGATATATTTTGGCATTTCTTGCTTCAATAATTTTATTGTATTCCTCCTGAGATCTGACATTCATAGATAACCTCGATGTTTTATCACTTCTTAATACTGATGTTTATTTTAGCAAAATTAAGCAAAATAATCCAAACAATATCAATCTTAATCAAATGATTTTATTCATTAATTAATCAAGGGAAAGTTTATATTCTGCAGGAATTAATATTTAACAGATCATCTATTATAAATTCTAATCATCAACATTTCCTTCGTAATACCAATTAATTTTTGTTTCTTTTAATTTTGATTTAAGCCAGTTTTTATCAGTGCTTTCAAACTTTTTATCCATTGCGACTCTGATATTGCTTGTTCCATCAAGGTCGAGTAATTTTAAATTGACTAATTCAGCTAAACTTCTGGGAACTGATTTAAATTTATTTCTTTGCATTTTGAGAGACTCTAAATTTTTCAAATTACCAAAATTCTTTGGTAAAGAGACTAATCTATTAGAAGATATATCTAAATTAATGAGACTATCAAGTTCAGTTATACCTTCTGGTAATGAAATAAGTTTGTTTCTAAATATATTCAATGTGCGTAATTTCTTTAAGTTTTTTATACTTTCAGGTAATTCAACAATTCTATTGGAATTTAGATGTAATTCGTTCAAATTCGTCAATTCACCAATTTCCTCAGGAACAATTGAAATTAAATTTCTACTTAAGTTAAGATATTTTAGATTTTTTAAAGAAGATATTTCTGCTGGAATATCAGTCAATCCATTATCACACAAAGATAACTCTTCTAAGTTCTCGAATAATCCAATCTCTTTGGGAATCTCTTTTAAATATTGCATATCTAAATGTAATTTATAAACATTTTTAGGGTTTTTTAAAGCATCATCCAAGGAGCGAAAAGTCTTATTTTTCATTTTTTCGAGTGTCAACATTTGGACTTCAGATACTTTATCTGTCGAATATTCGCAAGATAAAATTGCTAAAGTAACAAACAAGAATAGAATTAACTTTTTCATTCATTTATCCTCAAATATTATTGCTCAAATTTATGGTACTAATATAATAAATTAAAATTAATTAACAAACTAATAATTTTTAATTAATATTTTTGATAAATTATCCGATTGATGAATAAATTATTTGTTTTATCAATAAAATTATTCGGCTGATTCCAATATTTTTTAATAAAAATTAACATATTCGTCAATATTTTTATAACCAATTCTTTGAGGAGAAGATGATAACACCAACAATTGAAGACTATTTAAAATCAATTTACTCGTTAGAACAAAGCAATAACCAAGGTATTCCCGTATCAACAAATGAAATCGCTAATGCAATGAATGTATCTCCTTCGTCAGTAACTAAAATGCTCAAAAAGCTTAGTGAAATCGGCTTTGTCGAATATACCTCTCATCAAGGAGTACGGCTTACTAATATTGGTGTGAAATCAGCGCTTTACGTTATTCGTAAACACCGTTTACTCGAGTTATTTTTGCAAAAATATCTAAATTACTCTTGGGACGAAGTGCATGAAGAAGCTTGTAAACTTGAACATTGTATATCCGAAAAATTCGAAAATACAATTAACAACATGCTCGGAGAACCAAAATTTGACCCACACGGTGAACCTATACCAACAAAACAAGGTACCATACCTGAAATTAACGCTATATCACTAACAGTTGTCAAACCTGGAAGCAAAGTAAAAATACGTTGGATAAAAAACGACAAACCTGAATTATTAAAATATTTAGAAGAAATAGGTATTCAACCTAACACAGAAGTTTTTATAGATGAAATTGATTCTTTCGGTGGTACAGTCGCTATTAATATTAATGAAACTCAAAAATGGATTGGAGTTGAAGTTGCTCAAGACATTTTTGTAACACCAGAAAATTAGTTCACCTGAAAACAATTTATTACTGGATTTTATATTTTAACCATTAATTTGAACTACTCAGAAGAAAAAAACAATTATCCGGATTATATCGAGCAAATCTATGAGTTTAAAGTAACAAAAGGTATGAAAACTCAAAGGCTCGATATTTTTCTGACCAACTCAATAGCGAATGCCTCACGTACAAAGGTGCAAAAAGCTATTGCAAATGGCAATGTACAAATAAATGGCAAAGTTGCAAAGGCAAGTCAGAAAATACAATCCGGCGACGAGATTATTTGCACAATATTAAAACCACCACCAATAGTTTTATTGCCAGAAGAAATTCCTTTAGAAATTGCCTATGAAGATGAATATCTTTTAGTAGTCAACAAACCAGCTGGAATGGTTTGCCATCCTGGATTTGGAAATCGCCACGGTACACTCATAAATGCGGTTTTATATCATCTAGGGATAAGGGAAGCTCTTGAGCTGAATTATGAAAATGATGAAGAAGACTTAGATGAAGGGCTTATATTCAGTAGCGATATTGTAAGACCCGGTTTAGTGCATCGCTTAGACAAGGACACTTCGGGATTAATCATTATAACTAAAAATAGCGAAATACATAACCAAATTGCCTCACAATTCGAAAATAGAACCATAAACAGATATTACCTTGCTCTGGCTTGGGGTAAGTTCGATGAAAAAAAAGGTTTTATAATAGGCAATATAGCTCGTTCTACAAAAGATAGGAAGCTCTTCGCTGTAGTTTCAAAATCTGGTAAATACGCAAAAACTGAATATGAAGTGCTCGAAGAATTCGAATATCTCTCATTACTTAAATTGAAATTACATACCGGTAGAACCCATCAAATCAGGGTCCATCTTTCACATTTGAAAAAACCTGTATTTGGTGATATATCTTATGGTGGAAACAAAATAATTTATGGGGGCAATAATCCTTTATGGAAAAATCGAGCTACAAAAATGCTTGAAATAGCTCAAAGACAAATGCTACATGCTTTTGAACTTACATTTTTCCATCCAGTTTTAAACGAGAATGTAACCATTAAGACTTCATTGCCAAATGATTTTAATAAAGTTCTTGATTTTTTACATTAACATTTGCGTAACAAATTGGTATTTCATTATTAGTTTATAATGTTGTAAAAGTAATTTATATATATTATTTTGTATTTTACTTAATAGATAGAAAGATATAAATAATGAAAATAAATATTGGAGGTCATATGAAAATTTTATTTCAAATTCACATTATATTAATAATCTGCATTTCATATTTTGGCTATAGCCAATACAATCCACAAAACGACAAATTAACCAAAATCGAAACAACAAAAGAAACTTATTTTATCGAAAATAAAGGTCAATGGAATGATGACATACTTGCTGCCGCACAACAAAATGGCATAAATACAATTATCACAAAAGACGGCATAGTTTACGATATGTATAAAATCGAAAAAAACGAAAATATTTCAGAATCGAGCTATATAAAAAGAGGTATTGTAAACAAAATGAAGCTAATTGGAGCTTTATCATCAAATTTAATTATAAACAGCGACGGGATGCCCTATTTCAATTATTTCTATGGTAATAAACCAGAAAAATGGGTTACTAATGCTCGAGCAGGTAAATCTGTTGTATTGAAAGAAATTTATCCCAATATCGACGCTATGATTTTTTTACACGATGGTTTCCCAAGATATGATTTCATTATTAAACCTGGTGCCGATCCAAATCATATCATGATAAAATTCGAAGGACCTGGAAGTTATAAAATTGCTTGTAACGGTGAGCTACAAATAGAAACATCAATGGGAACAATTACTCACGGTAAATTATATGCATATCAGATAATTAACGGAGAAACAAAGAAAATTGATTGCAAATATGCAAAACGTGGTGAATACTTTGTTTTCGATATACGTGAATACGATAAAAACAATACACTAATCATAGACCCCATGGTAATGACATCCTTTATTGGTGGCTCTTCAAAGGACGTAATTACTTCAATTGCTTACCAAAAACCTGGTCATATATTCGTAGGTGGCTGGACTGAATCCACTGATTTGCAGACTACTGCAGGAGCATATCAAAAAAATTATGAAGCAAATCGGGATGGATTCATATCAAAATTTTTAGTAAATGCATCCAAGCATGAAATAGTTTTCACTACATATATAGGAACATCCGACCACGATGAGGTTCGAGCAATTACTGCTGATGTAAATAAAAATATATACCTTGCCTGTATGACTAAATCCAGAGATTTCCCAATGGTTAATTCATTTAATAATACCTATTTCGGTGAATTCGATGTTGTAATTATGAAAATTAACCCTGACGGTAATAACATTATCTGGTCAGGATATTTTGGCGGTTCAAAAGACGATATCCCCAATTGTATCGCTATTAACCAAGGCGAACAAGTTTATGTAGCTGGAGAAACTTACTCAAGCAATATCATAACACGTGAACCTGCATACAACACTAACAAAGGACAATCGGATGTATTTTTAGTCCGTATTAGTTCAACTGGTCAATCCATTTTAAATTCAACCTACTATGGTGGTTCGCAGCGTGATGCAGCTTATGCAATGGATATTGATGATAAAGATAACGTTTATGTTACCGGAGAAACATTTTCAGGCAATATACCTGTTGTACCATGGCGTACTGGCGGTTGGGGAGGTAATACAGTTTATGAAAGACCATTTGACAACACTGCAAATGGAGGTAGTGATGCCTTCATTGTTAAATTCAGAGGTAGTGGAACAAGTGTCGAATACTCAACATATTTTGGTGGCTCAGCTAATGATGTTGGAAAAGCTATAATTGCAAATATCGATGGTTCAGTATTCATTGCAGGCAATACACAAAAGGAAACTATATCTCCTCCAACCTTCCCCGTTTCAGACATTGCATTTCAAGCTCAACACAAAGGCGGTACAGATATATTTATTGCTAGAGTCAGTAAAATTATAACTTCAACATCTCAAGGACAAACCTTTAAGAGGCAAGAATTAGAAGCTGGCACATATCTTGGTGGTACAAAAGACGAAGATTTATGTTCTATACAAAGATTTCAAACACAAAATCAGCTCTATGTTATTGGTTCTACAAATTCAAACAATTTCCCAATCATAGGAGATAAAACAAACAAATATTATGGGCAAAAAGATATATTTGTTTGTGAATTATCAATAAACCTCAATGCTCTTACGTATTCAAATTATTATGGGGGGAACAAAGACGATGTACCAACTGCAGTTGTTATGGATGAATGGGGACATTTAATCATTGCTGGATACACAGCTTCTGAAAACTTTGATTTTCAAGGACGAAAAGACTTACAAAAAACTTATGGTGGTGGTGAATCCGATGGCTTCATATTTAAATTAACTAATTTTGACCTATCACTTAATTACCCTTCAGGTAATGAAAATCTATGTACTGGCGGAAATTTTAAAATTGAATGGTCTTCAGCTAATATTCCATTAGATTCAAAATTTGATATCGAACTTATGAGAAAATCAATCAAATATAGACAATTAATAGCTGAAGGCATAACTGGACGTACTTACAATTGGAATATACCTAAAACAATTCCTGATGGAAATGATTACATTATCAGAGTTTCTCACGAATCTGGTATTATGTCTGAGAACATTACTCCTATATCGATTCTTAGTGCACCTGTTTCAGTTAGCGTTACAGCATTTCCTGAAGACACAAAAGTATGCGAAAATACCAGTATCAGATTTGTTGCATCTGCCCAAGGTTCGAATATAAATTATCAATGGCGATTTAATGGTGTGGATATCAAAGATGCAAACATGCCTGAACTTATTATTAATGGTATTAAACCATCTCAAGCTGGTGATTATACAGTCAAAATTACAAATCTCTGTCCACCGGAAATCGTAAGTACTCCTATCAAAGTAATTGTAATAGAAGCTACAAAAGTTACTGAACACCCAAGATCTGCAACTAAAAAAGAAAATGAATCGGTAACATTCAGTATTAAAGCCAAAGGCTCAAATTTAAAATACCAATGGCAAAAGGATGGTTTTGATTTATTAAATGAAACTAAATCAACACTTACATTACAGTCATTAAAATTATTAGATGCTGGAGATTATCGCTGCATTGTAACAGGTGAATGTTATGCCGATACTTCAGAAATTGCTAAACTTATTGTTGAACCAGCAGTATCAGTTTTTGACTCACCAGATTTAAACTCGAACTTAGAATTCACTCTCAAAATAATTGATAATAATGAAAAAAATTCATTCATAGCTCAAATCTCTTCTCCAATTGAATGCAACATTGAACTAAAACTTTTTGATAATCTCGGCCGAATTGTCAATCATATCCATAGCGAATACATCTATAAAGGTTTAAATAATCTCACCATTAATACATTTGGCCTCAACACCGGCATCTATTGGCTAGTAGCAGAATGCAATGGACAAAGATTAGCGAGGAAATTGATGATTATTGAATAATATTATTATGTGATTATTTAAGGGAGAGTATCACTCTCCCTTTATTATTATTAAATTTTTTAAACTAATCTAAAAATAACATTTCATTAGTAATTACGAAAGAAAATTTCCACTGGAAAATTTTACTAAAATTAATTAGAAACAAATTTACTCAGTATCATTATTTTTTTATATCTTTTGAATATCAAGAAAATTTAATGTCTAGAAAATGTGTTTACTAATCTAATTCATTCATTTTCTGTAATGATACTAATAATCAATAAATTTTGATGATATTGTTGTAAATTTCCTATCACTTCAATCTCACTCCCATTCAATAGTACCCGGTGGTTTACTTGTGATGTCGTAAACTACCCGGTTTATACCCCTTACTTCATTGATAATTCTATTGGAGATACGTGCTAAAATTTCTGGTGGGAAATGATACCAATCTGCTGTCATACCATCCACGCTTGTTACAGCTCTTAATGCACAAACATTTTCATAAGTTCGTTCATCTCCCATTACTCCGACACTTTGTACCGGAAGCAGCACCGCAAAGGCTTGCCAGATTTTATTATAAAGTCCAGCAAGTTTTATTTCTTCTATGTATATATCATCGGCTCGCCGCAAAAGATCTAATCTATCCCTTGTTACCTCCCCCAATATTCTTATAGCCAACCCTGGACCTGGAAATGGATGACGTTCAATAAACCATTCAGGAACACCAAGTTGGCGGCCTACCTCGCGAACTTCATCTTTGAAAAGCTCTCGAAATGGTTCAATGATTTTTAAATTCATTTTTTCTGGTAATCCACCTACATTATGATGTGTCTTAATTGTTACGGATGGACCTTTGACTGAGACTGATTCAATAACATCGGGATATAAGGTTCCTTGTGCTAACCAGTGAACATCTTTCATTTTTTTTGCAGCGTCTTCAAATACTTCAATAAAAGTATTACCAATAATCTTCCGCTTTTGTTCTGGATCGGTAATGTATTCCAATCTATTAAAGAATAATTCACTTGCGTCAATAACTTCTACAGGTATGTCAAAATATTGCTTAAATAATTTATAAATGGTTTGGCTTTCATCTTTACGCATTAAGCCAGTATCAATATGAATACAATGTAATTGTTCACCGATAGCACGGTGTATAAGAACTGCTGCAACAGTCGAATCCACACCACCACTTAATGCACAAATAACACCATCATCGCCAACTTTTTCCTTTATATATTTAATAGAATCATAAATAAATGATTTAGTATCCCAATGTTCTTTGCATCCACATATTTCTCGGACATAATTATTTAGAATTGATTTGCCAAATTCAGTATGATGTACTTCTGGATGAAATTGCACTCCGTATATCTTACTATCATTGGAAGCAATTGCACAAATTGGAGAATTGCTGGAACTTGCTAATACCTCAAAATTTGGTGGAATAGCTAATAATTTATCTCCGTGACTCATCCAAACCGTTATTTTCCTGGGAATATTCAAAAATAATTTATTTTCTTCTTTTATTATTAATTCAACTCTGCCATATTCTCTTTCTGCGGCTTTATCAACTATTCCTCCCAAACTGTAGGCAATTAGTTGTAAGCCATAACATATACCAAGCACGGGAACTCCAAATTTAAAAATATCGAAAACAGGTCTGGGCGAATTTTCAGCATATATACTCGAAGGACTCCCAGACAATATTATTCCTTTTGGAGACAATTCTTGTAACTTTTCTTTGCTAATATTATATGGGTGAATCTCTGAATATACTCCACACTCCCTAATTTTACGTGCTATCAATTGAGTATATTGCGATCCAAAATCGAGAATTACAATACGTTCCTTAATTTGCATAAATAACCACTATCCTTAATACAATGAGTTAACTATTATCACTTCAAAAATAATAATATTGTAGAAAAGTTATTTCTTGATTTTCTTTGGACGAATATCAGTCAATTGTAAAAATGTCCTGCTACCGTGGCAGAAAACACAATTTTGTCTTTTAATTGCCTCATCATCACCACCGGGATGGATAAAATCACTCACTACCAGGATTGGTTGATGCGGTTCACTAGGAAGGATTTCTGATTTAAAAGTATGACAAGCATTGCAATCATTAGTTAATACTTTACCTTCTGGACTAACATGGTTTCCATCGTGACATCGGAAACAACCAGGGCTATGAAGATGACCAATGTTATCCGGAAAACTTCGCCAACTGGCTCGCATTTTTGGGAAATAGTTATTACTGAATATCTCAGCAATTTCAGTAACTGCGTTTTGAATTAAATTTGAATAGTGATCAGGTAAATTTGGATATTTGTTTTCATAAAAAGTCCAAACAAATTTATTGATACTGGAATAAACATTATCAGTAGTTGTAAGATTTGCTTCGAGTGCTTGCACAGCAACGTTTTTAATATAGGGTATACTTGGGTCAATACGTCCCATCGATAGGTATAAATTCACCATTTTAGCAGGAGGATGAAATTTATGTGATGGACGATTGTGACAATCTATACAATCAAATTTGCGAAGTTTATTGGAGCGTAGTATATCAGGATCGATTTCATAATCGGGCAATTTATATATTGTCTCACGGCCGGTCACAAGAGACTTTGATTTTACCCAAGGTATTACCTGCCTTGTATCATCAGATGCATAATAATAAATTTCATTGGCTAAATTCATATGCCAATGAATGCCTTCGACATTACCTATTTCAATATTTCCGCCTCCAACGTGCATTGACATTTCAATAGTGTATTTAGAATTCTTTTCATCGGCTAGATAGTAATCTCTTCTGATTGTCTTAGGATAATAAAAATGCTTTGGCCAATGACACTGTTCACAGGTTTCCTGTGCTGGTCGCAAATCTCTGACAGGTGTCTCAATTGGACGGCTATATTTATTTGCTAGAGTTGAATAAATTTGATAAACACCTGAGAGCTTGGATTTTACGAACCAATCAGCACCAGGACCAATATGGCACTTAACACAACCGACATGACTATGAGGAGAACGCTTATAGGTTACCCATTCGGGCTCCATTACTTTATGGCAAAGGGTACCACAAAATTCATCTGATTCAGTATATTCATACGCCTTAAAACTACCGAAAGCACTTAACATTATCAATAGAATTGTACCTACTGTGAATACTAATACTGCCACTTGGTGTTTAGGATTATTCAAATCAATGACCGGCAGTCTTCTCTCTTTGTGGCGTAAGGCTATAAGTATTCTATTTTCTCGAAATATCCCGAATGCAATTAAAATTAATCCAAAAATCAGTATTGATGGTAAAATCAAGAATGTGATTATACCAACATACGGATTATGCATATCTGAAAATGTTTCAACAACAAGAAAGAACAAAAATAATCCAAAAGATATTAGAGTAATTAATGAACCAGATAATGTAATAGGATTATAAAAAACTTGAGGGAATAATCTTTTTTGCTTTTCAGGGGTTTCTTCCACTACTGATTCTTTTTGAGCTGGGGCGTGAACTACTTCAGGTATTTCTTCTATATGATGCCAGCCAGTAAACATTGCTTTGAATAAATCCAAAGCGGTTTTCCCTGTTGTGCCAAGATATATATGAACAAACATAAATAAACTTAAAAAGTAGCCAACGATGATGTGTAATAACGCCATTGGCCATACCCCACCCATTCCAAAAACCTCATCCGGTGCTAATTCGGGGAACATCAAAAGCCAACCAGAAATAATTATCAAAGGTGTGAGAAAATACATCACAGAAATATAAGCTAATTTCTGCATCGGGTTGAATTTATTTTTTTCATTAACCGGGAATGGATGATGTTCCTTATCAAAAATGCCAAACATATAAAACTTAATCTGCTTTTTGATATCGCTCAAAAGGGTTTTCAGTTTTGGCAAATAATACTTATAATTACCAGACGTTATGTTCAATACGACATAAAAGAGATAGAGTAGAGTTAAAAGTACACCGGAAATATTATGGATTAAAACTGCAACAGAAAATGGAATGAAAAGAGAGCCTGTATCTGAATAATGAAGGCTTATACCCGTGATTATAAGGATCAAAAATAAAAAGGCATTTACCCAATGCCAAATCCTTAACCATAAGGGATATAAATATATTTTCTCGCTCAAGCTTCGTTTTCCTCCTTCGTCTCGGTTTTAGTTATAGTAACAGTTGCCTTGTTGAAATACCATCTCAAAAATCCATGCAAAGCAAGTACAGCTAAAATAATACCAAATATAATTATACTTATACTTTCGAGAAATACATTTCTTGTTGTGCCAATTACATAAGCGTCACTCAATAATGTTCCATTAATAAAACCATATTTTTGCCTTGATTGTACTTTTTCGTGCTTGTATAATTTTGTCATCAGAATTGAATTTTTTGAATGGCATTCCTCACATTTTTTTACAGTTTTATCAGGTGGTAAAATATTATGCGATAAATTAGGTGGTAGATAAGATGAGTGGCAGTCTATACATCTGACTGTTTCCCAATGCTTTGCCTGGTGTGTCAGCCATTTATGTGCTTCTTCAATTGTATTTAAATTATATTTCCTGGATAAAGCTTCATCACTATGGCATCCCACACAATAAATCATTCCAGTTCTTTGGGCTATTAATTTATTAATATGATTACGTGTAAAAACACGTTCAGGAATAAAATCAACTGATTTAATATTGTGTTCTCCGTGGCAATATGTACAGTATGGTGCATCCTCATTACCTTTTTTCAAAGAAACACCGTGAATACTACTTCCATACTCATGTGCAATTGATATATGACATTTACCACATACATTAGAGACATTAAATTTATTAATAATAGATTCTGGGTCATCAGCTTTTTGTACTTGATGAACACTGTGGCAGTCGGAACAGACTGGTGCCTCAGGTATGCCTTTTAATATTGCCTGACCATGAACGCTTTTATCAAAATCCATTAATGTACGGGCAAATCTTGACTTGGATACCGTATCTGCTAAATGGCAACTCAAACATAAATCCATCTGCTTAACTTTTAATTCATTAAGGCTTAACTTGGTACCCTTTGTAATCGGATGAGTATGACAGTACAGGCAATGTGGAGTATTCGGATTATCAGCACGTATAAATTTATAATGTTCTGATTTTTGAAATTCTAATTTTTGCTGTTTGTGACAATCCCCACATGAATTTGTTAAATTGGAAAAATGAAACTTTGAATTAGGGTTTTTTGGTGATTGTGTATAATGATAATTGTGGCAACCTTTACAATTCACATCTGGTGCGCCCTCTAAACCAGTTGCTTTAAAAATCTGGGGATGGAACAAATGTGTTTTCTCAGGATTTTTGTGACAGTTTTTGCAATTTATCGGCTCTATTACTGGTTTATGAGGAATCTCATAGGGGTCGAAGCCTTGATGACATCTTATACACTTCAACCCCTTATGGACAGATTGATAAAATTGTTTGTCATTTACATAAAGCGAAATCTTTTTACCTCGTACTTCTTTATACTGGCTTGGATCATTATGACAGGCGAGGCATTCATCGTTATCTTGTGGCTTTAATGGATAAACTAAACAAATCAGAAATATTAAAATAACATATATTTTTAAGATTTTTACAATCATCGTTATAATTGATTATATTGCATCGTAAAATTTATCACTCTTGAGTTTCATTATTCTCTTCAGATTCTGGTTTCGGTGCTAATTCTGCTAAACAATTAACCAAAGCTTCTAGCTCATCATTATTACCACTGAATTTAACTGGATGCAGCTTATCATGAAATTTTTCTTCTTTAATTAAATATTTCTTTAAAAATTCAAAATCACCGGCTAATTGAGTTTTGCTAAAATCAGGTCCGATAGTTTTGGGATTCTTTTGTTTTGCTTCTATTCCAAGCGATTCGACTGGATGACAGGCATTGCATTTTTTATCTTCTATAATTTTTTTGCAATTGTCATGATTGTCGCCGATTAAGTTAATTGGAATCATAAATACATAGCTTACAAAAGCTAAAATCATTATTGCAGATATTATTTTTTTCATCGAATTACTCCTGGTTATTATTAAACATTAAAAATTAAATCTCTACTTTCAAGATATTATTTGCCTTGTCGAATTCAATAACATTGAATTTATCAAGCGGTTCACCGCTCCATTCACTGCTTATTGGATTAATCAAAATATCACCATTTTCAGCAGAGAAAATTACTAAATGACAGGGACATCTCAATTCAATCTTACCGGGTTGTGGTAAATTGACTTCGCAACCAGCATGACGACAAATTGTACTTAATACTATTATTTCATCTAGACTTTTACGGTACAATATTATTGGATTATTGTTGTTTTTCCCAGGTAATAATATTTTAACACTACCACCTACTGTATTTATGGGCGGATATTTATTCAAATCTATCTGAGTCAGCTCCTTCGGTGGCTGGGGGATTGGATTTTCATCTTGTTCACAAGAGTTAAAAACAGATGAAATTACAGGTAGGGAAATTGTTACCCCAACAAATGTTCCTACTTTTTTGAGAAAATCCCGTCTGTTGTTGTTAATTTCATTCTTATCCATAAATTTAGCCATATAAATTAATAAAACAAATGTATCTGAAATGCCCACTGTGATTGATAGGATGGTGCAAGTTCCCTATCGTATATTCTATACTCGGGCAATAGATCTATATATGGTAAGATATTTATATGTGCACCTAAAACATATTGATTTACATTTGTATAAAAATCTTTATCAATGATTCTTTGCCTTGTTGTTGCTCTTTCAGCACGTGCAAATAAAATCAGGTAATCAAAAATTTGATAATTTAATTCTATCAAGAAGTTATCCGTGGTAAATGAATGTTGCTTTTCAGAGGTAACATACTCTGTTAGCAAAGCAATTTTATCAGATATTCCAATATTAAAATTGAGTGAAGCTACATATAAATAATCATTTTTCATATAAAAACCATCACTACCAAAACCTAATCCTCCATTTAACAGTAGAGTACCTCCCATATACGAGGTATAGCCACCAGGTAATGTTGGATACACTCCTAACCTGAAAACATAAGATAGACTATTTGGATTAACCATACTTTTTACATTTCCTATATAATCCCTCACTTTATTTTTAGAAAGATTCTCAGATCCGAAAACTCCAAAAGATGCTCCAAGCCAATCAATGTTCTCGTAATCAATTTGTATTCCCCATTCAGAATAATCGTGAGGCATTAAAAGTTGACTTTTGCCCTGGTCGCTTACTCGTTTAACAAGTAAAGTATGGTCATCCCATTTTGTGCCAATTGGTGGCTGAAAATATCCAGCTCTAATAGAAGGTAAATCCTTAAAAGGTGTAAAATATACACTCGCATTATAATATTCCATCCCTGGATAACGCTTGTTTGGTTCTATGTGGTATGCAAAATTATAATACAAATCAATATGCATCCAATCAAAAGGCTGCACTACAAAATAGGGAGAAACTTGCATTACCATATAATCTCGTCTCGAGGCATCAGGCCTACCCCAACGAGCTGTCTGAAAGCGTGTATCCATACTAAATAATAGTAAGTCATTAAAGTACGTATTGCTCTCACTTATAAAATTGTAGAAACCATCAATACCAATAGAAGCCGGATTTATTGCTGTAATATCCTTTCTTGACAGCCATCCGGGGAAGTTTCTTGCACCCCCACCATGAACATTTACATGGCAACTTTGACATTTGGCTCCATAAGTTTGCAATAACGAATATTGAGGACGTGCCTCAATACTTAATTGCAATACTATCGAAAAAATTATTGAAATTGTTAAATAATTTATTACTCTCATTTTTTCACAATACTTTTGTTTAAAAATTAGTCTAATAAAGCTTCAATTGAATTTCTAAGAACTGCTCTTGCGTATCTTGAGTTATGGACTCCAAAGCTTTTATCTCGAGCAACTAAAAAGTAGTTATAAGCAGCTGCAGCGTGATTTGCCGGTAAAGTCAATGGTTTTGCTTGCGATGCTTTTAACCTATCGTAATGGTATTCTCCATTACTGGTTGTTGTATCAATATAGTTTTTCTCAGCTAATAAGATCCTTAATTCAGTGAGTTTTTGTTTTATCTCAGTTTGGACTCCTTCATAATCGAAGTTGTTTATATTGTCATGGCAATTACTCCCTTGACATCCAGCCAGATTAGGCGTTTTAGTTGTACCTATATGAGCAAACATATTCATTGAATGCCCACCTGCATGTGCTCCTATAGGATTTGCCATATGACAGGTTACACAGGAATTGCCAATCAGATTTTTATGTGGTGAGTTCGTATAAGGACTACCGGGCAATTCAAAAGCACCTATTCCAGCTACAATATTTGCCGACGGATTGTTATGTGGTCCCCAAAAAGCACTTGTTATAGTAATATCAGGGCCACCGACTACTGGTTTCGGTGATAAAGTTCTCGATTGATGGCATCGAGCACATAAATTACCCTTACCAAAATCATGTGATTTCGTCTCATCAAACATAAATTTAACTGGTTCAGAATATGTTAACGCAAAGTCTGTTGAATCAAATTTTGTATGTACATTATGGCAAGTTCGACAGGTAATTCCAACTGGGTCGTTTATAGCACGGGCTGTTTCATATTTGCCTGTTTTAATTGATTCCAAAAAGCCTTGTTCTGTATGGCAAAAAGCACATTGAATCGTATTCCTTGTAAAATTTATACCCTGAGCGTGTAAAGAATTTTTCCATTGATTTTGCTTTGCTAAAAGCCCGGAAGTATTATTATGGCAAGTACCGCAGACAATATTGGCATCTTTCCCATCTACTCCATCTTTACCAGGAGGTCCAGTCGGTCCTTCTTTAGTACAACTTGCAATTGAAATTAAAAGTAGTACCGCAATTATATTTAATGTTGTTATTGAATTTTGTATTTTGTTTTTCATGGTACCTCCTAATATCAAATCAATATTATATGCAACAAAATTAATCAAATTTTTAAAAGTAAAAAAAATATATATATTGCTTAATGGCAAAATACCACACAAATACTTATTTATACGCCAATTTTAAAAAAACTGTATATCTAATGTGTTTATCATATTGTTTATACTAATCTCAAATTTGCTCAAAATCAAAAAATTTGTTTATACTATCAAACTTAAATTTTGAATATTCTATTCAAAAACTATGGAATTTACAGCTTTTTCGAGTATTGGTAAATATTCTTTTTCTTCTTTTGTTGTATTCCATGTCTGAGCTATCTGATAGAGTCTATCCCCCCTTAATACAAAATAAAGCTTTGTTCTAACATTTCCTTCTTTAGTCTTAACATTATAGGTAAAATAATATCCTTTTTCATTGCCAATAGTTGTAGTAGCTGGAGCTGAAGCACCGGCAATAGATTTTTGAGTTTCATCAACAATCTTCTTTAAATCTTTCTGTTTACTTGCATCCTTGATAATCACAGCAATATAGCAATCGCCACGACGCTCGCCGATATACATATTCGAATAAATAGCATCTTGAGCACCTAAGGCTCGTTCAGAACCAAAATTCTCTGGGATACTTATTGTAAAGCCCTGTCCTCTAACAGTTTTAAATGTTTGAGAGGGAAATGGTGCTTCTTGCACTACTGTTATCGTATCTACTCGTCGAACGGGACTAACAGCTAATTTCACTGAATTTTTAACTTCATTAAAGGCTGTTTTAGTATATTCTTCGAAAGAATTTCCGAATGATTCTAAAATCAAGATAGTTGCATAGTTGGGATCTTTGGTAGCTATATATATCTCACCATGAAAATTACCATCCTCAAGCGGAAAAGCATATTCACGTTTAATTGCTTCAACTCCATCGAGTGTAGTTTTCTCAGGATTTGAATAAACATAATCCTCAAATATTTTAAAAGTTTGAAAAACTGAATCTGCATTGAAATCACTATCAAGTTTATAAGCTATTAAAGCAATCTTAGCACTTGGCAGGCCTTTTTGGTAATTATCCGCAAAACGGAAACGATTCATCCCTGTTTGAGATGAATAAATCTCGATCCGATCAGCTAATCGCTTTCGTGCTACATACCAGTTCGAAGGATATTTTAACTCAAATTTTAGTGACTCATCTTTGTAAGTTTGAAAACCTTTGACTTCCTCTGGTTTTGGTTTTGGTTCACAACTAATTAATCCAATTATGAGTACTGCTAAGAATAAAGCCATAGAAATTTGTTTCATATTACTTCTCCTTTAGATTTATTTACAGAAAAAAATTTTTTAATTATTCAATGCACCTTCTGCTATCCAACGTGATATACCTTTTATATGATTATCTGTGATATACCACTGTTCACTAAAACGATGGAAATATTTTCTTTGTAAAATTTGCACTAAAATGCTGTTTTCTGGATCGTAAGGTATTATTAACCCTAAATTCATTGCATTATCCGTTAGAGCAAAATAGGATGATAAGTCTCGTCCACCTGCTCTAAATTCAGAATTGTGACAGCCGTAATAAGCACAAGTGAATTGTATAAAAGGCTTTACGTGCAATTGATAACTGACATTTGAATCTGGGAAAATTATATCATTTTGGCTTGTAAACGTATTTTCGCAAGAGTTCATTAATGCAACTATAATCAAAATTAAAATTAAATGCGAATATTGAATCACTTTCATTAGTAGCTCTCCTCCATTGTGGGAAATTTCTGTTCCCTGACATCCTTTATAAATCTACTAACAGAAGATTTAATTTCATCATAGAGCATAGCATATCTTCTGACAAATCTTGGACTAAAATCAATTGTAAGTCCCAATAAATCAGTATATACGAGAACTTGCCCATCACAATATGGACCTGCCCCTATTCCGATTGTTGGAATTTTTAATGCTTCAGTTATCTTTTTCCCAAGTTCAGCAGGTATTTTTTCGAGAACTAGTGCAAAAACACCTGCATTTTCGAGCTTTAATGCATCATTGTATATGTTTTCGGCTTCTTCGGGATCGACACCTCTTGTTCTGTAGGTACCAAATTTGTGAATGCTTTGTGGGGTTAGTCCCAAATGTCCCATAGCTGGAATTCCTGCCTCTGTCATCCGTGTAATTGCTTCAATTACTAATTTACCACCTTCCAGCTTAACTGCTGAAGCTCCAGTCTCTTTCATTATTTTACCTGCGTTGCGAAATGCTTCTTCCGATGATACCTGATAACTCATAAATGGCATATCTGCTACTACCAATGCACGATTTGTACCCCTTACAACACATTTTGTGTGATAAATTATTTCTTCTAGTGTTACTGGTAAGGTTGTCTCATGTCCCTGGAAAACATTACCAAGTGAATCACCTACTAAAATCACATCTATTCCGGATTCATCCAAAATGCGTGCAGTCAATGCATCATAAGCTGTTAGGCAAGATATTTTGCAACCTGCCTTCTTCATCTCTGATAGTCTTATTGTAGTTACCTTGCGTGTATCTATATCCGGTGTATAATTTGTATTCATATAGTTATTGTGTTAATTTAGATAAATGTTAGATAGCAAAATAATCAAAATATGATTATTTTAATATAAAATTTATAAATTAATAGCTTTAAATGGATTATGCCCATAATCCTGATTGACGAAAATATACCCTTATTAAAGGAATGTCTTTCAGATACTTTAGAGATTAAAACATTTAGTGGTCGTAAATTAGATATTAAAAATAAGGAATACGAGGGATTAGAATATCTTTTTATACGTTCCACTTTAAAGATTGACTCTGAATTTCTTTACGGTACTAAGATTCGGTTTGTTGGCTCTGCTACATCAGGTATTGACCATATAGACCTTAATGCAATTGAAAAATATGGAGTTTACTTCTGTTATGCCCCAGGTTCAAATGCCAATTCTGTCGCTGAGTATGTTATTTATGCTATTTTAAAGTGGGCAGAAATTACAGGCAATACAATTGATGATTGCTCTATCGGGATTATTGGGTTTGGGAATATAGGCAAATTAGTCGCAAAATATGCACAGTGGATGGGTTTAAAGGTAATTGTAAATGATCCACCTTTACTTGCTAATGAATATTGCTTTCCTGTTGATGTTGAATACTCTGACTTAGATTATATCTTCAAAACTTGCAATATTATTACAAATCATGTTCCCCTAACTGAAACTGGTCAATTCCCAACTAAATCGCTTATTTCACTCAATCAATTAAAGAATTTACAACCATTTTCATTATTTATCCATACCTCACGCGGTGGTGTCGTTAGGGAACAAGATCTTTTAAATTATTCAAAAAAAAATAAATTATTCTTAGCTATTGATGTCTGGATAAATGAGCCATTCATTGATGAAAGATTGGCAAAATCCGCTTTTTTAGCTACACCGCACATTGCTGGCTATTCCTGGGAAGGTAAGTTACGTGGGACATTAGCTTTGGCAAATGAATTTAAAAAATTTAGTGGACTTAATCCGAAAATTGATATAATTTTAAATGAATTCAAGAATTACACACCATTAAATAAAAATGAATACAAAAATTATAAATACCTCTATGATACTCTTAAGAGAAAACGCCAATTAGATGAAGACACAAAAATGTTACTCAAGATATTT
The DNA here is from genome assembly GCA_938031175.1 of Candidatus Kapaibacterium sp. GTDB lineage: Bacteria > Bacteroidota > Ignavibacteria > Kapaibacteriales > UBA2268 > CALHGZ01. Next base: position 332,617 of record CALHGZ010000002.1, on the reverse strand, counting down.
CAATACGATTTCAATACTCGTGGTAAATTGTTCGATCAATTAAGAAAAAATTATCCTAAAAGAAGAGAAACCTTATAAAAAAACGGGCTCATTTAGCCCGTTTGTTAACAATTTATGGAATTTTATTTGTAATGAAGTTTTAAAATTGATATACTATTAAATTTTCACGTCTTATAATTGGCTCCTGTGAAAATTCTGTATTGATTACATAGTTGGATTGATTAAAGTTAATATTTGTAAAGTCACTTTGCTTAACTTCATTTTTATTGTTGTAGAAATAGAAGACAGAAGTTACTGTTAAAATTAAAACAGCTAAAGCAGAGGCAAATCTTGCTCTTGGAGAAAATCGATTGAATCCAAAATGAAATACACTTTCTTTTCCTATTGCTTCAAAGTTTGTTTGGTTTATTGCTCTTATAACCAGCCTGTTGATTTCAGCTTTTTCTCTTGCTTTATGGCAGATATTAGCAAGTTTATCGAAAATTTCTTCATTCTGAAATTTGTTGTATTGATTGATGTTTCCCATCTTGAGCCTCTTTATAATTAAATAATCTTTTTCAGTTTAGTTTGTAGTTTTTTCAGGGTTTGATTTACTCTATAATGAATCGTAGCAATAGGTAAATCCATTTCTTTTGAAATCACGCTAAAATTCTTATTTTCAATAATTCTCATTTTAAATAATGTTTTATCAAGTTCATCTTCGATTGATTCAATTGCTTCATAAACAATTTTCAAAATCTCTCTTTCTTCAATATTTTCGAGAATACTTTTTTCATCAGAATTAATTAAATCAATAAAATTCAAATTTTCATCATCTTCACTACCATTTACGAATGACTTATTAGAAATTTCAAATTCATTATAAGTTTTTTTATCTTTTCTTGACATATCGAAAGCAGTATTTTTTAAAATCGTATAAATCCAGTTGTACACATTATAGCCTTCGATGTAACTGCTTCGATTTTCAAGAACTTTTCTCCATCCTTCCTGAAATGCATCCTGCAATTCATCGAAATCGAGCTGAGAATTGAACTTTTTCAGCAACTTGCCCCATAATTTATTTACTAAACTGTTGTAGAGTAAATTAAATTCCTTTTCAACGGAAGTAACACTCTCAGCATTTTTGATTATTAGCATCAAATTCTTTTCTTCATCGACTGAAAGTTGTTGCTTGTTTTTATTGTTACTTTTAAATATATTAAAAACAGACATTATTTTATAAATACGCTTGAACTTTACAATTTTACAAACTTAAATTACAACTATGAGTTTAAAAAATTGTATTCTTACTCAAAAAAATTTTTTAAGTTGCATTTAATTTTTGAATTAACATAACAAACCAATGGATCAGGATAGGCGGGAATTCCTCAAGACAATTGGTATCATAAGTGGTACCTCATCTCTCCTCTTTTCACAGTCTTTAAAATCTGAGCCAATAAAAAGCAATCTCAATGATAATAATAATGAGGAAGATTTTTGGGCTTGGGTTCAACATTCATATACAGCATCAACAACTATAATTAATTTGAACAATGGTGGTGTCTCACCTCAACCAAAAATTGTACAAGATACATTAGAAACCTATAACCGACTATCAAACGAAGCCCCGACTTACTATATGTGGCAAATCTTAGATCAAGGTAGAGAACCAATCAGGGCTAAACTTGCCAAGCTTGCTGGCTGCAATGCAGATGAAATAGCAATTTGCAGAAATACAACAGAGGCTTTAAACAATGTCATCTTTGGACTTACACTTAAGAAAGACGACGAAGTCGTCCTTTGTAAACAAGATTATCCTAATGTAATTAACGCTTGGAAACAAAGAGAGTTGAGGGATGGGATCAAAATTAGATGGGTAAACTTGGATTTGCCTATTGAAAACGATGAGAAAATTGTGCAATTATTTATAGAACAATTTAATTCGCGTACTCGCGCTGTTAATATTACGCATATGATTAATTGGACTGGTCAAATTCTTCCAGCTCAAAAAATTGCTAATGAAGCCAAAAAACGTGGTATCGATGTAATAGTTGATGCAGCACACACTTTTGCCCACATTGATTTTAAAATTCCTGATTTAAATTGTGATTTTCTTGGTACAAGCTTGCATAAATGGCTTTGTGCACCTTTTGGTACTGGAATGCTCTATATCAGAAAAGATAGAATTGGTGAAATTTACCCATTATACCCAAATGCTGAACCTAAAAGCTCAGATATACGCAAATTTGAATCTATGGGAACACGTTCTTTCCCAATAGAAATGGCTATAGGACAGGCTATTAATTTTCATAATTCTATTGGAACAAAAAGAAAAGAAAATAGATTGAGATTTCTTAAAGATTATTGGACAAGGGAAATAATAAAATTTGACCGCTTCAAATTGAATACCTCATTAAAACCTCAATATTCCTGCGGACTGGCTCATTTTTCTATTGAAGGGCAAAAGCCACAAGATATAGTAAAATTTCTATTCGATAAATTCAAAATCCATACAGTTGCAATTGAATGGGAAAACATCAGCGGTGTAAGAGTTACACCTCATCTTTATACAAAGTTATCAGATTTAGATCGCCTACTTGAAGGGTTAAATGCACTAAGAAAGCTTTGATTTATTGGATATTTAATATTAATACTAACTCGATATTGCAACAAAATTGAAATTTATCACTGTTTCAAAAATTCATATTTATATACCAGCGGCTCGATTTTCCTTCCCAAAATCCTTAATTTAGAGCGTAAATTTTCCATAAGTTTATTGTAATGTTCATCATTGCTTTTATTATTCATTTTTCCTGAGGGGGTTCTCCCTTGAAAATACTCTCGAATGTCATAAAGCGAAGCATTGACATTATAAGTGCTTTCACCGAATAATGGAAATTTTTGACAGTGGTAATAACACCAAATCTCCCGACCTGCATCGAATACAGCTTTTGCTTCCGGAGAAAATTCAAGTGGGTTGCTACCAACACTTTGACCAACTGAATCACCATAGAAAAACATTATTTCAGAAACTTGAGATTGCTTATGTTTACCATTAATAAACCGATTCATAAAGTCGCTTTCAAATTTATCTTTAGCTCCGACTTCATATTCAGTAAAAGGTATCCAATGGTTTATACCTTCTTTCGAGCTTATACGGTTCTGGCTGTGGAACAAAGTAAAAGCAAGGCAATCGTTCTGAAACTCCTTGTCTTTCTTCCAACCGTTGTTTGGATGTAGAAATTGGTCACGGTCATTCAACCAATTCGCCTCTATACAGTGTCGGACAGCGAAATAAATTGCAAAAATTATTAAATTATCCTTAGTTATATTGAAACAATATCTTTCTTGCCGTTTACTGAGTATAACCAGTTGATTATTATGCTGAAAATCAGGTGCGCAACTAACTAATAATCCTATAACATCACCATTTTTGCTATCAAACTTAACAATCCACTTATTTATACTTTCAGGCAAGTTCCCATAAAAATACTTTTCCCCAATAAAATTTGCTTTTTCATCGTACACATCGCAAACGATATGCGTGATTTTCTCATTATGACTTGTATTCCATATTGTAAAACCAATTGGGAAATTACCTTTTACATTATCAAAAGTATAAGCTGGAACAACGAATCCACCTAAAAATCGAGCTTTAAAAAATTCCCTAAATTTAGCAAAATTTGTACCTTGAACATATTTTAACTTCGAGAAATTAGCGAGTATACAATTTTGAAGTTTTTCATAAATTCTTGTAAGAAATAATGCAAAAAATTCATTAGTGGCATTACCAATTAACTTTTGATACTCTTCTTTCAGTTTAAAAATTGTAGTAACTCCGGGTTTATTCTCCCCGGTTCCCGTAATTGTTTTTGCTGTTGTTGCCTCCGCATAAGGTGGATTTATATAAATGATAAGTTTTTTTCTTTTATTTGGGTCATTAATAATAGAACGAAGCGAAGCTGGGAGCTTGGAAAAATCATCATTCAGGAAATCAAATTGGAAAACATGATCTTCGAGCAGATTAGCCCCATTTCGTATTCGTTCCTTCATAATATCTACATCTTGCTGGTCAAGCGTCGAAGCCCAAATATTGTATTTATTCGTTAATCCGACAAGCAAATTCCCCGTGCCTGCAGCACAATCCCAAACATAATAATCATCTTGCCAATTTTCACCTAATACCTCAGCAAGATATTTTTGTGAAAGTTCTACCCACTTTTGGGGCGTGAAAAAGCTGCCTTTACGCTCACGTATATCTTGTGGAACAAGCAAATCCCGTCGCTCAACCATATAATCCCAATATTCTTCTTTGGGCGGACGTTCATATTTATTCCAAAATTGTGTATGTGCAATTTGTTCATCTCGAAATTTAACAGTCTTGAATATGAACATGCCGGCTTCGTCTATTTTTCTGTCAAGTTCGTAATGGTCACTTTTCAACAGAACAAACAGCTTTTCCTGAAGCGTCATATTATTTTCGGAAAGCAAATCAGCAAGATAAAAATCTCCATCAATAATTCCACTCTTTTTGGCAATCTCCCAATCTACTGCAATAGATGGTTTAACTTCTGCTAGCCATTTATTATATATAACAACGAAATTATTTTTATCAATTTTTATTTTAGAAATTCCTATTTTATATGGGATAAAATTATTTCGAATAAATTTATCTAAATCCTTATCGTCTCGACCGAAGTAGAAGAGCAAAGTGTTTAGTTCTATAATATCTTTGACCTTATCTTGAATTAAGCGAAATTCTCGAGTATCATATTTAGATGGGGGCACATTCCAGTTGAAATCATTTATATAAAAAATTTCATGTATTTCATTATATGGAATAAACGCAATCTTTTCAGCATCGAATGCCCCTAAAAAAGATGGGGGTAAATGTTTGTCGAAAGTTCGAGCTTTTCCGATCGTTAAAATGAGTTGCACAAGTGATTTGTAAATATCTGATTTTCCGGATTTCGCCTCAGCCCAAAGAAGCGATTCTTGTTCGATAATTACCTTATTCTTTTGATGAATTGAAACGCAAAAATCAACATTCCCTATAATTTTCGTGCAATCATATCTCCAGAAATAATCAGAAGCAACTTTATTTTTAAGCTCTTCCTCTAGAATATTGAGATATTTCATTGCAATATCTTGCTTTTTAATTATGATATTAACAAATATAATATAAAATACCAAACATTGATAGTTTGATTAATATTAATTGAGCTATGATATACATTAAAATACTTTGGCAAAAAAAATAATTACTCCCTAAATTTTATTGGAAAAATTAAATAACAATATTATAATTACTTCGTATTATAGCTTTATGTTTATAAAATATTTTATAGTAGGTTGCAAAATGCAAAAATTATTAATTTATTTGTTTTTCACATACATAATTTCAATTCAAATTACAAATGCCAATGAAGCTCGATTATTGAGATTTCCAAATACTTCCTCAAAGGAAATAGCTTTTTGTTATGCAGGTGATATTTATACTGTACCTATTGAAGGTGGCTTGGCTAAACGTATCACAAGCTCCGACGGCGAAGAACTTTTCCCAAGATTTTCACCCGATGGCAAAACAATTGCTTTCTCTGGTGAATATGATGGTAATCGTGAGGTTTATATTATTCCATCAATTGGTGGAACCCCCAAAAGATTGACATATAGTATGGATATACCTGATGTCCCTGAACGAATGGGACCTGATAAAATTACGATGCAGTGGACAAGTGACGGAAAAAAAATTCTATATAGAGCGAGACAAGACCAATGGAACGCTTTTATCGGTGCTTTGTATCTTGTCTCAATTGATGGTGGTTTGCCCGAACAATTACCTTTACCTCGTGGTGGCTTTGCTTCTTTTTCGCCGGATGGAAATAAATTAGCTTATAATCGAATATTTCGTGAATTCCGCACCTGGAAAAGATATCGTGGTGGAATGGCTGATGATATCTGGATTTATGATTTCAAAACAAAAAAAATCGAGAATATCACAAATAATGATGCACAAGATATTATACCTATGTGGTATAAAAATAAAATCTATTACCTTTCAGATAGGGATAATATAATGAATCTTTATGTTTACGACATTGATACCAAAAATACCCGGAAAATCACAAATTTCACTGAATTCGATATTAAATTTCCATCACTTGGAACTAATCATATTGCTTTTGAAAACGGTGGTTACATTTATTTAATGGACTTGAATACTGAGGAAATCTCCAAAGTCAACATTAGATTACAGGGTGATTTCCCTTGGTCCCGACCACAAATAATAAATGTATCAGGATCAATAAACCAGTTCGAAATTTCTCCCGATGGAAAAAGAGCATTACTTACAGCTCGTGGTGATATTTTCACAGTTCCCGCAGAGAAAGGGAAAATACGAAACATAACACGCTCACCCGGTGTGCACGACAGGTCTGCCGTTTGGTCACCGGATGGGAAATGGATTGCATATATAAGCGATCGAACAGGTGAAGATGAAGTATTTATAGCTAAAAGCGATGGAAGCGATCACATTCAAATCACAAATGGCACAAAATCATATAGATACCAGCTTAAATGGTCACCTGACAGCAAAAAATTACTCTGCTCAGATAAATTGATGAGATTAACTATAATTGACATTACAACAAAGCAAGAAAAAGTTATAACTACTTCCGATGTGTGGGAAATAACAGATTTTATTTGGTCACCTGACAGCAAATGGGTAGCTTATACAGATTATAAGGAAAATGAATTTGCTGTAATCTATTTGTATTCATTAGAAAATTCTAATACATATCAAATAACTGATGAATTTTTCAACTCATTTAGTCCTGTTTTCGACCCTGGAAGTAGATACTTGTTTTTTGTTTCAAATAGAACATTCAAACCACAATTAGGGCAATTTGAAAGAAGTTATGTTTATAACGAAATGTCAAAAATTTACGGCTTAACATTAACAGATACAATAAAAACACCTTTCGAATTCGAAAGCGATGAAGTTACCATCAAAGAAGATGAACCACAAAATAAAACAAAACAATCAAAAAAAGATAATAAACAAGAAGACACTGGTCTCAAAATTCAAATTGATGGATTAAAAGATAGAATTTTCGAACTCCCTGTCCAAGCTGGCAATTATAGTAACCTAAAAATGGTCAATAAATCAAAATTATATTACGTCCGAAGTGCCAGTGGACAAAAACCTGCTCTATATGCTTATGATTTCGATAAGAAAAAAGAAATTACAGTTGGCGATTTTTCAGCTTATGAAATTTCCACTGACGGCAAAAAAATACTTTTCAATATTGGAAAAGATTATTACATCGAAAAACTCGATGAGAATGTAAAACCGGGGACAGGTAAACTTGATTTGTCCGAAATGAAGATAATGTTAGACAGAAGAGAAGAATGGCAACAAATTTTTAATGAAAGCTGGCGCCAAATGCGAGATTTCCTTTATGCACCTAACTTACACGGTGTAAATTGGGTAGAAATTAAACGAAAATATGAACCCCTCGTTCCTCATGTAAATCATAGAAGTGATCTCACTTATATCATCGGTGAAATGATCGGCGAACTAAACGTTGGTCATGCTTATGTCGGTGGAGGAGAAAAACCTGTAGTCAACAAAATACCAATAGGTTTGCTAGGTGCTAAATTCCAGTTAGATGATAAATCAGGTTTTTACAGAATTATCCATATATACGAAGGTAGAAATTGGGACGAATCAACTCGCTCACCACTTACCGAACCGGGAATTAATATTAAAGTTGGCGATTATTTACTTGCTATTGATGGGGAAACTTTGACAAAAGATATTCATCCTTATATGCAATTAGTTGATAAGGCAAATAAATATGTAACATTGACCGTAAACAGCAGACCTAATTTTACTGGCTCACGCGAAGTAACCGTTAAAACTATTGCTTCCGAAAAAGGTTTAATCTATTACAACTGGGTTGAGCGAAACCGTCGTTATGTCGATAGCGTTAGCGGTGGCAAAGTAGCTTACGTTCATATTCCAAATATGATGTTCGAAGGTCTCAATGAATTTGTTAAGTATTTTTATCCACAAACAAGAAAAGAGGCTCTAATTGTTGATGACAGATTTAATGGTGGAGGATTTGTTTCTCAAATGATTTTAGAGCGACTTCGCAGAGAACTTACCATGGTCGCATTAGCACGCAATCAAAAAGTGATGGGTACGTATCCCGATGGAGTTTTTATGGGACCAATGGTATGCTTGCTTAACGAATTTTCTGCCTCGGACGGAGATATATTCCCATATAATTTCAAAAAAAATAATTTAGGAAAGTTAATTGGTAAAAGAAGCTGGGGTGGTGTCATTGGGATCCGTGGATCATTACCAATTTTAGACGGCGGTTATCTCAATAGACCTGAATTTTCTCATTTCAGCGTCGAAGGGGAATGGATCTTAGAAGGGGTCGGCATGGAGCCAGATATTATTGTGGATAATCATCCCGGTAAAGAATTCGAAGGCATTGATGAACAACTCGATAAAGCTATTCAAGTTGTACTCGAAGAGCTAAAAACAGATACAAGACCAAAACTACCCAAGAAAATACCTGATTTTCCAATCAGAAGATAAAAATTTTCATTCTACGTAAATATATCGGGTAAATTAATTCTCTAATCAATTGTGGGGCAATTTATAAATTGCCCCAAAACGTTACAATTTATGTATTAGCATTTGAAAATATTAAAACTATTAAGAGAAAAATTAAGAACAGTATCGTGATGATTGAACTATACAAAATTATTGCAGTCTAACTTATTGAAAATTATGAAAACTCTATGTTTCATCTATTTTCATCCTTCTCATTCATTAATTTCATCATGTTTTCTAAGATAAATTTTCGCTTAATTTGAATAATTTCTTTATCCTTGAGATATGAAAATGTGGTCAGGGACGGAATTGAACCGCCGACACGTGGATTTTCAGTCCACTGCTCTACCAACTGAGCTACCTGACCATAAGGCAAATGCAAAATTAACAATTTTATTTTATATCGTCAAACATTTTTCTCGTTCCTGTAGCGGTTGGGCGATAATAGCATAAATTTTATCCATCAATTTTTTTTCTGCCTCTTTTGTTAATCCTTCGTTTAATATAGGCTGATGAATGATGAGTTGGACCTCACTACTATAAATAATTTTACGATTTGGAGGTTTAATTGCCCATGAACCAATTATAGTAATTGGTACAATTGGCTTACCAGCTCTTGCTGCAAGTAAGAATGCACCTCTTTTGAATGCTTGGATTTTCCCGTCTTTGGAACGAGTTCCCTCGGGATATACAATAACTGAATCTCCTTCTTTTATTGCTTCAAGAGCTTTATCAAGGCTCCCCATTGCTTTGCGCGGGTCTTCCCGCTCAATTGGTATATATGGCGTTTTAGATAATCCCCAGCCAAAAATTGGCACTTTTTGAAGTTCTTTCTTGTATATTATACGTAAATTATAATCTAATGCTGATATCATTATTGGGATATCATATAAACTAGAATGGTTTGATACAAAAATATAAGAACTATCCGTTGATAACAGTTCTTTACCTTTAATCTTTACCTTCACTCCACTAAAAAACAATATAATCTTAGCCCATTTTCGGATCATCCAATGAAAATGATCATCCCTTGCTTTAATTGAAAATAAAAATATTGAATAGAATGAAAAAAAAACTGTGGAAAGTGTTATAAATAAAACTCTAAAGGGATAGTAAAGGATATCGAAAATTTTCGATTTCATTTTTTTCATTGTTTGCAGAGAATATCACATATTTGAATAACCGTATCATCGGCTAAACTGTAAAATCTTTGCAATCCAATTTGCCTACATTTAAGTATTCCGCCGTTATGCAACATTCCTAATTGCTTCGAGACATTTGCCTGTAGTAGTTTTGTTTCATTAACTATCTCTGATACACATTTTTCACCATCAAATAGAGAGCGGAGTATCTTTAACCTTGAAGGTTCTGACAAAATTTTGAATTTGTTTGCCAATTGTTTCAAATCTTCGTCTGTAAACTTCTCCATGCTAGTCTTTGTAATATACAAATTATAATCTATAAAATTAACTTTTTAAAAACAAAAAACAAAATCACAATAATTTTCGTGTCAAAAAAATTTTGTATTGTATAAAAAAATTATTATATTTGCCTAAATTTTTTACTTTATTTTGGAGGCGATATGCTAAAATTTATCAAAACCTGCGAGCGATGTGGAAAAGAGAAAGAATATTTTCTTCTTGATGAGAATAATCCAGATTCTTTAATTTGCGGTTGCGGAAAATCCTCGCATCATCAAAATGACAGTTTAAATTTCATTACAATCGACAGCTTCGCAAACGCCAAAAATAAAAAATCATCCTCTTGTTGTGGAGGTGGACACTGTGCTACAAATTAAAAGCCAGGCTTTCTTGGCTTTTAATCAATACTAAGTTCGGTTTTTTTATCTTGAATTTGTCCAAAATACAAGTAAAAAACGTTGTGCATTAGTCATATTTAAAGTAAAATCCTACCAGAACTTTACTATTTTCAAATTTTGTATTTAGATACAAAAGTAAATATTTATTTAATTATTGGAATCAAAAAAATTGCTTCCCATCTACTAATGGATAAAGTTTAATTTTTTATTTATTTAAAATTTTAATGAATTTTTTATTTCAAATTTGATTTTGATTGGGTGTAGTATAATAATATAAATGTGCGCTAAGAAAAGCCCAATCAAAGCACCACCAATTATATCGAAAGGATAATGTACACCAATATAAACCCTCGAAAAAGCCACCATTCCTGCTAATATAAACAGCACAAGCTTATATTCTTTGTAAAAATAAGATAATAAACCTGCCATAACAAAATTGTTTACAGCATGAGACGAAGGAAATGATTTACCCGGTCCGCAATCGACCAATAATCTTAAATTTTCAAGCGAATGACAAGGGCGAGGACGTTCGAATAGATTTTTGAGAAAATGACTGCTTATTTCGTTTGAAATTCCAACACCTATTAATAGTGCTATGGCGCAAATCCTACCTGTGGTGCCACCTTTCCATAAAAGCCAGCCTATGAGGAAAATATAAACAAGATTCCAATTTTTTTGATCTGTGATGAATGGCATTAGTTTATCGAAAATCAGGTTTGCTATGGTTGAGTTAAAAAAATGAAAAAGCCACAAATCAATCGATTGAATAATTTCCATTTCCGGTTACTTAATTAATTTTTTAAGTGTTAGTTCTAATGTTTTGCCACGTAAATCAGATTCAAGAGCTATTATTTTCCCTTGTGGGTCAATTAATATTGGCTTGGGAATGCCGATAACTTCAAATTTCTGCCCGATTTCGCCATCAAATGCCCCTTCCGCAAAAGCATGTAACCAAGGCATAGACCATTTACCTGACCTGAATTTTTTTACTATTTCTGGATTTCTGTCAAAAGAAATGCTTAAAATATCAAAATTTTTATCCTTAAATTTTTGGTATGCTTTCTCTAAATGAGGAAGTTCACCAATACAAGGACCACACCATGTTGCCCATAAATCTATTAAAACATATTTACCCTTCAAAGTTTCAGGGGTGATTACATAGTTAGGATCATCGAGTGAGGCTAATTTAAAATCTGGTATCATTTTGTCTAATTGTATATTTCTGTTTTCATCCCATTCGTATTTAGCCCTTTTGGCTGACCAGCTATCGGGATATCTGTCAATCAGGAATTTGTATAGTGACCTGAATGAAATTGAGTCAGCAAAATCATTAGCAATACTCGCTGCAATGTACAATGTTTGATCAGGTTCATTAAATTCTCTCAATGTATTTTCAATATATTCTTTATCATCAAAATTGCTTATCAAATTTATTGCAGTTAGGTAATGTTTTATTCTAAGAGTTGTATTTTTATTTTCATTTTCATCAATTATTCTTTGAATATATTTTTTTGTGTTGTCAGATTTATCATATTTAAGAATTTGTAGGATATAATTCGGATACATTGACCAAAATGCTGATTTTGGATTTAACACATTGAATATTTCGAGAAGTATTTTCCTATTAATATTGTGTCTGGATGGTATTAAAAAGTCCGAAAATTTAATATATTCACTTAATATAAATACTTTTATTCTTAAATCATTGTATTCATTGTAGTAATTTTCAAGTGTGGCTAAAATTGTATTAGCAGCTTTATCAAATTCATACATATCTACATAGTTATTTTCATATACAACTTTATTCCAAAAATTTTCTATCATTTCATTGAATTCATTACGTATATTCAAATACTGACTAAAATTTTGATTAATTGATTTTATAGTTGGTGCTGTATATGGGAACTTAATCATTTTCGGGTCAAAGACAATATTTACAATTCTTTTACTCGACAATAAAACTGAGCGGTAATCTCCACCGCCATCATAAATATATGTATCTGACATTGTACCGTTTATAGATCTTAGTTCTGGTTCCAAAACAGCACCTAATATCTGGTAATAAAGAGTATCCCTTTCATTCGGAACTTCAGCTATAAAAGTACCATCGCTTTGCTTTTCCATTTTAATCAAACCTTCATCAAAGCTGAACGCATTAAAAGAGCCAATTACATAAAGTTCATCAAGATTTTCTTCAATTTTATATGGAGATAATTTTACTTCCATTTGAATTTCTTCGTTTTCATCAAAAGTCATAAGTGTGATAGCATAACTATTATGATTAACACCTGCGAATGTGATGTTATAAAAACTTTGTGGAGATAATGTAAATGAGAAATTGCCATCAGACTTTACCTGATAAATGTTAACATCTCTCCTATTTGCCAGATTCGTTACAATTACATCAGATACTATCATTGGTTTTCCGTTACTTCCAAGTAAACGTCCACTAATTTTAACATTGGCAAATGTCTCAAGTGAAAATACAAATATTAATATCATCAATATTATCTTTTTCATAATTTATTCCTGTAATACAATTGGCAATATTTTTCTGACGATAGCATAACTATCTTATTGAATTTAATATTATTATTACAATCTAAATTTTAGATTTTTGCCAAGAAATTTAGACTGCTAAAACAATTACTATATGATCGTTTAAATGTCTAAGCAATTTGTACAAGACTCGAAAGCAAAAAATAAATCCTTATTATACTTTAACTCGTCAAATTCAAATAAAACAATACTGCCCAACTCCATAAATTGGATCGGGCAGTTCTCATATCATAAAAAAATTAAAAATTATATCTAAACCCCAAGTATATCAAACGCCCCATAATCGGTCCCCAAATAATTGAACCATCAAAGAAATTACTGAATGGTTCCTCATAAGCTAAAATTGGATTTGCTTGCTTGAAATCGAGTAAATTTTCGCCTCCAAGGTATACATCAAGTTTGCCGAATTTCTTTGTTATTTGCGAATGCATCAATACATACGCAGGGAATCTGTCTTTTAATCTATATTTGTCTGGGTTATTTGAAGTATTTGGCAATCTACCACTGCTATTGTATTCAGTTGTTAAATCGAAGAGCCAATCGTCATTTCCAATTGAATATGCTATATTGATAAACGCTTTATGTGGTGAGATCAGAGGTTTTTCTACCAAATCATTATTTTTCAAAGTATATTTGACATCATTTATTCTATATGCAGTTGTAATAACAATACATTCAATCGGTTCGAAACTTATATCAATTTGAAAGCTATTCGAATAAGAATTACCTGAAAGATTATAAATATTAACTTCTTGCGTATTCAGATCAGTATCAATAATAACTTGATTTTCAAAGTCAGTTCGATAAAACTCCCCATTTACAAATACAGGTATCCCCAAAAAGTCTAACTTAGTACCGAAATTGAAACCGTAATTCCAGGCACTTTCAGGTTTTAAATTCTCTTGAATTATAAAATTTCTGGAACTCGACATTAATCCAACATTTTCAGCAAATATATTTGTTATATGGTAACCCTTTCCAAAGGAAGCACGAATTACATTGAACTCATCAAAAGAATATTTCAGATGAATACGTGGTGTGTAAAATACACCGAATAAATTGTGAAAATCAACACGAATACCTGTAATTAAAATAAAATTTTTGAATAGATTGAAATTTAGCTCAGTAAATAAACCTGGCACAATTTCTTCGCGCCTCAGTAAAGTATCATTGAATCGTTCGTTATAATTGTCGTACAGCAAGCTTGCTCCAGATGAAAGAAATATATCAAAATCGGATGTTTCATTATTCATTAATTCCGACTGAAAAATCAAATTAATATATGCATTCTTCTGATTGCCATCATAATTATTTCGTCCGAAAAATGCATTTTGCTTATGATAAGTGGCTGAAACCATCGTTCCGATAGTTTGTTGTATTTCAGGATTTAAAAAAAATCCATTTTTTGTGAAAAATTCGAATCGTTGAGTTTCGACCTGGAATCCGAAAAATCTACTATCTTTGAGTTCGAAAAAGTTCCTTTGTCCACCTTTTCGATTTTCGTATAGAGCTTTTACCATCGTTATAGATTCATTTGAACCATTGTCATATTTCCATCTGTTCATTAAATTCAATTGTGTTGTTTTAGGTTTATCCATAAAGCCATCATGATTACGGTCAATTGTGGATTGTAAAATACCGAAATGCCCAAAAATACCTGTCCAGAGATTTTGGCTTATTTCATAAGCATCATCAATATTTAACTCAAAGCGACTGCTATTATCATAATATCCATTAAAAAGTGCCGGAAGTAAATTTTCGGGTTTTTTATACTCAACATTGATCTGTCCAGTAATTGATTCATATCCATCCAACACAGAGGCAGCACCTTTGGAAATTGAAATTGATTCCATCCAAGTTCCAGGTATGTAATTTAAACCAAATGTTGAAGCTAAACCCCTTAAATTGGGTATCCTTTCAATTAGCATTTGTGTATAGCTTCCTTCAAGCCCAAGCAATTTTATCTGTTTGGCTCCTGTTATAGCATCGTTGTAGGAGACATCAACAGTCGGATTGGTTTGAAAGCTCTCTGATAAATTACAACAGGCAGCTTTTTGTAAGCCCCTTGTTGTTATTACCTCAGTTTTTACCGGGTCTAAACTCGAAATAATTGTAGCATCCTGACGGCCTGTTACTTTTATTTCATCTGTTGTAAACTCTGCTTTAAGAGTGACTTCCACAAATGATTGCTCTTTTGCAATTAAAATCGTATCTGGACGATATCCTACAAAACGAACAACCAAGCGATCGCTATTCGATTCTCGCTTTAAAACGAAATGACCACTTTTATCGCTGAAGGTACCAGTTTGTGTGCCTAACCAGAAAACAGTGGCATTAGCTAGTTTTTCTTTTTTACCTTCTGCATCTACACCATAGATAAGGCCATGTAATTCCCCAATCTGGCTATAACTTGTAGATACAAATATTATAAATGACAAAATCATATTTATTAATTTCATCTTTAACTCTCCTAATAATTAAAAAATCTAAAATTTTACTTTTGCTGAGTAAAGTAAGATGATGAATTATTAGGAAAGCGGTAATTCTTTATCTGATGATGAAATGGATGTTATGAAATGAATGTATTTTGTTGTTATAGCACCGGATGTTATGATTCCGAAAGTAATGAATGAATCATTTAGCTTGCAAAATGGATTAATTATGTTTATAATTGGTTTGATATTAAAATCAATTTTAAAAGGTAATTTGAATGAAATTTGAGTACTTCTTTCTGAATTTGCATCGAAGTTTAACTTTAAGTATTCAACTATACTGACACAGCATTTTTCTGAAATTTCATTAGTTGAGAAAGGATGTGACAAATCGTTATTCTCACCGCTACAACACGAGGAATTATTCTCTAAATACTTTAATCCAATATAATTACAATCATGATTATTATGATCAACTAAGACTGAACAATTAGTTTCATAAAATGCAGAAATGATCAGAACACCAGTTTTACCACATATATGCTGATAAATGTCTATACCTACTGAACTGATTAAAAGATTCAGTAAGAGGAAAAAAGATAATATTTTTTTTGCGTACAACATATAGTTTTAAACGTTTCAAAAATAAAAATCATCTACACAAAATTATTTTTTTAGAAATCTCTCAAGCCAATCATAAACTTCATTATACCAATAAATTGAATTTTGTGGGGTTAAAATCCAGTGATTTTCATCAGGATAATAAACCAACCGCGCTTCAATCCCTTTTCCTTTATAAACCCCATAAACTTCGAGAGCATGATTAACAGGCACTCTGTAATCCTTTTCTCCGTGAATGATTAACATTGGAGTAACAAAGTTACTAGCAAACATTGCTGGATTCCATTTTTGCATTATTTCAATTCCGTCCCATGGGGTACCACCATAAGCTTTATCCCTGTATGTGGTAATATCAGAGCCAAACTGTTGCATTAGATTATATACACCGGCGTGATTGATTAAACAAGCATAGCGATCGGTGTGCCCAGCAATCCAACAAACAAGATATCCTCCATAACTACCACCTGCAGCTGCTATTCTCTTTTCATCAACAAATCCAAGTGAAATCAAATAATCCGTAGCTTTCATTACATCAATAAATGGTTTTGTAGGATGTTCGCCGTGTATCGAAAGAGCAAAGTCAAGCCCAAAACTTGTAGAACCGTGAAAGTTTGGAAAAGCAACGATATAACCAGGAGCAGCAAATAACTGGGCATTCCAACGAAAATGAAATGCATCCCCAAAAATTCCGTGCGGTCCACCATGAATCATTAGCATTAACGGATATTTCTTTTTCTCATCAAAATCAGGCGGATAAACAATATACATTTGAATATCTGCATCATTGGCTCCTTTATAAATTACATTCTCTACTTTGCCAAATTTTATTCCAGAAATTAGTTCCTTATTGAAAAATGTCAGTTGTTTAAGATTTTTACCATTTATATCAATTATATATAATTCGGGTGGATTTGTTAGATTATCATTAACAAAGACTAATCTATTATTTGAAGCAATTTTAGCAGCTCCGGTATTTCCACCTCTGATAATTTCTTTTAGATTTTTCCCATTGATTTGGATTGAGAATAATGAACGAACGGCTCTATCTTCTGCATGGAAATAAATTGAATTGCCATCTAATGACCACTGAAGTTCTTCGAAAGATAAGTCTATATCGGGTGCAACTTCTGTTATTTTCTTTGTGGCAAAATCATAAATTATAGGTTTAATATTATCAGCATAAAAATCAGGCCTCAACTGACGCCCGTAAAGTATTCTTTTACCATCTTTACTAAATCGTGGATTAAAATCATTTCCTATATTCTCAGAGCTTATATTGCTTATTTTACCAGAGCCATCGGCATCCAAAAGATAAATATCATAATTCAAATCATTGTAAGGTGGCTCAGTAGAATTTAATGTTATTGCTATTTGTTTCCCATCAGGGGAAATATCATAATCAGCTCCACCAAATAAAGGGAAAAATTTATTTATATCAGGCATTAAATCAACAACTTTTTCGCTTTTTATATCCACAGAAAATAATCGCGGATAAAATCCATCGGTTAGCCAGCGGTCCCAGTATCGATAGATTCTATTTTCTGTAACTTTTGCACTCAACTTACTTTCTTTTTTCTCTTTAATCATTTTTTCAAGTTTCTCGAAATCTCCTTTATATTCAGGCAGGATATTAGAAGTGAAAGCTATTTTACTTCCATCAGGGAACCATTTTGGTGTTAAAACTCCTACTGGAAGTTTTGTAACCTGACGAGCTTCTCCACCATCAACAGGAATAATGTATAATTGAGGTGTTTCTCCATTTCGTTTTGATGTAAATGCAATAAATTTACCATCGGGGCTCCAAATAGGGGAATTATCTGAATTACCCTGTGTAAACTGACGCAATTCAGAATTTGTAAGATTGTACAGATATATGTTTGTAGTTGATTTATTAGTTTTGATATCCCATTGAGTAAGCGTAAATGCTATTAAATTACCATCAGGCGAAACTGATGGAGATCCTACTCTCTTTATATTCCACATATCTTCGGGTGTAAATATTTTACCTGATTCGGAAGTTAATTTTGAAGTATTAAAAATCATAAAAACTATCCATATTATAAAAAAAATTAATGCATTTACGATGTTAATCTTAAACATATTGAGCCTTAATTTTGATTAAATGACAAAATACTGTATTTAATATAATAAATTTTTAAATTAATTCAGGATTTTGGAAATCGAAATTAAAGATTATCTTTGTAGTGTAATAATCCACTCTTCAACTTGCTGTGCAAGTTTATCATTTTTATTATAGAGATTTAAAAATGCAGAAAAATCCTCAATTGCTAAATCATTTCTGTTCTCAGCACGAAAAGCCATGGCTCGATTCAAATATGGAGTTGCATTTTTGGGATTTAACTCTATTGCTAAGGTATAATCTTCCGATGCTTTGCTGTAATACTTTAGTTTCATAAAAATATTACCCCGAGCTATATATGCCTGCAAAAATTTTGGCTCCAAACTTAATGCCTTGCTAAAATCAAAAATTGCTTCCTTAAAAAGGTTCAAAGCATCATTGCAAAGGCCACGTGCATAATATGCTTGAGCAAATCTTGGATAAAGCTCAATAGCTTTATCAAAATGAATAATCGCCTCGGGATAAAGTTCCATATTTGAATAAGCACTACCAATATTGAAATATAGTCTTGCATTATTGGGTTCAAGTTCAAGTGCTTTCTGATAATCCTCGATTGCTTGACTGTATTTACCCATTGAAATAAAAGCTGAAGCTCTATTATTTAGCAGATTCAAATTCTTCGGATCAATAGCTACAGCATTGGAAAAATCATCTATCGCTTTACTAAAATTCTTTACTTTTGAATAAATCAAACCCCTATGACTTAGGGCTGATACGGATTTTGGTTCAATTTTCAAAGCAGTACTCAAATCCTTGATAGCTTCAGCATATTTACCAATATTGCTGAGAGCAATTCCTCGATTTATATAAGCTTCGTGATTTTTTGAATCTATTGCAATTACTTTAGATAAGTCAGATATTATTTCTTCATATTTCCCTTGCTTGAAATAACATAAAGCTCTTTGGAAATATGATTGAGGATAAGATGGATTGAGCTCAATTGATTTATTTATATTTTCGAGTGCAATTTCTATCTCACCAAGTGCAAGATGTATCTCGCCAATTTTAAGATAGGCAAATGGGAAATTGGGACTTTGATTAATAACTTCTGATAAATCCTCTAAAGCTAATTTATATTGTTTTAAACCTATGAAGCATAAAGCACGTTTGTAAAAAGCAAATGTGAAATTGTCATTTAATAATATAGCATTATTGAAATCAATAATAGCTTCATCATATAAACCTGCTTTTAAAAGACTATTTCCTCTTTGAAAATATGCAAATGAATCCCGAGGGTTTAGTTCAATTAATTTTGAATAATAATCAATTGCCTGATTAAGCTCCTTATCAAGATTTCTTTCACTTCCTTCAGTTTTTGAAGTGTTTATGTTATTTTGAACATCTTCCATAGTAATTTTTAAACAATTATAATGCCAATTTATATTTCGGCACTAATTATAATTTAGTTTAAAATATTAATTGCATTTATTAAAATAATTAATCAAGTAAAACTATTATTTTTGTGAGTGTATAAAATTTCTGTTAGCAAAAAATGGTCAATGTTCTTGTTCCTATAGCTAAAGGTACAGAAGAAATGGAAGCAGTGATAATAATTGATATCCTGCGCCGTGCTGCATTCAATGTTACTGTTGCTGGGGAAAACGATATTGTTATATGTTCAAGGAATGTAAAAATTATTCCTGACATATTATTGAGCAATTTGAATGACAATATAATTTTTGATGCTATTATCCTGCCCGGAGGACTCGAAGGAACCCAAAATCTGTCCAATAATAAACACTTGTTAAAAATCTTAAAATATCATAAAGAAAATAAAAAATTAATCGGTGCAATTTGCGCTGCCCCAACAATTTTAGCCGAGCATAATATATTCAATCCCAATCAAAAAGTAACAAGCCACCCATCCGTAAAAGGGAAACTAAATAATTATCAGTATACATTTGACAAAGTCTGCATCGACGATATTTTCATTACCTCACGTGGTGCAGGTACAGCAATAGATTTTGCCCTCGAAATAGTTAAAAAACTCTCATCAGAGGATATTGCTGAAAAAATTGCTTCAAATATTGTTTACAAATACCGGTAATATTTATGGAGCAGAAAATTCGTGCTGAATTTAAAATTATAGGTAAAGTTCAAGGTGTTGGATTTAGATATTTTGTTTATCGTACAGCCAAAGAATTAGGTCTTAGCGGGTATGCTAAAAATTTATGGGATGGCTCTGTCGAGGTTGTTGCCGAAGGTCCAAAAAGAAAAATTGATATTTTACATAGTTATTTAATTCAAGGACCATCAATGGCAAGAGTTACTGACTGCTTTCGAAAAGATTACGATTTTAAGGATGAGTTTGATTCATTCACTATTTATTAATAAATATAAAAAAAAGGAGGACATCATGCGACATAAAATAGACGAATTAATGAAATCAATTGATGCGAAAGATACAATAGCTTTCTTAAGTTTTTTGACAGATGATTGTACTTTTACTTTCGGCAATGCTGACCCTGTCGTTGGAAAACAAGCAATCTTCCAGGCTGTGGACAATTTTTTCAATTCTATAGCATCATTACATCACAGCATAATTGACTTTTGCCAACAAAGTGATAGAATAATTTTTCACGGTGAGGTTATATACAAAAGGCATAACAACACCGAGCTAACTGTAAAATATTGCAATTATTTATATATGAATGGAGAATTAATCTCGTCATACAACATTTTCGCAGATATTTCTCAACTTTATAACTAATTATTATCTGAGGGCATCAAAAAAGTCAAGCATATACTCTGGAATACTGAGGTCATTAGTTTTTGATTCATCAATTGCCTCATCCAAAGACAGTATATTTGGCTCTTGCCCAGCATAAAATGTAATATAAAAACCGCTGTCGCAATGGTTTAAAGCATTTTTTACCATTTTATAACCAATCCAACTGCTTGCGATTATATCACGAACAGCAGCAGTGCCACCTCTTTGGAAATAGCCCATATCAACGGTTCGAATTTCGTGTTTTATATTACGCCTCTCGAAAATCTTTTCCAAAATTTCGCGAATTTCCTGAGCGGATTTTTCATAACCTTCAGCTACGATTATTCTAGTATCTCTATCTCTTTCATCAATGATAGAAGCTAATTTTTCATAATCCACATCCTCCCCTGGTAAAATTATATGTTCGGCACCGGTAACAATACCGGCAAAAAAAGCAAGATAACCACAATCTCGTCCCATAGACTCTATAATATAGACTCTCCTATGAGCACTAGCCGTATCACGAATCCATTCAAGCATCTCACGACTCTTTTCAATTGAACTATAGAAACCAATCGAAAATCCATATCTGTTACATACATCATTATCAATAGATCCGGGCGCAACTAAAATTTTTGTTCTTAATCCTTTTTCCTTGATTATCTGATCTAATCTATGGGCAGCCCTTAAACTTCCATTTCCTCCTATTACGAATAAATAGTCAAAATAATTATCGTGCAAATTCAAAGCCATTGCCTCTTGCATATCTGGATCATCTTTGAGTTCAGGTAATCTTAAGGTACCGAGAATAGTTCCACCCATCTGAGCTAAACCAGCAGTATCACGTTTTGTTAATTTCCGAAAATTTCCTTCAATTAAACCGCGCCAGCCATCAATTACTCCCCAAACAGAAGTTGTTGGCTTCAAATTTAGTGAACTGCGTACAATAGCGCGGATAAATGCATTCATGCCAGGACAATCTCCACCTCCTGTTAATATCGCAAATTTCATTATTTTACCTTCTGTTATTTATAATCTTAATTTATCGAAAAAATTGAAAATTTTTTGAGAGTTAAATTATTCATATTTATCTGATATCAAACAATAATTTATTTTCTGTGTACAATGTGAATTTAAATTATATTAAATCGTCAAGAAATAAACGATAAGGTTCTTTTTTCGTAGTTTCAAATATTAATAATCAATAAAGGCAAATATTATGAAATTATCTAACACTTTATTATTTCTTTTGGTGATATTGACAGTGCAACTGAATGCAGATTATTATAAAAACAAAATTGTCCTGAAATTCAAGGAAAATTCTGCACTTTTGAGTAAATGGAAAAGTTCAAATTATCAATGCGAATTCGATGAATTAAAAAATATATTAGGCCCACACAGAAGCAAAACATATCTATCAAGAAATATTTTAAACTACATCAATAAAATAGATAATCCTTCATTAATTAATTCTGAATCTTATAATCTAAAAAATTTACATAGAATCTGCCTCATAGAATATAGCTCAAATATAGATCCCCAAATTGCTGCAAACAAGATAATGACTTTTGGCGAATTTGAATACACTGATATTGTTCCAATTGACAAAATAATTTTCATCCCTAATGATTCAGCCCTTGATCTCCAGCAACATCTTTTCAATATTCAAGCATTCGATGCTTGGGATCTACTCGATAGCAATTCCACAGCCATAATAGGCATAGTAGACACAGGAGTGGATTACCTACACCCCGATTTAGCAGATAATATTTATAATAATCCCGGAGAAATTGGTATAGATGAATTCGGTAATGATAAACGATTTAATGGTATTGACGATGATAGCAATGGATTCATTGATGATTGGATTGGATGGGATTTCGTAAGTGCTTCTGATCCATCCGGTTATGATAATGATCCAATGCCCGGCAATCCTCACGGTACTCATGTCGCAGGAATAGCAGCCGCTGTTACTAATAATAATTACGGTATTGCTGGAGTAGCTATTCAAAGTAAAATTCTTCCTGTGAAAATCGGACAAGATAATCCAACAGCACGCACAGTCGAAAATGCCTATGATGGACTATTATATGCTGCACTAATGGGAGCTAATGTTATAAATTGTTCTTGGGGTAGCACTTCAGATTCAGAAGCAAATTCCGAAATAGTCAGAACAGCTCAAAGTTTAGGTTCATTAATTGTAGCAGCTGCTGGTAACGATAATCAGTTTACTAAATTCTATCCCGCAGCTTACCAAGATGTACTATCCGTTGCTTGTGTTGATAACAATGATTACAAAGCTTACTTTTCAAATTTTCATCCGTATATCAATGTGTCAGCTCCAGGTGTTAATATTTACTCTACAATGCCATCAGAACAATTCGGATTTATGAGTGGTACATCTATGTCTTCACCTGTTGTCGCTGGCGTCGCTGCTCTTGTAAATATGATGTATAATTCCCCTACTGCTGAGGTTAATAAAGAAATTGTTAAAGCCAATGTTGATGATATCAATAATAAAAATCCTATTTATATCAATAAAATTGGGAAAGGTAGAGTAAATGCTTTGAAAGCCCTTCGTGGAGACGTCAAAAAATCAATCATTTTAAAAAGCTATGAATTGATCGACCAAAATTTTGACAATATGTTCGATATTGGAGAAAATGTCAAAATCAATCTTGTAATTAAAAACGTATTGGATACTCTCAAAAACTTGGAAATATACGTTGACGATGAGTCAAAGTTCAAACTAAAATTCCTTAAAACAAATTATTTGGTTGGTGATTTACCAACAAATTCACTATTAGCAATTGATAATGTTTTAGAATTTTTAATCCCAGATAGAGTATCCGCAGATCAAAAAATTGATATAATTATCAATTTCAAAGACACTTCTGGTTTTAAATCAAGTGAGATTATAAACATTGTTGTAAATCCCTCCTATAGAAATATGAAAGCAAATAATATACATACAACTATTAATAGCAGAGGCAATATAGGATTTAATGATTATCCCTCTAATTCAGAAGGTATCGGATTTAGCTTTAAAGGTAGTAGCAATTTACTTTTTGAAGGTTCACTTATGATTGGTGCCGGCTATAATAGATTATCCAATGTTGCACGAGGTTCAAATCAAAGCTTCCAAGATGAATCATTTTATCTAACCAAAATATTCAAACTCGATTCTTCCCGCAAAACCGCCGCTCTTGTAGGTAATACTTCTTTCACTGATTATGACGACAGCACTTTTGCCATTGTCTCCGTTGACCAGCAAGTATATCAGTTTGATGGAGACAATGAAAGTGATTTTATCATTCTTTCTTATGATGTTATTAATCGTTCTGAAGAATTTATGGATTCATTGTTCGTTGGCTTATTCTTCGACTGGGATATCGGTCCAATGGGTCAAAAAAACAAGGCGCTCTTTAACTATGATTCAAATTTTGGATATATTAAAAATACAATTATTGATACTTTACCACTTGTTGGAATGGCAATGCTCTCAAATTTTGATCTCACCTATTTTGCTATTGATAATGATGCCCAAGATGAGAACAATCCCGGTATCTGGGATGGTTTTACTCCAAAAGAAAAATGGAGAATGCTTTCCGGTAATCTGAAAAGATACGAATCTAATATTACCGACGTCTCTGTTGTAATTGGTGCCGGACCTATCACTTTACGTGCTGGTGATACAACAAGAGTTGTATTTGCTATATTTTGTGGACATAATGAAACCGAGTTGACCAAAAATTATCAACAAGCCCTTAATATAGCTAAAATGAAAAATCTGCTTCAAATTCCCTATCGCTCAATTCCTGATGAGACAACTTTAATAAATCTGTATCCTAACCCGGGTAATAATGCAATAAACATAGAATTTGCTGTAAATAACAATTCTCCTATCAGCATACACATTTATGACTTAAATGGTAAACTCATTCAAACATTAATTGATAATCAGTATTTTAGATTTGGATACCACAAACGAGCTTTTGAGCTCCCTTATCTCAGCCAGGGTTCATATATTATTCAATTCAGAAATGGTGAAAAAGTTAAAAATCTCAAATATTCACTAATTAAATAAAAAGGGGCTTAAAAGCCCCCTTGAATTTAAATTGCGTACTATTTAATCAAAATCATTTTCTTCGTTTGAACGAAATTGTCGGTTTGCATAGTATAAAAGTATATCCCGGTTGGAAGCGAGATTTTTTCAGTATCAATTATAATTTCCTTTAATCCACTATTAAACCCTTCAAACAAAATCAACAAATGCTTGCCAAATATATCTGAAAGAGTGATTTTAGTGAATTTTGCTTCTGAAGTAGAAAATTTAATCATTGTCTTACTTGATACGGGATTTGGTAAACAGTCACTCAGATAATTCAGATCAATATTATCAGTAACATTGGTAGCCCCTGAATTACTAACTGTTACAACGCATTTATTCGAGTTTATAATTCCGCACTCATTAGATATTTGGCAATAATAACTCCCTTCATGATCTGTTGTCACAGCAGGGATAGTCAAAGTTGAATTGGTTTCCCCGGGCAACTCGTTATCATCTTTGAACCACTGGTAGCTCAATGGCTGAAAACCATCAGCTTCAACTGATATAATAAGTTCCCTCCCTTGAGCGATTTCTATAGATGGTTCGGGTTGCAAGACAATGAATGGTTTTAACTTAATGCCCAAATCAGCATCATTTGAAAATCTATACTTACTACCAGGCATAACACTCACCATGGCAGAATAAGTTCCGACATCCCCTGCTTGGAAATTATTAATCACTAATTGCTCAGTTTTTGCCCCGCTTATTCTGCCACCATCATTAATTTCATAACCATCTTTAAACCATTGGTATTTAAGTTCAGTACCACCACCTACCATTACGGCAGTTACGTTAAGTACAGCAATTTGTCCTTCGCATATCAATTGACTTTGAGGATGCGAAATAATTTGAACATCAGGTGGTAACTTAATTCCCACAAATTCTGATACTACTCCACCACACTTACCTAAAACTACAACAAAATAATCATCGCGATAATCCTGTGGAGTTAGTTTTCGAATTGTAAGTATTGAAGACCTGGCACCTGCTATTCTATCGTTATCCTGTAAAGGCTGATTCAAACTGCCTTTGTACCATTCATAGAAATGTTTTTCAACAGGAATATCTGTACCAGGTAAATTATAAACATGCGCCTTGACTTCGAAAGTTGCAGTACCGCCAACATCAACTATTGCATCCTTTGGTTGGTGAGTTACCGCTGGTTCTGTTAGCACATACACAAGCACTTCGTTTGAGGGCTGTTGAACAATACCCCGACAATCTTCAACAGTTAGCATACAACGATAAACCCCGGACATATCAAAATCAGCATTACTAATTTGAAGCGTTGGGGTTAAGGCACTTGGATTTTTAAGTGGGTCAATATCCTCACCATCTTTTTGCCACTGATATCTTATTACTTCTCCACCAGGTACTACAGTTAATTCAAAATTTTCTCCCCGACACAATATTTTATGCTCCGGATGCTGATAAAATTCAAATTTACTCCAGACCTTCACATCGATAGCTTCTGTAATAAGTTCAGGAGTATAGCAATTAGCACTACCAAAAACTCTACACCTGTAAAGCCCTGAAGCTTCTTCAGTGGAATTTGGGATTATCAACATACGTTGATTTGCAGTAGGATTATTTCTAATTGGAATGAACATACCTCCTTCCATTTTCTCCCACTGATAGCCTGTAACTGTTCCAACACCTTCCGCAATTAATCTAATCTCATCCCCATAACAAAGATATTCAGGATTTATACCTTCATCGGGCATTATGGAAACAGAAACTAATGGTAAGGAAACTATAATTTCGGTTGGTGTGGATATTATTTGGGTGGTATTGCAAACACCTCCTGTAACTACCACTCGGTATTTTCCTGTCAATTGAGTTGCATCATCAGTTTGAATATCAAGATATGACTTATTCTGACCAGGTATATTTTCGTATTGTTTGGTTATAGGGTTTTCTTTTTGCCATTGATAAGCCACAACAGTACCACGAGTCTCAACTGAAGGTGGAAAATCAAAGGGCAATCCAGCACAAACATAAGTATATTGATCAGGTTGTTTTGTAATTTCAGCCAATTTATGGATCGTTACTGTAGATTGATTTGAATTGATATTTATTCCGGCGTATTTAGCACGTGCATAATATGTTCCCGCATCGGCAATTGTTGTGTTTGTTTTGGTATAAGTTCTTGATGTAGCACCTTCTATTGGTGTTGTTGATGGAAGTTTATACCATTCATAACCAACTGTATAATTTCTATTTACATTGTCTGCATAAGTAACTGCAGTATTAACCTGAAGCGTAAATCCTGAACCTTCGCAAATTGGACCGGGTAGTTGGTTAATATTTTGTGTAAAGGTTAAGGTTGGTTTAACTTCATCTGCTCCCATATAGGTTGTATTGCCTGTACCTGTTACACGCGATTCATTGTCAATATCAAGTGTATAACCAGATATGGCAGGACATTTAATATTAGCATCGCCAACTGAAACACCATTCAAATGTAAATCCGTATTACTAACAAAATTTACATCTCTACTTACTCCATTTGTCTCAGCATTAGTTGCATTTTTCCAATCAGTTAATGTTGCACAATTAGTTGGATAATAAACTCCAATGTAGCTCGTATTACCAACCGAGATAAAGTAATTATTATAGTCAAGTTCTGTAAAAGGTGAAGCATTATTATATAAATTTGCTAAAACGCAAATTGTGTAGAAACCTCCATTTGAACCGAGTGTGTTTCTAAAAATATTATTCTTCATTCGTATAGATGAACCATTGGGATTAATCCAAATACATCCGCTAGTTGCAGCAGTATTGCTGGTACCATAAGCACTAATTGTATTGTGATAGATATAGCCATTTTCTATATAACCAAAGACAATTCCAAGGGAATTTCCGCCCTGTGAATAATAATCAGTGATAAAGTTATTGTCAATTGTGATATTACCGGAATTTGATACAGTATTATTAGTGTTAAAACCGACATACATACCAAATGCACTTGCTGTAGAATAACTGGATTTAATATCGTAAATTAAATTTCTTGTAACACGTCCGTTGACAGCACCTGTGAATAATCCGATACCCATTGCCGAAGCTGTAGATGAAGTATTATTTATTCCAGTAATTGTACAATTAGAAATTTCAAAACCATCAACATGTATTGCCCAGGTTGCAGAAGGAAGACCAATTTGTATACCACGACTTCGGATTTTATTTGTTGAAGTTGTGGAACCAACCGTACACTTAGTTATAGTTACATTCTTACTGTTGGTTTCGGCAATTAACCCAATATCAGATTTATAAATCGCGCAATTTTCCAATTTGAAATTTGTTACATTATAAAGCCAAACACTAATACCTGTGCCAGTTTCGCGGTTATAAATATTTGTGTTTTTAATTGTACAATTTGAATCAAATGCAAATACCACTGACACTGGTGTATATGTAACAAGCGAATTTTCATTGGCTATGCTCAAATCTCGGCTTGTGCCACCTGGTGTTAATGAACCATCAATTGTAACGTTCGATTTGTAAATCTCAATGAGATTGCCATCTATATTTCCTGAAATTGTTCTCGAACCACCACTCGGCCTGATGGTTAAGGATGTAAAATTACCAGCTGAAAGAACTGCTGTTTGGGTTTCCGTTGTATTACCTGTAATTAAAATTGTGATATTGCCTGTATGCAAGCCAGAGTTAACAGCATCAAAAGCTGCTTTAAGAGTACTATAGGTAGAAGTGCCTATTTGAACTTGGCTGTAAACGTTAGTATTTACAGCTAAATTCAAAAAAATACAAATGATGATTAGGATTGATTTTTGTAGCATTATAGTTCTCATATTTCTCTCCGCATATATTTTACAAAGTTGGAATTAAATGCCTTAAATAATTTATTTCTAAAATATTAATCATTTTAATATAAAACAAGTGATTTATTTTTTTCACTCAAATTTTGGAATTAACAAAATAATTTATAGATTGTGAATTATCTTAAAATAATATTTGGGGGTTAACTTGAAAATTGTTCACTATCTTTTAATTACTGCAATCATTTTTGCAGTGGGCTGTGGCAAAGAAGCCCAGGAGGCTAAACAAGCACTTGAATTACTTAAAGATATACCCGAAAAAACTCAGAAAATGGAAAAACAAGCTGATATTGCTCAAAAGAAGCAAGAAGAACGACGTCAAAGAGGGGATACTTTAGCAATGCCTTACCAAAAATTACAGGAATTTTTGCCCAAAAATATTGCAGAATTTGGAGATGCCAAACTTTCAGGCGAATCAATGAACTGGGGCGGTTTTTCGATGTCAAGGGCAACTGCCGAGTTCGATAAAAAACAACCAGACGGACAAACAGCAAATTTAACAATAGAGTTGATTGACTATAATGAAAACTATGGATTGTACGCTGGATTGATATTCTGGGCGGCTGGTTATTCAATTGAAAACGATAATAGATTTGAAAGAACTTTCAATCCTGGTTTAGAAAATGTCTGGGCTTTGGAAAAATTCGAAAAAGCTAATGGTACTGCTGAAATAATCTATGCTATTTCCTACAGATTTCTTTTGACTTTGAGAGCAGAAAATCAAAAAGATACTGATTTTCTCAAATCTGTGGCTAAAAAGATTGATATTGGGAAGCTTGCTGAATTGTAATGTTTGTTAAATTATTGGAAAAAGCTGCATACTGATCTATTTCAGTATGAGAATTCATACTTTATGTCTTTAATCGAAGCACTAATATTAGGAATCATTCAAGGATTAACAGAATTTATACCTATAAGTAGCTCAGCCCATCTAACTCTTGCTGGTCACTTGATGGGATTAATTGATCCAGATAATCCTGAAAAATGGACAGCTTTTATTGCTGTTATTCAATTAGGTACTTTATTTGCTGTTTTTATCTATTTTTCGAACGATGTCTTTCAAATGTCTAAATCTTTTTTGAACGATAATTTCGGCAAATCAAAAATTAATTACAAAAATCAAAGTTTAAATTCTAAATTAGGCTGGTTAATAATAATTGGTTCTATACCAATAGTCATTTTTGGTTATATTTTAAAAAAAATAATCGAAGGTGAATTTACCAAAGAACCTATTGTAATAGCAAGTAGTTTAATCTTATTTGCAATTCTTTTAGCAGTATCTGAAAGAGTGGCAAAATTTAAAAAATCCATTGAGGAAATTTCTGTCACAGATTCATTGATTATAGGATTGGCTCAATGTATCGCGTTAATTCCCGGTGCATCAAGGTCAGGAACCACTATAACAGCTGGTTTATTTTTAGGTTTGCAAAGAGAAACTGCTGCAAGATTTTCATTTTTACTTAGTATGCCAGCTATATTAGCAAGCGGAGTTTTGCAGTTCTATCAAAGTTTGGCTTTTATCAATATCGATGATAGTCTAAATATTGCTGTCGCTACAATTGTCTCTGCTATCTCGGGATATTGGTCTATCGCTTTTTTGCTAAAATTTTTAAAGACTCGTTCAACAATGATATTTGTCATCTATCGTATTATAATTGGCGTTATTATATTGACAAATTTATGAGTATTTTGTTTAATGTTCAATACTTCAGGAGATGGTAGAATGATTAAAATTTTAAAAAACTCTTCATTACTGCTTATTTTTTTTATGTTAACGTTTTCAATTGGATGCTCTGCTAATCAAAAAAATGCTGAAAACAATCTAAATAAAGAAAGTACAATCGCTATGCAAACAGAAAATAATACAAATCCTAAATACGTAATCACTGTTACTACTCGTGGACAAACTCTTGGCGACATTGTGGTAGAACTATTTCCGGATAAGGCTCCCCAACACGTTCGCAATTTCGATAGTCTCGTTAGCATCGGTTTTTATGATGGAACTGCGTTCCATCGTGTCATTGATGGTTTTATGATACAAGGCGGTGATCCCAATTCCAAAGACAAACCCAAAAATACCTGGGGATTTGGCGATCCTTCGCAAAGAAAAATACCCGCCGAATTTAATGATATCAAGCACAAAAGAGGAATCTTATCTGCTGCTCGTACACCAGACCCAAATAGCGCAACTTCCCAATTTTTCATAATGGTTGGCGATGCTCCTCATTTAGATGGAAATTATACTGCATATGGAAAAGTTGTATCTGGTATGGATGTTGTAGATGCAATAGTTGCTCAACCAAAAGAAGGAAGTGCTCCAATTGATAAAATCGAAATGAAAATAAGAAAAAAAGAATAAAAAAAATCCAACATTAAATAATAAAAGGAGTGAAACAAATTCACTCCTTTTTCATTGTATCGTGCTTTGTCTTTATTTCTGTTAATTCCTTATTAACACGTTCTCTTAATGAATCAAGTAATAAAATGAATTCCTGTGGATTTTCTGCATATTCGAAGTATTTCTTTCTGAACTGTTCCTCAGTATAGTTATTATTGCTTAATGCTTCAAGCACTTTTCTGTTTGCCTCTACTGTATCGCTAATAGTTTCCCGTATTAAAAGAATTTCTTTATAGGTTCTGAGAAATCTTTCTCGCTCTTGCTTCTCATTTGAGCAAGCGATTAACATAAAAATCATTATTATTAATAGATAATTCATATAATCCTTTTTCTAAAACCAAAAATTATAAAATAATCAAAATAATTTTATTTTGAGCATTTACCAATCTTGATTTGCAAAAATCAGAATTTTTGTATCGCCCATAATTCTCTCATTTAATAAATTCCAACCATAAATAGCTTTTGCCACAAAATTAGATCTGACTTCATAAATAAGAATTGTTTTATCATAAGCTAAAGTTGATGAATTGAGTTGATTCAAAATTTCAGGTAAAACATTCATATCATAAGGTGGATCACAAAATATTATATCAAAATTGTTTTTCAATAAATATAGCTCAGGATTTCTAATGAATTTTCTCACATCGGCTTTAATGATGTCGTATTGTGAAGAATCAATTTGAAAATCATTAATGATCTTTTTGATAAAATTCACTGAGTGAATATTTAAATCAATAAAACAGCAATAATTGGCACCCCTGCTTAATGCTTCTAACCCCAAAAATCCAGTACCACTGAATAAATCGAGTACTTTTTTATTTTCTAATTCTATTATATTTGATAAGATATTAAAAATGCTTTCCCTTACAAAATCCGATGTAGGCCTTATCCCCTGAGGTAATTTATAATTGATCTTTTTCCCTTTTAATTGTCCGGATATTATTCTCATTCTCAATTAATCTGAACTTTATAATCAGTTAATTCCCACTTTTCCGCCAAAAATAATTTATCACTATTTTTTATTACTCTATATCTTTTACGCATAACCATACCCTTGTTTGGAGCATAATATATAATATTTAAAGTATCCTGAATTATCCGCTCTCCTTCGGAAATATAGTCTAAATAGCAGATTGTATTGAATTTACCTGCTTTTGTAAAAATTATATTGTTTGTAGATACAGACTTTCGTATAATGTCATAGTATTTATTTTCATTTGGTTTATATATGGAACCAACTTTAAATGCTTCATTTAATATTATAGGATATTTTGTAATTCTAATTGCTTCAGCATTAAACGAACTTTTTTGCCATAGCCCATCCTGCTTATTTCTAAGATAGGTTGTTACCATAGGTGGGGGTAAACCTTGATCTTGTAAATACCAAAATTCACCATCTATTTCAATTTTATCAATAATTGTGAAAGTCAAATCAAAATTATCAATTTTATTATTGCCTTCATCATAGGAAATGATGGAATATTTCCAGTAGTTTCCAATTTCGAGGGGTAAAATTACAGCATCGTGTGGTATCTTTTCGAAAGTATCGAGGCCAAGAGAATCTTCAATACATGATAGCTTAATTAAAAGAATAAATAATATTGAAGCTATATAAATAATCTTGTTTTTCATTGGAATTTAGAATTTTATGCCAATTCCATAGTTTATACCAAATTTATCAGAATTAAACCAATTTTCTTGATGAACAAATCTAAAATTGCTATATTCCAAACTCAGAATTAAATTAAAATTGGTGTATGGACTAAAAATAATACCTGTATTGCCCCTGTAAACCCAACCGGCATTATTCGCACCAATGTTAATTTCAATGTAAGGCGATATACTCCCAAGATTCATTAATTTATAACGTGCAAAGGTACCAAACGTTGTGAAATTGGGCTGTTGCCTGTAAGTATTGATAATACCATACTCATCCATTCCCTCAAAAACTTGATAGAAATTTTCCTGCCTAACTTCAATACCAAAAGCTAAATCATCTGATGCATTGTAAAAAAGTTTTGCAATATTATTGTTAAATAGTGCGTTTTTCTTGGGTGAAATACTTGGCTCGGATGTATAAAATGGCTGGGAATAGATTACTTCAATGGAAAATTTTGTTTCTCGATGAACGATTGGCGATACTGCAACTAATGATTGCAGCTGTGGATTGAGGGTAATAAGCTTGATGTTATCTATTAAATAAATACTTTCTGAAATATCCTTGTCCTTGTCAAAACTAAATTGCTTAATATCCTCCAATAGATTTTTATCTGTTTCTTGTATCACAAAAAATGATTTTGAGTCATCTAATCTACTACTTTTATCACTTACAAAACCTCTGATTTTATCATTACCATCAACTTGTTCCTTAATAACCGGAATCGGAGGTATCTGATTGATTAAATCATAAATATGTCGGGAATTTGCGGAATTCTCAATAATTTGAGGTTCTTGCTCAATTAAATATGGATATAAGAAAAACATAATTATTGCACCAAGGAATAGAAATATTAAAGGACGGCTGAAATTAATAAATTTATTTTTAGCTAAATTTTGTTTGTTTTCCAGTTCAAAAACATTGATAAAACCTAACTTGTCAAAAAGCCGTGATGATTGATCAAGGCTTGGAGCAAAAGCAGAACGATTTTTGGTAAGAGTTAGTTTTAACGCCATGATATTCTTTAACTTTTGCCTTAGTTCTTCATTAGAAGACAATTCTAAAAATAAATAATTCTCCAAAGATGGTTCAAGTTCACCATCAATAAAATCGTTTAATAATTGATATTTATCCATTGTGAATGTCTCTTTTATTATTACTTTGCATAATCTTTTAAAAATGGTTCGAGTAATTCGATGAGCTTTTCTCTTGCTCTTTTAACTCTCGTTTTAGCATTTGTAACTGTTAAATTACATAGATCCGCTATTTCGCTGTAACTAAGTCCTTCAATTTCTCGCAAAACAAAAGGTTCTCTATATTTTTCATCCAATAAGTTTATGGTTTTAATTACAACATCAAATAGTTCTTTTTCTTCATAATTTTGTTGAGTAATACCAAAATCGACATTTTCCAATGGTATAAAATCTTTTTGCCGGTAAAAGTAATTCAAGCATAAATTTCGTGTTGATTTGATTAAATAAGCTTTTATATTTATGTTTTCGAAATCAGAAGTAATTTTTCTGTAAAATCTCAAAAAAACTTCTTGAAAAATATCTTCGGCTTTCTGTTTATCGCGCATCATAAATTTGCAATAGGCATTGACATCCGTCGAATACCTCTTATAAATTTCAGCGAAGGCTAAACCAGCTTCTTTTGGACTATTTCTTATAATTTCTATCAATTCATAATCACTATATGTTGAATAATCTTGACTCAAGATATTTGTTTTCCCTTTATAGTATTAAACCCATTTAAATTTAAAAAGTGGCATTTGAAAATTTATAATTTTAGAATAAGGACTAAATATTGTAAATTTATATATATTTTCAAGAAAAAATTGCATTATTTACAATATGGGAAAGAAAATGTCAATTAAATTTTTGTCTGGAATACTTATTTCGTTTCTATTGCTATCTTCTTGTGAACAAAAAGTAAATACACCCGATGACAAAGGTTTAGACTTGATTGGCAATTGGGAACAAGTCAATAAAATAATCATTTTACCAGATTCTACAATTGAATTGAAACCTGGTATTGACCTTCCTTTCATAATGCGTGTGTTCAGCAATAATGGCACATTCGAGGAAATTATAAATAATAATTTAATTTTTAGCTATTCAAAAAATCAATGGTCTATCTCAAATACTACTTTAACATTAAATTTTGCTAATAATCTAATCGAACAATGGCAAATACAACGCCACGAGAATTTAATGATTCTACAACGCCCCATAACTTATCTAAACCAATCTGCAACAGAAAAAATAACATTTCAAACATCGGACAAAATACAATTCAAGAACAATAATGATTTTATCGGAACATGGAAATTATCACTAATCCTCAGAATAAATGGACAATCCGATACAATCATTGTACCCAGCGAAATTGGATTATCTGAAACTTTTACTTTCAATCAGAATTCAAAATTCAATCACAAGATTGATGATAAAGGTAAGCTCATTGATTTGAATGGTAATTGGTTCAATACTTACTATATCATCATATTCAAATATGACAATAATGAAATTAAATTATTCAGCTTCAATATCGAACCCGGCTCTAATGTATTAGCATTCGAATTCTCATATTATGAAAACCAGGAATTAATATTTGAGCGTAGAGAATACACCAAACAGTGAATAACACAAAAATACAAGTTCGCAAAAAAGTTAACTTCTGGGGATTAATAGCAGGGTTGATTCTTTTTTTTATTTTAACTTTATTTCCTGTTTTTCAAGAAAGCGAATTAGCATCTAAAATGCTTGCAATAGCTGTATTAATGACTACCTGGTGGATAACTGAAGCAATACCATTAGCCGTTACTGCACTTTTACCTCTGATACTAATGCCATTATTAAGTTTAATACCAACTGAAAAAGTTGCATCCGAATACTTCAACAGCACAATTTTTTTATTTTTAGGTGGCTTCTTCATAGCTATTGCAATTGAAAAATGGAACATTCACAAAAGATTAGCATTGCAAACAATTAAATTAATAGGTAAAAATCCAAATAAAATTGTATTAGGATTTATGATAGCCTCTGCTTTAATTTCAATGTTTATCTCGAATACTGCTACTGCTATAATGATGCTTCCTATTGGTCTTTCGGTTGTCCTAAACTTTGAAAATGACAATAGCTTTAGCAATATTTCTGAATTCACAAAAGCATTATTTCTTGCTATTGCCTATTCCTGTTCGATTGGTGGCATTGCTACTTTAATTGGGACAGCACCTAATCTGGTTTTTCAACGAATATTTTCAATTAATTTCCCAGATGCCCCAGCAATAACATTCGGTCAATGGATGATATTTGGCTTCCCCCTTGCAATAATTATGTTATTTACTGTTTGGTTGATCCTTACAAAAATTATATTCAATTCAAATAAAAACTTTATCATTAATCGAGACAATATATCAGAACAGCACAAAAATTTGGGCAAAATTTCATTCGAAGAAAAAATTATGTTAATAATATTAACTATAACAGCCCTGCTTTGGATATTCAGGAGAAAAATAGTTCTAGGCGATTTTATAATTCCGGGTTGGAGCGACAATCTACCTTTTTCCGAATTCATTGATGATGCAACTATTGCAATTTTTATGGCAATAATTTTATTTATTATTCCAGCAAAATCCAAACAATCTAAAATTCTGTCAATTCAGGATTTCAAAAAAATACCATGGGATATAGTGATATTATTTGGTGGCGGATTTGCATTAGCAAAAGGTTTTCAAGAAACTGGTTTATCATTAATAATTGGTAAACAATTGGAACTGATCGCCAATTTACCTCTAATTTTGATGATATTATTTACTTGTTTGCTTCTAACAACTCTTACCGAATTGACTTCGAATACAGCAATTACTCAAACTGTTTTGCCCATAATTGCATCATTATCCATAGCACTGAATTTGCATCCACTGATATTGATGATACCAGCTACAATATCGGCTTCATTTGCATTTATGTTACCGGTTGCTACTCCGCCTAATGCCATAGTATTTGCAACCGGCAAGATTACAATTCAGGAAATGGCAAAAACTGGCTTTATTATTAATATTGTTGGCGCAATAATTACTACTTTGTTTTTTTATTTTATAGGATATAAAATATTTAACATAAATTTAATTACTTTACCACATTGAAATACATTATAAAATTTAATCTTTAACAATTATTGAGTGATTATGTCAAAAGTTGTTTTCATTACAGGTGCCTCAAGAGGAATAGGAAAAGCTCTGGCCCTCGAATTTTCAAAATCTGGTGAAAAGCTTTTTTTAACCGCAACAAATACTAATTCATTGCAATCATTATGTGAACAAATAAATAAAAATGGTGGTATTGCTCAATTTAAAAAATGTGATGTTACTTTAAAGGAAGATGTTTTAAGTGCGGTTGATTCTGCCTTTAATTTATTTGGGAAAATTGATATAGCTATTTTAAATGCAGGAATAAATGGTTATTCATACTTTACTGAATTCTCAGATGAATTATTGCACAAAATTTATCAAACCAATGTCTTTGGCTTAGCCTATGGGATTGAATGCCTCGTTGCTAAAATGAAATTACAAAAACAAGGAACAATTGTTGGAATAAGTTCATTAGCTGATTTTAGAGGCGTACCCGGTTCTGGTATATATAATTCATCCAAAGCTGCAGTTACCAAATTACTTGAATCAGCAAGGATTGAGTTGATTGAATATGGGATAAAGGTAATTACTGTAAAACCTGGTTTTGTGCAAACCGATATGATTGCAAAAAATAATTTCTATATGCCATTTATTCTAAATGCTGAAAAAGCTGCTAAGATAATCATTAATGGTATTAATAAACAAAAAAAAGTTATCAAGTTTCCATTCCCTTTATCTTTGCTGGTTAATATTGCTTCCATATTACCCAATTTCATTTATGATAATGCTCTGGCTTATTGGAATAAAAAGTATCGCAATAAAATATGAATTCAGGTATTTATCAATTGATTATTAAAGTTAATAAACCAATTAAAATCGAGGTTGGAAAATTAGGTTTAATATATTTCGACAAAGGGATCTATATTTACACTGGGAGTGCAAAAATTAACCTCGCAAAAAGAATCAAAAGGCATTTATCCGCCGAGAAAAAAATTTACTGGCATATAGACTACCTTTTAACAAATCAAAATGTTAAGATTATTAAAATTTTAATTTTTACAAATTCCAAGATTACCGAATGCAAAATAAATCATTCAGCTTATGAAGTATGTTCAAAAGAATCCTATTTAAAAGGATTCGGATCAAGCGATTGCAAAGAGTGTCGATCACATCTTAATAAACTAGCTATAAATCTACAAGCTTATTTAAATTACATCTCAAAGTTATACTCTCCATCGATCCTTAATTCAGGATAATAAATATACAATCTCACATCTATATAAAGTTAAAATAAATCTGTAACTTATATAAATAATTTGTGTTAATTTTACAATTATTTTCCACTAATATTTAAATTAATTATGAATAAAAATTATAAATTTACAGTACCAATAAGATTTATCCTATTAACTACTTCCCTAACAATATTAGGAATAATTTTCTCAGCTTTGGCTAACAACAGTGGAATAACAGGCAGAACAACCCAATCCTCAGGTGGATGTAGTTGTCATGGCGGTACGTCAAGTAGTAGTACTAGTTTGACTGCAACAAGTAGTAGTGGTTCCTTTATTGTAGAGCCAAATTCAACAAATTCATTTACTATAAATATTACAAATAACAGCAAAAGTGCCGCTGGTGTTAATATTGCAATTGCTACATCGGAAACTGGTAATACACCAGCAGGTACTTTATCAGCTCCTCAAGGCTCTGGTCTTCAATTATTAAACAATGAACTAACCCATACATCCAGAAAAAATATGACTAACGGTACAACAAGTTTTACATTTTCTTGGACTGCACCATCACAACATGGAATATATTACCTAAGAGCAATTGGAAATGCGGTTAATTCAAATGGGCAAAACAGTGGAGATGAATGGAACTGGATGAACACTCAACAGATTACAGTCAAAGGAATCACTTTAACTACACCAAATGGAGGACAAGAATGGTGTTTAGGCTCAACTCAGACAATTAGTTGGAATTATACAGGCATTGAAAATGTAAGAATTGAATTATCATCTAACGCTGGTCAAACTTTCGATATTTTATTAACACAAAGTACACCAGCTCAAAGCGGCACATACGATTGGAATATACCAACAACGTTAACTCCAGGGAATCAGTATAGGATTAGAGTATCCGATGCTTCAAATAATTCTAACAGTGATATCAGTGATGGCAATTTTACAATCGGCGGTAGTCCGACGATTACTTCCCATCCTCAATCCCAAAATGGGTGTACAGGGCAATCAGTAATTTTCTCAGTTAGCGCAACAGGTCCTGGTTTAACATACCAATGGCGTAAAAATGGTACAAATATCAATAATGCAAATCA
Source organism: Candidatus Kapaibacterium sp. (assembly GCA_938031175.1). Classification (GTDB taxonomy): domain Bacteria; phylum Bacteroidota; class Ignavibacteria; order Kapaibacteriales; family UBA2268; genus CALHGZ01. Next base: position 293,253 of record CALHGZ010000002.1, on the reverse strand, counting down.
GTCATCATTTACAATCAACAATTTAACAACCGCAGACACCGGTAGTTACGATTGTGTAGTCAGCGGTCTCTGTGGCTCACCCGTTACAAGCAACACAGCACAACTAACTGTTGACATCAGTCCAACTATACTCACACAACCTGAATCACAACAAGTGTGCAAAGGTTCCATAGTAACTTTTGCAATTGAGGCAATTGGAACTGACATTGTATATCAATGGAGAAAAAGCGGTGTTGATATTCCCAATGCTACCTCAAATTCGCTTACATTATATAATGTCAGCGAATCCGATGAAGGTCTATATACTTGTAGAGTTAGTGGGAAATGTAGTCCAGCAGTCATTAGTAATCCCGCATCACTTACTATTAAATTGGCTCCACAAATAACACAAGAACCAAAAGATATTGAGCTTTGCGTTGGTGAAAAATTAGAACTAAACGTTATTGCAACTGGTTCAGATTTGTCGTACCAGTGGAGAAAAAATGGGAATATCATACCCAATGCTAATAACTCTGTATTTACTATTCCATCTGTAGCACTTCAAGATAGCGGTAAATATGACGTCATTGTGCAAGGTTCCTGCAATCCACCAGACACAAGTAGTCAGCTTACAGTCAGCATCAAACAGAAACCTTTAATAGTACAACAACCTGATAATCAAACAGCAACCGAAGGCTCGAATGTAACATTTACAATTCAAGCCAGTAATTCGGTAACCTCTTATCAATGGAGAAAAAACGGAATTAACATAGAAGGAGCTAATTCACCAACATTAACAATAACTAATGTCAAACAATCTGATTCCGGCGATTATGATTGCTTGCTGACAAATAAATGCGGTACAGCTACTTCAGAAAAAGCAAAATTGACCATTATACCAAAAGGTGAAGGACCTGTATTGTCCCTATCACAGAATTCAATAGATCTTGGTATAGTCAAAGTACAAAATACTAAAGAAAATATTTATCCTGCACTTTTAAAAAATACCGGAAGTGAGATAGCAGTTATAGATGAAATTACCATAAAAGGGGAAAATGCTAATGACTTTGAATTTTATGGAATTACACTTCCTTTAAACATACCTGTAAATGGTGAATCTCAACTTGGTATAAAATTTACTCCATCAGAAGCCGGTGAACGCAAAGCTATAATGACGTTCATAGGAAATTTTTCACCAGCAGTTGAATTAAGTTTAATCGGAATCGGAGGTATTGTAAATGTTCAAGCAAAGTCTTCAATTCTTGATTTTGGTAACGTTCAACCAAACAATTCACTCAGCAAAAACGCAGTTTTTGTTAACCAAGGAAATGTGTCAGCTAAATTGAGTAATTTCCAAATTGAAGGACCCGATAATTCAGATTTTGCTTTCATACTGGATATAGCTGATCTAATTATTAATGCTGATAGTGAAATCGAATTACCAATTTTGTTTAATCCTAAATCCGAAGGAATAAAAAAAGCAATTTTCTCAATACTTGTAGATGATAAAGATAACATCTCAATTGATCTAATCGGTAATGCAACTACATCCGTTATTGAAAACGTATTTATAACTTCATTCCTTGCTTACCCAAACCCTATCAATAATCAGGTTCAATTCAAATTTAACTCTAACGAAGAAGGTATTTACGACTTTGTCATTTTCAACAATCTTGGAATTCCCATTTTCGAACAAAAAATCTTAATCCAATCGGGCGAAAATACTTTTGAATGGAACTTGATAGACAATAATGGCAATATTGCGACTACTGGTACTTATTTTCTAACTATAAGTAAGGGGCTTAGATCATTCAAGAACAAAATTATTCTGTTGAGATAGATTTGACAATCATTAAAATCCCGGCTTTTGCCGGGATTTTTTATTTTTAAGTGTATATTTGCATAAAATAAATTATCTTAACATATTTATTTTATTTAATAAGTTGCCCTTTAAAAGGAGTAATATATGTACCCAAGCGTTAATGAACAAATGGATTTAATAAAGAAAGGAACAATCGAGATAATTCCAGAAGAGGAATTAGCCGAAAAAATTGAACGGTCTATTAAAAAAAATAAACCCCTGATCGCAAAATTAGGTTGTGATCCAAGCAAACCAGATTTACATATCGGACACGCAGTTGTTTTAAGAAAACTTAGAGATTTTCAGGATCTTGGACATATTGCTGTGTTAATTATAGGTGATTTCACGGCAATGATCGGCGACCCAACTGGCAAAAATAAAACAAGACCTCAATTAACCTTGGAAGAAACAAGAATTAATGGTACTACATATTTGGAACAAGCGACAAAAATACTTTCGCAGAAAAATTTACAGATCAAATATAATTCCGAATGGCTCAATCAATTAAATTTCCGTTCTGTTATTGAGCTATCATCAAAATATACAGTTGCACAATTATTAGAACGTGACGATTTCAACAAAAGATATAAATCTGGCGTACCAATAAGTATTCACGAATTGCTTTATCCCCTCGCACAAGCTTACGATTCTTATGTAATAAAATCAGATATTGAATTAGGTGGCACTGACCAAAAATTCAACTTGCTCGTCGGTAGAGAAATACAGAAAGCATACGGACAAGAACCTCAATGCATTTTAACTATGCCAATTCTCGAAGGAATTGATGGAATAGAAAAAATGAGTAAATCCCTTAATAATTACATTGGAATAACTGATTCACCTAGAGATATGTTCGGTAAAATTATGTCAATACCAGACAATTTAATTATCCGATATTTAAAATATGCTGCTTATTTAAGCGATGATGAAATAAAATACTTTGAACAAAAAATGTTAAATAACGAAATCAACCCAAGAGATTTAAAAGCTATGCTCGGTAGAAAAATAGTTAGTATTTACTACACTACAGAGATCGCAGAACAAGCCTCCAATGAATTTGACAGAATGTTCAGAGATAAAGGTTTGCCTGATGAAATTCAAGAAATTTCACTAAATATCGAACCTCCTTTAACGGATATAACCAAGCTACTCACACTTACAAATTTAGCTCCATCAAAAAAAGAGGCAAGAAGATTAATTCAGCAAGGAGCAGTTTCAATTGATGGTGAAAAAATCAATGATGCTAATGCTTTAATTAGTCTTGAAAAGCCAATATTAATTAAATGTGGTAAGAAAAAATTTTTAAAAATTAAAACACAATAAACTAAAAAAACAAAACTGAATGCGAAAATGTTTGATCATATACTTTCTAATTATTATTTCATTTACATATTCAAATGAATTACCAAAGAATTTACAGCAACTTATACAAAGTATTGACACAAATAAAATCAATGAATACATAAACTACCTCGCAAGCGACCAGCTTGAAGGTAGAGGTACTGGTGCGATTGGCGGCGAACTTGCAGCAAAATACCTTGCTGAACAATTTAGGAAATTAAATGTCAAACCAGCAGGCTCATTAAATTCTTATTTCCAGTACATCCCAATGATTAGTTCTAAACTGACTGAAGAATCATCATTAAAAATTTATATAGACGACATCGAATATGAATTAGAGGCAAAAAGGGATTACTTCACATTTCGAACAGGTGAACAAACATTTCTTCCAAAACCAGTTCCTCTTGTCTTTGCCGGCTATTGCATAGTTGCACCGGAATATGACTATAACGATTTTCAAAAAATTGATGTTGAAGGGAAAATAGTAATTTGCATTGGAGGTGAACCAAAATCAAACGACCCAAAATTTTTTAATGGTCCAAATTTTACAATACATAGTCTTCCTGAAAAAAAATATCTGAACGCATTATCAAGAGGAGCTAAAGGATTTATCTATATACCAAATTTCCCCGACGACTTATATTTTAGTTGGAAAAGTATTTCCAAGACCCATGCTTTTGAAGATATCTCATTAGCTTACACACCTGCAAGCAATTTCGGTATTATTTTAGATCCTGATATCGCTGATATCCTTTTCGAAAATACTCCATATACATTCAATGAAATAAAAAATCTACACAACAACAATAAAATTTACAGCTTTGATCTCAAAGTATTACTCTCTTTCTCTGGTAAATTCATTGAAAGAACATTTGTAGCTTCAAATATAATTGGGATAATTGAAGGAAAAGGCAAATCTGCTAAAAATGAATATATCATAGTTTCAGCCCATTATGATCATCTTGGAATAGGTCCGGCAATTAATGGTGATTCGATTTATAACGGAGCTTTGGATAATGCCATTGGTGTTGCTGCATTACTTGAAATAGCTAGATTGTTGAATCAAATTCAAGACAAAATTCAACGCACCATTATATTTATTTTACTTACAGGCGAAGAAAAAGGACTTCTCGGTTCTACCTATTACATTGACCATCCAATCGTTCCTTTACACAAAACTATTGCTAACATTAATATAGATGGAATTTCCTTTATTGATGAGGTTAATTCGTTCATTGCAATTGGTAAAGAATATTCCAACTTAGGAAAAATTCTGGAAAATATTCTGAAAAGCTTGAATTTAAATCTCACTGATTTACCTAGTGAATATATTCAATCAATTTCATTTTTGCAATCAGACCATTATGCTTTCGCAAAAGCTGGTATTCCTTCAATACTAATTATTGAAAGCACAGATTATAAAAACATTGACCATAAAATTGGCTTTGAGAAGTTTTATAATTATGTTACAAATATTTATCATAGTCCAAAAGACGATTTAAATCAGCAAATTAATTATAATGCAGTTACTCAGCATATCAAAGTTATTCTTTCATTAATATACTATCTTGCAACAGATAACACAAAAATTGAGTGGTTTCAAGATTCACCATTCTTGAAATATAGATTAAGAACAAGGGCAGAAAACAAGTAACAAAATGAAAAAAATTGAAACAGTTTAAATTTTGCTATACATGTTTAAAGGATGAATTATGGTTCAAAAAAAAATAATAAAACAGATAAACTTAATATTTATAATTATGACATTAAGTTTCTGCAAAAATTACTCACAAAGTGAATTTGAATTTAGGGATGTGATCACTAATCTTGATACACCTTGGGAAATTCTATGGGGCGAGGATAATCATATTTGGTTAACAGAAAGATTTGGTAGAATTAGCAGATTAAACCCACAAACCACTGAAATACAACATCTTATAACGATTAACGATGTTTTTATGAAAGATGAAAATGGTGATCCCGGAGAAAGAGGTTTAATGGGATTAGTTCTCCACCCTAATTTTACTGATTCTCCTTATGTTTATACTGTTTATACCTATGGAAACCGCAATAATACCAAAATCAAAATCGTTAGATTTATTTTCGACGGCAATCAGCTACATTCACCTAAAATACTATTGGATAATATCAAAGGTGCCTGGAATCATAATGGCGCCCGTCTATTAATCGATAAATCCGACCTTACAATGTACATTTCAACAGGTGATGCTGCTGAAACAGCATTATCTCAAAACTTAAATAGTTTAAATGGTAAAATTCTCAGAATGAATTTAGATGGAACTGTTCCCAAAGACAATCCATTTCCAAATAGTTATGTTTATTCTTGGGGTCACCGCAATCCTCAGGGACTCGTAATCGCTGGTGGCAAACTCTATAGCTCAGAACACGGACCAAATACCGACGATGAACTAAACATCATATACAAAGGCCGGAATTACGGTTGGCCTACAGTCAATGGATATTGCGATAAGCCGCAAGAAATACAGTTTTGCAAAGATTCAAATGTTGTTGAACCAATATTGTCAATGACACCTCAAAGAACTTATGCTGTATGCGGTATTGATTATTATAATCATAATCTAATTCCTGATTTTGAAAACTCAATTTTAATTACTTGCTTAAAAGATGCAAAATTAGTTGTAGCAAAACTCAATGAAATGGGTGATGCTGTTTTAGAAGAAAAAATTTATTTCGAAAGACAATTCGGCAGATTACGTGATATTTGTATATCTCCTGATGGCAGAATCTTTATCGCTACAAGCAATCGAGATGGACGCGGAGATCCTAAAAAAAATGATGATAGAATTATTGAAATTAAACCTAAAACAAGCTCAAATAATTCGAAAAATGGGCAAGGAAATATGCTTAAAATAAAATCAAATCCAGCAATAAATTATGCTCAATTTATAATCCATAACAATTTATTAAATCAAATGATTAAAATTGTCGATGTAAATGGCACATTGAAAAGAAACTTATCTTTTAAAGAATCTAATGTCAATGAATTTATTTGGGATGGATTAGATAATGAGGGCATTCCTGTACCTCAAGGTTTATATTTTGCTATTATGAATGTTAATGATAAAAATTACTCTATAAAGTTTATATTAATTCGATGAATAGATTTAATAAAATATTAAAAATATTTCTAATTATCGGTATAGGTATTTTAAATACTTGTACTGTATCCAGTCCTAAAACTGAAATTATAAAGATAAAAGGCTCCGATAGTATGCTCGCTCTTGTAGAACATTTAGCTCATACTTTTATGCAAAAATATAAAACAATATCAATATACGTCGAAGGCGGTGGAACTGCAACCGGAATAAAATCATTAATAGAAGGGAAATCAGATATATGCAGTGCATCACGTACTTTGAAATCGAACGAAATTAAAGATTTAGTTGATAAAACCGGTAGTATCGGTCTATCATACTTAATTGCAAAAGATGCAATATCAATTTATCTCAATCCTGAAAATCAAATCAAGGATTTAACTTTAAAACAAATAAAAGATATTTATACAGGAAAAATTAAAAATTGGAAAGAAATCGGCGGAGAAGATTTACCTATAATGTTAATAAGCCGTTCACCTAATTCGGGTACTTATTTATATTTTAATGAACATGTGTTATTCGCAGAACCATTTGATAAAAATATAATCATTAAGCATTCTACACTCTCAGTTCAGGAAGAAGTTATGAAATACAAAGGAGCTATAGGTTATGGAAGTATTGCAAATCACCTCAATTTGACCTTATGCAAAATTGAAGGAATTGAACCAAGTTTGGAAAATATAATTAATGATAAATATCCTATAACGCGATATCTATATTTCTATATTTTAGATACCCCTTCAAAAGCTGTAAAAAAATTTATTGACTGGTGCTTTAGCAATGAAGGACAAAATTTTATAAAAAATGCTGGTTATATACCATTATGGAACATGAATGACAAAGCAAATATTAAAATTAATTAATATTTCTAAATACCTCTTTGTTGTTAAATCTAAATATATCAATTAATTAAATAAACAATCCAAAATTAGGCTTACCTAAATAATGAAACGAAAATAATAATAAAATTAAAATGCTTGATTTTTTTAAATTTATTATTTAATATTGCTGTCAGATTAAATTCATTTTTCTCATAAATCATTTGATGAATCAATAACAAATTATAAATAATTATAAAGGATAATATGGAAAATCCTAAAATTTTAATTGCTGATGAGCATAAGCTTCTTGCCAAAATGTTTGAATTTTACCTCAAGAACCAAAGTAATTTTGATGTGGCTGGAATTTCAACAAGTGTTGAAGATTTAACTGATCAATTAAGTCAAAATAAAGTACAAATTGTTCTTCTCAATAGTGATTTCCTTTGGACCCTTGGTTATGACCAGATTGCTAAGTTGAAAAACACCTTTCCCAACGTCAAATTCATTATCTATTCCAATGAGTTAGATGCTATGACAATTAGACGTTGTCTGCAAATTCAGATAAATGGATTTCTTACAATGAATTCAGAATTACACGAATTAACCGAGGCTGTTGCAAAAGTTTCCAGAGGCGATTTATTCCTTGATATGACAAGTCTGAATCAACTAGCCCAAGAAATAGCTGCTGGTTCATTGAGAAACGACACAAGAAAAGGTCAACCTGCAACCGGAATACTTAAAATCTCAAAACGCGAAAAGCAAATACTCACTCTAATTGCTCGTGAATACACTACAGCTGCTATTGCCAAACAATTAAATATAAGTCAGCGTACTGTTGATGCTCATAGGAGAAACATTATGCTCAAATTAGGCGTAAAGAATACAGCTGGCTTGATAAAAGTGGCATTAGAAAGAAAGTTAATTGATGCTGACTTAGTCTAATTTATTTTTCATTTGCAATGGATATGGTTTAAGCATTCGTTCAGGAAGTAATAATTTGTCTAATTCTTCCTGACTGATTAATTTCTTATCAAGTATTAATTCGTATATACTTAAATCCTTCTCCAGTGCTTCTTTGGCTAATTGCGAACATACTTCATATCCCAAAACAGGTGTTAATGCTGTAATTATACCTATACTGCGTTCTACATATTGTCTGCATTTCTTCTCATTAGCAGTAATTCCATCTATACATCTATATTTAAGAGTTTTGATGCCATTTTTGAGCATTTCTATTGACTCAAATAAACTTTGGGCAATAATTGGTTCCATTACGTTCAATTGTAATTGACCGGCTTCAGCTGCCATTGTTATTGCTAAATCGTTACCTATGACTTTAAAAGCAATTTGATTCACAACTTCGGGAATAACTGGATTTACTTTCCCCGGCATTATTGAAGAACCTGCTTGCATTTTAGGTAAATTTATTTCATTTAAACCCGCTCTTGGTCCTGAACTGAGAAGTCTTAAATCATTACAGATTTTTGATAATTTTATAGCTAATCTTTTAATAGCTGAGGAAAACATCACGAACGCACCAGTATCTTGAGTGGCTTCTACTAAATTCGAAGCTAAAACAACTGGAAGACCAGTAATCTTTTGTAAATGTTTTATTGCAATTTTGCCATAATTCGGATCTGCATTGATTCCAGTGCCAATAGCTGTACCGCCTAAATTTACTTCAAGAAATAATTGTGCATTCTGATTTAATCGTTCAATCTCTTCCTCGAGCGTGACTGCAAATACCTCGAACTCCTGTCCTAAGGTCATCGGTACAGCATCTTGTAACTGTGTACGCCCCATTTTTATAACATTAGCAAATTCATTAGCCTTACGCTTTAATGAAATAATGATTTCTTTCAAAACATTTATCAATGACTCATTGCTGTAGATAAAAGCAATTTTCAATGCAGTTGGATAAACATCGTTGGTCGATTGCGATAAATTTACGTGATTATTAGGATGGCAAAATGAGTATTCTCCTTTTTCTTTACCCATTATTTCCAATGCTCTATTTGCAATCACTTCATTGGCATTCATATTTGTTGAAGTACCAGCGCCACCTTGCACCATATCGACAACGAAGTGAGTATGCCATTTGCCATTAATGATTTCTTCGCATGCTGTAAAAATTGCTTGAGCAATCTCAGCGGGCAAATAACCCAGTTCGTAATTAGCTTTCGCTGCTGCAAGCTTAACCTGTGCTAATGCTTTAATTAAATTGGGAAAATGATTAATTGATATACCCGATATATCGAAATTTTCTACTGCCCTTAAGGTATGAATTCCGTAATAAAATTCGTATGGAACTTTTCTTTCACCAAGTAAATCTTTCTCGATTCTCGTTCTTCCGGAAATATATTGAGCAGCAGCATTTACTACCTGATTTGTCGCTTGACGCATTCTCCTTGATATCACCCTTGCTACACTAGAAAGTATTTTTGCTACAGTCTGAGGGTATTTATTCAGTAAGTGATTAATTACATCCCTGTTTAATTTGAGTATGATTGAATCCTCAACAGCTTTAGCTGATGTTGAATGTGGATAGGAATCCATCAAGGCTCCTTCACCTAAAAAATCATATTTAGCAAAATATGTCAGAATCTTTTCCTCGCCAAACGCTGTTCTAATAAATAATTTTACTTTACCACTATAGATTAGAAACAGGTGTTTTCTTTCGGTATTTTGTTCGAACAAAAATTCATCACTTCTATAATGAGATTCAATGAGATTATCAATTATCAGCAGTCGCTCTTGGTCTGTTAAATCCTTGAACAACTCAATTTTCTTTAAGAAATTATCAATTTCTTCAACTTTCATTTCTTAACCAGTTATTTATTAATTCCGGGTTTATTTTTTTCATTAAAAAGATTTATCAACTCTTCAAAAGTTTTGCTTCCTAAATCTCCTATGCGATGCTGACGAAGCGATATGGTGGAATTTTCAACCTCTCTTTGCCCTATGATTAATAAATATGGTATCTTTTTGTGTTCTGCTTCTGCAATTTTTTTATTTATTTTTTCGCTTCTTAAATCTATTTCTGTACGAAATTCTAATTTATCCAATTTATTTTTTAGATCGAGTGCAAAGCTATGTTGATTTTCACTTATTGGAAGGACAATTAATTGTACAGGTGCTAACCAAAACGGGAAATTGCCAGCAAAATGCTCTATTAAAATTGAAATAAATCGTTCCATTGAACCGAAAGGAGCCCTGTGAATAATTATAGGACGGTGCTTGGCATTGTCGCTTCCAGTATATTCAAGTTGGAATCTTTCAGGCATAACATAATCAACCTGGACGGTACCTAATTGCCATTTCCTACCGATTGCATCTCGAACAATGAAATCAACCTTAGGACCATAAAATGAAGCCTCTCCTTTTGCAATCTTGTAGTCTAATCCCATAATATCTGCTACTTCTTTAATCTCATTTTGTGCCTTCTCCCAAATTTCAGGGTCACCAGCGTATTTGTCCAAATTTTCATCCCTAAAAGAAAGACGTGTTGTTACATCCATATTAAATGTTTTAAAAACAAGTTGAGTTAAATCTATTGCATTAATTAGTTCATCTTTAAGTTGCTCGTGAGTGCAGTATATATGAGCATCATCTTGTGTAAAACCTCGTACTCTAGTTAAACCAGTTAATTCTCCGGATTGCTCGTATCTATAGACAGTCCCGAATTCAGCTAATCTCAAAGGTAATTCTTTGTAACTTCTTGGTTTAGATGCATAAATTTGATGATGATGGGGACAGTTCATTGGCTTAAGGAGGTATTCTTCATCTTCCACTTTAATAGGGGCAAATTGTGAATCAGCGTAATAAGGATAATGACCAGAAGTTATATATAAATTTAAATTCCCTATATGTGGAGTAATAACTTCCTGGTATCCTCTTTTAAATAATTCCTTTTTCAGAAAATTTTCCAAGGTGCGGCGTAAAATTGTACCTTTGGGCAACCATAATGGTAATCCACCGCCTACTGCTGGTGTTATCAAAAATAACTCTAATTCTCTTCCTAATTTGCGATGGTCACGTTTCTTAGCTTCCTCGAGCATTAATAAAAATTCATCGAGCATTTTCTTTTTGGGGAAAGAAATACCATAAACTCGTGTCATCATTTTTCTATTTGCATCCCCTCGCCAATATGCACCAGCAACATTTAGTAATTTTATTGCTTTAATATGCTTCGTTGTCGGTATATGAGTTCCTCGACATAAGTCAATGAAATTACCTTGCTTATAGAAAGTTATTTCATCCTCTTTCAAATCTTGCAATAACTCAACTTTATATTCATCACCAGCTTCTTCCCAAAATTTGACAGCCTCATCCCAGCTAATTTCAACTCTTTCGTATTCGGCATTTCTTTGAGCTAATTCATACATTTTATTTTCAATTTTTTGTAAATCTTCATTTGATAATGTTACCCCATTAGGTATATCAACATCATAATAAAAACCATTTTCAATTGCAGGACCAACACCGAATTTTGTTCCAGGATAAAGTTCTTGTATTGCTTCAGCCATCAGGTGAGCTGATGAGTGCCAGAAAATTTCCTTACCTTCTTCATCATCAAATGTTACTATTCGTATTTCTGCATCTTCATTGATTTTCCTGGATAAATCATATTTTTTACCGTTGACAAATATGCCAAGTGCATTTTTTGCTAATCCATCTGAGATGGATTTAGCGATTTCCATACCTGTTGTACCATCGGGATATTCTTTTTTGCTGCCGTCTGGGAATGTTATTATCATAACTTTGTCTAAATTTGTTTTACTACGAATAATTAAAACGTTTAAATTTTCAATAAAGTGAAATCTTTTTTTATTTCTATCAAAATTTTATGATTATGATTAAGAATCTATATTAATTGATTAAATTTGTATATTATTAATCATGCAAAAATAAGGTGTGTAAATGAAAATCAGATTAATAAGTTTATTAACTTTAATAATTCTTGTATTTAGCATTAATCTAAAAGCACAAGATGATGAACTGTCTCGGTTGGGATTTGAGGAAATGCCGATCAAAGAAGAAAAACAACCATATTTTGGCATTGCTGCGGGAATAACTAGTAGTTTTTTATTTATCAACTTCGATGATTTGAATAAGCATATTGAAGAATTTCAACTTGATGGTAGATTTAAAAGTCCAATGTTTATAATTGGTGGCGAGGTCATGAGTGTACCATTTATTTTGAGCAATACTCGCATAAGTTTTTTCTGGTATGGCTCAGCTACAGAACTTAAAAATGAAAGCTCCAATAAATATTTAGAATATTATCTTTCTTTCGCAGGTTTTTCATTTAACTATGCTATAGTGCCCTTTAAATCATTTGCAATCCTACCAGGAGTAAGTACCGGTTGGGGCAAACTCCAATTAGACGCTTACCAAGGCAATAATGCTCAATGGGATAGCTTTGTTTTCAAAGCCGATAGTAATAATTTTATGAATAGGGCAGATATGGGATTTATATTTTTACAACCTCATTTACATCTGGAATATGCAATGACCGACTTTTTTGTCGTCCGTCTGTCCGCTTCTTATAATTTGAGTTTCAAAGGTGCATTATGGACTGATGACTGGAAGCTCAACCGTATTGCAAAACTTGAAAATGTTCCCGAAGGTATTGGAAAAATAAACGGATTGAATTTACAAATCGGGTTATTTGTTGGCTTATTCAATTATTAATTCCCACTTCTCCAATGAATGGAAAGAAAAATAAAAATCATCGCAACCAATAGACGAGCTACTTACGATTATGAAATACTGCAAACAATCGAAGCTGGCATTGTCTTGCAAGGAACCGAGGTCAAATCTTTAAGGAATGGTCAATGCAATCTACAAGATGCTTACGCCGGTTTTAAATCAAAAAATGACCATGAACTTTATTTATTCAATTTACATATCAATCCCTATCACCACGGCACTTACGCTAATCACGACCCAAAACGCCCCCGAAAACTTCTTGTCCACCTTCGCGAAGCAATTAAATTGAAATCAATGGTCCAAGAAAAAGGATTAACTATTATTCCACTGACAATTTATTTTTCCGGGCATATAGTAAAGGTTAAAATCGCTGTAGTTAAGGCAAAAAGAAAATATGATAAACGTGAAACATCGAAAAAGAAGGAAGCTGAAAAAGAAATTAAAAAAAGATTCGTTGGGTAAGATATACATTTATAATTAATCGTGTTCAATATCCTTTGGTATGAAATATAGCAAAATCATACCCGGTAAAGTAGCAATTGAAGCTAAGACAAATAATCCTACATAACCCAACCACATTTGCAAAATACCACTGAAAAAACCCGGCAACATCATGCCAACAGCCATAAATCCCGTCGAAATCGCATAATGTGATGTTTGATACTTCCCTTTTGATATATATAACAAATAAATCATAAAGCCTGTAAATCCTAGACCATAGCCAAACTGCTCTATTGCAATACAAATTTGAATAATTGGATAAAAGCTTATTATCCAGTTAATATTCATAGGATTTAAATCAATTGTTACCACATCAAGAGGTCGAAATAATGAAAGATAGACATATAGCAAATTTGGTAAATTCATACAAATAGCAAGAAACCATATCATTTTTTTTAATGAGAATTTCTTAACTATCCACCCACCTAAAATTCCGCCTGTTACTAAGCAAGAAGTGCCAATTGTTCCATACATTAAACCTACATCAGAAATTTGTAATGCCAATCCACCAGCATCTGAACTGTCGAGTAGGAATGGCTGTGCCATTTTAACAAGTATTCCCTCGCCCAATCGATACAAAAGTATAAATAGAATAATCAATACAATGTATGGCTGTTTAAAATATTCTTTGAAAGAATTCACAAAATGTAGATATAACTTATCTTTTCCCCTATTAGAATTTATCTCTACATCTGGTGAAATAAATAAATGATAAAAATACAGGATCAAAAAAATTGCTGTTATTATTGCAAAAGAAAAAGCCCAACCAGCATTGACCGATTCAAAAATATTACTTATACTTCCAGCTATTACAACTAATATACCACTTCCAAATATTATTGAAAAACGATAAAAGGTACTTCTAATACCAGTGAAAAAAGCTTGATGCTTTTTATCGAGAGCTAACAAATAATATCCATCAATCGCAATATCGTGCGTAGCTGAAATAAAAGCAATTAATGTAAACAATAAGATTATTATTAAGAAATTGGCATTAGCAATTAGAGCAAAAGACATGAAAATGAACAAAATTCCCAAAGATAATTGCATAGTTAACATCCAGTTCCTTTTCGTTGATTTGCTATCAACTAAAGGACTCCATAAGGGTTTTATTGACCAGGGTAGATAAAGTAAGCTTGTATAACCAATAATGTCATTGCTTGCATTCAGCGATTTTAATAACACAACAGATAAATTATTTACAATGACATAAGGTAAACCTTCGGCAAAATATAAGGATGGAATATATAGCCAGGGGCTTTTTTTCTTATTCAAAATTCTAACACATTAATTATAAGTCAATCATTCAATTCTTTTATATCTAAATGAATTAATCATAAAATATAATCCCAAAATTATAAATGGAATAGATAAAAGTTGTCCCATATTTAAAATTAAATCAGCTTCAAATGCACTTTGATTTTCTTTTGTAAATTCAATAAAGAATCTTGCTGTGAAAAGTAATGTTAACAAATATCCTATATAACGTCCCGGTGGCGTATTAGTGTTTGTACGGTAGTAACTCAAAAGCATAAAAATAAAAATCCCTAAATACACAATCGCCTCATACAATTGAGATGGATGTCTTGGTATATTGTCTAACCTCATAAAAACAACTGCCCAAGGTATATCCGTTGGCTTTCCAACTATTTCAGAATTGAAGAAATTACCAACACGAATCATAAAAGCACCAACAGGGATAACAATTGAAGCACGATCAAGCACCCAAATAAAAGATATGTGTTTGCGGCGATTAACGAAAATAATAACCGCAATCAAATTTCCAATAGCAGCACCATGACTTGCTAAACCCCCGTGCCAAATTTTAAGAATTTCAATTGGATTATTTAAGTAAAACTGTGGTTCATAAAACAGGCAATGACCTAACCTGGCTCCAATTACTGTTCCAAGAATCATAGAAATAGTAAGCCCTTCTAAATCTTTTGGACTTTTGCCTTCACGTTTAAATATATTCGATAATATTTGATATCCTATAATAAAACTTAAAGCAAATAAAACCCCATACCATCTGATGTGAATCGGTCCAATCGAAAAGATTTCCGGCGATACATTCCAATTAATTGCTAAAAAAACTTCCATATATATTTAAAATATAATTTACATTATGTTTTATCTGAAATATCTACATTAATCGGGCTGACAGCCCAGAGTAATTTTTCACGAATCAAATCGAAATATGAACTATTGAGCGGCTTAACTAATTTGATTTTTGAATCTGATTTTTTACAATTTATTTTATCACCATTTTTCATAGTGAATTTAATTTGACCATCTGCAACAAAACTAGCTTCGCCTGTTGGCGAAAAAACTTCTAATACAACTTCTGCACTATCAGGAACAACCAAAGGCCTTAAAGTCAAAGAATGTGGCGATATAGGTGTTAAGCAAATTACTTGCGTAGATGGAACCAATATAGGACCTCCACACGAAAGCGAATAAGCAGTCGAACCTGTCGGAGTTGTCAGGATTAATCCATCTGCTCGATAATCTGCTATGTAATGTTCATTTATATAGGTTTTAATTGTTATCATCCTCGAAGAATCTTTCTTTTCAATTACAAAGTCATTAAGGGCATAGATAATCTCATCATTAATGTTTGTTTCTAATAGGGTTCTATCAACTACCCTATATTCGCCATTCATAATTTTTTTTAGAGATTCTTCAATGTTTTTAACAGAAAATTCAGCTAAAAAACCGAGCTTCCCAACATTAACTCCCATAATTGGAATATCTGTACCAATTAGTACACGGGCTGCAGAGAGAATAGTCCCATCTCCACCAAAGGAAATCACTAAATCAGCATATCTGTCATATTCTTCTATTGTTGCGATTTTATCAATATTATCCTTGATTTTCAATAAAGAAATAATTTCAGGAGCTGCACAGCATTCAGAACCTAGTTCCTTGATTTTTTTTATTGTAAATTCAGCCCAGACAACAGCTTCAGGTTTATCTGGATTTAAAAAAATTGCAATTTTTTTCATTAAGTTCCTTATACTAATAATTCAGATAAATCAATTATGTACTGAGGAAGTAGTTTTTTCTTAGAATAAGCATCTTCAAGAGGTGTATAAGCTATTTCGTGGTTAATTTCTCCCACAAATTTGTCAGTTACACCATTTATAAGGGCATCGACTGCAGCAACACCTAATCTGCTCGCTAATACTCTATCCCGCACGGTGGGTGAACCACCTCGTTGTATATGTCCAAGAATAGTAACTTTTGCATCAATATTATATCGTTCTTTCATAATTTGTGCAATAGTTGAAGCATTGCCCATTTCATCGCCTTCGCCAACAATTACAATTGTTCGTTTGTGTTCACCTTGCTGTGATATTCGCTCATTTAAAATATCAAGGTCTGTTACAGTTTCTGGTACTGCAATAAATTCAGCACCGCAGGAAATACCAACATCCATAGCTATAAAACCTGCATGCCTCCCCATAACTTCAATTATAAATACTCTGCCATGCGAGCCTGCTGTATCACGAATTCTGTCAATTGCCTCGGCACAGGTGTTAATAGCAGTATCATAGCCAATTGTATAATCAGTGCCAAACAAATCATTATCTATTGTCCCTGGAGTACCGACTATGTTTATTTCATGTTCGAGCCATAAAAGGTGAGCTCCTCTAAAAGTTCCGTCTCCTCCACATGCTACTACACCATCAATTTGACTAATTTTGAGATTTTCTGCCGCTTTAGCTCTACCCTCCTCTGTCATAAATTCCATCGAGCGACTTGTTCTTAAGATTGTACCACCGAGTGATATTATATTAGCTGTTTCTCTACGACCCAAGGGAATTAATTCACCTTTAATCATACCATTGTATCCACCTATAATACCAAAAACTTCAATATCTTTATGCAAAGCATAACGCACAACTGCTCTGATATGGGCATTCATACCCGGTGAATCGCCACCACTTGTAAATACCGCTATTCTCTTCATCATTTATCAATTTGATAATTTCTAAATAAAATTATTGTAAAATTAAAAAATAATTGTTAAAAATAGTTTTTTAAATTTAGGATAGTAATCATAATGGCTTTTTTAGATAAGTTAATATTTCTTGTGCTTAGCAAAGTAGATCAATCATTTTGTTTATGATAATTTACCTTTACTTTTTCCTTTGTAACCATTTAAAAAATCCCTGATATTCATAACTTTTTTCCCCTCGATTTGCAATTCAATAACAGAGATACTACCTTTAGCACAATTAACATAAAATTCTTTGTCAATTATCTCGAATTCACCATTGTTCCCATTTTTATTTTCTATCGGAAGGCACCTTAAAATTTTCAATCTCTTGTTATCAAACATTGTCCATGCACCCGGTTCTGGAGAAACACCATGTATAAAATTTCTTATAGATAGATTGTCCTTATTCCAGTCAATTCTGCATTGTTCTGGAAATAACTTAGGTGCAGGTGAAGCTAATGTATCATCTTGCTTTACTGGTAAGAAATTGCCAGAAATCAATAGATAGCAAGTTTCCACTGCTAATTCTGCTGCTAATGGCTTCATCATTTGATATAAATCACCAGCTGTGGCATTCTCAGGTATGATGAATTCCCGCTGTATTAAAATATCGCCCGTGTCAACTTTGTCCTGTAAAATAAACGAAGTCAGTCCAGTAACTTTTTCACCATTTATAATTGCCCAATTAATTGGGGCTGCACCTCTATACTTTGGCAACAAACTTGCATGGATGTTAAAACTTGCTATCTTTGCTAATTTATAAACCATAGCAGGTAAAATTCTGAAGGCAACTACTACGATAATATCCGGCTCGTAAAATTGAAGTTCTTTAATAAAATTCTCATCCTTTAATGATTCAGGCTGTAAAACCGGAATTTTTAATTCTAGGGCTTTCAGTTTTACAGGTGATGGCTGTAACTTTCGGCCACGTCCTTGGGGCTTATCCGGTGCTGTTACAACAACTGCAACACCTATTTCGTTATTCAATCTTTCAAGCGTGGGCACTGAAAACTCTGGTGTACCCATAAATACAATGTTGATATTTTGTCGCGTCATCATTTGTAATTTAAAGTTTTTTAATTATTGCAATTTATAATTTTGTTAATTCATATAAAATTAATATTTTTGTAATCTAACTAAAGGAGATAAAAAAATGGCTAAAAAAGAAGCAAGAATTATTGTTACGTTAGAATGCACCGAAGCAAAAAATGAAGGTAAGCCAGCTTCGAGATATACAACCACAAAAAACAAGAACAATACACCGGAACGATTGGAATTGAGAAAGTACAATCCATTTTTGAAGCGTCATACCATTCATAAAGAAATAAAGTAAATATTATTAATTTTAATAATCTTCCCCTTTCTCAGCTAATTCAATTCTTATTTTTTCGATTTTTAATAACTTCTGGGCAATTGCTGAGCCCAGTTTTATTTTTCGTGCATTTGCATAATTCATTAAAGCAATAAAAACATCTGCTGATTCATCTTCGAAAACTGATTTATCAATAATTTTACCTTTCCAATTCTTTTTTTCAGCATTGGCAAGCTCGCCTGCTTCTCCATTTAATTCGAGACAGAAAAATTCTGGAGAACGTTCTGGGAAATGACTTTTCTGATATGCGTCGAAATAATTTTGAATCTGATTTATATAACGCTCAACACTTTCGGCAAAATCATAAATATTGATATTATCCAAATTCAACCTCATTCATTAATTAGTGGTAATATAAGGTGCCATTTTTTCATATTTTTTTATACCTATACCTTTGACTTTCATTAAATCTCTCGATGTTCGAAATGTTTGTTTTTTTCTAAATTCAATAATTAAATCCGCTGTTTTCTCACCAACCCCGGGCAATGTCATTAGTTGACTTTTTGAAGCTGTGTTGATATTTATTTTTGTTTTAGGGAGTTCTTTCTTTTTGGATTGAAAAGGTCTTTTTTCGTCTTTTACTGATGTATCTAAAGTAACTAATTTTACATCAACCTGATTCGAAGCATCTACTCCGATAAAAGTAGTTTTGCGAATTTCAGCTATACTGTCTAATAAACTATAAACTGTGGGATTGTTTTGAAACCGATGCAAATAATTTGCATTAGTTAATTTTATTAATAATCCAATTAATAAACCGATTAATATAATAGAAACGAAAGTTATTTCATTTTTTGTAATGCCGAGTAACTGCTGAATCTTACTTTCTAAATTATTCACGATATTAACTATATTAACAAACTTTTGACTAAATTAAACATTTTAGCCAAAATAATAAAATCTCAGCTACATTGTAGCGGCCATACCCAACTCAATAAGTAAAACACATTTTTTTTAAAAAAGTTGCATTATTTTTTATTAATCAATAATATTCCGGAACGAAGTTATAATCGCTTATTGGGGGTCTGACATAATTTTGCTGAATTTTTCGTGGTGGTAATTCAAAAGGTCCCGGTAACACATCTTCGTATTTAATGATATTTAAAATATGCTTTATACAATTCAATCTCGCTTTGCGTTTATCGTCGGATTCAATTACATACCAAGGTGCTTGTTTTATATCTGTAAATTTAAACATTTCATCTTTTGCTTTTGAATACTCTACCCATTTATCATAGGATGCTAGATCCATTGGTGATAATTTCCATCTCTTTATAGGATTTAAAGCCCGTTCGCGAAATCTTTTCTCTTGCTCCTCATTGCTAACAGATAACCAGTATTTTAATAATATTATCCCGGAGCGAACGAGCATTCTCTCGAATTCTGGACAGGAACGCATAAATTCTTCATATTCTTCGTTTGTGCAAAACCCCATTACACGTTCAACTCCAGCCCGGTTATACCAACTTCTGTCGAAAATTACAATTTCACCAGCAGCTGGTAAATGAGCAACATATCTTTGAAAATACCATTGAGTTCGTTCCCGCTCGGTCGGTTTGTCTAATGCAACAACTTTACAAAAACGTGGATTAAGCGGTTCGATAATCCTTTTGATAATACCTCCTTTTCCCGCAGCATCGCGTCCTTCGAATAGAATAACAACACGTAAGCCTTTATGCTTGACCCAGTACTCAAGTTTAACTAATTCAACTTGTAATTTTTGATACTCAGTTTCATAAAATTTCTTACTAATGCGACCTTTACTATTATATTTTTCAATTTCCTCCGGATTTTTGACTTTATTCTGTCCCATAATCATACCTTATGATATTTTTAATTTTTTTATACTATTCGACTTTAAATTTAAAAAATTAACAAAAATTCAATTAGAATTTATATAGAAATTCAATATTTTTTGTTTATTAAGATCAAAAAATTTATATTAAATAAAAAAAAAGCTAAAATTTAAAGGTGACATTATGAAAAAACTGATAATTAAATCAATTATATTTTTCATTTTTACCATTGTATTTTTAAATTTCACAATTGACACCGCTTATTCCCAATTAGAAGAACTATTAGAGGAAGCACCTCCAAAGAAAAAAGACAAGCAGAAAACAGAGGAACAATTAGAAGAACAACTCCAAGAAGAAACAATAAAGAAAAAAGTTCAGGATAGAAAAGACAAAGTACCCGGCTTTGAGGAATTAGAAGACGTCCCGCCTACACAAGCTGAAAGAATGAAGTTTTATCGTGAAGTTTATGAAGATACTTATGATGCAACATTTGAGGAGGTATGGGCAGTTGTACAAAGATCAGTCGAAGAAGCTAATTGTCAAATAGCAAAAAAAAGTTACTCACAAAACGACGAAGGTCTGTACCGAGGTTCAATTATTTCTGAATATTGCGTATTTTCAACCGGTGAGGATACTACTTTTAATGTTTTGAAAAAGTATAGTGTAAAAATACCTGTAATTCGCGGTGGAATATGGATAACTGGAAGAATGCGATACAAATTCACAATAACTGAAAAAGAGGATGGAACCGTTCATTTAGTGCTCAATGGCGAAATAAGTGGCTTCGAAAGATATGTCACTGGACAGGTACATTTTTGGCAATCTAATGGATATTTCGAGACTATGATGCTCAGAAGAATTAGGAACAATCTTTTAGCTGGTCAAAAAGAAAATAATTGACAAAAAAATAAAAAAAATATTTATTAAACTTCAATTAAATTTTGATTTCTGCGCTAAGTTAATATTATGAATCTTGGGAGAACATCTTTTACCAAATCATTTTTATTTTTTGGAAGCAAAGGGAATTTTAGGATAGAATGAAAATTGATTAATATTTAAGCTGTAGGCGTAAATAGATTTTTTAAATTCAGGATCTGCGGTTTAAATTTATATTTCTAAATCTGTTATTAAAAGCATTATCAAATTAAAACTGCTTCAATACTCTAATATCATTATCATAAAAAAGCCTAATGTCATCAATCCCAGTACGGAGCATAGCCACTCGCTCTATACCAAAACCAAAAGCATATCCTGTGTATTTATCTGGGTCTATGCCACCAGCTTTCAGAACATTAGGATGAACCATTCCACAACCGGCAATTTCGAGCCAACCACTATATTTACATACTCGGCATCCTTGCCCCTTACATAAAAAACAGCTTATGTCCATCTCAGCACTAGGTTCTGTAAAAGGGAAAAATGAGGGCCTAAATCTGAACTTAGAATCAAAACCATACATTCTTTTTGCAAATACCATCATTGTACCTTTTAATTCAGCAAAAGATACATCTTTATCTATGTATAGTCCCTCTATTTGATGAAATTCTGCTAGGGAACGTGCACTGATTGCCTCATTACGATATACTCTCCCGGGCATTATTGTACGGATAGGTGGTTTTTGATGTTCCATTACCCTAATTTGCACCGGGGAAGTATGAGTCCGGAGAAGTAAGCCATCTTCAGAGGCAATGAAAAAAGTATCCTGCATATCGCGTGCTGGATGCTCTGGTGGAAAGTTTAAGGCATCAAAATTATGGTACATATCTTCTATATCCGGTCCTTCGGCTACAGAGAACCCCATAGAAATAAAAATTTCAACCATTTCATCAAGAATTTGTTTTACAGGATGGAAACGACCTATGAAGTTCTTTCGACCGGGTAAAGTTAAATCAATTTGTGATTCAGTGATTTTACTTTGCTTTAATTTTCCAAATAATTCATGATAAAAATTCTGGGCAAATTCTCGTAATTGATTTAATTCTTTGCCGGCTATAGGTTTTATTTCTTTTGGTAAAGACTTAAGTTCATCAAAAAGTGCCTGAATTGTACCTTTTTTTACCAAATGCTTAAGACGAAATTCTTCTAATTTGTCCAATGAGTCAATAGAACTCAGTTGGGCTTGAATTTCATCTTTCAATGCCTGAATCTTTTCAATCATAATTAATCAGCGTTAATTCAGACAACGGCTTTATCGACAATTGCTTTAAATATCTCCGGCTTGTTCATTGCAAAATCAGCAAGAATTTTACGGTTTATTTGTATGTTATTCTTTTTCAAGCCGAACATAAGCCGTGAGTAAGTGGTTCCATAAAGTCGTGCTGCGGCGTTTATACGGGTAATCCATAAGCTTCGAAAATGACGTTTTTTAAGCTTTCTACCTGTATAAGCATGTAAAAGCCCTTTTTCAATATGATTTTTGGCTATTGTCCATACATTTTTCCTCGCACCCCAATAGCCTTTTGCAAGTTTAATGAATTTTCTTCTTCTTCGGTGCGAGGCTACTTTTGGAACTGATCTTGGCATTTTTTCCTCTATTTAGTTTGACATTTTGGTTAAGGGAGAGCCTCATTCCCCTTTCACCATTAAAATAATGCTTTAGGAGCCGGGTAGCATTCTTTTAACTTCTCGGACATTTGTTGGATCAACAAGTGTACTTTGACGTAGATTTCTTTTCCTTTTCCTGCTCTTTTTTGTCAAAATATGGCTTTTATAAGCCTTTTCGCGCTTAAATTGACCGCTTGCTGTTCGTTTGAACCGCTTTTTGGCTGCTGCTACTGTCTTCATTTTTGGCATAACTTAACCCGAATTCATTTTTTTAAATTTAAGAATTTCAAAATTATAAATTTATTTACACTTTTCAAAATTCTAATTCCTAAAAAAACAATCCTTTAAAGTATAAAGGATTGTAATAATTAAAAATCTAATCTATTTAATTCTTTTTAGGAAGATTTTTTGTCATTTTTGATTTGTCAGGTACTAAAATAACAGATAGCGATTTGCCTTCAAATTTTATAGGTGAATCAACTTTTGCAATATCACTTAGAGCTTCAACAAATTTTTCAAGTAGATCTTTTCCAACATCAACGTGCGTAATTTCCCGCCCTCTAAACAAAACAGTAGCTTTAACTTTGTTTCCTTCCTCAATGAAATCTCGTGCATGCCTTGTTTTGAAATTAAAATCGTGTGTAGCGGTTCGTCCCCTGAACCTAATCTCTTTCATTTGTTGCTGTTGCTGTTGTTTTCTTTGTTGTTTTTCTCTTTTTTGCTGTTCATATATAAATTTGCCGTAATCTAATATTTTAGCAACAGGTGGGTCAGCATTCGGTGCAATTTCAACTAAATCTAATTCTTGCTCCTCTGCTATTTTCAGAGCTTCTTTTCTTGGAATAATGCCAATCAATTTACCGTTGGAATCTACAACTCTTAAAACTGGGGCTTTTATTTCTTCATTTACGCGATGTTTGGATTGTTTCTTCTTATCATCTGATTTGAATAATGCACTGGAAGAACTAAAATTTTGTTTCAAGTATCCTCGTAAGTTTATGAATAAAAAATTTGTTTATTGCAAATATAAGTATATAATTTCGAATTAGAAAAATTAATTTCGTTTAAAATCGTAATTTTGTATTTTATTACTTTATCCTTAAGGAAATATGAGTGAACAAATAAAAAATGATCAGGAATTAAGACGTGAAGAAGAACTCAAGCTTCTCGAATCAGAAAGTATCAATCCATATCCATATTCATTTGATAAAACTCATTCAACATTGGATATTCTTAATGAATATACCGATGATAATGCTGATAAATTCAAAAACGTCTCCTTAGCTGGAAGAATTGTAGCAATAAGAAGAATGGGAAAAGCAAGCTTTTGTCATATTATGGACGAGGTTGGCAGAATACAGATTTATTTAAAAAAGGATGATTTAGGCGAAATCTATGATAAATTCCGTCTTTTTGATATTGGTGACATTATTGGAGTTCGTGGATATGTTTTTCGGACTAAAACAGGTGAAATAACGCTTCATACTCAATCGCTTTTATTGCTCTGTAAATCACTAAAGCCTCTTCCCGTTCCTAAAGTCGAAATTGATGAAGCCGGGAACAAGATTGTTTATGACGCTTTTGCTGATGTCGAATTAAGATACCGTAAACGATATTTAGATCTAATTGTAAATCCAGATACACGCGAAATTTTCAAAAAACGCTCCAAACTTATTACTTCTATGAGGCGATATTTCGACTCACACGGCTGGCTCGAAGTCGAAACACCAATTTTGCAGCCCATTTACGGCGGTGCCAATGCACGACCTTTCATAACACATCATAACGCATTGGATATTGATTTATATTTGAGAATTGCTGATGAATTATACCTTAAAAGATTAATTGTCGGTGGTTTTGAAGGGGTTTATGAAATAAGCAAAAATTTTCGTAATGAAGGAATGGACAAAATGCATAATCCTGAATTTACTTCAATGGAAATTTACGTCGCTTACAAAGATTATATCTGGATGATGGAAATGACAGAAGATTTATTGGAAACACTTTGCTTAGAGATTAATCAGACTACTGAAATAGAATATAATGAACATAAAATTTCATTTAAAAAGCCATTTCGTAGAGCTAAATATTATGACTTATGCAAGGAATACGTAGGAAGAAATTTGAAAGATTTATCACAAAAAGAGCTTTTACAAATCGCACGTTCAAATAATTTAGAGATTGATCCATATTCATCAGCAATGAAAATTTTAGATGAAATTTTCAGTGAAATTGTGCAACCGAACCTGATACAACCTACTTTCGTAATAGACTATCCACTCGAAATGTCACCACTTGCAAAAAAACATAGAACTGAACCTGGTTTAGTAGAAAGATTTGAATTGTTCGTTTGCGGATTTGAGTTAGCAAATGCCTTCTCCGAATTAAATGATCCACGTGACCAACGCAAAAGATTAGAAGAACAAGCACTACAAAGAGCTGCTGGTGATGAAGAAGCAATGGTTGTTGATGAAGATTTTCTATATGCACTCGAAGTAGGTATGCCACCAACAGCAGGATTAGGTATCGGTATTGATAGATTAACTATGGTTATGACTGGAGCGAAAACAATCAGAGATGTCCTATTTTTCCCTCATATGCGACCAGAATCAAAAAGTAAATAAGCAAGAGATAAAAAATAAATATGAGCAAAAATTATTATTACGAATATAGAATCGGCGATTTTATAAAACCTAAAGTTCTTAAAAAAAAATATGCCATTCATATTTTACTATTTGTTATAACATTTTTTACAACGACCTTAGCCGGTGTCCAGTGGCTTATGAAAGATTTTACTAATCCAGCAAACTGGGTTTATGGTTTGTCGTATTCAATTCCCCTTCTACTTTTCCTTTCAGCTCATGAATTCGGACATTACTTTGCTGCTAAATATCATAACGTAAAAGCGACATTACCATACTATATACCTATATTTTTGCCATTTTTTGTGAACTTTGGAACTTTCGGCGCCGTGATAAAAACCCAAAGCCCTATACCTAATCGTAAAGCCCTTTTCGATATTGGTGTTGCCGGTCCTATTGCCGGATTCATCGTTAGCTTAGGAATTTTAATTTATGGATTATATAATCTTCCACCAATAGATTATATTTATTCAATTCATCCTGAATATTTAACCCAATATAATGGTGCAATACCTGGCAATGGACTTCATTTCGGAGACACTTTACTTTATTTCATCTTATCGGAACTGTTTGCTAATCCAAATGGCTTTTTACCACCGATGAATGAAATATATCATTATCCCTTCTTATGTGTCGGTTGGTTTGGATTATTTGTTACAGCTCTTAATTTGATACCAATAGGGCAATTAGATGGCGGGCATATAACTTATGCAATGTTTGGCAATCAGCACAGAAAAATCGCTCGATCTGCATGGTGGCTTATGTTTATGATGGGATTATTTTCATTACTCGGTGGGCTCGAAACTTTGCTCAGAGAAGATATGAACAATACTGCTTTTGAATTAATGAAATTATTAATTTATCCGCCTTTGAAATTTATTAGAGAAAATTTACCCTGGTTATATTCAAGTTGGGAAGGATGGCTTATATGGGCTATCATTACTAAATTCTTTATCAAATTAGATCATCCACCTATTTATGATAGTGAAGAATTAAGCCCCGGCCGGAAAAAATTGGGATGGATTGCTATATTGATTCTAATTTCGAGCTTTTCGTACAATGGAATTTATATAATTGAATGATAATAGGCAAAACTAAATTTTTTATCTAATTGTTATCTCAATTATAATTTCATCGTACTTCAGATAAGGTTCAATATTCGAAGCATCGCCGTATCTATCATAAATATGCCCCCTTGGAAAGCCACGCAAGACTAAATAAGATATCACTTGATTGTATAAATTCTCTGCAATATTACGTTGATTAAAAGTTTTAACATTATTCACAAACATTGTTAAATACAGGTGTGCATCTTTATTATTTGCAAAATATTCGCTGCACTTATCTAAATAATCCCGTAAATCAATTTTATTTACAATATCTGGATTTTCAATAAATTTATAACTGAAATATTTTGATTCTCCGATTCTTATTTGGTCTTTGTTACTTGGAACTGTTGTGCAATCAGTTAAATTAATCCCTATAAAAATTAATAGAATTGATAAAACTGATGAATTGCTAAAAATTTTACCCATTGATGATTATCCTGCCTTTATTTATCCTGTTATGAGTATTTTCTAAAATTAGCTCTAGATTGTCTGAAATACCTATAACTTTACCAAAAGTAATCAATTCATTTGTACCATCTATCTCGTCTGAATAAACAAATATTTCTTTGTTTATAACGATTGACTTATTTCTGTAAATATCTAATAGTCGAAAATACTCGCCTTCTTTTAAAGCCAGATAATTATTACTCAATTTATCTATTAGAACGTGAAAAATATCGGAGCAATTGACCCTTTGCTCAGGCGGTAAAAATTCATTTAAGCAACCCGCTTTTTTTACAAAATTATCTCCTGTTAATTCTGGAGCAGATTCAACATTTAAACCGATACCAAGTACAGCCCCTTTAACAATTGATGCTTGAACTTGAGTATGAGTTATAACTCCAGAAACTTTAGCATTATCAATTATAATATCATTTACCCATTTTACTTTAGCTCTGTTTTTGAGAAATTTTATAGAGTCAATTGTTTGTAAAACAGAAACAGTAGAAAGCAATAGGAAACCTGCAGTTATATTTGTAACAATACATTCAGGCTTCAGATATACCGAAAGATGAATATTTCCGGGCAAACTATACCATTCTCTTCCTCTGAAACCGTGAAACTTTTTGCCTGTAACAGCTGCACACAAAAAGCGGTCTGGTAATTCAACGATTGAAATTAATTCAGTAAATACATCAAATTGTGACTTTTCAGCATTTTCAACTATAAATAAATATTCCCACTTAGAGTTGCTAATTTCAGTTGAAAATAAATTACTATTTGGGAAAAAACTTTCGAATATCTTTTTGTCTAAATGTAAATCTGTATGATTTTTAATCCAAAAGCCATCAATACCAAAGTATCTACGGGCTAAAGCAATATTATCTGTGTAAACTATCACTTTTCAAAACCAAATTAAACAATTTTAAATAAATGACGATATAACATACTAAATTAAGTTAAATTGATTGAGAATTGACAATGTTAATTAACAATGTTGATTACTTTTTAACTCAATATGCACCTGCTGAACGTGATGATATTGAGAATGTTAAAAAGCAATATAAAGAAATTATTAACATCCCTTTCCTTAATACATTGATGAATTCAATAGCAGAAGGATTTTTAATCCTGAATGATAAAAGACAAATTATTTTCGCTAATAATTTAGCTCTAAATCAAGTTGGAGCTAATGATATTAAAGAAATATTGGGAAAGCGTCCTGGTGAAGCATTAAATTGCGAAAACAGTAAAATCAATCCTGCTGGTTGTGGTACTTATGAAAAATGTGAATTCTGTGGTGCCGTTAATGCTATTTTATCAAGCATAAATGATATAGAAGACATAAAAGATTGTAATATTAATACAATAGATGGCAATAGTATGAATTTGAAGATATGGACCAAGCCTTTTTACTACAATAACAAACTATATGTCTTTTTTGCCATGCAAGACATTAGTGCTGAAAAAAGAAAAATGGCTCTCCAAAGAATTTTTTTCCACGATATTATAAATACTGTGGGCGGAATTAGTGGTTTAATTAAATTTATTAATGCCCAACCCGATGAAGCAAAAGATTTATTACAAATTATATCACGCCAATTAGATTTTGCAATTGATGAAATTCAAGCACAAAAAGATCTGATAGCTGCTGAAAATAACGAATTAAAAATTAGGGAAAACATTATCTCATCAATTGACTTGATCAATTCTATTGTTGAAACATATTCAAATCATCCCGTAGCTAATAGTAAAATGATCTATATCAATGAAGATACTGAAGATTTAACTATCGAAAGTGATTATATTTTATTACGACGCGTTTTGGGAAATATGTTGAAAAATGCACTCGAAGCATCTGTCGATGGACAAAAAGTTACAATTAGTTGCAACAAAGTCAATGAAACTGCAATTTTCAAGGTGCATAACGAAACATATATGCCTCGGGAAGTGCAGATGCAAATCTTTCAACGCTCCTTTTCCACAAAAGGTGAGGGACGCGGACTTGGTACATACAGTATGAAGCTTTTGACAACAAAATATTTAAAAGGGAAAATATATTTCAGTACTTCAGAACAAGATGGTACCACATTTTACCTAAATATTCCTCTTTCTATCAAAGTGAGTTAATTTCATCAAAATTACTCTTGATTAAATCATTACTTATGTTAAGAGCATAATCATAGCCCATTTCATAAATGATTTTTTGCCAATTATACTCAAGAAATTTATTATATAAGAATTTTTTACTGTGTTCTGATAAATTTTCTATTCCCATTACATTTTTGCGAAAATTTTCAGCTAATTGTACTACCTCAGCTAATATAGGTGAAAGGAAATTATCTAATGAATCTTTTAATTCTTTTGCCAAAAAAGGAGCTTGCCCTTGAGTCGAAACAGAAATTAATAAATGCCCCCTACGTATTATAGCCGGCATAATGAAAGTACATAATTCCGGTTCATCAACTACATTTATCAGTGCTGAATTTTTCAACGCTTCAGTATATATAGATTTATTTGTTGCTCGATCATTTGTACAAGAAAAAACCAATTGATGGTTGGAAATATCGCCCTTTTCAAATTTTTTTATTTTATATTCAATTTTTTCTTTTTGCATTAAATCAATATATTCTGGAATAAATTCCATAGCTAATGCATTAAATCTTCCGCCAGATTCAAGAATCGTTTTCGCTTTTCGATAGGCAACATTTCCACCACCAATAATTAGTATTGAAAATTTGCTTAAATCAAGCACTATCGGTAAATAACAAAGACTATTCATTTGTTTATATGTTTTTTTGCAACCTTTTAAGTTTTAAAGCGTATATATAGTTGTACTCCTTCTCAATAGTCTATAGAGACAGCCACAAGTTACAGGCACCGTACTTGTGGCTTAAATTTATATCCATTCATCTGAAAGACCGCGAAATTTTGATTCATCAAGTATGTATTTCATCAACTTTGTTACGTGTGACTTCTCAATTTTAATGATTTGGTCAAGTTTTGGATTTTTACCAACGACATCTCTAATGCCAATATAATAAAGGACTGATTCTTTTTCAAAAGCATAGGCTTTTGTTAAAATCGAAATTGGTTTTACATTTGCTCCAATTGTCTCCATCCCTTCAAAAAATTTGGATATATCGACACCTTTAAGAAAATCTCTGTCTTCCTCTGAAATCTCGTATTTATCTTCTCCAACATCAGAAAGTAATTCAGTGAATTGTCTCTTATGTTCAACTTCGTCCTTAGCTAATAGTTCAAGAGTTTGCTTTAATTCTTCGAATTTATAAAATCTTTTCGAAAGCTCGGAGTAGAAATTAATGCCTAACTCTTCTGCTCTGATTGCTGTTTTAATTAAATCTTGGATTGTTACTTCCGTCATATAATCTCCTAATTAAACGTTTAAGAAATGACTCGTTAAAATAACAATGATAATCTATTTATCAAAATTTTGTATAAAGGAGATTAAAAATTGTGTATTATGATGTGCTTGTGTAATAGTTCGAAGATTGTACCATAAACAATTTCATTGAAATTATAAAAAAGGCTGTTATTTTTTTAACAGCCCTCAAATTAGAATCATTGATAGATTTAATTTATTTAATTACCAAGCATAACCAATGTTTACGCCTAAACCGAAAGAACGATAAGCAAGCCCTTCAATATTAAGAACATTTATCATCAATTGGACATTAGGTTCTAACATAAAACCGCCCCAAACCCATTTATATGCTGCTTCGCCACCAATAGCAAATGATGTGGCATTACTATAAAGCGAAGATTCATAACCCCAAAAACCAATACTAGCAGCAGGACCAAAGCTAAAACCTTCAATTATTGCTTTTTTCTCTTCTTTTACAATATAGAAACGATATGAACCACCAAAACCATAGGCTGTCCATCCGAGAAAATTCCAATAATATCCACTTATAGTAATTGAGTTCTCCGGTGCGGTTTGAAATTCATAAGTAGCATTTAAAAATCCGAAAACAAGACCTATTGGATTAGCTGATATGCCATTTGAATATTTTTCCACTGGTGTTACTTTTTTCTGTGCAGATAGTTCTGTTGAACTAAAAATGATAATATAAGCCATAATAACATAGAAAAATTTTTTCATAAATGCTCCTCAAATTAGTGAAAGATGGGAATTGTTTACAAAATAATACAGAGAACCTTGTGCAAATATAAAAAAAATTTTGAAAATTCAAATTTCAAATTTTTCTAAATCTAAATTTTTAAAAATTTGTTTATATATCATATATTGAGTTTTGATTTTAACAAATTTTTAAAATTTACAAAATGGAGGTTTTATGAAAAATTCAATACTTTTTAAAGCAATAGCATTTTTACTCGTCATTTGTTCAATAACTTATATTGGCTTTAGCCAAAAAGAGAAATATCCAAATGAGGTATTCGGTTTAGGTGCATCACTCGGTTCAATGGGAAATTTGGGGGTTGTTGGTATTTATGCAATTAATCCCGATGTTCATCTCGGTTTAAATTTTGGATTTTATTTAGAAACCGGATCTGGAGTTCTAAAAACCAATACCTATATGGAATTCCTACCACACATCAAATATTACATAGCTGAAGCAATGAGAAGTCTTCGTCCCTTCGCTCTCGGTGGATTGCGAGTTTCTACAAGAACAGAAACATACAAGGACCAATTTCAAGTTGATCGAACTAGAATAGTTACATCTACAGGATTTGCAGTTTACCTCGGAGGCGAATGGCAAGCAATTTCAAGCGTAAGCTTGTTTGGTGGCGTGCAAGCAATAAGTTTAGACATTGACCCAACTATATTCAGAGTTGGTGTTGGTCCAGCATTTTTCGGAATTATGTTTTATTTATAAAAATATTCTCACTTTCTTATCCGATGGCCATGAGCCATCGGATGAAGAATTGTAATATTTATTAGATTTTTAAAGTTATAAATGTTATTAATATATATTCGCTTTCTCTTTAGATAACAAAATCTTTCTTTTTACAATAATTTCCCAATACCTCAGAACAAAATTAATACTAACCAAGTTTTTACTTTAACATAATCTTTAGAATTCCATTGCTGCTATCAAAGTTGGTATCAAACCTTTGTAATGGCAGAATTTTCTCTCCATCAGTTGGATCTTCAATTACAGAGCCATCAGAAGATGAAAATTTCGAACCGTGGCAAGGGCAATCAAGAGTTTCATTTGGTTTTACCGGTAGATTAACAATACATCCTTGATGAGTACATCTGGAACTAAGGGCAAGAAATTCTGATTCTGATTTTCTGATGATTATAATCGGGTAGCCTGAATTTAAATTATCAAAATTTTTCTTTAAAGCTCCACCCACTTTTAACAATTCAGGAAAATCCTTGAGATTTAATTCGATTAATTTATCTCCTACAGGCATAGTCTCGGTCCTTTCGCAAGAACTTAATAAGCTTAGAATTGGAATAGCTAAACCTACACCGGCAAAAACCAGTCCTTTATTTAAAAAATCACGTCTATCCATCAACTTTTGAAATTAGTTAAACAAAACTATTTGCTACTGTAAAACAATTGAAAATTTATTTTTATTACTTCACCAACTTTACTGCCGATTATACCGGATGCACCTTTGACATCAAAATCTTTGAGAGCCAACTCGAAATTACCCTCGACAAAAACCAGATCGCCAGAAGCTCTTTTACGCGTTGCTTCAGATTCTTTTAGATATGTTAACTTGATTGGTATAGTAAATTCTTTCGTCTTCCCATGAATTGAAAATACTCCCCTTGCATTTGCACTCAATACGGTTCTTCCTAGCGAAAACTCATTGGAGAGAATAGAAACTTTTTCCAAATTATTCAACTTGAAAATTATTTCAGGGTAATTTTTAGCATCGAGCCAATCGCTGCTTTGTAAGTGTTTATCCCTTCGGCTAATTCCAGTTTGCATACCTTCGACTTTAAATCTAACCTCTCCGATAGTTTCCTCTAAATTTGAAAGGTTCATTTTGAATGAACTTGTAATCGTTTTCGGATCCACTTTTCCAGAGATATCCTCAAGAGGGGCATTACTTATAAATTTTAATTCATTTGAGCCGACATTACTATTTAGAACAAAATTTTTTTCACCTGATAATCCGAGTTTTAAGTCAGTCGCATTTATTTGGTAAACTTTTAAAGTGGCAAATATGATTATAAAAAATATTCTATGAATCACTTTAATACTCCTTCTTTTGTTTTTTTACGTAGGAAAAAAAATATAATCAAGCTTCCTATTATTACAATAGCTGATAAAGGAATAACGCCAAGTAAAATATTAATATTGAATTTATCTTCACCGGGCAAAAGCCCAAGCCAAAATCCATCGGTCCACTCGGTTATCTTAATTTCTGTGCCGAATAACTCATCTACTGTCTCTTTAACTACAGCTTTTTTCTCACGACTAAATACCAAAAATTCCCCATAATTTAAACTATCATATATCCATATTCCTACTATAATCATAAGTAAAACAGAGGGTATTATTATTATTATTTTAGCACTCATAATTAAACCTAAATCAGTAATAAATTTGTAATTGCAATGTCCACTGAGCTGAATATCCTGGAACGTGTTCTCTATCATAAATCCTATATTCTGGTCTCAATTCCATATATGGTAAAAGATAAACATTCGAACCAATTACATATTGCCAAGTCCTATAATTTTCTTTATTATTAGCTACGTAAAATAAATCAGTTTCAGCCATTTCTATTCTGCCACTTATTGTAATTGGTTCAAGAAACTGATAAACTAATTCCAGAAGATAATTATTCGTTTTCCGCAAATCTTTTTTATCCGATCTTGCATATTCAGCAATTAGCGATAATTCATCAGTTAATCCTATTAATGCATATAAATTCAAAATTGAAAAGTCGCCATTGATAAAATATGAAGTACCAATACTTGCGTTAATATAATTATCAAAAAATCTATACCAAAGCTCTGCACGTGCCAAAAATGAGAATTTTTCAGCAACTATAGACTTATTGCTATTTCCTTTATCGTCTTCAACTACAACTTTAGATATGTTATTTGCATCATAAATAGCAGCCGAAAGACTAAGCCATCGTAAACTCTCATAATTAATTTCTAAACCTAACTCAGCATAATCGGGTGGTATAATTGGTAATGAGCGAAATTTATCTGAAACTTGCCTAACTAAAACAGTATGGTCATCATATCTCATTCCTATTGATGGTTGGACATAACCGAGTTTTAAATATGGCAGACTGTAAGATGGATGTAAAATTAACTGAGCACTCCATTTCTGCTGCGCAGGATATGTTACACTAACAAAATTATAATGTCCATAAATTGTCATAAAATCAAGTGGTCTAATTGCTAAATATGGGGAAAACTGCATAGAAAATATCTTTCGTTTTTCACTTTCCGGACCACCTAATTTTGCAGTTTGGAGTCGATAATTTCCACCATAATAAAACATACCATCTAATGCTGAATTTCTCTCCGAAATTGATTCGTAAGATTCATTAAAAAATAATTCCCTCAAATCGATAAGCGAGACATCTTTGCGGGAATACCAACCCAATTCATTTCTCTGCCCACCACCATAATTGTTAAAATGGCAATTAAGGCATTTATTACCTGTATAATTGGAATATTGAGGTTTTGTATTAGCTAAGTAATTCAAAAAATTCAAAACAATTATTATCGACAATAAATACTTTTTCAATTTTTCCCCGATATTGTTAAACCTTAGCTAAATTGAAATCAAAAATTCCAAAAATTTTATATCTGAAAAACAGTAATGTTAATTATACCAAAATTATACCAAAATTATTGTTTAGCTAAAAGAAGATTTAAATTTAGCAATATTTTAATTTATCAAAAAAAAATCAGTTGCATTACTGTTAAATATCAAAAATTCCTTATGAAATTAATAAATTTAATTTATCAAAGCTATTAAATTTCTGTTTTAAAAAAGATTCATACTATAAATTTTGACTTTTTATATCATTTATTAACATTTGAAATTTAATTATTACTAATTTATATTTTTAGAAAAATTTAACTTTTAAGTACTGATTCATTTATTTCGAGTTTCCCCTCATCAGCATTAATAATAGCCTTTGCCCCAATGGGAATAGTCATTTGGTAATCGGTATGACCGAAGAGAAATCCTGAAAATGAGGGTATTTTGAGAGGTTTAAAGTATTTATCGAGTACTTCTCCGAGCGATAAATCCCAAATATCGGATTTTTTATCGCAATTTGAACAAACACCGAAAATAATACCCCTTAAACTTGCAAATTTACCAGCAAGACGCAATTGATTTAGCATTCGGTCGATCCTATAAGGCTCCTCTCCAACATCCTCAAGCAAGAGAATTTTATCTTTTGTATCAATTTCAAATGGAGTTCCCATCAATGAAGAAATTATACTGAGATTCCCACCAGTAATAATTCCTTCTGCTTTACCTGATACAATTGTTCTTACTGGAAATACCTTTCTTACTCCGGATCTAATATCGGGATTAATTAATATCCCTGGTGGATTTATGTCAAATAGTATTCGTCTTAAATGATTAAAAGTAAAATCATTAAATCGGGATAACATCACTGGACTATGAAACGTTATCAATCCAGAGCGCTGATTAATAGCAATATGTAAAGCCGTTATATCGCTAAATCCAGCAAAAATCTTTGGATTATTTTGTATTAAATCATAATCAATCTTATCGAGCAATTCACCGCTTCCATAGCCACCCCGTATTGAAAATACTGCAGAAATACTCTTATCGAGGAACATATTGTGCAAATCATTTAATCGTTCATCAATCGAACGTGTTTTATAACCTTTTCCGGAATAAACAGATTCTGTAATTATATAGTCTAATTCCAGAGCATTGAGTATTTCTGTAACCTTAGCAATATCATCGGGGTCGCTTACAGATGTACCTGGAGCAATTATACCCACTTTATCACCAGCTTTTAATACTTTTGCTAGTATTTTATTCCCACTTTTAAATGAGAGTGGGGAAGTTGAAATTAATGGTATTAATGCAAATGCTCTAAGAAAATCACGCCTTTGATACATTTTTTCACCTACTTAAATGTAATTTTACTATTTCCCAAATTTATTTAAATTAGTAATAAAGTAAAATATATAAATAAAATTAATGCATAAAGACAAAATGTGATGCGCCCTTTATATCTTATTCCAATTAAAATAAAAAAATAACTTAGCCAATATAAATATGAAAATACTTTACGCAGATTCAGAATTAATTATTCGACAGGCTAATCAAGAAGATGCAGAACTTATTCTCGATTTCATAAAATCTTTAGCTGAATACGAGAAGTTATCCGATGAAGTATCAGCAACCCCAGAATTAATCCGCAAAACTATGTTCACAGATAAAAAATATGCTGAATGTATAATCGCTTTCTACAATCAAATTCCAGCTGCTTTTGCTGTATATTATTTCAATTATTCCACATTTAAAGCAAAACCAGGATTATATTTAGAAGATCTATTTGTTCAGCCTGAATTTCGCAATCGTGGAATCGGGAAAAAAATGCTTTCCCTCTTAGCTAAAATTGCTTTTGACAACGATTGTGCCAGATTTGAATGGAGTGTGCTTGATTGGAATGTATTGGCTATTGAATTTTATGAATCGCTTGGTGCATTCCCACTTTCCGATTGGACTACTTTCCGTATGTCAGTAAATGAGATTGAAACCTTAGCCAAAAAATTATTGGACTGATCAATCGAAATTTAAAATTACATTTTCTGTTTCCCATCGAGCTTTGACATTAATTTCAAGCTCAAAGACTTTAAATTTTTCTGCATGTCTAAATGGGAAGGAATCTCCAAAATCATATTTGCCATTTAGATTTTCGTCGTGAAATACCTCAAAATTATATTTACCGGCTGGTATATTATTAAGTTTCCAGGCACCGGATTTATCAGTTCGTACTGTAAAGAGCATTTTTTTGTCAATATTTTGAGCAATGACATAAAAATCACCGGCATATAAATCTTTTTTAAATTTAATTTTACCACTTATAGAACCATATTGCCTTAAATCCTCAGTTTTAAAATTTAATGTAATTGTAGTGTCTAGTAGAAATTGTTGATTCTTTGAGACCAATTTAATTATTTCTAATGATAATTGATACCATCTGTCCGATTCTAATTGATTATTAGGTTTGATTTTTAATATATTATCCATTATATATTCAAAGCTAAGATTAATATCTGATGAATCTTTAATATCAATAAACTTTACCTTCAATTCACTCTTGCTTTTATCAATTCCGATATTAAATACAAAAATGAAATCTTCATTTAGTTTAATTTTTGATGAGCTATCTGGAAATGGCAAACCGATTATTTTTGGCTTAGTAGTGTCATAAACATCTTTTGAAATAAATAATTTACTATTTGCAGTATCAACTATTAAATTCCCAGCAATGTCTCTTATTGCAATATCCCTTATCGGACAGATAATTTGCCATTTTTTATTACCTTGAAGTTTCCGTTCAGTTATCAGTTCAATTTTTTTTGCTGTATTATGCTGAAAATATGCAGATGAAATATTTACAGTATCATATCCACTCGAATCAGTCAAGATAAATGCTAATGGTTTAACATAAGCTGAATCAATATCTTCGCTGAATGTTGCTGTGATGATTCTGTTATTAATCGATTCGACATTAAATAATAATGGACCATTTTTATCAATTATCGGTCCTAATTTCAAGTTAATCAACGGAATGGAGTCATAGTTGACATACACATCTTCAGGAGCAGCACCAAAAAAATCAATCCCTTCATCATAAATTTCATTTCGAAATACATCGTTAACAGCAATAATTCTATATATACCTTCCGCAAGAGCTTTGATTTCAAATTTACCTGTCTTCCCTACCTGCATTCTATAAACCGGCTTTGATTTTCTAATGTCCAAAGTATCGGGATTAATATTATCAATTCTGTAAGCATAAATAAATGCTCCTTCGCGCTTCTCGCCGAATAGCAATCCAGCTATTGTACCACTATCTATTTTGCTACCGGGTGAAAAAATAAGCGAAAAGCCGCTTTCAGGTTTATTGCCTAAATAATCTTCATATTCAGTTCCAAGGTTAATTGTATAAGTCAACTCACTAGTGCGAGGTTCTAAAAATTTGATAAAAATTTTTTTCCCGCTCCAAGAAATTCTGTTCTTTATTGGTGGTGAGAAATATAAATTTTCCAACACTTTCTGGCGGTTCATATATTTGTTGAATTTTATTACAACTTCATCCCCTTTAAAATTTGTTGAACCACTGACAGGGACTGTCTCAACTATTAAAGGTGGACTTGTATCAGGTGGTCCTCCGGGCGGGGGTTGAGGATTTGCGCAGGATAAAATAAATATCATAGAAAATAAAGTAAAGATGATTCTAGATAATATGAATGGTGATATTTTCAACAAATTAAACAAAATATTCCTTATAACTTTCCCAGCAAATTGATTTTGTGTTCTACTAATTTTGTTAAATTAAATTCAATTTGAAAATAAAATTATAATTTAATTATGTTCAGAGATTTTAGTTCAAAATTATATCATATTTATAAAATCATTGACATTTTTTTAACACGCGTATCAAAACATCATCTCTATTTAATAGCAGCAGGTATTTCATTCAATATGATACTTTATAGCATACCACTTTTTATCTTTGCCCTTTACATTGTTAACTTATTTTTTGACTATGGCGAATTATCTAAATCAATTGAAGATTTATTATTTAATATGCTACCCCCTACTGAATCGGCTGGTGAATTCATCCATACAATTGTTGAGGAAATTCAAATTATTGCAAATAACATCAAATTATTAGGATGGATTAGTGTAATTGTATTACTTTGGATTTCTTCAACCTTATTAAATGCTCTAAGAAGTGCTTTAAACCTAATTTTTTCAATCGAATCAAATAAAATATTCATTATTTATAGAATAAAAGATATTTTCATAACGATAATTTTAGCAATTTTAATTTTTATTTCATCATATATAATTCCAATTTCATCCTTTTTATTATCATTTATCAATGATTTAATACCAAAAACGATTAGTCCATTGATTCTGCAATTTTGGTTCAAGCTACTTTCATTTTTAACATCGTTTTTATTTTTCTTTTTTCTTTTTCGATTTGTTCCAAACGAGAAAGTAGCTCGCCCAATAAGGTTAATTGCAACAATTATTTCTGTTATTGTCATAGAACTCTCTAGATGGGCTTTTGCTTGGTATCTGAGTACTGTATCAAGCTATGGTAAATTCTATGGGGCTTATGCAGTATTAGTATCTTTAGCTATTTGGATTTATTACTTTAACCTAATAGTATTACTAGCTGCTGAATTAAGTCAATATGTATATGATTTAAGAACAAAAGCAATTATAAATTGAAGGCAATTTTTCTACCAGCTTCAAAAGCTCTGAAATTACCTTCAATTACCTCTTCGCCTTTTTTATAGAAAACTGTTTTAATAGCATTTTTCAATATTTCATAATCAATGTCTAAAAAACGGGAGGCAGCACCAAGCAAAACAATATTTGCAGATTTTGGAGAACCTACCTCCTTAGCTATTTTCTCGGCATCAATAGCAATATTATTTGGAAACTTTTTTATTTCGTCTAAAATTTTGTCCAAATCAGGATAATTTGGAATATTAACAAAGGGAGTAGTATTTGTAATAAGCCATCCATCAGGTGCAAGCATCGATATATAACGCAGCCCCTCCATTGGCTCAACTGAAATTATCATATCGGTTTTACCTTCAGGAATTAAATCAGAAGCGATGGGTTTGTCTGACAGTCTAAAATGAGACTGAACCTCACCTCCTCTTTGACTCATACCATGGACTTCCGATTGTTTAAAATAAAGTGACGCTTCTAATGCTGCATAACCAATTGTAGCAGCTATTGATAAAATACCCTGTCCACCTACACCTGAAATTATTATATCTTTTTTCATCAAGAATCTTTATTTATTGAACAAATTTTATACTTTTTTAGCTTGTGCTTTTTTCCGTTCCTCTCGTGTTCTTTTTGTTAAAGTAACTAAACATTCTCTTCTTGGAATTATAACTGAAACCCCCCTATAATTTAGTTCTTCTTTTAAAATTTGTACAATTTCATTTAACTTTCTATGATGAGGTTCGAATATCCTAATGTGCTCTTCTTCCACTCCTAGCCCACGGCAAATATCTTCGATTTTACCAATTGATGGAGAAAATTGTCCACCTGTCATTGCAGTTGTTAAGTTATC
Organism: Candidatus Kapaibacterium sp.; assembly: GCA_938031175.1. Lineage (GTDB taxonomy): Bacteria > Bacteroidota > Ignavibacteria > Kapaibacteriales > UBA2268 > CALHGZ01. The sequence continues at coordinate 252,695 of CALHGZ010000002.1, read as the reverse complement.
AGCAATAATAACCGTTATAGGCGATTTATCGTTAACGGCATCCAGTAAGCCTGTTATACCTGAATGACTAAATGTAGAATCACCTATTACAGCAACTACCGGATGAAATCCTGCATCTGCAACACCCTTTGCCATTGTAATTGATGCCCCCATATCAACACAAGAATTAATCGAATTGTATGGCGGCAAAGCCCCCAGAGTATAACAACCTATATCCGAAAGCACTCTACCTGTTGAATAGCCATCTAATGCAATATTCAATGCCTCAAATGTAACTGAATGTGGACAACCTTGACACAAAGATGGTGGCCTCGGAACTATTATTTCGGGTGGTTTAATGCCCGTTTTATATTCAATACCAAGTGCTTTACCAACAATTGACGGGTTAAGTTCACCCGTTCGTGGTATCGAACCGTCACTACGTCCTCTTATTTTTAGTCCACGCCCGAGAAATCCACGTAACTTATCTTCAATAAAAGGATATCCCTCTTCAATTACCAAAATTTCAATACATTCATCAAAGATACGCTCAATTTGTTCTTTAGGTAAAGGATACTGTGAAATTTTTAATACGGGAAATGGTACTTTATGTGATTCAAAATTTTCAACAAGATAATTGTAAGCTATGCCACTAACTATAATGCCAAGGGATTTATCCTCTGCATTAAAATACCTATTAAATGGTGAGTTTTCAGATTCCTTTAGTAAATCTGGCTGTTTATCTAATAGTATTTTATATCTTCGCCGAGCATTGAATGGCATTAAAACGAATCTAATTGGGTCAGTTGGAAGTTTAGGTTTATTTTGAGGTCTTTTTTCCCTGACAATAACATTTGAGCGTGAATGAGCCAATCTCGTTGTTATTCTTAGCAAAACGGGTATTTCATATTTTTCCGATAAATCAAATCCATAATGCACCATATCATAAGCTTCTTGCTGATCAGTTGGTTCCAAAACAGGTACAAAAGCAAAATCTCCATAAAATCTTGAATCCTGTTCATTTTGAGATGAATGCATCGAGGGATCATCTGCAGCTACAACTATAAAACCACCGATAGCTCCTGTTATCGCCGAATTTATAAATGGGTCTGCAGCAACATTCAAACCTACATGCTTCATACAAGCCATAGACCTCAAGCCAGCATATGACATCCCCAAAGCTGTTTCGACAGCTGTTTTCTCGTTTGCACACCAACTGAATTTGACATTATCCTGTAGAGCTTGCTTTGAAAATTGAACGTATTCAGTAATTTCTGTTGAAGGAGTACCAGGATAAGCATATATTCCAGATATGCCAGCATCTAATGCGCCTTGAGCTATAGCTTCATCTCCTAGTAATACCATTTTTTTCATTATTAACCTAAATTTTTAACCGTAAATTCATTTAAAAATAATTAAAATTATAAGCACTTTAAAATATAAAATCTCGAGTGTTTTAAATGGTGTTGTTTTTTCTATTTCTAATAAATTTAAGACAATATTCTATTGCATTAATAGCACTTTTGGGATTGGCAATATTTTGCCCTGCTATTTCAAATGCAGTTCCATGGTCAACGGATGTGCGTACAAATGACAGACCGGCTGTAAAATTGACTCCATTGCCCCTTGTAATCATTTTTGCAGGTATCAAGCCCTGGTCGTGGTACATTGCCAGAACGCCATCAAATTCAAGCCATTGCCGGCGGGCGAAAAATCCATCCGCAGGATAAGGTCCGAAAGTATTAATATTTTGCACTCTTGCCTTTTCAATCGCTGGCTTAATAATCTCGATTTCTTCATTGCCTATAGTACCATCTTCACCTGCATGCGGATTTAATCCTAATACAGCTATTTTTGGTTCCCTGATATTAAAATCAATTTTTAAGCTTCTATCGAAAGTTTTTATTTTGTCTGTGATTTTATCAATTTTTAAATTTTTTGAGACGGAATTTAAAGGCTGGTGAATTGTTACAAGTGCAACTTTAATTTTCTTATCACACAGAATCATCAAATAATTTGGATTTTGAGATAAATATGCCAAAAACTCAGTATGCCCAGGAAATTCCCAACCCGCTAAATAAATAGCTTTTTTATTAATAGGCATTGTCACTAAAGCATCTGCTTTTCCGCTCAAAACAAATTCCGCCGCTTTTTTTATAGATTCGCTAGCAAGTGCACCTGCCTGTCTACTTAATGAGCTAAATTCAACAGGTGAATAATTTGAACAATGAATTAAATCAATTTCAAAATCATCAATAGAAATGCCTTTTCGAGTGGATTTTAATTCAAAATTAATTTTTTTTGCATATTCAATAATTGTTTCTGAATTTCCTGAAATAAATAGTTTATGACTTTTTTTAAGTTTATTTTTCAATATTTTTAACGCTTTCAGCAAGACTTCCAAACCGATCCCATTGCAATCCCCAATAGATATTGCCAATCTCATAAATACCTTTTGACTTTCTTCGTTCTATAAATATTCAATAGAAGACCAACCATAGCAAAATTAACTAACATAAAAGTACCGCCGGCACTCATAAACGGCAATGGTATTCCCATTACAGGCACTAAACCTAAAGCCATGCCAACATTTATCACTGTGTGGTAGAGTAAGAGCGACATTATACCAATCGCTAAAATACTATAATATTTACTACCGGCTCCCATAGCAATTTTCAAACTTCGCCAAATCAAACTGAATAAACAAAGTAACACTACTAAACCACCCAGAAAACCAAATTCTTCATTGGGAACAGAGAAAATAAAATCCGTCCATTGCTTGGGGATATACCTCAGTTGAGTTTGAGTACCTTGCAAAAAGCCTTTACCAACTAAACCTCCGCTCCCGATAGCTAATTTTGATTGACGTACATTATAACCTTTTTTTAGCGGGTCACTCTCTGGATCGAGAAATGACTGTATTCGGGCTTGCTGGTGAGGCTGTAGATGATCATAAATATTAGGACCAATAAAGCTGACAGATACAAATATCACTATACTTATAATTGGAAATAAAATTTTTTTGCCAAAGAAAAAAGCAATTAGAGAAAACACAGCTATTGCAATAATCATAATCGTTGTATCAATTAGAGATAAAACAACTATGCAAGCAATACAGGCAGCAACATATAATAAAAATGCATCAAATCCTACCCAAAGTAAGATTCCAAAAAAAATAGCGATAAAAACAAAAGAAGAACCAACATCGGGTTGAAATAAAACAAGGATTAATGGTAAAAGTACAAAGCCTGATGCAATTCCAAATTCTCTTAATGAGCGTATATCTTTCCCTTTTTCCGAGATCCTTCTGGCAATAGCCATAATTGTTGATAATTTTGCTATTTCCGAAGGTTGAATTGAAAAACCGCCAAAATTAAGCCACCCTTTTGTACCTGCTGACTCTGTACCAAACAACAAAACTAAAATCAATAATATTATTGAAAGACCATAAACAGGATATGATATTGTTTGAATAAATCTTTCGGGTAGAAAAATAATGATAAATAAAAGCAATAATCCAATTACAGCTGAAATGACTTGCTTAATGAATGTAAGACTAATTTCAGTAGATTGAGTTGCACTGTACATATATGTAGCACTGTAAACAGAAATTAGCCCAGCTGTGACCAAAATTATAGCAATTAAGAAAGTTGTCCAATCGAAAAATTCTGCTGCAGCTTTTTTAAAACTTACTTTTTCTAAATTTTCCATAATTATGTCAAAACTTAATATAATTAAACCAAATTAAAAATAGTTCCCAGGTAGCAATAACATCACGCAAGCAATACTCAGCAATTTTATCAATTTTCTTTTCTGCATAATAATCTTTAACATTTGATCCATCGATACCCTCAGATTTAGGAGATTTAATCCCGAAGCCATTAGCATAAAAATCGAAATTTAACTTTTTAGTCGGACCACTCATTGACTGCATATAAAATGTCAATTCATCAATTAAATCGTAATGATTTGGATAATTAAATTTCGTTCCAGCCATTAAATTTCGTGTAGGTTTAATCCTCAAAATTGCAGAACGCAACATTAAATACGGAGCATCGAAATTGCGCCCGTTAAAGCTTATTAAAGTACAATTTTGATATTTTGCAAGTGATTTCCAAAATCTGGTCAATATTTCCCGTTCATTGCCAATTTGACATTCGTCACCCGTTGAAAGAGTTATGATTTTAAGCTCATCACCATGAGCATCATTATCTACGGCTAAGGCAATTCTTTTCTCTAATGTAAATTCGTCTTGCTCAAATGACATCATTTGTATTCCAATACAAATTACCTGAGAAGTATATGGAATCAGTGCCATTTCGGACAATCTCTTTTCCCTTTCATTTGTGCTTATTGCACCTCGCAAAATATATTCCTGTTGCGATGGGGGAAGATTCTCGAACGGCAATGGTACCGTCTCGATATCGAATACAAGGTACTTTGAATTTTGTTCCATTTTTTATAGATAGTTTAATTATTACGATGAAGTATCAATTTTTTTTAGAATAATTTTAATAACTATTATTAATCCAATCCCATTTATTTATTTTTTCATAATTTGTAAATTAATTCAAATCACATTTTAATCGTTATACATTTATGATTATTTGACAAAATTATAATTCAATTGAAATTTGAATAATATGCAAATTAAGGCAAAAATAATATTATTTTATATTACATTATTACTCATTTCTTGTAGTAGCACAAAAGAAATCAATACAGGTAATCTCGAGGAGCTTTTCAAAGAAGCAGTCCGATTATTTAATGAAAAAGAATATCTCGAAGCCCGTAAATATTTCGACATTATAAAACTTCAATATCCATCAAGCCAATATGCTGATGATGCACAGTACTATACAGCAGAAATTGATTTCCAGAGAAAAGAATACATACTTGCAGCATACAATTACAACCGAGTTAGAAATAATTTCCCCAATAGCGAATATGCTTCAATCAGTTTGTTCAAAGCAGGTTTATCATATTATGAATTATCACCACCTTTTGATAGAGACCAAGAATATACATTAAAAGCTATTGACGCATTTAACCTTTTCCAAAGACTTTACCCAAATGATAATAAATATGCCGATGCAGGTAATTATATTAAAGAATTGCGGGATAAACTGGCTTACAGAGAATTCTATACTGCTAAATTATATATGAAAATGAAGGAACCCTACTCAGCTTTGATATATTTTCAGGAAGTTATAGATAATTTTCCAGATACAGATTTTTTTGAATCTGCTTATGTTGGAAAAATCGAAGCACTTACTATATTAAAAAGATTTGATGAAGCCAAAGGATTAATTGAACTTTACAAAAGAATATTTTCCAATGGTAAATTAACTTCTGAAGTAACTATGCTTGAAACCAATATACCAAAATGATTATATTTATTTCCGTTATTTAAGAATGAGAAAACTTATCATAGTAGTATTGTTATTAATAGCTTTTGATAAACCAATTCACTGTCAAAATGCCCCTTTTTATATTGGTGTATGCTTAGGATTTAAAGAAGGTATAAACGCTGTTAATACACCTGATGGACGACGTAATGGATTTGCTTTTAACAGCATACCAGATGCAGGAATTAAATTTTATTATCCTTTGGATAGTAATTCTCCAATATCTTTATACACTGAACTCGGCTATTCAAACTATAGTTTTATTATAAAAGAGAGCAAATTAAGCGATCCTATCAAATCTTTTAAGCATCATTTTGCTTATTTGACAATTACTCCCGGTATAATATTTGATATTATTAACTTAGGAATTAAATTCGGCTTCCCAATTACAGCTAATTATGGTCCTGTGATTGATTTATCAAAAATTGGCACATTAGTCGAAGTTAATGCTGGTGCAAATATTAATCTATACTCTGATGATATTGGTATATTGAACCTTAATATCCAAGCAGGATATATGTTAACTGGTATATTTAAAGATTATAGTAAGGATGACCCATTAATTGATATAATTCCACCTAAAAAATCACAAGAAATTACTAATGAATTCAACCCACGTGCCGCCTCGTTATTGGTCGGATTATCTTTTTTAATGAACATGAACAATATATTTCAATGATATCAAAAAGTACTAAATATTTCTCATTTTTACAGTTAATTCCTCCATTATTGGCACTTATTCTAATCATTGATCCATACATATCAAATGCTCAAGAAATACCTGTTCAGTTCAGATTCATAAGAATTTATGGTGACAATGAGACAAAACCGCCAATCCTAATGCTTGAAACCGGTAGGACACAATATACCTCTTCATTACTATCTAAATCACTCACTGTCGAATTCGATTTAGAAGCTAATGTACCACCAAATCTTTATGCCAAAATTGTACATTGTAATTATGATTGGACTGAAGATGAAAATATTTTTCTTAATGATATCACATCTAATCGAACAAGTTTAATTACTTGGAAATCCTCACCTAGAATTTCTGCGTATTACAGTTATCGGGGTACAATTAGTATCCCAAATCAACAAATCCAACTTAAATATTCTGGTAACTGGAAAATTCAGCTTTATGAATATAATTATGAAGATAAACCTTTAGCTGAAGCACGTTTCTTTGTAGTTCAACCTAAAGCTCGCGCAAGAGTAGATATCTATAATGAATTTTATCTTCCTGATTTAAAGGTTGCTCCTACTGCTTATAATATCGAAGTATCAATATCTAGTAATGAACCTCTTTTTGATAATAGATTAAACACAGTAGTTGTTTACAAAAACCACCGCTGGTACGAACCTTATATAATTACAAATGATGCAAGAGGAAACAAATACGAAAATTTATTTAAATATCAATTTAAAAGAATGATTGGTGGATTTGCAACTGTTGAAAAACGTTTCCGAATCGAGAAAATCCCATCTGAAAATGATTACAGAGTACTTGATATGTCAAATTTAGCTTTATTCCCAAGTACAGATATGTTGATTCGCTTACCTTTTTCTGATTTACGCAGAACAGGATATTCTTATGAAAGAGATGATGATGGTGCTATGATTACTTCTTTCATAGCAGATTCCTATGATGAATATGTTTATCTCGAATTCCTCCTTGATCCTGACGGTTGGTTAACAGATGAAGAAGTTTATGTTATCGGCTCATTTAACGGATGGAAATTAGATCCTACCTGGCAGATGTATTTTGACAAAGAACTCGGTATGTACCGCACTAGAAATATGGTCAGGCGTGCAAGACATAATTATATGTATCTTACAGGAAAATATAATATTGATGAAAGAAAAATTGAACGTATCTCCTACGAACATTTCGAAGGCAATAGCTCAGGAACAGCTCATACTTTTTTGGCTTTCATTTATTATAAAGAATTTGACTTTGGCGGTTATGATGCTATTATTGGTATCGGCGCCGGTAATATTTATGGACAGATAACACGTTGATTAAATTGCAAAAGTATCTATGGATTCGAAAAATTTGCAAAATTTACCTGTAAAATTCAATTCTCTAATTTCTTATTTGATTGAAGGTAACAACAGATTTGTCAATAACAAATGCAAGATACATAATTTCATTGAAGAAAGAGCGAAAACAGAAAAATTACAAAATCCGGAAATAATAATTCTAACATGTTCAGACTCAAGAGTTATACCAGAATACATATTTGATACTCAGATTGGAAATTTATTTGTGATTCGCAGTGCAGGAAATATAATAAGCAAAACTACACTTGGAAGCATTGAATTTGCTTTATTATCCTTTAATTGCCCCTTGTTCTTAGTTCTCGGTCATCAAAGTTGTGGAGCTATTATTTCTGTATATAAAAATATTTTGCCTAGCGAAAATATTATTTACCTTGCTGATTTTATCAGACCAGCTATAACTTCAACAACAAATCAGCAAATCTCTGAAGCTGAATTAATTAATAATGCTGTCAAAGAAAATATTTTTTTGCAAATGAAAAAGTCTATTCAATCCAGCAAGGTAATTAAAAGTACAATTGAAAACGGAGATTTAGCAATTATTGGAGCTTATTATCATCTCGATTCTGGAAAAGTTGAACTTCTTGACAAAGCTTACTATCGTTAAGTTGTTCAATCAAGGCATTTTTACAAACTTACCATAGTACAATCTGCCATTATTTTCCAGAATGAGGAAGTAAATTCCAGAACTCAAATTATTGAGGGGCATTTGAAAATTACCCTTCTTAATATCATCAATTCTAAATTCATATAGATCGACGATTTCGCCATATGCGTTAACTATCTTAAGCGTAAGATGTTCGCCAATAATGTCCTTGATGTAAAGATTGATAAAATAATTTGCTGGATTCGGATAGATTTCAAATTCTTTTTCATCAGAATCAGCTTCTTCAATGTTCAATTCGATATCAAGGCATTCTCTTAAATTCATAGCTAATTCATCTTTGTTATTTCCTACACCGGTACAAATAACTAATTTTTTAATTTCACTACTATTAATCACACCCAGAAAAAGCATTCCTACAACATAGCTAACATCATCTATTTTATTTGTTTGCCAACTTGTACCACTATTTAATGCACGTATTTGATCAGATTTGGAGAAACTAGTTGTTATGTCAGCAGTTAATCCTGCTGCTTGTGCAATCGCAAATTTTTCAGCCGAATAAACTGCAGAACCAAATACCGGGAATCCATCTTTATAATAGTAAACATATTCAGCGGCGGCTGATTGCCCCTTTTTCACTTCCGGTATAGCTTCCGGAAGTAAATCAACACGGTTGTTTCCAGCGTCGTTATTTAAATCCCAGTCAATTAGAAAACCGATTGCTAAATTATTGAGGGCATTATTGTTTATATTTTTGACTGTAATAATGTTTCTGACCCAACTTTTCAATGGTGGCAAAAAATATTCCTGTGTAATCTCGATGCCGATCCTCTCGCTCTTTATTGCAAAATTGTCATTTATTATTCCAACTGTTCTAAAGGGTTCAGAAAATGGTTTAACAACATTAAAATCATTAGAATTTGGACCACTGCCATAGACGGCGCTAACAACTCTCATGCTTGGATCTGTAACCATAGCCATAATCCCTGATCGTCGATATAATTGATTGTCATATCCTTTGTAAATAAAACCGTGTCCTTGTGATTTTCTTTCAGAGACACTAAATCCAAATGTACCTCTGTCTCCGACTGAAAATTTAATTAATTCATTTTCAAATGTAGTTACTTCAATAATCGTATTTATTGGCAATAAAAAGAAATCGTGATAATCTTTGTCGCCGTAAATATCAACTCTCAAAAACATCAATTCATCATATAAATCATTGACTCTAAAACTAAAACCATTAAGTTCAAACGGACTATCTTGCTCAACGGAGACAATATTGATTTCATTGCTTATCACAGAAATTCTGTTGTATTCATCTCTTGCAGTAGAAAGCAAAAACCTCAAGGAATTTGCTGAACCGAGATAATTATGTAAATGAATGCTAAGGTGAACAGTATCCCCAATTGTGAATCGGTCAACACTATAGCCATCGCCTGTTTTAAATTGAAAGTCAATGGGACGAATACCAGGTATAGAAAAAGGTGGTGTAGTTAATGCCTTTTGCATATTTATTCTACCTGGGACAATATCTTCCCATCCAAAATTTTTTTCAGAAATGTCATCTGTAGATTGACGAACAAGTTCAAGAGCCTGTAAATTATAAAGATAAGGATATTTTGCCCTCACCAAAGCTACAACACCAGCCACGACCGGCGCTGCTGAAGAAGTACCTCCTGGTGATAAACTATAACCATTTATTGAATTGGTTGTCTGATAATTAAATATACCGGGTGCCATAATATCAACGTGAGCACCAAGATTAGTAACACCGGTTATCATATCATTTGGACCTACCTCTCCGACACCCAAAACACCAAAAAAGCCAGCTGGATAATATGGTAAGACACTGTTATTACTATTCCCTCCTGCAGCAACAATTGCAACATCGCGAGCAATAGCATATTCTACAATTGTACGTTTAAAATCAGAATATGTGTTTTCGCTACCCCAACTACAATTCATTACGGGAAATTCATTCACGGCAGCATAGATTATTCCATCGTAGCCATATTTGGTGTAACGCCAATTTTGGGAGGTAGTGTTCTTTAGTGGAAAAATTCGACATTTTCCGGCAGTCCCAGCCATACCCAAACCATTATTAAATGTTGCACCCGCTATCCCACCAGAATTACTACCATGATCATTCGATGGATTAAAAGTATCGCCCGGTTCAGCATTTTCATCCATATAAGCCAAATTATAACCAATAAAATCATCAATATATCCATTGCCATCATCATCTATCCCATTAAATGGTATTTCTCCCCAATTAGGGGCAATAGAATTTTCCAGATCTTCGTGTCTTTGAAACAATCCATTGTCGTTAATAAGAATAACTACCGAAGTATCACCATCATAAACACTCCAAGCATCGAAAGCCTTTATTTTCTTTAACATAGATTGCTCGTCAACAAGTGGATCATTAGGTTTGTATTGAATCTCATCCACAAAGAACGGTTCTGCTGATTCAACTATAGGTACATTTTTGGTAATCCACAGACACATCTCTTCTGGTGATATATCCTGAGTATAATTAATTTTGTATGTTCGCAATAGTTTAGATTCTAATACAAGAATTTTATCTAATCTTTTTTTATCGTATTTATTCAAGATGGATGGTTCACCAATACGATTAGTTATACTTTGTTTAGGCCATAGAAGTGGCCTTTCACATTCAAAATTGTAATTTCCCATCAATTTTTTTATATCATTAAAATCATATTTACCAGGTTTTAAACGCACTAAGATAGTTTTATCAAGTACATAGGAATGGCGACCCAAATTTTTATCCGGTGGTAATATATCTTCTTTTTCTTTAGCTATTAGCAGATTAAAAAGGAAGATAAAGAGAGCAAAAACAATATAAATTGATAATCGTTTCATAATCAATATCGCATCCTAATTAACTTGTTATTAATAATTTTTCGTAATTTAATAAAATGACACATAAAACAAGCAATTGTTTCAAAATATATTAACACAAAATGTCCAAAAATATTGATACTCAAAAAGAATTTATAGTAACAGCACTGAAATGGCGTCCCCAAAAATTTTCAGATATAATATGTCAGGAACATATTTCTATAACATTAAAAAACGCAATTAAAAACAATCGCTTACACCATGCCTATTTATTCAGCGGTCCACGAGGTATTGGTAAAACGACAACAGCAAGAATTTTAGCAAGAGCAATCAACTGCTTATCTCCGATTGATTCTGAACCTTGCAATGAATGTCAAAACTGCAAAAACATACTTGAAGGGCGATCATTAGATGTAATTGAAATTGACGGAGCTTCCAATAATAGTGTTGACGATATCAGAACACTCAGAGAAAATGCAAAATATCCGCCATCTCAAGCAAATTACAAAATTTATATAATTGACGAAGTGCATATGCTCTCAAATTCTGCATTTAATGCATTACTAAAAATTTTGGAGGAGCCTCCAATTCACCTGCTGTTCATATTCGCAACAACTGAAATCCATAAAGTTCCTGCTACAATTCTTAGCAGATGCCAGCGATTCGATTTTAGAAGAATTGATATAAACAGCATTGTTAACCATCTTAGGAAAATTGCTCAAAATGATAAAATAAATATTGATGATGAATCACTATTTACCATTGCCAAAAAGTCCGATGGTTCGATGCGTGATGCTCAAAGTCTTTATGACCAGGTTGTAGCATTTTGCGGAAACGAAATTAATTATGCTTCCCTGTCAGATTCACTAAATTTAATCGACCCAGATTTTTATTTTACTATTAGCTCAGCAACAAAAGAAAAAAATATTAAAAAAATGCTTGAAATAAGCAGAGAAGTCAATCGAAGAGGATATAATTTACACGATTGCCTCAATGGATTACTTGAACATTTCAGGAATATTCTTACTATAAAAGCTACTGGTAATACTTCATTGATCGATGCTTCTATGGATTTTCACAATAAATATATCGCAGAAGCAGAGAAATTTACAAAAGAAGACTTATTAAGAATTTTACAGCACCTGAATATAAATGAACAGTCCATTCGTTACGCATCACAACCAAGATTAAGATTCGAAATCGCACTTATACAACTTGCTGCGATGGATAATGCTGTTTCAATTCAAAGTCTTATTGAAGAATTAAAAAAAATTACTGAAATTCCAAACAAACCAGAAATAAAGTACAATAATTCTGACACAAAAACTTTACCAACTTCAGTAAAATCTCATATATCAACTCAAATTCAGGATGCAGATAAAAAGATTCCTGATATCAGTCAAAAAGAATCAAAAGAAAATGAAATCACAATAAAAAACAATATTATTAATGCTGATATTTTAAAAAACAATTGGGATAGCTTTGTCGAAAAATACGCATATAGCAAATACAAAGTACCTATTATTAAACAGGCTAAACCAATTTTTTTTGACAATACAATTATACTCATTGCTGATAATAATTTCATTTTTGAAAACCTAATTACAAATAAAAATTTAATAAAGCAATATATAGTTGATTTCTTTGGCCAAAACATAGATTTTAAAATTCAACTAATTGAGGAAGAGACAAAATTAAATACTACCATACAACAAGAAAATCACAACTTAGGACCAGAAAATTCGTCTCATAAAGCATTAACTGACAAAGAAAATTCTAATTTACACCCAGCTGAAGTTAAATTAATTGAATTATTTAATGCACAAAAACTAATTTCAAATGATTAACAAGTGGAGAATATATGGAACTAAAAATTGGAGACATAGCACCACAATTTGAAGCTATAACAGACAGCGACAAGAAAATAAATTTGAATGACTACAAAGGCAAATGGCTTGTTTTGTATTTCTATCCAAAGGATAATACTTCAGGTTGCACAAAAGAAGCTTGCGATTTTAGGGATAATTATGAGAGAATTACTCAAACCGGAGCAATTGTAATTGGTGTTAGTCCAGATTCAGTCAAGTCACATAAAAATTTTAAAGAAAAATATAATCTAAATTTTGATTTGATAAGCGATATTGACAAAAAAATCTGCAATTTATATGGCGCTATCGGTACGAAAAAAATGTACGGTAAAACTTATGAAGGTATCATACGAAGCACCTTTATAATTTCTCCTGATTCAAAAATAGCCGAAATTTGGAGGAACGTAAAAGTAAATGGACATGTTGACGAAGTTATAAAAAAATTAAATGAATTAATTCAAAAATCATAATTTATGATTGATACACACGCCCACATAGATTCAATTCAATTTGATGAAGATAGATTTGAAGTAATCAAAAGAGCAAAGGAATCCGGAATAGAAAAAATAATTGTCCCAGCAATACAGCCGGAAACTTATGCCCGCCTCATGGAAATTGTTAATTCCAATGAAATTTTATATTGTGGTATCGGTATCCATCCACATCATGCACTCGAATTCAAAGAGCACATTAATGAAATCGAAAATTACTCAAAAGAGGCTAAAGTCGTTGCTATTGGTGAGATTGGACTGGATTATTACTATGATTTTGCACCGAAAAGAGTACAGATTGATGCATTTCGACAACAATTAATTATGGCCAAACAAAAAAAACTACCTGTAATAGTACACAATCGTAAATCTGATGAAGATTTAATTAATAACCTTAAAATTGAACAAAATGGCGATTTAATTGGTGTTTTGCATTGCTTTACATCCAGTAAACAAATGCTCTATAAAACTCTTGATTTAGGCTTCTACGTATCATTCACTGGTAATATCACATTTAATAAAAACAATTTACACAAGGTTATAAAAGAAACCCCATTAGATCGAATATTGCTCGAAACAGATTCACCATATATGACTCCTATACCACATCGTGGCAAAAGAAACGAACCTTCATTCGTCAAATATATTGCAGAGAAAATTTCAGAAATTAAATCAATAGACCTTGAAGAGGTTAAAATGAAAACTACCGAAAATGCCAAAAAACTTTTTAAACTACTCATAATAACATTATTTTTTATTTTCAATTTCACAACCTATTCCCAAACTCCACCGAAAATAGTTATGGAACCCGTAGTATATGAGATAGAAGAAGAGTATAATCCTTTTAGAAAGTACCTTGGTGCATCATTTGTACTTGGATTTAATACAATAGTATATACTTATACACTATCGCAAAACGATTATCTACCTTCCGGTGAAAAAGACGTTTCTATGGAAGGAATTTTAGCCTACGGTGGTTCACTGTCTGTCTCACCCTTTGATTTCTTAGTCGTAGAATTTACATATCTTTACTCCAAAAATGAAAAATTTGCAAGAGAATGGGACAATACAATCAACCCAAATTACCATAGCTTTTATGAAATCAGTACACATTGGATAGCCAACCCAACCGGTAGGATAAGTATATTTGGTACCATTGGTTATACAGTTATAAGCAACAAATATGGACGAGAAATAAAAATATCACCGGGCTTTGTAGAAAGTACAAATTCGGGAATAAATGTAGGAATAGGAGCTTATATAAATATCCCCACTCCATATGGATTAATTGTACCCTCGTTTGGTTGGCGTTTGAACTTTGAACTTGGTTCAAGTGAAACAAATTATCCATACAATCATCAAGGAGAGCTGAAACTTATACAAACAAGCGTAAAAACTTTCTTCTCAATACCACGAGCACAGCTGATTTGGTTTTTACCAATTTCGTGGTGAAAAACTATGAAAACTCTCATAATCGGCGGTGGAAAAGGATGTCTTTCAATTCTCGACCTGATGAGGAGTGAATTCCTACAAGAACTCAGTCTCGATATTCAAGCAGTTGTAGACATTAATCCCAAAGCACCTGGATTAATCTATGCAAAAAATATTGGCCTGCAGACTTTTAACGATATGTATGAAGCTATTAATAAAATCCAGCCTGAAGTTATTATTGAATTGACAGGAAATGAGGAAATTATTCCCAAAATATATTCCATAATTAAACCACAAACTAAAATCATAGACCACACAATAGCCAGAATATTCTGGGACTTACTAAATATAAGAAATAGATTGGAAAATCAATTACAGGAAACAGTCTCCATAGAAAAAAAACTTGAGGCAGAGAGTAATTTCCTTCAAAATATCTTCAATAATTTAGCTGATCTAGCAATTGTTATAGATTTAGAACATAAAATTCTTCGTGTTAATAAAAAATTTGCCGATTTTTTAAAAAGAAATACTGAAGAACTTATCGGCAAAGATTTTTATGAAGTATTAGAAAATAATCAATTGCTTGGAAATATAGAGAATTCTTATGAATTAAATAAAAAAATCCTTGAAAATAAGCATCCGATAACATTGATCAAAATCAGCGAAACATCAGATGAAAATCATTGGGAAATAACCAGAGCCCCCATCTTTGATAAAAATGGAAATATCAATTCATTTTTATGCACCTGGAGAAGAATAACAGAAAGAGTACGATTATACAGAGATAAAGAATTAGCAGAATATAAATTCCGAAGTTTCATAAATTCAGCTCGTGATTGGATTTCAATCAAAGATTTAGACGGACGTTACATAATCGTCAATCCCGTAATAGCTAATTCCTTCCATTTACCAGCAGAACATTTCGTTGGTAAAAAACCGGAAGAAGTATTCCCTGAAAAATTAGCACAAACAATCAATAATCACGATAAACTTGTTATAAATACAAAAACAGCACATTATTTCGATGAAATTATTAATATAGATGGAATAGACCATCATTTTAAAACAGTCCGTTTCCCTTTGACTGATTATAAGGGTGAATTAATTGGCGTTTGTACAATTGCACGAGATACAACAAATGAATTTAAACTTCAGGAACAACTTATCCAAAGCGAGAAATTAGCTGCAATAGGGAAATTAGCTGCCGGTATAGCACATGAAATAAATAACCCACTGTCCGGCATTCTAGCATATGCAGAAAGTTTGCAATACGATTTAGAAAATAATCCCCAACTAAAAGCAGATGCAGAAGTAATTATAAGAGAAACTCTAAGATGTAGGGACATTGTACGGAACTTACTTGATTTTGCTAAGCAAGATAAGCCTCAGTTACAAAAAATCAATCCAAACACTATTGTACACAATACAATGTCATTAGTAAAAAAGCTACCCCAATTTAAAGATATAAATATTCAAATAAATCTTAAAGATAAAATACCCGATATTAATTCAGACCCTATGCAAATGCAACAAGTACTACTGAATTTATTACTTAACGCAGCCGATGCTATGAAATATAAAGGTAAAATACTCATAACTACTGACTATAATCGACGGAACTCAAATTGTATAATCTCAGTAGAAGATTCCGGACCCGGGGTCCCTGATAATTTAATGGATAAAATTTTCGAACCTTTCTTTTCTACAAAAGGCACTAGCGGTTTGGGATTGGCGGTCAGTTGGGGAATTGTAGAAAGACATCGTGGTACTATAGAAATTGATTCTGCCGAAAGTGGCGGTGCTATTTTCAAAATATTAATTCCAGCTTTTCTTGAATTCTAAGCGAAAGTCAAATGATATTAAATTTTGGGAACAAATTTTACGACACAATACTCTGTCTTGATGGAGAACTACCCGATATACATTTTTTCAGCAATTTTAAAAATATTGAAATCATTGCTGCCGATGGAGCTGGCTTAAAGTTACTTAATATGAATATCAAACCCAATGTTATTATTGGCGATTTAGATACATTCTACAAAAATCCAATTAATCAAACATTAGAAGATATTATCATCATTCAAATAAGTGAACAGGAAACCAACGATTTCGAAAAAGCTCTAAATTATATTTTAAATTATGGCTTTAAAGATATCCTGATCCTTGGATTTCACGGTGGCGAGCTTGAACACACATTGAATAATTGGAGTGTATTCAAAAAATTTTCACCCTTATTGAACATGTGTATCTATGATATCGATAGATATGCAATACCGGTGAATAAATTTTTTGAATTTAAATGTAAAATTTACGAGACGATATCATTGGTGCCACAGCCAAAAGCAGTTGTAAGCACTGAAGGATTGCAATGGGAACTAACTAATGAAACTCTCGAACTTGGTGTACGGGAAGGAATAAGAAATATTGCTCTTAAGAACTCAATAAAGATTAATATTATAGAAGGAGAATTACTTCTATTTATTGACGCAAGAATACCCTACTGTCCCGAATGGATAGATAATGATACATAATAATTACAGCTTGTCTTTGATTTTAGCCCATGTATCTTTTAATGTTACGGTTCTATTGAATATCGGTTTGCCCGGTGAAGAATATTTGGTATCAACGCAAAAATAGCCAATCCTTTCAAATTGAAATTTTTCACCCGGCTTGGCATTAATTAAAAAAGGCTCGATTTTAGCATTTAAAATCTTTAAAGAGTTAGGGTTTATTGCCATTGTAAAATCCTGTTCTTCCTCTGGATTTTCTTTATTGAAGAGATGGTCATATAATCTAAGCTCCGCATCATAACAATGTTTAACGGATACCCAATGAATAATCCCTTTGACTTTCCTACCGTCCGGCGCACTGCCTCCTTTAGTTAGAGGATCGTAAGTACATCTTAATTCAATAATATTTCCATCATCATCTTTAATTACTTCCTTGCATTTTATCAAATATGCATAGCGCAATCGAACTTCTCTACCGGGTGCCAACCTATAAAAATTCTTTGGCGGGTCCTCCATAAAATCTTCCCTTTCAATATATACTTCACGGGAAAAAGGAACTTTTCTGGTACCATAGGATGGATCCTCAGGATTATTGACAGCATCAATTTCTTCAATTTGTCCTTCAGGATAATTTTCAATTACAACTTTAAGTGGGTTTAGGACAACCATAGCACGATGTGCTATTTTATTTAAATCTTCCCTAATGCAATATTCGAGTAAAGATATATCAACTACATTATCACTTTTGGCAACTCCAATCCGTTCAGCAAAATTTCTGATTGATCGGGGTGTATAACCTCTTCTTCTCAACCCGGAAATGGTTGGCATTCTTGGATCATCCCAACCATCAACAAATTTTTCTTCAACTAATTTGAGTAACTTCCTTTTACTCATTACAGTATAGTTAAGATTTAAACGGGCAAATTCAATTTGCTGTGGTCTATACAAACCAAGCTCTATGAGAAACCAGTCATAGAGTGGACGGTGGTCTTCAAATTCTAAAGTACATAAAGAATGAGTAATTCCTTCAAGAGAATCAGAGATACAATGAGTAAAATCATACATCGGATATATGCACCATTTATTTCCTGTTCGGTGATGATATGCATATAATATTCTGTATATCACTGGATCTCGCATATTAAGATTTGGAGAAGCCATATCAATTTTAGCTCTGAGTGTTCTGCTACCTTCGGGAAATTTACCTTGTTTCATTTGCTCGAAAAGTTCGAGATTTTCTTCAATGGAACGGTTTCGATAGGGACTATCAATTCCAGGTTCAGTTAAAGTACCACGATATCGGCGAATTTCATCAGGGCTTAAATCACATACATATGCTTTACCTTTTTTTATTAGCTGAACGGCAAATTCGTAAAGTTTGTCAAAATAATCAGATGCATAATATAAACGGTCCTCCCAATCAAATCCCAGCCATCGTACATCTTCAATAATTGAATCAACATATTCGGTTTTTTCCTTTGTTGGATTGGAATCATCAAATCTCAGATTACACTTACCGCCGTATTCCTGTGCTATCCCAAAATTAAGACAAATGGATTTAGCATGACCAATATGTAAATATCCATTAGGTTCAGGTGGAAATCTTGTATGAACGCGTCCACCATACTTATTTGTCCGCAAATCTTCATTAATTATGTTCTTAATAAAATTCGGTGGTGTTTTAAATTCTGTTATTTTCTCTGATTCCATATTTTCCTTTGAATAGTTAAAATAAATTCTTTTCGACGATTTTCGTGATTAATTATTAATTTGTTACTCATACCATATACAAATTTAATTTTTTTGATAATTCAATAATTATAATTGCAGAAAAGAATTGGCAAGGAAAATAAATCCAATATTTTACTTTATAGCAACAGGTATACTTTTAGGATTATCCTTTCCCCCACTCCCTTTTAATTTATTTGCTTTCATAGCATTCATACCAATATTTTTTGCAAACGATAATTTCATTATCAAAAAAAAATTCCTGCAATATTACATTACTTTTTTCATTTACCATGGTATTACAAACTGGTGGATATCGAGTTGGCAGCCAAATTCAGATACATATTTACTTATATCGGGTCTTGTTGTTTGGTTGGTACATCCAGTATTCTTCACTATCCCGCTTTTAATTTATGATTATATCAAAAAAATAATTGGAAAAGAAAAAGCAGTATGGTTATTTCCCATAATCTGGGTTGCTTATGAATGGTGTAGAACCTTGACTGACATAGCTTATCCATGGCTAACAATCGGTTATACACAAGCTTACAATATATACTGGAATCAATTTGCCGATATAGCTGGTATTTGGGGAATTAGCTTTGTTATTTTGCTTGCAAACGTTGTAATTTATAGAATAATTACAATTGCAAATGAAAATAAAATCAATTCGCTAAATTTTCAACTGATGAGCAACAAAAAAATAAGATTTCTACTCTTATTTTTATTTATTATGATCACTATCCCGATTGTTTATAGCCTTGAACGGATTAATAAATTCAACCACGAAAAACTGTTATCTACAAACCCAACAATCACAGTAGGCTTGGTACAAGCCAATATCAATCCTTGGGATAAATGGAGCGGAATTGTTTTCGACCAAATAGCAATTCATCAAAGATTACAGGATTCATTAATCTCTAGTTTTGGAGTGATTGACTTATCAATTTGGAGCGAAACAGCAGTTCATTACGTCAGTCTGGACTTCAATA
Organism: Candidatus Kapaibacterium sp.; assembly: GCA_938031175.1. Taxonomy (GTDB): domain Bacteria; phylum Bacteroidota; class Ignavibacteria; order Kapaibacteriales; family UBA2268; genus CALHGZ01. Next base: position 232,755 of record CALHGZ010000002.1, on the reverse strand, counting down.
GTAATCACAATTTTGGATATTTCGAAGAATGGGTCAATAATACAGGCATATCTTTGCTAACCGGCTTTGCAGATTTATATATACTAAAACCTGATGAAAAAATTACACCAACAGCAAAATATCTCAACTGGGACTCATCAAAAGCATACGATACATTTAATTCTGTATTACTCCTGAATCCTCATCCTTACAATAAAAAGAACCCCCAGATTTATCATAAAATCAAGCTAACCCCATTCGGCGAGGCAATCCCGTTTATCGAATTTCTTTCATTCCTTCGTCCATTCCTCGAATGGAACGTTGGAATTTCATCTTGGAGGCGTGGTGATTCTATATTCAATTTAACTATACAAAATCAAAATGTTAATACTGAAATCGGAACTGTAATTTGTATTGAATCAGTTTATCCTGATTTCGTCCGCCAATTTACACGCAAAGGAGCAGAGATTCTCTCTGTTATTACAAATGATGGATGGTATGACCATACTTTTGGACCTGAACAACATTACATTATTGCATCAATGCGTGCAATAGAGAATCGCAGGTACTTGCTAAGATGTGCTAATACTGGAAAAAGTGGTTTTATTAGTCCAACAGGTATAAGTATTTCTGTTTTACCACAATACGAAAGCCTTGCCTCAGCTGAAAAAGTTGCTTTAATTGATTATATTAGTTTTTACGTTCTATTTGGAGATTGGCTTCCATATTATTGTGTTGCTTTTATCGTTATACATATTAGTTTTTTGATATTCTCCAAAAAGTTTAAATAATATTGCACCTCGGAGGGAAAATGATCCGTAAAATAGGTTTGAGTCTATTATTTTGCTATATGTTTCTGATCCAAACTGCTTACCCAAATGCATCAATGAAACCATTGCTTATTCGTGTGGATTCTCTCTCAAATGGTCTCAAAATAGTATATCTTGCCGATGAATCAAAAAATTCCTTCGCTGCTACTATGATTTATAACATTGGTACTAAAATCGAATCTACTGATCAAAAGGGCCTCGTTAGTTTGTTAGCCTATTACATGAATACTGAAACAGAAAATATTCCAAACATTGAAAGATTAATTTCTGAAACAGGCGGTGAATTGAACACCATTATACATTACGATTATATCATTTTTAACTCTATTGTACCAGCAATGGATTACAAACTGCCATTATGGATTGAATCCGAAAGAATTAGAAATGTTAAATTTAATTCTAACAATTTCGAAAGTAATAAAAATATTGCCATCAACAAATTAAAACATATAAAAAACAAATCAGCAGACAACGAACAAATAAGCAAGATTTTGTCCTTAATTTTCGATAATACTTTTTATTCACATCAACCTTATGAATTGCCATCTCAAAATAATATAAGCTTGCATTCATTAAAAGACTTATACGACAAATACATTCAACCTAATAATGCAACATTAATTATTACGGGTAAATTTGATATAAATTCCACCCTTCAAACAATCCGTGATTATTTTTCACATTACCCCAAGGGCGATATACCAGTTCAAAAAGATTCTCTCACTTTGAACCTTGAACACGATAGAATTATCAGGCAAATCCAGAAAAACGAACCTCAATCTATTTATTTGTGTTTTGAAATGCCGAAACCAAACGATTCTGATTACCTGCAAATGAATTTGCTGAACACTATTATTGCCCAAATACCTAATGCAAGACTGAAAAAATTATTACCTGGTAATAATGATTGCGAGGCAATTGAGATCAATACAAGAAATGCAAGCATAATAATTTACAGAATTTCAGGCAATTTTCAGGATATAAATAAAACTGAAAAATTAATAATCGAAGAATTGAGAAATATAGCAACCAACGGTATCACTGAGACCGAACTTGAAGAAGCAAAAAATTTCATTGAATTTCATTATTTACTTGATTTGACAGTTAACAAAAAACTATCACTTAAACTTGCATGGTTCAATAACTTTCAAAAGAATCCATTTCATATTAATTCGACACTTGATAAATATCTCAAGCTTACGCTTGATAATATAAACACTACAGCCAATAAATATCTCTATACTAATAATTATAAAACATTTATCTATCAATCTTCACAGAATTAATCAAATAAGGAGTTATAATTATGATTTTGCTCTTAACATTTATGCTTTTGAATATAAGTTTAGTTTTAGCAACAGAAAACATAGAAAAACCCAATCCAATTGAAGATTATAAGATTTCTCTATCTGAGATAAAAACCCATACACTAAAAAATGGTCTAAAAATCAACCTCTTAGAGCGAAAAGATTATCCATTCATAATAATCCATTTTTACATACGTGGGGCACAATCAAAAGATATAAATCAAATTATGCTAGCTAATATTGCACCGCGCGTTTATACCTCAGCAATAATTAACTCCGATAAACTCAACAAATTTATAAAAAACCATTCTCTTGAAATAAATTACAATTTAACAAAAGATTACTTTGTTCTGGAATTTAAATTCCTTAAAAAAAATTTAAAACATTATTTACCATTGATAGCAGAAATAATAATTAAAACTGAAATTAACAAAGATTTGCTACAAAATGTCCTATCAGACCGAACACAACTATTAAATAGTAACGATTTCAAAAGTCTGGCAATAAATTTAGCAGGCAATATTATATTCGGAACGAATCACAATTACTCCTATAAGGCTTTTGATTCAGGCAATATCAATATAAATTCGATAAAAAACTACCTTGAAAAATATATTTCACCAAATAATTCTACAATTATTATTCAAGGTGATTTCAAAACTAAGGATATGATTAAACAAATAGAGAATTTATATCACAATTGGAAAAAAACCACTGATATTGATATTCAAATCGCAGATCAAAAAACATTACCCAAAGGAATACATCTAATACAACTACCCGCTAAATCCGATAATACACATATTTACTTTATTTTCAATGCACCATCTAAAACTGATTTTGACTACGAAATACTAAAAATTATATTAAATATGCTAACATCTTCAGACAATGGGTTTCTAACTAAAGAACTGAGTAGATCTATCAAGTCATTTAAAGGTATTGAAAGCTATTTAAGTGATAACCTTTTTCTAAATTTTGCTCTTATTGGTATTGAATGCAATAAAGACGAGTCAGAGAAAGCAATACAATTAATCAAAGATAATATCAAATTTATTTCCAAAAAAATACCAGATATTGAAACATTAAATGCAACACAACAGAATTTAGGAGGGAAAATCACATTATCATTCGATGATCCGTCAATAGTTTCTAAACTCATTTATTCATCACTTTTGATGAATAACTCAATTGATTATTATAAACAACTTCCCCGAAAACTTAGAAACGAATCTCCAATTTCAATTTTAAAAGTCTTTCAAAAATACATTGCTACTGAAATTCATTGGAATATAGTTCTGGGGGACAATGAATTAGGAAAGATTTTGGAACGTAATCATAATTTATTCATATACGATGAAAATTTAAATCCTTTGAACTCATTTTATGGAAAATTTGAAAAATATGCAATGTCTCCTGAAAAACTCATTAACAGATATAAAGAAAAAATTAGCAAAGATTTAACCAAATTATTTACACTCGAAAAAAATGGTATCATTAAAATGTATAATTATCAAAATCCAGCCACAGAAGGTTCAATTATTATAAAATATCAAGTGCCAGATAAAATGTATCAGAAAATTCAAATCAATGAAATTTCACAAGAATTATGGGTTAATGGTTCAAAATCTTGGACAAACTTAGGTTATAGCATCGAAGAAGAGACTGATCTCATTAATGAAAGTTCAGTCTTAATGTCTAAAATCTTCCCAATAACAAGTTTGATTGAATTAGGTTATAAATGCAATGTTCTGGGTATTCAGGGAAATAACATAGTTTTAAAAGCAGAATCTCCACTCAGTAGAAAGTTATATTATTACTTCGATAAAGATACATATCTACTAACCAAGGCAGAAACTTTGGTAGAGAATAATCTTAATACTTTTTTAATTACAACTGAATTTATAAATTATGATGAATTCGAAGGGTTCTTATTCCCAAAATCTGTAATTGAAAAAAGTCCCTATTTCAATATTATGTATGATTTCAATTACAAGATTAACCCAGAATTTAATGAAACTACATTTTTACCAGAATCAACCGATAATTAGGTATTATAACATGTTCAAATAATGTTACTCAAACTTATGGAACAGCCTATAAAAATTCTGGTAGTTGAAGATGAAGTAACAAATGCAATATTATTAAAAAGAATACTCACCAAAGCTGGTTACAACGTTGAAATAGCTCACAATGGTAAAGAGGCATTATCAATTTTAGATTATGATAAATTCGAAGCTATTTTAACAGATTGGATGATGCCACAAATAGATGGAATAGAGCTAATCAGAAGAGTTCGTGAAAAGATTGTACCTCCCCCTTTAATAATAATGATTACAGCTCTCGTATCTGAAAATGCTAGAACTTATGCCCTCGAATCTGGTGCTGATGATTACATTGCAAAACCAATAGAAATTGACGAATTATTATCCCGATTAAATGATGCATTAGCCCGAAAAGTCCATAAAATTTCATTATCTAAAACAAATAGAATCACACTCAATAATGATTTAAACCCTAATTTCATCGGAGTCGTAATTGCAACAAGCACCGGCGGACCACCAACAATTGTTAAAATTCTTAAGAAAATGCCTCGAACCAACAAAGCAGCTTTCTACATTGTTCAACATGGACCGAGTTGGATGATCGAAACATTTGCTCAAAGATTACAAAATGAAACTGAACTCAAAGTTCAGATTGTTACAAATGGTATAGATTCCGAAACTGATAACATATACATTGCACCAGGCGAACGACATATAGTAATTGATAAACTTAGCTACAAAATATATTTAGACGATGGACCAAAAGAAAATTTTGTCAGGCCTTCAGCAGATCCATTATTTAGATCAGCTGCTGAATCCTTTGGCAAATACTGTATTGGTCTAATTTTAACAGGTTTAGGTTCCGATGGATTAATGGGTGCTTCGGCAATTGAATCTGCAAATGGTTTAATACTTGTTCAAAATCCCAAAACCGCACTTGCACCTACTATGCCCGATACCATTATAAACTCTGGTATAAATCATAAAGTTATCCCATTAGATAATCTGCACGAGGTTTTAATTGAAAATATAAACGAACTCTACGAGCAGCTTCAAAAAAATAAAATCCACCAAGCTACTGCTCAATCTTAGTTACTTAATAAAACCTGAATTAAACTTTAAGCTCAAATTATTTCTATTATAACTTTATTCAAGGTATAATCACTGTATGAGACCTTTTTGTTAAAAAAGTGTTAAATAATTATATTGAAAATTAATTTTTGCAAAAACTCAAAAAAACATCAAAAATTGATTATATCTCTAAATAAATATTAACAATATTAACAAATGCCTTGGGAAAAGGGTTCGAAATATTTAACAATTATTTACAAAAGTTCCAATCAATAACATTAGATGAACTCGAAAAAAAGGATTTATTAAGGCGATACGATACAAAATTCATTATCAACATTGAAATTTTCTCTAAATTGATTAAAACTCTCCTAAACCATTATAACATTCTTGAAATCAACAATAAAAGAATATTCCATTATGAAAATCTTTATTTCGACACCCTATTTTATGACTTATTTAATGACCACATAAACGGAAAGCAAAATAGATTCAAAATCAGATTCAGAAGATATATCGAAAAAGGGGATTGTTATTTCGAAATTAAGAAAAGAGATAATAAAAGATTGACACAAAAATATCGGAAAAAAAGTATTTTCAGCTTCATTATCGAACAATCTGAAAATGAATTTTTAAAGAAATATCTAAATATTGACAATTCAAAACTTCTACCTAAACTATTCGTTTCTTATCAAAGGATAACTTTCCTTCATAAAAGAAATTGCGAAAAAATTACATTTGATACAAATATTTTTTTCAGAAACACAATTTCAGAATTACAAATACACGGTTTAGTAATCGGAGAAATAAAAAGTAACTTCTTAGGTTTTAGATCTGATGTACTCGAATTACTAAGAAAAGAACAGGTGTATCCAATTAAAATTAGCAAATACTGCACAGGCACAATCCTAACCAACAATAAGTTAAAATACAATAGATACAAACCAAAACTAAGATTGATTGATAAAATTTGCGGAAGCTTTGATGGAGAATACACTTTTTAATTTTAATCACTTCAGCAACGGTAACATACTTGACTTTATAGTAAGATTTTTTGTAAATATTATCTCAATTCTGATCTTTGCTTATTTTGTCTACTACAAACAGCAATACAAGAAAAATTATTTCTTTACACTTGTTTTCCTCAACATACTTGTTTTTCTTGTCTGTTTTTCCTTACAAAACGCAAAGTTAAGCCTTGGGTTTGCCTTTGGCATTCTTGCAATATTTTCGATTCTCCGATACAGGACAACAACCGTTAGAATCAAAGAAATGACTTATATTTTCGCAGCAATTACAATAGCCCTCATCAATTCAATAATAACTGAAAATTATAATCCTCTCATTATTTTAGTCAGCAATATCATAATTATAGCTACAGGCGTCTTTTTAGAATACTTCTTTATAAAAAGAGAACACCAGAAAACAATAATCATCGAAAAAATTGAATTAATTAGACCAGAAAATCACAAACAACTTTTAGCTGATCTTAGAGAGAGAACGGGCTTGAACATTAAAAAATTCGAAATTGGAAATATTGATTTTTTAAGGGATATCGCACGGATTAGAATATATTACGACAAGGAAAATTAAAATATTAAATGCAATTGCCGATCCTTAAATATTTCAAATTCATCACTACCATAATTATTTCATCATTTTTTCAAAATAATATTTATATCTGGGGGCAAAACGAACCTATAGAATTATGGAGTGGTATCGACTTAGACTTCCCAGTGGTCTATGGTGTATCCATACGTGCTACAAAAGAAATACGTTCAAACCTATCTGAAAAACTTATAAAATCTGATATAAACGATATCGGCATTTCCTATCGGATATTCCCCTGGTGGCGCGTTTCGTCATACTATCGTTGGAAAATTAGAGAAAAATCGAATATCAATGGTTTATATTTCTCCTCTAACTTCACCCAATCATCAAATAGATTTGATTTCAAATATAGAATAAGGTACGATTCCAAAGGATTCGATTTAGACAAAGATAATCAACAAATAAGACAAAAATTATGTATAACATATAATTTATCAAAAAAAATCTCTTTTTCTATTGAAGCAGATTTGTTTTACAACATTAATATCCAACGATTTAATAATATAAGATACATATTCACAACCGATATTGCTACTATGAAGCGACAATCAATCGAGCTTTATTTTATGCATGAAAATGAATTTAACATTGAAAAACCAGAATCAAAATTTGTATTTGGAATTAGCTACCAGATTAAAACATTGAAATTAATTCAATAAGTTCAATCCTTACAATCACTTAAATTCTCACAATCACATTATATTTCTTCAATCGAACAAATAGCAGATAATAAATTTTTTATATAAATTCTTATCGCTTCTTTAAAATAAAAATTTTTAATAAACATACCTTAAATTCTGAATTAAAAATTTACTATTTTTAAAAATATTTTATTAAATTAGCTAAATAACCCAAAAAAAAATTTGTATATCATATAATTTTTTTTTAAAATTGCAATTGTTATTCAGACTTTTTTATCTTATTAAAAAGGATTGTTATGAAAAACTTCAAAATGCTAACGATAATTTTATTATCACTAATAATATTTGCCTGTGGTGAGTCAGATAATGTTGATCGAGGAATAGGGCCAATCAAAAAAGTAGAAATAGGAGCATTAGACAAACAATTAGCAGAAAAGGGAGCAGAAATTTTCCGTGAGAAATGCACAGCCTGTCATAAATATGACGAACGATACGTTGGACCGCCCTTAAGAGGAGTTACAGAAAGACGCTCTCCTGAATTTATAATGAATATGATAATTAATCCTGAAGAGATGGCTAAAAAAAATCCAACAGTTAGAGCTATGTTGGCTGAATATATGACTCAAATGACTAATCAAAATATAAATGAACAAGATGCCCGTGCATTATTAGAGCATCTTAGAGATATTGATGGAGCTAAATGACCCACTTTCTTAAACAATATATGGAGTCTCTATGAAAAAAAATTACTATTTAGCAATTGCAGTAGCTATAATAGCTATTGTTGCATATTTTGTATCCTGCAAATCAAGTTCAGATTTGGCAGGTGATGTTGATGCAGCGAGCAAAGTCTATGTCGCACCCGGCAAATATGATGAATTTTATGGATTTTTCTCTGGTGGATTCAGCGGTCAATTATCTGTTTACGGAATACCAAGCGGACGCTTACTAAAAGTTATACCCGTTTTCTCACAAAATCCCGAAAATGGATGGGGCTATTCTGAAGAAACCAAGCCAATGCTGGAAACTTCTTATGGATTTATTCCTTGGGATGATGCGCACCATCCAGCTTTATCAACTACTGACGGTATTCCAGATGGACGGTGGATATTTATTAATGGCAATAACACACCCCGAGTTGCAAGAATTGATTTAAGCTCATTCAAAACTGTCGAAATTATTGAAATTCCATTTAGTGCAGGTAATCATAGCTCTCCATTTTTAACTGAGAATACTGAATATGTTGTTGCAGGTACTCGCTTTAGCGTTCCTATTCCAAATCAGGATGTAGCAATTGATACATATAAGGATAATTTCAAAGGCTCTATTTCTTTCATAAAAATTGATAAAGCAAGCGGTCGAATGGAGCTTGCATTTCAACTTCTTGTTCCTGGATTCAATTACGATTTAAGTCGTGCAGGGAAAAATGCTTCGCATGGTTGGTTCTTTTTTACATCCTATAATACAGAGCAAGCACATACATTACTTGAAGTCAATGCAAGTCAAAATGATAAAGATTTTATAGCTGCTGTAAATTGGAAACTCGCAGAGGAATACATCAAACAAGGGAAATTTAAAGAAGTATCAACAAGATATAGGCATAATTATTTCGACGAAAAAACCCATACCGCTACTTCTAACGAAATCAATAAAGTCAAAGTTCTTTTACCCCAGGATTGTCCAGGTATGATCTATTACATTCCGGTCCCAAAATCACCACACGGATGCGATGTTGACCCTTCGGGTGAATACATCGTTGCTGGTGGGAAACTAGCTGCTCTAATACCAGTTTTTTCATTTTCTAAAATGCTTAAAGCAATTGAAGAAAAGAAATTTGATAAAGAAATTGATGGCATTCCCGTACTCAATTATGAAGCTGTTTTAGCAGGAGAAGTCAAAGAACCAGGTTTGGGACCACTTCACACTGAATTCGACGACAAAGGTTATGGGTATACATCTATGTTCCTATCATCAGAAATTGTAAAATGGAAAATCGGGACTTGGGAAGTTGTTGATAGAGTTCCGACTTATTATTCAATTGGTCACTTGATGATTCCAGGTGGTGACAGTAAAAAACCATGGGGTAAATATGTTATAGCTCTTAATAAAATTACAAAAGACAGATATTTGCCAACGGGACCCGAATTAACTCAATCAGCTCAATTATATGACATTTCCGGCGACAAAATGAAGCTTTTACTTGATTTTCCTACTGTAGGTGAGCCACATTATGCACAAGCTATCCCAGCAGAAATCGTAATGAAAAATGCAAAGAAAATTTATCCACTAGGAGAAAATAATCATCCTTATGCAATTAAATCTGAAAAAGATGCCCGAGTTATTCGAGAAGGCAATATTGTCAGAATATATATTTCTACAATCCGTTCGCATTTTATGCCCGATAATATTGAAGGGATTAAAGTTGGAGATATAGTATATTGGCACGTAACAAACTTAGAACAGGATTGGGATATTCCACACGGATTCGCAGTTAAAGGAGCAGAAAATGCAGAATTATTAATTATGCCTGGTGAAACAGCTACTTTAAAATGGACACCGAAATCCCCCGGTGTTTACCCATTTTATTGCACAGATTTCTGCTCAGCCCTTCATCAAGAAATGCAAGGATACGTCAAAGTTTCACCTGCAAATGCTAATGTAGTAATTTCCTATAATAAAGCAAACTAATTATGATGATTGATATGAACAATAAAATAAGAGTAATATTTGCGATAATTGCATTAATACCTACTACACTTTTTATATTACCATTATGGCATATAGACTTTGATGCGCCCCAATTCCCTGAGGGATTGGGGCTTTACATTTATATTAACGATATCCAAGGCACAAGAGAAAATGCACTCGAAACTATCAACAACCTAAATCACTACATTGGTATGCAAAAAATTAAACCCGAGGAAGTACCTGAATTTAAAATTATACCAATAGTTACTATTTCATTAATTGTTATTGGATTAATATCATTAATCCTAAAAAAAAGAATTTTTGTATTTATTTGGCTTCTTATATTTTCATTATCAGGAATTGTTGGGTTAATTGACTATTACCTATGGCAACAGGAATTTGGTCATAACCTCGATCCAAATGCAATTATCAAAACTGAAACTCAGTCATACGACCCACCATTTATTGGTTCGAAAAAAATTATGAATTTCACTGTTTCTTCCTATCCAGCTTCTGGGGGTATTTTAGTCTTCTCTTCTTTGATAGCTGGTTGGATTTTATTTTATTTAGAATCAAAAATTAATTCAAAACAGGAGCTTATTGAATGAAAATAAAATATTTTATATTAGTATTAATCGTCTTAATCTCTTGTTCACCCGAGCCTGAACCAATAAACTTTGGCATTGATGAGTGCTATCATTGCAAAATGATAATCAGTGACCATAGATATGGTGCAGAAATTGTTACAAGCAAAGGCAAAGCCTTCAAATTCGATGCTGCAGAATGTATGGCAAAATTCATTTATGATAAATTGATCAATTATGAAGACATACATTCTTTGTGGGTAATTGATTATGGCAATCCTAAACATTTAATTGACGCCAAAAAGGCCTATTTCCTCAGGAGCCGATCTTTGCCAAGCCCTATGGCAATGTTCTTAACAGCATTTTCTGATGAAAACCAATTGAAAGAAACGATGAAAGAAAACGAAGGGAAAGTGTATGATTGGGAAGGTGTTATGCAATTAATTGCTGAGGAATGGGGTGACTAAATTAATGATGTGCTTTAGATTTCTTATACTTATGTGCATCTTATTATACAACAATATGCTTTACTGCCGCACTTATGAAGTCAAAAAAGATGCCCAACTGAATAGTATAAAACAAGCTATTGAACTGGCTAATGATTTCGATACTATTAAAATCTATAATGGATATTATACGGAAGGAACTATCATCATAAATAAACCTATCACTTTAATCGGGATTAACTCACCTGTAATTTCCGGTAATTTTGAAGGATTTGTTATTATAGTAGATTCAGATTATACTAAATTAGACGGTTTAATAATTGAAAATACCGGCTTGAGCTATATTGAAGATAGAGCTGGAATAAAACTAAATTCAACACAAAATTGTACTATCATAAACTGTACCCTTAACAATTGCTTATTTGCTATATATGTTGCAAATAGCAAAGACATACAAATAAAAAATAACAAAATAATTGGACATTCAAAAACTGAATCAACCTCGGGCAATGGCATACATCTATGGTATTGCAATAATTTGTTCATAGAGGGAAATTACATCTCTGGAATGCGCGATGGAATTTATTTGGAATTCGTTCAAAATGCCACAATTCAAAAAAATCAAGTAGAAAAAAATCTTAGATATGGTTTGCACTTTATGTTTTCGGACAATGCTATTTACATGGAAAATGAGTTCAATGCAAATGGAACAGGAGTCGCTGTGATGTACACTAAAAATGTACTGATGCAAAATAATATCTTCAACAATAATTGGGGCAGTTCTGCCTATGGTTTGCTCTTGAAAGATATCTCAAGTAGCGAAATCATTGGAAATAAATTCATTCGCAACACTACCGCAATATATGTTGAAGGCGGTGGAAATAATAAAATTCATAACAACTATATTTATAGAAACGGCTGGGCTATAAGATTAATGGCTAATTCTACAAACAATTTATTTACTTTTAATATATTTTCTGGGAATACATTTGATCTAACAGCAAATAGCTTCCAAGTAAGTTCTAAATTTTCAAAAAACTATTGGGATAAATACTCTGGTTATGATATTGATAAAGATAACATAGGAGATACACCTTATCGTCCTATTTCTCTTTTTACAGTCATAATTGAGAAAAATCCAGTTTTTTTAATGTTTCTCAATAGTTTTTTTGTAGCTTTACTCGATTTAGCCGAATCATTAATTCCAATTGTAACTTCAGATTCTATTGCTGACCATAGTCCTTTGATATCAAAACCACAATATGATTAAAGTATTAAAAATATCGAAAAAGTACGGCAAAAAAATTGTTCTTAATAAAATAGATTTAGAGTTCCAAAAAGGTGCAATAAATGCATTACTAGGTCATAATGGCTCAGGTAAAACTACACTTTTAAAAATAATTTTAAATCTTGTAAGACCTACAAATGGTGATGTTCAAATTAATAACCAAAGCATCCTCAATAAATGGGAATACAGAAAAGATATCGGTTATATGGCTCAAATTGCCAATTTCCCTGAAAATCTGACTCCGATTAAATTGTTTGATTTAATTACTAAATTAAGAAATGCCCAACCTATCAATAGGGACGAATTAATAAAACAGTTAAATCTCAGTAGTGAGCTTGAAAAACCACTTAAAAATTTATCTGGTGGGACAAAACAAAAAGTTAACGCTGTTTTGGCTCTAATGTTCGATTTACCAATACTCATTCTCGATGAACCAACAGCTGGTTTAGATCCAGTTGCAAGTAGAACTTTAAAAAAATTGTTATTGATTGAAAAAAATAAAGGTAAAACCATAATTCTTACATCTCATATATTATCCGATATTGAACAATTATCAGATTTTATTCATATTCTTAATGATGGTAATGTTATTTTCAGTGGTTCTAAAGAAAAATTAATAACTAATGGAAATTTAGAAAAAGCAATCTCTAAGCTATTTTTAAATATTAAAAATAAACAAAATGACTAAAATATTATTAATACAAGAAATAAACGATCTGCTAAAAAGTAGGTGGATTATCGCTTATGCTATTTTATTCTTCATATTGATTGAATCACTGTACTGGTTCAGCGGAGATGTATCAAAAGTATTAGTCAGTTTAACAAATATAGTGCTTATTGTTTTACCACTTATTAGTTTATTATTTGGGATTCAACATATATATAATAGAAGTGAATTCAACGAAATTTTGCTTTCTCAACCAATCCCACGAAAAATCATATTTGTAGCTTCATATTTAGCTACAACAATTGTACTCTCATCAGCATTTATACTTGGAAGTGGGCTACCTATTCTATTACGTGAAATCAATGGTGAATTAATCATTTCAATGACAATACTTTTTACAGGGGTTTTTATCTCCTGTTCATTTCTTGCCCTCGCTTATCTTATAGCTTTCAGCCAAAACGATAAAGCCAAAGGTTTTGGCATTGGATTAATTCTGTGGGCTGTATTCCTGATTGTTTACGATGGTATATTTATGCTAATTCTTTATTCTTTTCGCGATTATCCGCTCGAAATTCCAGCAATTGTTTTCAATTCCTTAAATCCAATCAACCTAGCACGTATTATCATCACATTGAAACTTGATTTATCTGCAATGATGGGTTATACGGGAGCTATTTACAAAAAATATTTCGGTAGTACAATTGGAATTATAATCTCGACTAGTATTCTATTCTTATGGATTGCAATTCCATATTATTTAGCGCGACGAATTTTCGTAAATAAGGATTTTTAATCTGAAATTAAAAATAAGATTCACGTAAATTTACTATTCAAAATTATCAAATTTATCTTAGGTTTCATTTGTTTGATTATTTCATATTCAATTGTTAAAAAAATTATCCCATTTCTAAATTATTTCAGAAATAATATTCCTAAATTTTTTATAACAAAACCTTTCCATTCTATTACCAGCGGACTAAGTTAATGACATTTACAAAAATCTTTAGTTTTTTATCACTGAATCAAAATAAAGGGATATTTCTTCACAATTAAGTGACACCTTTGAAATCAACTTTCTATAAATATTAGCAATCCAGTCCACAAATTCGTCAAATTTATAAGATATAGAACAGTTATTTTTCCAAGAAATTAATTTTCCGGGATTTTTGGCAATATCATTCAGAATACGCGCTAAATCAATTGCTGAATCATATTTATATAATACGCCATTATATTCATTTTTAACGTAATCTGGGATACCACCGATATTTGCTGCAACAACAGGTAATCCCATTGCTAAGGATTCTGGTAAAACCATCCCAGCTCCTTCTTCCCAGATACTTGGAATTATAACTAGATCAAGATTTTGTGAAATTTGTTGCAAATCCTGTGGACGATATTCACCCATCCAGTTGAGCCGATTGAGTTTATCGTAATTTTTAATTAATTCGATATAACGTGGATTACCAAATCCATATATGTAAAACTGCATCGCATCTTCAGGAATCATTTGGGCTGCTATTGCAATAATATGAACTCCTTTGTGCGGTATTACCGTTCCAATAAATCCAGCACGCAAAGGTAATCTTATATCATCAGTAGATTTTTTAGCACTAACCATTTCACAGCTCTCTGGAATTTGATTTACAACAGCAATGCGGGAACCATCAGCTCCAAAATCAATTAACAGCTCCTTAACACGTCTTGAAATTGCCAAAGTGTAGTCAATTTTTTTATTAATTAAATTACGGGCTTCTATCATCCTTTCTATATAAAGATCCCGTTTTTCCGGATATAGTTTAATTAAATTCGAATTTTCGAGTAATGATACAGTTTTCCATATCCTTAAATCATTTTCAATCATATACAAATTGGGGTCCATCAAATGGTAATTATGAGGGGTGTATACGGAAGGAATACCTTTTGATTTTGTTACATCAGCTATTGCAAATGATAATCCAATAAAATTGTGATAATGAACTATATCTGGTTTGAAATCATCAAGAACCTTTGAATAGATTTCGATAATTTTTTCATCTCTTATTTCATTTTCAGGATTAGCACCGTTTGTAAATAAAATTGGACGATTAAACACTCCATACAAAGTAACTCCACTATCATTGCTTTTTTCGAAGTAATAAGATTCTTTAATGATAGGATGATTCAATCCGGCATAAAATACTCCAACCTCATAACCCTTTCGAGCAAGGCGAATTGCAATCGAACGTGGAATTATGGTTCCACCTCCTGTTTCGTTCCATCCGTACATTGTAAATAGAATCTTTGGTTTTTTATAAACATTTAAGCTAAAATGGATTGATTTTTCTTTGTTTTTATCCTCTGGAATACCATATTTTTCTATTCCTTCAAGTATTCCAACATGAAACCAATACGTATGAATAGTTGATGCTAAGTACTCTAAAAATGCAATAATCTCATTTTTATTTAGCAAGCGACCATTAGGCATCATAATACTGTTAATTCCATCTGGATTGACATCTTCAATTTCCTTGAAAAAGTTGGTAAATACTGGTGTAACTTCCTCATATCGTTTTATTATATTTTTGAAATATTCTTGATATTGAGGACCTAATCCATCAAACCCAAAAAGCTTTTTCTCTATCTGTAATAACTCAGGATGTTTGTTGAAAAGCAGAACTACATTTCTCCCGCACATTTTTTGTCTTTTTGCAAAACCTTCAATATCCATTGAATGTTCGTGTATTGTAAAAGCATCAGGGTGATACAATACATAATACCCCATTTTTTGCAAGCGATATCCAAGTTCAGTATCTTCAGTCATAGGTTCCCTAAAATCTTCATCGAAAAGTCCTGCATCAATTATTGCCTGTTTACGGATACTGATATTACAAGTCCAAAAAAAGCGATAATTATATAATTGACCCGCTTTCATCATTGGGTATGCAAATACAAGAGTGCTGCGTTCAAGAAAATAAACGAAAATTTTTCTCTGTGCTTTTTCTTTGTATGGGAATGCTCCAAGGACTGATATTTTTTGATTGGGATATAATTTATGAACTTTATCGTGTTCTCTCAGTAAATCTGGATAGCAAATAGCATCGTCATTTAGAATTAAAAGATACTCAAAAGAAGCATTTTTTATTCCTAAATTTCTTGCTGGTCCCGGTCCACCATTTTCTTTTTTGAAATATTTTAGAGTATATCTACTCCTGAATGATTTTACAACCTCTTCAGTATTGTCAGTTGAACCATCATCAACAACAATTACTTCATAATCTTTGCTATCATAGTCCATTTCGTCGAGAGATTTCAAACATTTCAATAATACTTCGCTTCTATTGTATGTTGGAATAATGATTGAAAATTGTGTTGCTTTTGGTTCATCATTTTTCTTTAAGTAACTCAAAATTTCTGTTCTTAGACTTTCATTTTTTTTCTTAATGTCCTCTGGAAAATGGAAATCCTTTGCTGTATATCCACTGTCTATGATTTCCAAAAAAGCATCCATCATTTTATTCCATTGGAAACAACGTTCCCAATGTTCCCTACCTAATTTTCCCAATTCTACTAAAAATTGTGGCTTAGAAAACAATACTTCAATCAGCTCGTTGAAATTTTCTAAATTTGTAACGACACCGCCGGCTTCATCATTGACTGCATTGCAATGCTTGGTTGCAAGCCAAGGAGTACCATAGCTCATAGCCTGCAAAATAACAAGGGGACCTGCACTCTCACCGAGAGAAGGCACAAGCAATAGATCAGCATCTCTGATTGCTGCGGATGCAATTTGTCGCTCTAATCCACCTAGTATTTTAATACGTGGATCAGTTTCTGCTAATTTTAAACATTCATTAAAATAAATATCATAATTGGAGATTTTGTTACCAATTACAACTAATTCACAATCAAGCTTACAATCTTTGAAATACTTAAAAAATTCTAGATGATTTTTTACAGGCCAGAAGTTAGCAACTATAAGTATCATCGGCTTGTTTTTCGAAATGCCAAATTCTGAACGAAAATCAATGTTTTTGTCATTTTTATGTGTACCATGTGGAATGAAATAATATTCTAAATCCATCTTCCTTAAATAATGTGCATCCCAACCATTTTCACTAACTGCTATCAATTTATCGGCTATTGATATTCTATTGTATAGTTCAAATAAATATGCTTGCCTTCGATAATTGCAAAAATTATCATAATTTATACTCGGCATATAAATTAAATAAGGCTTATTTCTCGCAGCTTTTAAATATTCTCCAACCCAATTATCCGGTTGAGAAATTGCTATTGCAACATCAAAATTCTCTTTATTACATAATTCGATAAAATTTTCCTTTTCAATATTTCTTTTATTAACATCATCATTATTATCTCCTTCGAATTCATTTATTTTTATACCTTTATACAACAATGATTCTCTGTTATTTAATTTTCTGCAAGCGATTTCAATATAATGACCATAATTCATCAAAGAGACAGCCAAATCCTCAGCTACTAATTCAACTCCGCCAACAGAAGGCCAAAAATAGTCGCAGATTATTAAAATTCTTTTGCTTTTTTTAGGTTCGAGTTTTACTTCGTAAGACCTCCATTGAGTTGGAGGTTTAGGTCCCCATTCTTTTGGCCAATATTTATTTCTTGCTTTTTCTGATTCATTCCAATTCAGTTCTAAATTTGATAGAGAAATACTATCTTTATTTTCTTGATAAATACCTAAAATAGCATCAATATGAAGCATTTTAACCCCGTTCACAGCAATTCTGAGCCAAAATTCATAGTCGCCAGCAGATTCATATTCTTCATTAAAATATCCATATCTATCGTGTAATGATTTTCGCCACATAGGTTGCGGACCTAAAAAACATACATCGAATAAGTGTCTGAGATTGTACTCTGGCCACTTTAAAGCCCTTGAGTAATTATTATTCCATTTTGGGTTATCAGCATCTGTAACAAAGCAATCAGCATAAACTATCCCAACATCGGTATGTTCTTGAAGATATTTAGCCATAATCTCTAAGGCATCGGGTTTATGTCGGTCATCAGTATTGGCATTTGTTATAAATTCGCCGCGTGATAATTTTATACCTCGGTTCCAAGCCTGATAAACAGTTTCACGGACATCAGTGCGATGATAAACTATATTAGGATATTTATTGAGATATTCTTTAATTATTTCATATTCACCTTCTGGTGAATTGCTATCGATTAAGATTATTTCTAATTTCCCCTGTTTAAATAGCGTTTGATTAACTAAATCCTCAAGACAATCTTTTATATATTTTTCTGCTCTGTAAACTGAAACAATAGCAGAAACTAGAATATGGCTACTTTTATCTTCAATTGTCAAGATATCTTCATTCCAATCAATATCCCAAATATCCAAATTCTTGAAAAACTCTTTACCATATTGATTGAACCAAGCTATGATTTGTCTTTCGCGCCAATGCTCTGGTTGCATATAAATTGTTTTATCGAAACTTTTGTAATAACTAAACCATTCTTGTCTTACAGGCTCGAGGTGAATACCCCGTTCATCTTTGCTTGGTGCATAAAGCTGGTTTATTTCATTTATATCTTTATCTGGATTTTTTATTCTTTCAAGACATCTATACCAGGCTTGTTTAATCAACAAATTTCTCCAATTAACAAATTGGAAATGTAGTACACCAGCGTCATAACCTTCGAGAGTATAAACTTTGCCTTTTAGATTTCCTGGACATCTCGAAGTGTGAATAAAATCAGAACTATAAAAGCAATTACCGTCGTCACAGAAAATAAAATCTTTATAATTATAAGTCCAAACAGATTTATCGAAGCGATATTTCTCAGTTGATCTCCAAAGCTGAATCCAATTTAATTTAATTATATCACCTGCTTGTAAATTTAAAATTGCCTCTCGCAAAACATTGTTGACTAAAAGATTAGATGTCAATACCTCATCAGCATCGAGGACAATAAAATGTGTACCTCCGATTTCTCTGCCGGCATTGAGCAAATCGTTTCTATCTTTAGGTTCATCCCTTTCCCAGGTTTTTTTCTCAATAATTCTTTCAATGTTGCATTCTACACGCAGGGATTTAACTATCTTTAAAGTATCATCATCAGAGCAATCATCAAGATATACTATCGCATCTGTGAATTGTGCTAAACACCTTAAGCATTGAGCAATTTGAATTTGTTCATTTCGACCCGGAACTAATCCAACAATTTTTTTC
The DNA here is from genome assembly GCA_938031175.1 of Candidatus Kapaibacterium sp. Lineage (GTDB taxonomy): Bacteria > Bacteroidota > Ignavibacteria > Kapaibacteriales > UBA2268 > CALHGZ01. Next base: position 213,392 of record CALHGZ010000002.1, on the reverse strand, counting down.
CTTTTTATAGAGCTTGCGCTGATTTGTAATTGACTTGAAGATTTCGCATTTCCTAAATGATAATCTATCAAGTAAATATCTTCATTGTCTTTTAATTCCCCTCTTTTTTCTTTCATATTTCTGATTTCTTTGAGTGAACAGAATTTAATACCATCGAAATAGAAATGATTATCAGGATTAAATATTATATTATCAATTCCAGTGCTGTGATAACTTACTTCGTGGTTATGGCTTCCAATTACCTCAATGTCTTTATAATTGATATTTTCATAACCCTTATGCAAATAATCCAAATCCCTGCAATCCCTAATTCCATATGCAGACATTACAGCACTTCCATCAATACAAAAATATTCTGTATCTACATTATTTATTTCCAAAAATTTTTTATATTCGTTGAAAAGATACCTGAATCTAGCTGGTTGTAAGATAGATGCATTATTTAAAAAGTGGATACTGTTGTCATTGAAGTAAATCTGTGCCAATCTTAATGTTTCATCATATTTGTCATTTATATGAACTGAATGATTTTCAATTTTATAAATATCTCTGATTTTCGTTTTTGCCTGAACTAACAATTCAGGGGCCTTAGTTTCGATTAAATAAACTCTTGTTGGGCCATTATGGCGATAACATTGTTCTGCTTTGTATCTTGCCCCTTCGAAATTATTCTCTTCATTACCAAGCCATTTCTCATCGCGGTACATTTGTTTTATCAAATTTATTGCCCCTTTTGTATTTATTTCAATTTTCTTGTGATAAACAATTTTAGCATAATTTCGGAGAATTTGCTCAACTTCATCATCATAACCAATGGCTGAAGGAAACAAAGTAACTATATAAGTATTTTTTTTAAGTTTCGCATAATGATATGCAATAAAATCAGCATATTTAGTTTCTAATCTTCTATTCTGAAAATATTTATAATCGTAGATATTTGCATTTTTATCAAAAACCACAACAGGAACAGCAATACCCAAAAGCAAGCATGTTGCAACTCTATGACTTCCATCAATGATAACACCATTTTTATCAATTGGAATTCTAGTTTGATTCTCATTAAATCCAACTGATTGAACAGATTTTAGTAAATTTTTGAAATGGGTTCTAAAACTTTCATAACCTTTTTTAAAACTAAAATCATCTTCATCAAATTGATTTAGGACGTATAGATGTGATTTATAAACCAATTCTGCAAAATCAGAACCTATGTTTCTTAAAATATAATATCCATAGATATATTTTGCTATAATATCAAACCGTTCTGGGACTAAAAGATCTAATGCATGGCTCGTTTTACAAAATTTATAATCTTTTTCAGTTAGATAATTAATATCAAATAACTTAGGATTGATAAGATTTTTAATTTGAGAAAAATCCTCAATGGCTGAATTTTCATCTTTTTTAAATAGCAGATCTTTTCTTATAAAAATAGCATTTCCACTACCGTTTCCAATTGAATGACCTAATCCTATGGAATGCAGAATTAAACCATAGCGTATTAAAAATTTTTCTAAATCAATTAATCTACATTGATCTTTATACAAAGTTTTTGAAGCCCAAACCTCTAAAAAAATACATTTGGTATTTTGAAGTATATTTCCAGCCCCTTCTAATACATTTAATTCAGCACCTTGAACATCTATCCAGATCAAATCAATCTTTTGCCCTTGTATAGCGGAGAAATTGTCAAGTGATATAGTTTTAACTGTGAATTTTTCTGTCTGCCTTATACCATAGTCATTTACTACATCAGATTTATCATTTATAGGAAGAATTGAACCACTGCCTTCAAGATTTGTCTCATAAAATTCCATCCATCCATCAGTTTTAGCAACAGCATATTGATAGCAATGGACTTTTCTATTTTGAGAATATTTATGCTCTAATCCCTCAAAATATTTTGGATTTGGTTCAAATGCGTATATCTCAGCATTTGGATAGTTTTTCAATAAGTTGTCTATCTCTCTGCCATAATAGGCGCCGACAATAAGTATATTACGAATCTCGCCTTTATGCGAACCGATTATTGAGTCAAGCTGGTTTTCTACAATTTCTTGAATAACAACATAAGGTTCCTTACCATTGTTTTTAGCATAATTGATAACCTCAAAACCACTTTTTGAAATTTCGTCATCAATAGTATTAATTTTAGCAAAAAACAAGTCTTGAGTATCATCTAAAATCAATGAGTAATTGAAGCGGGTTACATAATCAATGATTTCATTTCTCCTATCGCCCGATTCAATTAAAATCAAATCTGGTTTATACTTTATTAAATCAATACCCATTAATACTTCTAAATCGTGGCCTTCAGCGTCAATTGAGAGAAAACCTAATTCATCTACCTTATATTCACTCAAAATATCATTTAAAGTGCGAACCTTCACTGTCTCTTTTTGCCAGACAGCCCCATAACGTTGCGTCCATTTTTCTTTTTCAGTTGGACTAAAAGAAGCCACATCACTTCCCCAATCTGGTAAATGAGGATATGTTGAAACATTCATTTCCAATGTCCCATTAAAATTCGAGACTGCTGAATGAATGCATATTATGTCAGTGTTTCTGTATGAATCATATAATTTTTGGAAATTTTTTGTAACCGGCTCGATACAAATACCTTTCCATCCATATTTTTCGAACAAGCGTCGTACATTGCTGTAATGAACTCCATCAAAGGCACCAACTTCAACAAAAAATTTGCATTTTGCACCACGTTCGTTGAAATATTGTTCGATGATTAAATCTTGAAGATTCTGACCATAATAACCACGTGCCTGTTTCGGTAATTCTCTTGCAAACCAAAATTCTGGATTTTTTGAAAGTACAATAGCGCAAGCTTGATCGCAAAGCTCTAAATAACCATTTTCTTTGGCTTTTTTTGCGATTTCCCAAGCTATTGACCAATGCTTTTCATCTTTTATTACATCATTTAAATCATTCAAAGCATTATTTAAAAAATTTTGATCTAAATTCATATCTAATCCTATTTATTTTTCTCAATTCAATTAACTCAAATTTCATACCAACAATTTTTTTATAATTTTAATTTTTCAATTGAATAATTACTATTTTTGCATTCATAATGATAAAAATCATTAACATATTGCTTTTGTTCTTGATCGCTTGCACTTCTGTTGATAGGCGATATTTTAGAGAATCAATGAAAAAAAATGCCGAAATAATATTGGATCAACATCAAATAGGTAATACAAAATTATCCTTATATGATAAACGCACGCTAGATACAACACTAATTTACCTTCATAAGAATCAAAAACCTACATTAAAAATGAAATTTAACGAAGCATTAAAATCCATAGAAAATGAGAACTATGAAAATGCCTACAAAAAGCTCAAAGTAATCTATGAATCCATCGAACCTGATAATGAATTTTATAACCTTGTAAACTATTATATCGGTGAATGCGAACTTTATCTTAACAGAATTGATGAGGCTTCAAAAAAATTTCAGGAAGTAATAAATAATAACGATAACTCAGAAGCAATAATTGAACGCTCTTTCATCAGATTAGGACAAATCAATTGTTTACGGAAACAAGCCAATGAAGCCATGTTCTATTTCAAAAAATTAAAAGAAAATTATCCTGGATCATTATATCTCCGATTTGCTAAATGTCCGGAGATTGAATGAATACACAATTTTATCTACAAATTAGGTGAATTACAATGAAGAATTTCAAGATTTTACTTTTTTTACTCATCTTATCTCTCATATACTCATGCGATGAAACTACTGGGCCAAACGAATTAAAAGGCGAAACAAATCTCAAACTTACTGAAGTTGGTAATGAATTCGGCATTTATATTTCTGTATTAGACCAATATGTCCCTGCATTTAATAACATTAAAGATTCTGTCAAAATAACAAAAAATGAAAATGGAATTGTTACGTTTGAAGGCTCCTTCACAACTGATCTCGAAACTCTACGCCAGCTTGATACTATATTCAATACTCATCAGCTACCAGAACAAAACAAAAGGCAAATCGTTGATGCTTATTTAGACAAATTCGGATTATCTATTGATACCAGCGACCATAATAATTTGAAATTAAAATTCAAAGCCAAATTCAAAATTACTTCTGAAGGTATTCAAGATTTTGTATATTCTAAAGGCGACTTATCCAAACCCTTTACAATGGTTAAATACTCAGCCAAAATAGGGGACAAGTACGAATTCATTACACCCGATGGTGAAAAAATTACCAGAACTGTTATTCAAACCCACACTACCGAAGATTGGGAAATCGGATTTATTATCGTAAAAACTACAAGAGTCGAACAATTAATGAATAACGACCCTATTATCAAGAAAATTACTTATATTGGTAATCACAAATATGGACTTGTAGGAGCTATTTTTGAATTGAAAGACGGAAAAACTTTTAACATTAAAATATTGCCGTGGAATGTTTTATAATCCTAACTGTCTTTAGAGCAGAATTTAACTTGCGTTGCTTTTACTCGAGAATATAGAATTTATAAGCAAAATTGACGGAGAATGCAATTTAATTTTGCTTAACAATTTCAGGAATTATATTAATATTGTAAACCCAGTTTATCGGGAAATTCAATAAATCGGCATAAAGATTAAACTTAAACTCTATGCCAATTTCTAATTATTCTACTCGTGATGGGTCCCAGCAAGTTCTTAATGTATCATTGATATTATTTAAGGCATCCATATCCTCGGCACTCAACTCGAAATCAAAAACGTCAGCATTTTGCTTGATTCTTTCGTATCGTGCAGATTTAGGTAGAACAATTAAATTATGCTGTAAAGACCAACGAATTAAAATTTGTGCCCAAGTTTTTCCATACTTTTCAGCTATTGATTTCAACAAGGGATGATCCGAACGTTTCCCTCTAACTAGTGGTGAGTAAGCTTCGATTGCTATATTTTTTGAATTACAATAACCAAGTAATTCTTTTTGGTACAAAAAAGGATGAAACTCAACTTGATTCACCTGTGGAATTATATCAACTGCGGAAATTAGCTCTTCTAAATGTTTAATAGTAAAATTACTTACTCCTATACTTTTGCATAAACCATCAGAATAGAGTTTTTCGAGAGCTTTGTAAGATTCGATTCGCTTACCTTCCACAGGCCAATGTACAAGGTATAAATCTATATAATCAAAATTCAATTTTTTCATACTCTTATCAAAAGCTTTTAAGGTCTTATCATAACCTTGATCATCATTCCAAAGTTTTGTTGTAACAAAAACCTCTTCTCGTGGTATTCCGGATTCATTAACAGCTCTGCCAACATCTTGTTCATTCATATAAATTGCAGCGGTGTCAATGTGTCTGTAGCCAATTTCAAGAGCATATTGTACACTTTCATAAGTTTCTTTTCCTGCTTTGGTTTGCCAAGTTCCCAAACCAAGGTAAGGAATTTCAACTCCATTATTTAATTTCATTTTACTGCCGATATTCATAATAGCTCCTTTGTAACATTTTACAAATAAAGTTTATTTAATAACGTTTGAAACTTATTAATTATTATCAATGTATGAAATACGATATGAAATTAATTGTATCAGTTTTGTTCGCTTATTTATCTTTATTTTTTACTACTTATAGCCACTCACTGCCTTTTTATCTCTCAGCAGATGAAGAATCACCTGAAGGAAATTATTGCTATCATCTCCATCATAAGGTACAAAATTTCACACAAAATAAAGAAAGTGCAATTATTAGGCGTCCTTATGATGTATTGAAATACGATTTATTTCTTGACTGGTATAAACCACTGTCATCTGAACGTCAGTTTTATCTGGATACCGTCATTAAGAAGATTGATACAATATATGACGACTCCGGTAAAATTATCCGCATTGACACAATCAAAGCAACAAATAAAATTTATTTTACTAATACAGAATGGCACGGTGTTAATAATATCACATTAAGAATAGATTCAAATCATGTCAATACGATAGAACTTGATGCTAAAGAGCTAAAGATCGATTCGATATTTATAAATTCTAACAAGATTCAATGGGAACCAAAAGTAATTTCCAACATTTTAGCAATTCCATTAAACAATTCAAATGAAGGCGACACGATATTATTAACAATATATTATACTTACAATGGTAACGGGCGTGGCGGATTCTGGCTTTATCCCGAAGGCTTTTTTGTAGGTTTTGGTCAACGCGGTGATTCAGTTATTGTTGAAGAGAGACTTGCTTATACAATGAGCGAACCCGATTATGCAAGACGTTGGATGCCATGCAATGATGCTCCATACGATAAAGCATTATCCTCCATAGCAATAAGGGTACCAAAGGGATTTAACACAGCATCAAATGGATTGATTGATAGAGTATTTCATTCGCATGATGCTACAATTTATTATTGGAAACATCAATATCCCATTGCAACATATTTAATGTTAGCTGTCGCCTCTAAATTAAAAGAGCACAGCGAATGGTACGAAGGTGAAAAGCAAAAATTAGAACTAATTTACCTTGCCTGGGAAGCTGATTACAATAATCCCGAAACAGATGGAAGTAAATATAATGTTTTAAACGCCTTCAGAAATGTACCCGAAATGATGAACACATACATTAAATTCTTCGGTGATTATCCATTCGAAAGGTATGGGATGGCTGTGATTCAGCCATTCAATTTTGGTGGTATGGAACACCAGACAATGACAACTGTCAATCGTCTATGGCTCAGAGGTTTCCACGAAACCGGTATAGCTCACGAACTTGTTCATCAATGGATTGGTAATCTAATCACCTGTGCAACCTGGAAAGATATATGGATTAACGAAGGTGGCGCTACTTTTGGTGAAGCATTATGGATTGAACATCTATTTGACAAGGGAGCTTATTATTATTATATGAATCAACATAAAAATCGGTATTTAGCTCGTGCTGATCTGTTCGATACACCTATTTATGATATCCCAACACAGTATATATTTTGGACACACGTACCATTAGTATATCAAAAATCAGGATGGGTTTACCATATGCTCAGAGAAACTCTTGGCGATGGTGAATTTTTTAGAATTTTAAGAGGATTATTCAAAGATTATCAATATTCATCAATCGAAACAAAAGATTTTGCTGATTATTTTATAAAAAATGCCAAAAATTCTCCAATTCCGCTTGATACTTTCTTCGAACAATGGTTATTTAAAGCCGGGCATCCAATATTTGAATTGGAAACCTTTGCCCATAGTAGAAATAACGGATTTTATATAGAATTATATCTTTCTCAAATACAAAACGGCACTAAGTTACCAGATGCTTTTGTTTGTCCGGTAGAACTTAATTTTTACTTCGGAGATAGAATTCATACAGAAACAGTTGTAACATGGAATAAAACTGAAAAATTTGAATTCGAATTCGAACTTATTCCAGATTCAATAAAAATTAATACAAATAAATTACTCGCTATTCTTAACTCACATTTTGTTTCAGTTTCCGAGAACAAAACACATAATAATAACATCGAAAATTATGTAATCCCGAATCCAATTGTTTCCGGGAATATCGGCAAATACTCATTTGCACTTGATTTCCCAGCTAATGTTACTGCTGAAATATTCGATATTAATGGACGAAAAATAAAGACAATTTATCATGGCTATTTGACAAATGGTATATATGATATTAATATCCCTACATATAATCTAAATACTGGTATTTATTTATTCAGCATTAATATCGGTACTGAAAACAAAACAACCAGATTTGCAGTTATTAAATAGATGAATTTTAAAATTTTAATTTCTTTTTTATTCTGATTTTATATAATTTAATAAGAAACTCATTAACAGCTGATAAATATACCAATGAATGCAGCAGTAATTATCATTTTTGGAATAATTTGGTTCATTTTTGCATACTTTTGGTGGGGCAATATCATTAAAAACAAGGTTCTGCAATCAAATGATAAAAATGAAGTTCCATCTGTAAAATATAATGACAATAAAGATTATGTTCCAACCAAACCGATCATACTATTCGGTCACCACTTTTCCTCTATTGCAGGAGCTGGCCCAATTGTTGGACCAATACTTGCCTTTGCTTGGTTTGGGTGGTTACCAGCATTGATCTGGATCTTAGTTGGCTCTGTATTTATGGGGGCGGTACACGATTATACCTCACTATTAATCTCCGTTCGTAACCGTGGCATATCCATTGTTGAAATCACTGAAAATGCAATTTCCAAAAGAGCGAGAACAATTTTTGCCATCTTTGTTTGGCTTACATTAGTTCTAGTTCAAGCTATATTTGCAGATTTAACTGCACGCACACTTACCGAAAAACCTGAAATTGCTCTACCGACTATATCAGTTATAATTATCGCAATTATATTTGGTTGGGCTGTATATAGAAAAGGTCTTAATTTATTTATTGCAACAATTTCTGCTTTGATTTTACTTTTTTTCTCAATTCTATTAGGCAATAGATTTCCAATTATAGCAAGCTATGATATCTGGTTGATAATAACTTTTGCCTATGCTTTGATAGCAGCAGTATTACCTGTATGGGTATTATTACAACCACGTGATTATATCTCTGTTTATATTCTTTTAATCGGAATGTTCATCGGAATTATCGGTGTACTTGTTCTTCAGCCCGAAATAAATGCACCTGCTTATTTGGGCTTTTCCAGTAATAAAGGACCACTTTTCCCAATTTTATTTATAACAGTTGCATGTGGAGCAATATCAGGTTTTCATTCACTTGTTTCGAGCGGAACATCTGCAAAACAGCTCAGAAAAGAAAGCGACGGGAAAAAAGTTGCTTACGGTGGTATGCTTACAGAAGCTGCCTTGGCTATGCTTGTAATTGCTATGGTTTCGAGTGTACTTATTTGGAATCCTGATACAGCTAATGGCGAGTTTAATTTTCAAAACTTACTTCAAAAAAGTGCAAATATTGTTTTTGGTACAGCCCTTGGTTTATCAGTGCAAAGTATTGGAATACCATTGTCGCTTGGAATTCAATTCGGTATATTAATGCTTAATGCGTTCATTTTAACTACACTCGATACTACTGCTCGATTAAATAGATATATTTTGCAAGAAACAAGCATCGGAAAAAGGGGTGGTATTTTTAAAAACAGATATGTTGCAACACTTGTAAGCTTAATCGCAGCATATTTACTAATTGCTTTTGGTGGTTATAAAATACTCTGGCCTCTTTTTGGAGCTTCAAATCAGTTAATTGCCACATTAGCTCTTTTTGTTATATCAACATATCTATTTGGTATTAAATCACCAAAGATATATACATTAATTCCAGCTATATTCATGCTTTTTGTTACAGAAATAGCCCTATTTTACCAAATCTTTTGGGAATTTGCCCCTAATGGTAATTGGTTTCTATTAATTCTCGCTGGAATTTTACTTATTCTTGGGCTAATGATAGTTTATGAATCCCTAAAAAAAATGATGGCTATCAGTAAAACTAATCAATTCAAAAGTAAAATTGATGAAAGGGAAAATATCCCTTCTACAGTTTTATAAGATGTTTCAATACAAATTCCTTCCCGTTTATAATTTGAACATAATACAAACCTGATGAAATTCTATCGGCAGTTATTTCAATTTCTGAATTATTTAAATTGACTGAACTATTGAGTAGTTCAATAGTTCTGCCATAAATATCAATTAATCTTATTACTATATCCTCATTAATACGTTCATTGGATTTAATTTTAAAACTTCTGCTAAAAGGATTGGGATATATTTCATAATTACTCGAATTAATGGTATAGTTGTGAAATATACTTGAAAAATCACTGCAAATACTCGAATTCCTATGAAAATTCCTCTGAAACATAAGCCAATCTGGTCCATATCCTTTAAAAAGAGAAATACAATAAGCCCTACCATAATTATTTTGAAATTCCGGATACTTTGTATAGCCCCCGATAATGAATATATCCAAAATTCCATCTTTATCGAAATCAGTTACTATCGGTGAGTGTTTTGAATCAAATTCTTTACCTATATGCTCTGCTAAATTTAAATTAAAAATTTCTGTTCCATTTTTACCATTCAATCCAATCAGATTACCTTTACTCGTACCGAAAATTACATCCAATAATTTATCATCTGTAATATCAGCAAGAACGGCACCTCTGAATGCATTTGCATAATATGGTATAACATACTTCCATTTCAAAGTACCATCATAATTCAAAGCAACTATTTCAGAAGCAGTTGAAAAGACCAAATCACAAAAGCCGTCTCCATCTAAATCACCGACTGAAATAGGACTTCCAACATAATAATACAAGGGATCTGAATGAGTCCATTTCAAAGTTCCATTTTTTGCATTAAGACAATAAATAGTACCACTATAATCACCAATAACCACCTCTAACTCATCATCTCTATCCAAATCGACAACAGTAGTCCCATGATAGACAACACCTTTTAGATCGTAAGTCCAAATGATCTTTCTATCATATCCTCTATAAGCATATAATCTATTTGTATCGTTCTTGTTCAAGCACCACGTAGCTACTAAAAAATCTAAAACCCCATCTCCATCAATGTCAACCAAAGTTGGAGCAGTTTGTATCCACGTATTCTCTTGCACTAATATTTCCCAGTTCACGTTACCTGTTTTTGCATCAATACAAATTACATAGCCAAGGAATTGCCCGTGAAGTATTTCTAAATTGCCATCTCCATTAATATCGCCAATCACTGGTGGAGAATCGCTCCCACGAGTTGATGCTTCCCATTTGATTGATCCATCTATACCGGATAAACAATATGTTCTGGGTGTACATGAACTTGCAACAATAACTTCAGGTTTACCATCATTATTAACATCATAAATCAGTGGTGCCGCATCATTACAACCTGCATAATTATTCATGCCTGTAAAAAAACTCCAAAGTAAACTACCATCAGTTGATCTCAAAGCATAAACTTTACCATCATTTCTATAACATCCAAAAACTAACTCTAAATATTCGTCTCCATCTAAGTCTGCTGATGCAGTTTGCCCAAAGCATCCATCTTTTGTATCGTACCACCATTTGATATCTTGTGAGTATAATAGATTTGATAAGGATACAATGGCAATGATTTTAAATAAAGTTTTTAGCATTAATTTCCGTCCTGTTTAATATGTGAAAATTTAAAAATTTTATATATTTACATAACTGTTTAAGTTCATTGTAAGAGCAATTAAATTATTAATTTTTGTAATATAATAATTTAAATTTTAATATGATAAAAAAAATACTGATTTTCTTATTACTAATTTTTATTTACCCTTTTCCAAATTTACTATCCCAAAAATCAACACCATTTTCAACATTAGATGAGAAAATTCAATACTATAAAAGTATGTTCGCTGTCGACTGTGCCGATGAAAAAATTACAGATAACCGTGGTAGGGGATTTGATGCATTGTATGGTACAAGAAATATGAGAGTTATTTTGCATGGAATTGCATATAGAGGCGGTGCTAATAATGCTTTTCATAAAAAAAATAAAAGAGATAATCAAAATCCATTACCCGAAGATGGATTAATTAATCTATGCGCAAATCGCTTCTCTAAAGCTATATACCTCTACAAGAAGAATTATTACAGAGCAGAAAAGCTGATATTTGATGAACTTACTCACAATACCCTAGAATATTTACAAATTTCTGGAAATAATCAGGATGAGTTAAAAAAAATTTTCCACGAAGTATTTGACGTGATAATGCGTCCTGAACTCGGACCTATTTATTTACATTGCTGGAATGGTTGGCATCAATCCGGCTATATTGCATCCGTTTTACTGATGCAATTTTGCGATATATCTAATGACGATGCTTTGCAATATTGGATTGACAACACCGATGGAAATTATAAAGGTTATGATAATATTAAAAAAGAAATTCAAAATTTCCATAAATTCAACGAATTCGAAATTAGCGAAGAAATAAAGAAGGATATTTGCCCTTGTTTAAAAAAAAATAAAAATTAAATTCAATTGGTAATATGATAAATCTTAAACCATCGATATATATGTTTTTACTATTAATAACTTATTTCCCCTTATTAGTTCATTCAAATTTAAGTAAAGATTATCTTCTATTAAATGGATCAGAACAGCTAATTTCCTATGGAATGGATACAACATTCAATTGGTGGGCTATTACTTCACCTTATGACAATCAATACCGATTGTATATAAATGGAGAAGATGACGGCGTATTTACAAAATTTGCTGAATTAACCTTTTCTCCAAATGGCGATAATTGGGCTTATTTTGCTTATGATAACACTCAATTATATCTTATTACCTTAGATACAATAATGTTACTTCCCGGTAATAAGCACGGAACAATTTTATTTAGCTCCGATTCTAAAGTTTTAGTTTATTCATATTACTTCAATGATGAAGAATTTATTCATCACAATGATAAAATTATTAGAACATACTATCGGACTGGTAAACTATATTTAAGCCCTGATGGAGCAAATTTAGCTTTCCAAATAAAAAGACTTGACAAATATTTCCTTTACGTCAATGGTAAAGAATTTAATTCTTTTGAAAAACTTATCATTTTCGGATTCTGGCATACAGGAGAATTAATTTATGCAGCTGGTACTGAACAATATATAGAACTTTATAAAGGAAATAAAATAATATCCAACGCATATGTAAGTATACGCAATCCTTTAATAAATATAAATGGGACCGTAGCTGCTTTTATTGCAACTGATTTCTCTGGCGATAGTTATATAATCATAATTTCAGATGATTATTACGAACCAATTGTTAGTAAAAGATATAACATTATTGAATCTATTGCCCTGCATCCCGAAGCACCGCTTATTGCTGCAAAAGTTAAAGATTGGGTTAATTATCTCATTTTATACAATAGCATTGAATTTTATGCTGGTAGAGAAGTGAACCAGCCATTATTCACTTATGATGGTTCTGCAATGTATTATATTTACTGTGAATTAAGTTGTTTTCTTGTGAAAAATGGAGAAAAATTCCGTCTCCATAATAATAATATTATTAATACAGTAATCGCTCTTAAACCCAATAGTCAAACCTACGCTTATACAACAAATTCTAACATAGTTATGGCTTATTTAGATTCAAATGAATTAATCTCAGGTATGATGGTTGATGAAACTTCACAACCACGTTATAATTGGCGTACAGGTCAATATGAAGCCCTTGGCAGAATTAACAACAGACTCTATTTGCTTACAATTACTCCTGACTCTTAATGTCGAAAATGTCTCATTCCTGTAAATACCATAGCAATATTATTTTCATCAGCTGCACGAATTACTTCCTCATCACGCACGGAGCCACCAGGCTGGATTACTGCTGTTGCTCCCGCCTCAATAACTTGAAGTAAACCATCGGCAAATGGGAAAAAGGCATCTGATGCAACTGCTGAATATTGTAAATCAAGCCCCATCATTTTAGCTTTTTGAACTGCTATTCTTGCAGAATCTACTCTAGACATTTGCCCGGCTCCTATTCCTAAGGTTCTATCTGATTTTGCAAAGACAATTGAATTTGATTTCACATGTTTGGCTACCTTCCAGGCAAACATCAACGCCTTCATTTCATCTTCTGTTGGAACTCGTTTAGTAACTACTCTTAAATTGCTTTCCTGAATTAGCAATAAATCGGTATTCTGCACTAAATATCCACCGACAACCGATCGTAAATCATACTTTAAGTGTTGCTTCAATTTATCATTATTCATTTTGATCAAACGACGATCTTTTTTCGTTCTCAACAGTTCTAAGGCATCTTCTGTAAAATCCGGAGCTATTATAACCTCGCTGAAAATCTGATGTACCTTTTCAGCTATTTCCAAGTCAAAAGTTCTATTTACAACAAAAATGCCACCAAAAGGGGAAACTGTATCAGTTGCAAATGCTTTATCATAAGCATCGATTAAATTTTCGGCACTGCCAACACCGCAAGGATTGGTATGCTTAATAATGACAAAAGTTGGGTCATTGAATTCAATTATCAAACGTGCAGCTGAATCTATATCTAAAATATTGTTATATGAAAGCTCCTTACCATGTAATTTCTCGAAGATTTCGTCAAATTTTCCATACAATCCAGCTTCTTGATGTGGATTTTCTCCGTACCTAAGTTTTTGAATTAAATTGAGACCAATTCCTCTCTTTTGAGGGAAAATTTTATTCGATGATTGAAGAAAATATTCAGCAATGATCGAATCATAATAAGAAGTAAGCTCAAATACTTCGCATGCAAGTGCTTTACGTAGCGATAAAGGAACCGTATTATCATTGTTTTTCAATACTTTAATTACCTCATCATATCTCGATGGATTGACAATAACAACGGTCCATTCATAGTTTTTTGCAGCTGCTCGTAGCATCGTTGGTCCACCTATGTCAATATTTTCTATTACTTCCTCATCACTAATACCCGTTTTATTCAAAGTCTCTTCGAATGGATATAGATTAACAACCAATAAGTCAATAGATTGAAACTCATTTTCAGCTAATTGCTTCAAATGTTCATCATTGTCCATTTTTGCAAGCAAACCAGAATGAATTGCGGGATGTAATGTTTTAACACGCCCATTCAGAATTTCTGGAAATTTGGTTAGTTCACTTACAGGTTTAACTTTAATTCCATTAGCAATAAGCTCTTTTGCTGTGCCACCAGTCGAATATATCGTTATGTTGAGCTTTTCTAATTCTTTTGAGAATTCAACAATACCCATTTTATCGGATACAGATATTAATGCTGTTTTAATTTTGTGATCATCGGGTTTATACATATCACTCTCCATTTTTTATTTATAGATAAATTATTTCATATTTCAGTATTGAAGCCATAATTCTTCAATGAATTTATTGATTCACCAATGAGATAAAAAGAACCAGTTATAATCAGAGCTTTATTTAAAGCTAAGGCAAATTTTACAGCTTCTTCAACATTTTTTTGACAATGTATAATATCAAATTTGCAATTTTCTGCGAACTTTTTTAATTCATCAATATTACAAGCCCTTTCATTTTGAGGCTGTGTTAAAATTATCTCTTTTGAAATTAATCTCAGCTTTTTCATCATTTCCTCAATATCTTTATCTTTCATCACAGCAAAAAGCACAAGCCAGGATTCACCTCTTCCTCTGCATTTTATTACAGTATTTACTAACTCATCTATTGCATCTGGATTATGAGCTACATCGATTACCAATGGTGGTGATTCTCGCAATAATTCGATTCTGAAGTGATAGCCCGTATTTGCCCTTATATTTTTTATCCCATTTACAATATCGATAGTTTTAACAGGTAGTATATCATTTACTTTATAAAGACTATAAATTGCAGTTATAATGTTTTCCATAGCCTTCGAACCGCCAAAATCAAATTTAATATTAAAAGATTCAACCCCAGCACAATTAAAAATTGTCTGATAGGTGAAATTTTCATTAAATATTAAATTAATTAACTTACAATCATCAAAAGTAAAAAACGATTTGGCTCCGAGTTCGATGGCAACTTTTTTGAAGATATTTTTAAGATTAATCTTTTCCTCAGATATTATAACTTTGCCATTTCTTTTGATAATACCAGCTTTTTCCAATGCAATTGCTTCTAATGTATCCCCAAGATATTCTCTATGCTCTAATCCAATGGATGTAATGATTGAGATAATTGGATCAATAACATTTGTTGAATCGAATCTGCCACCCATACCAGTTTCAACAACAACTATGTCACAATTTTTATCAGCAAAGTATTTAAAAGCAATTGCTGTAGTAATTTCGAAAAAAGTGCCATTGACTTTCTCTGAAACTGGCAATAAATCGCTGGCTATATCAATTAGATATTCATCAGGTATTTTTTCACCATTAATTCTGATTCGTTCATTAAATTCCAATATATGTGGAGAGGTATAAAGCCCGGTTTTGTAACCAGCTTCCTTAAAAATTGATGCTAAAAGTGACGCAACAGTCCCTTTACCATTAGTTCCTGCAATATGTATTGACTTGAATTTTTTTTCAGGATTGGATAAATATTTTAATAAATATTGAGTACGATCTAATCCGGGTTTTATACCAAAACGCTGTAAGGAAAATAATTTTTTTAATATATTTGATTTTGACATTTTTGTTTAAAATTTTTCGAATCGAATGTTTAATAACATTAAGGATTGACAAAATAAAGAGCTTTAAATTCAGTAAAAAAAGCGGATTAAATCATTAAAATACATCTTTTCCATTTGTATTATTTGAAGTGAATAAATACATAATCCAAATAATTCGATTTCATTTTTCCCAATATTAATAGCATATATTTTTTTAAATCTGCAAAAGTTAGTCAAAAAACTTGTATTCCAACAAAAAAAGGGCTTTTAAGCCCCGTGAGATTGAATTTTCTCAATTAAAATTTACCGCTGAAATGTTTCATAAATTGAGCTCTTTCGTATTCAGCTGGATTTTTACTTTTAACCTGAGCTAATTTACCCCTAAATTCATCGATTTTAGAGTAATGATGCTTATCCATCCATTCGATTAATTCCTTATTCATCTCATTGATTACTTCAGAACCATTTTTGTAAATTGCAGAGACTACCTGTACAGCATTAGCTCCAGCAAGCAGTTGTTTAATTAGTGCAGTACCATCATGCACACCGGTAGAAGCTGCTAAATCGCATTTAACTCTATGAGCCATAATTGCTATCCAACGCAATGATATGGGCAAATCTGATGGATTAGAAAGAATATTAGCGGCTGTTACTGTAAGATTATCAATATTGAAATCTGGATTATAAAATCGATTGAATAAAACTAAACCATCAATGCCTGTTTCAGATAATCTTTGTATCATTGTTCCTAAATTGGAGAAAAAATAGCTAATTTTCAGTGCAACAGGTATGTTAACAGTATTTTTTACTTTTTCTATAACTTCGAAATAGACTCTTTCGTTTTCTTCAGCAGAACGTGTAAAATCAGAAGGTAGAATAAATAAGTTCAATTCAAGAGCATCTGCACCAGCATCCTCAAGTTGTTTCGAAAAATTAATCCATTCATCGGCACTGACACAATTTATACTTGCTATTATTGGGATCTTAACGTTTTTTTTACAATCTTTAATTAAATAAATGTATTTACTTAAGCTATCTTCTACTGTATCGTAATCAAACAAATCAAAAATTTCAGGATAAAGTGGCCCATGTTGCATCATTTGCGCTTTGCTGTGTTCAAGCTCAAGGATTATTTCCTCTTCAAATAAAGATTTAAGTACAACTGCTCCGGCTCCATTAGCTTCGTGATGTTGGATATCTTCTAAAGAATTAGTTAAACCGCAACTACCCACAATTATTGGAGATTTTAGTTTTAATCCGAGATACTTTGTCGTTATATCTACCATGACTATTAAATTATTGTGAAACAATGAATAACAAAAATAACTTTTTTCTTTAAGATTTAAAACTTTTGAATAAATTAAAGTACTTCAAGTGTTGTTCTAAGAAAATTGAAAAGGATTCATTGTTTTCTTTTATAATCAAAAAAAATCCAAGTAATGCAATAATAATATTACCAGCCCACATACCAATGAATGGACTAATGAAGCCCCTGTCAGCTAATTTTTCTCCACCTATAAGACAAATCCAATAGAAAATATAAAAAGCGAGGGTAATTGCAGCACTGATTCCGAAATTACCGCCACGTGTTCTTATTCCTAAGGGACATCCTACAAGCACAAAAATTAGACAGGCAACAGGTATTGCATATTTTTTTTGTATCTCGACCTGATATTGCCTTATCACCTCATCATAATTGTTCATTTGGAGAACATCTGAATATATATTCGAGCGAAAAAAATTAACTCTTCGTTCAACATTATCTAATATTTTAATCAGTGATGAATCTATTCTATGCTCTAAGTTACTTATATTAACTAGTGAGTCACTTGTAAGTTTCAGTTTCGTTCTTGCTTCAACGGGTAAAGCTATGGGTTGTCTTTCGCTTGATTTTTGTACTTTTTCGTTAGCCAATCCAATTAAATAACTCCAATGGTGTTCTAACTCATCTCTAAATCGTTTGTAGTTTTCATTTTTTCTTGCATATGTTGATTCGACAATTTTTTTCATATCATCAATACTCATTTCTCTATCTCCCCGTGAAAGAACGTTTTCATCAGTTCTAACAAAAGCATAACCACTTGCGGGCAAATACAATTGATATTTTTCAAATAATACTTTTCTGTAATCTTTAAGTTGATTATGATAAAGTTGATGCAATTCTCCATTGTAAAGAGTCACAATCAATTTTGTATAATCATAATTAAATACAATTGTACCGGAATCAGCATTTGCAACATTAATTAAATTCTGCCTTCTATGGTCATAAATTGTTAAATCTGTCATCATACCAGTAATTGAATCAATATTTCGAGCAAGAATCGTACATCCTTCCAATTCTGTTGTAAATTGCCCAGCAACAATTGAAAAGGTTGGTTTCTTCCTTTGAATATCATTCAAAAGAGTTTTCAGTTTGTGATTTGCATCTGGCAATATATCATCATTAAACCAAAAAAGAAATGCTGAGGAAATCATCCCCAGAAAAATTATAGGCAACATCATTCGAATTAAACTTATACCACTAGCTTTAAAAATAGTTACTTCGTATGTAGCCGATAAACTACCAAAAGCTAATAAAGTAGAAAATAAGGCTCCGATTGGTACTGCTAATACAACTATCCAAGCAAGATTAAGAGATATCAGATGTAATATTGTCAGATAACTCAAGCCTTTTCCCAACAGCTGATCAATGTACTTTAAAATAAATTGCATTAAAAAGATAAATACAACAACCGAAACACCGAATATAAATGGTGCTATATGGGCTTTGATTATATATCTGTCTAGTATTTTCATCGAAAAATTTATCTTTTTAAAATATTGATATTAAATTTCAAAGTTAAGAAATTTAATTTTAATCAACTCGTCGTAATATATAATTGTTCAAAATTCAAAAAATTTATAATTTTGTATTTAGTTAAAATAATCAATTGAGAAAATTATGCTGACTTTCATATCAATTATATCTATTATTATTGCAATATTGTTGATAATTGTAGTTTTGCTACAACCTGGTAAAGGCGGAACTATGAGCGCTGGTTTAGGAGGTTTGACAGGACAATTTTCTTCAATGTTTGGTACCCGCCGAGCAATTGATTTCTTATCAAAACTAACAATCGGGTTTGCCGCAACAATTATGCTTTTAGCTCTTATTGCAAATTTATGGTTTGTTGGTGGTGATGAAGATATCCGTAAACCTATAACAGAAGGAGCAGAATTGCCTGCAATCAATCCCAATCCGATACAGCCAATTCCATTCCCACAGCAACCTGGTGAGTAACTCAAATTGATTTAATCACAACCGCTGTAATATCATCAAATTGCTTTTCGCCGGAAAAATTCTTTACTGAGTCCAAAAGAGCCATTAAAAGTTGCTCCGAGCTTTGATCCTTATTCATTTTCATGATATTAATTATTCGATCTTCGCCAAATTCAATATCATCTTGATTCATAGCTTCCGAGACCCCATCAGTATAGAGCAAGATTATATCGGCTAATTCAAGTTTTATTGTCTCTTTTTCATAATCAGGAGGATTATCCATAAATCCCATGATTAAGCCACCCTTTCTAAGCCTTTCAATTTCAAAATTATGTCTTAACAATATTGGTGGATTATGACCTGCATTGACATATTCGATGGTTCGGTTTTTATCATCAATAATACAGCAGAAAAAAGTAACAAATTTGTCTGCTGTTGTATTTTCATAAATTAGTCTGTTTAGTCTATTCACAATCTCGATGAGAGAAATTGGTAATTGAGTCAAAATTTTTAAAACAGCTTGTACACTTGCCATAATCAATGAGGCAGGAACTCCTTTACCAGAAACATCAGCAATAGCAACGAATAACCTCCCGTCCGATAATTTTATGAAATCGAAATAATCACCGCCAACATACCTTGAGGGATATGTTGCTCCATAAATGTCAAAATTTTCACACGATGGCATTTTTCCAGGGAGTAAATTCCTTTGAATTTCAAGGGCAAGTTTGACTTCTCTTTCGAGCAGTTTTTTGTCAATCTCTTCTTTAAACAGACGTTCATTTTCTAGTGACATCATAGCTATACTTGCAATAGCTTCAATAAAGCTAATATTTTGCGAAGTAAAATCACCGCCAGCAAGTTTTTTACCGACAATTAAAAGTCCTTTAATTTGATTCTGTATCATCATAGGTGCGATTATTTCAGCACCCAATTCTTTGAGTTTAGAGATTGTCTCATAATCACATTGAATATTATCTACAAATCTAACTTTATTGAATAATTCCAATCTGCATTGGATCTTTAAATTTTGATCAGAATTGAATCTATTAAAAATTGAATAAAAAGTGTCTTTTTCTTTTAGGATTAAAACTGCAAATCTGCTTATCATCAATTGTCCCATCAGATGGAACGATAGCATTTTTAAAATTTCTTCTCTTGACATCAGGTTACTGAAATCGCGTGAGATCTCGAAGAGAGTTGTAAGTAATTGACTACGCTCTTCGACTAATAGCTTTTCCTTCAGTAAGGATTGATGGTTAATTGCATTTTGCAGTGCATTTGCTGTAATTGAAGCAATGAGGCTTAAATAGCGCTCCTCTTCTTTATTGATTCTTTCACCTGTTAATTTTTGCCCCAAGCATAGAATAGCAAGAGTTTGATTTTGATATATTATCGGCAGGTAATATTTGATCCCAAATTGATTGAGTAAATTCTCGATTTTTTTAATTTCAGAATTTGATAACCCTGAATTTGATTTAATTGTATCCTGTGGTAATTTACCCTTTACCAACATAATTGAAAGGTGACCTACATCATCAGGCATCAATACACAAGCGCGGACTATTTTCAACTTACCCATTATACTCAATAAGGCTGCATTCAATATGAATTCAATGTCGTAGGTCTCAGTCAAACTCGCACTAAAATTAATTAGTGCATCTAAATTTACTAATTGCTGCTCTGATTCCATACTAATAAAATATTCTATAGGGGATGAATTGCTTTAATATCTTTTCCCAATTGAAATCGTTGTTGAACTGTACCAGTTGTTTGATTTGAGATTAAGAGTGAATACTCATTCCCATCATCTCTAATAATCCAGATTTCTTTTTTGAAATAATTATAAAGAGCTCCGCTATATTTTGAGCGATTAACGAAAATTACTCTGTCTTTTCTTCTTAAATCAATTCGGACGAGCATTTCATTGGTGGGAATGAAAGCCCAGTTTGTTTCTGTTATACCTAAACCAGTCGGTATCTGATCTATTGATTTCTGCATTTGATAGCCTAGTTCCAAACTATTTTCAATTAACTTATTTTCAACATCTATAAATGTAACAACTGCTGGTGTCTTTTCATTAATTGCACCATCCTTACCAAACCCCATTGAAACAACAACAGCGGTCTTACCTGTATAATCAAAGCCTATATAAATTGGTTTAGGAGATAATTTAATTAATTCAAGCTGTTCATTCGTTCTTGAATCAATAACAGAGACCGAATTGTCATTATAATTAGCAACATATACTTGATTACCTGAACAAGCAATAGCTATAGGTCCATTACCAACTTCTATTTGTCTTGCTTTTTTGAAAAAGTATATATCCAAAACTGTTACAAGCGAACTATTTTTATGACAAACATAAGCTGTTGTGCCATTTGTCAGGAAACATATATCAGTAGGTTCAAGCTTCTCATCAGAAAAATCAAATTCATGTGCTAGTTTGAAATCGATCAAATTAAAAACAAGTATCTTATAATCAGATGACATCAAAAAGTAAATCATATTTCTAAATATTTTGATTTTAGTAGGAGTTGAACTTAAGTTAAAATTATTATTTTCGCTAACAATATCATTGGAAATTACTTTGATTGAAGGAAATTCTAACATTTCTATTCTCGGGTTTGGATAATCACGTGCAATAAGCATTCGCCACACTTCTTTTGTATTGTCAACAAGCTTTTCCTCATCACTACATGATAATAAAAAGGGAATCAAACTTATTATAGAAAAAACTATTGATAACTTTGAATATTTTGTAAGCATCTTATAACTTTGACATAGTAATTAATAATATCAAATTAACACTTTAAAATAAATAAATTTCAAATTTGTATTCTTTTTATCAATTCTTTTAATATTTTAGTTAGGTTTTTATCGGCTTCAGCTGCAATTTCAAGAATATTCTCTAATTCAATTTTCATAAGATTGTCGGGATAACATTCATCGGTAATGACAGATAATGCACATACTTTCATTCCTGAATGAACAGCGGTAATAACTTCGGGTACAGTACTCATTCCTACAACATCAGCACCAATAGCACGCAAAAATCTGTATTCAGCTCTTGTCTCAAGCGATGGTCCTAACATTGATACATACACCCCCTTGTGTAAAGGTATTTTTAAATCTATTCCGATTTGTTCTACTAATTCAATCAACTCTTTGGAGTATGGTTCGCTCATATCCGGAAATCTAGGTCCAAGCTCATCATAATTTTTACCAACCAATGGATTAACACCCATAAGATTTATATGGTCATCAATTATCATTATACTTTTTTTTCTAAAATACGGATTCATACTACCACTTACATTGGTTATTATTAAATTTTCAATGCCTAAACCTTTTAGTACCCTTATTGGAAATGTTACTTGTAGTGGTGTAAAACCTTCATACAAATGCAAACGCCCAAACATTAAAATGATTTCCTTGTCAACGTATTCACTAAAAATCAGACTACCTTTATGAAATGGTAAGGTTGATGGGACAAAATTTGGTATTTCAGCAAAAGAAATTGCAGTCCCTTTAACTTCATTAGCAAAGTCACTAAGCCCACTACCTAAAATAAGTGCTATTTTTGCATTTGTTTTTACTCTTTCTCTAATAAAAACTAATGCTTCGTCTATCATTTGCAAAAGGTTTTGGTTTGAATTTTCCATAAGCCATGAAAAGTTTATTAAACATAACTAATAAATTCTTTGCCCGAATATTGCAGTTCCAATTCGTAAATATGTAGCTCCTTCTTCAATTGCAATTTCATAATCGTGAGTCATTCCCATTGAAAGTTCAGTAAGATTCAAACTTAAATTTTTGTTTGTTTCATACAATAAATTTCTTAATAATTGGAATTCTGAACGAATGATAATTTCATCTTCAGAAAAAGTTCCAATAGTCATTAATCCTTTTACCTTCAAGTGTTTTAAAGATAGACAATATTTGACTAACTCTTCTGTTTCATATGGCTCACAACCAGATTTAGATTCCTCACCCGAAGTGTTTACCTGTATGAGAACATCTATGATTTTATTATAATTTTCAGCTCGTTTTTCTATCTCATTCGCTAATCTAATTGAATCGACAGTATGTATCATATCAATGAACGGTACGATATATTTTACTTTATTAGTTTGTAAATGACCGATAAAATGCCATTTAGGTTTTAGTCCCCTATTAGCAAAATACTCATATTTTGAAACCAATTCCTGTACGTAATTTTCTCCAAAAAACTCTACTCCCGCCTTAAATGCTACTTCAATCTTTTCAGTATCATGAGTTTTTGATACTGCGATGACTTTGATTTCTTCAGGCCTTCGACCACAGGACAAAGCCTTAATGTGTATTTTTTCCTTTATTTCGAGCCAGTTCTTGATTATATAATAATATTTTGAGTCAATTTTTTCACTCATTTTCACTATTTCACAATTGAAAACAATTTTTTATAATTTTCAAAACCATCAGTAGAATATAGAATATAGACACCAGGGGATAATCCAGATACATCAATTGTTACACTTTCAGCATCAATAAATTTCTTACTATTGATAATTTTCAATACTCTACCTGATAAATCCATTATAATCAAATTTGCATTAAAATTATCGGGCAACTTTACATTTAATTCATTATCGGCTGGCGTTGGATATACAAATATTCCACGTGTTGATTTATCATTTGAAACTGTTGTGTATATTTTTGTTTCTGCTAATTTTACAAGACTTCTTAATGTTTTTCCCGTATTGATTCTTATAGTTTGTATATCATTGAGTTTTTCAAAATTAAAATCCTGCACAATACTATCTAATCTTATTAATTTATATTCCGAGACTCCTGAGTTATCAACTAAATCAAGTTCGAGATTGAGATTTTTATATATACCATATTCTTCTGGTTGTATTTGAGTTATCCTCAAATTAAGATTAAAATAATTAAGTACAGGCTCTTTTTCAGCTTCAATTTTAATAATTGGATATCCTTTACCAAATACCCATTGTTCGAAAAATTGATTTAAATTTCTTCCGCTCAACTCTTGAAAAATATTTTGCATAAGTTCAGTTGTAGATGTACCATAAGCAAATCTCTCGAGATATTCCCTCACTAACCAGAAAAAGATATCATCACCGAGTTCATATCTTAGCATTGCAATAACTACTGCACCTTTAAAATAAATAGTTGCAGGATAATTCGATGATGGATACTGGCGTGGAAAGTCATATAATGGAAAAACTCCTTCCAATTCTGATACTGAATTAATATACCGCAATATATAATTATTCACTGTTCTGAGATATCTATCATAACCAAACTTATACTCTTGCCAAAGAGCCTCGCAAAAAGTTGCAAATCCCTCATTCAGCCATGCATCGCTAAAATCCCTGCAAGTTACGTAATTACCGAACCATTGATGTGATAGCTCATGAGCAGCGGTTGAATTCATTGTGTCTCTTATGGAATAATGATAGTTCAATGCATTAATGTCATAGGAAATCATAGTTTGATGCTCCATTGAGCCAATAGGGGTAAGTACGTATCCTATTTTTTCGAATGGATATTTTCCGAATCTTAATTCAAAGGCTTGTAACATATCAGGTAGTAATTTGAAAGCAAATTTAACTTTGTCTTCGTAGATTTGAGGTGTATAAATTATCATTGGCACATCAGTTGAATCTGAATAAAATTCAATGGGAATAAATTTACCTACGGCAAATGTTAATAAATAAGTTGAAGTGGGATAGTTATGTTCCCAGATAAACTTACTAAAATCATCTATTTCAATATTGCTAATCAACTCACCATTGGAAACAACAAACATATTTTTTCTAACTATGAATTCTCCTCGAAATAGAGCTTTATCAGAGGGATGATCATAACAAGGCATCCAATGACGAGTTGCTGATACATAATCATTACGGAATCCGACACCTAAAGAGAACAAAATATCACCGTTTGTGGATACTCCTCCCCAAGGTTTATCCCCACCTTCGTTTGTCATTTTACCACTGTAAAATACTGTTATTTTATTTGTATCAGATATCGAAAGAACATTTTCTGTAAATTCATAATAATATTCCTTTTCTGTCAAGCTTATCTTTTTTAGTGATATTTCTAAATTGTTATATAAAACAGAATCTATTGTTAAATCATATAAGTGCAAATAAAATTTCTTATCATCTCCAATTTCTTTCCAAATGAAATATATATCGCATTTCCCTATAACATCGGTAAGCTCTGGTGCCTTGGTTAAGTCGAGTGAAACATCATATTTTATTACATCAAATTCCTGTTCTTTGTATTCAGTTGGTTTGGATATCTCAGAGCGAAGACAAAAGGGTGTAATATATATCAAAATAACTATCTGAAGTAGGATATATATAATTTTTTTTATCATCTTGATTTACCCGTCTTTTATACAAGTTCTCAAATATAATACTTTTGATTTTAAATGATAATATTTATATTGCTAAAGTAAAACAAATTATTCTGAATTAAGATTTTCGATTAAAATTCGTCATAATTCAATTAAATTAGAACTAATTTCTTCAACAATATAAAGGACAAAAAATGTCTAAAATTTTTAATCAAAATAATATTGATAATGAGCTAATCTTTTTTTCCTTAGAGGAGGCAAGTCAAACTCCTGAAAAAGTAATTAAACTTGATTTACACTTCAAAGGTTTGGAGGAATTCCCTGAGCAAATTTTCGATTTCCCTAATCTTGAAGAGCTGATTTTATGGAATAACGAGATTGCAACAATTCCAGAAAAAATTTATGAGTTACAGAACTTAAAAGTTCTCGAATTGAGTGGGAACTATATTAGCGAATTACCCGAATCAATTTGCAAATTGACAAATCTCGAAACACTTGTTGTAAGTTGGAATGATTTAAAAAAAGTACCTGAACAAATAGGTAATTTAAAGAATTTAAAGAGATTGGCTCTTAGCAATAATCATATCCGCACATTACCGGAAAGCATTGGTGAACTTGAAGCCTTGGTTGAAATTATAATTAATGAAAACGAACTCGCTGCCTTACCTGAATCAATTGGAAATTTGAAAAATCTCATTAAATTACGTGCAGCAGCAAACAAATTAACCTTTCTGCCTGATGCCATTACCAAATTGGATTCCCTCGAAAAGCTGGAAATCCAAGAAAACAATATAGTAAAACTACCTGAAGATATTGGAAATTTGCAAAAACTTGAAAAAATCAGACTTTACAAAAATTTACTAACCCAATTACCCGATTCTTTCACTGATTTACGAAATCTTAAAAAACTTTTACTTTACGAAAACGAACTTAATAATTTACCCGAGAATTTCGGAGATCTAGTATCTTTGGAAGAACTGGATTTAAGTTATAATGAACTAAGCGATTTACCGGAAAGCTTCTATAATTTAAACAATTTGAAAGTACTTTCTATAACAAAAAATAAATTCTCAGAAGTCACCAAAGCAAAAATTCAATCCCAATTCAAAAATATTCAATTAGAATTGTAACAATAACAATAAAGGTGAATTTCATGGCAGAAAAACTAAAAGAAGAATTATTAACAGCTGCAAAATGGGCTGAAAAATTTGGAATTCCAACAGCTAAATTCAAAAAAGCTATCGAAGAATTAAATATTCAAGCCGATAGCCAAAAGGGCAAATGCAGTTATTACTCCTCAAAAACTGCCGAGAAGATTAAAAAATCAATTAAATAATAAGGCGGGTTAAAACCCGCCTGAAATTTCATGCCTGGGACAAAAGCCATAAATTAGAAGTTAAAAAATAAATTAGCTGTAAAACTCAATTTATTATTGTATAATGTTTGCAGTTGATTCTTATAACGTAAAAGTGAATACTCGGCACCAATAGCCGTTTCAATATTTGGAAATAAACCGAATTGTAAACCAGCAGATAATTTTGTTAGCATCCCATATTCATTAGCTCCAATAGTTACCTGACTGTAAGGTGTAAGATTATCAAAAATTCTAAATTGTGAAAAGCCATAATGCCCGGAAACACCAGCCCAAAAAACGGGCATTTTAGGATCATTTTCATATTGATTATTGCTACTATTCAATAACTCAATTCCAAATGGCTCACGCCCAACAACAAATCCGATTTTTAAATCATTAGAAAGTATTGGATAAAAACCTATATTGAATCCAGTAATAAAATTATTGATTTGACTATTTATGTTTTTCCCCACAACACCAGCAAAACTCAATGTATAATTTTTGACAATAATTGAATTCCCATAAACTGGCAAATCTGTATAAATTTGCGAAAATCCCAATTGATTTATTTTGTTATCTCTGATTGAGGATGTGTTATATTTATTATAACTGTAGTTATTTTCAGATTGTAATATAGGTTTAACATCTACTAAATTATTCCTGAAATTTTCGTTTTCTGATATTAAATTATCAGAAATTAAGTTATCAGTTAAAATATTATTTTGAGTTGATGAACTATATTTAGTTGTGTTTCCTTTTATGGGTTTTGAATTGAATTCACCAGCAATCAAAGCAGATTCAAGGTTCTTGTCCTCAGGTACTAACTCAGAATTAACCGCTGAAATGTCTGTAGTTTTACTTGTTATTTCAGCAATTTTTGATTCATAATGGTCAGAGACAACCTTTGCAGTGATAAGGGATGCTATTATTACAGCAATTAGAGGCAAGCCGAATCTGAAAAATATGGGCATAAATTTGCCATTACTAAAACCAGTAGTAGATGTTGATCCCACAAAGGTAGCTATACCAAGCTGTTCGAATACTCCCCGTGTTGCTTCTATTGGAGGTGTGAATGCTTCAACATCATTTCTTATTGATTCACGGATTTTTAGATGCTCTAATAGTTCACGTCTTAATTCCTCATTTTTTGATAAGGAATCAAAAAGTAAAGAAGCATCGCTATCGTGAAGTTCTCCGTCAACAAGGAGAGTTAATAATTCCGATGGTGTTTTGTTAATGTAGTCGCTCATTTTACTAACTTTATGTATATTGATATAAATTTCTAAGCTTTAGCTAAATCCTCTAAATATGGACTTAAAATTTCTCTTATTTTTTGTTTAGCCCTGAAAATTCTAACCTTCACAGTCGTAAGCGTTGAATTAGTTATTTCAGCAATTTCTGAATATGAAAAACCTTCGTATTCTCTTAATATAAATGCTTCTTTATATTCATCAGGTAATAAAACCAATGCACTTCTAATTAAATTGAGCAATTCATCTTGTTCAGTCTTATTATCCTCCGTCATAGCCATATAATCTTCGTATGAATAAGTCGGTTCATCTTTTCTTTTATAATTTAAACAAATATTTCTTGCAATTTTTATGATAAAACCAGGTACATTGGTCATGATTCTATCTTTATTACTACTTTCAAAGAACTTAACAAATGTTTCCTGAAAAATATCTTTTGCTAATTCTTTGTCCCCGACGAAACGTCTACAATAAGCATATACTCTTGGCGACAATCGATTATATAGTTCGGCAAAAGCTTTATCGCGCAACTTTTTATCTGATTTCATCAGATAAAATAATTCTGCATCGCTATATTCTTCCAATGACTTTTTCATACTTAAATCAATAACAATAAAACTTAGAATAAGTTACAATTATAACGGTTTAAAGGGCCAAATAATTGGAATAAATATTAAGCTTATTATTAATATAATGATATTCAGCAATCCACCAACTTTTACAAAATCAATAAACCTAAAATTACCGACTCCATAGACAAGCATATTTGACTGATGACTGATTGGGGTAAGAAAAGATGTTGAAGCTGATATTGCAATAGCCATCACAAATGGATGCGGTTGCAATCCGAAACTTGCTGATATAGCAATTGCTATCGGTCCAACTAAAAGTGCAGTTGCTGCATTTGACATAATTTGCGTCAAAATTGTTGTAAATAAATACAATGCTGCCATCATAAACACTGGCCCAATTTCACCAGCAATTGAAACAATATTATTTGCAAGCCACTCGGCAGTTCCTATATGATTAGAATCCATTGCAATGCCCAACGGAATCATGCCGGCAATTAGAAATATCACTTTCCATTCGACATTATGATAAACATCCACAAGTTTAACGCAACCAGTTAATGTCATGATAATTGCACCCAACATACCAGCGACTGAAATATGTAAAATTCCTAAAGCAGCTGTAAATATAGTGAGAAACATAATTAACAATGCCAGCCAGGCTTTTTTGTGAAGTCTTGTTTCGTGTTCCAAGCGATTAATAACCACAAAATTTGGACTTTGAGCTAAATGTGTAATTGCCGATTTTGTTCCTTTCACTAGCAAGACATTGCCTGCTTCAAGTGGAAGATGTTGAAAATCACCAGCAAAAATTTTTCGTCCTTTTTTCATTGCAAGTACAATCACACCATAAATTTTCCTGATATCATTTTCTACTATTGAACGTCCAATTAAGTAGCTATCGTGCGAAATCACTATTTCGGACAATTCAATATTCTCAGCTATTAAATCTTTATCAGTAAATTTTTTTATAGCTGTAAATTCAAGGTCTTTTGGATTAACATCTTTGATAAGCTTACCTATATCACCTTCAATTATGAGATGATCATTAGTTTTAAGGACAGTATCAGGAAATGGTTCTATGTTTTCCATACCTTTATCGCCATATCTTTTTATCATTAATATAGTAATATTCAAGGTTTCACTGATTTTTGAGTTTTTAATAGTATTATTATGATACTTTGAACCTTCGGGAATAATCAATTCACTTATATAATTTTCCAGCTTAAATTGTTTTGTTAATTCCTTTTCCGTTTCTCTTGCAGGAATTAAATGCCTCCCAAGAAATACCATATAGATTAATCCAGCAATTAAAATTAAAACACCAGTAGGAGCAAAATCGAATAGTTTGAAACCACTATAACCGTGATCTTCCAGCATTATAGATATTAACAAATTCGGTGGTGTACCTATCATTGTAATCAATCCACCTAAAAGAGAGCCAAAGGATAGCGGAAGCAATAATTTATTAACTGGGTAATTCATATTATTTGAAATGATAAAAATCGCAGGTAAAAGTATAGCCACAGCACCAATGTTATTCATAAATGCCGACATACTTCCAACAACGAGCATAACAGCCAATGTCAATGTTATTGGATTTTTCCCACCGTATTTGACTATCAAATCTGCCATATAATCGGCTATGCCTGTCCTTACAAGCCCAGCACTTAATATAAACATCGCAATCACAGTAATGACAGCAGGATTGCTGAATCCAGAAAATCCCTCATTTATAGTAACATAACCTAAAATCATTAAAATCAAAGATATTGTAATTGCTACAAAATCTGCACGAATCCACTCTGTTGCAAATAAAATCAAGGCAAAAATTATTATAGCAAGTATTATAATATGTTCCATAATAAAATTTCAATTGTTATAATATAATTTGACTTTCAAATTAAAGAAATTTTGATTATCTCCGAAAATGATCATTAAGGATTATAATCTCATATTATCCGGGGGCAAGTATGACTATTGATAAAATTACTGAGCAAAAGCATAATGATGGGGAAAAACCTTCATTAACAGTTCAAAATGAAACTCAAAAAGATATTCAAAAAGAAGCTGTTACAGGTACAAACCCACAACATCAAATAATGCAGTTAATTGCCAATGTTCAGCCGATACAACAAGTGCAAGAAACAGCTCGAAATCAGCTAAACAAAGGCTTTTTGGATATTAAAATTTGAATTTTGATTCCATTTCTTATTATTTAATATAATCAAATTTAGCTGTAAAATGCCTTAAAAGAGGTGCTTCGTAGATAATTTTCATTCCTTTAAGTTCATTCCTTCTATTAAAGACTTTGATGACACTTTCCGCAACGTACTCAATATGGCTTTTAGTATAAACCCTACGAGGTATAGCCATACGAACAAGTTCCATGGGTGGAGGTATATGTCTGCCATCAGGTGTTTTCTTCCCAAACATTACAGAGCCAATCTCACAAGATCTGATTCCACCCTCGAGATAAATATCACAAGCAATACTTTGTCCGGGGAAGTGCTCTGGTAGTATATGTGGTGCAAATAATTTTGCATTAAGATAAACTGCATGCCCACCAGTTGGAACCAGAATAGGTACACCGGCTTTAATCAATAAATCCCCAAGATATGCGACCTGTCCAATTCTATATTCGAGATATTTCTCATCTAATGCTTCTTCGAAACCAACAGCTAAAGCTTCTAAATCTCTCCGAGCAAGTCCACCATAAGTTGGAAAACCTTCAGTAATAATCAGATTTACTCTTGCTTTTTCGGCAAGCGAGTCATCGTTTGTAGCTAAAAATCCTCCTGTATTGCTCATACCATCTTTTTTCGCACTCATTGTTGCACCATCGGCGTAGCTAAACATTTCTTGAGCGATTTCAAGAATGGATTTATTTTGATACCCTTTCTCTCGTTTTTTGATAAAATAGGCATTCTCTGCAAATCTACAACAATCAAGAAATAACGGAATACCATAATTACTTAACAATTCCTTTGTTTCTCTGATATTCTGCATTGAAACTGGCTGTCCACCACCACTATTATTTGTTACAGTAATTATACAAAGAGGTATTCGCTCACTACCAACTTCTTCAATTAATCTTT
The DNA here is from genome assembly GCA_938031175.1 of Candidatus Kapaibacterium sp. Taxonomy (GTDB): domain Bacteria; phylum Bacteroidota; class Ignavibacteria; order Kapaibacteriales; family UBA2268; genus CALHGZ01. The sequence continues at coordinate 181,370 of CALHGZ010000002.1, read as the reverse complement.
GCAAAGCATCAATATCCATATTCCCTTTAAAATCCTCAACTGTTGAGGGATCAATCCCGGCTTTCGTAGGTAAATCAACAGCAACAGCACCACTATATTCAATATTGCCGCGTGTTGTATCAAAGTGAGTGTTATTTGGTATAATTTTACCATTACCTCCTAAAATGGAAAACAAAATTCTTTCTGCTGCTCTGCCTTGATGTGTCGGTATAATATGCTTGAATCCAGTTATTTTCTTAACAACTTCTTCGAATTTGTAATAGCTTTTTGAACCAGCATATGCTTCATCCCCTTGCATAATGTTTCCCCACTGGCTTGCACTCATTGCTGTTGTTCCACTATCTGTTAATAAATCGATAGTAATATGTTCAGATCGTAGATAAAATGGATTTAAAAAAGCTTCTTTTAAATACCTTATTCTCTCCTCTTTTGTAGTTATAGGTATTGCTTCAACTGATTTGATCTTGAATGGCTCAATTTGTGTTTTCATAACATCATTACCTTTTTTATCAAAATTACATTTTGATGTCCCTTTCATTACAAAATATTAAACTTACAAAAAATATAACTTCTCAGTATAAAAAATTTGTTCAAAAAAAATTTGACATTCAAATTATTTTAAGTTAATTTTATTTTAATTGTCTGTAAACTTTAATAAAATATTTTTATGTAAAAATGTTAATAAGATTTTTGATTTTATTAATTTTGATAACGGTATTTACCCAGAAAGTAATTGCTTCAGCCATTACCGGAATTATTCAAGATGCCACAACAAACGAGCCTTTACCTTCTGCCTCAATTTATATTTTAAACTCAATAGATAGTCTAGTTATAAGCGGTGGCAAATCCGATTTAAAAGGCAGATTTACGATAGGAAACCTAAATAATGGTCAATACCTTCTGAAAGTATCCTACATTGGTTATGACGATTCACCAGTGATGCATTTCGAAATAAAAAACGACCTTCCTTATGATTTAGGGATAATTTCCCTTCGTCCAATATCCACTGAGTTATCTGAAATTCTGATTATTGCAGACAAACCTATTATCGAAATGGCATCCGGTAAAAAAATTTTCAATGTTGATAAAAACTTGATTTCAACCGGTGGAACCGCATTAGATATTATGAAAAATATACCCTCAATTGATGTTGATCAAGATGGGAATATACTTTTCAGAGGTTCTTCAAATGTCAGAATTCTTATTGACGGTAAAGTTTCTTCTCTTTTCCAATCCGAAAATAATGGACTTGAGAAAATACCGGCTGATATGATTGAAAAAATTGAAATAATAACCAATCCATCATCAAGATATGATGCCGAAGGTGTTGCCGGAATTATTAATATAGTGCTGAAAAAAAATCTCAATCCCGGCTTCAATGGATTTTTTTCACTCAATGCTGGTACTCGAGATAAATATGGCGGCGCTATCAATTTAGATTATAGTTTTGATAATTTCACAATAAACAGTGGGTATGATTTTAGAAGTGAAATTATGACTATGGATTTATCTATAATTCGGGAAATTCTTGAACCCGCTTATAATTCTCAGAGCAACTCCAACCAAATAAATAATCGAAGGCGAAAATATTACAATCATTCTTTTAAAACGGCTTTAAGTTATGCTCCTGATCAATCAACCTCCTACTCTGTCTCATCTCTAATCTTTGCGAATAACTCTAAATTTAATGAACTGTCGAATTTTAACTTTATTAATAATATCGGCACAATTGAAACAATCAGACAAGGGATTTATAGCAGCTCCACGCCTGAATTTAACTTTGATTTATCGGCTTCATTTCATAAAAAATTTAATAGTGATGATAATTCATTGCTCATAAACTTAGTATATTCACAATCCGATGAAAATGAAAATACGCACCTTACTTACAATTCTTTTACTCCAACCTTTATAGTCATCGATAGTTCATTCTGCCAAAATACAGATTACATTGAGAAATATTCGAATGGTTACATCGAGATTATGTACCAGGATAACTTTTTTGATATCACTTTTGAATCAGGCGTAAAATCTTCTTTCCGCTCGAGCGATGGGAATTATTCATATAAGCTTTTTGATCCTTCATCCTCTTTGTGGCTAGACCCTTATATGGTATCGAACCATTTTATTTATAATGAATATATTAACGCATTTTATTTTATTTTAAACCGTAATATATCTGATTTTTATTTAGAAGTTGGATTGCGAATAGAACACAGTATCGTAAACACTGAACAGAAAAAAAGCGATGAAAAAAATTCACAAATATATATGGATTTTTTTCCTAATGTTGGTATAAGTCATAAATTTAATCCTACTAACGAATTGAGTCTAAATTATAGTCGCCGAATAAGCCGTCCTTATTTATTTTATCTCAATCCACATAAAGATTTGCGTGATCCATACAACGTACGCTACGGCAACCCCGATTTATTACCCGAATACATAAATTCTTTTGAAATTAATTATTTGACTTTATTCAACAAGTTGTCAATCATTTCAACACTATATTATCGTAACACCAACCAGTCAATGTCAAGATTTTTAAAACTTGAGGGAAATAATACAATCGCAATGACATTTGTCAATATTGATAGAGATTATAAAATTGGACTTGAATTAGGGATATCAGGTGAAATACAGCCATGGTGGAATTTAAATGCTAACTTTTCATATTATTATTCCAAATTCGATGGTGGCGAAAAATACTCTAACATTAGTAACGAGAATTTTCAATGGTATTTACGACTTAACAGCAATTTCAAAATTATTGATAATCTTAATTTTCAAATTTCGGGCTTTTATAATGCCCCAACTGCAACTTTGCAAGGTACTCGACTTGCTATGTATGCTCTCGATGCTGGATTAAAATATGACCTTTTCGACAATAAATTGTCCTTATCCCTTAATTGGAGCGATATTTTCGATATACGCAAATTTAGCGTGAATGTTTATGGAAAGGACTTCTTTACTCGAAGGCAATTTAAGCGGGAAACAAGTATTGTAAACTTTAATATTACTTACCGATTAAATACAAAGAAATCTATACCCAGAAAAACAAGAGACAGTGAAATTGAACCTTCTGATATCTTTTAATTTTTATCTTTCCAATAAAATTTGTATTACAAAGGGCTTCAAATTTGAGCTTATTTCAAGAATTTGTGACTCTTTTAAGGCATTTATCTCGATTATTGCATTTGATTTTAATGAATCTTTCAGTTTTTTTGCAAGCAATTCGCTATTAGTCTTTGATTTTGGATTACCAGCATCAAAATAAATAATACGAATTTTTTTAGAATATGCAGCAGATTTGATTATATCCTCCAATTCAGCTTTATAGTGCGGAAATCTGTCAATATCGTCTATGTCATTCAAAATAAAAAAGTACCTTGTAAATTGTCTATCATTTTTGTAAATCTTACGGCCTTCAATTTTTGATTTAATTACTGGAATTTCGAAATCCTGACTTGTTATGATATTGTTTTTATATCTGCAACTTATGATGATTTTCAGAATATCAAGATTAATAAGATAATTCAAATAATTGTCGATGTCAATTCTTAATTTTTCAAAAGTTTTAACATCTGAATGGACTAAAAGTGTGTCATTTCCGATCTTAAATAAACATTGGCAACTTAATAAATTTTCCGTTTCTGCATTAATTAACAACTCAATGAAAGGAGGTTGAAATTCTGCTCGTTCCCATTTTACCTCCAATGGTTTAAATATTTCTGGTTTATTTGAATATAAATAAAAGACTGGAACTTCCCTTGGGATGTTATCAGAAATAGAAATTTGTGAACTGTCTATTGAAAATCTTTTAATAAAAAATTCCTGCAAATCTCCAATAGTATTTAAATTTAGTTGATAATTTAAGTCCCCAATTTTAACATCTAAATCATTAGATTTATTTTTGAATTCATCAATGCTCCACGGAAATTGAAAATTTTGCGGATTTATATATAAAATAGCATCTTTGACATAGCTCAATCTCTCAGCTATTAATCCAAGCGATGCAGCATATATGCTGTCAGCCGAGACAATTCCTTTGGAGTTTTTCAATCCCATCCCACTATAAACTAAATTACCTTCAGTTGAGACATTATCAGCCCAAAATAATGGAACTATCGGAAAAGACTCATGTTGAACTTCTACTTTCATTTGTATTGAACTGATAAATGTTTCAATTACTGGTTTTTGGGGGATTTTAGTCGGGGAGTCATCAATTATCGGTTTTGATAAGTACAAATCCAAGACCCCTTTTCCGCCAGTTCTATCAGAAGCAAAAATTAAGTCTCCATTAGGAAGTATAATTGGGTCACTTTCATTATATTCTGTGTTGATTCCGATTAATGGCTTAGGACGTTGCCAGATACCATCAATTAAAACAGAGTAAAATATATCAAATCCACCTGGACCTATTTGTCCGTCTGTCGCAAAATAAAGAGTATCATTACTTGCCAAAAAAGGGGTAATTTCATTACCTGGTGAATTAATCTCCGATAAATTTAATATAGCCCCCCAAGTTCCATCATCTTGTCTTACTGCCATCCACAGATCAGTATCACCATTTTCGCTAAATCTATCGGATGAAAAAATCAGAATTTTACCATCAGGGGAAATTGTCGGATGCGAAACGAAACATTCACATTTCAGACTATCATCTAATATCGGTTCCCCCCAGTTATTACCAGTTCGATAAACTCTATGGAGATTTAAATATGAACGACGTTCATACAATTTAAAAGATGATATTATTGCTTCTTCAGGAGAATTCATTGTTATATAGGAGCGATTACTATTTTTCTTATTCAACTTGTCCTGTATGATTTTAGGATTCGTAAAATTTATCGAATCAATGCGTGCTGATATAAAAAATTGCGAGTAACCATTTCGTGTTGAATTGAAATATAATATTTCATTCCATTTATCCCAAAAAGGTGCAAACTCATCATATTCTGAATTGAGATTTTGTAGATTTATTGGTGCTGTCCAACGCTGGCTTGAATAGGAAGATTGATGAATTAATGGAATTAATGTTAAAAGTGCCCAAAAAATTTTAAATTTAAACATTTGACATATTCTCACTTACATTAGTCTCTTCCAATTGATAATTTACTCAGTGTAATCTGCCATTGAAAATATTGAACTCATAAATCATATCAGAGTTATTCATAAACTCATTAATTAATCCTACTTTTTTTTCATCAATAAAAAGCAAAATTGATTCAAATGCCTTAAGCGGGATTTCACCTTGCTTTTTAGCAAATTTTGATATATCTATATAAAGCACCTGATAGTCTTGTATATTACCCATATAAGTCTGATATTTTCGCAAATTGGCAATAAGTTTATCGCTTAAATTAAATAAGCCTTGCAAATGCTCAAGTATATAGCGATATTCCTTAAAAGCAAGGCGAAGCCTATGAATAGTATTAGGATTTTCAGGGACGATATTGTCTTTAATTTTTAGGATACTTTCAAATTGATTCTTAATAATTTCCTTCAATGAATCAAAATTTTGTTTTTCACTTTGTAAAAATCGATTAATATGTAATTTCAAAAAAAATATATTCCCCTCAAGTTCATCGCTTGATAGAATATCAATATTTTCCCTAATTCTATTTACTAATTTTTCCTCTTTCCTCAATAGATCATAATAATATAAATTCAATTCGGGGAAATTTAGTCTTAATTCCTTGACAATAAGAATCTGAACTTGAGCATCCCTTAATCTTGATAAATTCTTTATTTGATTTTTTAAGAAGCTTTTTATATCATTGAAATATTGATTTGGTGTAATTTGATTTATGAGGCTGTTAAGAGAAAGGAATCTTCTTATACAAACTCTTAGATCATGAACAGCTTCCTCCGAGAAATGTTCATGGCATTCATTTATTTGGTAAGTATAATAATGCCACATTTCATTGATCAATGAGATAAAATGTGAGCCTAAATTAATTTTTTCAGGCTCACTTACAATTTTTTTACATATTTCTCTTTTGAAAGCCATTGATTTAAACCAAGTGGAGTTTACTATTCCTTTTGATTTTGCTTAATAAATGGCGTTAATAATTCTATCGGAACTGGGAAAATTGTTGTAGAGTTTTTCTCGGTTGCGATATCAGAAAGTGTCTGTAAAAATCTCAACTGAACAGCTACAGGATGTTTCTCAAGCATTGTAGCAGCTTCGGATAATTTTTGAGCAGCCTGAAATTCACCGTCTGCATTAATTATTTTTGAACGTCTTTCACGTTCAGCCTCGGCTTGTTTTGCCATTGCTCTTTGCATTTCTATTGGTAAATCAATTTGTTTTACTTCAACGGCTGAGACTTTAATACCCCAAGGTTCAGTATGATCGTCAATAATTGCCTGTAGTCTACGATTGATACTTTCTCGTTCTGACAACAATTCATCAAGATCAGATTGTCCTAATATACTTCGCAAAGTTGTTTGTGCGATTTGATGAGTAGCAAATAAATAATTCTCTACTTCAACTATTGCTTTTTCTGGATACATCACACGAAAATATAATACTGCATTAACTTTGATTGAGACATTGTCTTTTGTGATTACATCTTGTGGTTCAATATCCATAGTTATAGTTCTAAGGCTGACTTTAACCATTTTATCAATGAACGGCACAAGAATTATCAATCCCGGACCTTTAACTGCAATTAATCGGCCTAAACGAAATACGACAGCCCGCTCGTATTCGCGCATAACTTTTACAGCTGAGCCAATTATCATCACTATAAATATGATGATGACAAGTAATTCCAATCCCATAATACCTCCAGATTGTAGATGATAAAAATTTTATTGTGATAGATTGTTAAATGGTTCTACAATTAATTTCAGTCCTTCAACTTTTTTAACTATTATAGTCTCATTTTCTTTGATAAAGAAATCAGAAACAGCCTTCCATATTTCACCGTTAACTTTAACTTTTCCTGGACTTTGGGGTGAAATATCAGTTAAAGCTATGCCTTCTATTCCTACAAGAGCATCAACTCCGCTAGCTCTTCTTTTGGTTTGTGCTTTTATACCAAGACCGATTAAAAGCAAAAAGAACAATGTCGTCAAAATTGTACCGGTAATGATGATACTTAATGATATATCCAAAAATTCAAATGGTGAATCTATTAACATAATGGAACCAATTAGAAAGGAAACAATACCACCAATTGTAAGCAAACCATAACTTTGAACTTTAATTTCAAGAATAAACATCACTGTAGCAAGAATGATAAGAGCTAAGCCGGCAATATTTACAGGAAGCATCTGAAGCGAATAACCCGCAATAACTGCCGAAATAACTCCTATTACCCCTGGAAAAATTGAACCGGGATTATATAATTCGAATAATATTCCATAAATTGCTAACATCAGAAAAATGTAAGCAATATTTGGATCAGACAAAAAAGTCAATAATTCCTGCTTCCAGTTTTTTTCAACCCTTTCAATTCTAACATTTTTTAAGTTAATTTTCTTAAAACCATCATAAGTTTCAACTTCCCATCCATCAACTGCCCTCAATAAAGAATCAATATTTGGGCAGATTAAATCAATAACACCTTCTTTAAGTGCTTCTTGATCGGTAGCAGATATGCTTTCACGAACAGCACGTTCAGCCCAATCAACATTTCTTCCACGCTTTTGTGCAATTGTCCGCATAAAAGCAGCAGCGTCATTTGTAACTTTATCGAACATAGCACTCGAATCACTTCCGCCACCAATGCCTACTGGATGAGCAGCACCTATATTTGTTCCAGGAGACATCACTGCTATATGAGCAGCTAATGTGATAAATGCACCTGCGGAACCAGCTCTTGCTCCACTTGGATATACAAAAACAATTACTGGGACTTTTGCATCTAATATTGTATGTACTATGTCACGAGTAGTTTCAAGCAAACCGCCCGGTGTGTTTAATTCAATTATAAATGCCTCGGCATTCTGTTCTTCTGCATATCTTAACGAGCTTTGTATATAATCAGAAATACCGGGACCTATACCGGCTTTAACATTTATCACAAATACACGATTTTCCGATTCGCTTAAATTTATCGTTAAAAAATATGTTAAAACTAATATTAGTAATTTTCTCATTTCAAGAAAAAGCAAGTTATTATTTAATTTATTACAAATTTACGATAATAAATGATTTCGATTATAATTAGATTCGTTCAAATAAAATCGGTTTTTTTTTCGTTACAATATATTTGATAAAATTAAATAAAGCAAATCTAAAATTTATTACTAAAAGGGAAACACAATGATTGATATTAAAGAACTTAATGATCGCATTCAATCTGAAAGTGTATTTATCGACGTTTTGGTTAAAGAAATTGCTAGAGTAATCATCGGTCAAAAAGCAATGATTGACAGAATACTTGTCGGATTACTTTCTAATGGACATATATTGATTGAAGGTGTACCTGGATTGGCTAAAACTCTGGCAATAAAAACATTAGCATCTGCGATAAATGCTAAATTCAGTAGAATTCAATTTACTCCTGATTTATTACCAGCTGATTTAACAGGCACTATGATATATAATCAACGACACGAACAATTCACCGTCCGAAAAGGTCCTATCTTTGCAAATCTCATTCTTGCTGATGAAATAAACAGAGCTCCGGCAAAAGTTCAATCAGCTCTGCTCGAGGCTATGCAAGAACGTCAGGTTACTATTGGTGAAGAAACATTTAAACTCGAAGAACCTTTCCTTGTATTAGCAACACAAAACCCTATTGAACAAGAAGGCACATATCCCCTGCCAGAAGCTCAAGTAGATAGATTCATGCTCAAAATTGTAATCACATACCCAAGCAAAGAAGAAGAGCGAATTATAATGCGAAACAATTTAGCAACAGAATTCCCTTCAGTTAATCCTATACTAAACCCTCAGGACATACTCAAAGCTAGGGAACTTGTCAAGGATGTATATATGGATGAAAAAATTGAGAATTATATACTTGACATTGTATTTTCAACCCGCAAACCATCTGAATTCAAACTCGAAAAACTACAGCAATTAATATCTTTCGGAGCTTCCCCTCGTGCTTCAATATATTTGGCACTTGCCTCAAAAGCATTTGCTTTGATCAAACGACGTGGCTTTGTTATACCCGAAGACGTCAGAGCTGTTTGCCACGATGTTTTAAGACATAGAATTGGCTTAACTTACGAAGCTGAAGCAGAAAATATCAACTCTGAAGATATTATTAACGAAATATTGAATACTATCGAAGTACCATAAAATGGACGCTACGGAACTCATAAAAAAAGTAAGAAAAATCGAAATAAAAACTAGAGGAATCTCCAATCAATTATTTTCTGGCGAATATCATAGCGTATTCAAAGGTAAAGGAATGACTTTTAGCGAGGTCCGAGAATATATAGCCGGCGACGATATCAGATTAATTGATTGGAACGTAACTGCAAGATTTAATCATCCATACGTTAAAATTTTCCAAGAGGAAAGAGAATTAACTGTAATGCTTCTGGTTGACCTTTCTGCCTCACAATCCTTTGGAACTGTAAATCAATTTAAAAAGGACTTAATAACAGAAATTTGTGCTGTTATCTCTTTTTCTGCATTACTAAATAACGATAAAATTGGGATTATTTTCTTTACAGATAGAATAGAAAAATATATTCCACCCAAAAAAGGCAAGACACATGTCTTACGAATAATCAGAGAATTACTTGAATTCACTCCGGTAGGTAGAAAAACAAATATTAGTGATGCTCTTCGATTTTTCTCAAATGTGATAAAAAAACGCAGTATATCATTTATTCTATCTGATTTTATTGCACCTGAATTTGAAAGTGCTTTAAAAATCATAGCCAGAAAACATGATACAATTGCTGTAAAAATATATGACCCAATGGAGGAAATCCTGCCTAATTTAGGACTTGTACAAATTTATGAACCTGAACTGGACAGTTTTAGAATAATCGATACCTCTGATAAAAAAATCCAAAATCAATACAATGAATGGCGACGTAATACTTTTATTAATATAGTCGAAATGTTTCAAAGGAACAGCGTTGATATGATAAAAATCAGAACAGATGAATCATACATTGCACCTTTGAGAAATTTCTTCAAAATGAGAAGTAGAAGAAAATAATAATTAAAAATGAAAACTAAAATTTTATCAGCGCTAATCATTGCATTATTATTAATTCCAATAATATTTATAATTGCATTTAAAACAAAACAAAAATCTCAATACCTGATCGAAGATGGTCCTGTTCTCTCAGCAAGAGATAATTGGGAGTATCTTAAATTGAGAGACCCACGCACTGGTCTTATACCACGCAATATAAGCACCGATGAATTAGAATTTGCCAAAACTTTACCCGGCTCATATTATAATATCAAATTCAATAATCAACGTATTTTAAGCTATGATTGGCAAATGCGCGGACCATATGAAATTGGAGGTCGCACACGTGCTTTGGCTCTGGATATAAGAGATGAAAATATAATAATAGCTGCTGGTGTCTCCAGTGGTATTTGGCGTTCCACCGATGGAGGTAAAAGTTGGAAAAAAGTCACTAAACCTGACCAATTAAAATCTATATCTTGTATTGTTCAAGACACAAGACCCGGCAAAGAAAATATATGGTACGCAGGTACAGGTGAATTTTGGGGCAATTCGGCAAGAATCAGCGGTGATGGTATTTATAAATCAACTGATGGTGGATTAAATTGGTTCATTCTTCCTTCAACATCAACAGGCAGACCAAATAGCTGGGAAAACCCTTTTGACTATATCTGGAACATAGTAGTCAATCCAGTAGCTCCTTTAGAAAGAGATGAAATCTATGCAAGCACAACTGCTGGTGCCATTGTCCGTTCTACAGACGGTGGAAATAGCTGGAAAACCGTCCTGGGTGGATTTGGTAATAATTACAGTTTCTTTACTGACATAGCTGTAACCTCGAAGGGAACATTTTATGCTACAATGAGTCAAGTCGCATACCAAGCTACTGGTTCTGTTGTAAAAGGAATTTTCCGCTCTACTGATGGCGAAAACTGGGTTAATATAACACCTAATTTTATGCCTGAGCAATTTAGAAGGATTGTTATAGCAATTGCTCCTTCAGATGAAAATCAGGTTTTTTTTGCAGCAGAAACGCCTAATAGTGGCAAAGAAACTACAAATTCACGTGGTGATAGACTTTGGCACAGTATCTGGAAATATAAATATTTGTCGGGCGATGGCTCAGGCAATGGCGGCTTATGGGTTAACAAATCAGCTTATGTCCCAAAACCGGATTTGGTACGAGGTCAAATGAATTCACAAACCTCCTATAACCTAGTTATTAAGGTACATCCACAAGATACAAATATAATCTTTCTCGGTGGTGTATGCCTTTATCGTTCAAATGATGGATTCTCTTCAAATAATTTTGCTTGGATCGGAGGAACTTGTCCCGATCCCGACGAACAATGCTGGTACACTTACAGATACCCAAATCAACATGCTGACCAACATGCAATTGTGTTTTTGCCATCAAACCCAAATGTAATGTTTACTGGTACTGATGGCGGTGTTCATAAAACTTTAAACTGCCTTGCAGATAGAGTTGAATGGATCTCGCTCAATAATGGCTTTTTCACAACTCAATTTTATACTTGTGCTATTGATAATGCTCCCGGTGGTAGCCAACAAATTATTGGAGGAACTCAGGATAATGGTACTCTTTATTCATATTCATCTGATTTAATGATGCCTTGGACTTATCCATCTCACGGAGACGGTCTAACCTGTAAAATAGCCGACGGGGGGCAAATATTTTACACTTCACAAAATACCTCCACAAGCCCAGTAGAAGTAAAAATGTGGCGTATTTTAATGGATGATAAAGGCAACAATCTTGTAAAAACAAGAATTGACCCAGCAGGTGGTGTTGGTTTTATCTGGAATCATTTTTTCGGACTTGACCCAAATGATAACAAAAGAATGTATGTAGGTGGTGGTAAAATAATTTGGAGAAATAATAATTTAGACGAAATTCCTTTTGTCAATTCTAATGATTCCACATCAATAAATTGGGATAGCTTAAGTAACACACGGATAGATTTATCCAATACTGTTGTAACTCGAGATGGACTTATAACTGCTGGTGATATATCACGAAAGCCAGCAAATATAGTATATTATGGCACTTCATCCGGTGAAGTATTCCGTTTAGATAATGCTCATATTGGTAATCCAATTCCAAAAAATATCACAGGGAAAAATTTTCCACAAAATGCTTGGGTTTCTTGTATCGCTATTGATCCGGAAAATGCCGATGAGATTTTCGTAGTTTTTTCAAATTACAACGTGATAAGTATATTCCACTCAACAGATGCCGGTTCAAATTGGACACCTGTAGCTGGTAATTTAGAAGAATTCCCAAGCGGTTTGGGCAGAGGTCCTGCAGTTCACTGGTTGGAAATATTACCAATCGGAAATAAAAGATTATATTTAGTTGGAACCTCAACTGGCTTGTATTCGACTGCTTATTTAAATGGTATTTACACGGTTTGGCAACAGGAAGGCGCCGAGACTATCGGTAATACAGTAGTCAAAATGATAGATGCTCGGCCATCGGATGGTTTTACAGCTGTAGCTACCCATGGATTAGGAATTTTTAATGCTTATTTAAAATCACTTCCGCCTTTGCCTTCTGCTCCTCAACTTATCTATCCTGTTTCAAAACAAGGAGCGATACTCGATACAGTTACATTTGTCTGGTCAAATGTTAATGAAGCTTCTCTTTACAAACTTGAAATAGCAACAGATATTGAATTTAAAAACATAATTAAAGAGTACAATGGTATAAAATCAAACACATATTTAGTAGAGGGATTACCTCAAGGACGTAAAAAACTATTCTGGAAAGTCAAAGCATTATCCTCAGGTGGAGAATCTATCTCAAATCAGATATTCGAATTCACAACAGGTATTAATCCCCCAACTTTAGAATTTCCTCAATTTGGAGCAACTGACGTCGATGTCAATACTTTAATTAAATGGTCAGAAGTTCCCCATGCAATTAAATATAGATTACAGGTTTCAGACAAAATAGTAATGACTTCTCCAATAATTGATACAATTATAAAAGTAAATGAATTTGAACTTAACGATTTGCAAAGTAATCAACGATACAATTGGCGAGTTGCCTCAATTGATGAATATGGTCAAGGAATATTTTCAGAAATTAATTTTTTTAGAACAAAATCAATAGTTTCAGTTCCAAAGTATTTAACTTTGCCTTCAATTCTAATTATTAATATTTATCCACAACCCGCAAACAATGAAATTACGATAGAATATGAAATAGGACAATTCGGATTTACCCAAATTTCCCTGTATAATCTCAATTCTCAAAAAATTTATGACTTAAAAATAGGATTTCAATATAACGGACTAAAAACAAACAAAATCAATCTCTCGTCAATATCCAACGGATTATATAATCTTGTAATTGAGCACCAGGGATGTCAATTAAGCAAAAATATAATTATTGTCAAATGAAAAAAATACAGAATTATAATAAACATAGAAAAACTAAATATAGATTTATAATATCAACTCTAATTTTAGTTTTATTCAGCAGCAATATTTTGCTCTCATTGGATATTCAAACCAATGCAAAAATTGATACAAACGATGTTTTAATTGGCGACCAAATTAAGCTTTCTTTAGAAGTCATTTTCCCTAAAAATTTAAGGTTAAATTTCCCAACAATTCCAGACACAATCGGAAAAATTGAAATTTTAGCACGTACTCCAATCGATACAATTGATTCAAATGCTCAAAGAATAATGCGGCAAAACCTCATTATCACAAGTTTTGATTCAGGTTACTTTGAAATTCCTCCATTCTATTTCATTTACGAGAAGGAAGATACCAAGGAATTATATCCGATAGCTACTTCCCCACTAATGGTTAAATTTTCCACAATACCAATCGATACAGCTGATACTATAAGAGACATAAAACCACCCCTTGATGTCCCATATACCTTCGAAGAATTTTTACCATATATAATAGGGCTATTATTACTGGCACTAACTATATACTTAGTTATTCAATTTCTCAAAAGAAGAAAACCAAAACATAAGTTATTGCAAGACTATGACCCTAAAATACCACCTCATATAATTGCATTAGATGAATTGAGAAAACTTAACGATGAAAAATTATGGCAAAAGGGAGAAATAAAATTATACTACACAAAACTGACCGATATTATTAGAACATATATAGAACGCCGTTTTAACATTATGGCATTAGAAATGACATCAGATGAAATTTTATACGAATTAGAAAAGTTAAATTTAGATAATGGTCTTATTGAAACTTCAAGAAAAATGTACCAGATTGCCGACCTTGTCAAATTTGCAAAATTTCTGCCATTACCCGACGAGCATTCTTTTTGCTTCAATTCTGCTGTCGAATTTGTCAAAAGTACAATTCCGGTTGAAATATCAAATGGAAATAAAAAAGAGGACAAGTAATGGAATATAAATTTGCAAATCCAGAATTTTTGTACGCGCTGATAATCATACCTTTGATGATTATATGGTATATATTTCGTTGGAACAAATTCAATCCCAGCATAACTTACCCAGGATTTGATACGATAATGAAAATTAAGCCATCAATAAGGCAAAGATTAATACACTTGCCATTTCTGTTAAGATTGATATCCATAGGGCTTGTCATTTTGGCATTAGCTCGACCTCAGTCCAGTTCAAGTGAAAAATCTATTTCAACAGAAGGTATTGATATAGTTATCGCATTAGATGTTTCAACCTCAATGCTTGCCGAAGATTTTAAACCTAACCGTATTGAAGCTGCAAAATCAACCGCTTTACAATTTATAGAAAATCGAAAGGACGACCGCATTGGTTTAGTAATATTTGCAGGTGAAAGCTTTACCCAATGCCCAATAACAATAGACCACAGTGTGCTAAAAAATTTATTGACAAAAATCAAAAGTGGAGATATACAAGATGGTACTGCAATTGGTGATGGTTTAGCAACTGCAGTTTCTAGATTGAGAAAAAGCGATGCCAAAAGCAAGGTAATTATTTTACTCACTGACGGAGTCAATAATATGGGGAACATAGCACCCATAACAGCGGCAGAAATTGCCAAGCAATTCGATGTTAAAGTTTATACTATCGGCGTTGGTACAAGAGGTAAAGCACCATATCCACAACAATTTCGTAATTGGTTTGGCCAAACAGTAACACAATATGTTTATGTTGATGTCCAAATAGATGAAGAACTTTTAAAACAAATTTCAAATATGACTGGTGGTAAATACTTTAGGGCTACTAACAATAAAGCGCTCGAAAATATTTATGCTGAAATTGACCAAATGGAAAAAACAAAAATCGATGTTGCTTATTTCACAAAATACACAGAGGAATTTTGGATTTATGCACTGCCTGCATTTTTAATCTTTCTTCTCGAACAAATTCTGCGCTATACTTTTTTACGCAAAATGCCCTGAATCAAAACATTTATTTAATTAAACCCCAATTGAACTAGCTTAAAAATAATTTACTCAGATTTTATATTAACAATTATTCCTAATCAAGATTCTAATTGCGTTTAATCTAACAAAGTATATGATTTATTAATTAATAAATAGTTTAAAAATAATCTACAATGTAATTAAAAACGGGTTCTAGGCCATTAGCTAATAGAACCCGTTTAATTTTAAGAGTAAAAATTATTTTATCACAATAATACGCTCAATTTCGGAGATATTAGCAGCTGAAATTTTGATAAAGTAAAGCCCAGCTTCTAAATTAGAAACTGAAAATCCAGCTTCATAAATACCCTCAACTAATTCTTGATCAATTATAGTTTCAATTTTTACACCGATTGAATTGAATAATTCAATTTTTGTTGTTGAAAAACCTGGAACATAAAATTTCAAATTCAAAATTTCTGAAACCGGATTAGGACTTAATTCAATAATATTATTTAAATTTCCTAAACCGATGTATTCTCCCTCAACAGAATTAAAGATCGCTTTGCCCGTTAAATTAGTTTTATAATCTGAATCACAATTTTCCGGCAATTTATATTCAATATAAGCTGTTTTGTCACCAACGGATTTAGGAGCAAATTCAACTTCAATTTCCATACATCCAGCAGGATTTAATACTTGGCTTTTAGGTGATAAAATTTTGAATTCATCTGCGTTGGCGCCTTTTATTTCAGCAGTTACTTCAATTGGCACGGCTGTTCTATTTTTAAATGCACATTGTAAAGTTTGTTTGGTTGTTGTATTATTCAAAGTTTCATCGAAATTCAGGGATTCAACAACAATTCCACCACATAAGGTTATTAACTCAAGTTGTGGAATATCACAGGGATACTCATCTACTTTCAAATTTGCTTTAATAACTCTCGATGTTGTTTGCTGTGTACCAGCCGGATATCCAATAACAATATTTCTGGTTTCATTTATTTTTAATCTAAATGGTGGTGGCGAACCTCCCCAGTTTTTAACCTCCAGGAATCCTTTTGGAGTGAATTCTAAATCACTTACTTGATAATTGCCACCAGTATAATTTAGTGTAACTGTGCCTTGACCCTTTGCAGTTTCAGGTGTACCAAAAAGCATTTGCGATTTGGACAATTTCATCGTATTGACGCTAAATGCTGGTGCAGTGTAAGCTGTATCGTGCAATTTTTCAGAACCTGCTGGTGATTCTCTCGATATGGATACTGTTCTGTTACGTCCTGATTCATCACAGGTAAAATCAGCTTGCCAAAGTAGTTCACAGAACCATTTTCTTTGCACTTTTGTAACTAAACTTAGTAGATGCCTTCGAACGTCTGCTTTGTTTGTTGCGTGTAATCTAGCTCCACCGGTTTGAGCTGTAACATATTGTACACCCTGAGGGACTGGTTCTTTAATAGAAATGCAATGTACGAAAGTTCTGCTTCTGCGTGCTAATTTTACAACCGAATCCTGAATTACAGTTGTAAATAGTACTTCTGGCTCACCATCAGTGATAAAAATTAAATGTCTTTGAATATCCCATGGTCTGTTCATCAATTCGTGGAATGGTCGAATTGTTGTACCATAAAATGCAAGACCAAAGTCCGTTTTTCCAGGAGAATATTTTACTGTTTCGATTGCTTTTTTCATTGTTTCTATATCATCCCCACCTTTCCAACCAACGCAAGGTGTTTGCCCATCAGCCCATTTGGTACCATTAGCAAAAAAGACCATTGAAACTTTTGTTTCCCCAATAAATTTCAGTGAATCAAGGAAATCATAGACAGCTAAACGAACCCAATCAAGTTTAGTTTCATTAGTTTTTGGATCTAGCTTTTCTGCCATCGAAATGGAAGCGTCAATTAATAATAGAACCGATGTTTCTGGTATTGGTTTTTCTCCACAATCAACTGTAATTGTTTCGGTTTTGGGGATATTATTTTCTGAAATTCTAAACTGATCCCAAGGTAACCTTAATGAATCAGCACCGTCCTGACGTGCTATCCATTGTATTCTCATTGTTGGGAAGCGGTCATCGAAAATCTTATAAAAATAAATAGCCTGTGTGTATGCTTGGTAGCTAAACAGAAAAAGAATTAAAATAATAATGAAATGAGTCCCTAAATTTTTAATTTTCATCTCAGACCCCTACGTATTATGTCAAAAAATTACATTCTTATATATTACCCCCGAGAGGGTGAAGGGGCCTTATTAGAGTTTCTTGTTTTGGAATATATTAATTAAACACATTAAACACAAAAATATTACAAAAATATATTTGCTTGTAAATATTTTGTTGTTTTGTTTACCTTACATTAGTTCTCAGCATAAATTTCATCATCATAGATAGTTTCAAGTTGTAATTTATGCTTTGCTTCCTCGCCAGCTAATTTTAGGAATAAATTACGTGTAGGTATATGATCAGAACGTTTTGCTAAATCGAGATAGAGATTTTTTGCAGATTCTTCCTTCTTTATCGCTATTATTAATATTTCTTGAAACCCCATATCCTCATTGGGTTCAATTTGTTCCAAATAATCAGCAATTTTAAGATCTTGAATTTTTGGCGGTACAAAATCTTCTATACCTTGGGTATTGAGATTTTCCAATATTTTTTTGTGTCCCCATTCCATCTCTTCAAGTTCTTGAAGCACTGATTTACTCCATTGATGTTTTACTCTACCCTGAAGAGCTTGATAAAATTCAGCTGCTTCGATTTCTCTTTTTATTGCAAAATCAAGAATTTCTTTTAAGCTATCCATAAGACCTCCTTTTAATAAATTAAGCTAATGACACCTTCAAAGATAAAAAGAATTTTCATTATTCTGTATCATTGATGAATAATATTTTAAATGTGTAATCAACAAGTTGAATAATTAAATAATCATAATTTTATTAAGATATTTAATCGCATATTCGAGATATTTTTCCTGCAATGAAATTGTTAGTACTGAAGTTGATTTAGAATAGCTCATATTCAGTATATCAATTTTTGAAGACAAATAGCTCAATTTCTCTAAAACTTGCCCAAATTTTGGATTTAATATTGATAAAAGACTAATATTTTGAACTGATATTAACTGTTCCTCATTTTCATAACCCGTTTTAATATTTAGATTCGAAGTTATTGCAGTCAGATAATTTGCAATGAATATAAAATGCTTGAAAAAGCGATAATCAAAACCCTCTAAAAATGTTTTACTTGTAAGATATTTACTAATTTCAACTAAGTCATAATCTAATTGTATCAAATTATTAACATAGATGATTAGAGATTGACTTGGAGCAGTTCTATGAATTTTGGTATATTCACCTTCAGGATTAAAAACAGAACGAAAAATGAGATTTAAATTATTTTTTTCAGCAAATTCAATCATATTGTGATGCAATAATTTCAATCCCAACAATGAGGATTTATATGCATCTTGGTAATTCATTTCTGGAATTAATTTTGTGGTTTCAGCAATTTTTGGATCAGCCGTTCTCAGCCCTTCAACATCAGTCCAGAATAAAATATCCTCAATTCCTAGTGCAGATGCAAAAAATGTAGCTGTGAGATTAGAACTTTCCAATCCCATCGTACATATTTCACCTGATCTTGTACGGGCTACAAATCCCTGCGTAAGTATTATTCGATTCTTAATTAATTTTGGCATTAAAAATTCCATACAATTTCGCAAGCTCTGCCTATAATCAGGAGTAGCGTTCCCGAAATTATTATCCGTTATAATTATGTCAGTTGCGTCCACTATTTCTACATCGAAATTTTTCTCTTTTAAATAATGAAATACAGTTTTCAAAGCAAAATATTCTCCGAAACTTAAGACATAGTCAAGTGTTCTAAGTGTTAATTCTTTTGTTATGGCAATTCCCCGTAGTATTGATTTTAATTTAACTGAAAGCTGAAGCAGATCATTTTTCAACATAAATTGATTTTCCGGATTGAGTAGTTTAGTTCCTAGATCTAAATTACATTCAACAATATGGTCTAATCTGTTTAGAGCATCTTCTTCATTGCCAGATTTAGCAATCATTGCAATTTCATTTAATTGACGGGTAACTTTTGACAATGCTGATACAACAAGGAGTAAAGGCTCATCAGCAGTTTTTTTCAAAATTTCAAACATAGCATTGAATCCTGCTTCATCCTTAAGTACAGCACCTCCGAATTTCATAACTTTCATCGAAAATCTCCGGAAAAGTTTTCCTAAAAATTGTTTGTTACTAAAATCAAATTTATGTGTATATACTTATTCGATAACAATTTTTTCTGATTACTTTGTTGAACAACAAATTTTAATCAGATGTGAATTAATGTTTTTAAAGTACATTGAATTAAATTTGTAAGCACATAAATAAACCTTAAGAAAGCTCTGGTTTCAAATTTGAATCAAAGCTATTTTTTATTGTATCGTCTCTTATAAATTAATTATGGATAAGTTGAAATTGGTTTTAAAAATTTACATAATTTTGTCGTTATTTTTTTTAATTATTCCCTCATACGCACAACTAAATTTAGAATTAAGGTATATTGATTCAATTTATCAATTTGTTGATGTTGCTGATATGCCTCGTTTTAAAGCTTTTCTTAGGGCTTACTACAACAACACCCCCATCAATCTTAATGTAGAAAATATCATCATTACTGAAAGTAATCGCGCCTATAAGCCATTTTCAGTATTGAAATCTGGTGATTGGTACGAAGTTAAATGGATATCTCAATTAAAAGGTTACAATGAATTTAATTACGTTGATTTCATAGTAACACATAATAATACAAGTGCTAAAATTAGTGGCTTTTATACAAAATTCCACTATCCCAAAATATATATACGCAATCCACAGGGACAAACCATACAAGAACAGCATTTCGGAACTATCCCGGAAGGAATCCAAACTTTGCGGCAAGTCAAAATTACCGCTTTAAGGGGCAAACTGAACAAAGACAAAATTGAAATGCCTGTTCAAATTGATTCGATCACACTCACAACACCCTATTTTACTTATCAATGGCAGGGGAATGAATTCGACAGAACCCCTCCACCGATCAAATCATCTTTAGGTTCAAATAACCTTGTTGATATCTATTTCAAAGCCGGTTCAAACGATTTTCATAGTGATGTTTTTACCGTTCATTACGAAAACGGTTTCCGTGAACATTTATACCTTACTGCTAATAAATTCCAAATTGACTATAACCCATTATTAAAACTCGAACAACCGATTGGTGGAGAAATTTTATCCCCATGCGAAATTTATCCAGTTAAATGGAAAGGTTCTGGGCCCGAATTACCTATAAAAGTTTACTTTAGTTCCAATGGTGGAAGCAATTGGACTTACCTTGGTTCCAGCGATGATTCTCTGTTCCATTGGCTTGTGCCAAAAACCTATACTAATAACGCAAAAATTAAGATTAAAAATGAATTTTCCAAGACAAATCAAATTGCACTCAATGACGACCTTCGACCAATCAAAAAAGTCATATATAGTCCTGATGGATTGAAAATATTAGCAGTTTACTCATCTGGCAAAATTACTGAATGGGATACAAAAAGCTATAGGCTAATAAATACTTATTACTTTAATAATATTCAGAATTCATCAATTATTTACAATATATACGGTATTAGCTATTTAAGCGGTGATTCAGTTTTTGTACTTGCTTACAACCAAATTAATTCCAATAAATCAGACACACTTGCTTTCTTTCACAAAGGCATATCAACACCTTTTTCCAAAATCCAAATAGATAGCAATTTCAAAATAAAAGAGATGATTGTGGATTACAGAAAAAATCATATTGCTCTTATTCCTAGACTTGGCAATCAAATCGCTATACATTCATCTCAAGATGGTACATTTTTAAGGCATATTACATTTGATTATCCCATTGGCACAATGAAATACCATCAAAATGGCGATACAGCTGCGGTCTATCTATTAAATGGAGAATTATTACTAATGAAAATTCCTGAGTACTCAATCTTCAAACGCATTGATTTTTCTCATTTACCAATAATTTTGACAATGAGCTTTTCCTCAAGTGGTAAATTTTTAGCTCTCGGTTGTAAAAAACCAATACCAACTCCAACCAGTATAAGCACAAACGAAATTCACGTATTACATTTAGATTTAAATAAAATAGTCCGCACGCTCAGAAAAACCTTTACTGATCCGGTAAAACTTCAGTTCAGTCCTAATTCGACTGTACTTGCTATTGGCTCTGAGTACAATCCTCAAATAGCCTATTTAGACTTAGTCTCAGGGGATTATGTTGGAGCTATTGATATTACAAATGAACCATTAAATGATTTTGAATTATCTCCCGATGGGCATTCGCTTACAGCAGTTTCATCAGGTTTCAAAAATCTTGTTATCCAATATTTTGCCTATCCAGAAGAATATATAAGTCCCGGAACATTCAGCATTGTTGAACCCAAGATCGAATTAGCCAAAACAGAATTCGATTCTTCATTTATAGGTGAAACAAAAGAATACACAATAACATCTGCGGTATGTAACATCGGAACCACCAATATCCGCTTTAATTCAGCCCGAATGAAATATGGTGTGCATTTCTATATTGATAATTTTAGCGATACAAAATTGCTTTTACCAAATGAATGTTTAAATTTAAAATACAGATTTACTCCTCTTGATACAGGTATAATTCGTGATACAATCATAATCTTTTCTGAATGTTATGGTGAATTCTATATACCATTGGAAAAATACAGCAAAAATCGAAACATCAAACTTTTGGTGGGAAATATTGATTTCGGAGAAAAATGTGTCGGTACCATTAATGAGAAAATTATTGATTTATTCGTCAATTCAGATCCTGTACCATTAAAAATTAATTACATTGAATTTATTAGTGACAAATATTCACCATATTTTACTAAATATTCAATCTACGATACAATAATAGATGCAGAATCCACTTTTTCTCTGGCTCTCATTTTTAGACCAATTGAAACAATAAGATATGATGCCAAATTACGAATATATCATTCCAATCAGAAAAAAATATTTTTAGAGTTGCCTGTATCAGGAAAAGGCATTGGAAATAATTTATCTTTCAGTCACAATCCACTGTTATTCATCCCAGAAATCCCCGAAAGAGAGTTAAAAATAAAAAATAACAGCGACCATACTATAAAATTAATTGAAGCTGCTTTTGATAACAATAATAGTGATTATGTTCTTTTAACTACATTTCCAATTTCAATTCCTCCCTTGCAAGAAACATCAATTAAAATAAAATGGAATGGCACGGGAGATAAACAAACTAAATTAACTTTTAAAACAGAACCTTGCATAGAATATTTCAATATTTTTTTAGGAAGATATATTGCTCATTCGATTATATCAATACCAAATATTAGTGCCGACCCAAAAGAATTTACAAAAATTCCAATTAAATACATTAATATAGAGAATGGTCATTATTCTGGAATAAGATTTTTTAACGCTGAAATTATTCTAAACAAAAAACTATTTTTCCCTACGGAAATAAGCAGTCAATATGGTAAAGCAGAAATAATAAACAATTATACCGATAATCAATTCAGGTATATCAAGTTCAGAGTAGAAGGTGATTTCCCTGTTGAAGGTAATGTTACTGAAATTATCGGAGTTGCTGGTATTGCTGATACTACCTATACTGATATTTCATTCTCTGATAAAATGAACTATTGGGGCAATGCAATTTCAATCGAATTTAAAAATGGGTCATTGCAAATAATCGGAGTTTGCAAAGATAGGCTTATTATTCATAATGACAAAAAAATACAAATAAATTCAATCATACCTAATCCAGCTTCTGAACAAGTAAAAATCAATTTTTATTCTGAAAATCAAGACGAATATAAAATAATGATTTTCAATCAGATAGGTATGATAATGGATGAACACAAGTCTTATGCTAATATGGGTGTAAATGATATCGTACTCGATATCAGCCATTTACCACCAGCTTCATATAAAATTATGGTGCGTTCAAATACTAGCTTTGATGTTGGCTTTTTGGTGATTGTAAGATGAGTATCAAACTAATATTAAAAATTTTAATTCTTCATTTTACATTTATTTCGATATCTAAAAGCAGCGAGTTATCCCCATTTAATATTTCCTTTGGAGCTTCTCTCTCAGGTAATATATATCATTCAAAATTTACAACTTTAACAAATTATAATCAATGTTCAGCAGATTATCGTTTCGCTTTTGGTTTAGCGCCAGATTTCCTATTTGAAGCAGAATATTACAATCCACGCAATTTATTTGGAATAAAAAACTCTACCGCACTAAAAATTTCTTATTCTGATATATCAGCAAATTACTTTGTCGAGGAATTTATTGGCCATTACATACGAGACAATGATTATTTAAAAACAATTACAGAACACCGTCTTAAAACCAAGATTAATGCAATTATTCTGAGACCAGCTATCAGTCTTCATCCATTTACGAAACAACTAGTATCTTTTCAGTTAGGTTTCCATTTGGGTATCCCAATAGATTATAATTTCTCATACGAAGAAAAATTAAAATCACCAGAGGATGCTTTTTTCATAGATGGTAGTAAAACTCGCAACTCAATTTCTGCTGAATTACCCCAATTCACAAACATCTTATATGGCTTAAACTTTGGTGCTTCCTATTATACGTTTGAATTGGATAATTGGAAAATCAAATCATTTATTGACTTCAGGTTAGGACTTAACAATTTAGTTAACTCGCTAAATTGGAAATATATAAATCTTACTGCGGGATTAGCACTTACCTACACTTTTCCAAAACCACTTCCACCTCCACCTTTAAATCCACCATATCCTCCATTGATTCTTCCAGAACCACCAAAACCTAAAGTTCTATCAATTGATTTATCGCTTCTGCAAAATGATAAAAAACTACAAAATGCTGATACGGTTGATATGAATTTTAATGTAAAAAAAATTATAAAAAAATATAAAATTTTACCTTATATATTTTATCAAAATAATCAAATTGAACCTGAATATTTAGATGATCCTAATTTTAATGATATGGAAAAGGCTCAGGCTAAGGCATTAGAAACATTTTTAGAAATTTACAGATTTAAATCTTTAAACGATTTAACCTTGATAACTTATATTACCGAAGACGGAAATGAGCAAATCGCTAAAGCAAGGCTTGACAAGTTGCTAAATATTTTTAAAAACAATGCTATTAACGCCCAAAAAATCAATACTGAAATTAAAAAAGTGAACCTCAACAATTTGCCAAATCCCCTAATCAAAGATGAATTCAATAGGATAGAAATAAAAGTTGATGGAATTAGCTCACTGGAGGTTTACCAACAGGAAGAAATAATCACAATCGATGATATTGTTTTTACTATTTTACCCAAAGTAGAAACTAATTACGATAATTTTGAAGTCAATGGTATAATAACATACTCAGTTGCTAATTTAAAAATTGGCGAATTCACAAATAAAGAAACTAATTTCGTATTTAGACCATCAAAATTCAAAGAACTTAGCAATCTAAATACTATTAACTATTTGACATTTAAATTGACAACAAGAGCTAATGATTTTGGCAATATCATTAATGCTGACACTAGCCTAAAGATTTATCTTGGCAAAAGAATAAATACTGATACACAGATAATAAATCCAGTTAACTTAAATGGAACCACAATGGAGCAATTTATTATTGCATATTTTGAATTTGATAAATCCGATTTCTATTATTTAGATACAACAATTACCAACTATGTAAAAGAAAGCATTGCACGCGGAAAGAAAATTGAAATTGTACCGCTTACAGATAATATTGGTACAGTTGAATATAATTTAAATCTTGCACGTTCACGAGCGCTTGCTATAATTAAAGAACTGCAACTGCAAAGTAATAACTATCACATTGCTATACCTCAAGAACAAATATTTTCAAATGAATATCCCTTTACAAGGATACTCAACCGCAGTGTAATAATCCGCATTCCCTCGGATTAAGATTATTTCAGGTCTCCAGCTTTTCTGGCACCAATCAATCTATCGTACAAGACTAATCCCACTATGCACAAGACACCAATACCACAAAATATAAGCCATAATTCGGAGGTATGGGCGTATGGTAAGATGTCCTGTTTAGTCAATCCAATAGATTCTGCTGCTTGAATAGCTTCAGTAATACTTATATTTGCTGGCAAAGTAATTTCCGAACCAACTTCAGCAAGTTTAGTTCTTATAAATGAGATCATAGGATTATCAACGAGCAAAACATATAAATTAGCACCGAGAATGGGACCAATCAATGAACTTGGTACACCATAGAGAAAACCAAATCCCATATATGTGGCTTTTTTATCTTGAGGGGCAATTGTACCTAAATAGGAAATGAATTTGGGATGTGCAGTCATCTCACCGATAGAAAAAATAAATATACCTAACATAAAAATCCATATATTCGAATCTAATGCTAAAATTCCCATTCCTAAAATGCCCATCGAAATACCTGCAATCATTGTAGGAAGAGCCTTAGTATTTTTGACAATTGCCGATACAATTAATTGCAATAGAATTATAGTCATAGCATTTATTACAGTAACGTGTTCTACACCAAATTCCCATTTGAAACCAAATAAAGATTCCAACACCGGCGATATAGTATTATTCAACGGCGTCGCATCAACAAACATATTAACGTACCACAAAACAGTATCGAACATTTGAAAATAGAGAATCCAAAACATAGAATAAATAACAATGAAAAGTATAAATTTCCAATCGAGAACGACTTGCCAGATTTTATTTAAGACATCAACTAAAGCTTGGCCAAAACCAGCTTTCTTTATTTCTTCTCTCGGAGGTTCCTTATAAATAAATATAGTAGGAATCACCATCAGACCTGTGCAAATAGCTGAGGCAATTAATACATAGGACCAATCAATAGCTTTCAGTATAGGTACAAGTATCAAGGGAAACAAAAAGGCACCAAGATTAATTGACCAATAAAATATCCCAAAACCCACAGTACTTGTTCTTTCATCAGTAAGTTTAGCAATAGTACCACTTATAATCGGTTTAAATGTACCTGCACCAAAGCCCATTATTACAAGCGAAGCAAATACCAAAGTATATTCAGTGTTTTGACTTGTTAGAAAATAACCCAATCCAAGTAAAGAAAAAGCTATCATTAAAGTCTTTCGATATCCCATTCTATCAGCAATTGCACCTGCAAATATCGGTAAAAAATATAATAATGGCTGAATAGTACTTTTAATTAGACCAACATTCTCTTTAGAAAATCCAAGATGGTCAGTTAAATATACAGATAATATACTCATCACACCATAATATGAACCCCGCTCAAAAAATTCAAAAACTATAACTACCCAGAATGTAAACGGAAAATCTTTTAAGCGAACTTTTTTCTTTTCATCCATAATCTACCTCAAATATTTGTCAATAAAATAATTTATATCAAAATTCTGCAAAGATAAGAAAAAATATACTTCGTATTAATTTTCAATCAATTTGTGTAACTTTGTAAAAATTATTTTGTTTTACAATAATGTATAATCTAATATTATTACAATAAATTCAAGATATAATTTAATTAATTTGATTAATAGAAGGTAATATAATGCTCAATAATTCCAAAGTCATATTTTTCTGGATAAAAATTATAACAATTCTATTTTTCTTTTCTTCGTATTTTAGCTATTCACTTGACAAAGATCCCCCACGCCCACAATGGACTTTTGCTTGCAAGGGAGCTGTCAATGGTGCCACAGTAACAGATATGCCCAATGACCCTTCGATACGCTCTAATTTAGCCAAAATTGAGCTAGATTCGCAGAAAAGTTATAATTATATACTTGAATGGGCTGAGTTTATCCCCGGTGTTACTGTAACGACTACCTGGAAACTTAAAGTCAAAAATTATCTTGCTGATGCCAAAGCTGTTATAACTTTTAGTGATGCTGCCAATAATGATACAACCATCACGATCGAATACATAGCACCAGAATTAATAATTGAACCGAAATTTTATAGCTTTGGCAATGTGCCTTTTGGCAGCACATCGGAAAATGAATTTACAATCAGAAATATCTCAAATAAGCATATTGCGTTCATCTCCTCAGTGGATTTCAAAAGCAGTGGTAAAAACTATAAAATCAATGGCTTAAGAAATCCAACTATTCTAAAACCCGGCGAGTTTACAAACTTTTACCTTCAATTCGAAGCAAAAGAATATGGAGTTTTTCGTGATTCAATTGGTGCGTCAGATTCTTGTGCAACATATTATTCCGCATTTATAGAAGCAAAAGTTGGCGAACCAGAAATTAGAATAAGTGATATTGATTTTGGGAAAGTAAAAATTGGGAATACTTCTGAAAAAATGTTCATATTGACAAATACTGGAAATACCGAACTTGTTGTAAATTCTTATCGCGGGCCATTCAATAGTACGGTTTTTCAATTAATCCTTCCCAAAACTATCACTGAAATATCAGACTTAAATCCACTCAAATTAGACCCCTTATCCAAAGATACATTCAAAATTAGATTCACTCCAAATACAAGCGGTTTATTCCTTGATTCAATTATTTTCAGGAGTGATGCATCAAAATCTGACAGCATTTGTTACATTAGAGGTGAAGGTTCGGCTGAAAATATCTTTGTTACAGAACGATATAACTGGGGACGCAAACGCATAGATCTATCCCCCAGAGCTCCAAGTGGACCATATCCACCTGAAGAAGAAATTATCAAAATAACGAATTCTGATAATGTCGACTTCAAAATTATTCGAATTGATTCAACCATTTCAGATAAAAGCGATGCTTTTAAATTCAACCGTAGTGCTTTTGACAATTTAACTATTCCAGCACAAACAAGTATCACAATTCCAGTAACATTTCATCCACTTGAAATTGGAGAACACCGATTAATACTCAATTTTATAAACGAATACAATCTCCCTCTACAAACTGAATTAACTGGTACCGGTACCGCTGCCAATACAAAAAATCAGATATATCAAATTGGAACAACATTTATCAATGATTATAACAATCCCAAAAGTAGTATAATTGAAATTGAAAACTTAAGATGGCAATTTGAAGATACCTTGTATATTTACGACCTTATCAGTGTGCCAACAGGCAATGAAATCTCAACTGATGGAATTAATTACGGCACAGAAGGATTCCGCCTTAATAAAAGTACACTTGGGCTACCTGCTACACATTTATCAATACCTCCGGGCGAGAAAATATTGATCAATATAGATTTTGTTGCACAGCGTTTCGGTACACATTCAGCAAAGCTAAAGCCAGAAACCAACTCTTATGAAATCACTGAAATTACTCTAATTGGAGAAGGTTTAGAAAGAAATTTAACTGGAATCGGTGATACAATTTCCATTTGTGCTGATGAAGTAGTTGATTTGAAGCCTATTATCATAAATTACTCGAACAATCCCATTCAAATAGATTCAATTAAAATAATACAAAACTCAGATTTCCTAAAATTTAAAAACCCTGCTGATGCTAATACTCAATTCATACTTGAAGCTAACTCTGAGAAAGACATATTTATAGAATTCAATCCAACAGGAAGAATTCATAACGAAATTGCAAAACTTGAAATTTATAGTAGTTTTTTAAATGAACCATTAGTTCTATATATATGGATTGAGTCCTTGAAATTTGAAATTGCAAGCAAAGCAAAATTCGATAAAAATTATATACAGGCAGGTGAAAATTTCATTTATACTATTCAAAGCGACAATTTCCCTGATTTAACTAAAGCACATATTAAAATGTTCGAAATACAAATTGTTTATCCTAATGATTTCCTGTATCTTGATTTGTCAAGGTCTTCTTCCGATGATTTATTACGAGCAAAATTCAATATTCAAGAAGTAAAAAAAGAAAAAATCTATTCTCAACGTGAACTCGAGAAAGTAACTTTTAAATTTGAATCAATTGGAAACAGTATTTTAAATGGTAATGGCGATATTCTTAAGCTTACATTTTTAGCATATCTTCCTTGGTATTCATCATCTGATGAAAATTTCAAAAGTAAAGTTGCTAACATAAACCATAAAATAATCATAAATGAAGGAAGATGCACCCATACCAAACTTCATATTGACACTGTAGCTTTGAGCGATGTATGTGCCACAAAAATCAGACAAATAGTCATACCATCAAATCAGTATTCAATGAATGTATATCCTAATCCTGCAAATGAAAATATTAATATAACATTTACTAAGCCATTTGATAATCATTGTATTCTAAGAATATACAATGCAAATGGCTTATTAGTTGCTGATTTAATAAATCAGAATTTACCAAAAGGAAGTTATGATTTAAAAATATCTTTGAATGGATTTCATAGTGGTGCTTATCTTTGTGTATTCAGCGACGGAAGCGAAGTTATCAAAACTATTTTCACTCTGATAAAATAATAATTGATAAAAAATCCATATCGTAAGCTAATATAAAAAATATTAATATTAATTTAGCTCTTAAAATTCAAGTATTATGGGCTTTTATTTAAATCCAATTGATATGATATAAGAATTTTTCCAAATTGGAATTTACTCATTTCTAAAAGTAATTATAATTTTATATAACTAAAAGTTTCAAATCATAACTTATGAATTTTTATATAGCTCATTAAATAAATGACATATAAATCACGTCTATAATTTTTTTTAAAATATCGCATTTAAATTAATATTATCGGTTAGGAAAATGAGAAAATGGCAGATTGATGATTCGGCAGAATTATACAATATAAATAGCTGGGGAGTTGGATACTTTAGAATAAATGACAAAGGCAATGTTGAAGTTACCCCAAAACGAAACGGTATAGCTATTGACTTAAAAGAGTTGATTGATGAATTATTACTCAGAGATGTCTCCACACCCGTTTTGCTTAGATTTCCCAATATATTGGACGATAGAATCGAATCAATTACTAATTGTTTCAAAAATGCTGCTGAAGAATACAATTTCAAAGGGCAATACTTTACCGTCTATCCAATCAAAGTAAACCAAGTTAGACCTGTAGTTGAAGAGATCATACAATATGGAAGTAAATTCAATATTGGACTCGAAGCAGGTTCAAAACCAGAACTACACGCAGTACTTGCTTTCACAAGCAATCCCGATGCACTTATAATATGTAATGGCTATAAAGACGAAGACTTCATAGAGCTTGCTTTATTAGCCCAAAAAATGGGAAAAAGGATTTTCTTAGTCGTCGAAAAATTAAACGAATTAAAATTAATCATCAAATTATCCAAAAAAATAAAAATCCGCCCAAATATCGGCATTAGAATAAAATTAGCAAGCTCAGGCAGCGGTAAATGGGAATTCTCCGGTGGTGACCAAAGCAAATTCGGACTTATTGCAAGCGAATTATTAGATGCTATTGATATTGCCGAATCTGAAAATTACCTTGATTGCATAAAACTAATACATTTTCATTTAGGTAGCCAAATTACCAAAATCGGTAAAATCAAAAGTGCATTGAGAGAGGCATCCCAATTTTATGTCGAAATGATGAAATTAGGCTGTAACATCGAATTTGTTGACGTAGGAGGAGGATTAGGCATAGATTATGACGGTTCTCGCTCATCAAATCCAAGTAGCATAAATTATTCAGTCCAAGAATACGTTAACGATACAGTTTCAACATTTGTAGATGCAGCAGACAGAAATTCACTACCACATCCAAATATCATTACTGAATCCGGACGTTCCCTTACAGCACATCACTCAATTTTAGTATTTGATGTTTTGGAAACAGCATCTCTACCAACCTGGACCGATGACGATGAAATAAGCGATGATGACCACGAATTAGTAAAAGAATTATACAACTTACTCGACGAGCTTTCACCACCAAGAATGCTCGAAACTTGGCATGATGCTCAACAAATACGAGAAGAAGCTTTGGATAGGTTCAGTCTGGGCTTGCTTGATCTGAAAACTCGTGCTTCAGTAGAAAAACTCTTTTGGACAATAGCTAAAGAGGTATTCTTGCTAAGTCAGGAAATGAAACACCCACCAGAGGAATTACGAATTTTATCAAGACTATTAGCGGATAAATATTTTTGCAATTTTTCTCTTTTTCAGTCATTACCAGATTCCTGGGCTATTGACCAAATATTTCCTATTATGCCAATCCATAGATTGAATGAAAAACCTACGCGGGTTGCTACACTTCAGGATATCACTTGCGATTCAGATGGAAAAATTGACAACTTCATCGGTGTCCGCAACTATTCTCATTATCTGCCCGTTCACGAATTGAAAAAAGATCAATCCTATTATATAGGTGTATTTTTAATTGGAGCTTACCAAGAAATTCTCGGGGATTTACATAATTTATTTGGAGATACCAACGCTGTTCACGTTGTCATTAAAGATGATAAATACGAAATAAAACAAATTATTGACGGAGAAACTATTGCAGAGGTACTAAGTTATGTACAATACAATTCTAAAAATTTGGTAAGAAAAATGGAGGTATGGGTTACAAGTGCTGTCAAAGCTGGAAAAATTTCCGCACAAGAAGGTAAGGAATTCCTCTCGAACTATCGCTCAGGATTGTATGGTTACACCTATCTTGAATGATTTAATTCATTACGGGCTATTGCTACAATCAATCTCAAATCAGCAAAATCAATATCCAACTCAAGATTAGCTCTTATTGCCCTCAAAGGAAGGTTGATATTCTTCGAAATCAAAAATTTTACTTTATTTATTAATGATTGATTTTCTTTGGTAAAATTATTAAATTGATAGCCCCGGTCAATTGCTTTTTCCAAATAGAAAGCCACTTCACCTTTAGATAGCGACAGTTTTTGAGCAACTTGGGATATATTATTACTTGATTGCATCAAATCAATTACTATATCAAGCAAAGGTTCAGATTCATGGTAGATCTGTTGATTTTCAGGTATATCAAGATATTTAGAAATACAATCTATAAATAGATTACTAAAATTTTGATTTAAATAAACTTCATATTTTCTTAATTCACCCAATTCTCCTCGATGTTTAGGAAGGTATTGAGCCAATCTCTCAAGTGATTTATCATCGGCAATTAGATTCAAGGGAAGATTTTCTCTAATTGATATGGAATCTCTTAATTTTTTCAATTCTATTAATAGATCTTCATCAATATTGTTTTGAAAATATTTAACATCCAGTATTTCTTTATCTTCTTGCAAATCAACTTTTGTATATATTTTAGGATATTTCCCTACACTGAAAAATAATTTACTATTCTCCAAAAGATCTTCAATTTTGTCTTGTAGTTGCTCAATTGTATAATTCCGGCAAATTCCAAAATATTTTGTAGTATGGAGATTATATTTTTCTATAATTTTATTTTTTATACCCTTAAGAAAATTAGTGAAAACAGTTCTACCAAATTTACCATTCAGGAATTTTGCGGCTTTCAAAATTTTATCGGCTAGTTCATCATCTTGATGCGTATCTTGTGGGATTACGTATTCTTTCCTCGAACAGGAACTACAATTACCACAAGAATTAAAATCATGTATTTCATTGAAATAATTAAGTATAAAAGCTCTTTTGCACTCTTTTGTGCGGGCGTAATTAATTACAACTTCCAATTTTTTAAAAGCCAAATCTTTGCGGTAAATATACTTATCCCAATCTATCTGTAAATCTTCAAATCTTTTTCGTTCCAATTGATATTTAATCGAAGATTGATTTTCATCATAATACGACAAAATTCCTGCAAGCTCCAATTTCCTTATAATTTTATATATCGAAGTATAATCGAGATTAAATTTCTCATACAAATTGTAGATATTAAACAGGACAGGTCTGTTAAATGCTTCAGAACTTATATTTCTCAATATAGATTCTAAAATATTACGGGTAAAATCATCAGTTTTATAAAAATAATCCTTAAGATGATTTAAATCATCATTAAATTTTATAAATATGTTGTTTTGTGCCAATTCATATTTTATAATACCATTTCTTTCCAAGAAACTTAAAACTGAACTAACTGCTCTTACCGGTATATTAATCAAATTAGCAATTAATACTTCATTAATATTTTGCTCTTTTCTGGCTTTATATCCTAATGCAATTTGCGGAATATCATATAATTTATTATAAACGAGCTTGATCGTATCAATTTCAGGAAAAGTAGAATTAATAAAATATTCCTGCAATTTTTTATCTGTATGGTAATAAATCATCATACATTCAGCAGGTAAGCCATCTCTGCCGGCTCTTCCTGCTTCTTGATAATAAGCCTCAAGACTTGCTGTATAATCCAAATGAATTACCTGACGCACATTTGGATGGTCTATACCCATCCCAAATGCGTTAGTTGCAATAATAATCGGAGTTTCATTATTGAAAAATTTATCTTGTATTCTCTGCCTGAGCGAAGGGTCTAATCCTGCATGATATAATAAGGATTTTATTCCCACATTATTCAAATAATGATGATACTTTTCCACTCTTTTACGTGAACCACAATATATAATTCTAGATTGCCCAGGATTATCTCTGATTA
Source organism: Candidatus Kapaibacterium sp. (assembly GCA_938031175.1). Lineage (GTDB taxonomy): Bacteria > Bacteroidota > Ignavibacteria > Kapaibacteriales > UBA2268 > CALHGZ01. Next base: position 147,246 of record CALHGZ010000002.1, on the reverse strand, counting down.
ATGAATCGAGCAACTTTTCCTTATTTTTGCATAAAATTGTTACATATTTTAAATTTGGTCGGTCGAACCCCCTTACGAATCTTTTGACTTTTCTCATTTTGAGCAAATCAATAATATCATTTTGCACTTCAGGGGTAGCAGTTGCTGTTAGAGCTATTTTTGTGAGTTTATCATAATTGGGAAAATATTTTGGGATATTTAAGTAGGATGGTCGAAAATCATGCCCCCATTCAGATACACAATGAGCTTCATCTATTGCAATAAAGGAAATATTGATTTTGCTCAATAACGATATAAAACTTTTGCTTTCTAAACGCTCGGGAGCTATATAAATTATTTTGTGTTCGCCTCTGATTATTTCATTAGTTCTAATTGAAATTTCTTCATTGCTCAAACTACTATTTATAAAAGTACTTTTAAGATTTAATGCATGCAATGCATCAGTTTGATCTTTCATTAGTGAAATCAATGGAGAAAAAACAATGGCAGTCCCATCGAGTATTAATGCAGGAAGCTGATAGCAAAGTGACTTACCGACACCAGTGGGCATAATAACCAATGTATCATTTCCGTATAATAATGATTCAATGACCTCTTTTTGCCCAGCTCGAAAATCTGAAAATCCAAAAAATTTTTTTAGTGCCTTAGTAAGATCATTTACAATGGAAAACAATGGATTCATCATAGAAAATTCATTACATCATCAATATAAGGCTTATTGCCATAACGAACATACCAGCCAGCAAGCCATAAATCGTTTTATGCCCTTTGTCATATTCACGAGCAGTTGGCAAAAGTTCATCAAATGAGACAAACACCATAATTCCAGCAACCATAGCAAATAAAATTCCAAATGTAACTTCATTGACAAATGAAAATAGGATAAAATAACCGATTATTGCACCAAATGGTTCTGCCAATCCAGATAAAAATGAATACCAAAAAGCTTTTATTCTACTATTTGTAGCATAGAAAATTGGAATTGATATTGCAATTCCCTCGGGGATATTATGTATAGCAACGGCTATTGCTGTTGGCACCCCTATTTTGGGGTCAACCAAGGCTGCTGAGAAAGTCGCTAATCCCTCCGGGAAATTATGTATAGCTATGGCTAACGCAGTTACAAGACCACTTTTGTAAAGCTTTAAATCTTCCGGTTTGACATATAAATCTTCGATTGCTTTTAACTCGTGAGGATTTTCAAATTTAGGTATTAATCTGTCTATCACAAGTATTAACAATATCCCAGCAAAGAAAGCCCCAATAGTATACCAGGATGCCAACGGATCATTATGTATTTCTTTTATACTATCATTTGCTTTGGTCAAAATTTCAACAAATGATATGTATATCATTACACCAGCTGAAAATCCAAGCGATATTGCTAAAAAAGTCTTATTCGTTGTTTTTGTAAAAAATGCCAAAGCACTTCCTATGCCGGTGGATAGACCAGCTAATGATGTTAAAATGAAGGCTAAAAGTAAATTACTATTGTCTAGTATCATCGCTTGATTAATGTATTTCCACCATTCAAATTTTATAACTGCTAAAAGCTTTTAAAACCTTATCACCTATGGAATAATAAGATCGGGATGAATTATCATAAATAAAAGGTTGTATTTTATTGATATCGGGCATATTTTCATTATTAAGAAAATATTTATCGCATTGTATATCTACTATTTCTCCAATAAATTGGGTATGAAGACCAATTTCAATTGTATGAATTATTTTACAATGTAAAACTAGTGGAAATTCATCAATATAGGGTGCATCGACAATATGACTTTTAACGGCTGTTAGACCTGTTGAATCAAATTTATTTTCATTGCGTCCTGAGTAAATGCCAACATAATCAGTCTGTTCTATATATTGAATAGAGGGTATATTGACCGTATAAGCTTTGCGTTCAATTAAATTTTGATATGTATAAGTAGCTTTTCGCAGCGATACAGCTACACACGGTGGTTCACTACAACATATACCACCCCAAGATGCAGTCATTATATTTGGTTGCTCATTTTTATCATAACTACCTATGACTAATACCGGATGTATCAACAATACAGTTTTTTTTGATATTGATACTTTTTGTCCCATAATGATTTGTTTCTATTATATATGTTTTACTTAATAATGGTAACTGGTTTTGTAATTATTTGATTATTAAAATGAAGTTTGATAATATATACTCCACTTGCTATATTATCCAGATTAATGACTGAATAACCTTTACCTGACCGAATTTTCCTGCCATTATCAATTACTTCGTAACCAAATATATCATAAATGGTTATATTTTTTAAATCAGCATTTGTACTATATTCAACATATAAATTTTCGTTAGCTGGATTAGGGAATATCTCAATTTCCAAATCTTTATAATCATCAATACTTGTTGCAGTCTCTCTTACAGCAGCGTAAACATCGAGTTTGCCAACTCCCCACATAATATTTGCTGATGGTCCAGTAAAATTATCTTTCTTAGCTGAAGAATTGAGAAACATAACAATCCTTTCAAAATTAAGAAATGGTTTCGATTGCAACATCAATGCAACAGCACCTGCTACATGTGGCGATGCCATACTTGTCCCTTGCATACCAATATAATTACCCCCTTCAAGTACATTCTGCCTTAAATATCCTTCAAATTCATCCAGATGTGAAGACATTGGGGCAAAAATAATATCACCGGGAGCTGATATTGTTGGTGCTAATCTACCATCACGGGTAGGACCGAGGCTGCTAAATAATGATCGATCACCTATATTTTGATTTGTAGTTTGCTTTTGTCCATCAATGTCTGTCCATTCATTTTTGCTTATGTAGGAAGCCACAGAAATAACATTTTTACAACTAGCATAATTAGAAATTGTCATTAAATTGTCACCTTTCATCTGGATGCCATTCTTACCTTGAATTGGAAGAGCCTGAGGTATAGGTAAACCAGCCCATAAATCAACACGACCATTTTTGGCAATTACAAAACGCAAAGACCACAAATAATTATCAATCTGAATATTTTCATCTCCTGCATTTGTAATGGTTATAAATATATTGAAACTATTATTATTTGGCAGGTTAGTTGATTTAGCATCTATCGAAACAAATCCATAAATATCATCTCCATTCATTAATGGCAAGTTTTCAATTGATTCACCCTTAGGCACAACAAATTCACCGAGGTAATTCATTTCTAACGGATTGGAAAAATCATAAACACCTACTGCTACCGAATCGAATATCTCTGCATCACCCCATACATCAGCGGCAGTCAAAAATAAATTTTGAATATCAGGGCAAAGCTCAGGGAAAAATTCGCACAGATTGATAGGTAATATCAAAGTTTCAACATTTTCCCCGGCTTGAACTTCCATACCAGCGTGAATTGGCATTATTCCGCTATTGCCAGCTGCTACAACAATAATTCGACCATCACCAGTCATTGATGATAGAGCTAATTCATCGAGAGCAGTTCCGTCGTGTGGTCCGACGATTGAACCTAAACTCAAATTAATGACTGCTGGTTTACCTAATTCATCTGCTTTTTTAAATATATATTGACAGGCAGCTAAAATATCTGTTGATGCGAAATTACCATAGCTATCTTGATCCCTTATTGCTTTAACAAAGATAATATCAGCATTCGGTGCTATCCCTTTCATATTTATGTTACTTCTACCACTACCAGCAGCAGTTCCGGCAACATGAGTTCCATGACCACCAGAGCCATTTCCATCTCGTTGAAGTATTATTTCCGGCATATTATCGATCTGATTTTTTGTATATTCACGACCCCAGCTATAACCTTCGGGAACATCAACATTTGAATCATCAGACATATCCCATAAATAAAGTATTCTTGTGCCGTTTACTCCCATAAAATCGGGGTGAGTAAAATCAATTCCACTATCAACAATTCCAATAATGACACCACTGCCATCGTATTTCGATGGTAAATCTAAACCCTGATGCACTTCATCAGCTCTTATATCTTTGCGAGATTTATCGAGTTGTTTATTAACAGGTTTGCTTAATTGTATTGATTTGATCCTGGTGTCATTCAACAATTCTTCAAATCTTTCAATAGGTACGAAAACATTCAATATATTTCCATATTCGGCACGAATTTTAACACCATATTTTCCTAAAAAGCTCTTCTCATATCCCGATATATTAATTAGCATTTCAAGCATAATATTTTCTTCTTGTAAATGTATAGGCAAGTTACTTTTTTTGAAGCTATCAGGCTTTTGTCTCAAAAGATTTTTTACTGCAACAACTTTTTTGAGCAGATAATTCGAATAAGCATCCATTTTGGTATTATTGGATAATACTATGCCCGGGATTAAAAGGGCAATGAAAATTATCGAAATCATAATTTTATACATCAAACACCTTTGTTTTATTATTACATTTGATAAATTTCTTTATCAGCTTCAATAAATTTTATAAAATCGTAAGCAGCAATTTTTCTTAATACGGTAATATTCGCCTGTGCTGTGATAATTGTAACCAAATTCGTCAAAATTTTAACACCATCCTTTTCCAATTTCTCCTGAATTTCACTGTCGTAATTACGGGTTAACTGAATCGTACAACTAATAACTTGATTACTATCTTTTTCACTCATTAATTGACGTAATCTTGCATCGAATTTATATTCATAATTATTCGAAGTACTTTTGCAACCAAAAATTAAAACAAGGAACATAAATGCTAAACTTATGATTTGGTAAATAATTATTTTCATTATTTTACAGTTTGTAATTAATAAAATTTTTATTGTAAAATTAGTCAATTAATAATTAATTAACAATTTATTTGTTTATCTTAAAAATGAAATCGCCCATTTCGGAACTTAAGACGCCAGCAAGCATTATTGCCGCACCAAGATACTCACGAAACACTAACACCTCATTGATAGCTAACAAAGCAATGAAACTAGCAATCACGGGTTCAAGCGAAAAAATCAAAGCTGCTTTTACTGGAGTTGTATATTTTTGAACTGACGTATGTATTAATGTTAATAAAAATGAGGCTATGATGCTATTATAAGTAAGAGATAAAATCAAATCATTACTCAATTCAAAATAAAAATCCACTGAATCTAAACTTAAAAAAGCTCCCAAAGACATAATACCACAAGTAAACAATTGAAGAATGACTAATTGTATTGTCTCGCCAAATGTAGCTTTGTCCTTTGTAAAGATATCCATATGTGTTATATAAAATGCCCAAAAAATTGTTGATAGCAAAGTTAAAAAGTCGCCCAAATTTATATTCGAAATACTCGGATTTGTAAAAATATAAAGACCAATAAACGTGATAATAACTGCGATTTTATGCCATTTATCAATTCTTTTTTTAATTAAAAATTTAAAAACAAATGGAGTGAAAACAACAGCCATACCAGTAATGAAAGCGGATTTAGATACAGTTGTAAATTTCAAACCATAAGTTTGCAAAAGGAACCCGCCTCCAAAGAAAAATCCTAGTATTAATCCTTGTTTAAGCGTAATTGAGTTTAATTTTAAAAGATGTTTACCAAATAAAAGTACAGAAATTGTAAATGCTATGAAAATTCGTATGAACAGATATAATGCGGGCGGACAATAATCAAGACCAATTTTAGTAAAAATAAAAGTTCCACCCCAGATAAATGTGATGATCAGTAGCCAAAGCTCCGATTTCCAAGCTTTCAAGCAACCTCCTATTCCTCCGGATTAATTACTTCAGGAACCTGTTGTTCTTCTTTTAATTTTTTTTCCAATTCAGCACGCTTTTTAGCCTCTTGTTCGGCTTTAGCTCGTCTCAATTTATTGAAATTTACACTTGCAATAAGTTTAACGTGTGGTCTTATTATACCTCTTGCTCTCAAAGTGTCTTCTGCATAGATGTATCTTTCCTTGTTTCGTATGCTACCTTTAGATTCATCTGGTATTTGACACCAAGGAATTAAAGCTTCTTCTACTTCCATAGGATTGTCTGGAAGTTCCAATTCTACTTCTTTATTTGACGTTAGATCAAGCCAAGGTCCATATTTTGGACGGGAAAAATCAAATATATCCAAAATTATCACTGGTGTGCCAGACAGAGGTATAGGTTTACCCAGTGAATCTTTTTTAATTCCCTCACCCCAGTAAAATAACCACTCAGCATCATCAAGAAATTGTCTAATGCAGGAATGCGAAACAGGACGTCCCGGCATTACAAACTGATGAAACGCACTGCCGGCTTCAGCATGAAAATTCCATGTAAAAGGCATTACCCAATTACTATCCAAAGATGATCGATGATTCCTTATTTTCCATACTAGTGCATATCTACCTGGAAAAGAGGGAGTTCGCTCTTTTCCTGTGTTGGCTGCTGCAAATCTTACTAATTTGCCATATTCATAGCAGGCATAAGCCTGATATTTATTCGTTACAAAAATTATCTTTGGAATATCACGTCCAGCCCAATAGAATTGTGGAAATACTGAATACGCTCGCGGGTCTTCAATTATTGAATCAGGTATTATAATCGAATCTCCTTTTCCAAAAAAACGCAATTCTTTACGGTTCAATGTAGTTAAAATTTTTTTGGCTTTCGGGTCTTCAATTGAAATATTCCGCTCTCTCAAGATTTCTACAAAATGGCGCCAGTTTTCAATATGGTGTTTGCTGTATTTTATTTCAGGATAAATATCATATTTTTTTTCAGTTTCAGATTTCAATATTGAATCCAATTTAGCATTAGTATAGCCATTCTCGGGTACATTTTCTGATGTTACCTCAGCTCTATCGTTACAAGAATGGAGCAAAACAATTAAAACTATTAAAAATAGCCACATTTTTTAAACAATAATAAAATATTACATTTCAAATAAAATTTAAATATAAGAAATGTAAAAGATATATAATAGTAGTATATTAGATTTAGATAGAAAAAGTGGTAGAAATCAAATCAAAATATGACCAAGTAAAATTATAATTTTTTCTTCAACAAAAATTGTCGGATACCTTACAATACCATCAAGATGCAAGGGTATATCTATTTTACCGCCCATTGAAACGTTATTACCAAAAGCGAAATGGACAGTTCCCAGTGCTTTTTCATCTTCGACAATATTACCTGTTACAACAGCAGTATGGTTGGTTCCTATTCCAAATTCACCAATACGTAAAGCATCTTCACCAATTTTCTTTAAGTAGGATTGAATGTTTTTCGCATCTGATTTACCTGTAAACTTAACTGCATATCCATTTTCAATCTGAACTTTGACATTGTCTTTAAGTAAACCGAAGTAACCAAATGAGCCATCGAAAACAATAGTACCATTAAGGGAATCCTCAATTGGAGCTACAAAAACTTCGCCGGCAGGTAAATTACCCGAAGCTCCAATATGCCGGATTATGCCTGTATTCTTGTAAACCCTTCTATCTTTTATAGAGAAAGTAATATCTGTTCCAATTTCGCTAATAACCCTAATATTTGAACCTTCTTTCAAAGCATTTGCAATTTTTTCTGTAGTTTGGGCTACTTTATCATATTCCTCATTAAGACACCTGATCATAGTTTCTTCCGTGATACCCGGCATCGTTGCAACTCTAACTCCTACTCTTGTTGCAGAACGTCTTGCTTCTGTGTGTGTTATTGAACGTGTTGTAGGGCATACTACAACATCGACGGATTTCATCATCTCAGCAATTTGCTCCGGAGGCTCTTCGCCATCAACTTTTCTCGCTTTCATTTCGACAACAAATGACTCATAGGCAAGTTCTTTTCCAGCTTCGTGGAATGCTAATGCTATTTCACGCTTGTTCTCGTCAGTTACTATCAGTAAACTCTCTTCTGGAACCAATCCAAGATATTCTTTCAAGGCTATTCTTGCCGCTTTCAATAGTTCACTTTTCTTCATAATATTTATCAAGTAATTTAAAATTTGACAGATTAATTATGCTGTGGTTTATCTTTACCAGACGGGATTATCTGAATAATGTCAGATCAATTTCTAACAAACTTAACAAAGTTTTTACTAAAATTAAAAATTATTTGATGAGACATACACACAATTTACTTTTTTATTATTTCTAATCCAAAATTATTTTCCCCTGTTTCTCTTTTACGTAGCCATAGAGCGAAGAAAAATCCCAAAAATCCAAGAGTAGAAAAAATCCACATTCCAAAAGAATAACCATAAGGATTACTGGAACTTGCCTGAGCTAAATCATTAGCCTGACCTATAATTAAATTAAAGCTAAAAAAACCTATTTGCTGTATTAAAGTCATCAAAGCATAGGCTGTGCCGAGCCGTTTTTCATCGATTATATAAGCTACCGATGGCCACATTACTGCTGGAATTAGCGAAAATGAAATACCCATCATTGTAATCGGTATCCATAAAGTAATTCCAGGTACAATCATCAATAGATAAACAGGCATTAATAAAATTGATCCTATCATCATTAGTGTAGCTCTTTTGCCAAATTTATCAGCTATTATACCAAATATTGGTGTCGCTATCATTGCAGTCAAAGGTAGTAAACTGTTGAAAAAGCCGGCTTGGCTACGTGCTATATCCTCAGCTAAATTGGCAAAATGGAAATCCTGAAAAAATTTTATCGCAAATGTGCGAAATGGGAATATTGCAGAATAAAACGTAAAGCATAAACCAACTACTAGCCAATAGGACCTATTGAATCTGAATGTCTCTTTGATATTTAATTTATCGACTTCGCCTGCCTGCCCTAATTTATAATGTTTCACAGTTTTTTCTTCGAGCAGCCAATAAACCCCAGCAGCAATAACAGTTAATAATCCTGCAGCCACAGCAATCATCATTGGACCTTGCCAACTTGGATCTGATTCTAAACCACTTGGATAAAAGACACTTTTTGCCCAAGTTGGGGAATTATCTGCTGAAACTGAGGCTAAGCGTGCAATGGTTAAGTTCAAACCAAATGCAAAACTCAATTCCTTGCCTTTAAACCATTTGGCAAGTGCTGTTGTTACTGCAACAATTAGTGATTCAGCACCTAATCCTAATATAGTACGGCCTATAGCCATTGATAGGAAACTACCGTGAAATGCTGTAATTCCAGCTCCTAAAAGGCAAATTAAACTGAAAATTAAGATTGACTTTCTAGTGCCAAATCTATCTATTATTAAACCACCAATTATTAATGTTAATAAAGCTGCTAAGCTATAGCTAGAATTCAACCAACCTATCTGTTGATATGTGAAGTTCAACTGCTTAACTAAAATATCAACAACAGGATTGATACTATCATAAATATAGTAATTCCCTGCCATTGCAATAGAAATTACTACTAATGCTAGCCATCTATAATAAAATGGCGGTTCCTTGAATTCCTGCTCTTTTATTTGTTCGTTCATATGTAAAATATTGGGGGGTGGCAACGATTACCACCCCTTTGAATATTAGCTTTTTACTGGAATATTTTTTAATATGTTAATCAATAAGTTGAATACTCGTTCAGTAGAAGAAATTTGTATTTTCTCTCCGGGAGTATGGACTTCTTTAAGATTCGGACCAAATGATAACATATCCATTCCAGGATATTTTTCACCAATAAGTCCACATTCCAAACCAGCGTGGATTGCTTCAACTTTTGGTTCCTTATTATACATACTTTTATAAACCTCGATAGCAGTTTGTAAAATAGGTGAGTTTACGTTTGGTGGCCAAGCTGGGTATCCTTCGCCATGTTTTACAGTAGCACCACCAAGTTCAAAAGCTGAACGGACCATAGTGGCAATATCTTGCTTTTCGGATTCAAGTGAGCTTCTTTGGCTGGTTAGTACAAATATTTCATTCTCATTGGTTTTAACAACAGCTAAATTTGTTGAAGTTTGCACTAAACCTTTAATATCTGGGCTCATTCTATAAACCCCGTGTGGCATTGCATATAGTGATTTCAAAAGTCTGGTTTGCATATTTTTTGTAATTACTCGCTCAGGCAACTCTGTTGATTCATTTAAAAGAGTAATACCTGGTTCTTTTGATAGATATTCAGTTTTAAAAATTTTATCATATTCAGCTAAAAGCTGGTTATACTCAGCTTCTTGAGATTTTGGTAATGTGATTAGCGCAAAAGCTTCTCTTGGAATAGCATTATGTGCATTACCTGCTCTAAGTGAAGAGATTCTAATGTCAACTTTATTTGATAAATTAAAAAGAAGACGATTTAATAATTTAATAGCATTTGCGCGTCCGTCATGAATTTCGATACCCGAATGACCACCTTGCAAGCCTTTGATAGCTAAAGTAAATGCTATCGAATCAGAAGGAACAGCATCAGATTCATAAGCGAAAGAACCCGATGTATTCATCCCCCCTGCACATCCTATTGTAAAAGCACCTTCTTCCTCTGAATCAAGATTAATTAAAATTTCGGCTTTCAATAAATCACGTGAAAGATTAATAGCACCTGTTAAACCGGTTTCCTCATCTAAGGTACAAAGCAGTTCAATAGGTGGATGCGGTATATCTTTGGAATCTAAAATAGCCATCCCCATTGCAATTCCTATTCCATTATCGGCTCCTAAGGTAGTACCTTTTGCTTTGACCCAGTCCCCATCAATATATGGTTGGATAGGGTCATTTTCAAAATCGTGAACTGTGTCAGCATTCTTTTCACATACCATATCTATATGTCCCTGTATAGCGACAGGTTTGCGATTTTCCATTCCGGGTGTAGCTGGTTTTCGGATTACAAAATTGCCAAAGCTATCTTTTTGAACCTCGAAATTCCTTTCTTTAGCCCAGTTTAACAAAAAATTAGCTATCTTATCTTCTTTCTTGGAAGGCCGGGGATATTGGCAGATTTGTTCAAAAAATTCCCATACTGCCTTTGGTTGCAGGTTACTGAGTACGTTACCCATAATACTTTCCTTTCTTTAATTCTTTAAATGATATTAAACCACTTCTATACAACTGTGTAAAAAAATTTGTCAATCTATCATATACTGGCTCAACTTTCTCTCCATAAGTTTCCCTTAAAATTCTACCGATAATCTCGACATTTTTTTCGCCATCTATGTTAATCCAGGCTGCTGAACCTAAATCATCTAAGTTAGCACGAATATAGGGACGCTTGGTAATTGAATTTAATAGTTTACCTAAAAGTTTGTTAGGGAAACGAGGTACCAGCAAAGTAATTATTCCGTTCTCATTTTTCTCAAATTCACATAATCTGTAAGGAGTTAACTCAAGATAATTAATTTTTTTTCTACCAATCTTTATAAAATCGAGCATTATTAATCTTATACAATCAATTAAATTTTACAACACGCAAACCGATAAAATTTATTTTTGTAATTTTAAATTATAACTTGTGTGATTATTTAATTTATCTTAGCTTGTATATAAATCACGAAAATAATAAATTTTTGATTATTGCTGAAAAACTTTCAAAATCATACATTCCTGGTCATTATATTTTTCGGGATCTCAATTTCACCATTTCATCAGGTGATATATTTTCAATCACTGGTCCGAATGGCTCGGGTAAATCTACTTTGCTCAGAATAATAAATTGCAATTTAAGGCATAGCAGCGGGAATATACAATATTTTATTGGCGAGAAAAATATCGAAGCAGATAATTTTTATAAATATAGCTCATTTGTGGCACCTTATCTTAATTTATATGAGGAGTTCACTCCACTGGAGTTAATACAATTCATTGTGAAGATTAAAGGCAAAAAATTTGATAGAGAACTAGTAAATCAACTATTAAGCGCCTTTAATATTTACCACCGAAGAAATGATCTCATTAGAACGTTTTCATCAGGAATGAAACAGCGATTAAAATTTGTCATTGCACTTTCAGTGCCTTCACGCGTTCTTTTGCTTGACGAACCTACTTCAAACCTCGATCACCAAGGTATAACTATCGTGTTTAACAAAATTTTTGATTATCAGAGCAATGGAAATATAGTAATTATTGCCACTAATGAAGACAGGGAAAAATCCATTTGTAACAAAAATATATCTCTTTAGTAAGACCATTAAATTTGATTTGAATTACCAATTCATTAAAAAGGCTTTAAACTTGAGTAATTTAAAGCCTTAATTATTTGTAAGTTGAATTTTATGATTCTTTTGGAAATTCTAATTGGAGTTCAAAATTACTGACTCTTTTACATTTCCATAACCTTGAATGATGTATTCAGGATGATCTGGATGTGTTGTATTCATTTTCAATGACATATTCATATAGCCTTTTTTATCGGGTATTACTTTGGCAATTATTTCAATTTCTTGACCGGGTTTCAATACTACTTTGTTTTTTAAATTTATATCAACATTGGAAGGTGTAACTTCAAAATTGCTAAGAGTTATATCTTGATTTGATGCATTTTTCAATACGAGTTTGGATGTTGATTCTCGTCCAACAATCATATCAGGAAATGTAAAATAAGAAGTTGGACTTGTCATAAGCGGTCTTACAACTTCGCATTTTAAATATAATAACTTTACGCTGTTGTCCGGATCATTTGATTTTATTTGAATGCTTTTAGTTACTCTACCAGTATTACCAGTAATGCTTAGCGATACATCAAGTGTTGCTATTTCCCCCGGTTCGAGAACACGCTTGTCAAGTGGTGCTGTTGTACAACCGCAACCCGGTTTGACCTCGGTTATCTCTAATGTTTTATCTCCAATATTTTTTAACTTAATTTTTGCTTTCAAAGGTGAATCGGAGGGTTTAACTTGTTTCCAGTCATAGACATCTCCACCAACTATTTCTAATTTCGGTTGAGAAAGTAATAAATTAAAACTCATAAAAAAAAGGAATATACTTAGTAACTGCGATAAATAGCTTTTCATAACACACCTTAGAATAATATTTATTTTTTCATAATTTCGACGAAAATTGAATTTGATTAGTGTAATTTTAATATATGCTTTTTTATCGCATATCATATTTTAAAAATAGCTTAAATTTGTAATGAATTCTTTGAATATTTGTTTAACAAATAGACTAAATAATTGATTTTTGTGGTTAAAAATGAAAGTTTTATTTTTTATTTTTATTATCTTATTTGCTAAATACCCTTCTTTTGCTCAAAAAGCCATCTACAACAATGACTATCCAGATAAAGATACGATTTTTATTGGTATAGTTCGCATCAATAATTCGGCTTCAACGCTCTTTACATTAAAAAATCTTAAATTATTTGACGTACCAAGATTAAAAATCGGCAGATCTCTTCCATCGTTCTTTTTCGGAGAAGCTCCCGGTCATCCTTTTGAATGGGAGGAATTCTCGAAATCATTCTTAACTGGCGAACTTTTCGAGGGTGACATTGATATTCCTCAGGACAGCTCATTTACTTTCAGGATAAATTACTATGCTGATCCAAGATTGCCTCAATATCCCCTTGGTTTAAAAAAAATGAGATTAATACTTGGACTATACGATCCTGCAATATCACAACCAATTAGTGATAAAGAATTAGTTGTTGTAGATACATTTCTTTTGATGGCAAAAAAGACCTTTCATTGGGTTGATTCCTATTATGATATTTATAATTTCGATTCAGTATATATAAAATGCAAATTTCCTCCTAAGTTCAATTGGAAATTAAAAAATATAAATTCCGAAATAGAAACGATCAATAATTACCGTTTCGATGATTTCTCGGATAAAAAAGAATTCAATATTACTCAACCCAAAGTACCAATTCAAATTGAAGCAAATAATCCACGTTCAGTTATTGATTTCACAGAAATATCCTACAAACCTTTAAATCGAGGACGAGACTCAGCAAAGATTACAATTGACTATACTCCACTTCCTCCTGAAATTGCCGACACTATACCTATGCCTCATCTCAGAGCTTTTGGTATTGGAGTTGAACAGGAAATTAATCTTATTGATGCAGGTGATGCTGCTATAATTAAACAAACAATAGCCGATACCTTAGGTTACACAGATTCACTTGTTATTTACACTATTGATGCAGGTAATGTACGCATTGGTTACTCCAAATTAATTACCGGAACAATTCGCAATGATGGTAATCTGAATTTTGGAATCAAAAAGCAAGCAATTTTTTCCCAATTCGCTGATATAAATGCTGAAGATATTACCATAATTAAACCACTTGGTCAAAATTATTTCCATCTCCCCCCTAATGGTTTAGATACTTTCCAATTGATTTTTCAGCCTCAAACCATCGGGAACTACTTATTCAGATACGTTATCGAAAGCGACATTACAGAAAGGGAAATATACGGAATACCTCCTTATGCAAGAAAAGTAGTAATCAATATTGTTGCCAAAGGTGTCAGCCCGAAATACTCAATAACAAAAGATACATTTAACTTAGGCAAAGTCTTTATTGGCTGTCCTCCCACCAGACATGAGGTTGTTTATATTAATAACATCGGCAACGAAGAATTGATACTTCAACCATTTATCGAATACCCCTCTTTTTTCAGAGTAGAACCTAATGAATTGGTAATACAACCACTATCGAATAATTCATTCACATTTACTTATTCTATAAATGAAATAGGTGCTTTCGAACAAGTAGTTAAACTTCATAGTAATGAAAATCCTCCCACGAATATACATTATCTACATTTTTCAGGAGAAGGAATTCCACTAAAAAGAATGCAAATATCAATACCAAATATAAAATCACAACCCGGGAAAATCATAAGTATTCCTATATTAGTTAATAAGGACTTAATCAGTTCAGCAAACAGATATACAGACACCTTGATTTACGATCCTTCTCTGCTTTCTTTTGAATTAACTGATTTCGCAAATACAGCCTCTGAGGGAAGTCAATTATCTGAAAATACAAAAATCATTGACAATAGAAATGGTAAAATTTTCATTCATTTACAAATGCCAATAAAAAATCAATACTTCAGGGCTAAAGATACCCTAATTAAATTCCTTTTCAAAACATTTCTCGGCAACAAAATTAGTTCACAAACAGCAATCACTTCACCTATTTTCAGTGATGAAATTTGCGATAAAGTCTTGGACATTGACCCTAATTTTGACATATCAAATGGAACATTTTCATTAGATTCAGTATGCGGTTTACAATATAAAGCTTATGAACGAATGGGATTGAAATTTTCTCTTTATGAAATTAAACCTATTCCTACTAGTGATATGATTGAGATTGATTTCGAATTGGCTTACAATACTAACGTCAGCTTTAGTTTATACAATTCTTTCGGTGAAAAAGTATTGAGTCAAACTCTATATTCCCAACCCCAGGGCAGACATAAACACTTTCAAGATTTACACAATATCCCACCAGGAATTTATTATCTCGAAATGAAAGCCAGTATTTTCTCAAGTAATGTCAAAGTAATCATAGCCCGTTAATATGAAAAAGACTTTAATAGCAACATTTCTATATTTTTGTTTTAATTCAATAATGCTAATCTCCCAGGGCTTTGATTGGCAGTATTCCCCCCGTTTACCATCGAAATATCCATATTTTTTTCTTGGACTTAATGCAGAAAAAACATTTTTTATGCACAAAAGTAATTTTTTATTATTTGAAGAAGCGATAACATGCTGTAAATTCAACGGACAGAATTCAAGTGGTTTTAGCTTTGGTTTCAGTGGAGAATATTGGCACTTAGCAAATAATTCGATTTTTGCTTTGATTTCATTTTCATCAATACCAGCAAATTTCTCATCTTTTAATTCTTTTCCAATAAATCCAGATACTGTTTTAAAAACTGAATTTACTCTAAATAGCAAAATAAATACAATAAATTTAATTGCTGGATATAAATATAGAATATTAACTTCCTATTTTTTCATTTCAGCATTCTTCGACGTAGGATTTAATCTATCAAATGACTATAAAATTTATGAAAAGGTAATTGAACCTAACAACTTCTACTTCAATACCAACCCACCATCACAAATTCGGGAATTATCACAAGGTAAAATAAACGATTTTAATTTTATAATTTTAAGTCCAGGAATAAATTTAGGATATGATTTAGACCTTGGTAACAATTACTACAGCTCTATATCAATAAATGTATCGCACTCGTTAAATAAAGTCCTGAAAAAAGATGATTGGCGAATTACACAATTGTCACTAAGAATTATTGTTTTCAGAGGTATTTTTTATCAATGAAAAACAACCATTTAATCCTGTAATTTGCCAAAAATTGACTAAAAACAATAAAAAGAATTCAAAATTGTCTCATTAATTGAATAATCAAAAACTAATTTGATAATATGGTTTAACTTTTCTTTGAAATGCTTATGACATATTTAGACATTTTTGCTGAATCAATTTCTCATTTCACAAACATAGATAAAGCCTTCATAATAAATCATTTTGAAAATTTTATCTACACAAATGACTGCAATGCAAAGTTGGTACGAGATGTTATGTGGAAAAAAATTCCAGACAACTATGCCAAAACTCTCATTACAAGATTAAAAATGGGAGAGTTTGCTGACGCAATCAATTTTTTCATTAATTGTTTCGATTTATATAGGAAGGAAATTCTACGCCAGTCAATAATGAATTAAAGTTCACTCTCGCTTAACGGTTCTTTTGTCAATCCACCCAAGTGGTAAAAAGTAAGTATTTGTGCAAATCCATACTCTTTAATGGTTTCCGATATTATACTTGGCTTTTTTCCATAATCACGTAGATATTCAAGCATACCTTGCTGTTGCCACAAATAATTTTGTGGCAGGCCTGGGAAATTGCGTTCCAATTTACTGTATTTAATTAATGCCGGTGTTGACCAATACCATTGAAAAAGAGATATTCTTACCTCTTCATTTGCAATACATAATGCCAAGGGTAATAGGCAATTAAGTACTATTTCTCTCCTTAAATGTCCACCTTCATTATGTATTTTTACCTTTAATAATCTAAACAATTTATCCGATATAAATTCAAAATTTTCATTTCCCAATTCTTCCAAAAATTTAAAATGTTCGCTATCTGTTGCTTTCTCAATCAAAATAGCCAGACTATCTAAATTATAAACAGGTCTTTTCTTCCTTGTAAAATATTTTCTTAAATAATCACCAAGCAAAATTTCGAAAGATTTTGCCAAACCATTTTTATTTAATATTCGTTGGGCATCTGAGGTTTTCCTTAACAATCGAAGCAATGCAAAATGTTGAATATCTTCGATGTCCGATAAATTTACCTCTCTAGTTTCCTTTTGTTTAGTTACAAAAAAGTCTTGTAATTCATTAGTGTCAATTATGAGGGTTTCATTATCAAAAGGTATATCCTTATCATAATCAAATACTATATGTAAAATAACTTTTTTATAAGCAGTATCTATATGATGCTCATGTTTTAACCATTCTGAGCTTTTACGATGGAATTCAGCATCACCGACGATAATTTCACCTTTGAGCATAATCGCCATATCAACAAAATCAGGTCCGCCATCAATATTTATGCGTCCAGGTGATAAAATCTGTAAACGTTTTCCGCTATATGTCATTCGAATTACTGAAGGGTCTGAAAGCAAACAATGAACATATTGCTGTAGTTCCCTTTCGGGTATATTCTCAATTTGATTAAACATTTCAATCAAGACAAATCTAATTTTTCTTTATAAAATTGAGCTTTTTCTCTTACTTTTTCGAGATAATTTTCATTTTGAGAGGGGAAAATAATATCCCTCGAAACATTTATAATTGCATTTTTCCCTTTAATAGCCTCCATAGCAACTTCAAGTTTTCCGCCTTGTGTTCCAATTCCGGGTAAAAGTAACATATAGGAATCCACAAGCTCAGCAATACGTTTCAGTTCCTTGTGATGAGTTGCTCCAACAACGTATCCCAGTGAATAATTATCACCCCATTTTTTTGATAAAGTTATAACTTTCTCATAAAGCGGAACATCACCTTCAACCATTAATCTTTGAAAATCACGTGAACCAGGATTTGATGTTAATCCAAGCAGGAAAACAAATTTACCCTTATGTTCCAAAAAAGGTTGAACTGAATCATAACCCATATATGGATTGACGGTAATCGCATCTGCATTAAAATAATTAAAAACTGATTCAGCATAATATTGTGAGCTATTACCAATATCTCCACGCTTTGCATCGGCAATTACTGGCACATTAGAACCAATTCTTTTGATCAGATCCTTTAAGATAATGAACCCATCTACTCCTAAATATTCAAAAAAAGCAAAATTGATTTTATAACAACAGCATAAATCTTCAGTAGAATCAAAAATTTCATTGCAAAATTGTTTAAGGCCTTCGACGGATTGCAAATGTATTGGTAATCGTTCTATTACAGGGTCTATACCAATGCATAATCTTGTTTTTTTTACCTCTTGTGAACTCTTAAATCGCTCAAAAGTGCTTAGCATATATTAGCCCTATTTGAGTAATGCTAAAAATTCTTTATACTTCCTATATTGCAAATTTTCTTCAGTTGGTGGAGGTATTTGATATTGCTTCAACATTTTATTTATTGCCTCAACGCGGTCAGGAGCGAGCGGATGCGTTGATAATAAAGTTCTTAACCCCAAAATATCAGGATTATCCATTGTTTTCTGGAAAAAAAACTTTATTGCTCCCGGATACCATTTTCTGGTAGAATAAAGATATTTAAAAGAATATTCATCAGATTGATATTCATCATCTCGGCTATTTTTCAAAAGGGCTAAACCAGTGAATAAATTAGCCGCGATTCGTGCAGATTCATTAGGATTATTTCCAAGAACTAAGCTTGATAAAATATCCAATCCTACTGCTTTGGTCATTCTCTGGGTACTATGACGTAATTCAGCGTGAGCAACTTCATGTGCTAATACTCCAGCAAGTGTGGCTTCATTGTCTACAAATCTGAGCAAACCGGTATAGACATATATAAAGCCTCCAGGAGTGCAAAAAGCATTTATTACTTCATCATTATTTATAATACTTACTTTATATGCAAATACGCCTCTGTATTTGATTTCCGGTGCATAGATTATCGTATTAACTATGTCTTGAATATATGCTGTTGCTTTCTCATTCTTTAAAATCGGATATTCTTTTGAATTTGCTCTAATTTGTTCATCCAATTGTAAACCAAGAGCATAATCATCAGAAGGAGAAAACAAATTAATTGTTCCGCAGCCAATTACTATTAATATTACAATAAATAGTATGGATTTTTTGCTTTGCAATATTTTTTTTGTCATTTTTCACACTTTGTTCTTATTTTCACACGTGTAAATTTAAGAAAAAAATTGATATTGAACAGGATAATAAACCTTTTCGAGAACTAATCCATTGGCTGGTGCCATCGGACTTATAATATGTGATTCAGTATTACTCAAAGCATCAATTATATCACTAAAATTTCTTCGACCTCTGGCTACATCAATCATAGCTCCAACAAGAGAGCGTACCATGCCATAGACAAACCGATCCGCACGGATTGTTAATTTATAAATATTATTTTCAATTTTCTCCCATTCGCATTTTTCAACATTGCATAAATAATTTTTTGTTTCTTCGTTTTTTTTGGAAAAATTCAAAAATTCGTGCTTTCCTAAAAATAATTCCGCACATTTAAATAATCTTTTTTCGTTCAATTTATATTTTATGTAACTTATGAAGTGACGAGTAAAAACTGAATATTTTGTTGTAAGAGTATATGAATATTCTCTTGCTACAGCTTTATAGCGTGAATGGAAATTATCATCGGTAATAACAGCTTTTAATATCCTGATATCAAGAGGTAAATATGAATTCAAAGCTAATGGTATTTTATTTGTCGGAATATTAATTGGCTCAATCAAACTAATATGTGCTACCTGACCTTTTGCATGAACACCGGCATCAGTTCGACCAGCTGCTACTACTGATAATTTGCTGGCTATAATCATCTCAACAGCTGACTCGATCACTTGCTGAACTGAAAGCGAATTCAATTGCCTTTGCCAACCACAATAATTTGTTCCATCATATTCAATTAATAATGCCAGTTTGGGCATAATTTAAGCACCTTTTCATTTTAGTAATCTGCAAAATAATTAAATTTGCAAGATATTTTTAATCAATTATGAACAAATAATAAGAGAAATTATGAAAGCAACATATATAAATCAACATGGTGGTCCTGAAGTTCTTGAATATGAAGAGGATTTTCAAAAACCAAAAATTAATGATGATGAAGTTCTTGTTAAATTAGCTTATACAAGTATCAATAGAATAGATACAGTAATCAGGAATGGTTATCCTGGACTAACATTACAAATGCCACATATACTTGGCGGCGACATTGCCGGAATTGTTGAAAAAATTGGTAACAAAGTGCAAAATTTTAAAATCGGACAACAAGTTGTAGCATATCCTATCATATTACCTAATACTTTGAATCCAAAATTTTCAGATATGGAGCATTTAAATGATGGTTGGAAGTATTATGGTATGCACATTCACGGCTCTTACGCTGAATATGTAAAGGTACCAGAAAATTCACTCATATCTGTCCCTGAAGGTTTCTCACTCGAATCAGCTTCTGCTCTACCAGTTGCAGGTTTGACTGCATATCACGCGCTTAAAACCATAGGTAACCTAAAATCTGGTGATTTTGTCCTTATCTGGGGTGCTTCCGGTGGATTTGGTACTTTAGCAATACAGATAGCCAAGCTTTTAGGTGCTAATGTTATCGCCACAACTACTAAAGATTGGAAACAGTCAATACTTAAAGAAATAGGGGCTGATTATGTATTCAATACGAATGATGAAAATATAGTAAAATCTATTTATGAAATCACAAAGATTGGTGCTGATGTAGTTATGGATTATGTAGGTCCGGATACTTTCCCACGTAGCTTTGCAATGGTCAGAAAAGGTGGTAAAATTCTTCTTTGTGGCATGTTAACAGGAATGGAAGTAAAACTACACATTCAACAAACTTATTTCAGGCACATTTCTATCCATGGAATTTATTTAGGCACAAGAAAGGAATTTAAAGAGTTAATTAATTTATTTTTCAACGGTAAAATCAAACCATATATACACACCATTTTTCCATTAAGTGAAGCTGTCAAAGCTCATAAATTATTCGAAAGCGGTGAATTTATAGGCAAAATACTTCTTAAGCCCTGAACTATTTCAATATTTGGCCGGTTTCGTAGCTCCAAAAAAGTAAGTCAAGCTCATCTATACTTATATTCACTTTCTTGGAAAATTCCTTAAAATTGGATTCAATTTCATGATATTTTGTTATTGATGTTATTTTGGGTATATCATCATAAACACCGCATAAAACAAGATGTTTTAAAATATGTCTGTCTAATATAGCTAAGTGACGATATCCAATGTTTCTCAAAAAATGAGAACTTTCTTTCATCCCCAAACCACGTATATTTCTGACAAGCCAGAGCCTTTTCTCAAAAGTTGGTATATCCTGCTTTAACATAGATTTAATAATATCAAATTTATCTTTAGCAGACAATAAATTATTGGATTTTTGCTGATGAAATCTAATGTAGTGACTTGATTCTCGTAATATATCAATTGGGTTGAAATTTTGCTTGAAAAAATTCCTTTTACGCAATTTTTCTTCTACTATAATAGCATTTCTCGCCTTAGACTGTGGTGTACACAGACAAAAACAAAGCTCATAAAATATATCTTGTTCACTTATTGCATATAGCTCTTTTAGTCTTTTCCTAATGTTGATTTTCAATAAATTATATGCTTGCTTTAAATTATCAGGTAAATCAAATTTTTTCATTTATTTAATCAATCCAACTTCACGGAAGCATTTAATCATTCTTTGCCAGGTTCTTTCTATATCATTATCTAATCCAATAGAGAATCGAATTAGACCGGGTGTCAAACCTATTTGGCGCTGTTCTTCTTCAGGTATTTCAGAAGAAGTGCTATGACCGGGTGGACTAAACAATGTTTTATAAAATCCCAGACTAACTGCAAAGTATCCAACAAGTTCTTCTTGCATTTTTACAATCAAATTATTGGCAATTTCTTCATTGATGGCATCTAATGTAAGCATACCGCCAAAACCATAACCATCATTCATTAATGACTTCATTAAGCTATGCTGTGGATGAGTTGGTAATCCTGGATAATGGACATTTAGCTCAAGTTCCTGCAACTTTTCTGCTATGTATTGGGCATTGTAGCTGTGTTTCTGTATCCTAACGTGCAGTGTCCTCATATTTTTCAAAATACTCTGTGCCCTTAAACTATCAAGTGTAGGTCCAAGAAGCATTGTTGCACCATTATTGACATTTTTTAATGATTGTATAAATTCTTTGTCAGCACATATAGCTCCGGCAACGCAATCACTTGCTCCATTTATGAACTTGGTCAAACTATATATTACTATGTCTGCACCAAGTTTATAAGGAGTTATAATAAGCGGGCTAAATGTATTATCAACAATGAGCTTAAGATTATATTCATCACAGAGCTTCCGCAATTTTGGTATATCAGCTACTTCAAGCAATGGGTTACTGATGCTCTCGCAATAAAGAATTTTTGTTTTGTCAGTGATTTTTGAACGTATTGCATCAATATTAGTTATAGGTACAAAATGAGTAGTAATACCAAATTTTGATAAGAAATTTTTGAATAAAGCATAGGTACCGCCATAAATAGTTCTGCTCGAAATTACTTCATCACCAGATTTGCAAATTTGCAAAATCGAACAAGCAATTGCTGACATACCAGATGATGTTGAATGAGCTGATTCGGTACCTTCAATGATAGCCAAAGCACCATCTAAATATTCAATTGTCGGACAGGTATGCCGGGAGTATAAAAAACAACCTTCAACTTCTCTTTCGAATAATAAAGCCATTTTCTCAGGTGAGCGAAAGGTATAAGTAGATGAATCATTAATTGATGGATTTACTCCATCATATTCGCCGAATACAAGATAATCTTGCAACATGCTGGCAGGGTCATTAGACATAAATACCTCTATTTTATTTCAATGTCATTATTTTCCTGATTTTGTTCGAAATCTTCAGGTTTTAATTCATAATAATCAATCAATCCATCCTCTTGCAATTTTTTTAATATAATGACACGAATAGATTCAGCCCAAAGTCCTTCATTATTGGCAAGTTCAGAATGAATTGCTTCCATCGTTAAAACTACTTTTCTCCCAAGCGGGCTTTCGTAGAATTTTAACAATTCTTTGATCTCTTCGCGACTAAAAACGCTTGCAAAAGTTAAAGCATTCATTCTTAAATATTCACTGATATCAATAGAATTTGAAAGATTAGCCCAATATACAGAATCAACCTCATTTGCCATAGTTCTGAATCTATTAATCATATAATTTTTTATATCATAAGCATTGTCTTGTAATCCCATCAATTGCTGTAATTTCATTAAATCTTCAACATAAGCAGTATCGTTTAAAATATCAATTTGTCTTTGAGCAAAAAGATAATTTATTCCAAAAATTAAAATTATTGATATCCAAAATTTCATATTCAACCCCATATTATTTTTAACAAATTTGCTAATTTTCTTTATCAATTCCAACATAATTAGTATTTCCGTAAAATATCAAATCAATACCAAACAATACCTATCAAGTTGCAAAAACTCTTTATTATTTAAACATATTTTTTTAACTTTAATTTCAAAATATTTTTCAACTTAACGAGGAGTGTCATAATGGATTTAAATTCTATTCAGGAAGCATTACAAGAGAGTCAATTAGATGGTTGGTTATTTTATGATTTTCATTCACGGGATCAAATTGCTGCTAGAGTGCTGAAAATAGATTCAAGGCTTCGTTCACGTCGTTGGTATTACTACATACCAGCAACAGGCGAACCCAAAAAGCTTGTGCATGCAATAGAACCTTGGAGCTTGGACCATCTGCCGGGACAAAAATTTATTTATTTACCATGGCAACAGCAACATGAATTACTAAAAAATATCCTAAGCGCTTCAAAAAAAGTAGCCATGCAATACTCACCAATGAACGCTATTCCATATGTTTCTGTAGTTGATGGTGGCACTATTGAGTTAGTACGTAGTTTCGGCATTGAAGTCGTTTCCAGTGCAGATTTAGTTAGCAAATTTGAATCACACCTTACCGACGAAGATATACAAAGCCATATCGAAGCTGGCAAAATTTTGCAAATGGTTAAAGATTCAGCCTTTACAGAAATTGCCAAAAGAATTAAAGAAGGACAAAACCCAACCGAATTCGAAATTCAATGCTATATGAAAGAATTAATGGAATTGAACGGTCTATTTTGGGAAGACGGACCAATTGTGGCAATAAATGAACACGCTGCCGATCCACACTTTGAACCAAATAAAGAAAATAGCTTCTTTATGAAAGAAGGTGATCTTGTGCTTTTTGATTTATGGGCTAAATTAAATAAACCAGGTAGCATATACTACGACATTACTTGGATGGGATTTATCGGAAATCAGGTTCCAGATAGATTAGAACAAATTTTTCAAATCGTCATTAATGCTCGTGATACAGGATTGAATTTAGTTAAGGAAAGATTTGCTAATAAGCAAACGCTTTATGGCTGGGAAATTGATGATGCGGTTCGTAAAATAATTTCTGATGCCGGTTATGCTAAAAACTTCATTCATCGTACCGGACATAATATCGGCGAAGAAGTTCACGGTAATGGTGCCCATATTGATAATTTAGAAACTAAAGATGAAAGAAAAATAATTCCCGGTTCGTGTTTTTCAATTGAACCCGGTATATATATACCTGATGAAAAAATTGGATTCCGTAGTGAAATTGATGTCATTATCAATAACGATTTAACTGTCTCAGTTGCCGGAGATATACAAAAGAAAATAATTCCGATTCTAACTTTGGTTTAAATTAAAAATTACCAAAATCATTTTGATTTTAGGTCATTAATAATGACTTTAGCGGTAATTTATTTATATGATAAAAAACCGATATAGCTGGCTGGATACCCCCAGATTGATCTGCGGAGTGATGACAGGCACTTCGCTTGATGGTATTGATTGTGCATTGGTTAAATTTTATAAAAATAACGATAGTGTAATTCAATTTGAAATAATCGATTGGGAATTGACCGAATTTAATGTTACAACTAAGAATACTGTTAAGCAAATTATTCAGGAACCTGTTCCAATAAGCTTAATATCAGACATAAATGTTTTGCTTTCCCATCTATATGCTGATTCAATAAACTGCTTATTAAAAAAAGTTCAGATGCCATTATCTAAACTCGATGCTATCGGCATTCACGGTCAAACAGTATGGCATAATCCGAATGGGAAAGATTTATTTGGTCATAAAATAGCCTCAACATATCAAATAGGATCAATTTCAACACTTGCTGCAATTCTAAATGTACCGGTCATCGGTGATTTTCGATCGAATGACATAGCTGTAGGTGGTCAAGGAGCTCCACTTGTTCCTATATTCGATTACTCTTTTCTTGCTTCAAATGAATATGACACTATAGCTCTTAATATTGGTGGAATTGCCAATCTTACCTATATACCTAGACAATGTAAAAAAAATGATGTAATTTCATTCGATACAGGAGTTGGCAACATATTTATTGACCTCGCAGCTAATGATCTATTCGATAAACCTTATGATGAAAACGGTTTATTCGCTATTGAAGGTAAACTTATTTACGATTTATTTGATAAACTCAAAAAAATTAATTTCATTTACTATAAACCACCTAAATCAACAGGGCGGGAATTATTTAACAAAGAGCTATACAACGATTTATTAAAAGATATAAAAGACATATACCCTCCTAACGATATAATACACACTTTCACATATTATACAGCTTGGAGTATTGCATATAACATTCGAAAATTTTGCAACCCAACTTCAAGAATTATTGTCTCAGGTGGGGGTGCTTTGAATAGTTTTCTAATATCGTTACTGAAAAAAAATTTACCAGAGGCATTGATTATAAAAAGTGATGATTTAGGCATACCCAGCAAAGCAAAGGAAGCTATATGCTTTGCCTATCTTGCCTGCCTGAGAATTCTGGAAATACCTGCCAATATAACTTCTGTAACTGGTGCTTCGCGTGAATGTATTCTTGGGGTTCTTGCTTTGCCTTGAAAAAATTATTATTTTAGAATTTTAGACAAAACTAAATTATTAATAAGGATATAAAATTTGCTAACAAAATCAATGAATAAATCAAAAGTCTACATTGAAACCTACGGCTGTCAAATGAATTTAAGCGATAGTGAGATTGTGGCATCTGTGCTTAATTCAGCTGGCTATGGACTCACAAATGACCCAGCTCATGCAGATGTCATTCTCTTGAATACCTGCTCTGTAAGAGACAATGCCGAACAAACAATCAATAAAAGGCTTATACACCTTAAGCAATACCAAAAAAAGAACAATAAACTCGTTGTCGGTGTGCTCGGATGCATGGCAGAACGATTGCAAATGCAATTAATCGAAAACAAAGAAATTGTAAGTCTCGTTGTCGGTCCAGATCAATATAGAAGTCTTCCTCAATTACTAAATGATGCAAAAAACGGAATAAAAGGTATTGCTGTAGAGCTTAGCAAAGTGGAAACCTATGAAGATATAACCCCACTTAGAACTGAGGGAATCAGCGCCTGGATTTCAATTATGCGGGGTTGCAATAATTTCTGTTCTTATTGTGTTGTTCCATACACTCGTGGCAGAGAACGTTCAAGAACAATTGAATCTATTTTAATGGAAATCCGTGCATTGAATAAACAAAATATAAAAGAAATAACATTACTTGGTCAAAATGTAAATAGCTTCAAAGACCCTCAAACAAAACAGGATTTTGCTGATTTACTTGAAGAATGTGCAAAAGAATTTCCAATGATGCGTATAAGATATATGACTTCACATCCTAAAGATATGAGCGACAAGTTAATAGAAATGATGGCTAAATACAATAATATTTGTAAACACGTCCACTTACCCGTCCAATCTGGTTCTAATCGTATCCTAAAGAAAATGCACAGAGTATATTCAGTCGAGCATTATCTGGGACGTATTAAGAAAATCAAGGACTTAATGCCTGATTGTAGCTTATCAACTGACATCATTGCCGGTTTTCCTACTGAAACCGAAGAGGATCACCAGATGACTCTTGATTTATTACGTCAAGTTCAATATGACGGTGCCTTTATGTTCAAGTATTCTCCTCGAGAAGGTACAAAAGCATACGAATTTGATGATGATGTTCCGGATGACGTAAAAATCAGGCGATTGAATGAAATTATAAACTTACAAAATTCGATTTCCGCCGAAAAAAACCAAAGCGAAATAGGTAAAACTCATACTATTATCGTCGAAGGACCGAGTAAAAAGAATAAATATGAATGGCAAGGCAGAACCGATACAAATAAAGTAACCATTTTCCCAAATCACAATCTAACTCATAAAATGGGCGATTTAATTAAAGTCAAAATAAATCGGTGCACCTCAGCAACCTTATTCGGCGAAGTCTTAGAAGGTTAAATTCCTGTACTTCCGAAACCACCAGCACCGCGTTCTGATTTTGGCAGTTCATCTACAAGTTCCCATTCAGCTTTTTCGTAGCGGGCAACAACAAGTTGAGCAATTCGATCACCATTTGAAACTTTAAATGTTTGTTTACCGAAATTCGCTAAAATTATATTTATCTCACCTCGATAATCAGAATCTATTGTACCCGGAGAGTTTAAAGCGAAAATACCATATTTTAAAGCAAGCCCACTTCTGGAACGCACCTGACACTCAAAACCCGGTTCAAGTGCTAATGCAATACCAGTTGGAATAAGCGCTATACCGCCAGGTTCGATATAAACCGGTTCCTCTAATGAAGCATAAATATCCATACCCGCAGAACCTTTAGTTGCATAACTTGGCAATGGTAGGCTTTTATCCCTCTTTTTTAAAGTAGTAATTTTGATTTTCATATCTAATGCCAAATGAATTAAAATTGTAGTTCAGTGAATTCAAATTTAGAAACATCAAATAAACCTTTATCTGTTAATTTCAGCTTAGGTATCACTGGCAATGCCATAAAAGAGAGCGTCATAAAGGGGGATTTCAAATGTGAACCAAGTTTTTTTGCTTTATTTTGTAATAGTTTGTATCTCTCAGCTATATAATAGGCATCTTCATCAGTCATAATTCCAGCAATTGGTAATGGCAAAATCTCACGATAGTTACCAAATGTGACCGCTAGACCGCCTTTGTTTTCAACGATAATGTTGATAGCTTCGGACAAGTCTTTATCATTTGTGCCTACTGCAATAATGTTATGCGAATCATGACTAACGCTCGAAGCAATTGCTCCCTGTTTTAATCCAAAATTCTTGATAAAAGCTACAGATGGATTTGAATCAATGTACCTATTTACAACAACTAATTTTAATATATCTGCTTCTATATCGCAATCAATATATTTATTATTCGAATTAATTTCAAAAAATTCCATATCAGTGAAAAGCTCTCCATCTATGGCTTTAATTACCAAAATCTTATTCCCTTTTCGTTCTACCTTGAAATCATCAGGATTTTTATAAGAACAATTAAATTTATTGGGTTTTTCGGAATTTGTTTTAGGGATTAGAGATTTCCCATTTTCAGCAACAAGATTTCCTTGGATGTAAGTTTTCAAAATATTGAAATCATTTAAATTATCAATAATTATGAAGTCAGCATCATCACCTACTCTTAACAATCCTACATCAAGATTATAATGCTTAATAGGATTTAAAGATGCGATTTGTAGAACATCAAATAGGTCATATCCCAAATTTAATGAGCGTTTAACTAATTCATTTATATGAGATTCAATTAAATCATCGGGATGTTTGTCATCACTGCAAAACATAACAGTATCTGGGAACATTTTTATTAACGGATGCAATTCCTCAAAGTTTTTAGCAGCAGAACCTTCACGAATTAATATTTTCATTCCATAATGGATCTTTTCTACTGCTTCCTCGAGAGTCAAAGTTTCATGATCAGTTGTAATACCGGCACTTATGTATTTTAAAAGATCTGTACCTCTTAGTCCTGGTGAATGACCATCAACAGGTTTGCAATACTTTTGAGCTAAGCTGAGCTTTTCAATAACTTCAGGCGATTGATTTATTACTCCAGGAAAATTCATCATTTCACTTAAATAATGAATTTCAGGTTGTTTAAGCAATAATTCGATTTCCATAGGAGATAATTTAGCACCCGAATTCTCAAAATCTATTGCTGGTACACAAGAAGGCGCTCCGAAATAGAATTTAAAAGGGCTTTGTTTTCCATTTTTAATCATAAATAGAACGCCATCAATCCCTAAAACATTTGCAATTTCATGTGGATCGGAAACTGTTGCAACTGTACCGAAAGATGTAACAACTCGTGAAAATTCCGATGGAACCAATAATGAACTTTCGATATGGATATGACTATCAACAAAAGGTGGAAGAATAAAAAAATCTGATTGACTTTTTCTTAATCTGTCAATTTTATATATAATTCCATTAATTATCTCAAGCGATGCAGGATAAATTACTCTTGAAAAAATATCAACTAAATTACCTTCAATAATTAAATCAGGTTTCATCTTCTTCTCTTTTTAAAATTAATAGACTTGTTTTTTTTGATACTCTCTCTTTTGTTAGTTTTCATCCTACTCACCGAATCAGAATAACTTTTACCTTCGAAACAAATGACGAACTCACCTTTAATTCTTTTGCCATTAAATTTATCATATAATTCCTTGAAAGTACCATAGTGATGAGTCTCGTATTGAGTTGTTAAATTCATACCAATATATGCATTACGGTTAGGCATCACCTTAGCAGCAGCTTCCAAAATAGCTAACAGGCGGTAAGGTGTTTCAAGTATTACAACCGTACGAGCTTCTTCAGCTAAATGTTTCAATTGTAATATTCTCTCATCTTTTAATCTACTTAAAAAACCAGCATATAAAAATTGGGAAAGATCAAATCCGCTTCGCACCAAAGCTGTCATAATGCTTGTTGGACCAGGAACTACTTCTATATCTATTTTGTGATACAAAGCTGATTGAAGAAGTTTAAAGCCAGGGTCGGCAAATACTGGTGTACCGCCATCTGATATTAGGGCTAAATGTCTGCCTTTAAGTAATTGTTCCAAGAAGTATTGAGTTTTGCTGTCTTCATTTTGTTCATTAAGAGTATCTAATTTTTTTGATATATTCAATTTCTTTAATAAATAGGCTCCATCTTTAATCTCTTCACATATAACAAGATCACACTTTTTCAACACTCTAATTGCCCTTAGCGTTATATCCTCCATATTGCCAATTGGAGTTGATACTATGTAAAGTTTGCCTTTAGGTTGTTCGATATCTTTTTGAAGTTCATTTCCCATAAAATAAATTCACTTTTCATTAAAAAAGAGGATACAAGTTAATAAAAATAAGTTCATAACCTCTAATATAGTACAAATTTTAAAATTTTTTGAAAAAAATAAAAATTTTATTAAATTGTAATTCTCTAAAATCTGATTTTTGCTTAGGAATATATTTTTGAAATACCAAAGTTTAGGGCCCTTAGCTCAACTGGTCAGAGCGGCGGACTCATAATCCGTAGGTTGGGGGTTCAAGTCCCTCAGGGCCCACCTGATTGAATTAACCACCTCGCTTGTGGATTCACTTATCGCTTCAGCGGACACTTTGACGAAAAAATTAAAATTTTTTCTAAAATTAATTCAGGGGAAAAAAGCAAAACATCACCTTACAACAGTTATAATCATTAAAACAGAGTATAGCAGCAAGCCATTGGGCGAAATGCAGAATAGAAGACAGCTTGTTGTAATTCATTTGTGAAATAACTCGATTAATTAGATAAAACATATAAATTTAGATGACAAAAAAGAAGTTATGCAGAATCAGAACCATAGTAATGGTGCTAAATTTAATGCTTGTAATAATGAATAATTCATACGCTCAAGATATGATTGTAAATAATCACTCTATCAAAATAATATTTCCATTTTCGATAGAGATCGACCCAATGGAAAAACTGCTTCTGATCAATTTTGAAAAAGATCCTGACTCGCTTTACCTTGGTTTTGAACCTCAGGTATTTGATGACACCATAAATGGTACCGGATATTTGATCATTGGATGGAGAACAGATAAAAAGATTGATGTTTACCATCAAAAATCTCTGAAACTGGATTCCTTAAAATACAGCATTGCCGGAGCAGGTTTAAACAAAATGATACCAGTCGATATGGAAATAGCATTTTATGAAGTGAATGACTTTGGTGTTCAAGCTCATTTTAAATTCCAGGATATGCTGGCAAGAGAGGTTGAAATTTTAATTATAGAAAAAAATAAAAGTAAAAGAAAGCCATTCGGTTTGTTGGCACCAATGGGAGATGCTGCAACTAATCCGACATCATTGCCAATGATTCTACTGCATGATTTCTATTTCGTCAGAAGAAATAATACAAATATTAAGGTTTCCATAAATGACAAATCTCACAAATTGGATAACCTTCCAATTCCTATGGACTGGCAAAAAATGACTTTTACTCGATACAGCCCTAAACCATTGATAGCAACTTTAAATCCGGAGTATAATGGAGAGTTGGATGCTCTTAAAACAATAGTGGGTCAGAGCACCATTCAAAAAGACAACTGTACGTACGAAATTGAATGGATTGATCAAAATGCATCTATTAAATCAATGAGTTTGCAAAATAATATTCATTTACTTACCATAGGTTTTAGCCCTTCTTTTCCAAATTTGAATACTATTCCGTCAAACGCCAAATATAAGGGCAAGTTTACTATTTCCGGACATGAGTCAGTAGGAAGTATTTCCGGTGAATATACCATACAATCTGACAAGGGAACCGTACATATAAGGATGGTTCCATCAAAAGGTTGGAATCCCAAAATAACTAAATTTTCTACTTGGTTTTTGTTTACAGTAGCCAAAGTATTTAAAAAATGGCCAACCACCTACCAATGGGATGCTGAATTGCAAAAGAGTTCAGATGGTTCATGGCATATGCAGTCAAAATGGATTCGTACTGGCAAGATTTTAAAAGATTAAATAAATTTTTTATCATTAAGAGCATTATTAAATGACGACTTAATATATGATTAAAGATCAGCACAACAAATTCATATGCCATAATGATTTAGGTTGATATCAAAAACCGGGAAGCTTACGAAATAGCACGCTCAAAATTCCATGTCGGTAAAAGAAAATAGCCCAGCAAACTCTTAGGAAACAAACGCGCGAAACGTAAAGTGCAATACTAGGATTGATTAAAAGCTCAATGTAATAGAAAATAAATTAGGATATAATATGGATAACAAAGAAATAATTGGAAAAAAATTTAAAAGTTTAACTAATTCCAAGAAAATTTACGAAGCGGTTTTGTTGGTAGAAAACAGTAGTGGTGATTTTTCTGTTTATTTTGAATACGGTGGAAAAACAATTGATTCACCTATTCAAGCGGCAAGTGTTGGAAAACTTTTTACTACAACCTGCATAATAATCTTGCAGGAACAGAAAAAGCTCTCGTTGGACAATCTTGTGGTAGATTATTATGATAAAAAAACTTTCAACGGATTGCATAAATACAAAGGAGTGGATTATTCACACAAACTTACTATTTCAGATTTGCTGTTTCAAACAAGTGGTTTACCTGACTATGAAGCAGAAGGAGGTATAATTAAACGAGCAATTAAAGAAGACTTTCACATAAACACAAATGAATTAATTAAAATAACAAAGACCTTAAAACCGCGCTTTGCACCATTTGGGAAAAAAGCCTATTATTCTGACCTCAATTTTCAGTTGCTAGGCGAAATTATCGAAAAAATAACACAAACTCCCTTAGAAAGAGTCTTCAATAATTATATCTTCGAACCATTAGGTTTAACGAAAACATATTTGCCTGTCAAGGAAGACTTCGTCCCTAACATTTTTTACAAAAATCAATCCTTATACCGCCCAAAATTGATTATGAGTTTGCGTGGTGGTGGCAACACAATCACAACAGCGCGTGAATTAATGATATTCTTAAAAGCATTTTTTAAAGGATATTTTTTCCCGCAAAGCATTTTTGAAAAACTATCCAGATATAGAAAATTGCAAATTACTATGGGCCCAATTTATTATGGAGGTGGATATATGCAAATTCCATTAAATAATATATTGACTCTTTTTATGGGTAAAGGGGAATTATTAGGACATTCAGGTTCAACAGGTTCATTTGCATTTTATTATCCACATAAAGACTTATATTTTGTTGGAGATACTAATCAATTGGCAAATCCCGGACTTCCAATTCATTTAACCATTAAACTTGCAATGTCAATAAAATAGATTTTATTTAAATGTAAAAAACAAAAAGAAAATAGCATTTAAAATATTCTATAAAGAATTGTTAAAGGAGTAAAATCGATTATTCAACCTTGAATCAGTTTTAAGTGATAAAAATCCCAATTTGTTTACGCAACATTAATAAAAAATTTAGCAGTTTAATATAACAAAAGCCCAAAACCTCAACCCACATTTATTTGATATATTAAAAATTAGTTTATTCCTTTATATTTGCTGTTAATATTTTATTGTGTAAATTTATGCTATGGGCAAGAGTAACGGACGTACAATTCAATAATTTAAAAATGAAAGAGCCAATAGATGACAGAAGAATTTTTATATTACATACCTGAATGGATAATTGCATTGGTGACTCTTGTATCGCTATTTATTTCAGTTGAGATAGGTTATTGGATTGGGAAAAAGGCAAAAGTTGAAATGACCCAACCCATGAAAGCTCAAATTACCACCATACAAACTGCTATTCTGACCATATTTACTTTTCTTTTAGGATTCACTTTTGCTATGGCACTTTCACGTTTTGACAATAGAAAACAAATGGTTGTTAAAGAATCTAACGCTATTGGAACGGCTGTTTTAAGGTCAAAATTATTGCCCGAAAATCAACGAACTAAAATGATTGAATTGTTTAAACAATATGTAAATGTGGAATTTAGTATTACTTCAAGAGCAAATATTCCTTTAAAAGAAAGAGATGAACTAAATTTGGAAGCAAAACGACTTCAGACACTAATGTGGGACGAGGCTTTTGTGGCTACTGAAAACAACCCTCTTTCTGTCCCGGCAGGTTTATTTGTGACTTCCATTAATCAATTAATTGACATTAAAACTGAAAGAGACATTGCTATTTCTAATCACGTTCCCGAAATTGTATTACTCGGACTTTTTCTATTTGCTGTCTTAGCATTAGGTATTCTCGGATATGGAAATGGTTTAGCTGCAACATACGCAAGATATCCCTCAATCATTTTATGTCTTGTAATTACCATTTCGTTCATACTCATCATAGACCTTGACAGACCTAATCGTGGACTTACAAAAGTAAGCCAGGAAAGTATGGTTAACTTAATGACTATTATCAATAAGGTTAGCAAAGAATGAAACTTGAAGAGACAACAGATAACCAAAGAACCGCTAACAGCACCAACGCGCGAAACTATCAATTCAGTGCTTCCTATGACAGTTCTGTTGGAGGTTCAAATGCAATTCATCTATTGATTATTTGCGTTCTTAAAAAACAATCGTCAATCTGCCAACTCTTACACACTAATTTATTCTCACCCACCAAAATAATTACCAAATGAAAATAAGATTTTATAATTGTTAAGATAATGTTAATTTTAATGTTGAGTTTCTGGTTTTACAAAAAAATAGTAGATTTCATAAAATTTTGAAATGGGCTTCAAAATGAAAAGTAAAGTGTATTTTTTATTAATTGCAGTGTTCATTTATCATTTTAGCCGAATTACATTATTAGCACAAGAATTCCCCGATTGGCGAGCAAAATTGAGCCTAAGCGATAGTGGTTTTGTTGAATTTTTGCAGTATATTCAAATGTGGAATACTATAACCCTTAAATCACCTGTGACAGAAGCAACTCCAAGGTTTGATATTCATTTGCGTCGAGCTCGCTTTGGATTAAATGGGCAGATAAATAGCAAAGCATGTTTCTATATTGGATTTTATTACGATGGAATTGGTAAAGACAGCTTAACAGCCTCACTCGGTAGCCCCAATTTTAATGATAATCAAACATTTTCAATCAGGGATGCTTTTTTAACATATAAATTCTCTAATTATATTAACATAACAGTTGGTTACTTTAGACCAAGAGCAGGCAAAGAATCGATCTACACATCTGCTTTCAATATTTCTCAGGAGAAAGGGCAACCAAGTTTTCATCCTCGTGTACATATACTTGGAAGAGGAATAGGACGGGAAACAGGTATTAATTTAGGTGGCTTTATGAAAAGTGAACAACATAGTTTTTTATACGATGTAGGCATATTTGATCCAAGTCATCCGCTAATCAGGGGTGATAACTCAATCTGGTCGCCACTGTTTACTGCAAGAGCTGTTTGGATGATTGGTGATCCTGAAATGGATACATATCAACTCGTTTATTCACAGTCTGGTTTGATGAAAAGAAAAGGACTGAGTTTGGGTGCTAACGCAACCTATCAAAGTAAAACAAACATATTGAAAAATAATATGCTTTATGGACTAGATGCTCAGCTTAATTATGGACCTCTCGATTTACTCGGAGAATACCTATGGTTGTATCGAGAATCCTTAAATAATAATACCTATAAAATTACAACTGATAATTCCTATGTGATAAAAGGAGCCTGGAACTTCGATTTAAGCAAAGGCCAAATTCTACAATTCTCAATTATGCACACAGCCACCAGACCTGATAGTCAATACGAAACCGAAGGCTATAATCCCTTTACTCGAGCCTCGCTGCATAGAGAATGGGCTGTAGGAGTGAATTGGCTAATTAATGGAAATCGTTTGAAATTGGGACTTCACTATGTCGATGGTGAAAAACATTATAAAGATAATACAGGAAACAATAAAATAGGAATATTTCGATATTTAAATCCCTCAATCCAATGGATGATGTAGCTGAAAATAAAATATCTCTAATTCTTAATAACCAAAGGAACAATAAATGAAAAAAACTCAATAATCCTATAAATTTTTTAACTACCATTCATATTTCAGTTCTAAAAATTTGGGATTTTAATCAAGAATAATTTTTGGGCAATTCTTTTTAATCGGGAGATTGTTTTATTCTCTATATTAACTTATTTTGAAAACAAATTTTCAAAACGAAATTTTTTATTTTTTCAACGTTTTTTGTATTTTTTTTACTTTTGAGAACGTATTAAATAAAACTTATGACCAAAGAACAAAAATTTTACAAAGCATTACTGGATGTATTCATCGGTGCCAAGATAGAAGGGAGAGGTGGATTTGTGAACCTAATGAAAATAAAGTCTAATTATTATAGTAAGATAGATCAATTGTTAAAGCAAGATATAGAAAAAGCATTAAAAAAATATCCTTTGTTTAGGGAAGAGCTTTTTGATAAGTTGTATAATCTTTTCAATAGATATTTTACAGAATCAGGTAGTATTTATTTTAATTCAACACCGTTTCACAATAATGTATACGAAAAAGTCTATACTAATGATAAAGATGTAATATTATTCTGGAAAACACTGATGCTTTATTATGTAAAAACAGATAGGATTTTTCGAAGTCTTGAGATAGAAGTAGATAATCATAAATTCTTTTTTGATGTTAGTAACCTTGAGCATAAAAAAGCAAATGAAAAACGAAGTTTAATATATGAATTAAAAGAAGTAAAAGGAGATAAAACAATTCATTTCAATGTTTATTATTCAGAAAAAGGAAGAATAACTAAAACAGAAGAGATTTTAAAAGAATTAAAGAAAAAACAAATAAACATAACAGAAGAGCAGTTAGAAAAAGCTTTTAGAGTATTTGAAAAGCAAAGCGAGGTAGATTTTTTTATCAATAAAAATGCAAAAGCATTTTTACAGGAACAGTTTAAACTTTGGATTGATCAATACTTTTGGGAAGGAATACCCCGTCAGACTTCGTCTGCCCCCCTTTTGAAAAGTGGAACTACTGGAGCGCAGATAGAGTCAATCAACTGCAAATTCTCAAAAATATCGCCTTTAATATTATTGATTTTATTCCTCAATTTGAAGATGAACTGGTAAAAATTTGGAACAAACCGAAGTTTGTCAAAAACTCAAACTACGTGATTACGTTAGATAAACTATTCCCCTCTCATAGAGGGGATACAGGGGTGTTAGAAACCTCTCATAAAGGCGATACAGGGATGTTCCCGAAATGGTACGAATTACCATACAATGCTAATTTAAAAAATAAAGCCCGTGAATTAGGAAAAGCTGGGAATTTATCGGAAGTATTGTTTTGGAAGAGAGTAAAAGGTAAACAGTTTCTTGGATTAGATTTTGACCGTCAAAAAATTATAGGAAATTATATAGTTGATTTTTTTATTAAAGACATTGGTGTTTAAATTGAAATAGATGGTGGTAGTCATAATAAAAAAATTGAATATGATAAGGAAAGAGATGAGTATTTAAAAAGTTTTGGATTAAAAGTTATTCATATACTTGATGAGGATGTAAAGAAGGACTTAGATGGTGTAATGGGTTATTTGAGAGAGGTTTTAACACCCCTTACCACTCTAAAAGAGTGGATGGACACACCCCTAACCCCTCTTAAAGAGGGGAATGATACACCCTGTCAAACTTCTTTTAACACCTCCCCTCTTAAAGAGGGGAATTCCCCTTCTGGGAAGGGGTGGCAGTCCAAAAGGACTGACGGGGTAGTAGTAGAGTTTGAAGATGAAACAAAAATTAGCATAAACGATTTAGATTATAAATAATTAAACCGTTAATTTGGTGGAAGTAAAACCATGAAACTATATTTACAAAACATTATCGAAACAATTTAATTTGAAAACTCACCAGTAGTATGCCAAGAATTTGATTTTATAAAATCTTATAAAAATAAAAATTTATATTATTATCAACAGCAGGCATTAATAGACAGTCTAAAACCCCTTTATAATTACTTCATTGATTGTAATTCCGATAAATCTAAATTTTTATTTGGATTTAATCTAATATTTTATTTGGATTTAATAAATAATTGTTTTAATTTAAAAAAAATTTAATTTATATTAAAAATTCATTTACTTAATAAATTACAATAATTTAACCCGAGGTCTAATATGTACAGAATGTTTACTTTTTTTTTGTTTATGATATCCATCCAAATTTTTATAACTATGGAAATTATAGGGAATGAATATATAATAGGTTCTACACTCGATTTACCCGATTTTGATCTGAATGATGATATTTTTTCTCCCCCAACTCTGAGATCAGCAATTCAAAATATAAATAAACATGGTATTCCCGCAATAATTAATTGTGCAAATATTGAATATCAGGTTATCAAATTACAGAGAGACTTACCTGCTATTAATGTACCAGTTATATTCAAAGGGAAAGGAATTGTACTGGAACCTTTAGAAGGATCAAAGGTATCAGGTGGCTTAGCATTCCAGGGAGATGGTTCTCAACTTTATGATGTCAAATTCAGGAATTTTGATAGATTTGGTTTGTTTTGGAAAGTTAATGATGGTGTAATATCAAATATTGTCTCCTGTTTCAATAATGGCCCAGGAATACTTTTGAATTATGCTAATAGAAACACAATTGGTAAAGAAGAACCTGGCTATTATTCTCTCTTACTTTATGGTAATAAAGGTGATGGTGGTAGTGGCTTACAGGCACTGTATAGCAATCACAATATAATTCAATATTGCTGGGCAGGAATGGATAATCTTCAAAATCCAGTACCAAATGAACGTTATGGAATAAATATTATTGATGGACAACACAATATTATCAGATACAGCACTGTTAATAGCAATGAATACGGTGGAATTGGCATTCGAAATAAAGAAGCTAGTCAGACTAATACTCTAATAGAAAAAAATCATATTGGAACAGATCCCTTTGGAGCAACAGCATTCCCCGGTCACGCCATATATGGTGGTATAGTATTTGATTTATCATCTGGTGATACAATCAGAAATAATGTGATTTCCGGAAATACAGGAAGTGGCATTCTAATTCAAAGAAGCAATAACATTGTGATAGAAAATAACAAAATTGGTACTAACAAGCAAGGTACCGAAACCATTTCAAATTCCTTTGGAATTGTTATAAGTGGATTCAACCATAAAATTATAAATAACTTAGTTTCTGGGAATAAATACAATGGCATTTCATTAAACGGTTATGATATAGTTCTACAATCAAATATTATCGGCCTTGATAATAAGCAAGAGAAAGCACTACCAAATGGTTCAATAGGAATTGAGATAAGCAATACCGCCGATTCAAGTAAATTTCTAATTATCGGGGATACAGTCGGCAATAATGGAAATATTATTTCTGGAAACAAATACCACGGCATAAATATTTTAGGCGCTTCCACAAAAAATGTCATCATTTCAAGGAATTACATTGGGTCAAATAATGATACTTCGAAAATATTTCCTAATGATGGCTCAGGAGTCTTTATAACTCATAGCTTAAAAAATATTTATATCAAGGATAATATAATAAGTGCTAATAATGAGCACGGAGTAAGAATAGAAAGAAACGTTGTCTATTTTCTTGACACCAACAAACCTAATCTTTATCAAAAACCATCACAAATATATGTTCAAAACAATTGCATCGGATGTGTAGGACAAAACAATAAAGTTGGTAAGCACGGCGGCTCAGGAATTTCGGTTCTAAATGCTTTTGACATTTTCATAGATAATAACATAATAATAGGCACTACCGACCATGGTATTGACATAGCTAATGACAGCACAAGATTTATTACAATTAGGAAAAATAAGATTGGACCTGAATCATACGTTGATACTGTAAAATTTATTGGGAAAAACGGAATCAATATAAACGGAGCCAAAGATGTTTCTATCGGAAGTCCAACAAATGCTCAAGACTCAAATATCATCATGCACTCTAATGGTTATGGCTTAATGGTCAAAAACTCAGCTTTGAGGGTATATTATTATATTAACAAAATGTATGATAATAAAAATGGAGGCATAGCATTAGATTCTTTGAAAGAATATTTCGATAGCGGAAACTATAATGATAAAATGGATGCTGATACAGGAAGTAATAATTTACAAAATACTTTTTATATGTCAGTTGCTGATGCCAAAAATGAAACAGTGAGTCTAAATGGACTATTGAATGGGGAACCAAATAAAAGTTATAGGATTGATGTTTACTTAGCAAAAAAATTAGACGACAGTACTCAGCACAGAACCCAAGGGTCGATTCATATAGGGAATTTCAAAATATATACTTCAGAAAAAGGAATTGCCGAAATTGATACATCCTGGAGCGACAATATAATAGGTGTAAATTCTTCTGAATTCTCAAGAGCAACTCTCACAGTTTCAGGAATTTATGGGACATCTCCTTTCTCAATAATCTATTATCCAAACTTATACGTTGATATTGATGTCAAAATAGATACTTTGGGAAGTTATTATGACAAAAATGGAAATACAAGAATCCTTGCAATAATAACAAATCTTGGAAATTACGATGCCACAACTGTATCAATTAGAGATACTATACCAAATTTCAATGTTTTGGAGTATTCAATATCCAATGGAGTAATTAACAAATTCGACAGCACAATAATTGCAACTATTCCAAAATTGGGTCCTGGAGACACTGTAACTTATGAATGCTTTGGATTTTATACAAATAATGGACATTATTTAAGAAGCATTAAAGCAATCCCACTGCAAAATGATATAAATATAAACAACAATGTCGATACAATATTATTTAAGATTAATTCAATTAATCAGCTAGCTCCTATACCTCGTTACCCCCCTAAAAATCAAAGAAATATTGATAATCCACTCAGAATAATATGGTTTAAACAAAAAAATGCAATTCGTTACCATCTTCAAGTTTCAAAAGTTCCATTCACTAATAAAACTGATATTAAAGGTGATTTCTACCAAAATATATCTTATATTGTTAATGATTCAAACTTAACTGATACAACTTATACAATAAAAGTACTCGAAGG
The DNA here is from genome assembly GCA_938031175.1 of Candidatus Kapaibacterium sp. GTDB lineage: Bacteria > Bacteroidota > Ignavibacteria > Kapaibacteriales > UBA2268 > CALHGZ01. The sequence goes on along the minus strand of CALHGZ010000002.1, from coordinate 106,167 downwards.
AAATCAAACATACTATTGGAGAGTTGCCGGGATTTATGATGATAACACAAAATATTGGAGTGATGAGCTTACTTTTTCGACTGTTCCCATCACAGATGTCGAGTTAATAAATTCATCATCTTCTAATATTTCTATTTTTCCAAATCCAGCAAGTGATTATCTCGAAATTTCATTGTTATCTTTAATACAAAAGGAAGAATTCAACATAAATAACACTATTTATAGTAATTTTGACTTAAAAATATACAATCACTTAGGGCAATGTTTAATCGTACACCAGAAATTTCAATCTATCCAAAGAATAGATATTTCAGCCTTGCCTCCTGGAATTTATTTTGTCCGTCTCGGTAAATGGACTGAGCGTTTTATAAAATTATAAATATATCAATTATAATTCGTCTCATAAACAAGGTCATTAACTAAAATTTTACATTTATGAGACGTTTATTGATTATTACAGTTTGTTTTCTTATTACCAATTTTTTATTATTATCCAAGTCTGAACCACTTGTGGCTTATCGCATAGGTGATTTGTGGCATTTTATTGGTATTGATGGTAAACCATTATTCAAACCTAAAAAATTAATTGAATTTGGTGGTTATAAAGATGGATATTATCGGATACGTACTGAAATCAAAGGTAAGAAAAGATGGGCTTTTATGGACAAAAAAGGGGAAATAAAAATTATTACTGATGCTCATCTATTGATGGATTTCTCTGAGGGAATGGCTATTACTATTAAATTTTTAGATTCCATAGGCCATAAAAGGCTTTATGGGTTCATCAATGATAAAGGGAAACAAATAATTCCTAACATATATATTGATGCAATTCCATTTAGTGAAGGTCTCGCGTACGTTATGAATAAAGAACAACGTGGCTATGTAAATAAAAAAGGTGAGCTTGAGATTGTTCTGGAAAATTTAGTTGGTTATTCTTTCTCCTCTGGTGTTGCAGCTGTCTCTGACCGCAACTCCCTCGTTGGATACATTAATAAAAATGGTGAATTAATAACCGCAATCGAATATGATGAACCAACAGAATGTTCCGAAGGTTTACTCAGAGTATATAAAGATGGGTATTTTGGTTATCTTAAATGCGATGGCACACCCTACATTGAACTTAAATACCAAAATGCTCTTGATTTTAGTGAAGGTATGGCTTGGGTTGGTATTCTTCACCATCAATATATGACATTGTGGGCTTTAATAAATAAAGAGGATTCTATGCTAACAGATTATAAATTTAAGCAGGTTCACAATTTTAGCGATGGTTTAGCAGCTGTACGTGAAGGGGATTTATGGGGTTTTATTGATAAAAATGGTAAATATGTAATTGAACCACAATTCAGTTCCGTTGACTCATTTATTAATGGATTAGCTTGGGCTGCCAAACAAAATGAAGATTTATATGGATTTATAAACAAACAAGGTGAGTTCGTTATCAAAATTCCAAAACCAAATAGTGTTTTCGACTTGAGATTGAATCGGGTTGTGATGTAATCAATTCTTTATTTTTTTGTGTAATTCAATATTTTTAAAGTAAACTTTAATCCATTTCTTAATAAATTTTAAATAGAAATATCTTAATAGAAGAGTTATTAACTTTTAGATGGTTAAACCCCCATTATTCCATATTTTAAAACCAATGTATCATACTGATGTATTATATGAATCTTATTTCGGAAAAGAATTCATTGATATTATTATAAATTCACCATTTTATAGTGTAGATATTTAATTTAATTCACATAATGATAATTTAATTTAGGATTGATATTTAGAATTTTCAGCATACTTAAATTGTTTTATAGTTAATCAAATTAAAAAGAACTATAAACAAACCGAAGTCGCAAGTTTATTCGAAAATAATGATAATTTAATGATCAAACAAGTAATTAAACATTATATTAATAACTTTATTTTTATCCCCCTTGAATTTATTTGATAATTAATGTTCAAATTGAAATATTTTGAATGCAATAATTAGATTGAGTTTTGATTTAATTATATTAATTTTATATGATAAATTAATTAAATTGGAACTTTGTTTCTATCCTAAATTTTATGAGATTTGTAAAATTAAAAATCGACTAAATCACAATTGAATATTCACATCATAAGATACTTAGCTAAGGGTTTATCACGTTCAAATAAGCAAGAAAAATTCATAAATTTTGCTCGTGGAGCATCTCTTATCAGCGTAATGATCGGTACTTTGGCATTAATAATATCATTATCAATACTATCTGGTTTTGAAAAATCTCTCATTGAAAACGCCATCAAATTCACAAGTCATATTTCGGTATTTACAATGAGCGGCAAACCGATTGATAATTATACTGCATTAATCGATAATTTAAAAAAGACTATTCCTGAAATTAAAGGAATTACTCCGCTTATTGAAAAGGAAGGATTACTCAGCGATGGTAAAAAAGTGGAAGGAGTAATAGTAAGAGGTATTCAACTTGAGAATGATATTACCGGAATTAAAAATCAAATTATTGAAGGGCACAACTATTTCCTTAAAGCTAAAAGCCGTGAATTGATTATCGGTAAACGACTAAAAGATAAATTTGGATTGACGATTGGTGATGAAATTATAATTTATGGAGTCTATGAAAATACTGATTTCGAAATGCCAGATGCTATAATTGGTAAATTCAAAATTACAGGTATTTACGAAACCGGCATGGCTAAATATGATGATATTTTAGTTTATGCTCCTTATGAAGTTGTAACAGAATTTTTCAAAATGAGTTCAAATTCAGCATCTGCAATTGAATTAACAATTAAAGATATTAGTCAAATCAATCAAATTGCAACAAAAATAAATGATAATTTGGAATTCCCATATATTTGCAGAACTGTATTTGAGCTTCATCGTTCAATTTTTGCCTGGATTGAATTACAAAAAGAACCGATCCCAATTGTGCTTGGTTTAATCAGCATTGTTGCTATTCTGAATATATTTACGACTTTGCTTATTATAGTTGTCGAAAAAACACATAGCATAGGAATTCTCCGCTCGCTCGGATTGAAAAGCTTTAATATTATGGCTATTTTTATTTTGCAGGGCTTATCGCTTGCCCTCACCGGTTCAATTATCGGAAGTATTCTTGCATTTATTTTCTATATTATTCAAAGCAACTTCAAAATAATTAGATTGCAAGGTGAGGTTTATTTTCTTGATTTTTTGCCGGTTTACTTTGAACCGATTCATTATGTAACAGTAATCATTATTTCATTAGCTTTTGCTTTGCTTGCAACAATCATACCATCAATCATAGCTATAAAAGTATCTCCTCTAAAAGCCATTAGATTTAAATAAAATATTGGTTAAAATAATAACCAGTGGCTATAAGTATTCATAATGTAAAATTAATTTAATTAGCATCAGCAGCTTTAGAACTAGTAATTAATTTGAACTTATAAAAAAAGTAATTTATTGATATAATGAAACTTACAAATATTTCCACCTTATTAGCATCTGAAATTAATTTTGTTTAATGTATCATATACTCCATTCAAGGAATAATGGCACAATCCTTGTAAAATTTTATAAGTCTTAAAGACAATGAGGTAGGAATATGAATAATTTGCAAGATTTATACAACAAACATTATGAGGAGCGTTTTAAATTTATCCTCGATAGACTAATTCAATGGATAATAGAAAATGACATACCAAGCTATAATTATGATGAATTCATTTCACGTTTAATGAGATTTGAATTTATCGATTATCTGCCAATTGAAAATATGAACGATGTGACCCAGATAATTAATAGAATTGTAGCTAACAATCAATTTTCTAGATCATTATGATAAAAGAATTATATACTGCAGCATTAGGATTAATAAATCAACAGACCAAACTTGAAGTTCTGGCAAACAATATTTCTAATGCTGAAACCAGCGGTTACAAAAGAGAGGCAGTTTTTGAACGTAGTCTAATTGATGCAAGCCAAAATTTGTACAACATCCCGGGTGATGTAGAAAACAAAGATGTACCATTTGGTTCATATACTGATTTTTCAGCAGGAGCATTCAGAAAAACAGATAATCCATTAGATATTGCCTTAGAACAGGACGGTTTCTTCACGCTTCAGGACGAAGCGGGCAATATCTATTTAACACGTAATGGTCATTTTATGATTAATGCATCCGGTAATATAATCTCCTCTGATGGAAAAATGCTAATGGGCGATAGTGGACCATTAGCCATTCATAGAGAAAACTTTGATAATCCGATGGTAACATCTGATCCTAAAGCGGTTCAGATAAAAATTACAACAAACGGAGAAGTATTTGCAAACGAATATTATATAGGCACGCTTCTAATTACAACAATTGAAAATCTTGAGACATTACGTCGTATATCTGCCCAGCAATTTATTTCCACTGAACACACAATCGCTAACTACTTACCGACGGAAGCAATAAATATAAGACAAGGATGGCTTGAAGAATCTAATGTAAATATTATTAAAGAGATGGTACAAATGATTGAATTACAGAGACAATTCGAAGCAGGTACTAAAGTAATCCAAACTAATGATAAAACACTTGACGATAGTATTCGAATAGGAAGATACTTTTAATCGCAAACAATAATATAAACAGGGGGATAAATGGACAAAACATTAAGAACAGCTGCAACGGGATTATCAGCTCAACAACGTTATGTAGAAATAATTGCCAATAATATCGCAAACGTGAATACAACTGGATTTAAAAAAGTCAGACCTGAATTCCAGGATATGCTTTATGAAACACTCAGGCCTGCTGGTAATACACAAAGAACCGGTATTGAACCGCAAAATGAAGTACAAATCGGTTCTGGCACCGAATTAATTGCCACAACGAGAATTTATTCGCAAGGGAATATAGTGCAAACAAACAATAAACTGGATATAGCTATCAACGGAGAAGGCTTTTTCGTCGTACGGAGACCCGATAATACTTTCGCTTATACTCGCGATGGTTCTTTTAATTTAGATCGAAATGGTACAATTGTTACTTCTCAAGGTTATATACTCGAACCAGGACTTACTATACCAAATGAGGCTAATGATATAAAAATTTCTCGTAATGGAGTTATAAGTGTTATAATTGATGGCACTCTCGAAGAACAAACAATAGGACAAATTGAACTTGCTAGATTTATCAATCCTGGTGGACTAAGAGCAATTGGTGATAATTTATTTTTAGAGACACCAGCTTCAGGGCAGGCTATATTTGAACAACCTGGCTCTAATAACACAGGCGAACTTATTCAAGCACATATAGAAAATTCGAATGTCGAAATTGTTGAAGAAATGATTGGAATGATTACAGCTCAGCGTTCATATGAATTAAATTCAAAATCAGTCCGAACAGCTGATGAAATTTTGATGATGGCAGTCAATTTGAAGCGTTAATTATGAGAAGAATCAAAAATTTACACAATTTATTATCCTTAGCTATTGCATCGCTAATCATTATTACGATCAAAGCAGAATCAGCATCCAATTTTTCAGAATCGAGATTACAACAAGCCTGCTATAATTTTATAAAAAGTAATTGTGGTGATGATGTTGAAATTAATTTCCTCAGCAAAATTACAAGCGTTTCCTTTAAACAGGAAGGTGTTACTGCAAAGATTTCACAGAATTTTCAATGCCAAAGCTTTTCAAAATTGGTCATTGAATTTTATTGGAATGGCGAAATTATTGAAACAAAGGAAATATCAGTAAAAATCCGAATCTTTAAGATAGTACCAATAGCAGTGAACACTTTACAGAAAGGTCGAATACTAAAACCTGAGGATCTTACATTAGCAAGAGTTGATGTAACAAATGTAAATCCTTATGATATACCTAATGAAGACGAAATTATTGGAGTTGAGTTAGCACGTACTATACCAAAAGGTAGTGTGTTGCTCAAATCAAATTTAAATAATAGCATTGTTCTCAAAAAAGGGGATAAAGTTCAAATTGAAGTCAATGTTGGAGGTGTTACAATCCGAACAATGGGATATGCACTACAGGATGCAAAAGCAGGTGATTTAGTTAAATTCAGGCATGAAAATAATATCCTAACCGGAACAGCAGCTCCCGATGGTAGTATAATACTTAAAAATAATGTGAATTTTACTCAAAGGTGAATATATGAGGCTTGTTGCATATCTTATCTTAGGATTATTATATCCTATTTTTGTTCTGCATGCCCAATTTCAGCAGAATACATCACGTTCACTTTTCTCAGATGTTAAAGCCAATAGTGTTGGCGATGCTGTAATGATATTAATTACCGAAGAAACACAAGCTGATAATAACGCCGCTACAACTCAAGGACGCAACACAAGTTTGGGCGGTTCACTTAATGCTTCAGCAAACAATTCAGATTTCGATGCGGGAATAGGAATTGAAACAGGTACCAACTTCAAAGGTAGCGGTAAAACAAGTCGGCAGGAAAGAATTCGCTCTAAAATAAGCGCTCGTGTAGTTGAAGTAGATCAAAACGGTAATCTAAAAATTGAAGGAACTCGAATAACCAAAATAAATGGCGAAGAACAGAAAATAATTATCAAAGGACTTGTGCGACCTGTTGATATTAGTGCTTCAAATACTGTTTATTCATACAATATTATGGATCTGGTCTTAAGCATCGAAGGAGATGGTATTATAAGTCAAATTCAAGAACCCGGTCTAATTACTAGATTTTTAAGATTTCTATTTTAACATGAAAACAAGTAATTTTCATACAAAGGGAATAACTATATTAAAGCTGATTTCAGCAATTTTAATTTTAAACATTCAATTAAGCAATGCTGCCAGAATCAAAGATATTGCAAGTATTGAAGGTGTCAGTGGTGTTCAGCTTATAGGATATGGCTTAGTAACTGGATTAAATCAAACTGGAGATAACCAATTAACTTCTTTCACAGTTCAATCTGTTGCCAATATGCTTAAACGTTTTGGATTAACCATCCCTAATATTAATCCAAGAATGAAAAATGTTGCAGCTGTAATGGTAACAGCTACTATTCCAACTTTTTCCAAAAAAGGAATGAAATTCGATGTTATTGTATCATCAATTGGTGATGCAACCTCACTTCAAGGTGGGGTTTTACTAATGACTCCTCTATCGACAGCAGATGGGAAAATCATTGGAACGGCACAAGGTCCGCTTTCTGTCGGTGGCTATGATTATCGTGCACTTGGAACTCGTTTAGGGAGGAATTTTGTAACAAGTGGTAGAATTCCTAATGGATTAATAATAGAACAAGAAATAGGTGGCGAATTCATCCAGAATCAAATATTGAGAATAAATTTAAAAGATCCGGATTTTACTACTGCAAATAATGTCGCAATTGCAATCAATGCATTAGCAGGACTTGCTAATAGTGCAACTGCTATCGACGCCACTACAGTACAAGTGCAATTGCCAGCTGGACTGAATCAACAACAAACAATGCAAGCCATAGCCAATATCGAAAGCACAAATGTTACCAGCGACCCGGTAGCCCGTGTTGTAATCAACGAAAGAACTGGGACTATAGTTATTGGAGGAAATGTACAACTATTGCCAGCTGTGATTGCCCATGGTGGCCTTGAAATATCTATACAGCGACAAATTATAGTCCCACAACCAGCCCCATTTACAATTTATCCACCGCGAGCTTACGATTATTCGATTATCACAACTCAGGAACAGATAAATCCTGCTATACCAGTTAATGTTGTTGGGGCAACCGTCCAAGATATAGCAACTGCTTTAAATCTTTTGCAAGTTAGACCAAGAGATTTGATTTCTATTTTTCAAGCACTTAAAGATGCAGGGGTACTTATGGGTGAGTTAATTATTCAATAAAATAATGGATAAAGCAATTAATCAAAATATTGAATTAGCAACTCAATCTGCTGTTCAAAGCAAAGCGGACTTTTTAACACAATTGAGTTTGAATCGAACAGATACATCAAAATCTGATGATGAAAAAGCTAAAATCCACAAAGCAGCCAAAGGATTCGAGGCTATATTTATCAATATGATGTTAAAAGAGATGAAAAAAGCAATGCTCGAAGAAAAAGAAAGTGATCTCAATTTCGGTGCAGATACTTTAGAAGGCTATATTGATTTAATGTTTGCCGAACAGGTTGCTTCAACCAATGGGGGGATCGGTATCGCAGATATGATTTACGAACATTTAACAGGTGAAAGACTAAAACCGCAAATTCAAAAAAGAGAATTTCTCAATTTAGATTTCAGTCATACTAAGCCTGTGAAAAATATAATTAAAGAAAACATAGAAAAACTTAATGCAGAATTGAAAGCAAAAGTACCAGAATACGTTACAGACCGTATTTCCCAATATAGGGAAATAATTAAAAGAGCAGGTGAAAAATTTGGTATTCCTGAAAGCTTGATAGAAGCAGTAATAACCGCTGAATCAGCAGGTAAAAATAACGCTGTTTCCAAAGCAGGTGCAAAAGGGCTAATGCAATTGATGGATAGCACTGCAAAGAGCCTCGGTGTTCGAAATCCATTTGATCCAGAACAGAATATTATGGGTGGTTCACTATACTTGAGGCAGATGCTTGATAAATTCGATGGGAATATAGAACTTGCACTTGCCGCTTATAATGCTGGTCCTGGAAATGTCATAAAATACGGTGGTATTCCGCCTTTCAAAGAAACCACTGCTTATATTAAAAGAATTAAAGGTTATTTGAATGCCAACAATAATGATATTTAATGAAGGTATGAATATGAATAGAACTTACGAAGTCAATTTAATGCAAGATAAAGAAATTTTGATGAAAATTTTGATGCTAATAGAAAAAAGAGAAATGTATCTCAATATCAAAAATGAATTAATTAGCTATGATAAAAATTTCTACAAGTTATTGAATTATATGATAATTAAAGAAATCAACAAGTTAAAAAATATTCTCATAAATCGTTGGAATGCCGAGGAGGAAATTATTGATGAGATTTTGCAATTTGAAAAATCAAATTTGGAATCAGATATTTATTTTACCGATGAGATATCCCCTTCACACAATCTTTCAAGCGATTATGAACTCAATGCGGAGTGGAAATGATAGAAAAATTATTACTTTACCTCAAGTATGAAGAACAATTAATTGATGAACTTGTATCAATATCAGAAAAACAACAAAATGCTCTTATAAAATATAATTTACCTGAACTGGAAAGATTGACGGCTTACCAGGAGGAGACCTCAAAACTCTTACACCAAACAGAAGATAATCGAATAAATCTAATAGCATCCTGGCTTGGATTATCGAAAAAAGATGCAAGCGGTATCTGGCTGTCAGAGATCGAGCAGAAAGTCAAAACTGAAGAAGTAGCTGAATTAAGGCAAATAAAAAAATCTTTATCAATAAAAATTAACAAGCTTAGTAATTTGAATTCTACGAATCGTTTACTTGCAAATCGGGCTCGAAATAATGTTAATCAAATAATTAGTATAATATCCGACGGGAATAATCATTTGTGCAATGTTAAAGTTTGATTTAAAAGCAAAATGTCCAAAATTTAATTTTTTAAACTAATTATTTAATTGAGTGATATTTGTAATACTTCGAGATTATAGTTTTTAACTAAAAATAAATTTTATATGATTTGCATTAAAATTAATAGAATATATGATTGACAAACACATTTCAAATGTTTTACAAAAATTAAAATTATCAAGATGGCAGAATTATCATCACTCGAAATAAGCAAAAGAGCATTACTTGTTCAAAGAATGGGACTTAATCTGACAAGCAATAATATAGCTAATGTCAATACACCAAATTATTCGCGTAGGGATGCAGTATTACAAGAGACATCTCCCCACCTCAATTCAGGAACATTCCTTGGAACCGGTGTATTGATTGACAAGCTTAGAAGTTATAGAGACGAAATCTTTGATAAAGAAATTCGAATTAATATCTCACGAACGGCTGGTTTCGAGACGGATGAAATTTTAATCAGAAGAATTGAATCATTACTTGCCGAGCCTACAGATATCGGGCTAAATGAATTAGTTGCAAAATTTTTTAATTCATTTGAAGAATTATCTCTCAAACCCGATAATTTAGCAAACAGGCAAAATGTATTAAGTAATGCAAAGTTGCTAATTGACAGATTGCATTCAACATACAATCAATTAAATGATTTTAGGGAATCTCTTTTAGGCGACCTTAGTCAGAAAATCGAGCAAGCAAATAAATTAATACAAAACATTACCTCGATCAATAAAAATATAGCAAATTCAAAATCTGTAGGTGCCGTTGAAGCGCAAACATATATTGATCAGCGAGCCGAGATGCTTGAGCAATTATCACGTCTGTTCAATATAACTGTAACTTACGAAGAAAATGGCACAAGCAATATTTTTATTAATGGGATGAATGTTATAACAGGCATAAATTACAACACTTTACGATTGCTTGTGGATGTAAATGCCTTAAATGGAGAAAAAACAGCACGTGTGGTTAAAGTAGATAATAAAAATAATATATTAGGTGCAGTAAATCCCAACAATGGCGAAATAGCTTCACTTTTAAGAGCTTATAATGTATTACTTGACGAAAGGGATAGCACTAATGGCTATTCCATACTCAAAAGTTTGAATGAATTTGCATCAACACTTGTCCAAAAAGTCAATTCCATCACAATTAACGGATATGGCTTAGACGACATTGGTCCTAATCCACCAGGAAGAAGCTTTTTCGAACCAATTATTGGTCCCGTTACAGCAGGTAATATAAAGCTTTCGATTGAAATTGAAAACAATCCAAAAAATATTCCTGTTTCGGACTCACCTATGGAACCGGGTAATAATGCTATTGCTCTTCTTTTAGCAAAATTGTCAAATGATAATACTTTTTTAACAGGACAAACACCGGCAAATTATATTACAAGTTTACTGGGTCAACTCGGTAATATTGGTTATGAGGCAATAAGTGGAAGACGAATTTCCGGATTAATATCTGAACAATTAATTTCTCAAAGAGAATCAATTATCGGTGTCAATCTCGATGAAGAAGCTATTAATTTAATTAAATTTCAAAAAGCTTTTGAAGCAGCTTCTCGAGTTGTTAATGCTACAAATGAATTGCTAGCAACCATTATTAATTTGGGAAGATAAAATGAGAATAACACCCAAAAATCAGACCTATTTATATCTACGAAATTTAGAAGAAGTTCAAAGTCGCCGTTTTCAGGAAAATCTAAGATTAAGTACTGGCAAGCATATAATCAATATTACTGATGAACCAGCAAGATTTGTAAAGGTAAAACAACTATCGAATATGATTTTAAAAAATGAGCAGTATAAAAGTAATATTGATGAAGCTCTATCCGAATTACGTGCGGTAAATGATTACCTGCACAATTTCGGGGAAACTATTCTTAGTATAAGAAATATGTCTATCGATTCAACTTCAACAAGCAATTCAGCTAACCTTAACACTCTCAGTAAATTCATCAAAGGTTTACTCGAAGATTTAATCAAATTAGCCAATAAAGATCATAATGGAAGATTTTTGTTCTCTGGAACCAAGACAACATCAGATTCCCTCGATAAGACCAACCCTTCTCAAAATGATTTACCATTCGAATTAATTCAAGAAGAACCAAGTTCAGAAAATCCATCAGGATTGAATGTTATTTTCAAAGGAAATAACAAACCACGTCTTATTAATAAAGACCAAAATTCTGTTGAACAAATAAATGTTTTAGCAGAAGATATATTTGGTGCTAATGGTGTCGAAGTATTCAGAGATGTGATTAAGTTATACAATATAATGGCTTACACAAAAGATGGAATACCACGAAAGTTAGGTGATAAGCTCGATTCAGAAGATCTAAAAATAATTGATAAAGCTCAGCAAAGACTTGCCGAAATATATGATGAGGTCAGTAACATAACTTCGCTAAATGGTTCGCGAATAATTCGTCTTGAGACTATTAGCGGACAAATTAGCGAGGAAAATGTACGATTAAGAGATTTTCGTTCATTGGAAGAAGATGCAGATGTTGCAAAATCTACTATTAAGCTCTTGCAAGAAGAAACAGCATTGAAATATAGTTTACAGGTTGGAGCTAATTTACTGCCTCGCACATTATTCGATTTTCTTGGTTAATATAATGGATTGATGAAGGCAAGTACCTTAATTGGAATTCTAATAGGATTAGTAGCTATTTTCGGAGCTTTTCTCTGGGAAGGTGGTACTCTTGAAACCCTATTTATGTTGCCAGCTATGACTATTGTTTTTGGTGGTACACTTGCAGCTGGACTTGCTGGTAGCTCCTGGAAACAAATGTCTAAACTACCTCAATTATTTAAACTTGCTATTTCTCCTCCTCAATACAATCTTGATGAAATTATAAATCAAATAGTCTATTTTTCTGGTCTTGCCCGCCGTGAAGGTCTTTTAGCTATTGAACCCATGCTCAAAAACGCAAAGCATCCATTCCTAAAAAAACTCTTTGAAATTTGCATAGATGGAGCCGATCCACAAACATTACAGGAAATTGTTGAAATCGAAATAAACCATATAACCGAGCGACATAACGCTAATATTAATTTATTTGTTAAAATGGGTGGTTACTCCCCCACTATGGGAATTATTGGTACTGTAATGGGGCTAATTTCTACACTCGCCGCTGCAGGCAGTGACCCAAATGTACTTATTCATCATATAGCTTCTGCTTTCATTGCTACAATGTGGGGAATCTTAATGGCAAATATAGTCTGGCTTCCTGTGGGAGATAAATTGAAACTCTTGCATAACGAAGAAATGCAAATTCTACAAGTTATGCTAACTGGTGTTTATGCCGTTCAATTAGGCGAAACACCATCTGTCATTCGTTCACGCCTTATATCAGCTTATCCACTAAGCGAACAAGAAAATATGCTAAGAAATAAAATTTTACTCCCAAAAGATTATAAAACTTCAATTAAAACATTCGCACCAAAAGAATGGCAGGCAATAGAAAATAAACTTTCCTAAAATTGAAATTCTTTTCAAGTCTTTTATCAACTATCCATTTTTATTGCAAAAAATTTATTAATTTACTAACAACAAAATTACTTTTTGAATTAGATTCACCCTTGTTCTTACATTATCCATATATTACCGGAAGGGTATTGCTATGGAATCAGAAATTAAACCAAGGATTTTTTCCAGAAGCACAACTTTACTACTTATGCTTTGTATAACGATCTTGATTCTTGTTATTACTTTTTTATATTATGATAAAGAGAAAAATCAAGCTATAAGTTCTATTCATAATGAATTGAGAGCAATCAGTTTACTAAAAACAAAGCAAATTGCTGAATGGCGTGAAGATTTATTAACAGATGCTTTAATGATACAGGCAAACAATTATTTTATTAATGACTATATCAGATATTTATCAAAACCTGATGATATCGAGTTACAAAATAGAATAAAAAGTTTTCTCCAGTCTCTGTTATTGAATCGAAATTATTTTGACGTTTATCTAGTTGATTCTAATTTAGACATAAAAATTAAATTAGATGGTAATACAAATTTAGGCAAGCAGACTAAAAATTTAATTTTAAAAACAGGCGAAAGAGGCAAGCCAATTTTATCAGATCTGCATATTGCCGAAACTTATCAAAAAGTTCATTTAGATTTAGCTGTTCCATTACTATCCAACACCACAGTTATTGGTTATGTAATAATGAGGGTTAATCCCGAATATTTTTTATTTCCGCAATTACAATTTAACGTCGATAACAGGCAAAGCAGCGAGATAATACTTTTTCGTAGCGAAGAAGATAGTGTAATTTATTTGAACAGACTAAAATTTTTAGAAGCAGAGCCATTATCCCTTAAAGTACCACTTTCAAACATCAAGCCACAAGCATTAGAGCTTACCCTGGCTGATACTGGTATTTCAACAGTAATTGATTACAGAGGACAAAGAGTTTTGGCATATAAAACCAAAATTCCTGATACTGAATGGATACTTGTTGTAAAAACTGATGAAGATGAAATATTCAAGGATTTGTCATATTTAAGCTCCTCAATATTAATTATTGGTTTATTTCTGATTTTATCCAGTAATTTACTTATAGCTTTTTTATATAGAAACCGCCAAAAGCAGATCCTCCAAAAAATGCTTATTCAAGAAAAACAGCTTTTGCAAACCCAACTTGAATTTAAGACAATATTATACAGCATTGGCGATGCTGTAATAGTTACAGATACTCAGGGAATTATTCGTAGTATGAATAAAATTGCCGAAGAATTATGTGGAATAAAGGAAAAAGAAGCCATCGGATTAGAAATCAATGATGTATTTGATATTTACAATGAAGAAACACATGAAAAAGTTGACAACCCTGTCTATAGGGTACTTAAAGAAGGTATTATCATTGGATTAGCTAATCATACAATTTTAAAATCGAAAGAAGGAAGGGAAATAGCAATAGCCGACAGCGCTGCTCCGATTATGGATAGTAACAATCAAATAACCGGAATAGTACTTGTTTTCAGGGATCAAACTGAAGAACGTGAATATTTAAAACAAATTGAACAAAGCGAACAAAAACTAAAAAGTATTTTCAGAGCAGCACCAGCTGGAATATTATTAGTAAGAGATAGGGAAATTATTGAGGTAAATGAAAGATTATGCGAAATGCTCAAATATTCGCCCGAAGAAATTATTGGCCAAAACACAAAATTTCTATATCCTGATATTTCAGAGTACGAATATATTGGCAAACAATATGCACAATTAGATCAATCACCTGTTGGTATTGCTGAAACAAAATGGATCAGTAAAACTGGTGAAATATTAGACATTATTTTATTTGCAAGCCCTCTAAAAATCTATGAATCTAAAGATACAGTTGTAGTTTTTGCTGTGGATATTACTGAAAGAAAACGCCTTGAAGAGCTTACTAAAGAACAACACAGGAAATTAAATACATTAATTGATAATTTACCCGGTTTCGTTTATCGATGTAAAAATGACTGTGATTGGACTATGGAATATGTCAGTAACGGAATCGAGGACATTACCGGTTATCCAGCCGAGGATTTCATAAATAACAAAGTACGTACTTTTAATTCCATAATACATCCAGACTACCAAGAATATCTTTGGAACAAATGGCAATATATACTTTCAAAAAAAGATACTTTTACCGAGGAGTATGAAATTATAAATTCCAAAGGTGAAACAAGATGGGTCTGGGAACGCGGATGTGGTATTTTTGAAGGTGATAAATTAGTTGCATTGGAAGGTTACATCACTGATATAACAGAAAAAAAGAAAGCTGAATTAATTTTAGAGGTACAATATGAAATTGCTTCCATTTTCAAAGAAAAAAAGGATTTACATCAGATTTTTAAAGAAGTAACGCAAGTATTGAATAAAGTACTTGACGCAACAAATTTTTTTATTGCAAAATACGATGCCCAAAACAAAAAATTTTTTTCAATTTATGAAAATGATGAGAAAGACGATATCCCTATTTGGGATGCAAAGGGTTCGCTCAGTTACAAAGTTCTCGAAGAAAATAGATCGATCTGGGTAACAAAAGACCAAATACTTAATTTGATCCAGAGAGGCGAAGTAAAACTAATCGGAACATTGCCCGAGGTTTGGCTCGGTGTTCCACTGAATTGGAATAATACTTGCGCAGTAATTGTTGTTCAAAGTTATACAAATCCATCAGCTTATGATAAGTATTCAGTTGAACTAATGGAGACAGTGGCTAATCAGCTTGGTAATTTAATTGAAAAAAGCAGAGCTGAACAAGAATTCATTAAACTTTCTTCAGCAGTAATACAAAGTCCTAACGGCGTTATTTTAACTGATAAAAATGGTATAATTGAATTTATAAATCCGAGCGTCGAGCGAATTACAAATTTAAAATTAAGCGAAGCTGCAAATAAAAATTTATACGAATTATTCTCCCATAAAAACTCTGAGAAAATTAAATCCAAATTCGAGGAAATTTGCAAATCAAATGAGAAAATAAACTTTGAACTTGTGGAAATAAATTCATTAAATCAAGAGACTTGGTTGGATATTGTAATTAGTCCGATTACAGATAATAAAGGTAATGTCGAACACTATGCAATCATTTTAAGAGATATCTCAATAAGGAAAAAATTAGAAAATGATTTGATTAAATTAAACAAAGAACTTGAACAAAGAGTAAAGGAAAGGACTCTACAATTAACAAAAACTTTAGAGGAATTGAAAAAAGAAAACGATGAACACCGCCACACAAGGACAGAACTTGAAATTGCAAAAAATGAGCTTGAAAAAGCTTTAGAAAAAGAGAAAGAATTGAATATGATGAAAACCCGTTTTATATCAATGGTTTCACATGAATATAGAACTCCGCTAACTGTAATTTTGACCTCTACTTATATAATAGAAAAGTATTTGAAAGATGGAACATTTGAATTAGCTTTCCCCCAACTTGAAAAAATCAAGAACTCCATTGATATGATGACAAGTTTAATTGATGATGTATTAATCGTAGGTAAAAGCGAAGAAGAATTAACAGATATTAACTTAAAGACTATCAGTATAAAAAAATTCATTAGTGAAATAATAGAAGACATAAAAGTATATGATAATAATAAACATCCAATAGAAATGAAATTTGAAATACAAAATGATAATTTTGGTACAGATCCCAAACTTTTACAACAAATTTTAACTAATTTATTAATAAATGCTTGCAAATATTCCCCAAATGATTCCCCGATAATTCTCGAAACAATACAGCGAGACAATGATTTATTCATATCCGTTATTGACAAAGGTATAGGAATAAGTTCTGAAGAGCAGGCTAACATATTCCAGCCATTTTACAGGAAGAAAGAGTTTATCGGAACAGTCCCCGGTTCCGGATTAGGTTTATCAATTGTCAAGCGTTGTCTCGATGTCCTTGGAGGTGAAATCTCTTTCTCGAGCAAAGAAAATCAGGGAACAACATTTACAGTGAGATTGAAAAGCCTTTCTTGAAATCATTTCTTTGTTGTCTGTGATAACACTTTAGCAGATTCGACAATTGCATCAATAAATCTTTTATATTTTTCAGCAACCTGCCCGCTAAATTTGCCTCTTTGTAAAAAAGTAAGCATATCTTGAGCAGTTTGGACAGTTATTTCGACGCGTATCTGATCTGTTGTTTGCAATGAGCTATCCTGAACTCTTTTTATAATTGACTGAAGTGTACGCTTTACATTTAAAAAGGCATCAATTTCATTGCCAGTAATTTCAATATTATTTAAAATCTGTAAGGCGATAACAACATCTTCAACAACAAAATTTGGTTTTATCACTTGTTGTAACAATTGTTGTTGATTAAGTATAGGTTGTTGCTGCGATTTTGTAATTGTCGATATTGCTAAAACAAGAGATAATATTAATGTAATTTTAGCTTTCATAGTTTCATTCAAATAATTTGTTTAACTCAAAACCTAAACTAAATCTATGTAAAGCGGCTCCTGAGCCGTAGAATGCAAGTGCATAATCTATATTAATATCGTTTGTTTTAATACCGACTCCACCTGCAAAACCACTGAATTTTTTGTTTGATTCGATAGATGTGAGTTTTCTTATATGATTGTTATATCCAAGCCTTAGCATAAGATAGTTTCCGAAATAAAATTCACCACCAAGAGTAAATGACTCAAATTTTTCAAAAAAATTATCTTTTTGGTCAGCTAAATGATGGAAAGCGAAATTCAGAAGGAGAGGCAATCCACGAAGCCGATGACTGATGCCAGCTTTTAGGTCCAGTGGTAAGTCTTCATTAACTGAACCTATATTTGATAAAGGCAGACCAACATGGAGCATAGATAAACCAATATTTGTACGATTATCGGGAAGTAAATATAATAGACCCACATCAAGTGCCAAAGCAGTAGAATTAGCTTCCTCTAAACCTATGTAGATAAATTTGAGCGTTGCACCATAGAAAAAATTTGAGTCAAGTTCATTAGCGTAACTGATACCAACAGACAAATCATTTGCAGTAAAGCTACCCAATTGATTTGCAAATCTATCAGTACGCTTAAAACTACCATAATTTAAGTAACTTATTGAAGCACCAACTACTCCGTTATTTAATTGATGAACGTAATTCACCTGTCCAGAATTTATATCTAAAATATGCTTTAAAAATGTTGCATTAAAGGATTGTGTATTGACTGTGTAAATAGTTGCTGGATTTGTAAATACTGCACTTGGATCATCAATGACAGTAACAAAACTACCAGCTAAACCAGCAGAACGTGCACTGGATTCAAGACGTAAAAAATTATATGGTGAATAGGCATTATATAAATGGGTTGATATAATTAAAGTTGTTAAAATTATTGTTAATATTAATCTCATTTATTTTTGTTCCTTATTAAATTTTTCCAAAAATACCTGATAAAACATTTTTGGTGGTTTAATAGGTAATCTTTTATCATTGTCTATAAAGCTATGTAACGTATAACCTAATGCAATTGTTGTAATTCCTCGTAAGATTTTATAATCGAAGCGGATAATTGGTGAATACCTGAGTTTCAATATAGTTTCGATGTCTAATAAATCATCGTAAAATGCTGGTGACTTGTAAATGGCTTTTGTCTCGATAAGAGGTAGAAGGTAACCAGCCTTTTCAAATTCTATATAAGGCAGACCAAAGTGCCGCATAAGTTCAGTTCTACCGACTTCGAAATATGTAAAATATTTGCCATTGTTGACAATTCCCATTTTATCAGTATCTGCATATCTAACTCTAATTTGAGTCGAATGGTAGATGTCTTGTTCTATTATATTCATTATAGGTTTTTTAAATGTGGTTCATCCAATGGAATTTTATTAATACTTATTATCCTGAAAAGTTCTATTAGTCTTTGAAAATCATCTAATGAGTAAAATTCAATATTGATTTGACCGCTTTGTGGTGATTTAGTTGTAATCTTTACATTTGTGCCGAGTATTTGTCGTAGTTTATCTTCGATATCGTCTTTTATTATATTTATTGTCTTTTCTAATTCTGAAGAATCTTTTTCTATTTTTATCTTACCAGCTTGGCCATGTTTAGTAATAGAAAGTTTTTTGTTTTCAATTTCTCTAACAAGCTTTTCTGTTGCTCTTACACTAAGATTTTTTTTAATGATTCTTTCCCAAACGGCTTCAATTAGTTTTGTATTAGAAAGGGAAATCATAGCACGTGCGTGTCCCATTGTTATTTCTTTTCTTCTAATTGATTCTTTAATTTTCTCTGGTAGTTTTAGCAGTCTCAGAAAATTTGCAATTGTTGATCTATCTTTCCCTACTTTTGCAGCAACTTGTTCTTGAGTGAGCTTGCATTCATCAATTAACCTTTGATATCCATAAGCTGTTTCAATTGGGTTAAGGTCTTCTCGCTGTAAATTTTCTATGAGAGCGATTTCGAGCATTTCAATGCCGTGGTCTATATCAAGAATATATGCAGGTATTTCTTTGACACCAGCCATCATAGCAGCTTTAAGCCGTCTTTCTCCAGCGATTAATTCATATCCGTTTATGTCTCGTCTTACAGTTATTGGCTGTATAATACCATGTTGAAGTATTGAATT
Organism: Candidatus Kapaibacterium sp.; assembly: GCA_938031175.1. Taxonomy (GTDB): domain Bacteria; phylum Bacteroidota; class Ignavibacteria; order Kapaibacteriales; family UBA2268; genus CALHGZ01. The sequence continues at coordinate 86,549 of CALHGZ010000002.1, read as the reverse complement.
TTTTAAATCCTCTAATGCTTGTTTATCAAAGTCCTGCCGAGGCTGGTAGGGGTTTTTGTGTATTTGTGAAATATCAATATTTTTAAATGTGTTTTTGTTTGTTGCTTCATCAGTAATTACCTTGAATCCTTTATCAGGAGAAAACTCGATGTCTGGAATTAAAGCACCCAAACCTTTGCCCAAACCTGTTTGTTTTTTGATTTTTTTCGACATTACATTTAATCTATTTTGCAATATTGAAATTTAAAGATTTTATTTATATTATCCTAATTGCTTGTTGTTATTAATTATTTCTTTTGCTAATTCGAGATAATTTACCGCTCCTGAACAAAAGGCATCATAAAGTATAGCCGGCTTGCCGTAGCTTGGAGCTTCGCTCAGACGTACATTTCTTGATATAATAGTTTTAAACACTTTATTATTAAAATGCTTATGAACCTCTTCTACTACTTGATTTGACAATCGAAGCCTTGAATCATACATTGTAAGCAATACACCTTCGATATCTAATTTTGTGTTCAAATGGTATCTTACAATTGATATTGTGTTTAACAATTGTCCCAAGCCTTCGAGAGCATAGTATTCGCATTGCACTGGTATAAGAACTGAATCCGCCGCTGTCAAGGCATTCAAAGTTAAAAGCCCCAAAGAAGGTGGACAATCTATTATTACATAATCATAATTGTCTTTGATCTTTTCTAATGCATTTTTTAAAACATATTCTCTTTTTTTGATATTTACCATTTCGATTTCTGCTCCTACTAAATTGATATGAGATGGTAAAAGATGGAGATTTGGTAATTCAGTATGAATAATGGCATTGCTAACTTCAAGGTTGTTGACCAATACTTCATATATAGTTTTATCGAGTGTGCGGGAATCAATCCCAAGACCATTTGTGGTATTTGATTGAGGATCAATATCTATTAGCAATACTTTGAATTCAGCAACAGCAATTGATGCAGATAAATTAATTGCTGTTGTAGTTTTACCTACACCTCCCTTTTGATTCGCAATTGTAATTACCTTACTCATTTTGGATTAATTCGCCATATTTTAAGAAAAAGAATAAAAATGCTGTTAAAACAAGCGAATGCCTGATTTGACCATCTATTATCATTTGTTTAATTTCTTTGAGTGGTATTTCGATAACGCTAATATCCTCGTTTAAATCGAGCTTTTGTTCTTTGACTTTTTTACAGTTAAACCATGCAAAAGAATAACACACATTATTTAAGAATGCCGGGTTTGGAAAATTTTCGCCGAGCAATATTGCACCAGTGGAATCACCAATGAATCCGGTTTCTTCTGTACATTCTCTTTCTGCAGCTTGTTTAGGTGTTTCGTTAATATCTATAAGCCCACCCGGAACTTCAAGAGTAATCTCATCTATTCCATGTCTGTATTGCTCAACAAAAACTACATTACCTTCTGATGTTATTGGAATTATATTTACCCACCTTGGGGAATTAAGTACAACAAATTCAGATTCTTTCTTTAGTTCAGGATGATATCTTTTGAACCACTTAACATTGAATATCTTTAAGTCTACTGCTTCTCTAACTTCCTTAGTTTTCCATTTGTGTATCATAGACATATATTCTGAATTAATGAAAAACCCCTCGTTTAGGGCTATATCGGTATTCCAAGGGGTTTATATTTAAGAATCTTATCAAATTTAATTTTACATTTCTTTTGTTCCAAAAATAAGTAAAAATTTGATTTTATTTTATTATTTGAATTGCTTGTGTAATAATTTCGTTATTAGTCTTTAAAACCACAAAATACATATTTGAATTTAGTTGTGAAACATCAATTAAAAAATTGTGGACACCGCTTTTACATTCTGCATCAATAACTTCTAACACTTGTCTTCCAAAAATATCTAATATTGAAATGTTGATTTTTTGGTTTTCGTTGAGTTCCAAATTTAAGTTGATATGATTATTAATGGGATTGGGATAGATCGACACTAGTAGCTGATTCGAATATGGATTAAATAATCTTGTTGCCGGTCCATCCTTGCATAATCCATCAAGAGTAAAAAAGCCATTTTTTAAATTAAATGCTACATAACCGTTTTGCACTATGGCACTGTCAATTGTAATCTTTGTAGTTTCATCAGTTCCCAGCATAGCTCTAAATTTAAATGAGGCGATTTCGATTTTATTGCTTACATTTTCAATTACCGGAAGATTATCTATTCTTATACTTCTTGTTTTAGTAATTGGATTAAAAATTCCTTTTGGTGTATTTTCCCACGGCTCAAATAGACTTGCGTTATAAGTTATAAATACAGATATTGATTTATGTACATCTTTGGAAAGATTTCGACTATTAGACAAATAAAATTTTAACTCGAATACTTCACCAGGTTTAGCTTTTAAATCATCATCTATTGAGAGATCTACACTGGATTCATTAACACAAAATCTGCCATTTTCAAATAAGAAATTAAGATTTTGACGATCATTGAAAGTATTTTCTGGATTGAATACTATTTCGCTACAGAGTGAATCAACGGGAAGCTTAACTTTGAAATTTAGCTCAGCTATTATCTCAGGGTTATTCGTTTGTGTTGTTGGTAAATTAAACAATGTCCATTTACCAAGTGCATTATTGGGTATATTATTAGCAGGGAATGGTTGAATTGCTTCAAGTATTTCAGGATTATAAAAAATTTCGGTTGTTATTAAACTTGTCTGAGATTCAGCAAATTGAATTTTATCGGTTAGTTCGATAGGAATTTTAATATTATCACCAACAATAGCTTGATAGTTGCGACCAATTCTAAGTTTCGAGATTGCTTTCCCAGGATTGCCAATTAATTGAAGTGAGCTATCATCTGTTAGCTTGCAAGGCGATGCAATAACTTTGAGATATGTTTGGATAACGTCGCTTTGATTTGGTAAATATTCAATTGTTACATCAATTGAGCCATTTGGTGGTATTTTGGTACCGCTGTAATTACCAATTACCCGAAATTGTTCATTGAGAGGAATTAAATCAATTATTGTTATTTCGCGATTTGAATTATTACTAACTTTTAAGGTTCCTTGTGTAGCTATTCCTATTGTGGAGGTTAATGTTAATGTCATTTGCTGGATTTTGGGTTCTTCTACTTTGCCAGTAAGAATAATGGTTTTCTCATACTTACATTTTTGATCTATTATTTTTAGCATTGCCGAGAATTCTCCCTCCTCAGCATTTTCAAAGTTAACTTCGAGTTCAAAATTTTCATTACTGTTAATTGCAAAATCATTTGTATTTATTGAGAAAGGCGAATTCGCCGGTACGACACTTGCATTTACGATTGCATTTACAGTGCCAGCATTGGTAATAACTACCTTTTGTTTTGCCATTTCATTTTTACACAAGGTTCCGAAGTCAATCGAAGTTACATTAGTTTTTATGTCAATTGTATCTAATTTCCCACTCAAACTAATGTTATAGATGGATTGATTTTCTGCATTACTGTTAATTGTAAGGGTTGATGTATGGATACCTGTAAGTTTTGGATTGAATCTAATTTTCAATAAATATTCCTCAGCAGGATTAATAGATAGCGGAGCGGGATTGCCATTGACAAATGAAAAGGTACCGTCATCAGGATTTAAACTTAAACTTGCTATATTGAGTGTAGCACCTCCGATGTTTTCGATTTTTATATCTTTTTCTGTAAATGGCTGTTCGCAATCAGCAGTCTCGAAAATTACTGTATTAGGTGCCTGAATTCGTGGATTGCCAAATCCACTACCAGTTATAGATGCCTGAAAATCTGCACCAGCTGAGAAATGATTACCAGATGCATTGATTATAACTTGCGCTGTACGGGTACCAACATCAGATGGAGTAAATTCAAATTCAATATTGATGCATTCACCTGGATTAATTATTTTACCTACCTCGGCACCTGAAATGATTTTAAAATCTGATGCATTTGATCCTGTAATAGTTTTTGATCTTATTTGAATTGGTTCGCAAGACCAATTACAAAATACAGCAGTTTTTGTTTCTCTTTTGGCTTTACCTTTTTCTTCGCTTCCCATTGAAATATTTTTTAAAAAGATATAACCGGCTGATAGGTTTAACTCGTTTCCAGAACAGGAAGTCCCTTCTAGTATCGCTGTCGTTTGACGACAGTTTGAATCGGTTGGAGTATATCTGATAGTTATATTAACTGATTCATTTTTATTGACGGATTTAGTCATCGGCAGCGTGGGGTTTACAATTTTCCATCTCTGATCACTCGACATTGATTTTAACAATGCCTGATTATTTCTTGCAGTTATTGTTATTGTTGTATCTTTGTATCCTGGAGGCTGAGTTGGGTCAACATTTAAGAAAAATATATTTCTCGGATGATTAGTGACCTCCCATGCAGGTTTTACTGTATCCGGAATTTTATATTTAAATTTATTAGATGTTACGTTGGGTTGGCTGAGCCAGGTTAGTTCAACTTCACCACTTTCGCATTCGGCTAACCATTTAATTTTACAGGGTGGTGGATAATTCATAGCGTCAGCACGACGTAGAATCTCAAGATATATTCTTTCAATATCAGAAGCAGTTATATTACGGAATGATTCTCCACCGGTTGCATTTGCAATGCTTTCAAGGTCATTGAGCGACATGGGGTCAGGTTCATCACCTAATGCAATTGAATAAAAAGTTACATTAAATTCAGGTTTTAATGCTGAGTCAATAACATTATTTTTACGGAATGGTCCGCTGGTTTGGGGATCGTGGCCACCGTCAGTTAAAAATATGATTATTGGTTTATATTTTGCTTTTTTTGCTAATGATAAGGCACCAGGATTGCCCCATCTATCAACAAGAAGTGCTGCATTGTAGTCCGTACCACCTACAAAACGGATTTTGTCTACTGAGTCTTTTAGACTTTTCTTATCGCTTGAAAATGGATGCATTAATTCAGTTGATGGATTGCCATAACTAAATACCATAATTGCACATTCGGAACGGCCCTCAGGAAGTTTGTCAATAAGTGATTTGGCTGCATTTTTAGTAGGTGTTACAAGTCCATAGTTGACCATTGACTGCGATCGGTCAATAACTAAAATTAATGAGAATGCTGATATGTTCTCAGGACATTCAATACTTAATATTGTTCTTAGATCTTCAGGATCTTTTATTTGATATTGAGAGATATCCGTTATCCTTGGATCCTTATTGTTTGCGTCCAATACCTTGAATTCAGCGGTTATAGTCGGATAATTTTGAGTATTAATAACATCGAGAATTGTTACTGATTGAGCACTAATTAGATTACCTGAGAAAATTAGTATAATAAGAAAACAAAAAATAGTTTTCATTTTTTTACCTTGTATATTAATATTTATATTTATAACATTTAAAATTGAGAAATATTACTGTATAGGTGTAATAATATCAATTTGAACAGTTCTGCAATAGAATCTACCTTCGGGTATATCATTATCATAGAGTAAAACTTTCTCTCCAAGACCTATTGCATATTTGGTATCAACCCCGAGAGCTTTAGCTGTTGCTTCCGCTCTTCTTTGTGATAGTCTTAAGTTATAATCTTCATCACCTACCCTATCTGTATATCCTCTAATTTTAACAGTTGAATATTTAGTTATTCTATTCTTAGCAAATTGAGCAATCAATAAATTATCCGCACTTAGTTCGTGCTGACCAAAACCAAATAAAATTAAGCTGAATTTGTCTATTTCCTTGTCCTCGATTAATTCCATCATTTTCTTTTCGATGGTCAATTGTTCAACGGGTAGTTCTTTCACTGGTGACTGCCACATTTTATTATCTTTATCGACAATCTGTAATTTATAATTAAGTGGTTCAGTAAAGCGAGGAATATATTTTTGCTCTTCTTCCAGTTTAACATCCCAGTCTATGGTTGGAGGTGGCATACCAGTCCCAGAAAACCTCCTCAATTCTTTATTGCTTTGCAATGTCAGTAAGTCCCAGCTTTCTATACCTATGTCAGTGTTAATTCTAATTTTGAATCTTATATTGGGTGGATTCGATTCTCTTATTGTGTCGCTGATGACTATTGGTTCGAAAACTTGTGGGATGTTCGCAATAACCTCAACACGGCGATTTTCTTCAATTCCATCTTTTATATTGGGATTTGAAGGTGTTTCGGGCAAATTTCTTGCTTTAATTTCAATTCTTTCTGGCTGTATTCCCCAAATTTTTACAAGGTAGTTTTTAACTGATTCAGCACGTCTTTGAGAAAGTTCAAGATTATTGGCTTCTTTACCTTCATTTGAATTACATCCAATGAGTGTAATTTTGGATTGTGGATAAGTTTCCATTCTTTTGCCAATAATATTTAAAATATGATAGTAAACATCAAGGGTTTTAAGATTATACAATTGCCTGACGCTAAAATTATTGCGTTCATCTTCGTTTAATTTGTAGTATCGGGCTGGTATATCAGATGAATTTTCATCAAAGAAGATATAATTTAGCAATGGATGCATTCTATTTGATAAAAACTCTTCTACTTTTAGAGTCGGAACATCAGTTTCATTACCATTATCATCAACTCCCAGTGCAATTATATTTGCATCGAGTATAGGTACAGCAGGAGGAGGTGGTGGTGGTGGTAATGGTGGTGGTGGCGGTGGTATAATTGGCGGAGGTGGTGGTATTAATTTTCTCGGTGCATATTTTAATGAAAAACCACCACGCAAAGTTGTATTATACCAGCTTTGTGTTTGTGATAGTGAAGTTATACCGATATTAGCAAATAATTCTGGTGCAATAAAAAGTGTATGTGAATGATTTAATGGTATATCATAACTAATACCTCCGGTAAATGCTATTTCAAAAGAAGATGCACTTGGGATATCACCATTTGTTTCATTTCTTGTTCGTTGCCCGTTCTCAAATGTACCAAACAAAGGGGAAATAATTTCTTCTTTTTGCTCGAACTTTTTATCAATAAGTAGTCCGAGCCTTATTCCTGCCATGAGCCGGAACTGGTCTGTAAATCGATATGACAACAAAGGTTCTAATCCGATTAAATTAAAATCTGAAGTAATGGAATGTTTAAATTCTCCATCAACACCTTCGCCTTGAGGACCGGCGACTCTGATCTCTTCAACTTTACTCAAAGTACTGTTTAATTGCTGGAATCCTAAACGAGTGGCAAACTCTAATTTATTATCAATAGGAAAAATCGATTGTATTCCAAAAGTAAAATTCAAACCGCTACCACTACGATAACCTGGACAACAGCTTGGCACATTTTCCAGAGCTCTGAAATCCACGATATGTAAATTGAGACCACTATTTATAAATATTCCATAAGAAGTTCTACTATCCCAAGGTTGGTCGGCATATTCTTGCGATTTAAGTGGAATGATAATAATAAATAACAACATAAAAGAAAACTTTTTCATTTACTCTCTCCGTATTTATCAGCTTTTTATTTACAATTTACCGTTTTAAAAGCTAAATTGAACTAAAATTCCTTTCTCAAAATTCTTCGTAAAATTTTGAAAATTGTCGGTAAATTTTTAAGAATTTAATATTTTTTGAGCATTTTGAAATATTTTTTTTCCTGAAACAAATGGACAATTATATATAAAAAATCGGTAAGGTAGATGCTCATCTTTAGAAATTCCGATTCTGCTACCCTTAGCTATTATATATTTTTCACTTAAACTAGTGTTTAATATAAACAATTTGTCATCCAAGAGGGAATGTTTGTTGAAGAGATAATCAAGAGAGAGAGATTTAGCCGAATTACCCGGTCCACGACATAGTTTGTACAAATCGCTTGTTTTTCGTCTATTTTGCATTTTTTCAATACCTGAAATTGGTATTAATGAACGTAGTAAGACAGCAGATCCGACGTCTTTTTGTTCGGTTACAATATTAGCACAATAATGTATCCCGAAGATTTTGTATATATATAAAATTCCCCCTTCTTCAAACATAGCTTCATTTCTTTTACTCACTCCTCTGTATGAATGACTGGCTCTATCGTTATCCCCTAAGTAGGCTTCTGTTTCTGCTATGATTCCAGCCAGTATTTCTTTCCCTTCAATTTTGACAAATACTTTTCCAATCAGATCTTCAGCTACTTTGAGTGTCTGTTGCAAGTAAAAATCTTTATTGAGCTTTTCTTTCTGAGCGATGAGTTCATTAATGTCAGCATCTAAAGCCAGCCATTGACGAATTAAATTTCTCATATAATATCGAAAATTTTTATAATTTTTAGAATAAAACTAATAGTCATCGCAATAGCTAAAGCTAACTTCATAAATGTACCAGCAAGTAATCCCATAAGCGATCCCATGGCAATTTTTACGGCTTCTTCGAATTTTTTCCCGCCGAAAACTTCTCCAATGATTGCACCTATAAATGGTCCTATAATGATGCCAATTATAGGGAAAACAAAAAAGCCGATTACGAGACCAATAATAGCGCCTATGTTACCATTTTTTGTACCACCGGTAAATTTTGTCCCGATAATAGGAATAATGTAATCAACAATAGTTACTGCAATAGTTAATATTGCGAAAATAATTAACGTTTCAATGGAAAAAGGGGAATAGCTTGTTAATTCAAGTAATATTAAAGCTAAAAACGAAAGTGGTGGTCCTGGTATTATTGGTAAAAAACAACCAATCAAACCACCGATAAGTAAAATAATCGAAATAATTATTAGAATTGTATCCATCTTACTCTAACAGTTTTTCAAGTTGTTCTAAAGATGTAACAGGAAGGGAGCAGCTAAAATTTTTGCAAATATATATAGTTGCTTTTCCATCTATGATGCCCATCTCACGTGTATAGGGAGATATTTTTAATAACTCAAAAATGCTATTTTTTTCTTTCATAAGAATAGTTCTATCGGGTAAAAATTTAGTATTTAGGTACTTGATAATATCTTTTGCATCACTGATATTTTCGCTTGCAATTACTATTTCATAAGTATGAAAATTACTATATAGCATTGATGTTATAAACTTTGTATATGCTGAGGGATATTCAGCAATCTTATCTTTAAAAGCAGCAAACTGTTTATTGATCAATTCCTGATATTTAGTATCTGAAGTTATTTTCCACAGTTTTATCAAATTTAAAAGTGCATAGGAATTGCTAGATGGAATAGCACCATCATATAACTCTTTTTTTCTTGTAATTAATTTCTCTGCATTATTTGAAGTGAAATAAAAACCACCATTTTCCTTATCCCAAAAATCCTCAATCATTATTTCTGTTAATTCAATAGCATATTTTAAGTAGTTAATTTCAAAAGTAACTTCATAAAGAGCTAACAATCCGTTGATGAAAAAGGCATAATCATCGAGCATTCCATCGATTCCTGCTTCTGAATCCCTATAGCGATGAAGTAACCTACCATCATACTTTCGCATTTTTGATAAAATAAAATCGGCAGATTTTTTTGCTGATGTGATAAAATCGAGCCTATCAAACACTGCACCAGCCAAAGAGATAGATGCAATTGCCAATCCGTTCCAATCGGTTAATATTTTATCATCTTTGTGAGGTTTAACTCTTTTATTTCTGTAATTAAGAAGTATTTTACGGCATTTTTCTATTGTATTTTCGAGCTCTTCTTCGCTAATACCAATGGATTTAGCTTGTTCCGAATGGGTAAATTGCATATATAGAATGTTAGAAACCGTTCCATCACCAAGTTCAGGTGTAAAATTGCCTTTATCTAAAACAGTAAAGTAACGACAAAATACTTCTGCATCTTTTTTAAGTAACTGCGTGATTTCATCTTTTGTCCAGAGATAGAATTTACCCTCCACACCTTCGCTGTCAGCATCCTCAGCTGATTCAAATGCTTCCGACATTAGATTTTGTATAATGTATTCAGCGATTTGAATAGCCGTTTTTTTAAATAACTCCTCTTTAGTTGCTAAAAATACTTCTGTGTAAATTTTAATTAAAAGAGCTTGGTCGTAAAGCATCTTCTCAAAATGGGGAACAATCCATTTATTATCGGTCGAATAGCGATGAAATCCGAATCCTAAATGGTCGAATATACCTCCCATTCTCATTGCTTTCAAAGTCTTAACAACCATATCCAAAGCATTTGGTAAGCTTTTTAGCTTCCAATATCTTAACAAAAATTCAAGATTGTGTGGTGTTGGGAACTTTGGGGCATGTCCAAAACCACCATATTTATAATCAAATGATGATTCGAGTTGCTTGTATGCTTTTTCAAATAATTCATCAACTGTTATCTCAGTAAATTCAGTTGATTCAGACTGTTTAAGGTGCTGGTATATACTCTCAGCTGATTTCAAAATTTCTTCACGCCGAGTTTGCCAAAGTTCCTGGATTTTGGTTATCAATTCAATCATACCTATTCTTCCAAAACGTGAATATTTCGGTAGATAAGTACCGGCAAAAAAGGGTTTTTGCTCTGGTGTCATAATTATTGTAAGAGGCCATCCACCACTGCCTGTTAACATTTGACATACCTCCATATAGATAGCATCTATATCCGGACGTTCTTCTCGATCCACTTTGATATTTATAAATGCATCATTCATTAACATTGCTATTTCTTTATCTTCGAATGATTCTTTTTCCATCACATGGCACCAATGACAGGTTGAATAACCAATCGAAAGAAAAACTGGTTTATCTAAATTTTTTGCCGTTTCGAATGCTTCCTCACTCCAAGGATACCAATCAACTGGATTATGAGCATGCTGCAAAAGATAAGGACTTTTTTCAAAAATTAATTTATTTGGCATAATTATTGAGAATAATAATTTGTAAATAATACTAAAGTTTTTGTAAAATTTCCGATAAACAATATTAAGAAACTTATATAAAAAAAAGATATTATTTGAAAAATTATATCTAAAATTCGTAAATTACATTAGCCGGAATGTTCTAATAAAACTTCTTCATAATAAAACTCCAAAATTGAACAAAACCGGGTAAAGGCGACGTAAGTCGCCTTTTCTTTTTTTAAAGAGACCGGGCTGCTTTGTTAATTTCTTCAATTAAGATATCAATATTTCGTTTTGCAACATTTGTTTGTCCAAATACTGCTCTTAATGTATATTTTCCGTTCAATATTGTATGGGAAATATATGCTTTACCTGTGTTGTTTATATTTTTTTCAATTTTCTTATTTAGATCATTAATTTCACTTTCCTCGTATTCAGCCGGTTTGAAACGAAAACAAACCAAATTTAAATTGACAGGAGCTAATAATTCGAAATTTTTTTGATTTTCAATCCACTCAGCAAAGTATTTTGCCAAATCAATGTGGTTACGCAAAATAGTTTTAATATTATCCAAACCATAATTACGCAGGACAAACCATAATTTCAAAGCTCTGAATCTTCTCCCAAGCTGAATTCCCCAATCTCTGTAATTTGTAACTCGTCTGTCATAGTCAGATTGAAGATAGGATGGAGTAATTTCGAATGTTTTTAAAAGCGAATGTTTATCTTTAACATAATAAGCCGAGCAATCAAAATTTGTGAATAGCCATTTATGAGGATTGAAAACAAACGTGTCGCATAATTCCAAATTCTTGATTGGGTTTCTAAATTCCTCAAGTAAAAGAGCAGATCCGGCATAAGCGGCATCAATGTGATGCCATAAACTATATTTTTGGCAGATCTCAGCAATTTTTTCAATAGGATCAATCGCAAGTGACCCCGTCGTTCCTAATGCTGAAACAACACAAAGAGGTTGCATACCGTTTTCCATGTCTTGTAGGATAGCGGTTTCAAGTTTTTCGGGTATAAGCGAGAATTTATCGTCAACTTCAATTTTAACTAAGTTATTTTCTCCTATTCCAGAAATTTTCACTGCTTTATCTATAGAAGAATGTGCTTCTTGTGAGCAATATACCCTAAATTTATTATTTTGGAAGCCCTCTTTATTGATCGAAAAATTGCTATACTTTTCACGTGCAGTAAGTATAGATACTAAAGTTGCTGTAGAAGCAGTATCCTGAATTACTCCACTGAATTCTTCTGGCAATCCAATACTTCGCTTAAGCCAATCCAAAGTTAACTGCTCAAGTTCTGTAGCAGATGGCGAAGTTTCCCATATCATACACTGGGCTCCAATTGCAGATGTCAAAATTTCACCTAATATTGAAGGGAAGCTATTATTGGCAGGGAAAAAAGCAAAGAAATTAGGATGCTGCCAATGTGTTATACCAGGTAAGATGATTCTGTTGAAATCATCTAAAATTTTTATGAAATCTTCTTTTTCTTCAGGTGGTAGCTGTGGTAAGGATCGGTAGATTTCACCAGGTTCAACCTTTGATTTGACAGGGATATTACTTATGTTTTCAAAATAGTTGCTAATCCAGTCAATCAAATAATAACCATATTTTCTAAATTCATCTGTATTCATGATAAATTTTATTTTTTTGACAAAGAATAAGATTATAAGAAAATGAAACTATTGCAATACTATGATTAGCATACGAATTTGTGTATTTTAGCAAAATAAGTTTGATAAAATTAAAAAAAATATTAATTAGCAAATCTTAAATCTGAAGAATACGGAGAACTCGGGAAAATAAAATATCAACAAGCATTGATAATAAGTTCTAATTCAAAGAATACCAATGATTTATTCAATTGGGAATACAAATAAAGCTAACCCCTCTAACGCAATGTGAAAAATAGATGGTTCGGATAATTAATTAAAATATATCAATATTTTCCTGTTTAGGAGTTTTTGAGATATCTTTCCCAAAATTGAAAATATCAGGTTTATGCTGTTTTTTAATTTTTTCTTGGATAGTCATCAAAGCTTTAATTACTGCTTCCGGTCGTGGCGGACAACCAGAAATATATGCATCCACGGGAAGAAATTTATCTATTCCCTGAACAACGGAGTAACTTCTAAACATACCGCCAGTAGATGCACAAACACCCATCGAGACCACCCATTTTGGATCGGGCATTTGATCATAAATTTTTCTGACAACCCATGCCATTTTATACGTGACAGTACCGGCTACAAGTAGCAAATCTGATTGTCTGGGGGTCATACGAAATACTTCAGAACCAAAGCGAGCTACATCAAATCTTGAGCTTGCAAATGCCATCATTTCTATTCCACAGCAGGAAATACCAAGTGGCATAGGCCAGACAGAATTTTTTTGTGCCCATTTTAAAATGGCTTCGATACTTGTGGTTATGAAGCCCTGCTTTTCTATAACTTTATCTAATCCCATTTTAGTCCTCCTTTTCTAATTTCATAAATTAAGCCAGCAAGAAGAATAATAACGAATATAATCATACCTATAAGACCTGCTAAGCCGGTTTCATTGAAAGAAACAGCCCAGGGATACATAAATATTACTTCGATGTCAAATACAATAAAACTCATAGCTACAAGGTAAAACTTTACTGAAAATCGCTCTCTTGCTGTACCACGTGGCACCATACCACTTTCGTAAGTAGTAACTTTTTCAGGTGTTGTTCTTTTAGCCCCAATCCATTCTGATAAAATCATAAATATAAAAGCTACAGCAAATGCAAATACCAGCATAAATATCAAAGGTAAATAGGTCTCAATCATTTATATTATCCCATTAATCAAAAATTAAACTTATGTGCAAGTATCTATTCAAAAATATCTGCTTTTATCCAATTTTCAAAAAATTAATTTTATTATAAGACAATTATAGTCGTATTTTATTTGAAATTAGTAAAAATCTCATTTGCTAATGTCATAGCTTGATAAAATTTTTCCATATTTATGTTTAATTGAATTTTTTGCTCGGTAAAATAAGCAATAAGATTTTCTGTTGCCATATTACCGATTATTTCTTTTCCTGTTAATGGACAACCACCAAATCCTCTCAAGGCTCCATCGAATCTATAACAACCAGCTTTAAAAGCAGCATCAATTTTTGTTTCCCATGTAGTTGCATCTGTATGAAAATGAGCACCAAACTCTGTGTTAGGATATTTTTTATTAATTTCATTGAAAATTTTGGAAATTAACTGAACATTTGAGATTCCGATTGTATCGGATAGTGAAATTATTTTAATACCCATTTCAGTTAACTTTTCGACCCAATAATAGATTAAATCTTCACTCCAGCTATCTCCATAAGGATTACCAAATGCCATTGAAATATAAACTACCATTTGCTTTTTAAATTTTTCGCATATATTTAGAATAATCTGAATGTCTTCTACTCTGCCTAATGATTCTTTGATTGTAGCATTAACGTTTTTCAGCTGGAAAGTTTCAGAAATTGAAAAGGGGAAGCCGAGATAAGTAATTTCATCGTAAAGGCATGCATCGGCTGCTCCTTTAAGATTTGCTACGATCGCTAACAATTTTGTATTTGTATTACTCAAATCGAGTTTTTGTACTACATTGTGAGTATCGCTAAGCTGAGGTATGAATTTAGGTGATACGAAACTTCCAAAATCGAGTGTATCGAAACCAACCTGAAGTAGGAGATTAAGATAATTAACCTTTTTTTTTGTTGGGATGAAAGATTTTATCCCCTGCATTGCATCTCGGGGGCATTCAATAAGTTTTATTTTGTAATTATACTGCTCATTATTCATTTATTTTTTTAAAATAATGGGTTTACAATTGCACTGTTGCTCGACAATAGGCTTTGCTAATTCTGCAGATTGACGTGAGGTATAATTTCCAATGACTACTGCATACATAATTTCATCGTCAACGATTTTTTCAATCACTTCAGTGTAAAGTCTCTGTTTAATGTAGTTTTCCTTTTCAGCATTAGCTTTTTCTTTAGAACGATAAATTGCCACTTGTAATCCGTAGTATTCTACAGCGTCTTTAGTTTGTTGTTCTGAGACAGTTTTGATGGGAGCACTTTTTTCAGTGTTAATTTGTTTTGATTTCGAATTCAATTTTGCAATTTTTTTGGCTGATGTAACTATGTCAGTTGATGGTGCAAGATATTCCGATGAAGGGAATGATTGTCTGAATCGTTCTAAATATAGCTGAGCTTGTGAAGTATCACCTATAACAGCATAAAATTGAATTATCCTCCAATAAGCATTTTCAGCCCACTGATTATCCGGGTAATTTTTTACAATATCTTTGTAAATGTCTAAAGCTTTAAAAGCATCATCAATAACTACACCGTGAAGTAATTTTACTCCTGGATCATCAGGATAACTCGCTAATAAATCAGGTAATGCCATTTTTACTTCGTCAATTTTGCCTGCAGCAACCATCTTTAAATAATTGTTTATATTCGGCTGCGGGAAAAGAGACATACTTGCGATAATTAAAATAATAAAGCTTAGAATTATTTTCTTCATCATAACCCCCCAAAAGATTCTTATATGAGAAAAATTCAAATTCCTTTAAAATACAAAGATAATACTTATTTTTATTATATTAGACTGCTTTGAAAACGAAATTTACAAAGAAAATTTCATGAAATCTGGGAAATTGAAATTTCTTATAGCTGCTGGTGGTACGGGTGGTCATCTCTTTCCTGCATTAGCATTAATTGATAATCTGAAAAGATCTCTCGATGATAATTGTGATTTTATTTTTGTTGGTAATTATAAACGAATTGAAGGTAGTATAATCCCTAAATTAGGATATAAACTTGTTGAAATTGATATATTTGGCTTAAAAGGATTATTTCGCCCTGAAAATTTATTACTACCATATAAAATTATTAAATCTGTCAATCAGGTTTTGAAATTAATAAAACAGGAACAAATTATAGCAGTGATTGCAACTGGAGCATATTTAAGTTATCCACCGGGTATTGCAGCTTATTATGCTCATGTTCCTCTATTTTTGATGGAATCCAATATTCGGCCAGGTAAAGTTATTAGAAAACTATCAGCGAAGGCAAATCTGATTTTTACTTCTTTCGAGGAAACAAGAAAATACTTTAATTCTAAATTGGATCATAAGATTATTAATACAGGAAATCCAATCAGAATGAATTTAATGGAATCAAAAAACAAAGGCGAAGCAAGAGTTAAATTTGGTTTAGATACAAAATTACCAACAATACTTGTAATTGGGGGAAGTTTGGGTGCAATATCAATTAACAAAGCTATTGAACATAATTTAGAAAATTTTGCTAAATCAAAATTGCAATTAATCTGGCAAACGGGGAAAAATTACAAACTAGACAGAAAACCACCTTCAAATGTTGCGCTTTATGAGTTCATAGATAATATGGCAGATGCCTATGCTGCTTCAGATATTGTAGTTGCTCGAGCGGGGGCTACAACTGTTGCAGAGATTACCGCTTTGGGACTACCATCAATTTTAATTCCATTACCGAACGCTGCAAATAGTGAACAGCACTTAAATGCCAAATTTCTTGAATCGAAAAATGCCTGTATTCTATTAAATGATTCATCGGCAAGGGAAAAGATTTTTGATTTAATTTCTAATATAATTTATGATAGCAAAAAATTATCTGAAATGGCTGATAATTCTAAATCTCTCGGCAGATTAGATGCAGGCGAAAGAATTGCTGAAATTATAATTTCGTATTTGAATAAGTGAAGATAATATTAAAAATTATTTTATATTTGTCAAACTTTAATTTTCTTAAACAAATAAAGCTATGCAGAGATCGGCAGTAAAACCTAAAAATGAAGAATTTAGGCAGAGAAGAGACTTTTACTGGCAATATATCGCTGTATATGCAATAATATTAATTATTTACAGTGTTTTGCGGGGAACACTTCGTCACGACACAATTAGTGTTGTAATAACCGACCCGATAGTAATTCTTTTAGTCGCTTTTATTTTTACTACTACCATTGGACTTTTAATAAGTTACTACAAAAACAAAACTATAATCATTGGGAACGATTTTGTAATATTTAAAACTCGGTTCAGAGAAAAGAAATTCACCAATAAAGAAATCATAAATATATTGATTGGTAAAGAAAAGCTTTTCAAAGTAAGACGTGGATTTTTCAAAGTGATCAAAATTGTACTTGATGGTAAAAGGAGGGTGATTAGAATTCGCCCTTCCACTTATGAGCGGGAATCCGAAATTATTGAGGCATTTTCAAGACTAAAGAAAAATATTAATCGGTAGTCTTTTTTTCCGTTTGTTTATTTCGGTATTGATTTACATTTAAGAGATATTTTTTAATCCTTAAATAAAGAGTTTCCCTACTTATACCCAAGTGAGCTGCCGCTTTACTTACATTACCATTGAATTTTTGTAAAACTTCCTCTATTGCCTTTTTGTATGTCTCGTCTATACGTCTATCAATTGAGCCGGTAGCATCTGAAGTCATTTCGTTTTTTGAATTATTAAGTCCTCTAATTATATCTTCCGGTTCAATTGAATCAGTTTCGGCTAATTCAAAAGCAGTCTTAACAACATTAATTAATTCTCTTACGTTGCCAGGCCATTCATAATTCATTAAAATGTTGATAGCCGAATTAGTAATATGTTTTTTAATAATCTTATCTTTATTATAATCTTGGATAAAACCATTTACAATGTATGGAATATCTTCAATTCTATCCTTCAATGGCGGTAATACAATTTCGCATTCCCTTAATCTATAATATAATTGTTCTTTAAATTCGCCAGTTTTAATTGCTGCGGATAAATCCTTATCGGTGGCTGAGATAAATCTTACATCAATACTGATTCTTTTAGTTGAGCCAAGTTGCTTTATTTCTTTTTCTTCTATGGGGATCAGAAGGTTCGCTTGAAGGTCAAGTGATAAATTAGCTATTTCATCCAGAAATATAGTACCATGATTTGCTTGTAAAAACAATCCTTCTTTATTCTCTGTTGAACCTGTGTAAGCTCCTTTAACTGCACCAAATAACTCACTTTGAAACAATTCCCGTGGTATATTTGGTATATCAACCGTTACAAATGGGAATTTAGACCTTTGGCTTACCTGATGTATAGCTCTGGCAACTAAACCTTTACCTGTACCGGTAGGTCCAGTAATTAGAACATTGAGCTGAGTTCTACCGAAACGAATAATGTTTTCACCAATTTTTATTATCGCATCGCTTTCGCCGTATATACCGCAACTTTTTAGGTATTTGATAATTTCTTTTTTATCCGAGCTATGTGACTTAGAAACAAAATTTTTTAGAATTGTTTTGATTTTATCTTTGGTGATATCGTTTTTCTCAACAAAATCAATTGCTCCATTTTTCCCTGCTTGCGTTGCAATTGACATATTACCTTTACCGCTTATAATTACGACAGGAATAGCAGGATAATTTTTTTTCGTTTCAAGTAAAACATCAAGACCATTCATTCTGGAATCTGGCGCAAATTCGATATCTAAAAGCATCAGTGCTATTTGATGGTATCTCTCTTTTAATATAGTCAAAGCACTCTCAGGTGAATAACTTTGTATTGTCTCATACCCTTCAGAGTTTACAATATCGGCTATTGTAGTGCAAAAATCAATACTGTCATCAACAATTAACACTTTGGGATTCATTTTTCATTTTTTAATCGTTGAGAATTTCAAATTTATTTTATATAATTGATTTGCATAGATAATGAATCATAAATTTCACGGAAACCTTTACTTAAAACAGTCTGGAATTTCGGATTCCATAGAGCGCGTAAATAGGTATTTAATGAATTATTTATATATTCTACAAAATGTGATGTATCACCAGGTGAATGTAATGCTTGAACATTGAGAAATTCATTTCTTATGTTCGAGACTAAACCACAATATGTTGCAAAATCTATTTTCCCTTTTTTAACTTTTAATAAATAATTCTGATTCTGCAATTTCACCTCGTATAAATTAGCTTTTGAATCAATTTCATATCCTTCTAAATACCTATTTTCCAAAATTAACTTGCCCCATCTTATTAATAAATCCTCCAAATCCTCATTAATGCATTCAGGCCTTGAAATCTTCGATGAGCAACTCAGCAAAAGACAAAATAGTATAATTATAAATGAAAATACCCTCACAATTAACAAATTAATTTAGCAAAAATCACAGTAAACCATTGATATGCAATTTAACACATTTTAATATAATTTAAAAATGCCCGTAATAATACGGGCTTTTAACAACTTATAAACTTTATTTTTAAAAATTCTTAAAAAGATTTGAATTTTATGTGTTAAATAAGATGATTGAGATTACTTCAACAATAATATTTTCTTAGTAATCACTTTTTTGATCGTTTTGATAGAAATATAATAAATGCCCGAGGGTAAAACTGATAAATCAATTTCTAAAACTTTCCCATCTATTGTGTAATATGTTGATTTCATTATTGAATTTCCCATTAAATCTTTTAACTCAATATTTAATAAATCATCTGATTCAGAATTTAAAATTATTCTAAGCTTACTATTTGTCGGATTTGGGAATAGTTCAAGATAATCAAAATCATTTTCGCTTACATAAACAGTTTTTTCGGTATTAAAACTCCAGATTGGTGACCATTCGCTAAAAGAGTATTCATCATAAGCACGTACACGCCAGAAATATTTTGTTCCCCAATTTAATCCCGAATATTCAAATTTTGGTTGAGTTATTTCATAACTATCAATTTGATTATATGAAAAAGTATAATCATCGGATAATTGCAAATGATATTGTTCAGCTCCTTTAGTCTCAGACCAAATCAAATATCCATCAAGTGGAACATTTTCTTGATTTAAATTTGGAGATATTAATGTAGGTGCTTGAATATTTGTTCTAAAATGAAACGTTTCGGACCAATCACTGAGAGCAAAATTATTCCTTGCATTCACTCGCCAATAATAATCAGTATAATATTGCAATCCTGAATATGCTATTGATAAAATACCAACTTCCTTAACATCGATAATTAAATTATTGAATTCAATATCTTTTGCTAACTGAACTCTGTATTTAGTAGCATTTGGAACTGCATGCCAGGTCAGATAACCATTTATTGGAACACCATATTGCCCGGTTTTAGGATTTAAAGCAATTGGTTGCTGGAGGATCTCGCTTCCTTGTGTTGTGAATTCCCATGTCTCAGACCAAGGGCTTGTCCCCTCATCATTTGTTGCATTGACACGCCAATAATAAGTTCGATTTTCTTCTAAATTTTCAACATATATATGATTATTACCGATCTTATCAAAATCAATGATTATATCTGAAAAATTCGAATCCAATGATAATTGCCATTGGTAATACTTATAAATTGGTCTAAAGCCCCAAGTAAAATCAATTGATAATGGAGTATTTAATGAATTATTTTGTGGTTTGAATAAAATTGGAGCAGGATGAATTGTTTTAAAACTATCAGCTTTGCTAAAATCACTCCTGCTGTAAATACTCAGAGCTTGTACACGCCAATAATAAATTGTTTCATAATCTAAATTTTCATATTTGAAAATAGTGTCCATTATTCCACCAATGTCAATAATTGGTGCTTCAAAGTTGGGATTATTTGCTATTTGAATCCGATAATATTCAGCTCCACTGACTTTATCCCATTCGATAAAGCCTTCAATTGGTTGACCAACTTCTCCGCTGAGAGGTTTGGATAAATTTGGAGTGGCAAGAATTGTTCTGAAATGATTGATATTAGACCATTTGCTTATTGCATCTGATCTTTTTGCTTGTACACGCCAAAAGTATGTTTGGTTATATTCCAAGCCGGATATTTCATAATAATTTACAGAAATGTTATCAATACTGAATTTAGGGTGTGCAAAGGTTGAATCTGTATCAACCTGTAAGTGATAAGAATTTGCTCCTTGGACTACTGACCATTGAAAAGTTGTTTTTGGATAAACGTCACGTTCATTATTAAATGGTCTGACGGGTTCTGGTGCATTTAAAGTAGTGGAAAATGACCAAACATTTGACCATTGACTAATACAGGTTTCATTAAATGTCCTTACTCGCCAATAATATTTAGTAAAATAATTCAAATCGTAAAATTCCATTGAAGTATCGTTATGTACTTCAATATCATATAAGATATTCGCAAATGTAGAATCTTTGGATAATTGTACTTGATATTTTATTGCCCCATAAACTCTGTTCCAGAATAAGCGGGAACTAACATTTACACCAGCAGAAAGATGAGGTGGTCTGGGTATTTTGGGTGAAGTTAGATTTTTTGAAGCTATTATAAATTCACCTAAGCCTTCGAAGTTTGCGGTTAATTCATTAGTTGTTGAATTGTATTGTGTTTGGAGTTCTACAAATTGTCCGTAAACTTCTTGATTCCTTTTATAAATTTTTAAATCACTGAGTAAATCAATTTCAGACATTCCATTCAGATCAATTTTGATAACTCCTTTGATCGAATTGATTTCCGAACTTGTTACTACCCATCGATAAGGATATATAACACATGGACGCAAAATGTGAAAATCTAAATATAAAGGTGAATAATTATGTTTTTCTATTGTTAGATTACCGGCAGTATTAATTTGATTTACTACAAGTTTAATCTTTGTTTGATATTTAGAATTATTAAAATCATAAGTTCCTCCCCCATTAATATTTTTTGTAACATAATCCATCTTTAATGGATGCCTGTAAACTCTGTAAGACATTGTATTAACTAAGCTCATTTCATAAGTTATAGTGCCATCTGGCCTAACCTCGGTTGCAGTCAATGTTGTATCAATAGCTAATTCCTCGTGTTCCACGCTTATAGCTGCACCCCAACCAATCAATGTATTTCCATTTGGCAATCTCTGAACACTTCCCATCCAAGGGACAAAGACATCAGGGTCTTTTCTGTATTCCCAAACTTTTGTGGCAATTAAATTTTCCTCATCCAATTGATATTCCACTGCTCTTGAATATTGATTAGGTTTCAAATTTCCGTTATCTAATATTAAGAGATTTCCATTCGGTAATCTTTGAACATCGTGTTGATGGGAAAAACCCCAAAAACCGTCAATAGTATCATTTACAAAAGAAAATTGATTATTCTTGCAATATTTACCTCCCATTCTCCAGATAATCTCACCTGTTTGTCTGTTAATTTTAGTAATTTCATCAAGATGGCGGCTACATACTAATAAATTACTATCTGCGTCAATCCAGAGTGAATTCATATGGATAAAATTTACGGTGTTTGCCGTTAGATTTACGTCAGGTGTTGCGTCTAATATATCGTAATGTTCATAAGTATCCCATTCCCATACAAGATTTTTGTTTTTGTCTATATGCTGTATTGTAAAATATCTGACTCTTGCATTTGATTTACCGCCAGGCACAATTCGACTTAAATCCATTTCACGGAAATATTCAGCAATAAGATAGGCATCACCATTGTCTAAAACAAACAAATCATGAAAATCAGTTGTCTTGCCGATACAATAAAAACTATCAATAATATTAAAATTTCTATCCATTCCATAATAAATTCCAGATGAACCATCGAAAAATGTTATCATACCATTTGGTTGAATCTGGAAATTTAATAATGTATAAGCAACTCGATTATTTGGAATATCAGTTAATTTTATTTTTTTGCCGGCATTATCAAAAGCAGCAACAAAATCTCCTGTAAATGGTCCGATAAACAAATATCCAGGTGAGGGATTGTTTACTGTATGAACCACTATTTGAGATTCTACAAAGTCACTCGAATAGCTTACTGTTATATCAAGTAAAAACAGTGCGGTTATTATCACTAATTTTAAATATCTCATTTTCAGGCCGTTTATTAATTTTTTACAATAATTTTCAATGTAATTTTATTCCCACTAGATAATCTTAAAAAATATGTACCTTTACTTAATTTTGACAAATCGTAACCAATATTATATTCTCCGGGTTCAATTTCAGTTTCAAATAAATTGCTTACCATTCTCCCTTCAGTATCGTATAATTTGATACTAATCTTTCCAAACTGTTCATTTTTGAACTTTATATTAATCCTGTTGTTAAAGGGATTGGGAAATATTTCTAAATCATATGCGTTCTCATCAAGAGTTACACTTGTTTCTTTATCGCGAATGGCAAAATAATCCTTGCTTTCCGAAATTACATTCCCATATTTGAGACTGTAAATCCTTATTTTATATGTAGAATCATCGGGTATATCCTGTGGAATTGTCCAAACAAAAATGTTCAATGGACTCAATAAAGAATCTTTAACTAATCTGTAATATTTGTCATCTTTTAACAATTCTATTCTAACCATACTATCAAAATTATCATCCCAGCTGATAATATATCTGATAGAGCTATCTTTTTTCCAACTTTCACCACCGTTGGGGGTTATAATCATTAGGAAAGGTTGCATCGGAGTAAAATTCCATACTTCTGACCATTGACTTTCACCTTTGGGATTTTTTGCCTTTGCCCGCCAATAATACTTTTGTCCTTCAATCAAATCTTCAAATAAATAGCGGGTTTTCCCTTTTCCAGTAAAAGTTGCTATTGTATTTTCAAATTTTTCATCTTCAGAAATTTCGACTATGGTTTCTTCGAAATATCCATCAACATTAAAATCCAGAACAACTTTTTCATTTATGTCAATTTTTGAATTATCAGGAGGTTTATTAAGCTTTGGTTTTGGGTTTATCGAAATTTCACCTTCGTAGGCAATAATAATTTCTCCAAATCCGATAGCATCAACACTAACAACATTATCAATTAATTCGAAATTTTCAGTTAATTTCGTAAAAATGCCTTCTCCTTGTTTATCTCGTTTGAATATTCGTATTTTATCAGGTTGTAGTAAAAAATTTAATGAATTTAAATTGATTGACAATTTATATTCAATCTGATTGATTGAAGAACCATTAATTACAAAATGATATGGTATAATGTTTGGTGAATTTCCATCAAAATCAGCATTTTTTGGTGGACAGTCGTATTTTGTTACTGTAATTGAATTATATACAAATGATACAAGTTTGTTAAGGTAAAGCTTAACAGCGGTTGTTCCAAGATCATTTGAAAAATCATACTCATCTTTTTCAAAAACCTCTTTATGAGTTACCTTTATGGAGGGACATAATTCTTGAGGAACTTTAAATGCTCTATATGTAACAGTACCAATAGGAAAAGATAATTCAAGTACAGTTGTTTTATCGGGAGTAACTTCAGTTATATCTATCTTTGGTGTCAGAAATGAGCCCCAAGAAATCAACGTATTACCATTTGGTAATCTTTGAGCAGAACCTAAAGCTTGACCGTAGACATCAGGATCTCTTCTATATTCCCATACCAACCGTGCTGTTTTATTTATTTCGTCTAATTCATATTCAGCTACTCTTGAATAAGCAGGCTTTCTCGCATTTCCATTATCATATAACATTATGTTACCGTTAGGCAGGCGTCTGATGTCGTGTTGAAAATTAAAATATAGCGGTTCATTATGGGGGTCTTCATCAATAAATTCAAATTCATTTTTCTTACCGCCAAGACGCCAGATTATCTGGCCACTTTTCCTATCAATTTTAATGATCTGGTTTAAATGCCTGAATGAAGCCAGAAAATTACCATCATAATCTACTTCGACAGCATTTATATGGTCAAATCCGACGTTAACAGCTGATAAACTCTGGTAGGTTTCAGTGATATCAACGTGGTCCCAGGTCAACCATTCAAATACAACATTATTATTCTTGTCAAGCTCTTGTATTACCCCACCGATAACATTTGCATTAGGATTACCTTCAGGAGCTAATTTACTTAGATCCATTGCCTTAGAAACATAAGCAACAAGCACTTTATGTCCATTGGGTAAATAAAGAAATTCGTGTATGTCAGCGAAATAACCATTATCGCATTGAATTGAATCAATTACATTAAGATTTTCATCCATTATATAAACAATACCATGCGCATAACCACCGAACCCTCTAATAGTTTCATTGTATGAAAATTTACCATCATAAAGATAGCGGAAATTAAAACCTGAATTTACCTTTTTGTACTTGATTGGAGTCAATGAAGTATCCAAAACCAATAAATAATTACCTGCGGTATTTGATAATATAGAAAGTAATAAGTTGCCAGGATAATAATCGCCTTTCACACGGATTGTAATTGGAGCTAAATTACCTGGGATAGTGTCGTTTTGAATTGTTATTTCTTTTTGAGTCGCCATATCCGCTTTTGATTCTTTCAATAACTCAGAAAATGCTAACCTTACATTTAGTAGTACAAATAATAATATTATCAATAACTTGCTTTTAATAATTACTTTAACCATAATCTACACCCTACAAAAAATCGTTAAACTATACTATATAATTTCATAACAATGGAAATACATATTAGTTACAATAATATTTGTCGGGTATATTCTGAAATTTATGTAAGATTAATCTTACGTATTTATAACAGAGTTGATAAAATTTGGATGAATAAATATTAATGAATTACAAAATGCAATACTTTTTTCGGCTAAAAATAAAAAAACTGCCAGAAATTCTGGCAGTCAATTATTTTATTTTTTATAGATTATTCGCAGCAATAAATATATCCTATTAGAGCGAAATACCAGTATCTACCGGGGAATAAACCGTCAGGTACTAAACATATTCTACCATTACCATGCGACCATGCATCGAAGCATTCTGGTCCTCCACCCAATGGTGGATTACATTTGATAGTAAATTTGAAAAATCTATACCATCTGCCCTGACCAGTTACTTTATTTGAACCAGCAAACATTGTTTCTCCATTTTTTAATGAGGCATGTGCCAAAACACAGAATTCTTTATCGCAGAGATCAAGTGAACCAAGGATCTGTTGCAAATTGCTCAAAGGTATGCTTATTGTATAGATTGTATTATTTGCAGAGAATTGTCCTTGACCTTTATGAGAACCATAAGCAAATTGACCAATTTGTGGATTTCCTGGATAACCAGGATATGTACAATTTGTTGAGATATGTATATGAGTACTATTTATCTCTATATTATTAATTGTCTGGTAAGTAATTACAAGACTATTGTTAGAAATACTAACATTTAATGTACCGACATAAGTATCATTATTTCCATAATACATAGGATGTGTATCTTCAACTATATAATATTGACCATGTGCACCTGCACCAAAAGAACCATTTTGACAGCATATCTTAACATAAGACGTAATCATAAGATTATCGCCACATTCAAAGGATTGATCGTATGGTATTGGATAATCATAACTTATATAATTTTTAGGAACTTGAATAGTATAATTAGTGGCTGGATTTTGGCTAAGATCAACTTTTATTTTCCTATTTCGTGGGGTATATTGCCCATCATAGGTTTCCCAGACTTTAATGAGAACAGATATCTCTGTAATATTGCAGCCATTTCCACTAAGCTCAGAGTTAAGCTCGAAATTGAGATAAAGATTAGAATTATCATTAGTAACAGTCAATGTTCCTACTTTGATGCCAGTCTTGCCCCATAGATCGAGTGGGTCATTATGAACAATTAAATCGACAGTATAAGGTTCGCAAGGTATGTAATCTGGTATAGCAGCATAATCAACAACAACTGGTTGGTTACTTTTATTTTTATTGCCACCAGTTACATCTTTAAGGGTCATATCATCTACCAATACTTTATCACAGGAAGAAATAGCGATAAGTATTGTAAAGATAATAATATAATAAAACTTCCTCATAATAATACTCCAGATGAAATAATATATTCTAATATTTGTACAAAATTAAACACGGTTTTTACAAGATACAATACCATAAATATGGTATTTTTTCACAAAAAATTATTAATTATTGGCAATTTAATTTCTTTATTATGAATAAAAGCTTGTTAACATCGTTATAGTAATAAAATGATTAATAAATGACGGCTTAATGATTAGATATATCAAATTAATTTTTTTAATCTCAATAATTTTCATACCTCCACTTTTTAGTCAGTCAAATCTAAAGCCACAAAGCTTTATTGTAAAGACTTCTAAACCATCAGCAATACAGTACCTCCATTTTAGATTCAATTATCAAATCATCTATTCTCAAAGGATTTTTCAAAAATACGATAAATTGGAAGAAGCTTCCATTTTAAGCTCAAAATTGGATTTTGAGCAATTGAAAATGTTAAAAAATTTAGAAAACTACTATAGAATTGATTTTGCACAGACATCGGCAATCAATGAAATAATTGAATACATAAAAACTTTTCCCGATATCGTAGATATATTCCCCAATTACAAATATAAGCTCAATCGACTAAAATTGCCCAATGATTCACTAATTAACGAGCAATGGGGTTTAATAGCCACGAACACAATACAGGCTTGGGAGAAAGCAACGGGCAAAGATGTAATAATCGGAGTCGTTGACACGGGGATTGATTTCTATCATCCTGATCTAATCGGTAATTTATGGATCAATTCAGGCGAGGATTTAAATAAAAATGGTAGATTTGAGCCTTGGCATTATTTAGAAATCCGAAACGGTATAAGCGGTGATTTAAATGGTATCGATGATGACGGAAATGGCTTTATTGATGATGTCATTGGATTCGATTTTGTCAACCAAAACATAAGAAATATTGGTGATGCATCTACACTTGACCCAATCCCTTATGATGAACACGGACATGGAACTGCTATTTCGGGTGTTATTGCAGCAACACGGAATAATTATATTGGTATCAGTGGAGCAGTTCCTGATGCCAAAATTATGACCATACGTGTAATGGATGCTACTGGAAATGGCGAAACCGATGACATCGCTTCTGGCATTGTTTATGCTGCTCTTAATGGCGCTAAAGTTTTAAATTTCAGTTTCGGAGAATCTTATGATTCCCCTCTACTACACGATGCAATCAAATTTGCCTATTCGATGGGATGTGTTATGTTTGCATCATCTGGAAATAATGGCAGTGACAGAAGGCATTATCCATCGGATTATGAGGAAGTTGTCTCAGTTGGTTCTATTGACTCTAGATTAATTCGTGATTTCAGGAGTAATTATGGAACGAGGCTTGATTGTGTTGCACCGGGAGTTTCAATAATTACCACTCAAGTCGGTAACAGGTACAAATCCTACAGTGGCACATCTCTAGCTGCTCCTTTTGCTGCTTCAATTGCTGCTATGCTAATTGAACTTGACAAAACATTAACAGCATCCGAAATCAAAACCATTATACTGTCAACCGCTTTTGACCTTGATCGCCCAGGTTGGGATATTTTCACAGGTGCTGGCTTGATCGATGCTTTGTCTGCTGTCAATAATATCGGCAAAAGTGAAATAACTATAATACATCCTCAAAATCAACAATTGTTTAATAAAGATAAAATAAGTTCTATAGATTTTACTGGTTCAATAATTACTCCATTATTCGACAATTTCTCAATTCTTTTGGGAAAAGGTGATAATCCATCTAAATGGGATACCTTATCATTAAATAATTTCAACCAAATTAAAGATAATATTATATACAATTTAGAAACCAAGAACTTAGCTGATACAACTTATACACTAAAAATAATCGTCAATTTGAAAAATAAAAAAACACTGGAAAAGAATGTACAATTTGAAATATATTCAAGTCAATCCTTACTTGATTTTACTGATTTTAGCATAAGTAGTCCTTATTTTAACAACCGCCGAGTATTATCAATTTCTGCTAAAACCAAGTTACCTGCACGTTTAAGTGTTCAACTCCATCCCGTCAACAAACCAGAGAATACAATTATTTCAACTAAGTCAGAAAGATATTCCATATTCCAATCACTGATAATTGATAAACAGATTGAATTCGGAGTCGAATACAAAGGGAAAGCAATTGCACACTATAGCCAAGGCGATTCAATTACAAAAGAATTTGACTTTTATCTTCCTGAGGATTTTTTCCCGGAAAATAAATTTGCTTTCAAAAAATTTCTGCTACCATCGGCTTACCTAATTAATAATGTTGCTGATTTATATAATGACGGTAAAGCATCTGTTGTTATAAATGATTTCACTGATTTAACTTGGGGAAACGTAATTACATTCCAATTTGTTGATGGACAATTCATCCCAAGAGATACATTGCGAAAGATTTATATTCCTGCCGGATTAGGCGATTCAAACGGTGACGGATTGACTGAAATTATGCTATATCAATCCGGCAAAACTTTCCTTAGTCAGGCTCATAAAAGTGGAGATACACCATTCGAAAATATTATATTTCAAGATACACTTGGCTTTAATTTCTGGGGAGCAGGATTTTTTGACTTTGACAAAGATGGCATTCCTGAAATTGTAGCTTATTCTGATACCTCTTTCATGTTATTTACATTTGAAAATAACCAATATAAATTATTAGCTCAAACCAAAAATGAACCGAATAAAAAATACATTGGAACATTTCCAGGTTATGCCTTTGGAGATTTTGATGGTGATGGGAATTACGAATTAGCCCATAGTAATATGCAGGGAGATTTATTTGTATTTAAATTTATTGACGGCTCATTTAAAAGAATTTTTGTTGATACTTCTGGTAAATCTGATTGGAATCAATTTCTTGCATCTGCTGATATTGATGGTGATGGTACCAAAGAGATATTACAATTAAACTACGGAACAAATTACTTTTTCCCTCGAAACGATGGTGGCAACACATTTTGGCAATTAAAGATTTATAAGTTCATTGGAAATGATTTTAAAGTCATTTACACTGATTACTTTTATGGTGTAAGAGCAGGTGTTGGATATAGAAACGGTATCCTTGCAGGTGACCTTTTGAAGAACAATAGAGATGAGGTCGTTCTTACTTTATTCCCTAATTTATATATATTCGAATGGGATACGTACTCAAACAAATTAAATCCAATTTTTTTCTATCCTTCCGCTTATTCTAATAGTGGAATTATTTATGATTTTGATAAAAATTCAATTAATGAACTTGGTTTTTGTGATGGTTATAAGACGCTATTCATTGAATATTTTAAATCTGATGCCCCAGAAACTCCAATTGATTTTGATGGCTGGGCTATCAACAAATCCACAGCTTACATCACTTGGAGATATGTAGCAAGCGCTGAAAAATATCTAATTTATTCAATTGATGAAAATAACATAGCTGAATTAATCGCAGAAACTTTAGAAAATCATTTCTTAATCAAAAACTTACAACCTTACAAATATCACTATTACGCCATACGTTCCTATAATTCCAATCTTGACCCCAAATTTAGTTCATGGTCTAAATTAATCGAATTGTACACAAATGATCCTATTAAACCAGTATCTGTTACAGCAATCGATAATAAAACATTTCTCTTGAAATTTTCGGGGAGATTAGTCCATCGTATATATGAAACTACCTTATTTTCAATATTTGATAATGAGATGAATTATTTGGGAAATCCTAATACAGTACAATTTTCTTCTGACTCAATTCTGCTTTTAAGCTTCAACTATCCAATCAATAACGGTAAATATAGTTTAAAATGCAACTCATTTCGGGATTATTACAAAATACCTTCAATTGATACCATTATAAAATTTTCAATAGATTTATCAGAGAAAAGCCAAGAATTATATTTAAAAAATATTACTGTTAATTCATCTGAGAAATTGACATTAACATACTCAGAAGATGCAATTGTCGAGCAAGCGACCAATATTAGCAATTATTTACTTATGCCACAAGGAAAAATTGCTTATATCGAATCAACCGAAAAAGCAGATAAATACATAATATATTTAGATCCAAGCATTCCAATAGGAGCATTAGGACTTAATTATACAATTACTGTATTTAACGTAGCTTCTAAGACAGGAAATCCAATGACAAAAGGTGCTGGGAATACGCTCGGTTTCGTCTTTACTAATGATGATATAAATGAAACATTCGCTTATCCCAATCCATTCCTTTTTACTCGAGATGAATATCTCACTTTTGCGATGCTACCCGAGCGTTGTGAAATTGATATCTTAACACTAAATGGTGAACTTATTCAAACTCTTTATGAAAATGATGGAAATGGTGGTTTCAGTTGGGATGTAACTGATAAAAATGGAAAGCGATTGAAAAGCGGAGTATATTTATATAGAATCATTAGATTAACCCCTGATGGCTCGAAAATTGAATCTGAACTGAAAAAGTTTGTAGTAATTAATTAGATCCAACAATATTGACCTCATTTTCCAAGATTATACCAAATCTATCTTCTACTGATTTTTTAATTTGCTGAGCCAAATGCAAAATATCTTTACCAGTTGCATTACCATAATTGACAATTATAAGGGCGTGCCTATCAAAAACGCCAACATCTCCGATGCGTTTACCTTTCCATCCGCATTGTTCAATAAGCCATCCTGCTGGAATTTTTATCATTTCATTATTGAGAACAAAAAATGGCATATTTGGATATTTCTGGTATACTTCATCGAATTTTTCTTTGGAAACGATCGGATTTTTGAAAAAACTTCCTGCATTAGGTAATTTAGCCAAGTCGGGTAATTTTCTGCTTCTCAACCTCTTAATTGTATTATATATATATTCAGGAGTTGGTTCCACAACTAAAAACTTTTGAATTTCATTTTTAAGCTCATTATAACTTAGATTTAAGATTGGTTTCTTATTTAATTTATATCTAACATTTGTTATTATTGCTTTATTCTTTAGTTCATTCTTAAAAATCGAATCTCTATAATTAAATTTACAGTCATCATTGCTTAATTCCACTAGCTGACTTTCAGAGATATCATAGTAAATAAGTGAATGGAAAAAATCCTTTTGCTCAACTCCGTAAGCACCGATGTTTTGCACAGGAGCGGCACCAACGCTACCGGGTATTGCAGCTAAATTCTCAAAACCGTAAAATTTATTTTTAATTGAGATCTCAACAATTCTGCTCCAATCTTCCCCAGCAGCAATATCAAGCAA
The DNA here is from genome assembly GCA_938031175.1 of Candidatus Kapaibacterium sp. Classification (GTDB taxonomy): domain Bacteria; phylum Bacteroidota; class Ignavibacteria; order Kapaibacteriales; family UBA2268; genus CALHGZ01. The sequence continues at coordinate 54,754 of CALHGZ010000002.1, read as the reverse complement.
AACATTTTCATTAGTACTTTCTATTATACGAACACCTTTGATATCATTTTTTATAATAATACCATCATAATCTTCAGTAAACAAAATATTTGAGCCACCACCAAGAATATAGTACTGAAGATAGTTTTTTTGTATGTAATCCATTAAAAAGGATAAGTCATTAGGATTCCTTATAATAGCTAAAATTTTAGCTTTGCAATGAATCCGAAAGGTATTAAAATTTACGAGAGAAGCGTTTTCGATAATTTCCATAATTGAACAACTGGAGGCTGTTACTGATCAAGCAACAGCCTCTGATAAATTATAATTTCGGTCCAATCATATTTTCTGGTCTAACTTTTTCATCGAACTCCTCGGCAGTGAGCAGTCCAAGTTCAACAGCTGCTTCTTTTAATGTTTTGCCAGTCTTATGTGCATGTTTTGCAATTTTAGCAGCATTATCATATCCGATATGAGGATTTAATGCAGTTACAAGCATTAAAGTATTTTCGAGATAATACTTTATTTTTTCATAGTTTGGTTCGATTCCAACAGCACAGTGATCATTAAACATTTTACAAGTATCAGCTAAAAGTCTGGCACTTTGCAAAAAATTATAAATAATCACAGGCTTAAAGACATTGAGTTCAAAATTACCTGAAGCACCAGCAAAATTAATCGTTGCATCATTACCAAAGACTTGCACAGCAACCATAGTCATAGCTTCGGATTGAGTAGGATTTACTTTACCGGGCATTATAGATGAACCTGGCTCATTTTCAGGTATGAATAATTCACCAAGACCGCATCTAGGTCCAGAAGCAAGCCATCGAATATCATTTGCAATTTTCATAAGTGATGCAGCAAGCGTCTTCAAAGCTCCATGAGCAAAAACAAGGGCATCGTGGGATGCTAAGGCTTCGAATTTGTTCGGTGCTGAAATAAAGGGAAGTCCGGTGATTTCAGCAATTTTTTGTGCTACTTTCACAGCAAAATCCTTGTGTGCATTTAGTCCAGTACCAACGGCAGTGCCACCAAGAGCCAATTCATACAAGCCTGGCAGTGTCAGATTAATACGTTCAATAGCTTTATCGAGTTGATGTACATATCCGGAGAATTCCTGGCCTAAAGTAAGCGGAACAGCGTCCATAAGATGTGTTCGACCAACCTTAATAATATCCTTAAAAGCTTCTGCTTTTTCGGCTAAGGTATTTCTTAATAAAGCTACAGCAGGTAACAACCTATGATTTAGAATTTCAGCAGCAGCTATGTGCATTGCTGTAGGGAAAGTGTCATTAGAACTTTGAGATTTATTTACATCATCATTGGGATGAATCGGTTTTTTTGACCCCATGACGCCACCGGCAATTTCGATGGCTCTGTTCGATATAACTTCATTTGCATTCATATTTGTTTGGGTGCCTGAGCCAGTTTGCCAAATTGACAACGGGAAATGAGCATCCAACTTACCTTCAATTACTTCGTCTGCTGCTTGGACAATTAATTCAGCTTTCTCCTTTGGTAATACACCTAATTCAGCATTAGTAAGGGCTGATGCTTTCTTTAAAATACCAATTGCTCTTATAATTTCACGAGGCATTTTTTCAATTCCTATAGCAAAATGGATAAGTGAACGGGCTGATTGAGCCCCCCAGTAAACATCAACTGGTACCTCGATTTCACCCATCGAGTCTCGTTCAATTCGTGTTTTCATAATTTTCTATTTATGTTTGACAAAATAAATGTGAATTTAAAATTATCATTTTTTTTTTAAACTTGTAATATATTTATGCTCAATTTTTTGAATTTGTTTAATTTTATATAACTAATGTATGTTAGAAAAAATAGCTATAAGTAGTGTCAGAATAGACCAATTAATTGCCCGTCGTTGGAGTGCGAGAGCATTCGACAAATCAAAATCAATCGAGCCTGAGAAAATCTTAGCATTATGCGAAGCCTCTCGCTGGGCTTGTTCTTGCTTTAATGACCAACCCTGGCGATTTATATATTGGAATAAATTTGAGAATCCAGAAGCATACCAGAAAGCATTTAATTGTTTAGATGAATGGAATCAAAAGTGGGTTAAAAATGCCCCACTTCTAATTGTCAGTATTGCTGGCAGTAAGTTTATTCATAATGGTAAACCAAATCGTTGGGGTCAATATGATACTGGTGCCGCTACAATTAATTTATGCCTTCAGGCATTCTCTATGGGACTTTACGCTCATCAAATGGGTGGATTTAGTATTGAAAAATTAAGGCAGGAATTCAATATTCCTGTTGAATTTACACCTATGGCTATGATTGCTGTCGGTTATCCAGCGGTACCCGAAATTCTCGATGAAGAGTATTACAAACTTGAAATTAAAGGAAGAGAAAGAAAACCTCTAAGTTTCAATTTCTTTAAAGATAGCTGGAATACGCCCATAGTGAACGATTAACTACCCAAAAAATTCCTGCTATTTATGATATTATCATCGAGTAATTCGGCTTTCGATATTTTCTCAAATTCGTTTGTAATTTTCTGGCTGGTCGTGTGTATCTCTTTGACGTCCTTTTGTACTTTATCAATATCATTAGCGAGTCTATTCCATCGTTCAGCGAAACGATTAAATTCCTCTGATAACTTTTTTAGATTAATAAGAATAGCATCTATGTTTTGCTGACGATTTATATTTGTAAGAACTACCTGCAATACTGTCAAAAAAGCCATAAATGTCGTAGGAGATACTATCCAGACCTTTTTTTTATAAGCATATTCAATAATATCTGTATGATAAGCATGCAGTTCAGCAAAAATTGATTCAGCTGGTAAAAACATTATTGCATGTTCAGCTGTTTCAGTCAATAAAATATACTTTTCTGCAATATCCTCGATATGTTTGCGTACATTTTTTTTAAATTCTTTGTAGGCTAATTCTCTTTCAGCATCAGATAAAGAACGATCAATCATCCTTTGATAATTATCGAGTGGAAATTTCGAGTCAACTGCAATCATCCCTATAGGCTCGGGTGCAAAAATTACTGCATCGGCAATTGCATTTGTTGATAATTTGTATTGGCGGCTATAGACCCTGTCATTTACATCACCAAAAACAGCGCTCAAAATCTGATATAATTGCACTTCACCGTAAATTCCACGTGATTTTTTATCGGTTAAAATTGATTGCAAAGATACTACATTTGAGGATAGATTTTCAATATTTTTCTGTGCTTCATCAATTTTAGCAAGCCGTTCGATAATATTCTGGAATGTTTCATTCGTTTTATTAAATCCTTCCAGCAAATTATCTTGTACCCTGCGGTTTATCTTGTCTAATTTATCTTCTACAACCGCTGTTAAACCTTCGAAATTTTCCTTAAGATTTTTAGCAAGTTGATCTTTGAAAAGTGCAATTTCATCGGAATTTTTTTTTAAATAATCAGCAAGCGAAGCTGTTAAATTTTTATCTAAAAATGAAAATTTTTCAATTAATTCGGTATTATTTTGAGATAATCTCGATTCAAGATGAATAAATCTATCCTGAATGATTGAGTTTGTTGAAGCATTAATTTTTTCCGGCAGAGCATCAAATTTAGTTGATAAACTACTTTCGACTGCAACAAACCGATCGCTGAGCTCTGATAATCTTTTTCCAAGGCTGTCAGCTGGTTTGAATACCTTCAGCATTACTATAATTTGAATAGTAATTATAACGGCTAGCAACAAAATAATAATTTCTGTCATTTTGTAATAAAATATGTGAAAAATATTTCTTACAAAATAAAGAAATCCGATAAACTAATGCTTATCGGATTTAAAATTTTATTTAATAATCAATTTTCTGAAGGTAATTGGCTTTGACTTGCAGCGGGACCTAGATATTGAGAATTCCCAAATCCTAATATTGGTAAGAAAATAAATGAGAGGAATATTAATCCTATGGCAAATCCAACACTTTTACCAAAAGATTTTGCTAAATCAATATACAACATTATTATTAATACGAAAAGAGCGATTGCTATCAAAATTCCCAAAACAGGTATCATAGTCAAAATACCCCCTACAATTATCATCCAGAACCACCAACTTGGTCTTCCAACTATTTCAATAAAAACCCAAAGATTGTAGAATGGAATTATTGCAGCCCAACCTGGTTTGCCTGCTTTAACATATATTTTCCACAGTGAAGCTAATATTATGACAATAATAATCAAATATATAATACCTAAGATCCAAAATGCTGGACCCAAAAAATCGCTGAAGTAATCACTACCATTAAAGCCGTATTCATAATCCATAGAACCTCCGTAATTTTTAGAAAAAATAGTATTTAAAATATTGAGATTTTTGATACGTTAAAATAAAATTTAAAATACAATAAACAAAATATTTTTTTAAAAGCTAATTTAATTTTTTTAGCTTATTGTAATTTTAACTTTTCAAGTGCATTTAATGATGTTGATAAATCTTGTATAAAAAAAATTACTAATTATTCAATACTCTTTTCAACAAATTACTAATAGCAGCTTTATTTACAAATATTGACATCATTTTCAATTTAACATAATCTTCGTGGTAGAAATAATAACCTTTATTCTTTCCATTTCTAGAACCACTTCCGGAATCTTTAATTAAGAACCAAAATTTATCGTCTACTTCCTTATAGCCTATAAGATGAATACCATGATCGTCAGTTGTAGTACCATTGCTAAATCTGAATTGGCGGGCATTTTCGTCAATATATTCCGATGGAATATCAAATGTCGGTATCATAGCTACTTCAGAATATGAATCATAACCTACCTCAGAGACATCGCCACCTATTACCATCGTATAACCGGACTTAATTGCATTTTTAATAATATTCATAAAATCATCAAGTGGGACATTTATATAACTACTATCTTTCCACCAATTATCAGGCACATCGTATATCGTACGTTGATAGTAAGGTTCACTCATAAGTGACATTACATCATAATAGTCATCAAGGTTTAGTTTGACAATATTGTTTATAAATTCAATCGGAGTCATTCGTTTATTTTCATAAGTAATACTTGTAGGTGGCTCGCCTAAATAATGATTTAGAATTGTTTTAATTGTATTTATTACGAATTCTTCATTCCAGGCATTTGCAGATTTAACAGATTGCAGAAAGTCATTCATTTCTTTGAACATCTTTGAATGGTCTGGAAATGGTTGACCGGGTTGCAAACCTGTATAATTTTCATAAGGTACACATCCGTATTTCCTCCACATTGCTACTACAGCATTAGCTTGCGAACCTTCAGCAAATAATGAATTCCCGCGTTCTTTTACAAATCGGCGTGCTTTCTCTATATATTGCCAATACACTGTAAACATTTCTGATAATTTGATTTTTCTATTGTACAATCTAATCATTTCAGATTCGAGAAAGGAAGTTGCAGCATAAGCCCAGCATGTTCCTGTATTCCCCTGTGATACAGGTTCAAGATGTGGTTGATATTTGAATTCATCTATGGATTTGGGTAAATCATAACCTGAAAAATCCATTCTAAAACTTTTTTTAGGCGGCGGTTGATTTTTCTTTTCATAATCTTCTAAACTCTTTTTGATTTCTTCCCAAAATTCATTTTTATAGTCTTTAAAAATACCTTTATCCCGCATCGGTTGTGCTTGGCAGACAAATTGAATCAGTACTAATAGAATAAGACTATAAATGATTTTTCTACGCATTTTTCCTCCTAAATTTATTTAAAAAAATCAAAACATATTATGTATCAATAACCGTCATTCTATGCTCTTTTCATTTGAGAGTAAGTTATTTATTATTCGAATCTTTCTTCCCATTTTTTATTTTTTCTTCTAAAAATAAAAGATATTGGAGTGCCTTCAAAGTTGAAATGTTCCCTCAGCGTGCGTTCCATAAATCGTTTATATTGTTCAGGCAATAAATTGGGATGATTGAGGAAGAAAGCAAATATCGGCGGTTCAGTTCCCACCTGTGTTATATAATTGATCCTTAAATCATATCCTCTAACCGATGGCGGAGTATTTTTCCCGAAAATGGGTAGCAAGATTTGATTTAATTCAGATGTTTTAATTCTTTTTTTTCTATTTAATTGAATGATCCGTGCTAAATCTATAATTTTAGTAATTCTTTGTTTTGTGACTGCGGATACAAATATTATTGGGACATAGTAATATGTTTCAAGCGAATCCCTGATCTTTTTCCTAAAATTATCAGCAGTTTTTTCATCTTTTTCAATTAAATCCCATTTATTGACTGCAATAATTATTCCCTTTCTATTTTCTTCAACTTGATTAATTATTTTTTTATCCTGATCTTCTAATCCTCGAGTTGCATCTAAGATGACAGCAGCAATATCACAGCGTTCAATTGCCCTTGATGTCCTCAATACACTTAACATTTCGATATTTTCTTTAATATTACTTTTTTTTCTAAGTCCAGCAGTATCAATTAAAGTAATTTCTTCACCATAATATCTAATTACGCTATCAATTGAATCTCTTGTAGTACTAGGAATATCCGTTACTATAGAACGCTCCTCCCCAAGTAAAGCATTTGTTAAACTTGATTTGCCTACATTCGGTCTGCCGACAAAGGCTATCTTGAGGTTTTTGTCTGTAACATCCAAGTCTGAAGCTGTCAATTTTTCAGCTAATGCATCTAAGAAGTCACCTGTATTTCTTCCACTACTGGCAGAAATTGGGAATGGGTCACCAAGTCCCAGTTTTACAAATTCATAAGAACTATAATCTAATTCTACATTATCGCATTTATTAACAATCAACAAGACGTTTTTCCCAGAAACTCTCAAGATTTTAGCAATATCCTCATCGAATGATGTTATACCTGATTTAACGTCAGTAACAAATAAAATATGTTGAGCTTCTTGAATCGCTATCATTGCTTGTTCACGTACAGCTTTTTCAATAGTATCTTCCGTACCCGGTATAAATCCACCAGTATCAATAACCATAAACTTTTTGCCATTCCATTCACTGACTCCGTAAATTCTATCACGCGTAACTCCCGGTACCGCTTCAACAATAGCTTTTCGTAGCCCGATTAGCCTATTAAAAAGTGTCGATTTCCCGACATTGGGTCTGCCTACAATCGCTACTAAATCCATTTAGAATTCCCTGTTGCTATAAATTTCAAACATATAAAAAAATTATATTTTATTATAATCAAAAGCTTATTAATTTGCAATCATTCATAATATTTAAGAATTAGAATGAAAGAGGAATTGAAAGGGAAAAAAATTTTATTGGGAGTAACCGGTTCAATCTCAGCTTACAAATCTGCTCTTTTAGTAAGGGAATTAATAAAAGTCGGTGCTGAGGTTCGGGTTGTAATGACTCCATCGGCAAAAGAATTTATAACACCGCTTACCTTGTCAAATCTCAGTAGGAACCCTGTCATCGTGGATATGTTCGATAAACAATACCAAACCGAAGGTGCATGGCACATAAAATTAGTACATTGGTGCGATTTAATGATAATTGCTCCTTGCTCCGCCGCAACTATTGGTAAAATTGCAAATGGAATTTGTGATACAGCGTTAACTACGCTTGCTATTGCACTTCCAAAGGACATTCCTTTACTTATTGCTCCTGCTATGGATTCAACTATGCTTGAACATTTTTCTACAAAAAAAAATCTCGATAATTTGTCCGAAAACGGGATAATTATTATACCTCCAGAAGAAGGTGAGCTATCAAGTGGCTTAATAGGTCCAGGCAGACTACCGGAAACAAATGTATTAATGGAATATATCGCTTCTGCAATTGATAAATCTATAAAAACTAAAGTCTCAGAAATATTTAAATCCACGGATATTGAATTTACAGAAACCGACAAACCCTTCGAGCAAAAATTTGAAGAAATTTTGGAAAATACTACTTCAAAACTTGAAGATGTAATATTAAAAGACAACATCAGTGTAGAATATGAATTGAAAGAATTGAAATTAGCGGAAAAAAGAAAAGAATTCGAATCATTTTATCAAGGGAAAAAAGTGATGATTACAGCTGGTCCCACTTATGAAAAAATTGACGATGTACGATTTATATCCAATTACTCCTCAGGTAAAATGGGTTATGCCTTAGCACGGCAGGCAAAATTAGCAGGAGCTGAAGTAGTTTTAATTTCCGGACCCGTGGAAATAGCCGCTCCAGATGGAGTAAAACTTATAAAAGTGGAAACCGCTGACGAAATGTTCGATTCTGCTGTAGAAGAGTTTAAAGATACTGACATAGCTATTCTTGCTGCCGCTGTTGCTGATTATACACCAATAAATCCTGTTAAAGGCAAAATAAAAAAAAGCGAAACAGGAGAAAGACTAATCCTCGAACTGCAATTAACAAATGATATTTTAGCAACACTTGCTGATGTTAAGCAGGAAAATCAAATCTTAGTTGGGTTTGCTTTAGAAAGCATAAATGAAGTTGAAAATGGATGGAAAAAGTTGAAAGAAAAAAATTGTGATATAATGATTGTCAATTCTTTAAATCAACCACAAAGCGGATTCCGCTCTGATTATAACACAATTACTATATTGACACGCAAAGGGACAGAGGATTACTATCCGCCAATGAGCAAAGAAGATTGCGCAATTGAAATTTTAAATAAAATCTCCAATTTCGCTGGTTAAATATTCTTTGTATTGAGCAAATATTTTTTGTGGATGGCTTTTTAACTTCTATCTAACAATGAATTAACACATTAATTTTAATTTTCAGAAATTACAATTAACAGGACAAAATTTATATGAATAAAGTAATATTACCCATTTCATTACTAAGCCTTGTATTCACATTTACTCTGCAATATTATGTTTTATCAGCAGATTATCTGAACCAAATCAAGTTTGATTCAATTGCGATAGCTAAAACTTCAGAAGCAGATTACTCAACCTTGCCTAATTTCGGAGGTACAGAAATCAGAAACGTTATTCTTGTTCTTGGTGATGGAGTCGGACTTAATCATATATTAGCTTCAAGATTGATTTTGTATGGTCCTGATGGAAGAATGTACTGTGAACGTTTTCCAGTAATAGGTCATTCTAACACTGCTCCCCTTGATGAAAATTATATTACTGATTCTGGAGCTGCTGCTACTGCACTTGCAACAGGTCATAAAACCGCAAGGGCAATGATTGGAATGACGCCAGATTCAATACCTAAAACAAGCATAATTGAACTTTTTAGAGATGCCGGGTATTCAACAGGAATCATTTCAACCGGGCAACTTTGCGATGCTACACCTGCTGGTTTCTCTGTTAAATCTCCAAGTAGAAAACTTAAAGAACAGATAGCTCGCGATATTAGTAATACGAACATCAATTTTTTGATGGGAGCTAGTGAATTTTTTTACAAAAAAGGTAATGATAGTAAAACTCCTGTTGAAATTGCTCAATCAAGAGGTTACTCAATTGTAACCAATAAAGCTGAATTAATGAACATTAACTCTAACAAGATTTTAGCTCTTATTGATAGTATGAATTTTCTTAAAGATGTTTATTATAGAGATAAATTACCAACATTAGCAGAAGTAACCATTAAGGCTATTGAATTACTTAACCAAAATAAAAAGGGCTTTTTCTTATTAGTTGAAGAAGATGGAACTGATGATTATTCACATTCGCATGATATATCAGGAATCAGAGAACAAATGAAACAAATGGATGAAGCTATTAAAGTCATAGTTGATTTTGCGCGAAAAGACGGTAAAACATTAGTTATTGTTACATCAGACCACGAAACTGGCGGATTGAATATTATTGAAGCCAATCGTTCAAAATCATTTATGAAAATAGCTTGGGCGACTGGTGACCATACACCTCAACCTGTACCGGTTTACTCAATTGGCCCATATTCTCAGCATTTCTCCGGTTTTTATGAAAATACATTTATTCCAAGGAAAATAGCAGAGATATTTAATTTTCAACATTCAAAATAATCGGCTTATTAAATTTATTATCAATATATTTCATCTTAAATGATCAGCTATTTTCGGCAATTTTTTCTGCTGATCTTTTCCCCTTCATTAAATTTAAAATATCACCCACCTGTGTTGGTTTAACACGACTGAATACTTCATCATTAATCGTAACGACAGGTGCCAAAGCACAGACACCTATACAACGTGAAGATTCTATCGAGAATAACCCATCAATAGTTGTATCGCCTAAATCTATTCCAAGTTCTTTTTTGAATTCAGCTAGAATTGAATCAGCTCCTTTTACGAAACAAGCTGTACCTAAACAAATCGAAATGGCAAATTTTCCTCTAGGTTTTAATCTGAAGAAATGATAAAAAGTAGAAACTCCATAAACATTTGCAGTAGGTACCCCAAGCAAATGAGCAACCTCATCCATATGAATTTCAGACAAAAAGCCATACTTTTCTTGAATTCTATGCAATACAGCAATTAAATAGCTTTCGGGATGCTCTTTTGTCAAGCATTCATTGATATATTCGAGAATATCTGAATCTAAAGTATATTTTATATCTGTGCACATTATTTTATCCCCCTTGGTATTCGTGGAGTATAAGTTGTATGTAATAATTTATGGGCTATCGGACTACCGGGATATTCAAGGAAATCAGAATATAATTTTTTTATGAATGGATTGTCATGTGCTTTTCTATGTATTTTATCTTTATCAATCGAATAAAGTGCTTTTTGACGTAACTTAATCATTTCCTCATCTAATGGATATACATAGTCTTCAGGATGCACTAATGGTTGACCTCCACCAGCAACACAGCCACCTGGGCAAGCCATAATCTCGATGATATGATATTGCTTTTCTCCAGATTTAACTTTTTCCAATATTGTTTTTGCATTATTCAAACCATTAGCAACTGCAATATTTAATACAAATCCATTAATCATCACACTTGCTTCCTTTAAACCGGGAGCCATTCTGACATCAAAGTAATCTAAATTATCTGAGCTTTTACCAGTTAATTTTTCATAAGCTGTTCTTAAAGTGGCTTCCATAACTCCACCAGTTGTACCAAATATGTCTCCTGCACCTGTTGCATATCCTAGTGGTTGATCGAAATCTTCATCTGGCAAATTAAGGAAATCGATGCCATAAGCTTTTATCATCCAAATTAATTCTCTTGTCGTTAGGACAGCATCGGTCCAAGGATAATTATTTTCAGAATAATGTTCGGGTCGCTTAGCCTCGAATTTTTTTGCAACACAGGGCATTACTGCTACCACATAGATGTCTTTTGGATCTATCCCTTTTAATTCAGCATAATATGTTTTCAGAAGAACAGACATCATTTGCATTGGTGATTTACAAGTAGATGCATTTGGTATTAATTCAGGATAAAAATGTTCCAAAAATTTGATCCAACCCGGTGAACAGGATGTAATTATTGGCAATTTCTCATTATTCTTATATCTTTCAATGAATTCATAAGCTTCTTCGACAATTGTTAGATCGGCAGTAAAGTTGGTATCAAAAACGGCTTTAAAACCTAATCTACGGAGAGCAGTAACCATCTTACCTGTACAAGGTGTACCGATAGGCATTTTCCATCCCTCCCCGATAGCGACGCGAACGGCTGGTGCAGTCTGTACAACGACAAATTTATTGGGGTCGCTCAATGCCTGCCAGACATCTTCGGTCGAGTCCTGTTCAATAAATGCAGCTGTAGGGCATACGTTAATACACTGACCGCATTTTATACATACAGAATCGTCCATATTTGCTAAAAATGCTGGCGTTACAACTGTATTAAATCCTCTGAACATCTGGCTTAGATTATGTACACCTTGAATTTCGGAACAAACTCGAACGCATTGCCTACAAAGAATACATTTTTCAGCATCTCTTATAACTGCAACGCTGGATTTTTCTATGGGATATCTTTTTCTTTTACCTGCAAATAATCTCTCCCTTACTCCTAATTTATAGGACAAATTTTGTAATTCGCAATTTCCATCTTTTATGCAAGTTAGGCAGCCACGGGGATGATTGTCTAAAAGCAATTCTACTAAATCTCTACGCATCTGCCTTAATTCAGGAGTATTAGTTCTGATAACCATACCTTCCTGCAATAAAGTAGAACAGGCAGGTAAATATTTGTACCAGCCCTCAACTTCCACTACACAAATTCTGCAGGCACCCTCAGTTGATAGTTTAGGATGATAACATAAGCGTGGAATATGCGCTCCAATGCTATCGCCAGCCTGCATTATGGTCATTCCTTCAGGTACCGAAACTTCGATCCCATCGATTATTGCATTTATATATTTCATTTTTTACCTCCTAAATCTTAATTATTGCATCGAATTTACAAACATTGAAACACTCACCGCACTTTATGCATCTATCCTGAATAATAAAGTGTGGTTTTTGCTTTGCCCCCTCTATACAAAATACTGGACACCTTCTGGCGCATACCATACAACCAGTGCATTTTTCAGGTATAATTTCATAATGAGTAAGATTTGGGCATTTTTGAGTTGGGCATCTTTTATCTTTTATATGTATTTCAAATTCCTTTCTGAAATTTCTCAAAGCACTAAGTACAGGATTTGGAGCTGAACTACCTAATCCACAAAGAGAGGTTTTTATCATAAGATTTCCTAAACGCTCGAGTTTATCAAGGTCAGACATTTCGCCGTTGCCATTAGTAATTTTTTCTAAAATTTCAAGCATCCGAACAGTTCCTTCTCTGCAAGGAGTACATTTACCACAAGATTCATCTTTAGTAAATTCAAGGAAAAATTTTGCAGTTGCTACCATACAATCTGATGAATCTAATACAATCATACCACCGGAGCCCATCATCGAGCCAATTTTCTTGATTGATTCATAATCAATTGGTGTATTTATTAGCTCTTTCGGTATACAACCACCGGAGGGACCACCAATTTGTATTGCTTTTAGTTCCTTACCTTCTGGTATTCCACCTCCAATATCATAAATTACTTCTTTAAGAGTAGTCCCCATTGGTACTTCAACCAATCCAGTATTAACAACATTTCCAGCTAATGCAAATACTTTAGTTCCTTTACTTGTAGTAGTACCAATACGTGAATACCAATCAGCACCATAAAGCATAATGACCGGCACATTTGCCCAGGTTTCGACATTATTAATACAAGTCGGGTGTCCCCATAATCCTGATTCAGATGGATAAGGCGGTCTAATTCTTGGTTGTCCTCTTTTGCCTTCAATTGAATAAATTAGTGCTGTTTCTTCGCCACAAACGAATGCACCAGCACCTAATCTTATTTCAAGGTCAAAATCAAATCCTGATCCCAAAATATTTTTACCAAGTAAATTTTTTTCACGGGCTTTTTTTATAGCATTTTCAATTCTTGCAATAGCAAGCGGATACTCTGCACGTATATATAAAAATCCTTTTGATGCACCAATAGCAAAAGCACCGATTGTCATTCCTTCGATAATTGAAAATGGATCCCCTTCTAGGGCGCTTCGATCCATAAAGGCACCGGGGTCTCCTTCGTCAGCATTGCAGATTACATATTTAATCGGATCATTAGAACTATTTTTTGTCTCTCTCCATTTCTTACCTGTAGGATAACCGGCACCACCTCGTCCTCTTAAACCTGATTTTTCTATTTCATTTATAACAAAATCAGGATCATTTTTATATAAGATACGCGCTAAAGCTTCATAGCCTTGAGCGTGGATATAATCAGTCAAACTCTCTGGGTCAATGATACCACAGTTTTTTAATGTTATGCGTGTTTGCTTGTTAAAAAATGAAACGTCGCCATAAAACTTAAAAAACTCTTCTGTAATGAAATCGGTATGTGCTAATAATCTATTAACAATTTTACCGTTTTTAAAATGCAAATCAACAATTTCTTCTATTTCTTCCTCACTTTTAAAGCGATAGATCAAATTTTCAGGATAAATCATCACAACGCCATGCTGTCCGACTATATGTTCTTCGTGACATAATCCAATACATCCACCGCTTACAATGCGTACTTCCATCGGATCAATCTCCTTTTTATGAAGTATTTCCTCGAACTTATATGTCCAAGGATTACCGTCCTTATCCCTGCAATTTTGTGAAGTACATACAGTTGCTACATGATTGTATAATTTATCTGTTTTTTTATCAAGCATTAATTGAGTTACTGGATGTTGGTTTAAAACGTGTTCCTGAAAAATTAAAGGAACCTTATCAACAGTTACTTTTCGATACTTAACAGGCATCTTTTCGGGTAAAAATACACCAACAATTGGTTCTTGTGAGCATCTACCTGTACAACCGGTTTGTTTAACGATAATATCGTCTCGACCTGAGGCATTAATAAGCTTTACAAACTCGTCTCTAACTTGTAAAGACCCCGCAGCAATCTCGCAAGTAGCCGAGCCAATTTGTATGATCGTTTTATTATGAGTTGTTGCATCTATTGATGAAGGCTCTAACTGCCTCTTGAGGTTATCGTAATTCAGCATTACATTTGGCATTTATCTCACCTTAATTTGTATTGCAAATAGGGATTAAGTCTAATTTCCTCTATGCAAAATTATTGGCTAAAAATTAGAAGAGAAAACAGATTCGGGGATGTATATCGTTGTGTTGTTAATAATACTTTTAAAAATGGTATGATACGAAATTTATTATACTCCAAGGAAAATTTTTACTGAACTTTCAGCCCAATCGAGCAATGGTGTGAAATATATGCCAAAAATAAGTGTGGGAACGGCTAAAATTATTAACAAAATATATGTCCCGGGTGAGAATTCATAAATTTCACTATCATCTTCAAAATTTCGAATATACATATTTCTGAAAATTTTAACATAATAGTACAATGACACAACACTATTTAAAACACCAACAACAGCAAGCCATATATATTCAGATTTCAGCACTGCGGTGAATACTGCCCATTTGCCTATAAATCCGGCGGTTGGTGGTAAACCGGTCAGTGAAATTAAAAAGATAACCATACAAGCACTTACAAACGGGGCTTTGTGTCCAATTCCATTATATTTTTGAATATCTTCGTTACCAGTTTTGTTGGCAATTATCATCACCACAAGAAATGCTCCAAGATTCATTATCATATAGACAAAGAAATAAATTAAAACAGAAGTTACCCCTATATCGGTCATAACAACAACCCCCATCAATATATAACCAGCGTGGGCAATACTAGAATAAGCAAGAAGTCTTTTCATGTTGGTTTGCCATAAAGCTACAAGATTACCAAGTGTCATTGTTAATACAGATAGGATTGCTATGACAATTTGCCAATCGATAGTCCCGATCAATGTCCATATTTCATCGTTTGCATAATTTGTTGAATCGAAAAAGGATACTTTTAAAAAACGTATCAATACTGCAAAACCAGCAGCTTTGGATGCAACCGATAAATATGCAGTAATGGTAATTGGTGCACCTTCGTAAACATCTGGCGTCCAGAAATGAAATGGCACGGCAGAGATTTTATATCCAATTCCAGCAATAATCATTAATCCAGCGATTAATAAGGTTAGACCAGAGATATCAGATGAGATCATTGCAGAATTAATTGCATCAAAGGTAAGAGAACCAGTCAATCCATAGATTAACGATATTCCATAAATCATCATTCCAGATGAAACTGCACCGAAAATTACATATTTTAAGGATGCCTCACTGGCTCTTTTTATTTCTTTAGTATAACCGGCTAAAATATATGATGAAATACTCATTGTCTCGATAGCTAAATAAACGATGATTAGATTATTGGCAACTGCGAGCAAAAACATACCAAATGTCATTCCGACAATTAAAATATAGTACTCACCAGTTTTCCTTCCACCTTCGTATAATTCTTTCGAGAAAACTGACATTAAGACAATTATTATAGTTGTCAATAATATCAATATTTTGAAAAAATTTCCAAAAGGATCAAAACTCAACATACCAGAGAAAATTGCTGCGGATGATGTTGACTGATTGACAAGGAAAATACCGCTGAATACAAGTCCAATAATTGAAATTACAGCTATTAAATATCTTGAATTTTTATATATCAAATCAAAAATCAAAGCAATGATAAATGTTGCCACTAAAATAGTTTCTGGTAAAAATAAATCAACGCTTTGTTTTAACTGGCTCAGAAAAATTTCGTCAATCATATCAATTAGTTCAAATTTTTAGACAATCAATTATAAATGGGCAGCAAAACTACCTGTAGTTTTAACAAAATCAATTAAATGATTGATTGATGTATTCATCAAATCGGTTATAGGTATTGGATAAATTCCAAGATAGATTATTATTATTGCCAAAGGGACCAAGGCAGCATATTCTACTGGCATTAGATCATCGTGTTTATACTTTTTACCAGTTGGATCCCAAGGACCAGCCCATCGTTCGGGAAGTTTACCGAAAAACACTTTTTGTAGAGTCCATAACATATATCCAGCGCCTAATATGATACCACTACCTGAGATTATTGTTAAAACGGGATAAGTTTTAAAAGCACCAACAAAAACAAGAAATTCACTGATAAAACTACTTAAGCCGGGCAATCCAATAGCTCCAAAGAATGCAATAGCCATAATACCGGTATATACAGGCATTTTGTTAGCAAGTCCACCGAAATCATCAAGACCTCTAGTATGAGCCCTGTCGTATATTACACCAACAATCATAAATAACATAGATGTTATAATACCGTGATTGAACATTTGGAAAATAGCGCCAATCATTCCTTCTGGATTCATTGCAGCCATACCGAGAACTACGTATCCCATATGGCTCACAGATGAATATGCAATTAACTTTTTGAAATCTCTTTTACCAACTTTGTGTTGACCTAATGCACATAAGGCGCCATAGACTATACTTACCATACCAACAAAAGCAATATAATCCTGGAAATACCTTACTGCATCGGGGAACATAGGCCAACTAATCCGAAGCATACCATAGGTACCCATTTTCAATAATACTCCAGCTAGGATGACACTAATCGGTGTTGGTGCTTCAACGTGGGCATCAGGAAGCCAAGTATGAAACGGTACGGATGGTACTTTGATTGCAAATCCAATAAATAAGGCTGCGAATGCAACATAACGCCAAAAGGTATCTGCCCCAGCTAATATTGATGATGGGTCATATTTTGATGGATCCATCATATCGAACATATTAAATGTGCCTACTGCAAAATACAATGCAATCATTACAAGTAACATAAATACGCTGCCTAACAAAGTATATAAAAAGAACTTAATTGCAGCATATTCTTTCCTCGGACCTCCCCAAATACCAATTAGAAAGTACATTGGTAGTAACATTACCTCCCAAAATACATAAAATAGGAAGAAATCAAGGGCTACGAAAACTCCCATCATACCTGTATCGAGCAGTAGATACATTGCAAAATAACCCTTGACACCTTTTTCGATTCCAAAAGAGGCAAATGATGCGGCAAAACATACGATCGCTGTGAGTAATACCATTGGAGCACTTAATCCATCAATTCCAACGAAATAATCTATCTTTAAATTTCCGAGCAATGGTAAATTCTGAATTTCAATCCATCTCACACGCTCCACAAATTGCATCGTACTTTGCTGGTTTATACCGGTTAATCCAAAATCAAAATTAAAATATATGGCAAGAGCCAAAAGTAATTGCAGAAATGTTGTCAATACAGTAAGCCATCTGAACAGAATATGGGAGACCATCTTACTTTTTTCATCCCTTCCGCTTGGAATCAACAGCAGAATGATCATTGATACAATTGGTAAAAAAGTTATCCACGTTAATGGTCCCACACCTAATATTGTGAACATCGAGCCTCCGAATTTTTATTTTTAACTTTAATTTTCAACTACCATAACCAATAAAATAAAAGTATAATGCCTATGATTACAAATATTACATATGTTTGTACTTTACCAGTCTGCAATTTCCTCAACATTAAACCCAAAAAGCCAGTAATATTAGCACTTAAATTTACTAATCCATCTATCACTATATTATCAAAATGACCAATAAAATAAGAGATGCCTCTTGTTATAAGTGATGATAAATTCACAAGACCATCAATGACATAATTATCAAAAATTGCCATCAATTTCGACAATAGCACAGTACCGCCAATGAAGGTTTTTTGGTATATCTCATCGAAATACCATTTATTAAAAGATAATTTATAGAGTTTACCAAATTGCTTTGCTAAATTATCAGGATTAGCCAATTTAAACTGATAAATTGCAAAAGCCAATAAAATACCACCGCCTGCGATTAATATAGATAAAATCATTGCTGATCCATGCTGGTGGTGCATTTCTTCTTCAAACAAATTAGCATAGGAATGACTATTATGTTGAGTTTCTAAAATTTTATCATTTATTGGCAGTAGGTGATTCCACTGGCTTTCAGCTGGTACAACAGTTGTTGGTGCAGGCAGTTTTTGATATAACCAACCAGAGGATATATCAAATGGGTTAATTGAATAGAATATCCAAAATGATAAAATTGCTAAAACAACGAGTGGAGCAACAATTTGAAAATTATTTTCCTTGGTATGGGCAGCAGCTTTTATCTTAGGTTTTCCATGAAATGCTTCAATTGTTAGCCTGAACATATAAAACGCTGTCATACCGGCAGCACTAAATGCAAATAATGGTATTAACCAATATATGCCACCACCGGACAGATGTGCAAATGCAAGAGTAGCAGCAAGTATTCCGTCTTTACTTAAAAATCCCGAGGTAAATGGAACTCCCGCAATAGCTATTGTTGCAATCAAAAAAGTAATATATGTTATGGGCATTTTTTTTCTAAGACCTCCCATATTTCTAATATCCTGTGGGTCAGTATGGTGGTCATGGAGATGGTGTAAAGCATGATGCATGGCATGAATAACTGATCCCGAAGCAAGGAATAAGCAGGCTTTGAACCAGGCATGTGTTACAAGATGCATAAAACCTACCGTATATGCGCCAACACCGATTGCCATTATCATATAACCGAGTTGACTTACTGTTGAATATGCCAAAATGCGTTTGAAATCGAATTGAGTTATAGCAATTGTAGCAGCAATAAAAGCCGTTATAGCACCAATGAAGGCAACGAATATAAATGCTCCAGCAGTAAGCATCGGGAATATGCGTGCAGTTAAATAAACACCAGCGGCGACCATTGTTGCTGCGTGAATCAATGCACTAACTGGCGTTGGACCTTCCATTGCATCGGGAAGCCAGACATGAAGTGGAAATTGAGCTGATTTGCCAATTGCACCACAAAATACAAGAATGCCAGTCGCGGTCAAAAAAGCTGTACTATCAAATGGAAATATACCATTGCCAATAGCTTCAAACACTTCATCGAACATCAAGGTATTGTATGTAAAAAATATCATCATTATACCGATGAAGAAGCCGAGGTCGCCGATTCTATTTGTTATAAAGGCTTTTTTAGAGGCATTTGCAGCAGAATCTTTTTCGTACCAAAAACCTATTAATAAATATGAACTTAATCCGACAAGCTCCCAAAATACATACATAAACAAAAAATTATTTGCAAGTACAATCCCGAGCATTGAAAATGTAAAAATACCAAGATAAGCAAAATAACGGGAGTATCGCTTATCGCCCTTCATATACTCAGTCGAAAAGAAGTGTACGAGGAAGCTTATAAGTGTTACTACTATCAACATTATAGCAGCTAAATTATCCAAGCCAATACCAACTTTAATACCACCTGTACCAAAATCAAACCAGGTAAATTTAATTTGAATTAATTCTTCTGAGGCAAATGTGAATAATTTACTATAGCAAACAATAATAGATAAAATCAGTGCAATCCCTAAAATAGATGTTTCAATGATTCCACTCCAAGTAGCCCCGATGCGTTTCCCCCAGAAAATAATGATTGTAAATCCGAGTAGTGGTAGTAGTAATATAATCGTTGATAGTATTAGTAGAGTATCATGAGTCATATTTACTTCTTCGCTTTAAAATACATTTTTTAATTATTCTTTAAGGTTACTAATTTCATCGACATTAATATGTTTATAGTTTTGATATATATTCAAAATGATAGCAAGAGCAACTGCAGCTTCAGCAGCAGCTAAAATAATTACAAAAATAGCAGCTACATGCCCTTCAATATTTAGTCCACCGAATCTCGAAAAAGCGACAAAATTAATATTAGCAGAATTTAATACTAATTCAAGCCCCATTAGCACCATAACTGCATTTTTCCGGGTTATAATGCCATAAATACCAAAGCAAAACAAGATTACACTCAATATGAGATAGTGTTCGAGGTTAATAGTCATTTTGCATTATCTCCTAATTAGTTTTCCTTCTTGCTATTAGGGCAGCCCCAATTATAGCAATTAACAACAAAACTGATGCTATTTCGAACCCGATTAAATAATCAGTCAATAACAGCGTTCCGATATCCTCAATTGTACTTGCCTTAGTTGGTGAAAGTGCTGTATTCCAATTTGTTTGGGTGAAAATTAATATCAATCCTATTGCTGCAATTACACATAGAATTGCTGTCATCCAAATCTGAAATTTGCTCATAGTACCTGTTTTAATATCCACACCAGTTATACGATTGGTAAGCATTACACCAAAAATAATCAGCACAAGAATACCGCCTATGTATATGACAATTTGAGTAATAGCTAAAAAATCAGCATTTAAAAGCACATAAATGCCGGCTACACCAAAAAAAGTAAATAATAGTGCAAATGCCGAATACATTATATTTTTTGAGGTTACAACGATATAGGCAGAGGCAATAATAAGTATCGCAAAAAAATAAAAAGCTATATCAATTAGACTCATTTACACTAACCGGTTTAATGATTAATCTTACTAAACTTTTTAATATATTACAACTAATGTTCATCAGCTTCTTTTTGCTCGGAGTCGTTGTCTTTAGCTGGTATTTTGGTTTCTTTAGCTTTTTTTTCATCGGCAGCTTTTTTCTTTTCTGCCTGAAATTTAGCTAATAATTCTTTCTTTTCTTTAATTTCTTCCTCGGTCATTACTGAAAATCTATAAACCAGATCTTTTCTGTTATATGTGGAGTATTCAAACTCTGGTGTCATTGTAATAGCATGTGTTGGGCAAGGGTCAATACACAAGCTGCAAAAACAGCATTTTGCAAAGTCAATTTCATATTTAGTAACCCATAAACCTCTTTTACTTCCATCTTTTAATGGAGGGACATTATCGCCAGGTACAACTTTTAAAGTTTCAACTGTGATGCAATTTACAGGGCAAGCCCTTGCGCAGCCCATACAACCATTACAAAGGTCAATATCTAGAAAAATTCTATTCCTCGAATTTGGGGGTATATCGCCGTGCTTTTCATCACCTTTGTAGAAGCTTCTACTTCCGCTAAATTTATCTTGAATCGGATGCCAACGGTCTGGATATTGGTTAGTAACTTTTTTGGCAAATAAGTGTCGTAAGGTAATATTCATACCAACCAATACTGTATATATTCCGAGCCAAATTCTTTTAAAATAATCTTTCATCTATGTTTACCTCTTGATAACTATTTAAATAATGAATTTACTTGACCATAGCCCAAAAGGCAATAGCAAAAAAACATACAAAAGAAAAGGGAACAAGTACTTTCCATCCCATGTACATTAACTGGTCAACACGCAATCGTGGTAATGTCCATCGTAGCCAAATCTGTACAAATACGAAGAAAAATGCTTTTAATATGAACCAGAATGCACCCCAAATTGGTCCACTCATAAAATCTCCGAAAGGTGAATTCCATCCGCCTAAAAATAATATAGTTATAAGAGCAGAAACTACAAACATATTTGCATATTCAGCAAAAAAGAACATAGCGAATTTTATTCCACTATATTCAGTATGATAACCTGCAACGATCTCAGATTCACCTTCGGGTATATCGAATGGGGTGCGATTAGTTTCTGCAAGAGTTGAAACCAAAAAAATTATAAATAAAATTAATGTGAAGGGAATAACAAAAATTTTCCATATAGGACCATCTCCACCGAATAAATACCAATTCCAGAACCAACCAGACTGAGATTCAATAATCTCATTTAAATTTAGCGAGCCGGCAAGAGAGGCAATAGCAAGTAATGCTACACCGGCTGGAATCTCATAACTGATAATCTGGGCTGCAGAACGCATCGCACCAAGTAATGAATATTTATTATTTGAAGCCCAACCGCCCATTACGATACCTATTATTGCGAAAGCTCCAACAGCAAATAAATAAAATAAACCCAGGTTAATGTCAGCTGGAACAAATGCAGGACCAAATGGTATTACAGCAAATGCTGCAAAAGCACCTACGAACATGATATAGGGAGCTAGATTAAATAATTTCTTATCGGCTGCTGCTGGTGTAATATCTTCTTTTTGTATTAATTTAACTACTTCTGCTACAGGCTGAATAATACCCCAAGGACCAGTTCTCATTGGACCTAATCGCTCTTGGACAAAAGAGGCAATTTTTAATTCTCCTAGAATTGCTATCAGAGCATAAATTAAAACAAATATTAATGGTAGCAGAATTATGGCTATAATTGCTACTATGTCACTATTTATCAAATTATAAATAAAATTATGTTCCATAATTAATTCTTGCTAAGTTTTACCTATCTACTTCTCCCAAAACAATATCAATGCTACCTAGAATCAATATTAAATCCGCTAGCATATATCCTTTCGAAATTTCCGGTAACACACTTAAATTTATGAAGCTGGTTGCTCTTGGTCTCACTCTGAAAGGTTTTTGACCACCATCGCTGACGATATAAAATCCTAATTCACCTTTTGGATTTTCAGCGGCTCTATAGATTTCACCTTTAGGCACTCTTATTTTTTTTGGGATTGCTTCAAAAACATCACCTGTATCTGGCATCTGAGCCACTGCCTGCTCGATTATTTTACAACTTTCTTCCATTTCCCGCATTCTTACAATATTTCTATCCCAGCAATCACCTACAGTTCCTACTTCACCTTTACCTACTTGAACATCGAAATCAAATCTGTCATAAATTGAATAAGGTTCGCTACGCCTCAAATCATAGGGAAATCCAGAGCCTCGCAACACTGGACCAGAGCATCCATAATTAATTGCCACATCTACAGGTAATATTCCTATATTTGCCGTTCTTTCAACAAATATGTGATTATAGATTAATAAATCCATAATTTCCTTATTTGTGGCACGGACTTGCCTTACTATATCAAGACAATCTTCTTTGAAAGTAGGATAAACATCTCCTCTTACACCGCCCACACAAAAATAATTGTATAAAAGCCGTCCTCCTGAAATTCTCTCAAATAAATTTAAAATCCATTCACGATCGCGGAATAAATAAAGAAAAGGTGTAAAGGCACCTGCATCTAATCCAAATGTTGCGACGGCAATTTGGTGATTTGCAATTCTATTTAATTCTGCACAGATGACACGTATATATTCAACTTTTTCTGGCACTTTAATCCCACACATTTCTTCAATGGCAATTACATAAGGCCATTCGTTATTCATCGATGAGATATAATCCATTCGATCAATGTAGGGAATAACTTGGGGATAGGTCATTGCTTCAGCGTGCTTTTCAAAACAACGATGTAGGTAACCTATGTGAGGAACAACCTCAGTCACTATTTCCCCCTCTAATTCTACTTCCAAACGCAAAACACCATGAGTTGAGGGATGTTGAGGTCCTACATTAACTCGCATTCTATCGGTATCTACTCCGCTATAATCAAATTCAATTTTTCTACGTTCGCTCACTGTGAGAGTTTTCCATAATGTTAAACTTAATAGGGTACTTTAATTCCGTGATATTCTTCAGGTGTTTTATAATCTTTGCGCAAAGGAAATCCTTCCCAATCATATGGGCATAAAATTCTAATTAAATTGTGATGCCCATCGAAGATAATCCCGTACATATCCCAAGCTTCCCTTTCGTGCCAATCAGCTGAACGCCAAATCTTTTCGACTGTTGGTATATGCGGATCATCCTTCGAGAGAAAAACCTTTATTGTTAGGCGATGTTTATGCTTAATTGAATATAAATGATAGACTACTCCTAATTTTTCAATATAATCCATACCGCTCAAAATCACTAGATAATCGAAATTTAGATTTTCTTCATCTCTAAGGAATAAACATATTTCATCAATTTTTGAACGATTTGCTACAATATATGGATCAGATGGTAGCTCATGACTAAATTCAATAATTTCATCGCCGAATTTTTCCTTTAAGATGTTGTATATTTCTTGTTGCGTCATTTTATGCTACTTCCTATTGATTCATATTTTTCATTTCTTCTTCAAGTCTTTTTCTTTTTTTAAAAATTTCTTGCTTGTTAATTTTTGACTGTAGTAGAATCATTCCTTCCAAAAAAGCCTCTGGTCTTGGAGGGCAACCGGGAATATATACATCCACGGGGATAATCCTATCGACACCTTTTAATACGTGATAGCCGTGTTCCCAATATGGTCCACCACAATTTGCACAGGATCCCATTGACAGTACGTATTTGGGATCTGCCATTTGTTCATATAATCTGACGATACGTTCAGCCATTTTAAGCGTAACTGTACCGGAAACAATCATAAAATCAGCTTGGCGTGGGCTTGCACGTGGAATTGTACCAAATCTCATAAAATCGAAATGAGATGCATTTGCAGCCATAAATTCTATGGCACAACAAGCCAGACCAAAATGAAGGTACCAATCGGATTTACTCCTTCCCCAGTTTAACAAATCTTCAAGTGTTCCTAAAATTATACCCCCAAAATTGTAGGGATTATCTAATCTATCTAATAAACCCATATTACTATCCTCAGATTAATCCTTTTTCGTAATTACCAAATCTTCCAGTTTCGGGACATAAGGTTTAGGTTTGTCCCAATCCAAATCCCCTTTAGCCCAAACATATGCTAATCCAGCCAATAATATAACTACAAAAATTACCATTGACAAAAATGAATACCATCCTAACTCTTTAAATACAACAGCCCAAGGGAATAAAAATACAATTTCTACTTCAAACAATAAAAATACAAGTGCAACAACATAAAATCTAATGTTAAATTTTATCCAGGGCGAGCCTATAGCTTCTTCACCACATTCATAAGTTGTTAATTTAAGCGGTGTTGGTTTGCTCGGACGTATTAAAGCAGATGCAAATATTCCGATTCCTACAAAGACTGCGCCTGTTATCATAAATAATAGTATTATTCCAAAATCCGTCAGCATTTTTAATCCAAATTTTCAAACAATTTTGTGAAATTTTTAATTCATAAATTAAAGCAAATTAAATAATCTAATTAAAAAAATTGAAAAATAAAATAATAATATATATATATTGTGTTGTTTAACATTTTAAATTATATGATTATTACAAAATCACCATATAAAAATCAATTGAGCTAGTATAAATAGTGGGAAAAGAACAATTAAAGAAAATTTATATATATATCCTAAAAAATGTGGCATAGGAATGCCCTGATAATCGGCAATAGCTTTAACCATAAAATTTGGACCATTACCGATATAAGTCATGGCACCGAAATATACTGAGCTAACGCAAATTGCCTGCATAATCATTTCGGGAATACCGGCAACAGTATTTACATTAGCTATCATTGAAGGATCTTGATTTACCAATCCGAGAGCTAATGAATAAAAAGTTACTGCCGTTGGTGTATTATCTAAGAAACTGCTTAGTATACCGGTTGCATAATAGAAGGTAACTGGACTTATAATTCCAAGATCTTTTGCATGCGACTCAAGATAGATTAGGCAGGGCACCATCGTTGTAAAAATTCCTAGGAATAAATAAGCGACTTCAAGAATGGGCGCCCAGGAAAATTTATTTGATATTCTCAGTTCCTTTTTTGTAAATACCATCGAACATATTGCCATTGTCAAAATTACAGCCTCCCTGATAAAGGAAGAATATTCACCGCTTTTTATAAAATCAACTGAATTTTCATTTAAGAAAGCTATTGAAAGAACTATTCCAGCAAGCCAAATGAAATTAAACAACCCTCTAATTTTTATAGGTTCCTGAAATTTAATATCTAAATTTTTTATCTCATCCGATTCCTTTTTATACATTTTGGAATCATAGATATAATATATTAAAATTAAAAGTGTATTGATAAAAATCCATTCTTTGAAAAGAGTAGCAAACCATTCAAATGGAGCTCCCCGTAGATACATCATAAATAAAGGTGGGTCGCCAAGTGGTGTTAGTAATCCACCGCAATTTGCCACAATTGCTATAAAAAAGAGAATTGTATGAACTTTGTGTTTACGCTCGGTGTTGGTTTTAATTAATGGACGAATTAATAGCATAGCAGCACCTGTTGTTCCCATAAATGAAGCAAGGACTGCTCCTATTGATAATATAATCGAGTTGTTTCGGGGTGTTGCCTGAATATTGCCATCTACAAATATACCACCAGTGATAACAAATAATGAGCCTAAAAGTATTATAAATGGGATGTAATCGAATATAATAGCATGCTCCAATTCATGCGTAAGACCAACAATCAACATCCAGACCGATGTTGGAATACCTAATATTAGGGAAATTATTAGTTTGTTTCTGTTGGATTCCCAAAAATGCTCAGCAACCAAAGGAAGGACTGCAATCGAGCCAAGCATCAGTATAAATGGTATAATTGACCAAATCGGTACATCATAATGAATTTCCATAGTGCAATTTAAGATTTATCAAAATAAATCTCAAAATTAAGGAAAAAGTTTGAATTATATATTAATAGTGATGATTAATTAATCAACGTAATGACATCCTTTGCTAACCCTAGCCTCAAGTGCTGCTAAAGTAATCGCAATAGCGGTCTGGATACCATTACGCAATTGTAAAATTGATTTGGTCATTTTTGCTTTTTGGTAAAATTGCTCTATTTCGGATTGCAAATGGCGGAGTGTAGTAAATGCTCTTAATAATCTTTGCCTCGTCCTAACCAAACCGACATAATTCCACATAGTATTCTTAATTGTAAGCCAATCCTGAGCAATGAGAGCAGGATCTATATGCTCTTTCTCTTCAATCCATGGATAAATTTCAGGAAAGTAATTATCATCAGCATTATCTTTTGAAGCATCTTTACCAGCTAAATAGCCCCAAACCAATGCCTCAAGTAGAGATGTAGATGCCAAACGATTCGCTCCATGTACTCCAGTACAAGATACCTCGCCAACAGCATAAAGCCTTTGAAGTGAAGTTCTGCCAACAAGACTTACTCCAACACCACCACAAGAATAATGAGCAGCAGGTACAACCGGGATTGGTTCTTTTGTTATATCTACACCAGCCCTAAGGCAGTTTTGGTAAACTGTAGGGAAACGCTCCTTTATCCAATCTG
Source organism: Candidatus Kapaibacterium sp. (assembly GCA_938031175.1). Classification (GTDB taxonomy): domain Bacteria; phylum Bacteroidota; class Ignavibacteria; order Kapaibacteriales; family UBA2268; genus CALHGZ01. The sequence continues at coordinate 27,388 of CALHGZ010000002.1, read as the reverse complement.
AATTTTTAAAGGAAATATCCAGATAAACACAAGGATGATCAGATTCTAATATTGTTTGGTGTATAGCTCTGGAAACAATATCTCTAGGCGCCAAGGAACCAAGTTCGTGAATTTCATTCATAAACTCACGTCCATTTTTATCGATTAATTTTGCCCCTTCACCTCTTAGAGCTTCACTTATAAGAAATCTCTCGTGATGTTTACTGTAGAATGCTGTAGGATGAAATTGTATGTATTGCAGATTAAAGCATCTTGCCCCTGCTCGCCAGGCTAAAGCAATACCATCACCTGTAGATTCTTTGGGGTTAGTTGTATTCAAATATATTTGTCCCAGTCCACCTGTTGCAAGAATAGTCTTTTTTGCGAAAATTGGGAATATTTTGCTATTTTGATTATCGAGCATCAATGCTCCGAAACATGCTGGCTTTAAATAAATATCTATTGATCTTTTTGAATGGTGTGATAATGTAAGAAGATCAATTGCTGTGTGGTTCGTTAAAATCTTTATATTTGGTTTATTAGTCAATTCATCGAGAACAGCTTTTTGTATGTATTCGCCAGTTTTATCCTTACTATGGATAATTCTCGGTAGAGAATGAACACCTTCCGAAGTTAAATGTAATTCCCCATTTGGTTTTCTGTCGAATTCTATATTAAATCTATCAAGGAGAAATTTTTCTATTAATTTTGGTCCAAATTTGCAGAGTTGTTCAACAGCAGGTTCCCAGCAATGATGGTCACCAGCTTCCATTATATCCTTTTTTAAAAGTTCAGGTGTATCTTTAGGGTTTTTATAGATTATACCACCTTGAGCCCAAGGTGTATTGCCGCTTAAAAGTTCATTAGTTTTGGTTACTATTACAACTTCCTTACCGAGATCTGCAGCAGTGATTGAGGCAATTGAACCTGCAAGTCCGCTTCCAATAACGAGTATTTCGGTTTCCATTTTTATTCGAATTCCATGTGAATTTTAATACTTTTTACACTATGAGTCAAGGCACCTACAGAGATTGCATTTATCCCTGTATTTAAATATGCATCTACATTTTCTAATGTTATACCACCAGAAGCTTCAATAAATATATCCTTGCCATTAGGATAGGAACGAATCAATTCTACGGCTTTGATTAAATTTTCAGGCAACATATTATCAAGTAAGAAGCCGTCAACGCCAAATTTCATTGCTTCTTTAATCTGTTCAATGTCTTCAGCTTCAATTTCAATTTTGAATTGTGGATTATAGGATTTTACCATATTCAACGCCTTGCTTATTGAACCGGCTGCCTTTATATGATTATCTTTTATCAAAATACCACTTGATAGATCAAGACGATGGTTATAACCTCCACCACAGGCGACAGCATATTTTTCAAATAATCTTATACCGGGGGTTGTTTTACGTGTATCTAGTATTTTTACTTTGAACTTATTGGCTTTTGCAACATATTTACTCGTTTCAGTAGCAATTCCACATAACCTTTGAAGAAGATTTAATATTACTCTTTCTCTTAGAAGTAGATATTTTGACTTACCAATAATTTTAGCTATTACGGTCCCATTTTCAATAAAATCACCATCATTAACATTGATCTCCATCAGGCAATCATCCCAAAAACATGTTTTAATTATTTGTTGTCCGACAAAAACGGTATGTTCTTCGCAAATTATCAAAGCCGTTGAATTCATTTCATCAGGAATCGTAAGCATACTAGTGAGATCACCATGAGGGGAATCTTCTCTCAGGAATTGGTTTAATTTCTCTTTTATATATTCTTCAGGTATTCTTGTATATCTTGGGTATTCAATCAACTTAATTCCAACATTCTTTCTAAAGGTTTTAATGCTTTTATTCTTATATCTTCGGGTAAAATAATTTCAGGTTCAAGATTTTCAAGAGCAGAAATCATTTTCTCAAGTGTATTTAATTTCATATAAGGACAGATATTACAAGCACAACCGTTCAATCCGGGTAAAGAAATAAATTCTTTCCCAGGTGCTACTTTTTCCAGCTGATGTATAATACCAGGTTCCGTTGCAATTATTAATCTATTTTCTTTGCGTTTCGATGCTTCTTTAATTATTGAACTTGTCGAACCGATGAAATCTGCATATTGTAATATATTATCCGGGCATTCGGGATGTGCTAATACAAATGAATCAGGATATTTATTGAGTAAATTTATTAACTCCATTTCGGAAAAATGTTCGTGAACCTGACAGGTTCCATCCCATAAAACCATATCTCTGCCTGTTTTCTTTATTATATAAGCCCCAAGGTATTTATCAGGAGCAAAGCATATCTTTTGTTCAGCTGGTACCGATTCAACTATTTTTACTGCATTGGAAGAAGTACAAATTATATCCGACATAGCTTTAACAGCTGCACTACAATTTATGTATGATATGACAATATGGTCTGGATGAGCATCAACCCAAAGGCGAAATTTATCGGGTGGAGCACTATCAGCAAGAGAACAGCCAGCCTCTAAATCAGGTATAAGCACAATCTTTTCAGGATTAAGTATTTTAGCTGTTTCAGCCATAAAATGAACACCACAAAACAAAATTACATCAGCATTGGTCTTTTTCGCCTCTTGAGCAAGCGCCAGCGAATCACCTAAAAAATCTGCAACATCCTGTATAATAGGGTCTTGGTAGTAATGTGCTAAAATAACAGCATTTCGTTCTTTTTTTAGGCGTATAAGTTTATCCAAAAGATATTTATTGTTACCGTTTATTTTCATTTTTGTCAAACAAAAATTAACTATAATTTAAATTTATAGACGATTTTATTCAGATTTTAATATCGGTTTTTTCATCTTATTAATTTAAGAATTTCAATTTGCACCGTCCTTGATAAAAACCTCTCAGCTGGAGTCGAATAAGAATGAATGCCATATGGTTTTCTTTTTGATGCAATTCCTTCAATACCAACAATTTCAGCATCTGGCTGATGTTCACTTATAACATTTGCTACATTTTGCGCTCGATTTCCTGATAAAACCATATTTGTCTCCCAAAGACCAAGTTCATCAGTATAACCTGTGACTTTCACCTTCGAACCTGCTTTTAAATCTTTTACAAAAGTTTTAATAGAATTTACAGCTGATTGTGATAATTTATCACTTCCAACATCAAACAATACAATTGATAATCTCTCAATAGCATAATCATTAGTATCTTTAATCACCCGAATAAATTTAGAATCTTTCGATGTTTGACCAGCATTATCTTCTACATATAATTCAATCCAAAGATTACCTTTTACCATTTGTTTTACAATATTTTCGTCGAGTGGTATTTTTACATATTCTTTACCAGATACATCCATTTCTTTTAAGACAGTCTCATTTTGTTTTAATACTATCGTTCTTTTGTCAGCAAGTTTACTTGTTTCTGATAAATCAATATTTAATTCAGCCGGTTCAAAGTATTCTATTTCTAAAAAATTTTCTCTAATAATCGGTTCTAAAATTTTGGGATCATCTGAAAAAATCTCAACTCGGCGATTTTCTGAATAACCGCTATCATTTGGTGTAAGTGTAGGATTAATCGGACTGCATTTACGTTCAGAACGATTGATTTTCACTCTGTTAGACTTAATCTCAAATTCTTCAATGAAATAGTTTTTAACTGCTTCAGCTCTATTAAAAGCTAATTTACAATTTGAGTTTTCTGTTGTAGAATCAGCATATCCTATCAAGGTGATAGTTGCACGAGGATGTTCACGAAGCCTTTTCCCTATTATTTTCAATATATTTCGATGATAAATAATTGGTTTTATTTCGAATTTTGAGACATCGAATTCCTCATCACCACTTATATATTCTTCTGGCAACTTGTCAGACTCTTTGGGGAAAAATATAATCGGCAAAAGTGGAAAAGCTTCAGTAACAAATCTGGCACGAACATTAATAAATCCAGTCTGCATTTTTATTTTTGCAATCGGTTTTGCTAATTTATATAGAGTGTCTGTTCTGAAATATTTTTCAATGAATATAATTGTATCTGATTTCTGAACTATATCTTCAATTACATAATCCCTGCCTTCAAGAAAATATTTATCAGGAATGTAGTCAATCTCAACAAATAAAGTATCAATAATTTGCTCAAATTTTTTGATTTTTGGAATTTCTTTCTTTTCTGGTATAGGTGAATACTTGATGCTGGCACCAAACTTAATTATATCAGCCATCCAATCCTTTTGAAATGCAAGTTTTGTCAAGCCTTTGTAATATAAAATTTCAGGAGAAATTCTAAGATTTTGCTCTTTATTAACAGGTAAATCATAGGAAAATCCAATAAATACACAACCATAAATTTGACTATGATTTGGAATGATACCTGTTAATTTATTTCTCTCTCTTGTACGAGTATCAATAAATACGCCTCTGTTTTCTGGTTTAATTATTTGCTCGAAATAATCAAACTTACTTTTCACTATGTAACCATAATGACCACCTGCTGTTATATTTAATCCTCGAATTACACGAATTGTTAAATATGGCGATACCCCAAGGTTCATGATTTGAGTAGATAAACTATGTCTGAAAGTGCCTTCCTGAAGTATATCGTCTAAAATGATTGTTGTTGGCTCATCTTTAATCAAATTAGCAGAAATTGAGTTGAATTCGGCTCTAAGTCCGATTTTTAAAATATTTGGGAAAGGAAGTTCAAAAAATATGCCACCACCCATTCCAAGACCATTACCATTACCAAATCGTGGGCAACATGTTTCGATACCTTCAAAATCACTGAAATCAGCAAAATGTTTATTAAAATTTACATTAAGAAACCCACCATAAGTTATTGTGGAATCAGATGAAAATAAATTATACTCCGATTGTGCTGAAATTTGAAAAGCCTTAGTAAGTATTAAGATAATGATTGTAATAGCAAGCGATTGTTTGTGAATATTTAAAGTATATATTTTCTTCATTTAATAATCTGATTATAAATTATTTATCTCAAACTTAACAAAAATTGTGAATTTAAATGCTCAATCTTAGTACTAAATTAGTAATGGATATTTAATTTTTACGTCATTTAATAATTATCAACATATTTAAATTCAAATGGGAAATGATATAATAAACGAAAATGAAATTAATAGCCTTATTAATAAAAGCACAACAGATAAAGAATATATCAAAAGTATATTGGATAAATCACTAGATTTAAAAGGCTTGGAATTAAATGAAGTAGCTATTTTACTCAATATAAATGACGACGAACTTTTGGAAATGCTTTTTGAAAATGCCCTTAAAATCAAAGAGCAAATATATGGTAAGCGTCTCGTGTTATTTGCTCCACTTTATATCTCCAATTACTGTTCAAATAATTGTCTCTACTGTGGATTTAGAGCTGATAATGATGAAATCCACAGAATAACACTCACAATAGATGAAATAAAAGAAGAAACCAAAAGCATACTTGAACAAGGGCATAAACGAGTTTTGATGCTTATGGGCGAGAATCACAAAAATTGTACCTTTGATTATTTCATTGAGGCTATTCTCGCAGTATATTCAGTAAAAGATTCCAAAGGGAATTCAATTAGACGGATCAATCTCGAAATTGCTCCACTTAACGATGAAGAATTTAAACGTTTAAGCCAAATTCCTATAGGCACCTATACAGTATTTCAAGAAACATATCATCTTGAAACATATAAAAAAGTTCATCCCTCTGGAAAAAAATCCGATTATTACTGGCGTTTATCTTGTATGGATAGAGCTTTGAGTAATGGTTTGCACGATGTAGGAATAGGCGCATTATTTGGATTATACGATTATAGATTTGAAGTATTGGCATTAATTGCCCATTCAAATCATCTCGACAAAACTTATGGAATCGGACCTCATACAATTTCAATACCAAGGATAAAACCGGCTAAAAATGCCCCTTTATCTCAAAATGTTCCTTATGCTGTTAATGATAAAAATTTTAAAAAGTTAATAGCTATTTTGAGATCTGCAGTACCTTATACAGGTATGATTCTATCGACTCGCGAGCCTGCCGAATTAAGAAATGAATTATTTCAATTGGGAATTTCACAAATTAGTGCCGGTTCGAGGACAAACCCGGGCGGTTATAAACAAGGGCTTTCTCCAACTGATGAGGATAGTCAGTTTCATCTCAATGATTGTCGTAGCTCAGGGGAGGTTATTCATGATGTTATTAAATCAGGTTTTATTCCATCCTTTTGTACTTCCTGCTACAGATTAGGCAGAGTAGGTGGTGATTTTATGGAACAGGCAAAACCCGGCTTAATCAAACTCTTCTGTCAGCCTAATGCGTTGATTACATTGAAAGAATATCTAATCGATTATGCTGATCAGGAAACTAAAAAAATTGGTGAAAAACTTATTGCGGAGGAATTAACTAAATTCGAAAATGAAGCACTCAAAAGAAAAATTTCCGAAATTTTAAATAAAATTGAAAATGGCGAAAGGGATATTTATATTTGATTTAAATTGCAATTTTCATTTATTCATAGATGTACTAAATGGCAAAAAAATCAAAAAATGTCAAAAAAAGCTCTACATTAACATCTAAACTCCATTATTTTATCCTCTTATTTATTCTATTAATTGTTTTTGTCCAAGTAAGAGATTTTGATTTTGTTTGGGATGATCAAGAATTGTACCTTAACGAAACAAATTTCCCAGAAAAATTCTCTATTGCCGACTATTTGAAATTTTGGAATCCGTTAAGTGAAAAGATGTATATACCTATTACATATACTTTCTGGACTTTAGCCGCTGATTTATCACAAAAAGAAGCATCTACAAGGTTTAACCCATCTACCTACCATACTTTAAATATTATTTTCCATATTATAAATTCATTTTTAGTTTTAATTTTTTTAAAAAAAATCATAAATAACGAATGGTCTGCATTTTTTGGAGCATTATTATTTGGTCTTCACCCTTTACAATCAGAATCAGTAGCCTGGGTATCGGAATTGAGGGGGGTATTGGCAGCATTTTTTGCTCTAATCACATTTCTTCTCTATATCAAATATTTAAAGACGAAGAATGAAATTAGTAAAAATAAAATAAGACCAAATTTATACTATTATCTGGCAATCATAACAACGTTGTTTTCCGTATTATCGAAACCATCGGCAATTGTTTTACCATTGATGTTATTCATAATTGACTATTTTCTTTTCAAAGGTAAGTTTCGTCTATCATTGCTAAAAGTTTTGCCATTTTTTTTGCTCGTTATTCCTATTATGATACGTGCAAAGTTAGCCGAGAGTAATCTTCCAGTAGATTTTGGTTCACCTCTATGGTCACGTCCCTTCATATTTTTCGACAGTTTACAATTTTATTTACTTAAAGTAATATTACCTATTGAACTTGTAGCAGATTATGGACGTAAACCGGAATTCGTATTAGCTAATACGAGTTATTACCTTGCTTGGATTATACCATTAACAATATTTGTGTTTTTAATTATCAAAATTCAAAAAACAAAAGTTTATCTTGCATCTTATTTTTTATTTATAGCCGGCTTTTTAGCATTATCAGGTTTAGTAACATTCTACTTTCAGGACTGGTCAACCGTCGCCGATAGATATTTATATTTATCTATGATAGGTGTATCACTTGCATTTTCCAACATTCTTTCAATGATAAAAAATGATGCAATTGCTAAAGGTATAGGTATTATTACAATAGCAATTTTCTCATACTTGACCCATTCTCAACTGAGCATTTGGACTAATGAATTTACACTTTGGGATAATAATATACGGAAATATCCTGATAGATCGGCACATTCTTATACAGGTAGGGGCTTCCAATATCTCAGTAAAGGTGATTATCAAAAAGCTTTAGCTGATTTCAACAAAGCGATCGATTTAAATCCCAAATATTCGCGCGCTTATTATAATCGGGGCATCGTATACTATGACAACGAGAACTATATAAAAGCGATTGAAGACTATTCAAAAGCAATTGAACTTGGATTAAAGCATTATGATGTTTTTAATAACAGAGGATTAGCATACTCATCTGTGGGAAAGCATAATTTAGCAATCGAGGATTATACCACAGCTTTGAATTTAAATCCCTACCAACCGGATACTTATGTAAATAGAGGTATCTCTTTCGCTCAATTAGGAAATCTTGAACCTGCTATTTCCGATTTCGAAAAGGCACTATCCCTAAATCCAAATGATGATAATGCCAAAGAAAATTTAAAATATGCAATCGAATTATTAAACTTGAAAAATAAAGGTAATTAAATATGATAAAAACACCTAAATCATTAAGACTTCAAATTGGTATAATTGGAAGAACAAATGTTGGCAAATCGAGTATATTGAATATGATTTCTCAGCAGGATGTCTCAATTGTATCACCAACTGCAGGTACCACAACCGATATTGTTGAAAAACAAATGGAATTACTTCCAATCGGTCCTGTCACTCTTCTCGATACTGGTGGAATTGATGATAAATCTGTTCTTGGCGAAAAACGTATAGAACGTACTTTAAAAATCCTTGACCGAGCTGATATCATTATTCTTGTTGTCGAGCCAAATCATTGGACCGAATATGAAGAAAATATTGTTAAAGAAATTAAGCGAAATGATATCGAATTGATAATTTTAATTAATAAAATCGATACTATTGAACCACGGAGTGAATTTATAGATTTACTTTATAAATACTCCCCTGAAGTTATCAGAATTTCTGCTATAGATAGCAAAAACCGTGATAAATATATCAATTTAATCAAAAGTAGTATTTTAAAAGGCTTATCATCTGAATTTACACAAAAAATACCATTAATTGGAGACTTAATAAAACCTGAGGGAATTGCAATATTAATCGTTCCAATTGATAAAGAAGCACCAAAAGGCAGATTAATTCTTCCTCAAGTTCAAGTCATAAGAGATATTTTAGATCATAATGCAATAGCAATAGTAGTAAGAGAAACTGAGTATAAAAAAACACTCGAATTAATCTGCAAATCTCAAATCCCCGACATTGTCGTTTGCGATTCTCAAGTAGTTCACAAAATGATTGCTGAAACCCCGGAACATATAAAATGTACTACTTTTTCTATTCTTTTCTCAAGGTTTAAAGGAAATTTATTAATTGAATCAGTCGGTGCAGTGTTTATTGATAAATTAGAGAATAATGACAAGATATTAATTGCCGAAGCCTGTAGTCACCATCCCATAGAGGATGATATTGGCAGAGTTAAAATTCCTAATTGGTTGGTACATTTCACAGGCAAAAACTTAGTATTCGAAACCGTTGCTGGGCGTGATTTCCCAACAAATTTGAACGAATACAAATTAATTATCCATTGTGGTGGTTGTATGCTCACCCGTAATGAGAAATTAAATCGAATTGAAAAGGCATTAAAGGAAGGCGTGCCAATTACGAACTATGGTATAGCTATATCTTATGCAAAAAGAGTTTTAGAAAGAGTTTTATCACCTTTCCCAGAAGCACTTGAAGCATTTAGAAAGGCTCGTAGAAATGAATTTAACCAGTTTTTTGAGCATCAAGTTCGTTAGAAATTTGCTCGACTGGTCCCATCATCCTCGCAAAAACTTGAAAGCTAGGAATATGCTCAAATATGATTTTTAAAATGACCATCATTGGTATAGATAACAACATACCGGGGATACCCCAAATATAGCCCCAGAAAACTAATCCGAAAATTACAACCAATGTATTCAGCCTTAACTGTGAGCCTAATACTTTTGGTTCAACTAGATTACCAAAAAGAAAAAGAAAAACTATAACAATAGCTAAGAAAACAAGAACCTCGGCAATCGAATCAAATTGTACAAATGCCATTAAAGCTGGCATCAATACAGCCAAAATAGAACCAATCGTAGGTATGTACAATAAAAGCCATGTTAAAAAGCCCCAAAATAAACTAAAGGGAATATCGAAAAATTGACAAACCAAATATACATAAACAGCTGCTATCAAATTTATCAATGTCTTCCAAAGCATATATGAGAATATGGATTTTTGTATTCGTTCGTAATACTTTAATAAATTTGATTCCTCTTTACCAGCGACATAATTAAAGTAGTCCTTGTATTTTCCCATTCCAATCAGAAGGAATATATAATACAAAGCAAACATTATAAATGAACCCGTGAAACTTCCCAAAACAGACGCAAAATTCTGAACAATTGAAGATATGGTTTCTGCATCGAAAATATTTTTTAATTCCTTGTTGATAATGCGAGTATTCAACCTTATGCCAAACATTTCCCTCAACCACTGAAATATTTCGTCTAATTTCAAATTTATTCTTGTTATGAGGAAATCTTTATTTGATATTATATCAACCACGGTCGAATATATTATATTCGATAAACCAAAAATTACCATCAAAGTAAAAGCTGTTATAAATGGAACAATTATCCAGATAGGAATTTTCCATCTCCTCAGTAATATGATCAAAGGCTGAAAAATGGAAGCAAATAGAAAAGCAAGAACAAAAGGTATCAAAATACTTGAAAGTATTGTCAAAAGGTAAAATACTAAAACTATCAAAAAAATCAGCAAAATATTTTTAATTACATTATCTTGCATAATTACTGGTTTTCAATTTTTGTAAAATCTAATTCCGAACCAAGTACACTATGAGGGATTAGATACACAATTAGTAAAATGATTGAAGCGATCAGAGGAAATAGATAGTTATCCTTGTTTTTTCTTAAGCGTATTATAGCCACCAGCCATGCTAAAAACGCTATTAAAGTCTTGTTGTCGGTCAGGTCATGACCGAAGGGCCAACCTGTCCACCAAGCTCCGAAAGCATAAAACTGAATTACTGGACCTAAAATCATACCTCCAATAATCAAGCTTACAAAAGTTATAATTGATAATTTATATGTATTATTACCTTTAAAAATTGCTTCAAATCCCGTTCTCATTGAAATCCACATAGCTGCGAACATAAATATAATATGAGGAATGAGGAAATAATCAGGTACTTTGCCTTTGAAGCGGATAATTACAGGGTCTTTTGTTAATTGGTATGATTGTCCATCCTTATCATGAAGATAAATCATATACATAACCTTACCTGCCGGTGGTTGTTCCGGAATGCTACCAAGTAGAAAATCAGCTTTTCTTTTAAGATCCTTAGATTGCCATTCGTCATAGCTTTTATATCTGCGTAGCTCTATCTTCCCTGTGATACTTTCGTCTTTTACTTGAATTTTGATTAACTCTTCACCACTTCCATCGTGGCTTCTTGGAAGGCTATATTGGATTGTTTCGTTTCCTATGGTTATTTTACCATTAATTGGATATGTCGGACCTGTCATACGTTGATAAACCGCAAGACTTCCCATTATCATTAATGAGACAACCCATAGTAATATATTTTTCCAAAGTGGCATAATCCAACCTCATTTATTTGTAATTAACTCTTTTGCTTCATTCATAATTTCGATTGCTCTCAAAACCGGCTTATCGAATTGGTTTGTAACCGCTTTTATACCATTATTGCCCCAAAGTATGTTTGCAATCGATGCTTTCATTAATTCTATGATTAAATTTTTATCTTTTTGGTACATTTCTTCATTCCAAATGCCATTAACTTTTGCTAATTTTATAAATGTTTCCAAATCTTCTTGGTTCAACTTCCAATCTATAGCAAATTTATTAAATTTTTCACCATAATTCGATTTGATATTCTCACTATTTCGCTTTAAATATTCCAAAGCCCATAACATAAAAATTCCTTTTTGATTTAATGCACCAATAAGGGGGCTTGTGGTATCTCGTGCAACGATATAATCAGGCATCACTGCACCTAAACCAATATAAATACGACCTTTTGCAGTGCGATAAATAGGTAATTGAGTTTTCCCACCTGTTTTACTCAATAAATCTTTGATTTGTCGCTCGGCTTCCTTTCCGCCAAATAAAGTAATAGAAGGGTCTATGTCGATATTTGAAATATTTGTTTTTGATACTCTTTGTAATTTACGACCAAGCGGAGTAAAATATTTAGCAACCGTAGCTCTAAATGCAGTTCCGTCAGTCAATTCCCATAACTTTTGGACCGTACCCTTTCCAAATGATTGTTCTCCAACAACGATTCCTCTATCATAATCTTGCATTACAGCTGCAAATATTTCACTTGCTGATGCAGATGATTTATCTATTATAACTACAATAGGTATATTAGAAAATTTACCATTACGTTCAGTTTTATACTTTACAACGAAATCAGGATTTCTGGCTTCTGTGTAAGTAATTGTTAAACCCGATGGTAAGAAATACTCAATTAATTTACATACCCTTTCTAAGTAACCACCAGGATTACCTCGTAAATCAAATATCAAACCTTTTGCACTTAGCAAGTGATGGCTAATATTATCGAAATCCTCAACTATTGTCTGAGAAAAATTATCAATATCAATATACCAAAAATCTGTATCATTAATTTTCAAACAAGCTGAAATTGAAGGTAAATGATACGAACGAAGAATAAATTTTTTTTCTTCAAGTTTCCCTGAAAAGAAATCACGGTAAATTAAGTGAATTTCGTCTCCATCATTTCCATTAAGCAAATCAGATATATCGCTTTTCGAAGCTGTTATTGTATTGATTCCATTTATAAATAAAATCTTATCCCCAATTTTTAACCCTAATGAATCAGCAGGACTTCGCTCAATTATTCCAACAATAGTTAAAGTATCATTTATAAATTGTACTTTAATCCCCAATCCAATTTTTGAACCTTGAATGCTTGCTTTAAAATTATCCCTCTGTTCTTTGTTATAATATACTGATTGATCATCGAGATGCTGGAGCATTGCTTTAAAAGCAATATCGCTTAATTCTTCCACGTTTATAGTATCAGCATAATTTTTGTAAAGTGTCTCAAGTATAAACTTAAACTTTTGTGATTGAAATTGAATTCTTTTTTCAATTTCATCATCTTTGCAAAAACCTATACAAACGCATAAGTAAAAAATAAACAAATACCTTATATGCAGTGAAATCATGACAATCATTTATTTTATTTGAATATTTGAAGAATTAACAATGAAAATATTTGATTGAAAAGACTTATTAATGGTTAGTCTGGAATATTAAGGCTAACTGGTAACTCTTTTCCGGTTTTTAGAATTCTGTTTTTGTATTCCCTTGCTTTTTGCAAATCTCCTTTCATTAAATAGAATTTCAATAAATTCTCCAATGTCTGGTATAATTCAGGTTCTATAGAAAGGGCTTTTAACCAAATTTTTTCAGCTTCATCATATTGACGATTAGCAGCATAAGCTGAACCCAAATTGTTATATACATTAGGGTCGTTAGGTTTTATTGTTATAGCTTTAGTTAAAATTTCAATTGCTTTTTGATAATTCTTCGCTTGAAAATACATCACCCCTAAATCAATTAACCATATCGGATTGTTTTGTTTTTCGAGTGCTTTTTCAAGGTTTGGGATTGCTTCTTCATATCGTCCCAGTTCAGCTAATGCTCTAGCTAAATTATAATATGCAAGAGGTATTTCTTGATTGAGTTCAATAGCTTTCTTTGCATTAGCTAATGCTTTGTCATATTCTTTTTTGCGTATGTAAACAGCAGTTAAATCTATGTAAAAGTTATAATTCTCTGGATTTAACTCAACTCCTTTTTTATATAATATTTCAGCACTATCGAGCTTGTTAATAAAATAATATGCTTTAGCTAAATCAAGGTATCCACGAGCTTTGTCCGGATATACCTCAATATGATGATTCCAGAATGTAAATCTATTCTGGAACTTTGATTCATATAATTTGGAACGAAAAGCAAATAATCCAATCAATAAAATTGAAATAATTAAAACTAAAGGCTTTTGAAAATCTATCTGATAGCGGCGAAATATTTCTATTATTATTAAAAATATACCTATCATTGGCAAATAAGCTCTATGCTCAGCATAATCAAAAAAATCATCAACTAACATTATGCGTACTATTAAAGTAGGTGCTATAAACAATATAAACCAGCTCAAACCAGGAACTATATTTTGGAATTTTACCCTTTTACTAAAAATTATGAATATTATAAATGCAATAATTATAATCGAACCACTAAGCAAGGACAAGGTTTCATAATTTGATAAGGCTATCATATTTATTGGGAGAAATATCTTGCCAATCATTGCTGCTACTGATGGTAAATTCTTTAGTAACGCACTAAAGCCAACTTCGTCCATGAGTTTAACGTTACTCAATGCTATTTGACGTAAAATATACCAGACAATCATTATTACTACCCAGCCAATACCCAATGCTAAATTTTTCGGACTTAAAAGCCTGTCTCCACGATGATAAAATGAATATATTATTGTAATAAATGGATAAACCACTGCTATTTCTTTTGTAAATAAACTTAAAGCAAACATTAACAAATGAAGAAAATAAAATATTGGTATAGAATAAATCTTATACGAGCGATAATATAATATCTGGAAAATAAATGCTAAAAGAATAAATACTGCAATTAAAGAATCATTACGACCTGATATCCAAGATGCTGCAGGTGTCAGTAACGGATGTACTGCAAACAATGTACTAAATAGCAGTGAAGGAAGACGATCGAACCCAAAGGTGATGAAAAATAAAAATAAAATTGAAGCACCAAGTGAATGCAATATTAAATTTGTCCTGCGATAAACTGATACATCAGTTTCACCCAATTGATGATCAATTATGAATGATGCTTGTAAAATCGGTCTGTAATATGAGCTGCCAATTGCAGTTTGGAATGATTTAACTATATTTTCAATTTTTGAATTAAACTGCTTATTTTTTAAAACAAATATATCATCATCACAATATACTAAGTCATATTTTAGCGTTGAGCTGTAAAACAAATATGTAGAGGAAAAAATTGCAAGCACAATCAATGTGTTCAATAAAATACTTTTAAGTTCAATTTTCTTTTTTTGTTTTGAGGTCTTAACGGATTGTTGTTTTTCTTTTTTTTTGTACGATGAATTCCCTTTGATTTTTGCTTTTTTTGCCATAGTAAGTTGCAAAATAAATGTTAGTTCTCTGTTGTTTTTGTGCCTGCAAGTTCTTCTATTCTATAGTTACCTTTGTAATTTTCTAGCCCTTCTTTATTGCTCCAAATATATCTGAATCTATCGCTTGCACCTATATTATTTCTCTTTTCTATAAGGGCATAGGTTGTTCTATAAAACTCATTTTTGTTGTTTCTCCAGATATCGTATATTAATGAGGCTGGATATCGCTCATCAGTTTTGATTTCATAAGCAGAAGTAGAGCCGGCAAATATATTTTCTGATATCCAAGTATCAATACAAACACCTTCAATTTCAAGTGAATGATGATTGTTTCGGAATGTATTTTTTGTTATACGAATCGTTCCTTCCAGATTACGGATGAAAAGTGATGCTCCCTGTCTAATACGAGAAATTGTATTATTTTCTATTAGAGTCAAATCAGCTAAAATATTCTCAAGCTCCGTACCGAACCAGATTCCACAAAGCGAGGCATCATCAATTATGTTGCCTTTTTCATTTCCAATCAGGTATTTTTGCATTGTAACTTCATTATTCACTAAATACATCGCTACACCTCCTGATTTTAAATTAAAATCATTGGATGAGCTTAATATCCGAAAAATTGAGTTACCCTGAATACTGCAATATTCGCTCTCAATCGCAACTATGCCCCAATTGCAATTTTCAATTTTGTTATTTATAATTATACAAGTATTTGTTCTATCTAAAATTATTCCAGCCGAGCCAGTTAATCCATATTCATTTACCTTTGTACCGGTAAAATTTCTTATAGTAAACCCATCTACAACGGTACCGCGTCCTTTGATCAAAATTCCATAGTAGGGTTTATCTTCTACTTCCAAATTACCATCAATAATTGGTGAATGTTCACCGATTATTTTTAAATCTTCTTTATCATACGGCACGTATATCGATTCTTTGTATATAATTTGGATTGTGTCAACTTTTCCTTTAACTTTAATTATATCACCTCGCTTAGCAATAGATATTGCCTTATTTATAGTTTTAAATGCTTTAGATTCACTCAATCCGGTATGAGTTTTTAAAGTATCATTTCCTTTAATGCCATTTACATAGTATGTGGCTGAATACAAATGAGTTACACTGAATAAAATTGCTAATACTAATAACTTTGCCAATTTTACCTCCTTCATTTTTTCTCAAAATTAATAAAAAAACGGCAGACTTGTTCAGCCTGCCGTTTTAATTTTCCAGAGCAATACTTACTTCTTAACAACGAAAGTATGCATTACAACATCGCTTCCACTGCTTATCATCAGCAAGTATGTTCCGCTTGCTATATCACCAAGTGGTACAGTCACGAAATGCTTGCCGGGGTTGTAAATCTTAGCATTTATTGGGCTAGTTACAACTCTTCCGCTTACATCCATAACTTCCACTGTGATTGCATTTTCTGCATTCATTTCGAGTTCAAATCTGATCTCGTCTGTTGCTGGATTTGGATTTATATTATTTACTACAAATCTGGAATTTGGATCTTCTGTTATATTGATTGTAACGAGTTGTTCTGCAACATCGAACTTAGAACCATCAATAGCTACTGCCATTAGTCTGTAATGATATTCATTACCAACTACGAGCATTGCATCATTATCAACAAATGAATAGCTGCGTGTGCTGTAGCTATTAATTCCAGCCTGCAACTCTTTATCGGATAGATATGAACCGACCAATGTATAATTATCGCTCGCGTTCGCATCTGCTCTGTAAAGCTCATAACCCAGAATACCTTGTTCAATGTAAGTATTCCAGGAGAGATATACTTTACGGCTGTATGATTGTGCCTTGAAGTCATCTGCATCTACGTAAAAGTCTGCTGCTCCTGCTTTGCAGGCAGGTGTTGTTCGCTGGATTGGATTGAATGATGCTGAATTGGTGTTGTATCGGGTTATACCTGTTGCATTTCCATTGTAATCGAATACTCTAAAGTAGAATGTCGTGTTGCCTGGCAAGTTATAAACTGTTGTTGTATAAGTACCGCCAGGATTATTAACATCAATTCTATCAACAACCCAGGATGAATTATCGCCACCGATTGATTCTTTACTAGCATCTGACCAATTGCCATTTGCATCATAGTAAAAATCTCCATCAGATGGAACTGCTGGACCTTGACCTTGTCTTACCACAAGTATTCTATGCAATCCGTTACCATTTGTCCATCTGAGATTTACATCAACATTGCCACCACCGCAATTTGCAAAACCAGTTACAATCATTGTACGGGTTTGTGTTGTTGGGGTTGATGGAATAATGTTGAATTTATTGCTTAATCCAGTAACCCAGGAGCATGATGCTGATGCCTGCAATTGTGCATCCAATACTCCATCACCATAAGTCCAGGTTACTGTAACATTACCTGTATTTCCGGTTGAATTCGAAATTTGTGGTGTAGCAGGTGATGTTGTAAGTGTACCAGTTCCACTATAGATGCTGATTGTTACGTTTTCATTCACTGATGGTATGTAAAGAGTGCCATCTCTATATTGTGATTGAACAACAACCGTGAAATTAGCACCAGAATTGATATTCTGACCTGTACTCGGCTGTGTGGTAAATACTAGGAACTTCGGCATGTTTGGATTTGTTGCGTTTGTAGCTACGCTATAGAAATTCAAGCCACTAGATGTATTGTATTCATAAGCTCGGACATAGAAGTTTTGACCTGCTGAAATTCCTGCACTTGATAAGTTTACATTAACAGATGTACCGGTACCGACATAGGCAACATAGTCATTGCTTGATCCTATGAAATTACCAGCTGTATATGTTGCTGTACCTAGTGGTTCCCAGGTCTGATCTGAGCTTACTACCACGATTATACCAGCACCATTACCACGTGTCCAAGTGATTGTTATGTTCTGATCATTTTGATCATCTATATTGCTGAAGCAGATGTTACTCGCTTGTACTGTCGGTGAGTTATCAACACCTACACCTGATACGTATTGTATTTTACTAGCTGCTGGTGAACTGCTATGTGTGATTGTCGCACAGCTGTATGTATTGGCTGCTTGTGGTCTAAATCTAACTTGGATTGACCAGGTTCCACCATTATTCAAGTGGACATAGTTTAGTGATAAAGCTGAAGTAGTCCAATCGGGTGTCCAAGTTGAACCACCGTCTGAACTTGCTCGTATCTCAAAGTCGGACGAAGGCAATGTTACCGACACATTGGTTGAAAGTGATGTACCTGTCAAAGCATAAGAGAATGTTGATGTCGAGGTTGCACCTACAAATACACTACCGAAATTATATGCAGTTGGACAGGTATTCTGAGGTGTCAATGTTATACTTGGGCAGTACGAACTAAATGTCTGCATATTCGATGTCGTATTTGGATTATTGCAAGTATTGTAAGCAGTTATCTCAAATCCAAAATCTTCGCAATCTGGTAATGGATTCGATGGTGGACCGATTGTTAATGTGTTGGATGATGCGTAGAGATTTGTATAGAAGTAACTTGAAGTTGATACTCTCCATACATTTACCCTATAATAACTTGCTCCTGAAGCTGCATCCCAGGTAATTGTCATTGTATTTGTTGCTGTACTTACAAGCGATATATTCGCATTATTACTGCTCCAATTTGCTGGTGATTGAATTACCTGCAATGTCCAATAACCTGTTACTGGTGTAGTTTCAGGCGAGCAACCTGCTCGATAAGCTATGATTCTATAAACATAATTACCACTGTTTGCTTCGGTAACATCAGCTGCTGGAATTATATAAGTTGTTGTGGTTACATTAACATAACCGGTTATATCATTGAAGGTTGAGCCACCATCTGTACTGCGCTGCCATGTCCAATTATCTGCACTTACACCTGTTAAATTAAGTGTTACTGCATTGTTGGGACATATTGGCATTGTTTGTACTGAACTTAATGTACCCGGATTGGGTCCTGCATTTACTGTCAATACCTGAGCTGGTGAAGCAATTTCTGATGGCTGACCACAAGTTGCTGAACCTGTATAATACACAACAAAACTGAATCCATTGTCGGCTGTAGTAGGTGTTGTGAGTGTTAGCACTCCTGTACTTGTATTTATGCTATAAGCTGTACCTGTGCCTAAGGTTCCACCTGAATTATTTAATGCATAGTAACCAGAACCTTCATTTACTTCCCAACGGATAAAGCTTGCATCTGTACCAGTAACATTTGGTGTAAAGGTTACTGTTGATGTACCATTGCAAGCAGGATTTGGATTAACTGTTACTTCGTTGCCCGAAGTAAATGTAGTTGGTGTATGTATATAAAGCTCGGGGTAACCTGTCGTTTCGCAAAGTCTTTCGCTTGCATCTTTCACTAATACTAAGCTATATGTCCTACTTTCTGTAGTTGGAACAACTGCCTGGAAGTATGGGTTAAATGATTGAACAGGAGAACTTAATGCCCAGGTTGTAACGCCATCGCTATATTTTACTGTCCACGGGGGTTCGCCTGAACCTGTAATATGGAAGTAATCTTGCCAGGTATTGCATGCATGGTGCGCATACGGACCATTCTGTGGTGGCACCTTGAATTTAAGGTCAATTATAGGTATTGTCATTCTCCATCTGCCGTTATAATTTGGTACTGTCGATAAATCTAAATTACACCAACCGCGTACATTATAATTCGGATAGGACAATCCTGAACCATTAAGTTCAATTACTTGTACGTAATATTTGGTTCCGTGGTCGAGATTTGTAATCGTTACTTCACGTCCCAGATCAACAGAATTCATCGGGCTTACATATACTATTCTGGGTCGTAGGGCTGGATTTGGGTTGCTACCTAATGGATACCCAGTATTCCAATCTGCATTATTTGGATCTGTTGACACGTTATAAGGTGCACTTGCATATTCTTCGCCATCTGACGGATACTCTCCGGGCTGACCGGGATAGCATGTCCAGCAATCCGGTGCCTGATTGCCCGGCTTAACTATTACCATAAAGCGTTCGCCGCTACCGCGATTAACTCTTATGGTAAGTGAATTGGTTGATACTCCTATAAACTGCAAATTATTGGCATGAGTGGGTGGCTCTTCCAAAGCTGCATTGGAATAACCCCAGAATACGCCCCAGGGTGAGAATGTATTAACTTGCTGAACTCGGCAGACTGCTGTTCCGGGTGCATCGGAATTGCCTTTACGGGATTCCCAGGCACTGCCATCCCATCTTGCTCCAAATACACTTCCTAATACTGCTGAAGTGGACCAGCAACCATCTACTTCTGTACCTGTTGTTGTGGCAAAGCCAAGTGGCCAGGAACCAGTTTCAGGGAAGTAGAAGTAAACATCTGAGTTTGAATTGGTGATTGGATTCCACGTTGCATCGAATAATTCCATAAACCAGACATTGTCTACAGGATTATCTACTTCACCTTTACCAAAGAATGATGCGGGATTTTGTCCATTTACTCTTGCTTTGAATTTGGCATTGCTTATACCTGTCTGATTTACTTTTAACTGTAATGGGAAGAAATAATTTCCTAAACCTGCATGCAACGGTAAAATGTTATTATCAAGTGAGTTGATACCACCCTTAATAAATGAACCTGTACCCGTTGTAGCTATATAATTATTGAATGGTGGTGATGTCGGTGAGGATGCACCGTTTAAGTTACCAATTACTTCGAAATCGGCATTTTGCAATATAATTGAGCTTTGATTGCCCACACCTGCAAAATTCAAATTGCCTGTTACTTTGTAGGGACTGACAATTGTTATGTCTGCTTGATGCAGTAATGTGAAATTACCATTTATAGTTGTTGTACCTGCACTCTCAAGATAATTAGCTTGGTTTTTCGTAGTTACATTCTCATAAAAGGTACCATTAGCTGCGTAGATAACATGAGTTGCTAATGTTGACGGATCATTAATTGCTGCATTAATAGAAGCATATACTCCAATCTGGGTGGTATGGGATAAATTATCATAAACTATAACCGGGTATAATGGACTACCTATAGCATTACCGGGACATTGATTGATCCAGTTTGTCCAGAAAGGCAGGTAGTTAACATTATTGCTTATTGCACCACCTTGTGGGGAACCATATGCATTAGAAATGTGAGACGGACCATTTACTGAACCCCAGTAGTTTTGGGTTGCATCTAGGGGAGTTGTATGAGTATTTTGTACTGCGAATGAAGTATATGTACCATTGAAATTATTAAAATTAACTGTTATCTGGTCCGCATTCTCATCAACTCGTACACCGACACCACATTTATTAATCGTATTATTGATTACATTGATTGGTGCGGCAAAATCTGGATCTGAAAGGTCTGTATTTGGGAACCAAATTCCATAACTATATGTTGCCGTTGCATGTGTATTTGTTATGTTGTTACAGCTAATTGTAATGTTGTTTAAAACATTTGGTCCTGAAGTGTAATTATCAATTACAGCTATACCATAAAAGGCTTGGACGTCACTTGTCAAATTATTACCTCGGACAGTAACGCCTGGTGCTGAAACTAGTATACCTGTGTATAAATTGCCGGTAAATGTATTGTCGAATACTCTAATTGAATTAGCTCCTAATCCTAATTCATAATTTAGAATGATACCATTGTATCCTAAACTAGAGGGGAGGGTGCCAAAATGCGTAAATGTATTGTCATGTATGTATAGACCATTAATTGAATTGTCTGGGCTAAAGTCAAGTAATTCATTGTGCGTTCGAATAGCAGAGCTTATGTATGATGGATTATTAGATACTGGTACCCTGAATTCGCAGTTATGTATTCTTATATTTGTTCCGTTTACAAATACTAAGACCGAATATTCACCTGCGTTAGGTGTAGGACCTTCGAATGTAATTCCCCGTATGCGAACATTGTTGACAGGAGCATTATCCTTCTGGAGGTATAAACCGATTGCATCGAAATAATCTGATGGATAAGTTGAAGCTGATCGAGTAGATTTAATAACTACTGCATTTGGATTAGCATCGCTTACGCCACGAAGTTCAACAAAGTTTTTCCAGATGCCAAAATCTTCTGTATATGTACCTGATGTAGCTGATACGATATCCCATTGCCCATCATCATCGCAAGCAGCATTATCAAAAATAGCATCAAAGAAGCTTGGGTAAGTTGTTATGGTATTATTGTCATTTTTAACCTGTATAGGACCATTGATATCGGGACCAGTAGCAGTTTGCCACCAGGGATGAAAATCTATGAATAAATTACCGCAGGTTGCTCCTTGAAGGTGCTGGTTCCAGGAACTCCTCTGTATGGGCCATAAAATGGTGCCGTTCCCAGCATTGTCCCACCAGTTTGCAAAATTGGCTTGGTTTAAAGTAGCCGTATAAGGAGCTACTTTTGGACCGTATTGCGAACCCCACCAGTTACTTCTTGCATTGATTTGGCCACTCGCAGTAAATGTTGGAAAACCTGAAATACCATAATCATTATCATTACCGGCGATTCCTACTGCTGAATATAAACCTGTTGATTCGTAAAGTATCTGGTTATAATTTATTGTAAATTCGCTTAAATTGGAACCACCAAGATCAGCTATAGCGAAAGCACGAAAATTATCTGAAATTTGTTGCTCATTTACGAGCATAAATGCAAATTCATTTGGAAATGATGTATTATTAAATACATTGCTCAAAATGTTGAAGTTATATAAAGAAAAGCTACTTGGTGGATCATTCTCATCACGACCAACTTTAATAGCTCCGTTTACATTATTGAATGTATTATTTTCAATAGTGATGTTCGAAATATTACCTCGCTCGCTTAGTCTAAATTTAGCTGAGGCATAGTTTATATCATTGTAAGTAAGTTGTAGATTATTGGTATAGCCACCCAAATTGCTACCACTTCTGTCACCGATTGAGAACCAGTCAGAGTTAGCATTTGTTGACTCGCCGATAAATTTATTGTATGTAATTACTGCATTCGACAAGCCATTACCATCTGTAGCGACAACACCGTAATCTTCATTACCCATTAATATTGTATTATATTGTAAAGTGAGATTTGTAATTGGTGCAGCATCAATCCAGATGACATAGGTTGGATCTTCTGGTGAAGTCATATTACCAGAGAATTCAAAGCCCTGAATTGTAATGCCATCTGTTGCAATCGTTACCATTGGTTGGGTCTCATCATCAGATTCCAGAATAGCTCTTTCGCTTGGGTCAGCGCCAGCTGTTCCGGCTGTGAAGGCATTAGTCAATCCATCGAGCTTTTTACCTTTCAAAGCCACAACATTACTATTATTAAAATTCAAATTTTCTGTATATGTACCAGCTGTAGCCCATATTATACCATTTAATGCAGTGGCAGCATTAATCGCTGATTGAATTGAGGTATGGTATGAAACTAAAGTCTCGGTTGCATTTGTACGTAATGTTACTGGACCAACGCTTGTGCTGGTGGATATCAATGGACAGGTTCCTGTCGGTGCAGCGCCCCACCATGGTACAAATGTTACGTTACCAAAGACCTTTTCGCCCTGCAATGGTATATTATATGTATTGCTGATATGGCGTGGACCATTTGGAGTGCCCCACCAGTTATCGGTTGCATTTATTGTATATGATGAAACATTATCCAATGCTCCGTTAGATATACCTGTCGGTGAAGGAACATCATAGTCATAACCAAAATCATTATTCTGAATTGTTACACCATTTGTACCGGAATTAATTACATCTTCGGCGGAGCCAACATAGACACCTAAATAAACATTTTCAATCACGTTGGAGCTAACATTCGCGGTTAATAATTGGGCATCTGTAGGTTCTCCTAAATACATCCCGATTAAAAATCCTTTACCAGTGGCACTACCTGTAATGATATTGCAGGTAATATTTATATTGTTCTGCTCAAGATTAGAAGAACTTGGGTCATGTATCCGAATTGCCATATAGCCTTCGCCATTATCCCAGTTACCATCACCAGATTTCGTTAAATTAGTGATAAAGGTATTCTCATTGATTGTAACCCCGGACTGTTGTGCAATTACGCCATATTGCAAATTGCCTTCGAACATATTTTTTTCGATTCTGATATTGTTAGCTGAGGTGATTTCTCCATTATCTGCATGATTGATTAAAATACCTGCATACCCCCAGTTACCAGCAGAATGATTATGTGTGAATGTATTGTTATGAATTTGCAATCCATCAACAATAGCATCACCGATGGCTGTATAAATTTCGTTGGCAATACCATAACTTAAACATAAAGGGGTATTTGTAGTTTGCTGACTTTGTACTTCAATTATATTATGGTGAATATTAATATTTGTACCATCAACTAATATATTTACTGAGTATGTATTGTTTGCAGGTGTAGGTCCTGTAATTTTGAAACCATGCAATTCTAAATCATTTGCTCTTAATTCTATACCATAAGGGTCACCAGTTCCAGCACAGACATCCTGATCACTTGTTATAATCTGAGTATATTGAGGATTAGCGTCGCTTTCGCCATAAATTTCGACATCGTCTGTACCACTAAAATTGAGGTTTTCATAATAAACAAATGATGTTGGTGAACCAACTGTAGGATAAGCAGGATTATAACCTTTTACTCCAAGTCTGTGGCCCGTTGTAACATCATTATTCCATACAGATTGTATTGTATTTCTTATGAATCTGTAACTACCAAAACTTTGTGAAGTCATCACTGAATTTTGCGTTTTTTCAACAGATGCTGCGGAATTATTGACTAAATTAGTACCTTGCAAGAATTGATTTTTATTTCTTTTCCAGATATCGAAGAGCATAATACCATCATAGTTACTGCTTGTACGAACCAAAACATCCGTCGTTAAGCCAACATCTATAAACAAGTTCTCAGAAACTGAAAGGTCAAGGCATGGTCCATCTATATCAAGACCATTGACACAATTCTGGATAGTATTGTATTTTACATTGACTGTTCTTGTTACTCTTTGAATATTTATACCAAAACCATTTAGAACTGTACCACAATTGGTAATTGTATTGTAAGCAATTTCTGTTTGGTCGGCACTTCCGCCCGATGATGTAGAGTAACCGACTCTGATACCATCAGCATCACAGTAAGAAATTTGATTCCCAGAAGTATTATCAGAAAGTTTCCCAATGAGGTTTTTCTCAATTGTAGTACCATTACTCCAGAGAGCAATACCAACACCGCCATTAGAAGCTAAAGAAGTAATAGCATTAGTTCCAGAAGCACCAATAACCGATTTGACTATTGTAGTTCTGCTATTCTCCGGTAAATATATACCCCAGTTACAAGCGTAAATTTCAACACCTTCAATATAAGTACCCGATAAACCGGGGTCAGCGTAAATACCGACGCCACCTTCATTATTGCTTGTAAAGTCGCCTGCATTAGTAGCTGCTTTGAAATTTTGAATTTTAAGGTTAATCAATTTGCAATTGTCAGACTTAACATAAATACCGAATGATTGATTTGCTGAACTCAATCCCAATCCATCGATTACTGGTTTTTGGGTTGGTGTTTTAGCACGTATGGTTAAATTGTTTTTTGAAGTAGGAATAACTACTCTTTCATTGTAATTATTAGAAGTCCAGCCATAAACGTAAATTACATCATGTGAAGAAGCACGTGAAATGGCATAATTAATTGTTTGTAACCACTGACTGGAATTATCTGTGCCATCTCTTGCAGGACTATCAGCACCTAAATCTCTATGAACATACCAGTCCCTTGCAAGGGAAGGCAGACTCAAAACGAGAGCTAAAGTGAGACATAAAAAAACTTTAAGGAATTTGTTCATAACAATACCTCCAATTGTTGAAACTAATGTATTAATTAGAAAAGGATTTTCAGTTTTGTTTTGGTAAGAATTTTGGCTACTATTATTCATATATCCTCTCTTTTTGTTTATAATCAAGTTTTAATCAAGAGCCTGTGTTATTGTCTTTAATATGCTGCAATAAGGTCATCAGTAAAATTTTCCCCTATCAATTCCGCAAATTTAACACTTTTATTTAAATATCAATTAAAAAACCTTGAAAAAATCATACCAATTTGGTAGGATTTTTTGAAGATTTTTTATTATACTCAGGGCGATTAATCGCCCTGAGTATGTATTATCGTCAATTGTCAACATTACTTTAAATTCAATTAATTTACACAGATTAGTCATTGAATAGCTGTCGCCATCCATAAGTTCCAAGTCCATTTGTATCCACGTAAACATAAGCTGCGGAATTACCTGCTGGTATAGTAAAGAGTCCGTTTACGTTAAGACTGAATGTACCGCTTAGATTTATGATGAAGATTATTTGTCCGGGCTTCAAATTTGTTGTCGGGAAATCAACCCCAGCTAATGCGCCTTGCGGATTTACTGCCCAAACTGTATATTCACCAACTAAAGTAATATTTGTAGAGGGTGGTACTGCCTGATAATTAGTTGATAATGCCAGACCACCTATTGGTAACATTAATGCTATTCCATCAGGATTAACATTTTGTATAACTGCAGCTGCTTCATTAACTGGAGTTCCAGCAGTTACGATCAAAGCTTGATCGGGTGTATAGGTTGTAGCAGATAAAGTAATCTGTGCAGCACCCTGGAATAAAGCGTCACCTTTTGTTACTGATAATGCTATTTGGCCATCTACACCACGCAAATCAAGTACCGGACCTAATCCAACATTTTGGAAAACAACTGTGGGTGATGTGTTATGATTTGTAACTGCTGCCAAAATAGTTCCAGGAGGTATTGGATCGGCTGATGGATCTGTTCCAAAGATGTTCAAGCCGGTAAACGTGTTTGAACCAAGTGTAGGTACTGGTGACCCATTGAGAGTCAATATAAATGATGTGGTATTATCTCCAATATCTACATTTCCATCAATTTGCAAATTACCATTGAAGTAAGTTTGCCCAATTGTCGAACTGCCTGAAGAAATAAAGTCATTTGTTACTGTAAGATTACTAAGCGTTAAGTCGCTTGTCCAAACTGGTGTATTACCAGTGCCTTGACTGATCATAACCTGTCCTATAGTACCGGCATCTCCATCGAGTTCGAATGTTCCTG
This sequence comes from Candidatus Kapaibacterium sp., assembly GCA_938031175.1. Lineage (GTDB taxonomy): Bacteria > Bacteroidota > Ignavibacteria > Kapaibacteriales > UBA2268 > CALHGZ01. Next base: position 300 of record CALHGZ010000002.1, on the reverse strand, counting down.
TGAAATCATTTTGACCATTGAAATTAGTATTACCATTGAAATCTACTGTTTGGCCAGCAGCGAATAATGCATCACCTGAAACTGTCAATAATGTATTTATTGTGGCACTCGATGCGACTAAGTCAGTTGTCTCAACCGTGGATAAGTTAGTTAATGAATTTGTCCAGATTGGTTCACCATCAGCACCAACTACGAATACATCAAATTGATTACCATAGTCGCCATCTACACCAACCCTACCATTGAAATTAACATCGCCATCAACATTAAGATTGCCATCAATTTGTACATTGCTTTCAA
>CALHGZ010000001.1 GCA_938031175.1 Candidatus Kapaibacterium sp. | reverse complement strand
GGATGTTCGAAGTGATGGTGATAAGCGTATTCCCCACGCACGTGGGGATGAACCTTTGGATCGGGGTTTGTTGCATCATACAACTCAGTATTCCCCACGCACGTGGGGATGAACCGTATGTCTTCTCGGGTAGGGTCTTGTAAATTTCGTATTCCCCACGCACGTGGGGATGAACCTATTATTATTAATTAAATTAAATCCCCTCTAATTTGTTTGATACAAGAACATTTTAAATTTTTAATTAAAATCTTTATCGTTTGATCTCCATTTTTAATTTGAAAATAAATTCAATAACCTAACGTTTTAGTATAATTCATTTTATTTTCAATAATGGTTTATTTTATGAGCAAAAAAATCAATAACAGAGTAATTCTAATTATATTAGATGGTTGGGGCATTGGAAACCGAACCAAAAGTGACGTTATATATCAAGCAAATCCAACAAACATAAATCATTTAATCAAAGAATACCCTAATGCTAAACTTTTGACTTCTGGTGAACACGTAGGATTGCCTGATGGACAAATGGGTAATTCTGAAGTTGGACATCTCAATATTGGTGCAGGTCGTATTGTTTATCAAGATTTAGTCAGAATAAATAAAGACATCCGAGAAGGTAGATTAGAACAGAATAAAACCATTCGTGAAGTCTTTACTTATGCAAAAAATAATAACAAAGCTATTCATTTCATCGGCTTACTTTCCGATGGTGGAGTACATTCGTCAGATAAACATCTTTATAAACTTTGCGATATTGCAAAAGATTACGGACTTAAGCGAGTCTTTATACATGCACTTATGGATGGCCGTGACACAGATCCAAAAAGTGGCTATGGATATATGAAAAATCTTCTTGAACATCTAAAAAGCTCTACTGGTGAAGTTGCTTCCATTTGTGGAAGATATTACACAATGGACAGGGACAAGCGTTGGGAAAGAATAAAATTAGGTTATGATTTAATGGTTAATGGAATTGGCAAAAAACACACTAATCCTCTCCAAGCTATCTCAGATTCTTACGATGAGGGTATTACCGATGAATTTATAAAACCGATTGTAATTACTGATGATTATGATAAACCGAAAGCCACTATTAATGAGGGGGATGTTGTTTTTTGCTTCAATTTTCGTACAGATAGGTTAAGGGAAATCACAATAGCTTTAACTCAACAGGATATGCCTGAACATGGTATGAAAACAATGAATTTGTATTATGTTACTATGACAAGATATGACGATAAATACAAAAATATAAAGATTGTTTACGACAAAGACGATGTTAAAATGACATTGGGTGAGTATCTCTCAATTAATGGCTTAAGCCAATTAAGAATAGCTGAAACAGAGAAATATGCCCATGTTACATTCTTCTTTTCCGGAGGACGCGAAGATAAATTCCCTGGTGAAGACAGAATACTAGTCCCATCGCCCAAAGTTGCTACCTATGATTTAAAACCTGAAATGAGTGCCTTTGAAGTTACTGACAAAGTTATTGAAGAACTAAATAAACAAAAATATGATTTTATATGTCTTAATTATGCTAATGGCGATATGGTAGGTCATACAGGTGTATATGAAGCTATTTTAAAGGCAGTCAAAGCTGTTGATGAATGCGTCGGTCGAGTCGTAAAAAACGCAGTCGAAAATAATTACACAGTGTTTATTACAGCTGACCACGGAAACGCTGATTATGCCATCAATCCCGATGGAAGCCCTAATACAGCTCATTCTCTAAATCCAGTACCACTGATAATTATTGGAAATGAGCATAAGAAAATTGATGACGGAATTTTAGCTGATATATCACCTACTATTCTCAAAACTATGGGGTTAGATATCCCAGAAGAAATGACAGGTAGAATTTTAACAGCCTAAATTTCACCTAAAATTATTCAACATATAATTTTAAAACATAAGAATTGTTGATATTATACTCAATCAATGCAAAATATATACCCCGCCCTAAGTAATCTTTATTAATAGTTATACAGCCTTTACTTATTCCTGCAAACATTATTCGGCCCAAAAAATCATAAATTTTAATTTTACAATCAGACATAGTTGTTATTTTAATCTCACTAGTTATTTTATCTTGTTCGATTATTATATTTCTATTATCATTTTGCTTGACCGATACAAAATCTGGAATGATTTTGTTCAGAAATTTCCAAATTTCATTGTTAAATAAAAAAACATCAAGACGAGAATCTCCCGGAGCTTCTCCCATTCTGATAACGATCAAATTTTTACTGGGTACAATATCTAATATCTGTCCGTTTTTTCCCAAAGCCGAGATCATATCCGATGGTGCCTCTGGAAAGAGCATACCCTGAAATTTCAATTGAAAACCAGGTATCATGAACGAATTCTTTCCATTCAGCCACCAGAGATAACCGTAAGATTCATTATAACTTTGTGATGGATTAATCATATCTTTGTAATAATTATAATCCTCTAAAACAGGTGTATATTCCCAATATCCCTTATTTAAAATCAATAAACCAAATCGAGCCATAGCACGAGGAGTACTAACAAATAAATTGTTATAGCCAGACTTTATGAATAATCCACTCATACCGGTTTTTGAATAAATTTTATCTAAAAAATATTGATTTATGCTCTTTGAAGTCGAATTTGCAATAATTCTTTCCAGTAATGTATAAGGAGCATTATGATATGCCCAACGTGTACCGGGATCTGCTAAACATTTGAGGCATGTGTCATTAGTACAATCTTTATCTGGAACATTATCATCTAGACCAGACGTCATTGTTAATTGATGTCTAATTGTAATTAGATTTTCTTTTTCACATACAGTCCAACCTTCACCTAAATATTTCGAAGTTTTATCATATATTGAGAGTAAACCTTCTTTTTGAGCTATTCCTATAAGTGTAGCTGTAATGGTTTTACCAGCAGAAGCCCAATACCATATACTATCAACATCAAATTTACCGAAATATTTTTCAAGGACAATTTTACCATTATTTAAAACTAAAAATGCCTTTGTTTTATTATTAAAAAGGAATGTATAAAGCTCATCAATTTGGCTAGTATCCCAATTTAACGCAATTGGATCTATTGTTTCCCATTGTGTCCCATTAATTGGGGGAAAATATAAATCTCCCCCTTTTGTTGAGCTATATATTATAAAAACGAATATCAAAATAAACAATAATTTCATTGAATTAATCGATATGTTTCTTTATTTTGACAAATTTTTTTTGCAAAAGTTTAAATTTATGTGATTTAATGTCCAACAACTTGTTATATTGAATCAATTGTACAACAATTTATTTTTGAAAATGCTATGAAAAAAATAAAATATTTATTTTTTATAATATTATCATTGACCTTTTTTACACCATCTTTAATAATTAGTCGAATTTTACCTGTCGGTAGCAACCAAACTTATAATAGTATAACTTCTGCAGCAAACGATGCACAAGCAGGAGACACTATTTTAATTTATCAAGGCATCTATCACGGGGGCAATTATATAAATAATTTAAAAGGTACAGAAAATAAATGGATAGTAATTTTAAACAATGGAGAGGTGTTATTCGAAGGTGGCAATGAAGCAATACATTTTACAAATGTTGAATATATTAAAATCAAAGGACTCAAATTCAGAAATCAAACCATTAATGGAGTCAACATTGATGATGGGGGTGATTACTCAAATCCTTCACAGTACATAACTATCGAGGATTGTCAGTGGTTGGGAATGAATGCATCTGGTAATAACGACGAATTAAAATTATCAGGTGTTGATAATTTTATTATTAGAAATTGTATATTTTCTTACGGTGCAGGTGGCGGAAGTCTTATTGATATGGTTGGTTGTCATAATGGTATAATCGAGGATTGCTATTTTGAATTTGCCGGTTCAAATGCAGTTCAGACAAAAGGTGGCTCCAAAAATATAATAATTCGTAGAAATCTTTTCCGGGATTGTGGTTTAAGAGCAATTAATATTGGTGGTTCCACAGGTAGTCAATACTTTAGACCATTAAATGCAACATCCGAAGCTTCAGACATTCTAATTCATTCAAATATATTCATCGGAAGTCAGGCACCAATTGCATTTGTTGGAGTAATAAATGCTCTTGTTGTCAATAATACCATCATATTTCCAGAAAAATGGGTGTTAAGAATTCTGCAAGAAAATAATTCTGCAAATTTGGCAAAATGTTCAAATAATTCCTTTATTAATAACATTGTTTATATTGATAATCGGGCTGTAAATCCAACAGTCAACATTGGTCCGAATACGTTACCAGAGACTTTTACTTTTAGAAACAACCTTTGGTATAATAGTCAAAATACAAATTGGAATTCCCCTAATTTACCAACTACAGAACAAAATGGTATATATAGAGCCAATCCCCTATTCAAAGATTTAGAAAATGAAAACTTTGAACTACAAAACAACTCACCTGCAATTGGAGCTGGTTATAAACTTAGCATTGACTTGACCGACAAATTAGGTAATTTATTTAATAATCCACCTTCAATCGGAGCATACGAAGCAAATCCAGCTTCATTTATCAATGATTTCAATTATATAAGATATGATTACAAATTCAAAGTAACTAACACAAATAAAACTTTAATAGTTGATTTTATTGAGCCAATTGATAAAATTAAAGTAAGTATCATTGATATTCAAGGTAAGCTAATCTATTCACATGATTATCAAAATACACATAATGTAATAATTTCTTTTAATTCTCAAATTCCTAAGGGCTTGTACTTTATTTTATTTCAAAGCAAAGAAATTTTTTCATCAATCCCTTTAACAATTATTGAATAAAGAAAAGTTCTAATCTTTTTCTTCATTTTCAGTATCAATCTTGAATTGAGTTGATTTTATTCTTTCGTTAATTCTAATGTTGCCACCTGTATTCCCTGTATAAGCCATCAAGCCAAAAGTAATTATTGCAACAATAAATACTAAATAACAACCCAATTTGAAATATTTCTCTTTTTTTAAGCCAAACACCAATACAATTAATGATATGAACCCAAGCGCAAGGGCAAATGGATATGCTATCTCTGCTGCTGATTCGTGCTGCTCAATTAATTCTTTTGAAATTGTAGGAGAATTCTTAACTATATCCTCAGCACCATGACCACTTGTAAATGTTGGTATTGCTATGATTGATACAACTATAAATATAATTAATGAAGATATTTTCAGAGTTTTATTATTAGTAATTAGACCAATTAGCATTGCAAAAAAGCCAAACATAGTTCCAATTATTGGAAAATGGTTCAGCAAAAGATGTAAGTGATGTGCATCCATAATATTTATAAGTTAGTTTTACAAAATTTAATCATTATCTGGCGATTTTATTTCGAAAGCAACAACTATTGGACAATGGTCTGAAATCTTTTTACTCTCTTCAACTGTTAAACTTTGATAAAAATTATATTGCCAAAGACTACCACTAATATAACGATTTTTAGCTGAATTTGTAACTACAATGTGATCAATACTTTTCCAATATGGATTTTTACAGCTCTTTAATTCATCTGTTAAGAATGTGATATCTTCAAATTCGATAAGTGGTGTTAATGTCGTTCGGTTTTTTTTGGGACTATCATTAAAGTCACCGATTATAATTATATCCTGCTCATTGCTCGAATTAATAACCGAATCTATCCAATTACGTATTATTTGTACTTGATTTGATCGTATATCTCTGCTTCTTTGAGCCATTTCAGCAGTAGTATCAAATCTCGATGATGATTTTAAATGAACAATTTTTATAATCCAATCAAAATTCCCTTTCCTACCCTCAATAACTAAACCTGGTCTCAAAAATTTAGAATCCAATGCCAAGGGATAATAAAGATATGAATTAAAAATTTCAACTTCAGATTTGTATAAACACGCTATTTTTTGTTTAGTTGAATTTTCGAAAATTACGTAATTATATCCATCAAGGTAATTAAGCAACTTTTGCAAAGCAGATTTATTTTCTATTTCTTGTAATCCATATAAATCTGCATCAATCATTTTGAGAATTTTTGCAATATTTTGATAATCCAATTCATTTCTCTTTATTCTATCGTCAATACCATCACCTAACCATTCAATATTAAATGTTGAAATCACAAAAGCCTCATCACTTGAACCAAATGCTAACTCACTCCACCATTTATTTAGTACTAAAAGTTGGATAAGAAAAATGATTACGATCATAATAATTATTAAGACTAAAACTTTTTTGTTCATCATATTTTATAAACGGGCGATGAGATGATTTTTGTATTCGACATCAACCAAATTATCTTCGCTATCAATAAAATAGCTATCAATTGAATGCAAAAAATATTTGGAATTATCAACAGCATCAAATATTATTTTGATTTCTCTTTGTGTTACTTCATCAAGTTCATTCCAATTATTATCATCGGTATTTATATCAAGTTGGAATGACAGAAATATTTTTTCTTTATCACGAGCAATAGCTAAATCCCAATTTTCTTCCAATTTTAAGTCTGTAGAGTACAACTGATTAATCTTTTGCAGTGTCAAAGCTCCAATTTTCCAATTGATAATTTCGTGTTCTTTCTTCAGCCATTTGTTAGCATCGAAAGATAATTGCAATTTTAATGCCTCATCTAATGCAGTATTTTTCCCGAAAAGTGTAACAAGTTCACCTCTGACTCTGAATAAATTTTCAAATTCTAAATATTTAATTTTTTTCTCGATTTTTTCAACAATTTTAACTGCTGAACTAATGAAATTCGCTATTGTATTAGCTCTAAATGCCTCAAATGATGTCATATTTAACTCCGAAAAGATTAGTTTTTAATAAAAATTGCCTTGAAAATCTGGCCAGCAATATTGGGATTTTCCTTCATTCTTCTGGTTGAATAACCGTACCAGTCCTTACCGAAAGGAACATAAACCCTGAGCCTATGCCCATCTTGAATTAACTTTTTTCTTCTTTCTTCTCGAACCCCTAATAGCATCTGAAACTCGTATTCATCTCTTTGTAATTTTCTTTCCTCAATGAATTTTAATGCATCAACTATTAAAAGTTCATCATGGGTAGCTATTGCAGGATACATACCATTATCGACAATCAATCGTAATAACTTCATATAATTGGTGCGAATTTCTTCAGGATCCTTAATTGCTATTGATTTTTCCTCAACATAAATTCCTTTGCATATTCTTATTGAAGGTTTTAATGGAATCAAATCAATGATATCTTGTTCACTTCTGTATAAATATGCCTGAATTACAACTCCAATATTTGTAAACCCTTCAGCTCTCAAGCGCTTATAAATATCTAAAGTTTTTGTAGTAAAGGGTGAATTTTCCATATCAAGTCTAATGAATATCCCTAATCCACTTGCTTGTTCGACTAAATCCTTGATATTATTATATGCAAATTCATAATCAATACCTAATCCCAACGATGTTGGTTTTATTGATAAATAGGATTGAAGATGATATTCACTAATTGCTCTCAGTACCTTACTGCACATATCCTTTTCATGAAGTGCTTGCTCTCTTGTACTTATAAATTCACCAAGCACATCAATTGTTGTCATACCACCTTCGGATTCAATCATCTGACTTACACGAACTGCATCGCTCAATTCCTCGCCTGCTATATACTTTTTGGCGAAATGATGTACTATTGACTTTGGAACTAATGGTAATGTCTTAATTATTAGTTGATTAAGAAACATAAAAAATCCGAATGATATAATTAATCAGGTACTAATTTAATAAATAATAGTCAAACTCCTTTGAGTTAAATTCACAAAGGAGTTTGTTAATTAGTTATTTTATAATCTTGAGGCTTGTGCTTTTTAAATTCTGAGGTGATTGGATTATTAGGAAGTAAATACCTTGTGATAAATCGGGCAAATCGACAGATATGGAATTTGAACCTACATTAATTGGTACAGATTGTAAAATCTTGTCAATTAATTTACCATTTGAGTCAAATAGATAAAAATCTGCAAAAAATGTGTCAATAATATTCGAATTTAGCACAATTGTCGCACTTTTTTGAAAGGGATTTGGAATTATATTAGTTATTGCAAAATCATTGACAGTTTTGGGATAGCCATAAACACCTGATAAGCAGGAATCTAAAGAAAAATAGTCATTCATTTGATAAACTATATACTCATTTTGATTTGGTAATATTACTCTAAGAAGTGTACTATCGCTAGCACGTGCAGGTATTTTCCATTCGTAAGAACCTGAATTTGCATCGAGCGCAGTTATTCTAACCCTCCGCCAAGTAATACCTAAATCTATTGAATATTCCATAATGATTTTATTCAAAAATTCTGATTCCCATTTAATTTGATATGTTTCACCTATACACCAAACATCACCTGGAGTTGGACTGAGAAGTTTAAATTTTATGCTACCAATTGCAAATTTTCCACTCGTTGATACTAATGTTTGATTTTTCTCATCAATTACTCTAATCATACAATTATCACTTACAATCTCTGGGACTTCCCATTCGTAAGCAGAGGATGATATGTTACTTGATAACAAATCCCATTTTGTTCCACCATCGGAAGAAAATTCGATACTTACAGTTTCAATAAGATTTTTTTGCCAAGTGACTGTGATTATTTCTCTATGGCCATATTTCTCCTCGGCTTGTGGAGATAATAAATTTAAAAAGGGAGAACTTATGCTAAAACTTACAATTGATGTATCGGCTACCAGTGGATTGGATGAGTCAAATATCAACACACGTACATTTTCTGAATTAACAAAGGGTATAGTCCATTTATATATTGAGTCTTTGGCAGGTATTTCATTTGCAATAGGAAACCAATTTTTCCCATTGTCGGTTGAATATCTTAGATTTACCTTATTCACTTTTGAATGTGTCCATCTAATATTTTCCGTTTCACCACCAAATAACCTATTACCACCTAATGGATTGAGCAATTTGACAATTGGTTGTGCTGGTGGCTTAATGCATGCAGCTCTATCAGCTGCAATCCTGAGTAATGGCAATTCCCTCTGATGAAATACCAATTCGACAGACCTTGTTGCATTAGTTAAATGGCAATAACTCATTATAGTTCCTGGTCTGGGTATTGGCTGACCAGTTGTAACACAGCCATCAGATTCGTATGGAATAGTAGATGTTATGCATGTATCAATCATGTTTGGTCGCCAAAAACATGCATGGGTATGTGGACAACCAAAATTATGCCCTATTTCGTGTGCAGCGACATTTATATCCCAGGTATAACTTGCTGTTGGATAATTGTAATTTCCTCTGATACCAAGAACGCAATAACTTGTGGATAAATTACATAAACTTCCTCTATAAGGTTGACCCCCCATTGATATCCCAGCCACTATTGTACCCGGTGGCTGTTTAAATATATTTGCAAATAATACCGCCAATCCTCTATTAATACCGCTTTTGTTAGACCACGCTTGAGGCATACGGTAGAGCTTCTGTGCTAAATTTGGGAAGCTGACATAGGGACAACTTGCATCAGATTCATTAATTTGTATATAGGATATGTAAAATGTTACATTAACAAATTCCTCATAAATTCTCGATGTTTGAGACATAACACTTAGCATATATTTAACTGCCCGCTGATAATCCTTACCCATTTGCTCATAGAAATAATATTCACCTTCAATAGCTATTGGGATAGTAATCAATTCAGTTGCTTGAATTTCATCCTCAAGATATTTCTGAGGTATTTCGTGATATATCCCTGATATATCATCAGTTCCGCAAAATTGATTTATTTTTCCCAAAATCTCTGACCAATCCTTTGGCTCAATTGTATGCCAGGATATGTTTTTAGTGTCCTTATTATCAGGGAATTTTAATATCTCAAAAATATCTCCTGAACCATGCATAATAACAGCTGACAAATCATTATCTATAAGAGTCAAATAAATCTTTGAATTTTCATCATTTATAATTTTCCCAAAATAAGAAATTATTTCAAAACCATCGATATTAATTAGCCCATTATCTGTTAATCGAGTAAAAACAGTAAATTCATCTACAATTGAGGGAGCTTTTGTAAGATATATATCCGCGAGCCTACTTGAACTTACAGGAAAATTCTGCAATATGATTTGTTCATGTGTCTGTTCAATTACATTTAATAGCCTATCCTTATAAATTTCAAATTTCGCAATTGCATCATGATTATTTTTGTTGAGTATGGTCAATGACTGATTATCAAATCGAAATAACTCTGAATTAATTCGGAAAGTATTATTTGGATAAATTGCTAAAAAATTAAAAAAAATTAGTAATATTAAAGTTGATAAATATTTCATAAAATTCCCTTTAAAAGATTCAAATATTTAAACGATTGTGAATATAAACTAATATAGACTGATGAACAGAATCAATATTATTGGTAGCATCAATTTTAACAATTCTGTGTTTCTCTTTTTCATATATTTCGTCGAAACCATTTATAACTCGTTTATAGAATTCAATATCAGCTGATTCCATTCGATCTAAACTTTTTGATTTTGTCCTTTCTTTAGCAATTTCTAAGGGTATTCTTAAATAAAATGTAATATCTGGTTCTAATCCATTTGTTGCTAATTTGTTTAGTACCTCTATTTTACTAATATCAATCATTCTTCCATATCCCTGATAAGCAGTTGTTGAATCATAAAATCTATCGCATAAAACTATTTCATTTCTATTTAAAGCCGGTAATATAACTTTTTCTGTTAATTCCGCTCTTGCTGATTCAAATAGAAATAACTCTGTAAGATAATTTATTGATTCCTTTGAATTAAGCAGAATTTGTCTTATTGTTTCTGATAATTTTGTACCACCGGGTTCGCGAATTAAGGTAACTTTTTCTCCTTTTCTTGTTAAATAATCCTGCAACAAATGTAATTGCGTTGTTTTTCCACATCCGTCAATGCCTTCAAATGTTATGAATAATTTCATTTACTTAAATTAAACATTAAAAAGATAATTGTTACAATTTTTCATTAATAATTAAAACTAATTCACCTTTGAGTTGTCTTTTCTCACATATTTCCATACAATCACCAATAGTGCCTCGTATAAATTCTTCATAGACTTTACTAATTTCACGGGCAATGCAAACTTGAATATCTGTTCCAATTTCTATTTGAATCTCTTTCAATAATTTCATTATTTTATTGGATGCTTCGTAAATAATAACAGTATATGGACAGCTTTTGATTTTGTTTATAAAGGCTTTTCTACCTTTCTTTTGTGGAGGAAATCCAAAAAAACAAAAATGATGAACTGAAAAACCGCTTGCAACAAGTGCTGGAACGAAAGCAGTGGCTCCAGGTAAAGGATAGATGGGAATTTTTTTTTCTATGCATTCTTTAATTAACTTGTATCCAGGGTCAGAAATTAGAGGTGTACCTGAATCACTCACTAAAGCAACGCTTTTTTTTGATTGAATCAATTCAATAATCTTATATTTTTTGCTTGACTCAATAGAATCATAGTAGCTGATTAGCTCTTTCTTCGGTATATCTAGTTGCTTCAATAAATTTCCTGTTCGCCTTGTATCCTCGCAAGCAATATAATCAATATCTTTAAGAACTCTCAGGGCTCTTAAAGTAATATCTTCTAAATTACCGATTGGAGTCGGAACTATATATAATCCAATATCAAGACTCATTTCTTTTTTTAGATAATCGTAATTTATGAAAAAAAGATTTAAGCAGATTTGACGATTCTTCCGCTAATATGCCAGATATAACCTTGCATCTATGATTTAGCCGTTTATCATTTAACAAATTAAATAAGGAATCTACTGCTCCAGCTTTTGGATCGCTAGCTCCATAGACAACTTTACCAATTCGTGATAAAATAATAGCACCAGCGCACATTGGGCAAGGTTCCAATGTTACATAAAGCGTAAAATTATTAAGATATTTTGATTTTTTAAGAGCTTTTTGAATGGCTATTAATTCAGCGTGCATCAATGGATTTTGTTTCTTTTGAATCTGATTATAGCCCTTTGCAATAATATATCCATTGTCATCAACAATAACAGCACCAACAGGAACATCTTCAAAAATCAATGACTTCTTCGCCTGGATAATTGCAAAAGACATATAATGTTCATCTGACTTAATATGATTAATCGTTCTTATCAAATCTTAATCTTCTTAATCTATCGATACCTTCAATAATAGTCTCATCCTGCTTAGCAAAGCAAAGTCGAAGCATTGTTTTGCCTTCATTCGAATTTGAATAAAATACTGAAGGTGGAATCGTCGCTATACCATATGTTTTGACTAATTCAACAGCACAAGTATAATCATCGAAAAATATACCATCTGGTATTTCCACCATTATGAAATAACTACCGTATGGGATGATTGGTTTGAACAGTGTGCTTCTTAATTCCTTTATAATTAAATCTCTTTTGTGTTGATAAATCTTTCTAAATTCAGGTAAATAATCTTCTAAATTTGAAAATCCATAGGCAACAGCATGCTGCATAGGGGTATTTACTGCGAAAGTAGTCCATTGATGGACCCTTCTGATTGCATTCGTTAGTTTCTCATTAGCGCATACAAATCCAATTTTCCAGCCCGTCATACCGAATGTTTTTCCTGCTGAGGATATTGTTATAGTTCTATCCCTCATACCATTCAATGTAGCAATTGGAATATGTTGTTTATCATCAAATGTCATAAATTCATATACTTCATCACTTACAACAAGCAATTCATTTTCAATTGCGATTTTTGAAATTATGTCAAGTTCTTCGTAGTTAAATATTTTGCCACTTGGATTGTGTGGAGTATTAATTATTATCATTTTAACTGCGGGAGTGATTACCTTAAACAAATCCTCTGCAAAAAACTTAAAATCAGGTTTGTGAAGTGTAATTGTAATAGGTTTACCACCAGCAAGCAAAATATCAGCAATATAGGCATCGTAATATGGTTCAAAAATGATCACTTCATCGCCTGGTTGAATAAAGGCTTGAACAGTACAAAATAGAGCTTCTGTGGCACCAGCTGTAATAGTAATTTCGGTTTCGGGGTTCCAGTTCAAATCGTAATATTTTTTTTCTACCTGAGCAATTGCCTTTCTTAAGGAAAAAATTCCAGGCGAAGGTGCATATTGGTTATGTCCCTTTTTCATCGAATTTAGTACCTCATTTATCAGCCACTCGGGTCCATTGAAATCCGGAAAGCCTTGTCCTAAATTTATGGCTTTATACTCAAAAGCCAACCTGCTCATAGTTGTAAAAATTGATTCTCGGATACCTGCTATTCTACCACTCTCGTATTCTTTTCTCATATCATTTTCTTACCCAATAGTTCAGGAATTGCTGTCTCATATTTATTTCTTAATTCGGTTAGCTCTATGTTAATAATATCATTAATTTGAAAATTTTTAGGAATAACTAAACCAATTTTTGCACAGGGTACTTTATATTGCTTCGACAATGATAAAACTTCTTCAAATTTATTGGCTGAAATAGAAACAATTACTCTGGATTGGGATTCACCAAATAAAGTGGCAATATCGCTCAATTCAGGATAATCAATCATACATCCGAGATGATTATCAGACATTATAGCTTTCTCTGCTAAACAAATAACAATACCTCCTTCGCTTACATCGTGGGCAGAATTAATAAGTCTTCTATTAATTAATTCTATTACTAAATTCTGTAATCTTTTCTCTTCATCTATATCAATTATGGGGCATTCACCAGAAATTGTATTATGCATTATTTTCAAATACTCTGAACCGCCAAGCTCACCTCGAAAATTTCCAAGTAAAAGTATAAAATCGCCACTATTTTTAAAATCAGCTGAACACAATTTTGTTAAGTCATTAATAATACCAAGCATACCAATTACAGGTGTTGGAAAAACAGCAAAATTTTGTGATTCATTATGAAAACTAACATTACCACCTGTAACTGGTGTATTTATTGCACGGCAAGCATCACCAATGCCACGAATCGCTTCTTTAAACTGCCAATATATTTCAGGATCGTATGGATTACCAAAATTAAGACAATCTGTAATAGCTATCGGTTTAGCGCCAACACATACAACATTTCTAGCTGATTCTAATACTGCTATCATTCCTCCATTATATGGATTTAAATATGTATATCTACTATTGCAATCAGTTGTAACTGCAATACCTTTGCCAGGTAATTCTTTAATTCTTAATACCGCCGCATCGCCTTTGATACTTATAGTATTCGTACGCACTTGTGAATCATATTGCTCATAAATCCATCTCTTTGAAGCAATTGTTGGACTGCCAAGTAGTTTAAAAAAAGCTTCTGTTGGATTATCATTCTTTATTATTTTAGCTATATCAACATTATTTACTTCGTTTAAATATTGAGGTACTTTTGATTCTCTAAGATATTGAGGAGCTCCTCCACCAAGAACTAAATTTTCTGCAAAAATTTGTGCAACCATTTTACCCGAGCGGTAAACCTTGAGTAAACGATCCTCAGTTACTACTCCAATTCTGTTAATCGGTACATCCCATTTTCTGCAAATTTCATAAGCTTTATTTTCCATACCTTTTTTTATTACTGCTAACATTCTTTCCTGTGATTCCGATAACATAATTTCATATGCAGACATATCACTTTCACGCAAAGGAACTTTATCCAAGTCAATCTCCATACCAGTGCCAGCCTTAGCAGACATTTCAGAAGTTGAGCAAGAAATTCCTGCTGCTCCCATATCCTGAATACCCTCAATAACACCGGCTTCTATCATTTCCAAAGTGGCTTCAAGCAGCAATTTTTCTGCAAATGGATCTCCAACTTGCACTGTTGGTCTCATATCTTCGGTCTTTTCATCAAATTCACGTGAAGCAAGAAGCGATGCACCATGAATACCATCTCTACCTGTAGATGAACCAACAATCATAACAGGATTACCAATTCCGTTTGCCCGAGCCGAAGCTGTTTTGTCCACTCTTACAAGACCAACTGCCATTACATTAACAAGCGGATTATCCTGGTAACATCTATCGAAATAAATCTCACCACCTACTGTTGGAACTCCAAAAGAATTTCCATAATGACTTATGCCACTAACAACACCGCGCAATAAATACTTCGTCCTTTCAGTATCTAACTCACCAAAACGTAATGAATCCAATACAGCAATTGGTCTTGCTCCCATTGTAAAAATATCCCTCAATATTCCACCTACCCCAGTAGCCGCACCTTGAAATGGCTCAATTGCCGAAGGATGATTATGGCTTTCAATCTTAAAAGCAATTGCCCATTTATTCCCGTTTTCATCATCTCCAAGATACACCAGACCTGCGTTTTCTTGCCCTGCTTCTACAAGTAAATTACCACCAGAACGCGGCAATGTCTTTAATTGCAAAATGGAATTTTTATATGAACAATGCTCGCTCCACATTACTCCAAAAATTCCCAATTCTGTGTACGTTGGTGTTCTACCAAGCATTTTCAATATTAAATTATATTCTTCTTCTGAAAGTCCCAATTCAAGTGCATTTGAAACAGTTACCTCAAATTCTGAATAAACTGATTTGCTCATTGCTTCAATAAAATTTGTCAATAATTAACAGAACAAAATTAACGCTTTTTCGTATTTAAGGGGGTAAATTTTATAAAAAAATTGTTTCTTTTAAGATATTTTTTTTATATTTGTCCTAAGAAAACTATTTTAGTTTTAAAAGTTTTATGACAACCAAAAACAAAATATTGAATATTGCAAGAGAACAATTTGTTAAATATGGCTTTAACAATGTTAAAACTGATACATTAGCAAAGGAAGCCGGTATAAGCAAACGGACTTTATATGAAAACTTCCCATCAAAAGAAATTCTATTTGAAGAAGCTATTAAACTCATTTTAAAAGAACTTTCTGCAAAAATCAATAGCATTATTGAAAAGATGCAGAATCAGAAAAGTAATATAATTGATGAACTTAAGAGTTTATGGGCTTTGTACAGCGATACATCTAATTCATTAACTAAAGAATTATTTGATGATATAAAAAAAGTCAACCCTAAAATCTTACAAATGATCGAGGAATTCCGAAGTGAACAAATGCATAAAAACTTTGATAAGGTGGTAAATCTCGGCATAAACAAAGGTATCTTTAGGGATGATATAAATTACAAAATCGTTTTTCTTATACATTATCATTCTGTGCAAAACATACTAAGACCTGAAGTAATTTACGAATTACCAATGTCTTGCAAAGACGTCGTTACAGAAATTTATGATGTATTATTAAAGGGACTTTTAACTAATAAAGGTCGCAAAACTTACAAAAAAAATCTTATGTCTTAATCAAATTGGTTAGAAAATGAAATTTAAATCCAGTCTGCTAATCATAATAGTTTGCACAATACTAAATACACATCTAGTTTTCAATTTGTATAGCCAGCAGCAAGATATTGATATCAATAAAGCTATTGAATTAGCTTTATCCAATAATAGCGATATAAAGGTGGCCATGTTGGAAGTTAGAAAAGCTAAAGCTGCTGTAAATGAAGCTTTCGGGTATACACTGCCAATGATTAGTATTGGTGGTAGCTTTTCGCACTTCATTGAGAAACCTAAAATGACATTTCCTGACTTCTCTGCCCTTCTAAATAATTCAACATATGATTTATTGTTTCGTGAAAATATTATTCCCAGAGATAACTCAAAATTTATTCCATTAAAAAATACTTTACAATCATTTGTTCAATCAAATAATTATGAATTAAAAGCTGAATTGTATCAAACCCTTTTCAGTTCAACCGTTTTCGAAGGTATTGGCGCATCAAAAATTTACTATAATCTATCAGAAGAGGCTTTGAGAACTAATACTATTAATATTGTAACAAATGTAAAAAAAGCATTTTATGGCGTACTTTTAACAAAATCTACACTCAAAATACTTGAAGAATCTTATGAAAATGCTGAGTTGAATCTTAACAACCTGAAATCATTCTATAATCAAGGTCTTGTCTCTGAATATGATTTAATTCAAGTCGAAGTACAAGTAGAAAATATTAAACCTGCTATTGCACAAACACGTAATCTCTTAAAACAAGCTGAAGATGGATTAAAAATCCTGCTTGGGCTGAATCCAAATGAAGATATAAATTTTATTGGCGAACTCGAATTTATCGAAAGAGATTACAAGGATCTACAAACATTAATTAATATTGCACTTGCAAATAATTACGATATAAAGACACTTGACCTCAAAAAACAGGTTGATAAAGCATTTATCCAATTAGGAATATCTGAATACTGGCCCTCAATTATGGCTTTTGCTAATTACTCATTTGCGGGCTCTGCTGAAAATTTTAATTTTCAAAATTATCGATCTTCTATTATAGGTATTAATTTTTCCATTAATTTATTTCAAGGCGAAAGAACAAAAAGGAAAGTTGAGCAATATACAATAACTTATGAACAGACTTCAGAACAATTAGAAAAATTAAAAGACTATATTGTTTTCCAAATTAAAAATCAAATCAATGAAATTGAGAGAATTAAAACCTCCATTTTAGCACAACAAAAAAATGTGCAAAAAGCTCAAAAAGCTTATAATATTGCTCTTGAACGTTTCAAACAAGGTACAGGTACACAATTAGAAATTAAAAATTCCGACATTGAATTACAAACTGCAAAAACCAACCTGTTAAAATCAACCTATGAATATCTATCTGCTAATGCCGAATTGGACAAACTATTAGGCACAATAGATGAAACATATTTAAAAAAAGTATTCAATAATATTTACAAATAGATGGAGAAAGAACAATGTTTCATAGAACATTAATATTCATTGTTTCAGTTTCAATTTTAGCTTTATTACTTGTCTATGCTTGTACGGTGGAATCAAAAGAACCACCTAAAAGTATGGATGAAATAAGAAAAGAACAAGGGTTACCAGTAACTATTGAAATTATTAAACCCACCAACTTCTCTAAAGAACTAAGATTTTTCGGACAACTATCCGGAATAATTGAAACTACTAAAGGTGCACCTATTGGCGGCAAAATTGAAAAAATCAACGTAAAAGTTGGTACTTGGGTAAACCAAGGACAAATTATAATGCAATTCCCTACCGATGTTCCACAACTACAGTATGAACAAGTAAAACATACTTATGAAATTGCAAAAAAAACCTATGAACGAATGAAGAATCTATTGCAAGCCGGTGAAACATCTCAAGCAAACTTCGATGCCTCCGAAGCTCAATATTTAATAGCAAAAAGAAATTATGAAGCTCAAAAACAATTAATTTTCATTGAAGCTCCTGTTTCTGGAACCATTGTCAAAATATATCCAAATGTCGGTGATTTTGTCCGTACTGATGCACCTTTATTCACTATTGCTCAACTAAATAAAATGAAAGTAAGAATTTGGCTTAATGAATATGAAGTCAATCAAATTCAAAAAGGTATGAATGCAAAATTCTCTTTTGCTGGGAAAGACTATGAAGGTAAAATAACCGAAATATCACTTTCTATGGACAGACAAAAACAGGCATTTTATGCAGAAATTGAATTCGATAATTCCAAAAATGAGCTAAAAAGTGGTATCACTGTTGAAATAATCATTAACATCGAAAACAAAAATAACACTATTATAATTCCCAGAAACCTAATAATAAGCGAAGGAGATAAATTTTTTGTATTTGTTGAAAATAATGGAAAAGCTGAAAAACGAGAAATTCTCACTGGAAGTCAATCTGGTGCAGAAATTGAAATTTTAAGTGGATTAAATAATGGAGATAAGCTAATTAATTGTTGTATGTCCTTGCTGGATGATGGAATTAAAGTAAAAGTAACTCAAAATTTGTAACAATTTTAATGTTGGGTAAATAAAATGTTTTTAGCAAAAGTAGCAGTAAATCGCCCGATTTTGACAACAATGGGTATATTAGTTTTTATCATTTTTGGGATATTGGCCTTCACACGACTGAACCTAAATCTTATGCCAGATATTGAAATTCCCTTTGTTACTATATCTACTGTTTATCCAGGAGCAGGTCCGAAAGAGGTCGAGACGCTTATTACCAAAAAACTTGAAGATGCAGTTGCAACTATCAGCGAAATAGATAAATTAGAATCATACTCGCTTGATGGGTTATCTATTGTCATTATCCAATTTAAACTCGGTAAAAATATAAACGTTGCCAATCAAGAGGTCAAGGATAAAATTGACCCAATAATCAATGAATTACCATCAGATGCCCTAAAACCAATTGTACAAAAAGTAGATTTCAAAGCTTTTCCTATTGTTGATGTTGTTTTGAGTGGAAATTTAGATCCTCGTGATTTATATGAAATTGCAGATAAGACTCTTAAAGAACGATTTTCTCAGATTCAAGGTGTTGCAAACGTCAATGTTATTGGTGGGCAAGAAAGAGAAATTAAAATCTCATTAGATAACAAAGTTGCCTTCGAAAACTCAATATCACTCCCCCAACTATTAAATATCCTACGTGCTCACAATATGGATATACCTGCTGGATATTTAAAATACGGTGACCAAGAATACACTGTCAGGTTTTCTGGTGAGTTCAATGACTTAGAAACTATTCAAGAAATTGAAGTTCCTACCCCCTTTGGTCTGAAAAAACTCAGACAAATTGCAGACGTCAGAGATGATGGGAAAGAAATCAGGCAAAGAACTGTTTTCTACGACAATATTGATCATATTAAAGATGAAAACATCATACGTTTGGGTATTATCAAAAGTCCGGAAGGAAATGTTGTAAATGTTGCGGAAAACATCAAACAATTAATACCAGAAATAGAAAAAACTTTACCTGCCAATTGCAAACTAAAAATTGTAAACGATGAATCTAGTTTCATTCGAAGTACAGTTAATGATACCATGAGCAATATAATTTTAGGCATTATCTTTACATCTATTGTACTATTTATGTTTTTGAACAATATCAAATCAACAATAATAGTAGCACTATCAATGCCTACTTCAATCATTTCAACTTTTCTTTTAATGCAATTCAGTGGCATCACACTCAATATGATGTCGTTAATGGGTTTGTCTGTCTCTGTTGGTGTCCTTGTTGCAAACTCTGTTGTTGTAATCGAAAATATATTTCGCTATAAAGCTTTTGGCGTAACCAATAAAGAAGCTGCATATAAAGGTACTTCGGAAGTGACAGTTGCAGTTCTTGCTGCAACGTTAACAAATTTAGTTGTTTTCATTCCAATTGCTAATATGTCATCAATGGTTGGAATGTTTTTAAAAGAACTTGCATTATCGGCTACATTTGCTACTATATTCTCCCTCATATTTTCCTTCACTTTGACACCGATGCTTTCATCACTCATACTAACCGAGCAAAAAGAAAAAAACTTTTTAGCTAAATTTTTTGAAAAATTTGAGAAAAGCGTTTATAAATTATATAGCATAATCCTTGAATTTGTTTTAAAAAACAAATTTGTAAGTGCCTCAATTATATTCATTACCTTTATCATATTCGTATTCACAATCTTATTCTACGGATCAAAAGTTGGATTCGAATTTATTCCACAATTCGATGACGGACGAATCAAAATAGAAGTAGAACTACCACAAGGGTATAATCTTGATATGACCTCAAAGGTAGTTAATCAAATTGAATCGATTGTTAAGAAACATCCAGAAGTCGTACATATCTTGAGTAATATTGGTAGAATTAGCAATCTTGATATTGGCGCTAATATGGCACTTATTGATATACAACTTGTAGATTCAAAATATAGAGAACAAGGACTTGCTGATTGGATTGGTATTTTTACAAAAGAATTGGCAGATATTCCAAATGCAAAAATTATTGTTGATTATGGACGGCAAATGGGTGGTGGTGGTAAACAGATCCAATTTTATATTCTTGGACAGGATTTAGAAATACTCGACGAATTAAAATCAAAAGTTCACAACGAATTAAAAGATATTCCCGGTTTAATTAACTTTGAAAATAGCTCACGTTCAGGAAAGCAGGAAATAACTATTTACCCAAACCGCAAGAAACTCAGCGACGCAGGTTTAACAATTATGGACTTAGCTTTTACTTTACGCTCATCAATAGAAGGGATAGAATCCTCCAAGTTCAGAAAAGAAGGTAACGAATACGATATCACGGTCACTCTTGACGAGAAATCAGTCAATACACCAGACAAAATAGCAACTATACCAATTATTTCTCCTGTTGCTGGTGCTTTGAGATTATCAGATGTTGCGGAAATTGCATTTACCTCTGGTTACAGTAGGATTCTACATTTCAATAAATACACCTCAATATCATTTAGTGGGTCCCCAGCAGCTGGTGTTCCACTAGGTAACGTTACATCTGAGATTGAAAAACGTCTTTCTAAAATTGAATTTCCAGCTGGTTATAGTTGGCGTTGGGGAGGAAACACCGAAATGTTTCAGGAAATGTTACTCGATATGCTATTTGCTTTCATCATTGCAGTATTACTTACCTATATGCTATTAGCAGCTATTCTGGAAAGCTTTATCCAGCCAATATTCATAATGCTTACAATCCCATTAGCTCTTATAGGTGTTTTCTTATTCCTTTATTACACACAAATATCCCTTGGAATTTCATCCCTAATGGGTGTTATTATGCTTATTGGTATTGTTGTTAATAATGCTATTTTACTTCTTGATTATGCAAATCAATTGAGACGGGAGCAGGGTTTAAATGCTAAGGATGCCATATTACAAGCCGGTCCAATAAAATTGAAACCTATAATAATGTCAACTACTGCTTTAATTCTTGGGATGCTTCCTATGGCTTTAGGATTAGGCGATGCAGGCAAGGAAATGAGAATACCACTCGGTGTGGTTAGTATTGGTGGATTGCTTGTTTCAACCGCATTAACTCTTATTGTAACTCCGGCGTTCTATTATCTTACAAGTAGGAAAAAGTAATAACAATTTCCTAAATATGATAATAATAAAAGGTTATAAATTTATAACCTTTTATTATTTAATTAAATTAAAATCACCTTTAATCACTCTTTCACATAATTGCAACATCTTACGTGCAGATTCATCCCAAGAAAAATTACGTGCCCAATTAATCGAAGTTTCAGATAATTTATACAAATATTCCGAATTTGTAAGTAAATGGACAATTTTGCTAGCTAATTGATGTATATTCCCATATTCATATAAATCCCCAGAATAACCAACTCTTACAGAATCTTTCAATCCAGCTACATTGGCAGATAAAACCGGTGTTCCACAGGCATTTGCTTCAATATTTGTTATCCCCCAACCCTCCTTCATTGAAGTATTGACAACTAAATGAGAAAGGCTCATTAATTTAACCTTTTCTTCGTCGCTTACATATCCAAAAAACTTAGTTTGATTATAAATACCAAGCTCCCTTGCAAGTTTCTCAAGTTTTTCCCTAAAATCACCAGTTCCTATTATATATAGTCGTGCTTCTGGTAAATCATTTAAAACTATTCTAAATGCTTTTAATAAATGGTCAACACTTTTATATTTTTTTAATCTACCAAAATATGTGATAGTGTGAAATGGATTCTTTTCGCATACTTTCATAGGAAAATTTTCGTGTTCAATCGCATTTGGGATAATTTCGAACAATTCTGGATTGAATCCTCGATTTATGAATTCATCAAATGTACTTTGAGAAACAACAGCAAAAGGTGTTTTTTTATACACATAATCCACCAACTTTTCAGCAGCTATAACATATAATCCAGAAAGGAAATTAACCTCTCTGAATATACTTCTACCAAAAAAATGATGACTAATTGCTAAAACTCGCTCTTTAACATAAAGTGGTGTATAGAACGGAATTTTATTAATATCATCAATAACAATATCAAAACATATATTTTTAAAGTTTTTTCTATAGAATGAGGGAACAATATAATTAAATGTATTCCTTTTACCTTTGCGGATTATTTTTATTCCATCAATTGTTTCTTCTTGCTTTGCGTTTGGATACAATGAGCAAAATAAAGTTACTTCATTGTCTAAAGCTGCTATTCTTTTAAAAATATGATGCAAATGGATTTCAGCACCACCACCATAAGGGTTAGATATATCCTGCCAATTTATTATTAAAATTCTCAATTCTGACTAAATTAATTTCATCAATTCAGTAATATCGACGTTATATTTCCGTTCATAAATTCTTTTTATCACTTCTGCCTTTTCATTATCTAACAACATCAATTCAAGATATATGTTTAAAGCGTCATTTTTCCAATCCATCTCCAAATAGCAGATCCCAAGATTCAATTTTGCCTCACATAGTTCAGGAGATAATTGGATTGCCCGAATAAAAGCATTTGAAGCCTTTTCATAATCTTGCATATTCATATAAATATTTCCAAGAGCCATGTAAAATTGTGGTATATCCGCTTTGAGACTAATACATTTTTTCATCGACTCAAGAGCAGATTTATTTGCACCAATGTATGAATAAATTACTGCAAGATAATAATGTGCGGATACAAAATTGGGATTGCTTTCAATTGTTTTTTTCAAATGCTTTATAGCGATATCATATTTCCCCTTATGCGCATTAGCTATACCTGTTCGAAAATTTACTATAAATGAAGTCGGCTCAAGTTTGCGTGCTTTTTCCAAGTGCAAAAGAGCTTCTTCGAACATATTGACTTTATCGTATGTCAAACCAAGGAAAAATAATGCTTCGGTATAATTTGGCTCTAATTTCAAAGCTTTTTTAAATGATTCAATACAATTTTCGTATTCGTTTTCACTTGTATCATTGGCAAAAAATAAAGCAGTTCCATATCCAAAATGGACTTCTGGAACCTCAGGCGCTAAATTTTTTGCTCTTTGGTAAGTTTTAATTGCATTTGTATAGTCTTGCTTTTTCAAATAGGTATTGCCGAGTCCGATTAGAGAATCTACAAAAAAAGGATCGCCTTCAAGTGAAACAAGAAATGAATCAATTGCTTCCTCAATACGATTTAATTTATTAAGTGTCATTGCCTTCCAATAGTTACCCTGTACACTTGACTTGTTATTACGCAAAAATTTTTCCAAAGCCGACAAAGAATCTTCATACTTTTTTACTTTATGATATGATACTCCAAGTTCAAACCAGCCATCATTTAAGTTTTTGTCTATAGTTAAAGCTTTTTCAAGATTTTGTATTGCTTCTTTATATAAATGCTTGAGAAAGTATGCCTTGCCGAGTTTTAGATGAGCTATAGCTGAATTAGCATCTAATTCAACACATTTTTTTAAAGATTTTATTGCTTCCTCTAATTTTTCTTTCTTAAGGTAAATTGTGCCTAACTTTAAAAATGTATCAGCATTAGATGAATCTAGTTTTGATGCTTTTTTCAGCAATTCTTCAGCTAACTCAAAATTAGATTGATTAAAATATATTACTGCTAAATTTATATAAGCTTTATAATTATTTGGATCAATTTGCAGTACTTTGTGATAATAATCACGAGCTTTGTTGTATTCAGCAAGGAAATAGTAAGATGCAGCTATGTTTAATAAAATATCTGTATTTTGAGGAGCAAATTTATAACATTTTTCATAATAAATTATACACTCTTCATATCTTTTTAATTCAAAAAGTAATTCTGCAAGATTATATATGGGGTCAAAATAATTGCTCTTTAATGCAATTGACCTTTTAAATGAATCAATGGCATATTCGTATTTGTTTAATTCTGCATGTAAAACTCCGAGAAGATTCTCTGCTTCAGCATAATCTGATTTTAAGATCAAAGAAGATTTGCAATCTTCTATTGAGATAGAGATTTTACCTAACTTGTAATAAGCATAAGCCCTATTGTAATAAGCCTCAGGAACATTAGGAAAATGTTTTATCATTTTGCTAAAAAAATCAATTGCTTCAGAATAATGTCCTAAATCTATTAGCTCAACTCCATCACTAATTTTTATTTTAATGCCCTCTTCTGAATCAGCGAGATTTTGCCCCTCTTTGTTGCTAATAAATTTATCTAAGCTGTTTAATATACGTTTCATTATTATGCAATTTAATTACACAGAATCACAAGTATTTTATATTTCGCCATTTCTATCTTTTTCTTTAATGATTATTAGCAACACAACAGACACTATTAGCACCAACAAGGAAATATACATACCCAAAGTAAATTGTTTTGACTCATATTTCATTTCAACTATGCTTTTACCAGAGGGAACTTCAACGGCTCTGAAACAATAGTTTGCTCTTAAAAGTTTTTCTTCTTTACTATTAACATATACCTTCCAAGCTGGATACCATATTTCACTAAAGCAAAGAATCCCATCCTTTTCAGCTTCTACTTCAAATTTCATATAATTTGGTTCATAATTTAAGCAGCTTACTTTTGAAAAAAGAACTTCATCTTTAATATCATAACGTTTTTTTGGAGTTTCTTCAAGGACTACAGTCTTCGAATAGTCAAAACCGCCATACCGCATTACATTTTCTATATTTTGTTCATTTGTAACAAATGCATTATATACGACCCAAGCTCTTGGCAATCTATCCTCCCTTTCGTAAAAATATGGCTTATTGTCATCTTTAAATCTTATCTCATATTTGACATTGTATAACTGATTAATTGTATCCCTTGAATTTATTGGTGGTATAACCCTTTTCAAAATTAAGGGGTTATAACCTTCAATACTCATAAATCTACTGATTAATCCCTGATTACGTTGAAAAGCTGTATATGGTGGTTGATAAGAACGAAAATTAACTCTAAATAAATCATCAACATTCTGAGGCTGGAGCATATTTTGAAGTGGTTTTACTATAAAATATAAATCCTTCGGATTTTGCTTGCTATTTATGAATGAATTGCCTGTTAAAAATAAATCAACAAAAACTAAAATTAGTAAAACTATACCTAAGATATTTGCTTTCAACGATACTTTAGTTGAAAGGAAAATCAATATTAAAAAGATAAATCCTAATAATAATGGTAAAATGAATTGGCTATTTACAATTTCCACCGATTTTGTTGGGGTGTCTAAAATTGTACTCCACAAACCTAAAACACCAAGTATACAAATAATTAGTACTGTTGATGTGAGTAATAATAAGACCTTGCGGTGCTGGTTATTTTTTGAAAATTTAATTATTGTATCAAAACCAAATGCTGAAGCAATTGATAATGCAAAAATAGTGTAAAACATTAATCTGGCAGGGTTTCGGAAACTTCCGAAAAAAGGCAAATAAAAAAAGATCTTATGCAAAAATCCGTTCGAACCAAGTGCATACAATAATCCAAATAGAGCTATGAAAAATAGAAAAGCAATTTTTATATCTTTAAGATTATACCAAAATCCTATTATTCCAAGAATCAAACAGATTAAACCTGCATAAAAGGCAGTTTCCCAATAGTTATAATAAGGTAAGACTTTTTTTTGTCCAACTTTATTATCCCAAACCCTCAGATGATACGGATTGTTATTCTCTTCAGTTCCCCTTATTTGACCAAAAAAGTTCGGAGCTATAAAATTAATTATCTGTTTGAACTCAAGTGAGCCTTCAGATGCATCTAAATATGTCATTTCAGCCCTTTGAGATAAATCAGCTAGCTCTTTTGAAGGTAAATATTGAATCATAAATATACCGGCCGATATTATGAAAGGGATAAATAAATATATAGTAAATTTTATTAGCACTAACCCTTTTAAATTCCTTTTTATAAGCGAACCAACATAAAACCATATACCAAAGAAAAATAAAAACAATAGTTCAAACAATGTATATTGAGGATGCCCTGATAAAAATGAAAAACCTAAAATTAACCCCGCCCATATAGATGGTTTCAACTTAACTGTTGCAATTGCTCTGTGGTAGAAATATACTACAAGCGGGAACCAAGCCAAATGATAAATTATCATAGGATGAATAACCCGAAATACCATAATCATAGAAAATGAAAATGATACTGATGCAATCATTGCAGCAATTTGGCTTGTTCCCCATTTCTTGCACAGAAAATAAATATTGAACTGAGCAATGAAAAAATGTATAATAATTATAAATTGCAATATCCAAATGGGTAAAGTACCATCGTTTGTTACAAATATAGACAAAATCCGATTGAATGGATAAAAATATCCAATTTGAATATCAGCAAGAAAAGGCATCCCAGAAAATGTGAAAGGATTCCAAAAAGGTAACTGACCTCCGGCTGTTTCCACTGCAGCGTAGGTTTGTGTTGGATATACAAATTCAACAAAGTCTTCCCAAAAGTAAAATGTCCCGCTCAACTGTCCCCAGAAATAAATTATTGTTGTTATTACAAATATCAATAATACAAACCACTCAGGTATTTTTCGAGGTTCAGATATAGATGATTTTTTAATTTCAGCTTTTTGTTTAAATTTACCTATATTTTTTATTGATTTACTCATAATACCCTTTTTATGTTTTGATTTGTTTTTTTGCAATGACAATTATTGATAAACCAAATGGAAATTTAAATATTTTCAATATTTTACGTTCCAAATTAAATATAAATTTAAAAACAGGATTCAACAAAGGCTCTGGATTATCAAGTTCTGTTTTAGATTTCTTCCCTGTAATTTTTCCCCAGAATCTTAAAATTAAAGCAGGCAAAAAAAGAAGTGTATTAAAATAAGATGAATAAATAATTTCAAAATTTTGTTTCTTTATTAAATTTATCAAACTCTTTTTTGTGTATCTCCTGTAATGATGATGCAATACATCATGATTACTCCAAAGCCATTGATATGCCGGTACGCTAATAACAATATATCCATTATCATGTAAAATATTATTAGCTTTTTTCAACATCTCTTCATCATTTTCAATATGTTCGATTACATCAAGTAAGGTAATCATATGAAGCATTTCATTTTTAAAATCAAAATCATCTAATTTGCCGCATAAAACATTCTGCAAACCTCTTTTTCTACAATAATTAATTGCAATATCCGATGAATCCAGCCCGATTACCTCAAAAGAATTTGCAAGTTGTTTAGTGAAACCGCCAGTACCACAACCAATATCAAGTACTTTTGAAAATGGAATAATCTTGCAATATCTCAAAATTAATTCATATACTAATTTATTACGAACCTGAAACCACCAAAATTTCTCTTCTGCTATGTATTGGAGATGATATATTTGTGTATCCATTATTTGCTGATTGTATTCTTTAAGTATTGCAATTTAAATTTTATTTCAAATAAAACAAATTTGATTTTCATTCATCTTATTGCTTGTAACGTCACTTTATTTAATTTTGAACTTTAAATTAATTAGGAGTTGAAATATGGATTTTGAGAGTTTAATCAACGAAAAAATTAAAGAAGCAATTAAATCTGGCGACAAAATTAGATTAGAAACACTTCGATCTATTCGAGCCTCAATCATTGAATTTAACAAAAGCGGCGAAAATAGAAAATTAGAAGAAAATGATGCTATCAAAATTTTAAATAATGCTGTAAAAAAAAGACGGGATGCAATTGAATTATACAAGAAAGGTGGAAGAAACGACTTGGCCGAAAAGGAAGAAAAAGAATTGGAAATAATTATGGAATTTCTCCCTCAAAGAATATCCGAAATCGAATTAAGGACAGAACTAGAAAAAATTATAAAGGAAGTTGGAGCAAATTCAATTAAAGATTTAGGCAAAGTTATGGGACATGCAATGAAACTATTAGCAGGGAAAGCTGATGGTTCAAAAGTCCAAAAAATGGTTAGGGAATTATTAGGCGAACAATAATTATGCAAAGATCTTCTAACTACAAAATTTTCCGTGAATCACTAAAACAATTAGAATTTCATACAGTAATTGAGTACATAAAAAAATTATGCTACTCTGAATTAGGTATTGAACTAATAAGCAATTCCACTCCATCAGACGATATAGATTCACTTCTAAAAGAGCACAAATCAATCTCCGAAATGATTAATTTAATCATCAAAGAAAAACAGCTGACATTTGATGGATTCACCGATATAAGAAATTTGCTCTACAAATCAAAAGTTAAGGGTGCTGCATTAACTTCAACTGAATTGCTCGCTGTTTATGACACTATGCGGGCTGCAAGACTAATAAAAAATTTCTTTCAGGACAAAGCAGAAAATTATGAATTTTTAACTGAAGAAGCTAATTTTATTTATGTTAATAGACTTACAGAAAAGCATATTTCTGATGCTATTGATGATTCCGGGGATATCAAAGATTCTGCTTCTCTCGAATTAGCAAGAATAAGAAAAGAAATTTTCGATAAATCAAATAAACTGAGAATTAAACTAGAAAAATTAAAAAGAAATTTTACAGATGAAGATATTTTACAGGATGAATTTATCACTCTTAGGGAAGGTAGATTTGTTTTACCTATCAAAGCAGAGCATAAACGTCATATCTCAGGAATTATACACGGTATATCTCAGACAGGTTCAACAGTCTTTATCGAACCAGCTGACATAATTGAACTAAATAACGAACTTTCATTGCTTTACGGCGAGGAAAAAAGAGAAATATACAAAATACTTACTCAATTAACAGAAGAAATTGGCAATCAAGCAGACGATTTATTTAATACTATCAAAATATTAGCTCATTTCGATTCTCTAACAGCTAAAGCTAAATATGCAATAGAATTTGGAGGAATTGAACCTAAAATTAGTAGAGATCGATACATATATTTGAAAAACATCCGCCATCCTATTTTAGTACAAAGCAAAGGATTGAAAAAGATAGTGCCTCTAAGTATCGAATTCACTAAAGATAAGCGCGGTCATCTTATCTCTGGACCAAACGCCGGGGGTAAAACTGTTGCTCTAAAAAGTATCGGATTGAACATTTTAATGGCTCTCAGTGGCATTTTCCCACTAGGTGAATGCCAAACCTGTTATTTAAACTTATATGCTTCTATAGGTGACCAACAATCAATCGAAAATGACCTTTCTACATTTACCTCACAGATGATTAGAATTAAGGATATATTGTCTTACTGTGATAAAGATTCTCTTGTTTTAATTGATGAAATTGGTTCAGGTACAGACCCAATTGAAGGTTCAGCTTTAGCTGCCGGTATTCTTGATACATTAATTGAAATCAATGCTTTTTTCGTTGTTACAACACATCAATCTTCATTAAAAACATACGCTTTAAATCGGGAAACAATCCAAAACGATTCATTGGCATTCGACGAAAAAAATATGAAACCTACATATCAATTTTTGCACGGCATTCCCGGGAACAGTTATGCATTTATTGTTGCCCAAAATATTGGCTTACAGCAAAATGTATTAGATAGAGCTAAAAAATATCAGTCAAATGAGCAAAAAGAACTTGAAAAAAGTATTGCAATTCTTCATCAATATCAATATGAAATCAATGAATTAAGAAATAAAATTTTTGCTGAAAAACAAGAATTAGAAAAAATTAAATCAAAATTTGAAGAAAAATACAACAATATAACAAAAAAAAGAGATGAAATAATTCAAAAAGCTAAAATTCAAGCAAACGATATTATTCAAAAAGCCAATTCGCTAATTGAAAACACAATCAAAGAAATTAGAGAAGAAAAGAAAAAAATTCCTGAAATAAAAAAATCTTTTGAAGAACAAAAGCTTAGTCTTGAAAAAACAATTCAGTTCGATTCCGATAAACACGAATTTAATCTTATATCTTTCAAAGTTGGTGATTATGTTAAAATCAAAGACACTAATACAGTTGGATTAGTACTTGAATTTGACCAAAATACTAAATCAGCACTTATTGAATGCAATAATTTAAAATTTAAACTACCATTTTCCCAATTAGAACATGCACCAAGCACGTACCTGAATAAAACGAAACAATCGGATTTTCAAAAATTCGATATCCGCAGAACCATTGATATCAGAGGCAAAAGAGTCGACGAAGCAATTAAAGAGATTGATAACTTCATATCAGATGCTATTATGTCGGATGCAAACACAATCATCATAATCCACGGTAAAGGAACAGGAGCATTAAGAGAGGCAATACACAATTATCTTAAATACAATCAATATATTAAATCCTTCAGAATCGGTGAACTCGTTGAAGGTGGAGCTGGTGTAACTATCGTTGATTTAAATTAATAAAAATAAAATGTGTATTACTCACTCAATTTTGAACTTAAAAATCCAGGCAGCACCTCTTTAGTAATATCAAAAATGAATTTACCTGATTCAGCAAATGAAATTGAGCCCGTTTCTTCTGAGATAACTAATACAACAGCATCTACTTGTTCAGACAAACCAAGTGCTGCACGGTGGCGAGTACCTAAATTTCTATTCTTAATCTTGGTAACAGTTGATAACGGTAATATACATCTTGCTGCAACTAGCATCTGTCCATCAATTATTATTGCTCCGTCGTGCAATGGAGATTTGGGATTAAATATTGATAAAATCAGTTCTTTTGTTACCTGTGCTTGAATTAAAATTCCTGTCTCTACCGTCATTTTTACATTTTGGGTACGACTGAAGACAATCAATGCTCCAATATGTTTCTCTGACAATTCAAGTACAGCTTCAATCACTTCATCAATTGTTTCGGATATCTTTTCTTTAATAAAAATTCTGAAAATTGGACTTCTTGTTATCATCAGTAGTAATTTTCTTAATTCAGGCTGAAAAAGAATAATAAAAGCTATCAACCAAATATCAGAAATCGTGCGTAAAATCCAATTGATTGATTTCAAATGTATAGCTTCAGTAATAAATGTTAATGAAATTAGTATTACTAAACCTAAAAGGATCTGAATTACAACAGTATTTTTTAAGACTTTATATATCCAAAAAAATAAAATGGCTACAATTATGATATCAATAACATCAATTAAAGTAATTGACAAAAAGCCTATTTTAAATAGCTCAATCAAATATTTGGCCTTAATTAATTAATCATTATTAGAAGATTTTTTTTGCTTTTTCGAATCTTTGTCATAAGCTTTAATAATTTCACTTACAAGTCGGTGCCTTATAACATCCTTTTCGGTAAAATATACAAATTCTATCCCTTTAATATTTTTTAAAATTGATTGTACATGAATTAAGCCTGAATCTGATTTGTTTTTTAGATCCACCTGTGTTATGTCTCCTGTTACGATTGCTTTTGATTCAAAACCCAATCTGGTTAAGAACATTTTCATCTGTGTAATCGTCGCATTTTGTGCTTCGTCTAATATTATGAATGCATTGCTCAGTGTCCGTCCTCTCATATATGCCAAAGGAGTTATCTCTATCAAATTTTTTTCCATAAGGCTTTTCATTTTTTCGGCTGATAGCATAAAAATCAAAGCATCTGTTATCGGGCGAAGATATGGATCAAGTTTTTCTTTGAAATCGCCCGGTAAAAAGCCCAGAGATTCTCCCGCTTCGACTGCTGGCCTTGAAATTATTATCTTCGAAACTTCATTTCGCTTCAATGCAGCAAGAGCCATAGCTACTGCTAAAAATGTTTTACCTGTTCCGGCTGGACCAATTGAAAAAACCAAATCATTACTCAGCACTTTATCGTAATATTCTTTCTGTTTGGGAGTTTTAGCTCTGATTATTTCTTTTGAACTGTAATAAATTATGTCTATATTATTTTTATCATTTTTACGCCCATTATCAATTGGTTCAATCAAATCTAAGATTGTTTCAATGTCATTAATATAAAGTTTACCAGTTTTATGAAATATATAGTCTAATTCTTTGAAAAGTTTTTCGATAATTTTTAATTCGATTGGATTCCCCTTGACAATTATTGTATCACCGCGAAAAGCTATAGCAGCAGAAAATCTGTTCTCAATAAATTGCATTAATATTGTATTATAATTTAATTCATTTAATAATTTTATATCTTCAATTCTGATTTTTTTTTCAATAAATTCCATAAACCTCCCAGAAAAAAATATGCCTCACCCTTAGAAAGAATGAGGCAAAATATTTACCAAATAAATAAAAACCATATTAATTATTGACCTTTTGTTGCGGATTGCTCTGATGATTGTGCTGCTTCCTGTTTCATCCGCCAATATTTTCTTTCAGCTCTCATTTCTTCATCAGTTTTAGGTCCCTTTGGTGGAACTACCAATACTTGTCCCGGGAAAATTATGTCAGGATTACGTATTATGGATTTGTTTGTTTGCCATATTTTAGGCCATAAAAATGGGTCACCGTAGATGTCGATTTTTCCTGCTATATTCCATAAGCAATCACGGTCTTTAGCCCATGTGCCAACAGTATATTTTTTTACTGATGGTTCACGATACAAATCACGAATATCTTTAGCTAATTGAATTATTTTGTTGAAGAATTCTGGGATAAGAGAGATTTTATTTTTTCTTAATTCATTTAATTCGTTTTCAAGAGCTTCGACCTCTTTTCTCCTTTCAGCTAATTCATCGTTAGAAAGATTTTTCATTACTCTTACTTTACCTTCAATAACACCAAGCTTTTGCCTGAACTGTTCAATGTCAAGCTCTGTTACACCAAGTAATTGATAAATTTGGTCTTTGCAATCCTTATATGCTTTTTTAGCAGCTTCAAGGTTAGTAGATGCCTTTTGAACTTCAGAAATGAGATTATTCAATTGATTTTTTAAATCCGTAACTTTGGCTTCCCAATCTTGTATTCTAATGGCTGCCTCTTCGCAAGTTAAGTCTTTATCTGGTTTAGTTTCAGGTGCACGTTGTGCTATTAATGTGCCTCCCATAAAAAGAAATACTGTAAGTAAAATAATTTTTTTCATAACTCTCCATTTATTATTGTTTTACATTTCAAATTAATTAAGGAGCAGGGACATAATCGGGCCAAACATTTGGCCATTGGGTTAGCTTCTTTTGTATGAAATCCTGTTCTTCCTTGCACTTGTCTGCTTCCGTTTGTCGAGCTTTTAACTCTCTTTCAATGGCATTTTTGTCTTCTCTTTTCTTGCTGATATCAGCTGCCAATTGTCGCTCTTCTCTTCTTAAATCCTGCAATTTGTTATAATCCTCCTCAGAAATTTTGCAAGTGCAATTTGGCAATGCCAGGATTAGTATCAGTGATACTGATATAACCCAAATTAGTTTCTTGAAAAATTCAATCCGCATAATGCCTCCTCAAAAATTTGAATTTTTAATTTAATTTTATAAATATCAGTAAAAATAAAATATTTTAAAATTTCTCAAAAATAATATATTTAATTTTAATCATTGCAAAAACTAATAAAGAATTATTAAAAAACCAAAAAGAATATAAAAATTAAAGCTAAAATTCATAATTTTGTTCGTTTTTAAAAATCTTTTTCAAAAAAATGCAATCAAAATTCGAAAAATTATATAATCCAAAAACAGTTGAAGATAAATGGTACTCTATTTGGCTTGAAAATAAAATTTTCAAAGCATCAGCAAATTCAAATAAACCATCATACAGTATATTAATGCCACCACCCAATGTGACCGGAATTTTGCATTTTGGCCATATCCTAAATCAAACATTACAGGATCTTTACATCAGATGGAAAAGGATGAATGGTTTTGAGGTGTGTTGGTTCCCCGGTATTGATCATGCTGGAATTGCCACTCAAACACGGGTTGAAACCGAATTAAGAATGCAAAATATAACTAAATATGACTTAGGTAGAGAAAAATTTATTGAAGCTGTCTGGCAATGGAAAGAAAAATATGGTGGCATAATTTTACAACAGTTAAAAAAACTTGGTATCTCTTGTGACTGGGATAGAACTCTATTCACATTGGACAAATCTGCTTCCAATGCTGTCAGAGAAGCCTTTGTTAGATTATTCGAGCAAGGGCTTATATACAAAGGGAAAAGGATTATCAATTGGTCTCCACTTTCACAAACTGCACTTTCTGATGAGGAAGTAGAATTCCGAGAAGTAAAAGAAAAACTATATACTTTACGTTACTTTCTTAAGGATAGTTCTGATTATATATGTGTCTCGACTGCAAGACCCGAAACTATATTTGGTGATGTCGCTGTTGCTATAAATCCTAATGATGAACGCTATATACATCTATTAGGCAAACTTGTCATCGTCCCACTTGTAAATCGAATAGTTCCGGTAATTGCCGATGAGTACGCAGATCCCGAATTTGGTACTGGCTGCGTTAAAATTACTCCTGCCCATGATCCTAATGATTTCGAAGTAGGATTAAGACATTCACTCCCAGAGATCAATACAATCAACCCGGATGGTACATTGAATGAATTAACTGGAGAATTCAACGGACTCGATAGATTCAAAGCTCGTGAATTAATTGTTAAAAAATTGCAAGAAAATAAACTTATCGAAAAAGTCGAGGATTATACTCATAACGTTGGATTCTCACAACGTGGCGGAGAACCAATAGAACCATACTTGAGCGATCAGTGGTTTGTTAAAATGAAGCCATTAGCCGAAAATGCCATAAAATTAGTTAAAAATGGAGAAATTAGATTTTTCCCTAATCACTGGATTAAAACTTACGAACATTGGCTATCAAATATCAAAGATTGGTGCATTTCAAGACAGTTATGGTGGGGACATCGAATCCCAGTTTATTATACTCCTGATGGCACTTATACCGCTGCAAGCTCAGAGGAAGATGCCCGAAAAAAATTAAAACTTTCACAAGATGTACCGCTTCGACAAGAAGAAGATGTTCTCGATACCTGGTTTTCATCTTGGCTTTGGCCACTTACAACAATGAAATGGCTATATGATGGAAAAACTGAGGAAACCGAAGATCTGAGAAGATTCTTACCTACAGATCTACTTGTTACTGCTCCAGATATAATTTTCTTCTGGGTGGCAAGAATGATTATGGCAACATACCACTTCAAAAAGAAAGTACCTTTTAGGGATGTGTATTTTACAAGCACTATTAGGGATAATTTGGGAAGAAAACTATCAAAATCCCTCGGAAACTC
Source organism: Candidatus Kapaibacterium sp. (assembly GCA_938031175.1). Classification (GTDB taxonomy): domain Bacteria; phylum Bacteroidota; class Ignavibacteria; order Kapaibacteriales; family UBA2268; genus CALHGZ01. Next base: position 260,746 of record CALHGZ010000001.1, on the reverse strand, counting down.
ACCAGACCCGCTCAATATCATTGATAAATACGGCGCCGATGCTGTCAGATTCACAATGATTTATCTTTCTCCATTGGGACAAGATATTAAAATGGACATCAATATAAAATCACAAGATATTCCATCAATGGAAATCGGAAGAAATTTCGCCAATAAACTTTGGAATGCAGCTAGATTTTTAGTTTTCAAGAAGGAGCAATATGAAATTTATGATATATGTCCCGGAAAAAATAATAACATAAATCTAAATTATGATTCATTGACAATTGCTGATAAATGGATTCTCTCACGTTATAACTCAATACTAAAAAAAACTAATGAAGCCCTTGATAACTATAGAGTAAATGAATATTCTAAACTTATCTACGACTTTGTTTGGAGCGACTTTTGCGACTGGTATATTGAAATCATTAAAATACAGACTGCCCTAAAAGAAGATATAACTCATAATCGTGCAAAGATTAATTTCTCTTTAAATCTTTTCGAAGGCATACTAAAAATTTTGCATCCAATTATGCCCTTTATCACCGAAGAAATATGGCATATCATCTGGAATAAAAATAACAATGATAGTTTGTCATTAGCTTCATTCCCAAAATATTCTGAAACACTTATTTCCGATGAAATAGAAGAGAAATTCTATATTATTCAATTAATTATTGAAGAAATAAGAAGTCTAAGATCAATGCTATCTATACAGCCATCTCAATCACTAAAGGCTTTCATTTCAACCTCAAATTTACAAATGTCTGAATTAATGAACCAACAAAAAAATGTAATTTCATCATTGACTAAATGCGAACCTTTGTTGATAGGTTTTAATATTGAAAAACCTAATAAATCAATTGTATCCGTTGTAAGAGATAACGAAATCCATATTGAGCTTAATAGCAGTATCAATTTAGAAAATGAAAAAAATAGACTAAAAAAAGAAATCGAAAGATTGAACAATAATATTAAAGCAACCGAATCAAAACTTTCAAATGAAAAGTTTCTCAATAATGCACCACCTGACTTAATCAATTATGAGAAAGAAAAACTTGATAATATGAAAAATTCGCTCAAAAAAATAAAAATTAATTATGAAAGACTTATATAAAAACAATTGATAAAGGATTGAGAATGAGCAATACACCAAAACTATTACTACCGGATATACCCAATTTGCATGAAATTGATGTTTACTTGACTAATGGCGGATATGAGCAATACCGGAAGGCAATTACTATGACCCCTGACCAAGTAATAAATGAAGTTAAAATTTCAGGATTGAGAGGACGAGGCGGTGCTGCATTCCCTACTGGTTTAAAATGGACCTTTATGCCCAAAGGCAACGAAAAACCAAAATATCTCGCTGTCAATGGAGATGAATCCGAACCTGGTTCCTTCAAAGATAGACAAATATTCGAATATAATCCTCACCAACTCATAGAAGGTATCCTCATTGCTGGTTATGCTATGGGAATTAACGTCGCTTATATATACATACGTGGAGAATACCATAAATGGATCAAATTAATGCAAAAAGCTTTGGATGATGCTTATAACAAAGGATTTGTTGGACAAAAAATGAAAGAAATCTTTGGAAATGACTATTTCCTCGATATTTATATACATAAAGGTGCTGGAGCATACATTTGCGGAGAAGAAACTTCCCTAATGACCTCAATCGAAGGTGACAGAGGATATCCAAGATACAAACCCCCATTTCCTGCACAATATGGTCTTTGGGGAATGCCTACAACCGTTAATAACGTCGAAACAATTGCTACAGTCCCTGCTATAATTAAAATTGGTGGCGAAAATTATGCAAAAATAGGTGCTCCAGGACATACCGGGACCTTACTTTATGGAGTTAGTGGGCACATCAATAAACCCGGAGTATACGAATTACCAAGCGGTACCTTATTGACAGATATTATTTACAACTACGCTGGCGGTGTTAAAAAAAATAAAAAAATTAAAGCAGTAATTCCCGGTGGTTCATCAATGCCACCTCTCAGAGGTGATGAAATCGAAGGTGTTAAAATGGATGAAGAATCGCTTAAGAAATTAGGCACACACATTGGCACTGCTGGTATCATTGTCATGGATGAAGATACTGACATAGTTAAAGTTACACTTAGAATTGCACATTTTTATCACCATGAATCCTGTGGTCAATGTACACCTTGCCGAGAAGGATGTGGTTGGATGGAGAAAATCTTAAAACGAATTGCCAATGGCGATGCTACAAGCAAAGATTTAGATTTATTAATTTCAATAGCTAATAATATAGAAGGAAATACAATTTGTGCACTCGGGGATGCTGCAGCTTGGCCTGTTAGAGGATTTATACTTAAATTCCGTGACGATTTCGAAAAAGTAATTAAACATCGACGTACATTCATTTCTCCAAATATAGTTCATGGGCGTAGAAATACTGCTTCTACCTTAATTTATGAAGAAGGAACAAATTAATATTGGATTATTTGGTGGGACATTTAATCCCATTCAACTCGCACATTTAATTATATTGGAGCGTTTTATAGAAGAATTAAATCTTAAAAAATGTATCATTATTCCAAATAATGTCTCTCCATTCAAATCGGATGAAATCCAAGTCGATGCAAAGCATAGAATTAAAATGTTGAAATTAGCTATTGGTAATGATAAAAGATTCAAAATTGATAATTTTGAGATTAAACGAGGTGGTATTTCCCACACCATAGATACAATTCTATATCTTAAAACAAAATACCCCTACGAAAATTTATTTTTTTTAATCGGGAGCGACCACGCAAAACTATTTGATAAATGGCATAAATGGAAAGATATTCTTGAAAATATTCAATTAGTAATTGCTTTGAGACCTAAAACATTAAATGAACAAGAAATAAAATTGATCAATGAAAAGCTTACTGTTAAAAATAAACCCCCAATTTGGATAGATGCACCTCAAATTGAAATATCAGCATCCGAAATTAGAAAAAGAGCTTCGCTAGGAAAATCAATAAAATATCTCGTACCCAGAAAGGTTGAAAAATACATTCACAAACATAAATTATACTGTAACTATCAATAAAATTAATTTGATTTCTTCATCTAAATCACATCATATTCTTTATTGCTCCTAACCAATCAAATTTTATCAATGCAATAAAAAGTAATGTCAGAAATATTGCTGATATGCCAGCAAGCAACTTTTTCAATATTTCACCAATTTTCAAAAAGGTTAATCCCCAAATTATTAAAATAATTGGCCATAGCTTGAATACAAAAGAAAAGTCAAAACTCAGTAAATCGAAATTATTCAATATTAAGGAAATCCCCAATGAAATTAGTAAAACACCCCAGAAGATAATATATGCTTTCATTTCAATTCCCTCATTCTTTGTTCATTACTTTTAAGTATTATATAAATACCAATTATCACTAATATGAGGGGCCAAAAATACTTGATTATTGAGAAACTAAGAAAATTGTTTAGTAAAAGAATAATACCTAGTATTATTAGCAGGAATCCTATAACAATTTTGGTTCGACTTAAATTAGAGGACATGACTGTCGTATTAATGGAAGTTGCTGATACATTATCAGCATTGTCAATAGTGTGATTTTGTTCCATAAATTTGATTGAAAATTCATCAGGTAAGATAATCCAAAGTACAATATAGAGCAATATACTTAACCCCCAACCAATCGCAGTAATAATAAATATTATTCGAACGATTGTTGGGTCTATTTCGAAATATTCACCTATACCACCAGCAACACCACCTATTATCCGATTACGTGAAGAACGAAATAACTGTTTTTTCATAATTTCACCTATTATGGCTTACATTCTTAATATAATTTACGTGTTTATGAACAAATATGTTTCAAAAAATATAAGTTTGAAATTTACTAATTCCATACAAATAACATAACTTTTGCTTAATCTTCTCAATAAGGAATCTTATCAATATAACATTTATCTATAAATCAAATGAATAAACAAAATTTAGGTATTGATTTATTGACAATTTATTCTTAAGGTTTTATTAGACTAAAATATTATAAGCTCCGAATATTTATAATTATATTAATTAATGAACCTTGTACTAACAATAAATCAAAAAAACTTTATTATATATCAGATTTACTTAAACCATAGAATAAAAATTTTTCTCTGCCGGTTAAATTTGATAAATTAGCTACAATGAGAACATTATAATGAAAATTACATAATAAATAATATGGTGTCATTTCTATTTATCCAATGACCATCCATAATTAAAGCATTATTTCAATTAGTTAGGTATATAGCTATTTTGAAGTGCTTCAAAGTATCTTTTGATTAAATTTTCATAATCTTTTGTATAACCTTGCTGAATTTGTCTCAATAATTCTTGCAAAGCTCTTGTTTTCCCTTCTTGTTTCATTAAATCTATATCACCGGGACTTATTCTTGTAATTTCTCTTCCAGGTTTTGATTCTCTATTCTTTTCATAATCGCGGTTATTTATAGATCGGGTCGCATCAAGCAAACGCGATAAAATTCTTTCCTGACGATTAAGTGTTTCCGGTTTAATTTCGCCACTATTCAAATCAGATACTACTTCTTGCATTTCTTTAGCTATTTTCTCTAAATCTCCGAGCAATCTTTTTTCTCTATCGGGGTTTCTTTTTTGTTCATCAACAAGTTCTTGAATTGTTTTTTGAGCTTTCCCCTGTTCCTGTGATAAACGTCCAAATTCAGCTTGCTGTTCGAGTGACATATGCCCTTGATTTGCTTGTTGCATCATTTGTTTCATTGCCTGATTTATAGCCTGCTGCTGACCGGCTAACTGTTGTAGTCTTTCGCTTAAGCCCATACCACCGGGATTTTGTCCTATACCAGAGCCACCGGGATTATCGCAAGCTCCACTACCTTGATTTTGCATCATTGATAACATATCCTGCATTTGAGATGCTGCCTGATTTAGTGATGACATTGCTGAAGTTTGTGATTTAAGAGCATTATTTGGCCTTCTATTAGCTAATTGTTCAGTAGCATTTTGCATTTCCTGTAAAGCATCACCAATTGCTTTACCCATTTCGGGTGTAATCGCAAAAGTTTTTTCTGATAGTGCAATCATTGCATTTGCTATATTAATTAAGGATTGAAATAAATTTGATTGCATTTCTGCATAATTTGGTAATTGCAATGAATTAAAATCTGCTGATTGAGTGGATTGTTTTAGTGATTCCTGCTCTTTTGATAATTTTAGAAGGTCATTTATGTTTTTTTGTAGTTTCCTCATTACTTCACGCGCATTTCTATTTTGCATTTCCTGTTTTACTTTATCCATTTGATCAGAAAATTTCTTGAGTTTGTTGGAAACTTTCTTTTGCGAACTTTTGGCACCTTTCATATCACCTTTTTCAATTTGATTTGATGCTTTTTGCATTTCTTGGGCTGTCTCCTGAGAATCAAGTTCTTCCCCAGCTTTTTGCAATTCGTCAAGTGGCATATCGTCGCCGATTTCTTTCATTAATTGCTCGAGTTCGGATAGTTCCTTGTTAATTTTTTCCAACTCTTTTTGCAAAGACTTTTGTGCTTCTGATAAATCTCTCTTTTTCTTGTCATCAGCTGGATTAGTATTTTCTGTTTGTTTAGATAAATCTTCCTGCTTATTGAATAAATCCTCAGCTCTTTTATTTAATGCATCAACTTTTTGTTCAGCTTGTAATCTTTTCAATATTTTCAATGTTCTTTCAATACTTTTTCTAAATTTTTCTTCGTCAAATTGTACATCTTTTAATAATTTTTGCATTTGTTCTGGTGAGATTTGTTGCAATGCCTGTTCTAATCTATCTTGCATTCTTTTCAATTCAGGAGAATTAACCTCGCTCATTAATCTTTGAAGTTCAAGAAATTTATTTAATGTTTCTTGCGAGATAGCTTTATTTTCTTGTAATGTACGGGCAACATCATCTATTTTATCTTTGATATCAGAGAGCTTATCTGCTAATTCCTGCTGTTTTTTTATAATTTCTTCGACATTTTTCTTCTCCTTCCAATCTAATTCTTTTCGATTAAAATCCTTAAGTAATTCTCGATTCAATTCTTGCATTTCTTTCCTGATTTGCTCTGCTTCTTTTAACACTTTTTCAAGTTCTTTTTCTATTTGCTTTTGCGAATCCTTTGCTGATTGTAATACCTCATCTAATGATGGTAGTCTCACAGTCAGAGTTTGAGTTCTTGATGATTTTGGACCTGAAATCACATCATTATCAAAAATTTCAATATAAAATTCGTACTTATCTTCGGGCGAAATACCTATTTTATTTAAATCCCATAAATATGGCACTTCTGCTGTTAAATCATTTGTTAAAAAAGGAATTTCAATCGAACTATAGATTTTATCTGGATCTGTATAACGAGATTCAATTAATTTGTAATGCAAAAGCATCCTGGAAAATCCATAATCGTCGGATATAGCTATTTTCATTGGTAACAAAGCGTTTTCACTAACCTTTGCATCACTTTGAGGGTCAATCAATGATATTTGAGGATATTCATCTTTTAATGCTATAATTTGATACTTAATTATATCCTCGTTACTATTACCCTCTTCATCAGTGATTGTAATATAATATGTGCCTGAATATGTGATTTTAAAACTACCACTTGCTTTTTTACCATCAATTTGCATAGGAATTTTTGCTATTTTTATCGAATCCTGAGTAGTATTGTCAATTTCAGAGCTAATTTTGTGTTTTTGTTCAAAAATTATAAATGATTTCTTTAATGGTTTATTTGCAATAATTGTCAAATCTACACGTGAACCAACCAAAGCAGAGATATCGCCATTATCCTCATAAAAATTCCTTGCTGCTATTTTTGTATACGTTGGGTGAATTACTGTACCAGACAAAGAACGTATGATTGGCTTATCTGTAACGTTTATCCTGCCGATTTTTGTATTAACACTTGAATTCAGCCAATCAGCACTACCATAAAACATAATATTCTTTTTGAGCGATGGTATCTCATAAATGAAAGTATTATCAGGTTGTATTCTGAGGTTGTATGCCTCGTAATTCTTCTGTTCTAATTCCTTAATATATAAAATTATTTTACCAGGTGCTTTACCTGAAGCTATTACTCTGATTGTGGCTTTTTCGCCCCGAGTTAATACTTGATTCAATGGCTCAATTGTCAATTCAAATGGTGGTGGTGGTAAAAAAGATGTATTAAAATTCATTACTCTGTATATTGCCCCACCTAAAATTGATTGGAAGCCTATGAAACTTGAAAATGATATTATTAAAATTATAAAAAATATTACAAATGACTTTTTGAACTCATTTTTATCAATTATAACTGTAAAATCTTTATTAAATGAAATTTGAGCAATTTCATTGAAAGCGGCATAAACTAAATCTGTATCTTTCGATTTCTTTTTATATTCTTCAATAATTTGAATGGCATTGCTAAGTCGATCTTTTATTTCTGGAAAATATTTTCCAATCCTCAAAGCAATTTTATCAAGAGACTCAATAGGTATTAAATTTAAAAATTTACCAAGATGTGGTCCAAGTATAGTACCCATAACCACAAAAACACCCAAAAAAAGAACTGCTGCCAAAATCCCTCTGAAAATTTTGTCCCCTTGAATTATAGCTTCTGCTATTGAGACAAACAATATGAGACTTAAAATTATGCTCAAAGCATTGAAAATACCGTTAATCAGACTGATGTTCAACTCAGCCTTTTGGGTTTTTCTCAATTTATCAATAATATTGGTATAATTTATCTGAAATTCTTGCATACGTTACCTACTAATTTGATAATGCCCAAACAATTATATTGGTTCCAATTCTTAAAGCTTCCTCACGTTTTTCGGGTGGATTATTGTGTATTTCTGGATCTGCCCAACCGTCTGAAGGATTAATCTCATAAGTATAGACTACACATAATCTACCTTTATGGAATAAACCGAAAGTCTGTGGTGGTTTATCATCGTGTTCATGAATTTTTGGAAAACCATTTTTGAAAATAAAATGAGAGCGATAAATTCCATGAGAAAATGGTAATTCCACAAATTCCTGTTCAGGAAAGACCTTTTTCATTTCTTTACGGATGTATTGGTCGAGGCCATAGTCATCGTCAATGTATAAAAATCCACCGTTTTCTAAATAAGCTCGCAATCTACGCACTTCGGCATCGGTGAACTTGACATTTCCGTGGCCTGTTAAAAATATTATCGGATAAAGAAATAAGTTATCAGAACCAAGTTCGACATATTCGTATACCGGATTGACGGCTATGTTTGTATGTTTTTTTATGTAATTTAAAAGATTGACCTCAGCAGATGGATCATTATACCAATCTCCACCACCTGAATATTTAACACGTGCTATTTTCAGAGCACTTTTCAGTTCCTGCCCTGTAGAATTCTCAATTATAAGTAAAAATAATATTAATATTAATGTAATTTTCTTCATTTCGAATAATATCTTTCGTTTATTCATTAATTAGACGTATAAAAAGCAAAAAATTTCAGCATTATCAAGCTAAATAACAAATCAAAATTTTTTTCTCCTCATTTTTGAACCAATCACAATTAAGCAAATCGATTTGAATTTCTTCAACTTCCAGATTTTTGATAAGTTTAGATATTTCTTTTAATTCTTTTTGCAAGTCTCCACCTTTAAGTAAAACAATTTTCCCTTGATCCTTTATTAATGGCAATGACCAGAAAATTAAATTTTTTACGGTCGAAACTGCTCGAGCGAATATAAAATCGAATTTATTTTTGTAATCCATATCTTTTTTTAATTCCTCAACTCTTTTCGATAAAACTTCAATATATTTTAAACCTGTATGTAAAGCAAACATTTCAGTTATTTTGGCTTTTTTCTTAATTGAATCAATTAATGTCATTTTTAAATCTGTTCGGGCTATTTTAATTGGCAATCCGGGGAATCCAGCTCCCGTGCCAATATCAAGACAAAATGATTTTTGTGGAATATAAATATATTTTAGAATTGATAAAGAATGTAAAAAATGTCGCAAATAAATGTGATCTATATCATTTTTTGATATTAGATTGATTTTCTCGTTCCAATATACAAGTTCTCTGTGGTATCGCTCGAATATTTTTATCTGCTCATCATCGAGTATTATCCCATTCACCAAACAAACAGAATGGAATTCGTAGATATCCATAAATTATCTCTTGAAATTCGTTATCCTAACTTATACAAAATTATATAAAAAAGCCCGGCAGAAAATTTCTCACCGGGCTAAAATAAATGTTTAATATATTTTTAAGGATTCCAGAACGTTTTATCCCACCATAATTTTTCAAATATAAATATTGGCAAATTATAGTTTGGTGCAGCTGCCATTAAATTTTCCCTATTATACAATTGTTCGCTTTGTGGATAGAATACTCTTCTTGGAATTTTATCTCCACGTATTGGTGTTAGTTGTGGGAAGCCAGTTCGTCGCCAATCAGTCCAACTTTCACTGTTATAATACATTGCAATATACTTTTGATTCATAATATGTTCAAGAGTTAATTTAGTATCATCTCCACCTAAACCAACACTTTCTTGATTTATATATGCATTAATGTCATCATCGGCTATACCGAACTTTTTGCATGAGGCAGTTATAGCTTCGATATATGTTGTATAAGCAAGACTTTTATTGCCAAGGTGCATGTGAATCTCAGCTTCAATAAACTTTGCTTCTGCATAAGTAATAAATGGAACAGGTGAATTAATTGAGGCATAAAATGGACCGGGAAAGGAAGTTTCCGTAAAATTCCCTTCGTCATCAGCTTCAGCAAAAGCTGATCTTCGAGGGTCATTCAAATCATTCATCATATTGATAAGATAAGTTCCGACATAGATATCACCACGTTGTTGCATAAACTGGTACAATGGATTTGATTCTGATTCTTTAGCCCCGTGATTAAACTGTAAATCATCTGTATTATCGGTAAAGCCGTTTTTAAGTGCATCCAATGCTTCATTGAATTTTTTTACATGTAAATAATATCTTGCCTTTAGTGTATACGCGGCTTTTATCCATTTTGCTGTATTACCTTTATAGATAAAATCATCTCCACCCGGTTTAAATGCACTTTTTGGATTACTTAAATCCTGAATTGCACTACTCAAAAGTTGATCAATTGAATTGTATATTCGTTCTTGATTATCATATTTAGGTTTCAAATTTTCAACACCTTTAAATGCCTCAGAATAAGGTATATCGCCCATAGCGTCACTAATCATTCCTAATGAATATGCCATTAATATTTTAGCAATCCCTCCATAATGAGGAGATTCTAATTCTTGTGCCTTTTTAATTAATATATACAAATCGTTCATTGGACCTGAATACATAGTATTCCATGCATTTTCAAATGTATTTTCATTCAATTGATAATTGTAATAGCCAAGATGTTGCCTGTCATAACCAGTAAAATGCTGAGTGAATAAGCCCAATTGGCGATAAAAATCGCCGCCAGCTACATAGGATATTGCTGCTTGTGTAGTCGGCAGAACTACGTTCATTGAAACATCTCTTGGACTGGTTGGATCAATATTTAGATTTGGATCAATCCAACTATCACAAGATACAAGCAGAATCAATGTTAGAGCTATTAATCCGTTTTTTATTTTTGTTTTCATAAGCACTTCTTTTTTTGATTAACATTACAATTAACTAAAATCTTAAATTTATTGTGAAATTATAAGAACGGGTATTAGGCATATTGAAATAATCAATACCTTGAGCATTGTAGGCACCCATAAGGCTTGTCTCAGGATCAATACCTGTATAATCGGTGCTTAACCATAGATTTCTTGCTGTAAAGCTTACTGTTATATCAGATACATAGAGCATTTTCGAAATTTCTTTGGGTAAATTGTAAGATAAGGTTACTTCTCTCAGACGCACCCATCCGGCATCTTCTATGAAATCTTCTGTATTATCACCGGTAAAACCATTACCATTCCCATTAACAAACCAGTTTTGTCCAACTTCTACTTCAATATCATTCGGATCACCAAATCTATAACCACCTTTTGAACCATCTGGATTTGTCAATTCGGGGTCATAGATCGCTTTTCTACCGGTAAATACTTTGATAGAATTTCTATTTTCTGTGTCTTTATGAGTACCAAAGAAATACAATGCACCTTTAGTTCCATTCCAAAGTACACCACCTTTCTTTATATCAACTAAAAATGAAAGTGTTAATCCTTTGTAAGAAAGATTATTTCTAAAACCTAACAACCAGTCTGGCGTTGCACTTCCGAAACTTCTTTCTGTAGGATCAATTATTGGGAAGCCATAATAGGGATCTTCCGGATCAGCATTTATTGCAATGTTGCCATTTTCATCTCTCAGCCAACCAAGTCCAAATATTGAACCATAGGGTTTACCAGCAACAGCTCTTACTGATGCTCCTTGGAAACCGCCAAGGAATATGTTATCAACACCAGGAGCTAATTTTTCGACCATATTTTCATTCTTAGAGAAATTAAAACTGAAATCCCAATTAAAGTCACCTTTAACAGGATAAACACTCAAAATTGCCTCAATACCTTTGTTGGAAATTTCCCCTGCATTTTTTACCTGTCGAAAATACCCGGAGGATGTTGCAATAGGAACCAAGAATATCTGATCGTAACTGCGAGAATTATAATAAGTAAAATCGAGTCCAAATAAATTATCAAAGAAATTCAAATTTATGCCTATTTCCCAGGAAGTTGTTGTTTCAGGTTTTAGCTCATCATTACCTAAAACATCACCGTAAGCATACCCAACGAAACCTCCAAATGGGAAAGAAATACCATCAGTCCAACCATCAGCATAAGTTGCTTGAGACCACTGTGTCAATGTTCCATACATTGGAGCATCTTTACCAACAATTGAGTAATTAGCTTTAATTTGACCATAGGAAAGTGCTGAGTATTTAAATACATCCTTAAAGGCTTCTGTAAAGATAAAGCTGATATTACCAGTACCAAAAAGGAATGAATTATTATTCTCAGGCAATGTTGTTGACCATTCATTTCGAAGAGCGAGATTGAAAAATAGCATTGATTGATAATCCAGTGTTAAATCACCATATATGGCCATTCTTCTTAATTTGTCTTTCGACTCCCTGACAATCTGGCCTGTTGTATTTGATATATGGTAAAAATTAGGGATAATTAATCCATCCCCTTGAACATATACTGAATGATATGCACTTTGGAAAAGATTTGCACCAATAAGTAACTTACCAAAAATATCTTCTGTTAACTTTTGATTAAATCCGAAAATTAAATCAGAGGTTATATCTGAATTAGTTATATCGTGATTGAAAACTCTACCGCTGGGAACAGTACGAGAATAAATTGAGAATTCTTGTTTTCTTATGTCAGAATAAATATCACCACCAAGTCTCCACATTATGTCGAACCAATCAGTTACATAGAAATTTAATTGAAAATTACCAATGAATCTGTCAACATTATCAAAAAATGGATTTCTCATAACAGTCCAATATGGATTATCATAACCACCACCACCACGATAAGTACGCTGTGTACCCTCGGGTAAGAACATATATGCATCGGGGTGTTTGTATGCATCCTTGCCGTAACCATTTGAATTATCGAATGTCGGGGGTGTTCGTAGTAAACCAAGCATAACACCCGATGTATTAGAACCTTGTTGAATTCTCGTACCACCAGAATTTATGTAATTCATTGTTCCGGAAGCTTTGACATAGCTGGATATTCTTGCTTCACCGGTGATACGGGCTGTAGTTCTTTTAAATTTACTATTTGGGACTACACCCTCGGATGCCAAATGTGAAGCTGAAAGGAAAAAATTACCGAAATCAGTGCCACCAGCCATATTGAAACTGAAATTATCAGTCATTCCTGTAATAAAGAAATTATTCAAATTATCATAAGGTACAACTGGTTTAATTCCCTTAGGATCGCTTGCACCAGTTATATTGCCATTTTTATCAAATTTATTAAACTCACCTGTATATCGTAATGTATCTATTAATGCACCCCAAGAAAGGGCAGTCGGACTTCCTGGCTGAACAAAATTACCATTTACTCCCTGGGACCACTTCATCTGTAATTCAGGCAATTTATTAACTTCTTCAAATGTTTTAGCATAATTAACACTTATGTTAACCGGTTCGCCCAAGCCGGCAGTTCCTTTTTTTGTTGTAATGATTATAGCACCACTTGCTGCACGTAAACCATAGAGAGCTGTTGCAGCAGGTCCTTTGAGAATACTGACAGATTCAATATCCTCAGGATTAATGTCTATTGCACGGTTAGAGTATGCTACAGAATATAATAAATTATTAGCACCATCATCAGGATTACCACTATAGATTTGGGAGTTGTCAATTGGAATACCATCAACAACGAATAAGGGCTGGTTCGAACCGGTAATTGATGATGCACCTCTGATTCTTATAAATGATGAGGCACCTGGCATACCCGTTGAACTATTTACCTGAACACCGGCAATTTTCCCTGTTAATGCATTTACTATGTTGATCGAGCGTGATTCTTCAATAATTTTTCCAGATACTTCTTCAAATGCATAACCAATTGATTTCTTTTCTCTTTCTAAACCTATAGCTGTAACAACTACTTCTTCCATTGCAATCTTATCTTCCTCCAGAGACACATTAATTACATCAAGTGTGCCTATTGGAACTTCTTTAATCTTCATACCAAGTAACCTGAAAATCAAAGTTTTTGCACCTGCTGGAGCAGTTAGTCTATAAGTTCCATCCGATTTTGTAAATGTACCTACTGCTGTACCTTTGACTTGAACGGTAACGCCAGCCAATGGGCTTCCTTTCTCGTCTGTAACTTTGCCGCTGATTTGTCTGCTCTGGGCTAATAATCCAGTAACAAACATTATCAGAAAAATAAATAAAATTGAGTATAATGTTTTCATAGAACCTTATATTGTTAGTGAAACAAACTTTTCAAATACCAAATATTATGAGAAGAGCCTGTGGACAGGATTTGAAATAAAATTTAATTGGTGGTGGATTGCATTGATTGTGAAAATCAAAAATTTGGAATTGACTTAATTCAGAACTGTTTTTGATTATTTCAAGAATGGCTAATATGTGAGTAAACGATAAACGATGATTAAATAAATAATAAAATGTTTTACGGGAAGAGCTCTGTATAAAATGATTAAGGGAAAATTCGTTTTGAGTAAAATTTTTACTCAAATTATAAATGGAATTAACTAAGCATCTCATAGGCAATCCTTCTCAAATTAGACTATAGAGACCTCCTGCGAACTAAAGCTTATCTAAAAATTAGGGCTTTTTTCTGGAAACTTGATTATCTCAAAACTTTAATTACCTCCTTTCTTAATAATATGATTTTACCAATGTTTAATATGTTTTGAAATATTGTTTTATTTATAATTTAAGTAAAAAAATTAATAATTCAATAACAAAATTTAAATAATTTTAAGGATTTTACAAAAATGTTAATTTTCTTTAACGAGTAATCAGGTTATTTAATACCATAACCGCTTAATTGAGCGGTATTATCAATGTAGCCTTGAACTCCATCAATTTTGAATTCAATTCTACCATTGTATGGCTTTTCACTTTGTGGAGTAAATTTAATTATGACACTATATTTTGAGGTAGGTGGTATTTCAATAGGTAGGGAACTTAATACTTGAAAAGCATCCTCTGGGTCAACCAAACGATAACTATTAATTATTATAGGCTTTCTACTATGATTATATATATACAGCGGTGGTTTTACTTTGGATTGGCCAATTTTTTGGAATCCAAAATCTACATCAATAACATCTACATAAGGAACTTTTGCATTTATTATTAGTTGTGGTTGTTGCATATTTTCTATGAATAATGTATCGGTTATTTCTCCAAGTTCATTGGCTGTAAATGTTATCATTAATTCACGCGAACTATTGTCAGTACCAATTTTAGTTAATAATATCGGCAGTTTTGGATGTGTTATTTTAAATAGATTTTCATATTTGCTAAATCTAAAATTTCCAATTAGAATATCTCTATTTGATAGATTTGAAATAACTACATATTGAGCTTGTGAACTACCATATGCAACATCAATAAAGTTGATTTCATATACATTAAAATGCAACTCCTTTCCACTTAACTCTTTATTTGAATCATTGTATTCCATAACCTGACGATTCGCATTTACATCTATAGGTGATGTACAGCTATAACTTAAAATTGTATATAACAAAATTGATAAAAAAAGCAATGTATTTAATATATATTTTGAACTTTTCAATTTTTCCAACCTTAAAAATTAACAGATCCACCAAATGTCAAGCCTAATTTATATGTTGAAAATGTATTCCCAGAATAACGGTAAAACAAGGCAGTAGATTCAATCCCCGTAAACAGAGAAAAACTATTTTCATAATCAAATTGCAGTCCAATCATACCACGCAATAATGGTCCTACATTAGTTCCTCCAAGAAATGCCCTTGTAAATGGATAAAGTTTTTGGTTATATCCATATTCTGCAATATTGTATTGGAAGGAAACTCCCGTCCAAAATGCTGTATAATTTTGCTTTATATCTCTTTTCAAATTGCCCATTTCGTATTGATAATATTCTTGCATAAAGTTTTCTTGACCAACTTCGATGCCTACTTGCATATTTTTATCAAATTTATAGAATAGAGCTATAGCCATATTATTCATCACCGGATTATCAAGTGGTGGTACATTAAGTTCTGGTATAGAACGGGTTGCAAATCCTCTTATTTGCAGGGATAAATAATCAACAAACTTTGGATAAACTGGCTTATCGAAATCATATTTCTCAGTCTCATTATGCAAGACATTACGATATTTCAATGGTTTATATTGGCTTTGATATTTATCAACAGAAACAATTTTAATTCCATTAATTGATGAATTATAATCGAAAAATGGTTCATCTTCTGAAGTTTTAAATTTCGATACAATTTGACTAGGGTTACTCTTCGTATTTTTAGTGATACTGGCAGGTTGTGTTAGATCAGCTTCTATTCTATAATTATTCTGAGGTTCATCTATTTGGAATGAATGAATGATTGGTACAGGTTCGTCAAATGTAATGTTTTTGTCTGATTGAAAATTTTCTGTAAAGTATAAAGTGAACAAAGAACCAATTAATGCAGAAGATAGCATAAGAAAAGCTTTACTCTTAAGCGTTGATAAACCAACAAAACCTAAGCCTGAGGATGTGAGCTTAGCTGAAGCTATGGATAGAAATGAACCTAAACCAATGGAGTGCAATATTTTGTGTTTGAGGTAATCGGGTGGTACCAACTGCTTTGTAGCAAAAAACTGCCTAATTGCAAGCTGTTCTCTCATCTCTTCTTGAAGCTCAACATTTTGAGCAAGTTCATAGAATAAAGTTGTTGTTTCTTCGCTTGGTAATTCACCATCAATTAAAGCTATTAATTTTTCTGATGAAGTCATATTTGAATATTCTTTCATATCTATCATTTAATTTGTTATTAATCTCATTTTTTAAAATCCTCAATATAAGGAGCTAATATTTCACGCAATTTTTGCTTCGCCCGAAAAATATTAATCCGAACAGACGGTAAAGTAGTATTAAGTAAATCAGCTATTTCATTATAAGAAAAACCTAGAAATTCTTTTAATACCAAAACCTCTCGGTATTTGTCAGGTAAAAGTTTAATTGCAGAGTCAACCAAATTTATTTTATCTTTCCTTTCCTGAAAATCATTCTCTGTTATGTAATTTAGTTCTTCAAATTGACCGAAACTATGGTATTTTCTCTGTTTTTCATTTAAACATAAATTACGTGCAATTCGAAAGATATAAGCACTGACATTAGTCATTACTCTTTCGGTTTTGGAACTCTCGTAAAACCTTAAAAAAGTTTCCTGAAAAATATCTTCTGCTAATTCATCGCTCTGAAGAATTCTTTTGCAATAAGTATAAATTTTGGGTGCAAAGCGTGAATATAACTCTTCGAATGCCAATCGAGCTGTTTCTTTATCCTCATATAAAAGATAGAACAAATCTTCATCGGAAATTGATTTTAATTCACGCTTTTTCATAAAACTTAATCTCATTTTTAAAGTAATAACAGTTAAAATCCAATTTTATCACAGATTATTAAAATTTTATTATATTAAATTTCATATCATAAACTTTTTTATTTTTTAGCACATTTTTAATTTTTTAGCACAAGAATAATTTTATAAATTACATATTATTTGAAACGTAATTTATTTATCATCATTGTTTTTTGAGCTTTTTTTATTAGTAAAATCATTAACTTCAAAAATATATACTACATTCTCATTGAAATTTATTTAGTTATAGCCAGAAAAATTTCAAATTATCAAATTTATTGACATCGATTTTTAATTAACTAACGAAATAGAAATTTTATAGAAAACAAATCTTCAAAAATTTATATGGAGTAAATATGAAATTAATCAAACCTATTTTCCTATTAATTTTCCTTTTTGAATTCAATGTTTTAGCTTCATTAAACAATGTTGTTTACAATCAGGAAAAATGCGGATTGAATTATTTCCATAAATCATTCAAAATCACTAATAGAATGGCAACTCCACCAGGCAATCCAACCCCAATTACTATAAATATTTCTGAATTAAGTACCTGCAAAAAAGTTGAGAAAGCATTTGTTTGGTGGGGTGTATCTTATAGAGCAAATTCTCCTACTAATCCGAAATTAACTGTAGTCAAGCCAAATCAGCAAACAGTTGTATTAAATTCAATTATTGCTGGGCAAGCTGGGAAAAAATGCTGGGAGGAAATTGGTACACGTAATTTTAGGGTTGATGTAACTTCAGTAATCACCGAAAATGGTAATTATTCATTTGATGTCGATAATGATAACTGGGAAGTAGATGGTATAACTTTATTAGTCATTTACCGAGATTTACAAGCAAATTATCTTGGCCGTTTACACATTGAAGACGGTTTATTTACTACTGATAAAGGAATAACTTACACTCATACCAAATCGAACCAAAATTTTTGTGCTAACTCCACTTTTGGTGAGGCATTTATACTCGTAGCAGATTTACAGGAAAACGCAAATCCACCAAATGGTCTTGTACCTTTTGAATTTAATGGTACACCTATAAATGTATCAGCTCAATTTTGGAATTTTGTAGTATTCAATACTTCAGTAACACAGAATCAAACAAATTATACTTATACCCTTAGGACTAATACAGATTGCTTTTCAGTATTAATGGCAGGCTTATATACACAAACAATAAGCTGCCGTTCCTGTCCAGATCAAATCAATGTTACTGCAACTAGCAATATTAGCAGTGTTTGTAGTGGTAAACCTGTTATCCTGAATGCTGAAGGAGCTGCAACTTATGAATGGTCATCAATTCCTGCCGGATTTTCATCGAATCAAAAATCTCCGACTGTTAATCCTACTTCTACTACACGATATATTGTCAAAGGAACCACAGCTGACGGCTGTCAATTTGGTCTCGATACCATACTTGTTACTGTTTATCCGTTACCAATTGTAACAATGACAAATACTATTGAAATATGTAGAGGTGAAGCTATTCAATTAACCCCGGCTATATCCTCAGGCAAGCCACCATACAAGTTTCAGTGGTCTCCTGCAAGTGGTTTATCTGCTATAAATATACAGAATCCAATAGCTAATCCAAATGCAACTACCGAATATACGCTTAATGTAACAGATGATAATGGCTGTAGTAGTACTGCTTCAATTCGTGTTGTAGTCAATCCTTTACCAACAATAGATATTGGAAATCAAATTGAGATTTGTTACGGAGACACAGTTGTCATTGGAAATTTAGCACAAAATGGTACTCCACCCTATAATTATAATTGGACGCCTGCTCAAGGGCTAATAGACAATGACAAGCCTATGGTTCAGGTTACACCCAAAACCACTACTACTTATTATTGCAATGTTTCTGATTCTAAATCTTGCAAAGCTATTGATTCAATTACTGTTATTGTTAACCCATTACCAAAACCTGTTATTACTCCTTTAGGTCCTACCACCTTTTGCAACTGCGACTCACTAATCTTAGACGCTGGTGGTCCATATGTCAACTATTTATGGTCAACAGGTGAAACTACTCAGAAAATTACAGTCAAAGAAAGTGGAAATTATACAGTCTTAGTTACCGATGACAAAGGATGCAAAAATACTTCACCTCCTGTACCTATAACTGTAATTTATCCAAATTCTATAATTGCTATGCCTGAAACTATAATTCGGGCAAAACCAGGCGATAGCGTATCAATACCTCTATATATAAAGGCATCAAATGATTTGGACTTTTGCAAGGTATTTAATTATACAACCACAATCAGTTATAATAAATCTCTACTTGTTCCCAAAGCTAATACTCCTAATGGAACAATAATTGGAAATGAAAGAATAATAACAATCAATGGTACACGTAAGGCTAATGATAGTATATTATTCACTCTGCAATTCCTTGCAACTCTTGGAAATGCCGAGCAAACTAAAATTCAGTTTATAAGTTTTGAATGGACGGATTGTGCTGCTAATGTTTCATTAATAGATTCTATATTTGCTCTTGATGGACTATGCAAAGAAGGAGGAAATACAAGACTATTCACTGAAGGCTCTGGTAATATTGGAGTAATTATATATCCTAATCCAGCAAATGATAATACCAACATCTTAGCTAATATACCATATCAAACTAATTTAAAAATTAGTTTGATTAATACACTCGGTAATGTTATTTACACCTGGAATGATATAATATCCGAAAAAAGTACAATATCAAGAAATCTCGATTTACGTTATCTTAACACGGGAATCTATATATTAGTTTTAACTACTGATTTTGAGGCATTGACAACTATCTTAGAGGTGGTAAGATGAGAATTACGAGTTTAATAAATCGACTATTACATTGCTTTTTGTATATTTTGACTGCATTAATATCCTTTAATTTTGCTTTAAGCCAAAAAGCCAATCCACTCAAGCCAGAAGAAATCCAAAATGATATGCCACGTTACGGTCTTTACGGAAATTTAAATCTGAATCAACATAATGCTAACTTTACTGGTATGCAACTTCCATTTCCAAGCTGTTGCCCAAAATTTGAGGAAGGCTCTGGTATTGGGTTTTCTGTAGGATTATTATTTGAATACCCTGTTATAAAAAATCTCCTAATTGCTATCAGAGGTGGCTATTATTCTATCGATGGAAAACTTAAAGCAGAGGAATCCGAAACAGTATATGATTACCAGCGAAATATCGAAACAAATGGAATTTTTGAACATTCATTGGATTCCAAAATTAGCTTTATTGGTTTAGAGCCAATGTTAAATTATCGTCTTTTTGACAATTTCTTTATTCATTTAGGTGCCACTTTTGGTGTATTAAATATTTCAAAAACATATTCCCATATTGAATCAATCCTTAAACCCGAAACTGGTGCTTATGAAAACAATACAAGGCAAAGATTAGTTTTTCCTGATTTTGAGATTGCCAATTTATCCACCTTCAAAGCTTCCTTGATTGGTGGTCTAAGTTATGAAATACCTATCATTAGTTCTGGAGAATGGATAATTGCACCAGAAATATTTTACAATTATATGCTGACAAATATTGTTGATGTATCAGATTTCGACTGGAAAACAAATACTATTCGTTTAGGTGCATCCATTAAATATATGCCCATTCCGGAACCCGCTAAACCAGTACCACCTAAACCAATACTTTTCGCCTCAATCTTAGCATCAGCAATCGACGATAAGGAAAATGAGTCTCAAATTATAAAAATGAAAGTTGAGGAATATCTCTCTACAAATGTAAAACCACTATTAACATACATTTTCTTTGACGATAATTCAGCCGAAATTCCAAATCGTTATAAACTATTAAGTTCAGATGAAACTAAAAAATTCTCAATTGACCAAACTTTTTACCTTAATAATATCGAAACTTATTATCACGTGCTTAATATCATTGGCAAAAGAATGCAAGAGCATCCTGATGCAAAGATTGCCATTGATGGATGTAATTCAGACACTGGACTCGAAAAAGGAAATTTAGCTCTCTCCGAAAAAAGAGCTGAAAATGTTCGAAATTATCTCAGAGATGTTTGGGGAATTTCTTCGGACCGAATGATTCTTGGTAAAAGAAATTTACCTCAGGAACCAACTAACATTCGGGATCCTGAAGGTATTCAGGAAAATAGAAGAGTCGAAATCACTTCAAATAAATGGGAAATTATCGCACCGGTTTTCGCAAATGACACATTTAGAGTAACTAATCCACCAACCGTAAGATTCAGAAATAATATTAATGCCGAAGCTGGTATTAAAAATTGGCAACTCATTGCATTTCAAAAAGGCAAAACTTTGCAAACATTTTCTGGTACTACCGATTTACCTCAAATTGTTGATTGGCACTTAGATAGTGAACAAAACAATATTCCTCGCACAAGTGATTTATTAAATTACAAATTGAATATTACCGATAATCAAAATCAAAAATACGAAACCGATGTTGGCTCAATACCTGTCGAATTAGTAACGGTGCAAAAGAAAAGAACTGAAAGAATAAAAGATAAGTATATTGATCGCTATAGTTTGATTCTATTCTCTTATGATGAATCAAAACTCAGTTTTTATAATGCCAAAATGGCTGAATTAATTAAAAAGTCTTTAAAACCTAATGCTTCTGTTAAGATTTTGGGCCACACCGATAGAATGGGACCTGAGGATTATAATCAACGCTTATCCTTTCAGAGGGCGAAAGCCGTAGATGATTATCTGAAATTCTCAAATACCGATATAAACGGCTATGGGGAGAAATACCTGATATATAACAATGAATTACCCGAAGGTAGATTTTACAGTAGACGAGTAGATATAATCATTGAAACACCGATTGAAGAATAATATTTATCAAATTGTTTCCAATAAATAAGCTGATGAGATAAAAACTCATCAGCTTTTTCAAATTTTATAAGCTTTTATAATTTATAATAAACTTTTTATAACTGAACTAAATGAAATGCTTAGATTAGAAAATTACTCCTTTAATAATTCCAAAACCAGCCAACATCATAAAGAAGGTTTAGAATAAAATTATTTTGTTTCAATAAAAAACTCAACTCTTTATATTGAGCTGAGTAAAATTTTTTGGGGAAGCTTAGCAACAAATAAATGTACTAAATATTTAAAATGATGTTTAAGGCATTTGTATGTTTATTTGACTAATTTTTTATCTCCAAAATACCCTGTTTTACCCCACGTGAAAATACCTTGATAAATTCCATCCCTGAATAAATTTTAATACTTTTTATGTCCATATTATCACTATTACAATCTTATTAAAATTGTAATAATGTTAAAGCATTGAAATCACTTATTTAAGATGTGATGATGTCTCATCATCATCCCAAACAATGACTCTGCTTTGTTTGTGCGATAAATCAACTTTCTTAATTGCTTCCATTTTTGGTTTTGCATCTTGCTGAGTAACTTCTTTTTTACTGTCAAGAATTTCAGGTCCAGCAAGGAAAACCAATATGTACCAAAGTATTGCTATGAATAGTTGCATTTTTTTTCTCCTAAATTATGTTTTACAAATTCATTTTAAAAGAACATTTATTTCATTTTAATTGGTTTTGAAGGTGGAGGATCGTCCCAAATATCTACTGCACCATTTTCGATTGTAATTGTATAATTGCTGTTGAAATTATCTAAAATTGTATTCAACAACTGCTGATCATTTTGAACTTGCTCAATTACTGGCTGATTTGTGATAATCATCATATCGACTTCTTCAACTGTGTAAGTTACACCCACAAACATTATCTGCAGGTACCATAATATTGCGATTAAAATTTCCATTGTAACCTCCTGTTATTAATTAAAAAATAGATTTAAGACTTATAAATACATATAAAAATTTCTAAAATTTCAAATTGAAAAATAAATAAAAAAAACTTGTAATTTAAATAATAATATTTAAAAAAGCAAATTTTTTTATATAAAAATCTTTTGTACTATTTTTGAGTAAAATTTTAGTTAAATTAAATTTTAATCAAAAATCTTAACAAACAATAATATTTTTCCTTTTGCATATTTTAAAAGAACATCACTTTCAATTAAATTTTGTTATCTCTCAGTTTAAAGTTATATTAATCGATAATTAATATATAATTACAAATTTTAGAATTATTAATTTTTTTTAATCGATTACCAACAAACATAATAAAAAGAAATTTAAAATGCAAATTTTTTTTTTATTATTTTTGGAACAAATTTTGATTTTATTCTAAATTATAAGATATATGATTAAAAATTTTTGATTTAAATGCAAAAACTATATAAAATACTGCTTCTATCTATCATTCTATTAATAATCCTTTTTCCATTATATGCACAATCGAATATTGATAGCTTGTTAAAAATTCTAAAAACAAAAGATGAGAAAAATAGCCTTGAAATTTTAAATCTGATTGCTGAAAAATACATTGATAAATCACTAGATAAAAGCTATGAATACGCCACCAAAGCATTAAGTTTGGCAAAAAAATATAACAACAAAAAAGAACAAGCTAAATCATTAAATTTAATGGGCTTATATTTTGATTATAAAAACGATTCAGAAAAAGCAATTGATTTTTATCAAAAATCCAATCAAATCTATTCTGAAATCAATGACAAGGAAGGGATATTCAAAACAAGGAATAATATCGCTACTTCTTACATGCATATTAACAAATACAATGATGCAATTAAAATTTTAACAGATAATCTAGTCTTAGCAGAAAAAATTAGCGATGATAAAAAAATAGCTGATACTTATTTTAATCTTGGTTTACTTTATTCCTTATTATATGATTATAACAACTCAATATATTATTATCAGAAAGCAAAATCAATTTACATAAAAATAAATGATAATGATAAAATTCTAAACACCTTTAATGACTTAATATTCATTTATCGTACGCTTGGAGATTATGATAAAGTTATAGAATATTCATTAGAAGCTTTAAAAATCTATGAAGAGCAAAAAAACACATTACAAATTTCAAATATTCTCAATAAAATCGGTAATGTATATTTTGCTTTAAATAATTATGATAAAGCCCTTGAGTATCTCGAAAAGGCATTAAAAATTAGCTACAATTTGAATGATAAAAAATTAGTTGCTAAAACTTTAAATAATATAGGTAATGTATATTTTGAAAAAAAAGATTTTCCAAAAGCTCTGGATAGCTATAGTTCATCTCTGAAAAATGCAATGGAATTAGGGGATATGCGTGGAATTGGTCTCCTTTACAACAACATCGGACAAGTATATGCAGAGATGCAGGACTATAAGCTAGCACTTCATTATTCTTTAAAATCCCTCGAAATAAAAGAGATTTCAACCGATACAGATCAATTGAGTAATAGGCTTAATAATATCGGTATTATTTATTATAAAATGGGGGATTACGAAAAAGCTTATCAATATGCCAAAAAAGCCCTCGATGCAGCTTACGAAAAAAATAACAGAAAATATATGCTGGATAGTTATAGTCTACTATATGAAATTTACGAATCAATGGGTAATTACAAAAATGCATTAAACTATCACAAATTATATACATCCATTAAAGATTCAATCGCAAGCGAAGAGATTAGAAATCAAATCTCTGCTATCGAAATAAGATACGAAACCGAAAAAAAAGAAAAAGAAAATCAAATTCTAAAAAGAGAAAAAGAGCAACAAACAAAATACTTTATTTCAATATTAGCTCTGATTCTAATTATAGCAGTAATCTTATTTAACAGATATTTGACTAAAAAGAAAGCGAATAAATTGCTGACCCAAAAAAATGAGATGATTCGTAAAGCCAATCTCGATTTAGCTGAAAAAAACAGACTAATCACACAGCAAAAAGAAGAGTTACAAAAGATAAATATCGAACTCTTAAATAGTCAGGAAAAATTACGTGAAGCGTTGGCAACGAAAGATAAATTTTTTTCTATTATTGCCCACGACCTTAAAAATCCACTACAAGCTATGATTTTATCATCTTATACATTAGCAAACAATTACCATAGAATGAGTAAAAGTAAGCTGGAAGACAGTTTCTATAAACTACATAAATCTTCAAATTACCTGTCTGAATTATTAGAAAATCTTTTGCAATGGGCAAGAACTCAGAGTGGTGCTATTGAATTCAATCCTGATTACATTGATTTATCATATATTGCCGACAATAATGTCAATCTTTTATATTCAAATGCATCAAGAAAAAATATTAAAATAAATCAGAATATTCTTCCTAAAACCATTGTTTATGCGGATTTAAATATGATTTCCAGTGTTTTTAGAAATATATTGACAAACGCTGTCAAATTTTCTAATGAAGGAGGTGAAATAAACATTTATGCAAAAGAATCCCTGCAATACATTGAAGTAATTATCGAAGATAACGGCATAGGCATTAAAGAAGAGGATTTGAAAAAACTGTTCCGAATAGATGTTCAATTTACAACACAAGGAACCATGCGAGAAAAAGGTACTGGACTTGGTCTTATTTTATGCAAAGAATTTATTGAAAAAAACGGCGGGAAAATCTGGGCTGAAAGTGAATATGGAATAGGCTCAAAATTCCATTTCATTTTGGCAAAACACCAAAATGGTATAAAAGATTTTAAATTTTTAACTGAAATTGAACAAACCCAATCATAAATTTACATGTTCAGGATAATGAAATGTATTTAGGAATAGATATTGGCGGTTCATCAATCAAAGCTGGTATAATAGATGAAAAATACAAAATCGTATTCAAGGATACATACGAATTAACCCAGAAATCTAAAAATTCAATTATAACAAAAATCAATCATATTATAAATTCAGTATTAAAAAATTTCGATAATATAAAAAGCATCGGAATTGGAATACCAGGAATAATTAATAATGGTACTGTATTAATTTCACCTAATATTCCATCTATTAATGGTATAAACTTTTTCGAGCAAATCAAAACGAAAAAGAAAATTCCACTTGCTATTGATAATGATGCAAATGCTGCTGCACTAACAGAGCTAGAAATTGGAGCTGGTAAAAAATTAAATTCATTTCTTTATGTCACACTTGGTACTGGTGTTGGAGGAGCTATAATACACAACCGTCAAATTTTCCGGGGATATGACGGCAGTGCTGGGGAAATCGGACATACAATAATTAGAGCCGATGTTGATAATCAGGAAACAGATTTAACAAAAGGTACACTTGAATATTTCATCGGTCGTCAGGGCATTATAAGACTATTTAAAGATGCAGTAAAAAATTCAATTTATAATTTTGACGTACCTGAAAATGTTGATGTTAAAGACATATCAGAATATGCTGATGCAAAAGAATGCGAAGCTTTGGAAGCTTTATCCAAAGCCGGTAAGTTTTTCGGCGTTGGATTGGCTTCTGCAATGAATTTACTTGGTATACCATTTGTTGTTGTTGGGGGCGGTATATCACAAATTAATGATATTTTCTACAAACGAGCATTAGAAACAATAAAAAAAAGAGCTTTACCAAATATTGCAAAAAAAGTAAAAATTATGAAAGCTAAATTCCTAAATGATACTGGTATTATTGGCGCTGCAATATTAGGAAAAAATGTTAATCAATAGATAAATCACTTATGAAAGAAATAATTTATACTGAAAACGCACCTAAACCAATTGGACCATATTCTCAAGCAATAAAAGTTACTGGCGAATTACTTTTCATATCTGGACAAATTCCAATTGATAATTCAGGTAATATCGTAGGTAATAATATCTCAGAACAAACCCAGCAAGTTATTAAAAACATTGAATCTATACTCAAAAGTCAAAATTTATCTTTAAACAATATCATAAAAACCACTGTTTTACTCAAAGATATGAACGACTTCGCTGAAATGAATAAAGTTTATGAGGATTGGTTTAGAGATAGTAAACCAGCTAGAGCTGCTTATCAAGTTGCCCGATTACCCAAAGATGTTTTAATAGAAATCGAAGCTATTGCGGTATATTCATTATGAAAAAATTCAGATTATTTTTTCTTCTAAACTTATTAATCTTAACATGTTATATTTCAGCTTATTCACAAAGTAATGAATCAGTAAATAATGCAGAATCACAACATATAAAATCAGATACAAATCAAATAAGTAAAAACTATCTTACAAAATCTCCGACAATAGCAATAATTTGGTCACTGATTTTTCCCGGCGGTGGTCAAATATATGTAGGTTCATATTGGAAAGCACCAATTTTTGCCATAGCTGTAAGTGCCTTAACTTATAATGCTATACATAATCACAATCTCTTTAAGGATTTAGAAATTCAAAATAATCCAAATAAGGAAATTTACAGGAATAATCGTGATATCAGCATATTTTTTATTTGTGGCGTATATGTTTTATCCGCTATTGATGCATACGTTGGGGCGCATTTATATGATTTTGACGTAAGCGACGATTTAAGTTTTAATATTACTTCAGATTCGATAAATCTAATATCCTTAAAATTTGTCTTACGACTAAAATAACTAAGAGAGAATTATTTAATGAAGAATTAAATAAAATTATTTATTACTTCTGTAATCAGACTTACCACCTGATTTTGGAGGATGCTTTTGAAATGGTTTATTACCAGAATAACGTTTGTTACTATCTTTATAATTATTTTCAGTTGCACCAGTTTCTGGCAAAAGTACTTTTCGACTTAGCCTGTATTTGCCTTCTTTGGATATTTCCACCAACTTAACTTCGATTTCATCTCCGACTTTCAAAAAGTCAGATACATTATTAACCCTTTCCCTTGAAATTTGTGAAATATGTAGAAGGCCAGTTTTACCGGTCATAAATTGAACAATGGCACCTATTCCTTCTTTTATTTCAATTACTTTTGCCTGATAAATTTCCCCCTCTTCAGGTTTTCGTACTATATCTTGTATCATTTTAACAGCCATATCACTTTTTTCTTTGGATGTAGCAGCAATTAAAATAGTACCATCATCATCAATGTTAATATCTGTTTCCGTTTCTCGACATATCGCCCTAATAGTTTCGCCCCCACTACCTATGACTGCTCCAATATTCTCAGGTTCGATCTTAATTGCAGTGTATCGTGGCGCATAAGGCGACAAATCCGGTCTCGGTTTATTAATAACTTGATAAAGTATTTCAAGAATTCTCTCGCGTCCTTCCCTTGCTTGTAGTAAAGCTCTTTTCATTACTTCTATAGATAATCCATCTATTTTTATATCCATTTGACAAGCTGTTATTCCATCATAAGTACCGGTTACTTTAAAATCCATATCACCAAGATGATCTTCATCACCTAGTATATCTGTGAGTATGGCTATTTGCTCACCCTCTTTAATCAGCCCCATAGCTATACCTGCAACATGTTTTGGCACAGGAACACCTGCATCGAACAACGCGAGACTACCGGCACATACAGTTGCCATTGAAGAGGAACCATTAGACTCAAGTATATCAGATACGATTCTGATTGTATAAGGGAAATGAGTAGTATCAGGTATGATAGGTTTTAATGCTCGTTGTGCCAAATTACCATGACCTATTTCTCGTCTTCCAAGTCCTAATTTTTTTATCTCACCTGTACTAAAAGGTGGAAAATTATAATGTAGTATGAATTGTTCTGAATAAGCTGGCATTAAACCATCAATAATTTGTTCATCCTTTTTTGTACCTAAAGTTACTGTCGAAAGACTTTGAGTTTCACCTCGTGTAAATAAAGATGAACCATGTGTTCTAGGTAATAATCCAACTTCACAAGATATTTGTCTTATATCAGTTGTTCCTCTTCCGTCTAATCTAATACCCTTTTCGAGTATCATTTGTCTCATTTTTGCTTTTTCGAGCTTATCAATTACTTCAATTGTATATTTTTTAAGCTGGGCTTCTGAATATATTTGACTGTCTTTATATTTTTCAAAAACCAATTCTAATATCTTTTCTTTTAAAGCACGTCTGAATTCGG
Source organism: Candidatus Kapaibacterium sp. (assembly GCA_938031175.1). Lineage (GTDB taxonomy): Bacteria > Bacteroidota > Ignavibacteria > Kapaibacteriales > UBA2268 > CALHGZ01. The sequence continues at coordinate 231,662 of CALHGZ010000001.1, read as the reverse complement.
TACGTTCTTTTTTTATTGTTTTTTTATTTATAAATTCTTCTATTTCATTTTCAATTTTTGGAATAATTAATTCTGCAATTTCTTCCGGTGCTTTGTCTTCAATAAATTCTCGCTTGGGTTTACCAACTGATTCAACTAATTTCATCTGTAGAGCATTAAGATATCGGATTTTTTCATGTGCAAATTCCAAAGCACCTAAAAATTCTTCTTCTGATATTTCATTGCATTCTCCCTCAACCATGATTATTGATGAATCTGTAGCGGCGACTGTAATATCAATATCGCTAAATTTTAAATCACTAAATGATGGATTTAATATATATTCTCCATTAATTCTGCCGACTTTGACTTCCGATACGGGCCCATTAAAAGGTATATCAGATATCATTAATGCTGCAGAAGCACCTGTCGCAGCAATAGTATCTGGATCAACATCAGGATCAGCGGAATATACAGTTGCAATCAGTTGTGTTTCATAATTCCAATACTTGGGAAGTAATGGTCTAATTGGTCTATCAATCAATCTTGATATAAGTATTTCTCGATCGGTCGGGCGTCCTTCGCGTTTTAAAAAACCGCCGGGGAATTTCCCCGCTGATGCAGATTTTTCACGGTATTCAACCTGCAAAGGGACAAAATCCACTTCTGGTAATGATTCCTTTGAAGCTACTACAGTTACTAAAACCATCGTATCCTGGCAAGTGACCATTACTCCACCATCAGCAAACCTAGCAAATCTGCCAGTTTCCAGTTTGTATTTCCTACCATCTAATTCGATGGATACTTCCTCTTTATTCATTGTTTAATTTTAATTTGAGTTCTAAATTTTTCAAAAATAATTTTTGAAGTTGATTATATTATTTTCTAATTGAAAGTACTTTGATAATCTCTCTATATCTTTCGATATCTTTTTCGGCTAAATAATCAAGCAGTTTACGTCTTTTGCTGACTAATTTGATTAATCCTCTTCTGCTATGATTATCTTTTTTGTGATGCTCTAAATGATGAGTTAGATCATTAATTCTAGCTGTCAGAAGAGCTATTTGGACTTCTGGTCTACCTGTATCCTGTGGATGTTTGCCGTGTTTTGCTACTATTTCGGCTCTTTGTTCTTTGCTTATCATTAATAACTCCAAATATGAATATTACATCCAAATCCAGATTGAAAAAACAAAATTAAGGATTTATCTGGACATTATAAAATATTTTTTAATATTTCAAGACAATTATTTTTATCTTCATTTAATTGATTCTTTAATTGCTCTATGTTGTCGAACTTTTTCTCCTCTCTTAAAAACTTAATAAACTCAATATATATCAATTTGCCATAACAATCTTCAGAAAAATCAAAAATATGTACTTCCAAATGATACTTACCATCGTGTTCAAAAGTTGGGCGAACACCAATATTCATCATTCCATAATATTTTTTATTATCAATTTTGACTGATACTAAATATACACCTTGAGCTGGAATTAACTTATGCGGATTTGAAGGAATTATATTGGCAGTCGGAAATCCTAAAATTCTGCCTCTGCCATCTCCGGTTACAACATATCCGGATAATAAATAACTGTATCCCAACATATCGTTTGCCAAATCCAATTGCTGATTCTTAAGTGCTTCTCTTATTTTCGTACTTGAAATTGGCCTACCATCACATAAAAATGGTTCAATCTTTTCTATTTGAAAACCTATTTTTTTCGATAATGTTTTCAAAAATTCATAATCACCTCCCCTATTTTTACCAAAGCTATGATCATATCCAGTCAAAATTTTCTTCATACCAATACCGGTTACTAAATAGTCATTGACAAATCTTTCTGGCGGTGTTTGGGAAAAATCCTCCGTAAAATGAATAATCAATACATTCTCAACACCCATTTCTTCAAATTTTAAAATGCGTTCATCTATCGTTGTCAAAAGTTTAACAGGTGATTTCTTCGAATTTTTTAATACCAATCTCGGATGAGGATCAAAAGTAATTACAAAATTTCTTAAGCCTTCGTTTGTACTGATTTCCAGTAACCTGTCAATTATCTGCCTATGACCTCTATGTAAACCATCGAAAGTGCCTACTGTAAGTACAGTATTAAAATTAAATCTGACTTCACCGATTGATTTATATACTTTCATTGGTTATCCCATATTTATTTATTAATTCGGAAAACATTTCTACTGTCAATGCATCTTCGACGTTAAATTCACCTATTTTATTTCTGCGCAAGCTATATAAATAACCTCCCACACCAAGTTTCTCCCCTAAATCACGTGCTAAAGCACGTATGTATGTACCTTTTGAACATACTATATTAAACTCAATGTAGGGCAGGTTTATTTTCTGGATATTAAATTCAAATATTTCGACTTTTATAGGCTCGGATTTTATTATTTGTCCATTTCTGGCTAATTTATATTGTGGTTTGCCGCTTATCTTTTTTGCTGAAAATTTTGGTGGTATTTGAGTAATTGTTCCCAAAAAATGGTGGCATATTGCAAAAATATCCTCATTCATTATATGAGATATATCCTTTACGTCAAATTCTTCTGCTTCGCTGTCGTCAGTCTCTGTTCGTGCACCGATTTTAATAATACCGCTATAAGCTTTATTCAAATTCTGGTAGTCTAATGCTTTTTTTGTAAACTTCCCGAATAAAACTAATAGTAAACCTGTCGCTAAAGGATCTAAGGTACCACTATGACCTACTTTTTTGATTTTTGTTAATTTTCTTAATTTTGCAACAACATCAAAGGAAGTCCAGTTTTTAGCCTTGTCTATTAAAGCAATAGCACCATCTTTTTTTGCAGATTTATACCAGCTATCAAAATTATCACAATTATGAACAGTTAAGAACATTTACACATTGAGGTTTAATTTGATTTTTTCTGATTTATTGAATCAAGCAATTTTTGGATGTGTTCCATTTGATCAAGTGTATCATCAAGGAAAAACCTCAATTCAGGTGTAAAACGTAAACGTACATTCGCTCCCAAATATGTTCTTAGCTCTCCTTTATGGTTTTCCAGAATACTGATAAATTCTGCCGTACTTATTTTACCTCCATAAGAGCTAATATATATCTTTGCGATCTGTAAATCAGGAGACATTTTAACGGTGGTCACAGTAGCTATTCCAGCTTCATTCTCATGTGCTATATCATTTATTGGTTTACTAATGACTCGCTTTATTAAGCTTGCAACTTTTTCAGAACGAATTGACACGCTGACCCCCTTCTTAATCAAATTTTCTTTTAACTTCAATGACCTTGAATCCCTCAATTATATCCCCTTCCTGGATATCATTAAAACCATTGATTTGTATTCCACACTCGTAACCTTGCATTACTTCTTTAACATCATCTTTGTTTCTTTTCAAAGACAAAATGTTGCCTGTAAATAGAGGTAATCCATCTCGTAAAACTCTGATTTTGTCATTTCTATGAATTGTACCGTCGAGGACATAGCATCCAGCAACGTTACCTACTTTACTTATTTTAAATACTTTTCTGATTTCAACTGTTGCAGTGATTTCCTCTTTTATTTCAGGTGCTAATAAACCTTCAAGAGCAAGTTCGATTTCGTTTAAACAATCGTAAATAATGTCATATTGCCTAATTTCTACTTTTTCGTTCTCAGCTAATTTTCTTGCTTTTGGTGTAGGACTTACCTGAAATCCAATAATAATAGCACCGGAGGCTTTGGCAAGCATTACGTCTGATTCATTAATCGGGCCTACTCCTCTATGCAATATATCAACTCTTACCTCATCTCGCGAAAGTTTTATTAATGAATCGCTCAAAGCTTCAATAGAACCCATCACATCGCCTTTGATGATCAGCTTGAGATCTTTTACTCCTCCAAGTTGTATTTGCCTCGAAATTTCATCTAAAGTAGTGAGCTTAACTTGCCTCAATTCCTGTTCTCTTCTTAACTGTTGCCTTTGGTTTGCAATTGCTTTTGCTTCTGAATCAGAATTAACAACCAATAAAATATCACCAGCTTCAGGTAATCCATCAAAACCAATAACGCTAACTGGGGTGCTTGGTCCGGCAAATTCGACTTTATTATTCCTTTCGTCAAACATCGCTCTAACTCTACCACAATAAGAACCGGCTACAAATGGGTCTCCAATTTTTAATGTTCCTTTTTGCACAATTACTGTTGCAACCGCTCCAAGTCCCTTTTGCATATTCGATTCAATTATAGTTCCCCTTGCTCTTCTGTTTGGATTTGCTTTCAAATCTAGCAATTCAGCCTCTAAAAGTATTTTTTCGAGTAAGGTATCAACATTTGTACCTTGTTTAGCTGATATTTCAACACATTGATATTTACCGCCCCAATCTTCAACTAAAATGTTGTGATCAGCCAATTGTTGCTTTATTCTATCTGGTCGGGCATCAGGTTTATCGATTTTATTTATTGCTACGATAATTGGAACATTTGCAGCCAATGCGTGGCTAATTGCTTCCAAAGTCTGTGGCATAACGCTATCATCTGCTGCTACAATCAGTACAACTATATCAGTTACTTGTGCACCTCTTGCTCTCATTGCTGTAAATGCCTCATGACCCGGTGTATCTAAAAAAGTAATTGATTTGTTATTATCTAAACTCACCATATACGCACCAATGTGCTGTGTTATACCACCAGCTTCGCCAGCCACTACATTTGAATGTCTGATATAATCTAGCAAAGATGTTTTACCATGGTCAACATGCCCCATAATTGTTACGATTGGTGGACGGGGTTGGAGCGTCTCCGGTGGATCTTCTTCATCTTCCTGTAATTGTATTATTTCCTGCTCTATAAATTGAACTTCAAAACCATAGTCATCAGCAATTAGTTCAATTGTATCCTTGTCTAATCTTTGATTTATTGTTACTGTTAATCCTAGTCCCAAACACTTCAATATGATTTCATTTGCTGAGACATTCATCAAATTTGCAAGGTCATTAGTTGTTACATATTCAGTTAATTTTAGAATTTTTTCTTCTCTTTCCCTTTCCTGTTGCAATTTTAATTCCTTTTCATCCCGTTCCTGTTTCTTCTTAAGTCGTTTTTTTGTCTTAGTGGTTTGATAATGATCACCCATTTCAGCTATTGTTTCTTTTATAGCCTTGTCAACTTCTTGTTGATTTATCATTTCGCGTATGTTTTTCTTACGTTTCCTCTTTTTCGTACGTTCTTTTCGTATCTCTTCTATATCAATTACTTCATCAGTTACAACCTTCTTTTTCTTATTAAATAAATCATCTATTTTTTTAGTATCTAATTTCTTCTCTTTGCGATCGATAATCTTTGCAGGGGGTTTTATTTTTTCTCTTTTTTTCTTTTCCTTGTCTAAATCAATTCTACCCAATATTTTTATTTTGCCATCTATTTTTAAGATATCTTCAGTTTCATCATCAATAGCTTCAACTTCAATTTCTTGATATTCAACTTCTGATTCATCTGAGATATTATACTGTAGAATTTCTTCTTCGCTCAGTGTATTTTTCGCCTGTTCTAATTCAACTTCTAATTTAATTTTTTCAGAGGGATACTTCTTTCCAGCTTCTTCAGTAGTTTTAGTTGGTATTTCTGTTTTTTCTAAGATAATTGTTTCAGATTCTTCATTTACTATTGATTCGCTATGTATTAATTCCTCTTCTACTAATTCTTGCACTGGACCGATTTCCTCTTGTATAATTTCTGTTTGAATGCTAGTTGATAATGTTTCAGGTTCAACTTCAGAAATTACTTCTTCAGGAATTCTGGTAGTTTTTAATTCTATTGTCTCCTTTTCAACGGTCTTTTTTGTGCCTTTGAGTTTCTGTACTTTTTCTCGTTGTTTTTCAGCAGCTTTTCTTTCTTTTTTAAATTTATCATAGACAGCTTCGACCATTTCATCAGTTAAAACAGCCGTTGGTTTATTTTCTATTTGAAAGCCTTTAGAATTTAAAAATTCGACAATAGCTTCCTTGCCGATATTTATTTCGGATGCTATTCTAAACAATTTTGTTTGCGTGTTTGTTGCCATATCTTATAGTGCTTTGAGCTTAAGTTTTTTATTCTTCTTTTGTGTAATCATTAATTGTTTGGAGAATTTCCTCGGATTCTTCCTCATCAAATTCCATCAAAATAATTTTTCTTAATTCGATTAATAAATCTTTTGTCATTGATTCAATTTCGAGTAATTTTTTAGGATCAGTTTCTAAAAATTCTCGTGCTGTTGTAATTCCTATTTTTTCAAGTTCACTCAAAAGGGCGTGCCCAAATTCCTCTTTGAATTCTTCTAAATCAATATCTTCGCCACCTTCTTTTACTAATTCGATATCCCATCCGGTCAATTTTGATGCTAAATGAACATTCTGACCGTTTTTACCTATTGCCAAGGATACTTGATCTTCAGGTACTATTACAGTAGCAGTTTTTGTTTCCTCTGTTAGCGTTATTTCTTTTATTCTTGCCGGAGATAGTGCACGTGTTATATAGGTTGCTGGATCTTCAGAGTATTCTATCAAGTCAATATTTTCATTATTTAATTCACGCACGATTGAATGTATTCTTATGCCCTTCATTCCAACACATGCACCAACAGGATCTACTCTATCATCATAGGAGACAACAGCTACTTTTGCTCTCTCCCCAGGGTATCTTGCAATCGCTTTTATTTGAATTACGCCATCATAAATTTCCGGAATCTCAATTTCGAATAGTCGTGCCAGAAATTCATCTGATGCTCGGGATAATATTATATCTGGCTGACCACCTCCACCTGTTCTTTTAACTTCTTTTATGATAGCTTTAATTGTTTGATTTTTTTTGAATCTATAAGGCTCATTAGGTATCTGTTCTTCACGTGGTAAACGCATTTCTACTTTGTTGTGCATTATAAGAATATCATTTCTCCTAATCTGATAAATTTCTCCAACTACAATCTCACCAACTTTGTTAATATATTCATTATAAATCAAATCTTTCTCAATTTCACGTATTTTTTGATTTAAGTTTTGTGAGGCGAGTGTTACTAATCTTCTTCCAAAATTATCGGCTATGTTGTCGAGTGTGATTTCTTCGACATATTCATCGCCGATATTGTACTCATCCTCTGGTGATTTCATTTTAACTTCCTCAAGAGAAATTTCTGTCGCTGGATCTTCTACTTCATCAACTATATTACGTATCAAATAAATTTCAATATCACCTTTATCCATATTCACTATAATATCAAATATTGCATTTGCTCCATATTTCTTTCGAACAATCATTGAAATAGTATCCTCAACTACTCCCTGTAATAAATCGCGGTCAATGTTTTTCGTCTTCGCCATCTCTGTAAAAGCTTCGATTATGAGCTTTTTATCAGCCTTAAATTTTTTCTTTTTTACTGGCATAGCTTTTCGTTATTTTGTCTTGACAATAATTGCAAATTAATAAAAAACGGGCTTTAAAGCCCTATTTAATTTACAAATTTATAAAAATTTAAATTATTATCAAAATTGAAAAATGTCATAAATTATCACTAGTTTTGAATTAAATTGAATTTAGTCTAATTAATAAAAATAAAATTATGCAAAAAATTGATTATTATAATATTGATGAACTATTCACAATAGAGGAAAAACTCATAAGAGATTCAGTCTCTGATTTTTGCGATAGAGAAATCATACCAATTATCTCTGAACATTATAGAAATGCAACTTTCCCTATGGGAATTATTCCAAAATTAGCTGAACTCGGTTTATTTGGTATTACTCTCCCAACTGAGTATGGTGGATCCGGCGCTAATTACACAAGTTACGGATTAGCGATGCAAGAACTCGAAAGAGGCGATTCTGCTATCCGTTCTTTTGTATCTGTTCAAAATTCTCTTGTTATGTATCCTATATTTACTTATGGAACTGAAGAACAAAGAAAAAAATGGTTGCCAAAATTAGCTAAAGGCGAATTAATTGGATGTTTCGGCTTAACAGAACCTGACTACGGCTCAAATCCTGCCGGTATGATTACAACGGCTAAACATGCAAATGGGAAATTTATTCTTAATGGATCCAAAATGTGGATAACTAATGGTTCTATAGCAGACATTGCTGTCGTCTGGGCAAAAATTAATGATGTCGTTTGTGGCTTAATTGTTGAAAAAGATATGAGGGGTTTCCAAACTTATGAAATGAAAAATAAACTTTCCCTCAGAGCATCTATTACTTCTGAATTAATTTTCCAGGACGTCGAAGTACCTGAAGAAAATATTTTGAATGTTAAAGGATTAAAAGGACCGCTAAGTTGTTTAAACCAAGCAAGATTCGGCATTTCTTGGGGTGCAATTGGCTCTGCTATCGCTGTTTATGAATCAGCATTGAATTATGCTAAAACGAGAATTCAATTCGATAAACCAATCGCCTCATTCCAGCTCATTCAAGAAAAACTCGTATGGATGCTCAATGAGATCACAAAGGCTCAACTAATTGCTTACCGTTTAGGACGTCTTATGGATGAAAAAAAGGCTCGCCCTCAACAGGTATCCCTTGCAAAACGTAATAATGTTCGTATGGCTTTAGATTGCGCCAGAATTTCCAGAGAAATACATGGAGCTAATGGTATTTTAGATGAATACCCAGTTATGAGACACGCTGCGAACCTTGAATCTGTAAATACTTACGAAGGCACTTATGATATCCATACCTTAATTATCGGTGAGGATATAACAGGTTTTTCTGCTTTTCGTTAATTATTTAACACTTGTATAATTAATATTAAATGTTTATCTCGTCTTAAATTGAATTGTGGTTCACCTATTAACCTTTTCTGATAAGGAATAACTATGAGCCTTTTACCACCAAAACGCATTCCATCGATACCTTCAATTAACCCTTTTATTATTTCTGTACTTCCTAATTTAAATTCAAGTGGTTTATTTGAATCATAGCTACTATACAGCTTTTCAGGTGTATCATCAACATAGGCTATATAATGCAATTTAATTTTATCACCAATATTTACTGGCTTGCCTTTCCCAAGTTCTATATCAAGAAAATCTATTCCTTTTAAATTCTTTGCTAATACCTTTTTCCCTTTACCTTTAGTCTCAAGTTTAAATATTACCGATATTAATATTTCAGCTTCAATAAAGTTACCATTTTTTAATGCGGGTTTGAATGTTAGTTTTTTAACTGCTTCAACTGCAGCAAAATTTAAAATATCAAAATCGCTATTAATGATTTCATATTTTACCAAATTACCTTCAGCATCAATTTGTGCTTTTATTACTACTTTACCTTCCAAACCTGCTATTTGAGCAAATTCTGGATATTTGACTATCCTTTGGAGTTCTTTTTCATCATAGGTTGCTGGTCTATCATAATTATTATTCTCAATTTCTTCAAATTCAATTTCTTCATAAAAATTACCAACATCACCTGATGATTTATAAAGATTTGAATAAGAAGCTCTTTGTCGGATTACTGGAGCAAAGGTAGGTATATGTGAACCTAAAGCGAATTCTGATACACCTTCGGATAATGGCAATGGTTGCTTCACACTTACTATTTCCTCTGATATCCGACGATTCTCCTCGTCAATAGCTATAAATGATGTAAATTTCGTCATTAAATTATACTTCAAACCAATTTCCGTAATTTCATCTTTGTACTTAGCTTCATCATCAATTGAAGCATAATCAGATAATCTAGTAAGTCTATCTCGCGCCCACAAGTATCTTAAAGCATTACTATTGTCAATTATACCAAACATACTAACTGGAATTGTTAATGACAATTTCTCATCTCCGGAAATTCCTTTGACAATGATTTCACCACTTGCCTTATTTTTCCATTTGCCGATTATAATTATCGGGCGCTCAGCAAATACATCAGGAATAAACCTTGGCTCTTGATCATAAGTTTCAAATCCATTATATTCTACTGTAATATCTGTAAGAATTGGACTCGATATATATTCAAAAAATTTATCAGTAATAGCAACTGATTCCATTACATTTGTGACAACGAAAGTTTCTCCTTTTCCAACCCTTGATAACCCTTCAATCAAGTAACGATTGACGCTCGAACCTATTCCAAAAGTAAATAGATTCGTATTGCCTAAATTTTCTCTCACAAGATCAAAAGCATCTTTTTCGCAGCTGATGTAGCCATCAGTAATTAACAATACTGATCGAGAAGAATTCGGATTGACTTCAAAAGAATATGCTGTTTTCAGTGCTTCTATTAATTCTGTACCCCCGCCGGCTCTTGCAAGTGTCAACATACTATCAGCCAGTTTTTTATTGTAATTGTTTGCTTCTTTTAAATCCGAGAATAAAACTTTGGAATCACCCGAAAAGAAGATAATATTAAACTTTTCGCTTGGTTTCAAATCATTTAAAATTCGTCTAATTAATGCTTTACTCACCTCCAAAGGAAAACCATACATTGAACCCGAGACGTCAACAACAAATATGTATTCCCTGTTTGGCATTTTCTCGCTCTTAACGCGCTCAGGAGGCTGAATCATCAGTAAAAAATATTTCTCATCTTTGTTTTCTGATAACATTAATCCTGTTTGGATTTTTTTATCTTTTAATGAATAGGTCAGTATAAAATCTTTGTTACCTTTTTTCTTATCGGTGGGTTCTAAATTAACTTCATAATTATAGTCATCAATTTTTGATTTAATGATTTGATGTGTATTACAATCTATATAAGTTATTGGAATAGGTGTTGTGAGTCGTAACTTTAAATCAAAATCATATGATGGTTTCTCACCCTCTTTTTGATAGGGTATTTCAACAAAACTATCATTTTCCATTGATTTATTGACAGGACTTGAGTATCTTGGACCCACAACAGTAGGAAAAATAAAACTATATATACCTTTTTCGGGAACTAATAGTTCTGTGTATTTAATTTCAATTTTAATTGTATCTTTTGGCAAAATATTGGCTACATTCATTTGGAACACATTTGGTCGCTCTTGTTCGAGCAGGCTTGATGTCTTTCCCTCAGATTTAGCACGTTCATAGCTTTCACGGGCTTCCTCTTTTTTATCAATTGTTGCTTTGACAACTTTTTGACCTATATACATAATCATTTCATAAATTGCTGATTTTGTAGAGGTCGGGAATACATATATTGCCTCAATGGCTTTATCACCTCTATTAACATAAACTTGAGTAATTTTTACATCAGCAATCACTCCAGCTATATTTACATCGGCTGTAGTTGATAAAAGTGGGAAATTTTCTATGCCATCATTAGCTTTTATCAGAAAATACGGAGAATGTGTTTTGGTATATTGCTCGGGCTGGTATTGATTATTAATTAACATATTTTGATTTAAGGATTGTATATTCTGTGAATATAAAAATAAGTAACTTGTGATTACGGCAAGATACCCAGTTAAAATTACCTTGAACATATTTAGTCCATTATATTGTTATTATTTTTATTTTTTCTAATTTGTATGAAGATTCAAAGAATACATGATATTTTGGAGAATATTTTTGTTACAAGAAATTCAAAAGTTCCTTTTTAAGGTGACGATGTTAAAATTTTTATATTTAAAAATATTATCCAAATATGAAACAAGATTATATAAATAGGGATAGAATTGTTACTGCTCTCAGTGAAAGTGGCAAAATTCGTTTTGCATTAATTAGAAATGTTAAAACTGTTTTGACCGCACAAAAACGTCATAATTTAGAAATATTACCTGCATTTTATCTTGCCCGTGCGCTTACAGCAGCTTCATTAATGGCTTCCTCACTCAAGGGCGAAGAACGAATCATCCTTGAAACAATCAGCGATGGACTAATAAACAAAATTTATGCTGAAGCTATGCAAAATGGTGAGGTGCGGGGATTTGTTGAATTTAATCGAAAAGAAGATATTAGTAAATCATTACAAAATACTAAAGATATTTTAGGTGATGGTATTTTGAGAGTCTCAAAAATTTTATATAACAAAGGAGAACCAATTGTAGGAATAGTTGAATTACAAAAGGGTGATATAGTTACCGATGTCTCATACTATTTTGCTCAATCAGAACAAATACCTTCAGCCGTAATTTTGGATGTTGATTTCGATGAAAAAGGACTAATTTCCAAATCTGCCGGTTTACTTATTCAAGCAATGCCTGGCGAAAGTATTGATAAAATTTTAGCCGTACATCGTCAAATTACTAAAATCAATAGCCTTTCAGAGATAATTAATTCCCAGCCATCCTTAGAAAAAGCATTTGAATTGTTAGTGCCATTCCCTGTAAAAAAATTGAAATCAATGCAAGTTGATTTCTTTTGTAGATGTTCTAAAGATAAGTTTATCAGCAAACTTATGACTTTGAAACCTGAAGAAATCATTGATATGAAGAAAAATAATAACAATGAACTTGTTTGCCAGTATTGCAATGAACATTATTACCTCGAAGAAGAAGATTTCAATAAAATTTTATCAATAATTATTGCCAAAACAAATTGATTCCATTAGCAACATACCGTAAAGCAATGTTCTGGGAAAAATTCAATTATCGGAACTTACCATATGTAGTAAGATGTAAGCTTTGTTCGCACTATTGCATTATCAAAGAAAACGAGAAAGGCAAATGCCATACACGCTTGAATAAAAATGGCACACTTTACGCAATAAATTGGGGTATGGCTGATGCTACAGCTATTGACCCAATTGAAAAAAAACCATTTTTCCACTTCAAACCAAATACCAAAACCCTTTCTTTTGGTACTTATGGTTGTAACTTTAAATGTCTTAATTGCCAGAACTGGAATTTATCACAAGCCTACCAGCATTCCCTTCATAATGACTTTTCAAATCCAAATTTAAAACCTGAAAAAATTGTTGAAATCGCAATTAAGACAAATGCTGATGGAATATCATATACTTACTCAGAACCCACAATCTTTTTTGAATACGCTTATGATACTATCGTTATTGCAAAAAAAATGAAACCTGAGCTTTATCATACATTTATATCCAATGGTTACTTCAGTAAAGAACTTATTGATTTTATTGAAAAGCAAAATCTTATTGATGCTATAAATATTGATTTGAAATTCATCAACGAAAAAAAATACAAACAAATTTGTGGGGCATCATTAAAACCAGTTTTAAAAAACATAGAAAGAATATTTCAAATTTCCCCTAAAATTCACATTGAGATCATAAATCTCATAATTCCTGAAGAAAACGATACAGAAAACGACATAAAATCACTTTGCCAATTCATTCACAAGCTCTCGCCTGATATACCCCTTCATTTTAATAGATTTTATCCAGCATATATGTTACAAAATAAAAAAGCTACTCCTTTCGACATACTTTTTAAAGCAAAAGAAATTGCTAATGAAATTGGAGTAAAATATGTATATATTGGAAATATTGCCTATCCGGGCGTACAAGATACGATTTGTCCAAATTGTGGTTTCATAGCTGTTGAAAGAGATTATATTTACAGAACCAAAACAAACTATATCGTTAAAAATGGCAAGGTGCACTGCAAAAAATGTGATTATGAACTTCCTATCATACCCTAATTAATAAATTTTCTTTAAATTTACTATGATAACAATCAAAGAGGTTTAAATTGAAACAAAGAATTTTGATCATAGAGGACGAAGACAATATTAGAGAAACACTCGAAGATGTTCTCTCAATGCAAGATTACATAGTTTATTCAGCAGCTAATGGAGTTGAAGGTGTTAGTAAAGCGATTGAACTATTACCGGATTTGATTATTTGTGATATTGTTATGCCCGAACTCAACGGATTTGAAGTGATTAAGCAATTAAAACAAAATCCACTAACTTTTACTATCCCCTTTCTATTCCTCACAGCAAAATCTGAAAGACATGAACGACGCTATGGAATGGAGCTCGGAGCTGATGATTATATTACCAAACCTTTCCAAGGCGATGAAATAATTAGAGCTGTCGAAACACGTATAGCCAAACAAAGCGATCTTATGGAATATCACAAAAAGAATCTCGAAGAGCTACAAAAAAATATAGCTTCTGCCTTACCACACGAAATGAGAACTCCTCTTACTGTCATGATCGGTTTCGCTCAAATTATTCAAAACAGTATTAACAAACTTTCGAACGAAGAAATTGAAAATATGGCTAAAAATATCGCTGAAGCTGGCGAAAGATTATTAAGATTAATCTCCAACTATACTCAATTCGTCGAACTTTTGAATCTAGAATATTCTCATAAACCTAAACCTAATAAAATAACCAATGTCCCTGAAAGAATAATTACTGATATTGCTAATACCATAGCAATGCGCTACGACAGAATTAACGATTTAATGCTTTCATTGACAAATGTTCCAATTCATATTCCAGAAGGATATTTCAGCAAAGCAGTTGAGGAAGTCATTGATAATGCATTTAAATTTAGTCCAAATGGTTCAGAGGTAAAAATTACTGCTTTTAAGGTACACAATTATTTTTGTATTAGTGTAGCTGACCGTGGGCGTGGTTTTGAACCAGAACAAATACAAAAAATCGGAGCCTTTATGCAATTTAAACGACAGGATTATGAACAACAAGGTGCAGGTTTAGGTTTGGCTATTGCTCAAAAAACAGCTGATTTATTTAATGGTGAGATAAATATTGAATCTACTCCAAATCAATATACAATCGTTGAACTAAAATTTCCAATCGCTCAAAATAAAAAATAAATTTTAATTATTTTTAAGAATATATAAATCTTGTAAATTACGTCCATATTCCGCATAATCCAATCCGTATCCAATCACAAATTTATCAGGTATTTCGAATCCTATATATTTTATATCTACTGGAAATTTACGTGCTGTCGGTTTGGAAAGCAAAGCAGCTATGGAAAAACTTGATGGTTTAAATGACTGGAAATAATTGCTCAAAGCATTAGCTGTTAAACCGCTATCAATAATATCCTCTATGAGTAATATATGTTTATCTTTAATATCTAATGTTAATTCACTAATTTCTATCTTCCCTGCACTTTGCATTTGCATACCATAGCTTTTAGCCCGAATCATATCTATTTTACAAAGGAAATTCAACTTGCTTATCAAATCACAAGCAAAAAATATAGCTCCTTTTAGTGTTATAAAAATTATTGGATTCAATCCAGCATAATCAGCATTGATCTCCTTTGCTATGCTAAGTACCTTACTTTGGATTTCTTCCCTAGATATGAATAATTCAAAAGTTAAATCATTTATTTTAATCACTCTTTTCATTCTTGCCCTTCTTAATTTGTTTGACTTCGATTTTCAATATGCTTTCAGTTTTGTCTGTAACTTTGAATTTATCACTAATTCTATAACCAATCAGCCACATAATTTCGTCTCTGGCAATCATAACCATCACATTAGGTCTTTCCAAGGTCGAAACTTTAACATTTGTCAGAAAATCTGATATCTTAACTGATCCACTCATACCAAGAGGTGTGAAACTATCGCCTGATTCCCAGTTTCTTATTGTTAATGTATTTGGAATCAGGTTATAATCGAAATATTCTATATTCGGATTTTTGTCATAATTGAATTGTTTTATATTTACTTTTTTTAAGTTAATAATTTTGTCATTTATTCGATATTCACCGGTTTTTTCAATAACGAAATTTACTTTTTCGATATTTTTTCTACGGGCGAATATTAATAAATCCCTATCCCTGATTGCAAAAAGTTTAGAATTTATCCAAAAAATCGAACCGACAGCTTTATCAATTAAATTGCACAAGCCCTGTATTACATTTTGATTGATATACGCTAACTGAAAATATCTGTTCAAAAGATAATTTATTATCTCGCCTTGCAAAAAACCGTTGTAAGTTCTAAATAATTGCAATTTCAATCCAATTGTATTATTTTCAATCACTTCAATCAAATTGGGTAGATAACGTTCGATGTACTCTTGTATAATCAGATCAGCAGAAGTAAATAATTTAGATGTTCTATTGAGAACATCAACAATGTTTGGATTGAATTGTTCCTTTATTAGTGGCAGAAGTGTATGTCTTATTCGATTTCTCGTAAAATTAAGCATTATATTGCTTTCATCTTCTCTCCATTTCAAACCTCGTTTACCAGCATATTCAATTAATTCACCTTTTGACAAAATAATTATTGGTCTTATTACTGTTAATTTTTTATTTAGTGCCCGCTTTAATGGGATACTACTCAAACCGGTCAGCCCGGAGCCTCTAATTAAATTCATAAGAAAAGTTTCAGCTACATCTTCCCGTGTATGAGCAGTTGCAATGTATGATGAACCACTTGTATTTGCAACTCGCTGAAAAAAAAGATACCTTAGAATCCTTGCTGATTGCTCTAAGCTGAGTGTATTTTTTTGTGCATATTGACGAACTTTACCTTTAGAACTATAATAATTTAGCCCATATTGATATGCTAATTCCTTTACAAAGTTCTCATCTTCATCAGAGTTTTTACCTCTTAAGCAATGATTATAATGAGCCACTGATAACTGAAAAAGAAAATTTTCAGTTAAAAGGGATAAAATATCAAGCATAGCTACAGAATCAATTCCACCACTTACTCCGAGTACAATCTTAGCTCCATTGTCAATAAACAATTCCTTGCGTAAGAAATGCGTTACTTTTTCTAAAATACTATTTACGTAGCTATCCTTGATTATAGTCAAATGTTTCTTTGATTTTTCCTCTTTTTTAATTTTCAAAATATTATCACTGAAAAAATTTCATTGAATTTTATGATTGGAAGTCGAACTTTCAATATAATTATAATTTTACCTCTCAATAATTATTGGTATCGCTCGCATATATCTGCCACTATTAATAACACAATAGTAAATACCCGCAGACAAATCTTTGACATTAATTTTGAATTTATAATGTCCTGCTTCAAATACTTTATCTTCAATTTTTATAATTCTATTCCCAAGCAAGTTATAAACATCAATTGAGAATTTATCACGCACTGGAATTGCTACATTAAGTTCAATAATTTCTTTAGCTGGATTTGGATAAGCTTCTAATTTTAATAATGAATTATATATCATACCATTTTCAACAGATACTTCCTTGTCCCCTATTTCTAAATTATCAATGTACCAACCGTCATCGTGTTTAAAGAAATTTGCAAAAACACTGAAACGGATATAAACAGTATCTCCCATAAATTCCTGCAAACTTATTCCCAAATAATCCCAATCAGCTTGATTTATGTCACCTTTGAATTTTGGTGAAGTATTCCTATCAACCCACCTTAAATCTTTCCAGGTTTTGCCAAAATCGTTGCTAATTGCTATAACTCCATTATCGCCAGCACCTATATCAATTAATGCAATATGGTCAAAACTTAATGTTGTTTTCCCTGGTTTAATTACTGTCGGTGCAAAAAATACAAATGTCTCACCCGGCGCATAGTTACCTTCAGGTGTATCTGTGAAGCTGTAAGGTTCGGATTTTGCTTTCTTGTCTGTTATATCCCAGGTCCCGATAATGTGATGAGGTATTCGTTTCAATGGATCATCAAAATTATCGACAAAATTATCAATCGTCGCTCCCGCATAGCTGAAAAATTCATTACTTGATTCACTTTCTGTTTCAACATCACCACGCTTACCAACCGCTTTTAAGAATACTTTGTAAAATTTTTCAGTTGGCAATTCAATTACCGCACTACTCAACTCACCGGCAGAAATGCCTTGATTTATATTTTTAACAAATTGACTGTCTACGTAAACCGAAATATGAGAAAAATCGAAAAAGGGACTCCCATCTATATGCTTTTCTGGATTAAGCCATTGAATTAAAATACCACTGGAATGTGGTTTGGCAATTAAATCTTTTGGTGGTAAAGGTTTTAGGGCACTACCTGCATAAACACTAACACTCGTTTCCATACTTTCACCATATTGATTTCTTGCCCGTATTGAATAAGTATATTTTTTCCCATCTTCGAGTCCAGAATCGGTAAAACTCTCAATTCCTGCATCAACTTGGGCAATCTCCATCCCATCGCGTTTGATTATTATTTTAAATTCGTTTAAA
Source organism: Candidatus Kapaibacterium sp. (assembly GCA_938031175.1). Lineage (GTDB taxonomy): Bacteria > Bacteroidota > Ignavibacteria > Kapaibacteriales > UBA2268 > CALHGZ01. The sequence goes on along the minus strand of CALHGZ010000001.1, from coordinate 213,650 downwards.
GTAGTACCTAAAAGAGTCTTATCTGGATCTTTCCAAGTCAATTTGATTTTATCAGGATTTTCCCACGAACTTTCACCATTAAGATTTTGTGGCATTCGCGGGCGTGGAGATAATTCAGCTGTAAATAGCTCAAGACTATTGACATCTCCAGTTATAGGCATTGGCATCCAAAATAATGGATAAAATTTACCATCATGGGAGGCAATACTAGTATAATCACCCCAGTAAATGTTATTCTCTTCACCTTGGGGTAGAACTTTGTTTAACCTGTCAATATACCAAGTTTGCGGAGTTAATCTTATGTTAGTGAAATTAATTCCGTCTTCAGAAAAAGCAATATAACCATCAACACCTTTATTGGCAGGGTCATTTTGTGAACTATAATAAAAAATACATACTGCTCCAGTTTTTCTATCTACTGTTATTGAAGGGAAAAATATATCGTTTCCCAAATGATTATCATCTATTCTTTGGTTTCCTCTCCAAGTATTTCCGTTGTCAGTACTACGAGCTAAATAAAGTCCTGTTTTACCTTGATCATTTTTACCTGCTTGAACAACATAAACCCAACCACGACGAGGACCATTTGAATTATCTACAGCAATAACAGGATCTGAACCAACCCTTATATTTTGTTTATCTGGTAGTACAACTCGTCCGTTAAAATCTCTTCCAATTGTTATTACTTTTTGAGCTGCTTTGGGAGAGCCAAGCCAATTTAATCCACCATTGGTAGAAATCTGAACCATAGCTGTGGTTGTCCAGGTAATTTCATCTTTATCTTCCCATACTACATACAAAATTCCATTTGGACCGACTGTTGGTACAGCTGATTGAGTTCGTGGTTTTTCACTACCAGGCAAAACTCGTGCTTGGGTCCAAGTTTCTCCACCATCTACTGAATATGAAATAAGGCAAGCTGGATTGACGATAAATCGTTTCCAAGTTACATAGAGACGGTCTTTATATGGCGACTCTTCATTTATATCGGCTGTTATCATATATCTGTCATGAAAAGGATTTGGATAAAAACCAATTGCCAAAGCTACAGGTATAGGTTCACTCCATGTTTTACCACCATCAGTTGACTTGGAGACAAATACACCATTATCATCACGTCCTGTTTCTACTGTTTGAGTAAAGCCGTATGAATAATAAGCATTCCCTTTTGTATCAAAAGTTACACCAGGATCGAAAATAGTCATTTTCCATGGATCGCTTGGCATAGAGATATAAATATCTTGATTATAGGGTGTTGTTGATTCCGACCAAGTTTTACCTCCATCAGTCGTATAAAAAGCTACCATTCTATATCCCCAAGGTGGAGCTTGCAAATAACGACTGTCATTTGATGTAGCTATCATATTTAAAGGATTTTTTGGATTAATAGCTATCCAGGTTTCGTGCTGACCGGCTGGTGCTTGAGAAACGTTAATCAATTCAAAGCCGTCTGGATTGAGAATTCTATCTTTTAATACTTCCATTTTTAATACATCAGGGGGCAGTTGCTTACCTCTGACTAATTGTAAATGCAAACGATCAAGAAACTGCCTCTCTTCCGGAGCTAAAGACTTATCCGGCCTTAATGACAATGGGATCCGACGAGCTTCGTTTTGAGAGAAAATCGAAATAGAAAGTATAAGAAATGCTAATATACTTACAACAAAATATTTCATTTTTACTCCAAAAATTTTATTACTATAATTATATACCTTTTTAAAACTTAAAAATTACAAAAAATATGTCTCATTTACCAATTATAAAGTAAAAACTATGTTAGAAATATTTAAAAAAAGAAAATCTCTTTATGCCTTTAAGTCGCAAATGGTGCCGTAGATAAAATGAATAGGCAAGCGCTTTATCTCGTAGGATGCAGTGCAGCTATAATTTACATATTTTCGGGTTTGAAAAAAATAATCTTCAATAATTTGTGAAGTTAGGTTCCCATTATATTGTAAAAAGAAAAAAATAAGATTGCAATGTAAAACATTTATACTGCTACTTACATATTGATATCTTAATTCAGCACAACTTTTATTTTCTGAATTCATTATATAAGCTTTTGAATTCAAGTTTCCCAAGAGATTTTGATCAATTATATGCAATTTAGATATAAACTTTTTTGAAGCAAATCAGTGTATCTACTGAATTTTACCAAGATGAATATTTTCTCAAGATTTGCTTCAATGCTTTTAAATCTTTTGGATAATCGGCTGTGAATTCTGTTTGTTTAATTGTACTGAAATTTTTAAACGCTATCTTACTACAATGCAACGTTAACCTCGATATTAACGGTATCTCCTGTGTATCTTTTTTTAATTTATATTTACTTTTCACCATGGAAACATTAAAACAATTCGAATTGCCATAAACTGGATCGACAAGCAGAGGATACCCAATAGCAGACAAATGTACTCTGATTTGATGCTGACGACCGGTTATAAGCTTACATTCTAAAAGTGTACTGATTCTGTAATGTTCAATAATTTTTACTTCTGTAATTGATTTTTTACCTCTAACAGATGGTATAACCGTTCCGGGCTTAGCTGGATTTTCCATTATCGGTATATCAATCTCGCTAATATCTTCAGGAAAAACTCCAGCTACGAATGCATGGTATAGCTTTACAATTTCCCCCGATTCAAATTGTTGATTTATAAACTTATGTGTTTCAGCATTTTTAGCAAATATTATTACTCCACTAGTATCTCTATCAAGTCTGTGAATTGGATAAATTTTCGTAAATATTGATTCCAAATACGTTTTCAAGGACGGTAAAGACTTATTGAATCTGTCTGGCAAAGTCAAAATACCGGCAGGTTTATCTAAAACAATTATATTCTCATCTTCGTAAATTTTTTCAATTTTAAGCTTATTCATATTTATCTAAGCCAACTGCTGATAAATATGTATTACGTAAAAGCATTGCTATTGTCATTGGACCAACTCCACCTGGAACAGGTGTAATAGCATGAATTTTATTATACACATCATTATAATCAACGTCCCCCACAAGTCTATAACCTGTTTTTGTACTTGCGTCCTTAATTCTATTTATACCAACATCTATTATTGTAGCTCCATCCTTAATTGATTCACTCTTTATTAATCTTGGGACACCTACAGCTGCAATAAGCACATCAGCTTGCCTGGTGTAATAAGTTATGTCATTAGTAGCTGTATGGCAAATTGTAACAATCGCATTCGCTTTGGAATTTTTCTGATATAGTAAATTTGCGATTGGCTTACCAACGATATTAGACCGACCTACAACAACAACATGTTTACCTTTCAAAGGTATTTCATATTTATTAAGCAAATATTGAATACCAGCAGGTGTACAAGGTATGAAACCAGGTAGACCCAAGACCAAACGTCCCATATTAATTGGATGAAATCCATCAACATCCTTTTCTGGCAATATCGATAGAATAACTTTCTGCTCATTAATCTGTTTTGGTAAAGGTAATTGTACCAAAATACCATGAATAGATTCGTCTTTATTCCATTTTTCAATATAATTCAAAACAGTTTTCTCGCTTGTATCCTCAGGTAATTCCACAATAACAGAATTATAACCAATCTCTTCACATGCTTTAGCCTTGTTTTTTACATATAAAGCTGAAGCTGGATTATCACCAACTAATAAAAGAGCTAGTCCCGGTTTGATACCTTTCGATTTGATTAACTCTTCAGTCTTTTGTTTTAATTCGTTCCTGATTTCCTCAGAACATTTTTTGCCATCAATAATAATAGCCAATTTGCACCTTTATTAAAATCTTACTTCAATTCCACCACTAAAAATGTTAAATTTGCTAATGCTATAATCCAAAAATATAGCAATCGGACCAATTTGACGTGAGACCCCTACGATCCATTTCACATTAAAATCGGAAATTTTGATAGTAGATGTTTGAGGTTTCGTATCACCAGGATATTCTGGTGGTTCTGGCTTCATAATTATTATGTTACCATTTTCATCTGGTACACCACGCAATAAACCAAGTGCATATTGCTGTTCAACAGGCAATTGATAATGAAATTTAACACCAATATCTATATTTTCGAAAGATAATCCACTAAAAACATCAAGTATATTTTCAAATGATTTTGATATATGCAGATTACCATTAAAAATTGTTGTATTAGCTGTCAAATCTGAATTTGTTACCCCTACTTTATTTTTCAAACTTGTGCCTTGATAAGCAGCCTGGATAGCTATGTCAAGAGGCAAATTATCAAAATATTGTGAAACGGAATGTTTAAAAGCAATTCCCCAAAAAGCAAAATCACCAATCTCATCCTTTAATCGGACAGGTGGTATAAATCTTAATAATATTTCCGTACCATAAAGTGAACCAATTTCAATTTGGGGTATAAATGCAAATATAGTATTTAAATTTCCACCATTTGGTAAAGAATAATAATTTGGTATCGCATCTACAGTTGCTAGGACTGTATCTTTAAGATTGTCCGGCAAAAATTGATATACCGGATGTCTTTTGACAAGATTACGCAGTGTATCTTTTTCAAATACGAATTTTGCATCGGATTGACCAAGAACTGTAGCAGCGCTTTCAGGGAAATTTATACTTCCCTCTGTAAATCCATTGTAAATCACTGTTTTGAATAAATAATATATCAATCCTGCTGTATCAGTTATACTAAAGCTACCATTTATTATATCAATTTTACCAAATTGGCTCAATTTTGTTAGATCCAAGGAATCCATAGGAAAAGTTGGTTTGTATGACTTCATATCATCTCGAACAAATCCATACATTCCATGAATGCCAAATCTAATATATGGTTTTTCTACTTTCTGTGGCACTTTTGCAGTATTGAAAAATCTTGCGTTAGATGTTGAATTAACCGATTGCACCATTGGAGTTAAATATGGAATGCCATTCATTTCGAAAATATCTTTTGCCATTGATCGAGCTAAATCTACTGCCCAGGGATTGGAATTTTGTGAATATGTAGTTGTGTTATTTAGATTTATAATTAATAAAGCAATAATCAATCTTTTTACAGTTTCCAAACCTTCACCTGATCATTATTTTTAATGAGTTTATCTTTAATAAAAAAACTTTTTTTTAAGAACCAAAAATATTGGGAATGCTATAATTAGCACAACGATTATAAAAGCTAAATTTGAAAAAAAGTATAGCGCTACTTGCAAAAAGTATAGTATTAATTGGAAAATAATGATAGCTATAATTATTGAGATCAACAATGCTAAAAAAGTTTTCATTATTAATAAATTTTACTTTAACAAATTATTAAATTATTTTACGATAAACCACTATAAAAAGTGTTTTTATTTTGTCAGAAATAAAACATTTTTTAAACCAAAAAGTTCAACCAATTCTTCTAACTTATTTTGATTTAATGAAATATTGACATCTTCAGCTATATAACTAATAACCTTTTCCTTGTCAATTAAATGAAATAAAACCTTCGTTTGGGCATGTAAATCATTGCATAGAAACTTCTTAAAGCTTTCCAGTAATCTGGCAGTGTCGCTATTTAATTTTATTATTAGTTTATATCCATCTGAAAAAGATTTTATCATTTCATCAATCGTTAGAACCTCATTTACAGTTATTTTTAATTTTTCCTGATCTAACTCAGATTTACCAATAAACATCACAACTGCCCCTTCATAAATTTTTTCAATATTATTGCTATAGACATCCGACCAAAGTATGCACTCAGCAAAACCTGTAAAATCCTCCAAACGAACAAAGGCAAATGTTTGCTGCTTTTTGTCCAGTTTTTCGTTTATGTTGGTAATTATGCCGCATACTCTTACGCTGTTACCAATTAATTGACTATAATGATCACCAAGCTTTAAAGTCTGAAAACTGTTGATTATTGGTAAAAATTCATTCAGTGGATGGCCGCTGACATAATATTCTAATACATCCTTTTCCTTTGCTAATTTTTCTTGCTGGCTCCATTCAGGTATGTCTCTTAAAGTTGGTTCGACAAGTGTAATTTTTTCATTTTCCCCAAATAAACTAACAGAGCTATTTTCTTTATTTTCTTTTTTAAATTTCGCAAAATCAAGTACTAGATCAATTGACTCGAATAATCGAGCCCTTTGATTTGGATGAATGCTGTCAAATGCCCCAGCACATATTAGAGCCTCCATCGCTCTTTTATTAATTAAACGTGTATCCACCCTGGACGCAAAATCAAATATTGACTCAAATGGTCTCTGATTTCGTGCTTCCACAATTTTTTCTACGGCTGTTACTCCAACATTTTTTATCCCAGCGAGACCAAAATAAATCTTATTATCAACAACAGTGAACATTGCCAATGACCTATTGATATCAGGCGGAAGTACCTCAATACCAAATTTTTGAGCCTCTTCAATAAAACTAACTACTTTTTTTAAATTATTGATTTCTGCTGTCATATTAGCTGCTAAAAATTCTGCTGTATAATGGCATTTAAGCCATGCAGTCTGAAATGCAAGATATGAGTATGCTAATGAGTGGGATTTATTAAATCCATAATCAGCAAATTTTTGTATCAACTCAAAAATTTCCTCTCCAAGCGATTCATCTATTCCATTTTGTTTAATACCCTCGATAAATACAGGCTTCATTTTGTTCATTACCTCTTTGTTCTTTTTCCCCATTGCTCTTCGCAAAATATCAGCCTGTGCTAATGAAAAGCCTGCTAAATCTCTTACTAATTGCATCACTTGCTCCTGATAAACTATTATCCCATAAGTAGTTTTAAGTGACTTCTCCATAATTGGATGCAAGTATTTTATTGGTTTCCTACCAAATTTGCGATCAATATATTCAGGTATATGATCCATTGGACCTGGCCTGTATAGGGCATTCATTGCAGATAAATCCTCAAGATTCGATGGTTTTAATTGTTTTAAATATTGCTGCATTCCAGGAGATTCAAACTGAAAAACACCCAAAGTCTCGCCTCGGGCTAACATTTCATAGGTTTCTTTATCAAAGAAATCTATTTTATCTATGTCTATTGACACCTTATAATTTCTTTTGACCATATCTATTGTATTATCGATAATAGAAAGTGTTCGAATACCGAGGAAATCCATCTTTAGCAAACCGGCATATTCTAAATCGTCTTTGCTATATTGCGTTGCTATTTTAACAGTTTGCTTCTGAGTATTTGCACTATAATAAACTGGTACATAATCAGTTATATCTCCTGGGGCAATAACTACACCTGCAGCATGAGTTCCAACTGCTTTAATGCGGTTTTCCAATTGCCGTGAGTATTCTATGAGGCTTTGTATCGATTCATCTTTACTTTCTTCAATCCATCTTAACTCTGGAAGCTTCAAAGCTTCCTCAAGTTCCATATTTTTACCTCGTATTACTGGTACTTTCTTTGTTATATCATTTAAAACTGCTAATGAAACTCCTAAAACCCTGCCAACATCTTTTAAAACTAATTTACTACTCATTTTAACAAATGAGCATATCATTGCTACCGATTTTTCACCATATTTTTCTTTTACATAGTTCAATACCTTTTCCCTACCAGTATCGCTAAAATCTATATCAATATCAGGTAGGCTATATCTATCAGGATTCAAAAATCGCTCAAATAATAAATTATATTCAAGTGGGTTAATATTTGTTATATCTAAAGCATAGGAAACTAAACTACCAGCAGCGGATCCCCTGCCGGGTCCAACGCTTACATTTTGTTCTTTAGCTGCTCTAACAAAGTCTTGAACAATCAAAAAATAGCTCGGAAAATTCATTCTATTTATAACATCCAATTCATATTCAGCCCGTTCTCGCACTTCATAGGGTAATTCATCGTAATTTTTCCCAAATTTCTTTTCCAATCCTTTGATAGTTTGCTCTTTTAAGTACTCTTCAATATTCTTCGCCTTTGATGTCTTGGGAATTTTAAAATCAGGCATTGTCAATTTATTCTCAATTTCCAAATTACATTTATCAGCTATTTCATTAGTACAATCAATAGCCTCAGGAAAATCTTTAAATAAGCTGATCATCTCCTCTTTTGTCTTAAAGAACATTTGAGGTGTGCGATAACGCAGGTTATAAATATCGATTTTTCCAGCAGTGTTTGGATTTGCGTCCTTAATATTCAAAAATACATTATGAGGTATTGCCTGACTTTCGTGACAATAATGGATGTCATTTGTAGCCACTAACTTGATACCAAGTTTTTTGGCTATTTCGGGCGCTTTTTTTAAGATTATTGTGTCCTCATTTAAATTATGATTTTGAAGTTCAATGTAAAAATCTTCACCAAATAGATCCTTGTAATATTTGGCTGTTTTATAAGCTTCATCATCTTCTCCAGTTATCAAATGCCAGTTAATTACACCGCCTATACAAGCCGATGTTGCTATTAGACCCTCTGAATACTTTTCCAGTAATTCTCTATCTATTCTTGGTTTATAATAATATCCCTCTGTATGTGCAAGAGAAGTTAATTTTATCAGATTCTTATATCCTTTGAGATCCTTTGCTAATAGAAGCAGATGATAATAATTTTTATGCCTACTATCTTTCATTTTACCGCTTATTTTATCGAATCTGCTCCCATGAGCCATATATGCTTCCATTCCAATAATTGGTTTAATTCCTTTAGACTTAGCATAACGATAAAATTCAATAGCACCGAACATCACTCCATGATCTGTTATTGCTATTGCTCTTTGACCATCTTTTACTGCAGCATCTATTAACTCATTGCATGTGTTTATTGCATCAGCTATTGAATAATGCGTATGATTATGTAAATGTACAAAATCTGGCATATCAGAAATTTTCAAATTATTTCCAATACACAAACATAACAATAATATGATTTAGCTCAATTATTTTGTCATTTAAAAGTTATCAACAATTGTTGTGGAAAATTTCCGAAATCTTAACTTTGTAAAAAAATAGGCGATCGAATTGAAAAAAATATTCATTTCTGCTGGAGACATATCAGGCGATATTCACGCCGCTAAATTAGTCAGGGAACTTAAAAAGCTGATACCTGATTTGCAAATTATTGGTATCGGTGGCGATAATCTTATTAAAGAAGGACTCATTAATATTGCCCCTTTTGAAAAATTATCTGTAGTTGGATTCTGGGAAGTTGCTAAAAAATATAATTTTTTCAAAAAATTGATCGATCGAACAAAAAATATTTTTTATAATGATAATATCGATGTATTCATTCCTGTTGATTATCCAGGTTTTAATATCAGTCTGCTACCATTTGCAAAAAATGCTGGTATCCCGGTTATTTATTATATCGCTCCGCAATTATGGGCTTGGGGAAAAAATCGAGCTAAAAAATTAATTGGAAATGTTGATAAACTAATTGTTGTCTTCGATTTCGAACAAGAATTCTTTTCTAAGCTCGGAATTGATACATCTTGGCTTGGTCATCCTCTTCTTGACGAAGAAATTTTCCAATCTGATTTGAGCAAAGCTGAACGTCAAAATCTAATTGCTATTTTACCGGGTAGTCGTAAACAAGAAATAAAAAATCATTCACTTTTAATTAATCAAACTCTTAAGCTACTGCTGCAAAAATTACCTGATTATTCATTTGGAATAGCAAAATCGAATTATCTTAGCGATGAATTGTATTACCCCATGTTAAAAGATGTTCCAAATTGTAGTTTATGGAACATTAGTCGTGATCTAATGATTAATGCAAAAGCTGGTATTATAAAAACTGGAACCTCTACACTCGAAGCGGCTTTATGTTCATTACCTCATATTATGTTTTACAAAACTTCTACAATTAATTATTTTATAGGAAAGAATTTAGTTAATTTGAAGTATCTATCACTTGTTAATATTTTATTGGATCAACCCATTATTACTGAGTTTGTTCAAATGAACGCTAATTCATATAACCTGTACAATGGCTTGATTAAATTATTACAAAATGACCATAATTACAATGAATTACTGAATCAATTTAAAATCATAAAGCAAAAATTGGGGGAAAAAGGTGCCTCAAAACGTGCTGCTAAAATTATATACGAATTCCTTTAATGCTTATGCACATTAAACATCAAATACTTACAATAATTATTAATCTATTATCAAAAAGCTGGAGAATAAAGATCAATGGAAATTTACCCGGAAAACCTGCAATTGTTGCTTTTTGGCATGGCAATATGCTTCCAGTATGGAAAATATTTGCAAAATACACACCCGTTGCAGTCGTTAGCCCTTCAAAAGATGGCGAAATTTTAGCTAATCTTCTAAGAAAATGGAATTACAAATTCATTCGAGGTTCATCAAACAAAAATAGCAAAGAAACACTAAAACGAATTGTTCAATCTGCTAATGATGAGCTTATTTTAATAACTCCAGACGGACCCCGTGGACCACTTCATAAATTCAAAGCTGGTGCTGTCGTTGCTTCAATGAGGGCTAATGTCCCACTTTATTTTTGTGTTGTTAATACAAAACTCAAAATAATTTTTAGTAAAAGCTGGGATAAATTTGAAGTACCATTACCCTTTTCAAAAATTTCAATTAAAGTTTTTGGACCTATTTACATACCTGAAAATTCAACAGAGGAAGAAGTTAAAAATTATATTAAATTAGCAGAAAATATTCTAAATAATAATAATTTATGATAATTTATCTACAAATACTATTAAGTTACATTTATAAATCAATTGTTATTATTAGAAATAAATTATTTGATAATAAGTTAATTAAAACAATTAAACTGCCCATTCCAGTTATTAGCATAGGCAATATATCTGTTGGTGGCAGTGGTAAAACACCATTCTCTATTTACTTAGCTCAATTACTTTTAAATAAAAATTTAAAACCAGCCATAATTGCGAAAGGTTACAAAAGGAAAAATAAAAAAAACAATATTGTCTCAGACGGTAGACAAATTTTTTGCGATGTTGAATCGGCTGGTGATGAAGCTTATCTTATTGCACAAAAGTTGTCAATTCCTGTTGTGATACATTATAAAAAATATCAAGCAGCAAAAATAGCTTACAATTCATTTGAGATAGATTGCCTCATCGTTGATGATGGATTTCAGCATCGAAAATTACATCGTGATTTAAATATTCTTCTACTAAATGATGATATTTTTAATGATTCTAAACTATTGCCGGCTGGAAAATTAAGAGAGGAAATAAATTCTATTAATAGAGCAGACATAATTGCTGTACCTGATAATTTTAAAAATTTCAAAAATATAATAACACATAATCAATTGATTACTATAAAATTAAAACGATTTATTAATAAAATTTATAATTTGTTTACTTTAAATACCATATCTATAATCGAATTATCAAAAAATAAAACAATTTTCATATCTGCTATTGCCTCACCAAAACAATTTGAATTAACACTCAATGATCTAGGATTGCAATCTTTTAAACACTTCATATTTCCAGACCATTATCATTACACATCCCAAGATTTAAGTAAAATTTTGAAATTTTGTCAGATGAATCAAGTAAAATCAATATTAACAACAGAAAAAGATGCAGTCAAATTAAAGAATTTCAATGAACTATTTGCCAATAATGATATTAATTTATATGTTTGCCAAATGGAAATTACAATAACTGAGGGATTAGAAATATTTCAAAGGAAGATAGATGAAGTATTTTCAAAATTTAAAAATAAACCTGCTTAGCTTTTTTTTATTACTTACAATTTGTAGTTTAATATCTGCTTGCTCATCCTCCAAAACACTAAATATAGTTTTATCCAAAGGAATTGGTTCTGAAGGTTACTTGCGATATTGTCAGTGGCTCAATTCTTCTGATTATAAAGTAAATTGTATTAATCTTTACAATATTCCTTACGATCAAGCACTGAGTTTGCTAATGAAAAGTTCAGGCTTAGTTTTAACAGGTGGTCCTGACGTACATCCCGATAGATATGGCAAAATTTGGGATACCGCAAGATGCGAAATTGATCCGATAAGAGATACTCTTGAATTTTTACTTATTGATAAAGCTCTTGAAATGAAAATACCAATATTTGCAATCTGTCGTGGCCAGCAAATATTTAATGTATCACTTGGCGGTTCTCTAATCGTTGACATACCGGATGATTACCCCAATGCTCTCACTCATAGATGTCCTAAATCTGATACTTGCTTCCATCATATCAAGATTTCTGAAGATTCTGAATTATACAAGATTACTGGTGTTAATGCAGGCATTGTCAATACAAATCATCATCAGGCTGTCGATAGATTAGCCGATTCTCTTAAAGTTGTAGCATTCACAGAAGATAATATAATTGAAGCTTATGAATGGATTGACACTACTAACCGATCTTATCTCATAGCAGTGCAATGGCATCCTGAAAGACTCGACCCACAAAATCCACTTTCAGTTAATCTTTTGAAAGTTTTCTTACAAAAAGTTGTGGAATATGAAAGAAAGAAAAAAATTGTTCAAAAATAAAAATCCAATTGTACTGTGAGTCTATTGTCTTTATTCCCCTTGATCTCATTATAACCAGAAGAAATGTTTTTAACATTATTTTTTTGCAAAAGGCTATATTTAATCCAAAATCTTATAAATTTATTTATTTCATAGTCTGTAAATAAATAAAATCGCATCCCATGTGCATAAAGTGGGAAATTAAATGCATATCCAGGCATCGTGTATTCGTATTGCCAAATTGCAGAATTAAAACTATCAGTATCATAATAACTCATTCGTAAGCCAACACTGAAATTATAGAAAATTTCAGCTTTATATTCACCAAAAATTGCAAATCCCCATTCTTCGGCTTTGTTTAATTCGCGATCTCTATTTACTACTTCAAATCTCATTCTGCAGTATGAAGCATCTGTAATTTTGGCTTTCAAATCACTTCGGAACGAAACTCTATAAATGTTCTCAATCAATTTTATATTATTCAACTCGATCAATTGATTTTTAATTTCGTATCTAAATCTTAAATTGATCAACATATCTCGATTAATCTCATATAAAAAATCGCTGAGTAAATCTACACCGCTAACATTTAGCGGTATATAGTATGTTCTGCCATAAGTGCTGTAAAAGTCAGCATATATAGATATCTTTATATTTTTAAATTTTTTCAAATCAAAACCAGCATAAACACCAAATTCATTGGATGCTGATGAGCTTTCTCCAAAAATATATCCATATTGTGCTCTGTAAAACTCAGGAAAACTTCTCAATCCAACTGTAAAATCATAGTTATTCTCACGAACTATATAGTTCAATTTAGCAGAGATATAATTTTCAGCATCACGACTTATCTCTGTTCTCAGATAATTATTTTTTAAATTATAAGAAGCAAACAAAGAAAGATTTTTACCATTTTTACCTTTGAATACTGAGGAAGATTGAGTAGCTAATTTAAATGGATATTCATAATAGAAACCAGCTATCGATACCTGCAAATTTTTAATGCGATAATCAATCATACTACCCAATATATTCTCTTCAAGATTACCTTTTCGGCTAATTTCCAAATCCGTACGGAAAAGTCCATCATTTTTTAATGATGTAACTAAACTTTCTATTGAATCTATTGTTGAATGACGAAATTGTTTAGATACAAACAAACTAAATTTTAAATCACTTTTCTTTACAAGGGAATATATATTTGAAATAGCTATACCACGGAAAAAGTTACTTTCAATCGAAGAACGATAAGGTAATATCCCTTTTGCCTCGTATCTCATTGGACTTATCACATCGGGACTTTTACGAAAGCCAAAATTACGCCAGAGAATATTCCCCAAACCAAATTCAACTGAATAATCACCTACTATAATATGAAAATTAGAATAATCCCAAGATAGGTAACCACTTATAAAATCAAAATAATTAGGTTCACCGACATCCTTATCAAATAAAATACCTCCACTCATATTATTGAAGTTACTGCTGACTTTCGTATAATAATTCAATTTATCTCCCTGAAATTTGGACTTTTCGAAGCCTGCTACATTCTCAAATTGATAATTTGTACGGATTCGAACATTTAAATTTGCCGGAATTGAACGTCTCGATTGAGAAAAGTAAGTACAATTTGTTAAGACATATCGCTGTGCTTGACTCAAATCAAGTGAATCAAATAAAGCTTTGTAATTATTAATGCCTTGAACTTGAACTAAATCAACAATTCTTACTGCAATTTCACTGTTTATTAATGGCAATCGACTAAGAAATAATGAATTTGTATTTTGCAGTGAAATTGGATGTACTATGTAATATTCAATATCATCAAAAATTTCTGATTCTTCCGATTCTATCAAAGTATTCTCGAAAAGATTTTCATTTTCCAATTCTTCAAATTGACTATATGATGAATAAACAAGAAGAAAAAGTATCGTAATAATAAATTTCATAAATTACCAGAAAAAACTTACAGCAGGCGCGTATGTGTATCCCAAATTGCTATGATATTGCAAATTTATAGTGAAATTAATCCAATCCAAAGTGTTTAGTCTTATACCAACATTAACTAATTTTGGTGCTGTTGCATAAGAAACTCTCAAAGTAATTATTTCAAATGGTCGATAAAGAAAATGCAGTAAAAAACCGCTTTGCAAACCTATTCTGACAATACCGCTAAATTCAAATGCAATATTCGCATCCGGTGAATAGCAAATTCCTGCTATTGCATTTTGATTGGCAGTATTCTCACCACCTCTAAAAAAGGAACGAGTAATATTTTTTAAAGAAAAGCCAGTGGTCAAATCATTACTTATTTTTAAAATTGTGCCAAAATGAAATTGAAAAGTAAAATCACTATAAAAATCTTTGATACTCATTCTAGCATATTCACAAGCTCCTCCGACTACCACCTTATCAGTAATTTTGTATGATGTAATTACCAATACCGAGAATTCATTATATTTCTCATCACCTAAACCATAAAGTGATATTGCTCCACTCAATTCATCGTTTATCTTCATACCTGCATCAGCAAATACAGGAGAAATTTCTTTCAATCCAAATTTCGAAATAATATAAGAAAAACTTGCATAATTATCATCTATAAAATGGAGCATTGCGGGGTTATCAGATATTTGATTTTCAATCAGCAATATATTTGAATTGACTATTGGTAGTTGAACCTGATTTTGATCAAATTGAGGGAAAATTTTCCAGGTAATGGATAAAATATTTATTAATATCAAAATCAAAAGTTTAAAATTGATGTTGAGATTCATAAAATTATTATTCAATTGATAAATATTATATTTGCAATAAACAAAATTTTCAAAATAATTACAAAAATTATATGAAAAAAATCTTACAACTTGGCTGTGGTATGGTTGGAAGAGCAATGGCTCTTGATCTAGCGGGAAAATACTCTATCACCGTTGTTGATAAAAATATTGATGCACTTAGTGCAATTAAAGGCATTAAAAATATTAATACTGTCCAAGCCGATATAAGTAATAAACAAACTATTAAGGACTTATGTGATAACAAAGATATTGTTCTTTCTGCAGTTCCTGGTTTCCTTGGCTTTAATACTTTAAAAAATATTATCGAAATGGGTTTGAATATTGTGGATATATCATTTTTCCCCGAAGATCCATACGAATTAGATGAAGTAGCAAAACAAAATGACGTCTCTGCAATTGTTGATTGTGGCGTTGCTCCAGGTATGAGTAATTTTATAGCTGGTTATCATTACAAAAATCAAAAAATTGAAGAATTCCTATGTATGGTAGGCGGTTTACCATTTGTCAGAGAATATCCATTCCAATATAAAGCCCCCTTTTCACCCATTGATGTCATTGAGGAATATACAAGACCAGCAAGAATTGTTGATGATGGCAAAATTATTACAAAGCCTGCTTTATCTGAGAGAGAATTTATATTTGTTGAAAATATTGGAACACTTGAAGCATTCAATACAGATGGTTTACGAACTATGTTGCGAAATCTTAAAATACCGAATATGAAAGAGAAAACTTTGCGGTATCCTGGCCATATTGATTTAATTTTAGCGTTGAAAGAATCAGGGTTTTTCAATACTCATCCTATTAATACTGATTCAGGCGAAGTAATACCATTAGAATTTACCTCAAAAATACTTTTCGATAAATGGTACTTACATCCAAATGAAAAAGAATTCACTGTAATGATCATTAAAATTCGGGGATTAGAGAATAATAAAAAAATTGAATATACTTATAAACTTTTCGATACATATGATAATAATAGCAAAATTAGTTCAATGGCGAGAACAACTGGCTACACTGCTACTGCAATAATTAATTTTATTTTGGAAAAAGGGATTGAGCAAAAAGGAATATTAGCACCTGAAATTTTAGGTCAAAATGAGACAATTTTTAAATATGTAATGGATTATTTAAAAGAAAGAAAAATTGTGTATAATAAATCATTTGTAAATGTCTAATATCTTCCTTCTTTAGCTTTCCTGTATATTTCGGCATTCGCAGGGTCTAAATAAATTAAATTATCATAAATGCTTTTATCGGGATAATCTTTAAATAGTTGACTCATCTCCAAACTTTTTGAATCCATAAAAACTTGGAGTAAAACGCTTGGTCCGGTCATTTTGTCCTGTTTGAATTTTGCCATTTCACTGATGATGTAATCCAATTCTTCAAGTGCTTTATTCTTGTTAGAAGCCATTTTGTCAAGTCCATCAACATAGTAAGCAAAAATTAGTTTTCTCAGTTCATAATAACGTATATCATTCAGTTCGCTTATTAGATTGAATTTATTAAATGTACCGGGTGAGCTTATAGTTTCATATCCATCAGCTTTTATCGAGGCACCTAATTGAAATACCTGCTTCGCTAATTCAAAAGCTGAATTGCCACCAAGTTCTTCGTATGTATCCAGGTCAAAACCAATTACCAATAACATATAAAAATCTATTAATGTAGTAAATTGATTATATCTAAGTAAATTATAATTATGAGATGCAAATGGTGCATATTCAAAAGACCACTTATCATCAATGATTCTGAAAGCTACTGATGCAGCTTCATCAGGACCATCAATAATTCTTTTTGAGATAACAAGCAATCTAGCATTATATCGACCTCCATAACCACCACTAAGTACTATACTGATTTCAACCGGAATTCTTGGTCCCTCCCATTCTATATTTGTAAAGCGGTTGTTGTTTATATAATTCTCTAAATCATTTTTCAAAGTCTGTACATTATGGCGATTATCCATTTCTACTCTTTCCATATTCACTGTAACATTCGCAATTATTTCCTGTGCTATGGATGTAAAATTTAAAATGAATAATAGAGTTATAACAGTAACTAAACTCCTTAGCATTTTTGGCTCCAAAAAATTTGGGATAACAATATTCTATTTAAGCCTTTGACTTAATTCAAATAATATTTTCTTTTCCTTTTCTGTCAAACTTTGATATCCTGATGCGGAAATTTTATCCAATATTTCGTCAATTATCTGTTGTGTAATATGTTCACCATTAATTATCACGCTATTGTGGGGTTTCTCATCTTCTTCAACTTCCGAACGATTTACCCATTTAACTCGTTTCGGTGGGGATGGGTCATAATATCTTTCGGCAAAATATGAACGATAATGTTCATCGGATTTGAAAAATTTATCGAAAAATTTATAAATGCCCCAACGTTCGGCAAATCGTAATAAAACAAAACCAGTAAATGCACCTCCAAGGTGAGCAAAATGAGCAATTCCATCACTTCCGGAAATGCCAGCAATTAGCTCAATGCAAGCAAAAATTATAACGAAAATTTTTGCGGGTATAGGTATAAAAAAAGGAAACATAAATATTGGCCTGTTAGGAAACGTTAAGCCAAAAGCTAATAAAATCCCATAAACGGCACCTGAGGCACCTATCGTCGGTAGTGGTTGAGAAAATAATGGACTTACAAATAAATGAATTATTCCAGCACCAATACCACATAACAGATAATAAAACAAAAACTTCCTTGAACCCCACATATTTTCCAATTCTGCACCAAACATCCACAAGGCAAACATATTGAAACCAACATGAAGAAATGTTGATAAGCTATGCATAAATTGATATGTGATTAACTGCCAAGGCCAAAATGTTCCGGGAAATGGTAGATTTGTTCCTTGTATTGGCCACAAAGCAAAATATTTTAAAATTATATTATTTAAAACTGATGGGAAAATAAAAAATTGCAATGCAAATATTGACACATTTAAAATGAGCAGTGTCTTCAATACTGGTGGCATCACTGAAAATCTACCATATCCTTGCATCAATTAAACCTCTAACTCAATTTAGTGATAAATAAAAAATTTCTACATCATTATCTGTGTGGGCTAATATCTTTGAATAAAGACTCCAGTAAGTTCCAAATATACCCCACCATACATAAAAATCTTTATGAATTTTATCTGCTCCAAATGAGTTTTTCATCATATCTAAAGCATAGAGCAAATCATCTTTTTTAGTGCTAATTGTTAGCTTATTATTTTTTGAATCAGGCAGTAAATTTATAAGTTTTTGTGTCGTTTCTAATATACCAACTAGCGAATTTATCATATCTACTGATACAATTGTTAAATCCTTCAAATTTTCGACCAATATATCAATGGAGGATACTACTTCATTAACTTGTTCAAATTGCTCTTGCGAATTATTTATATAATACATAAAATCTCTTAAAAATTATATTTTATTCAATATAGTCGTTTTAAACTTTCTATTATTTGAGAAGTTATTAAATTTCTAAAGCAGCAACACCTGGCAAAGTTTTGCCTTCTAAAAATTCAAGTGAAGCACCACCACCAGTTGAAACATGGGTTATTTGTCTCTTTAAATTTAATTTATTAACGGCTGACACTGAATCACCGCCTCCTACAACTGTAATTGCACCTTTTTGTGTAGCATCGGCTAACGATAATGCTATGACCTTTGTACCTTCAGAAAACTTTTCGAATTCAAAAACTCCCATTGGACCATTCCAGATTACAGTATTTGCCTGTAATATCAACTGTTTATATAACTCTCTCGTTTTATAACCAATATCCATACCATAGTCATTGGCATTTATATCATTTGCACTTACACAACGGGAATTAGCTTCATTAGAAAATTCATCTGCAACTATGTAATCTTCAGGGATATAAATCGGAACATTTATTTTTTCAGCTTCGTTCAGCAGTTCTTTAGCAAGCTCTATTTTATCTTCTTCCAAAATTGACTTACCTATATCTAATCCTTTAGCTTTCAAAAAAGTAAATGCCATCCCGCCACCAATCAAAATCTGATCGCATTTTTGCAAAAGATTTTTAATAACATCAATTTTACCTGATATCTTAGCACCACCTAGAATTGCAAGAAAAGGTCGTCTAGGATTGTTTAGGACTTTACCCAAATAATGGAGTTCATCCATCATCAATTTACCCGCATATTTATCGTGAAAAAATTGTGCTATTGCATAAGTACTTGCATGTGCACGGTGGGCTGAACCAAATGCATCATTAACGTAACAATCACCAAGTAATGCCAATTTTTCAGCAAATATGGTATCGTTTTCAGTTTCTTCTTTATGGAATCTTACATTTTCTAATAAAACAACATCACCGGGCTTTGCTGATTTAACTGCCTTTTCAGCTGCTTCTCCGATGCAATCAGGTGCAAATATTACTGAATATCCAAGATGATTATGTAAATAATCTGCTACCGGTTTTAGTGAATATTTAGGATCAAAATTGCCTTTAGGCCTACCGAGATGAGACATTAAAATTGGAATACCTCCATCGTCAATTATTTTATCAATTGTTGGCAATGATTCTACAATTCGTGTATCATCTTCTACCTTGCCATCTGAACTAAGTGGGACATTAAAATCTACACGGACTAACACTTTTTTCGAATTAAAATTTGTTTCAAAGATTGATACTATCATTTTTTACTCCATTATTAGTGTCTTCTACTTGTGCAACTTAAGTATCAAATCAACAATTCTGCAAGAATATCCATATTCATTATCATACCAACCAACAACTTTAGCGAAATTGCCAATTGCATCTGTCAACTGTGAATCAAAAATGCATGATGCAGAGTTACCAATGATATCAGAGGAAACAATTGGTTCCTCTGTGTACTCAATAATGCCTTTCATATAAGTTTCAGCAGCTTCTTTCATTGCAATATTAATTTCCTCTTTAGTCACTTCTCTCTTTAATATAACTGCTAAATCAGTCAATGAACCATTGGGTACAGGCACTCTCACAGCATAACCATTCAATTTGCCTTTCAACTCAGGAAGAACAAGTCCAACAGCTTTTGCCGCGCCTGTTGTTGTTG
Source organism: Candidatus Kapaibacterium sp. (assembly GCA_938031175.1). Taxonomy (GTDB): domain Bacteria; phylum Bacteroidota; class Ignavibacteria; order Kapaibacteriales; family UBA2268; genus CALHGZ01. The sequence continues at coordinate 193,338 of CALHGZ010000001.1, read as the reverse complement.
GTATAGTATTTGCTGCCGCTGCTCTAGCTCGCCTCAAATCACTATGAGGTAAATCAAGTATTCTCTGATCATTTGTATAAGCATGAATAGTCGTCATAAAACCTGATTCAATGCCAAATTTATCATGCAATACTTTTACCATTGGAGCCAAGCAGTTAGTTGTGCAAGAAGCATTAGAGACTAACTTCTCTTCCCCTGTTAGAGTATGCTCATTTACTCCAACTACTATTGTTGCATCGAGTTGGTCTTTTGCTGGGGCAGATAATACAACTTTTTTGGCACCATTTTGAATATGCAAATTAAGTTGTTCTCTTCTACGAAATACACCTGTTGATTCCAATACAACATCAACGTCTTTCCAAGGTAAATTCTCGATTTGTCGCTCACTTGAAATTGGTATTTCGACACCATTAACAATAATTGAAGTTTCTGTTGATTTTACTTCACCTGGAAATTTTCCATGAACTGAATCATACTTTAATAAATGAGCCAAGGTAGCAGGATCAGTTATATCGTTAATTCCGATAAATTCTATATCTGCGTTACGTAAAAAGGCTTCTCTGAATGCTAGACGCCCTATGCGTCCAAAACCGTTAATTGCTAATCTTAATGACATATAAATCTCCCCTTATTAATTAGAATTCATGTGGTTGTTTTCTTAGCATAAATATTTTACAAATTTAATCATTTATTGATTTCCAGCAAACCTGAATATATAATAAATCAAAGTTTTCTAAATTTTGTTTAGGTATACTTTTTTCCATAATTTTGCTTTTTTATGAAACATACTTTTGGAAGGATATAATTATGGCATTTGTACCAAATATTGAAGAAGACCGAAAAAAAATGCTACAAACAATAGGTGTTAATTCTATTAATGAATTAATAAAGGTAATACCAGAAAACGTAAGATTGAAGGGGGATTTAAACTTACCCGAAAAATTATCCGAATACGAAGTTTACCGTTACATATTAGAACTATCTTCTCGCAACATTACTGCCTCGACGCATGTTTGCTTCATGGGTGGCGGTGCTTATGATAGGTTCATACCATCAATAGTTCAATCAATTATCGAACGTCCTGAATTCCGCACTGCTTATACTCCCTACCAAGCAGAAGTAAGCCAAGGTACCTTACAGACAATGTACGAATTCCAATCAATGATTTGCAATCTGACCGGTATGGACGTTGCAAATGCTTCACTCTATGATGGTGCAAGTGCATTGGCAGAAGCTTGTCTGATGTCACATGCTCATAATCGGAAAACACATTTTCTCATCGCTGGTACTATCAATCCATTCTTCAAAAGAGTTATGGAAACCATATGCTCAGGTAGGGAACTCACGTTTGAATACATTATTGCAAGCGATGGGACTTGCGACTTGGAAAAATTAAAGAACGCTGTAAACGAGCAAACTTCTGCAGTTATAGTTCAACATCCCAATCCCTATGGAACATTGGAAGAAGTACATAAAATTGGTCAAATTGCACACAACAGTAATGCTTTATACATAGCAATTGTAGATATGATTTCACTCGGAATTTTGGAAGCACCTTCCGAATACGATGCAGATATAACTGTAGCTGAAGGTCAACCGCTTGGTATTCCTATGAGTTTCGGTGGACCATATCTTGGTATTTTTGCTTGTAAAAAAGATTTCGTTAGAAAAATGCCAGGTAGAATTGCAGGAATTACTGTGGATGCTGATGGCAACAGAGCATACGTTCTAACTCTCCAAACTCGAGAGCAACAAATCAAACGAGAAAAAGCAACTTCAAATATTTGCACTAATCAGGGCTTGTTTATGTTAGCTGCTACAGTTTATATGTCAATTATGGGGAAAAACGGAATTAAAGAAGTAGCAGAGCAATCGCTCTATAAAGCACATTATCTTGCCGACAACATTATAAAAATACCCGGTTATAGATTATCGATTCAAAAGCCCTTTTTCTGTGACTTTTTAGTCGAAACCCCTGTTGAACCATCTATCATTATCAATGATGCAATTAATTATGGATTTTTGGCTGGAATTGATACTTCGAAATTCCCTGAATGTAAAAAAGGTTTACTCATCTCAGTTACAGAAAAAAGAACAAAAGAGGAAATGGATAATTTTGTCAATTTTTTAAAGAAATTTGCTGAATAAGCGTGAGATTTACAACATCATATTGGAAAAAAAAAATAATACTATTTATAATAATTCTGATAATAATTTTATTCGCTCTATTTTCTAATTACGGTATAATTAAGCGGTATACAATAACTTCAAATTACAATAAATTAATTGAAACGATTAAGGATCATAAAGATCAAATAGATTCATTAAATAAGCGTTTAAGAATCTTAGAAAACGACAATCTTGAACTCGAAAGAATAGCTCGGGAAAAGTACGGATTAATTAAACCGGGCGAAAATATTATTTACATCGAAAAAAAGAATAATAATTAAACAAAATCAAAGGTAAGAATGAATTATCTAATCAAATTAATAATTACAACAGTCCTAATAACAATATCGTTAATATCTTGTAAGGAAACTCAAGACACAAAAGAACCACCATCGAAAGATACTGTCTCACAAGCTCCTGAAATTAATGCACCAACGTATCTTCTACCTCAAGAAGGAATATCAGATAATCAAATATCTCCCGAAGAGGCCGAACATACCCCAATTGAATTTGATATTAATGCACTGATCGAAAGGCACCTATTAGCTGTGGGGCAGGATAAAATGTCAAAGGTTAAATCTATGCGTCAAAAAGGCTTGCTAATACAGCAGGGTAAGGAAAATACATTTGTGGTCCACTTTAAAAGACCATTAAAGTATCATAGTGAAATTACAATAGATGGAGAAAAATTAATTCAGGCTTTCGATGGGGATAAAGGGTGGTCCTATGCTTCATGGTTAAAAGAAACAAAAACACACGAATTAAAAGGTGATCAATTAAAACAACTTCAAGAACAGTCCTCATTCGATGACTTATTTCATAACTGGGAAAAAAAATTCTCAAAATTGGAAGCAGACGGTTTAGAAAAAATAGGTAATACTAAATATTATAGAATAAAAGGCGTACGTCAGGCTGGAACTTTAATTTATATTTATCTCGACCCGAAAACATTTCTAACCTACAAAACAAAAGAAACTATGAAAACACCTCAATATGAAGGAACCGCTGAAGTTTATTTTAGCAATTATAAAAGTATAAATGGTATAACTTTACCACATCAAATCACATTCAAACTTAACAATGAAACAATGACTGAATTGCGCTTTGTTTCAACCGAATTCGATATCGATATTGATGATGGGTTGTTCCAAATACCAAAATCTTGAGTTTTAACCCAGTATATTCTTAAATTCGTTTCATTCCTATGAGGAAAAATAAAATAATCTTTGCAGAAATAATAAGTTCACTGGCTAAAATTTTAGATGGAGATAAAAATCAATTAAACGTTGGTATCAACAATATTTTTACATTTCTAACCAACATTTTAGACACTGAAAATATTGAATTGCTCATTAGTAATTATAACCATTATCAAATTATCAAATCGATTGGTATTCCTATATCTCTTATCGATGAAAATACCGCACAAGTATTAATTGATAATTTAAAAAAAAATGATTTAGATCTAATTTATCTAGAGCCTCAATTATATTCCAACCTTTACTCAATTATTGGAATTAATAATCCCCAAGATCAGATTTATATTGCACCCCTCAATGATAAACCTATCGGATTTATTAAAATTACACTCAAAAACGGAACACAAAAAATTCAAGAAGAAGACAAAATTTTAACTATAAATTTATGCGGAATTCTCAGCAAAATTCTAAAAAAAATCGTAGACTTCCCATCATTACACAACAATCCAAAATCATCAATAACTAATGAAATATTCAGGACAATTACAGAAAATTCACAAATTGGTATCATCATAGTTAATCAAGAAGGAAACATTATTTTTATAAATGAAGCTATTTCCAGAATTATTGGATTAAACAAGGAGGAAATTCTTAACCAGCAATACACAAGCTTTAGGTATAGCTTAGAACCTAATAGCAGAAATAGTGAATCTAATTTTAAAAAATTTAAATCTGCGTTCAACGAAGCATTTATAAGTAGCGAAAGTGATTTACTAAATAGGCAATTTGAATGCAATATTGTAGATATAAACAACAAAATTAAATTCATAGCCGAATATAACTACATCATAAAAGATAAATCCGAGAAATTATTCATCTCAATTATTTATGATATCAGCGAATTGAAGCAAGCCGAACAAGCTTTAATTGAATCTGAAAGACGTTATAAATTAATAGCTGATAAGACCACAGATTTAATAATTCTACACACACGTAACGGATTAATAAATTATATCTCACAATCTTGCTATAATTTAACTGGTTTCCACCAAGAAGAATTGCTGTATGAGAATTTATTCGATAAGCTTTTGCATTCAAATTCTGAAAAATTTAAAGACTCAATTGAAAAATTAAGTGAAAACCAAAACAATTTTACAACTATATGTAAAATAAATACAAAACATTCAGATAAATATTTATGGTGTGAAATTTCATCTTCTTTGATAGACACTTCCGGTGAGATTATTACAATCATCCATAATATAACCGAAAGGTTAAATATACTCGATGAATTAGATCGCACAATATACCTTTTAAGTTCAGCTATTGAATCAACAGCAGATGGAATGATTATATCTGATAAAGATGGCAATATCCTTATACACAACAAAACTTTCGAGAATATGTGGGATATTAGCGGAAATTATCTTTCAACACACAATAGAAAAGCTATTTTTTTAAAGATTATTTCAAAAATCATATCTGATAAAAAACTAAAAAAGCAGATTTTCAATATTATTCAGAATTCGGAAGAAGAATTTTACGAAATTATCCGACTAAAAAAAGGTTCAGTGATTGAAGTTTACTCCAAACCAATGAAAATTGGACATAATAAAATAGGTAGAATATGGACATTCAGAGATTTAACAAAACGTACAGAAGCTGAAATAGCCCTAGAACATACATATTTACAGCTCAAGTCACTGATTTCTGCAATTCCAGATATGATTTATTTTAAAGATCCTTCCAACAAATTTATTTTTGGTAACAAATCTTTTTTTAATTGGCTTGGTATTGAAGAAAATCAAATTATTGGCAAAACAGACTTTGAATTAGAAAACTACTCACAACTCAAACCACTAGTAAAAAATGATCTGGCTGTCCTAAACTCAAGACAAATAAAAAAAGAAATAATTAAATATCAATATAAAAATCATCCAGTCAAATATTTAGAAATAATTAAAAGTCCAATAATAAACGAAAACAAGGAAATAAATGGATTACTATGTTTAATTGAGGACATAACTACCCAGAAAATAGCCAATGAAGCATTGAAAGAAAGCGAAGAAAGATTCAGAAATATATTCGAAACTGCAAGCGAAGGTATATGCATAATTGATGCAAACAATAAAATTATTTTAGCTAACAAAAGTTTTGCAAATATGCTAGGTTTTCCTGGTGCTAATTCACTAATTAATAATGATATCAAAGATTTTATTGACAGTACTTGGTACTACAGGCATAATGAAAAAATTGCTATACTTAAACAGAATCAAACTAGCCGTTCGGATTTTAAGTTTATCAAATCTGATGGCTCAGAGTTATGGGTTTTAGATTCATCTTCACCACTTTTCGACATAAAAGGAAATTTTATCGGCTATTTATCTATGTTAACCGATGTTACTGAAAAATATCAAACAATTGAATTACTCTTTAAACAAAAATTACTTTTTGAATCAATTGCGTTGGCAGCTAATAAATTAATTACAATTGACGAACATAAAAAAGCAATTATTGAATCAATGGATATTTTTTCGAAAACAATTGGTGCTTGCAAAATTAGAATTTTTAAAATCATAAATCACAATGAGCAACATGATTTAGTGGAATTTATAAAATGGGAAAATGATCGTTTAAAATGTCCAAATGATCTAGAAAAACTTTACTTTGAAGTAATATCAAATGAAAATTTGATTAATGATTTAAAAAATGGGCAAATAATATTATTGAATTCAAAAGATTCAATATTTCACAATATTGGATCAGAAGCCTTGTTATTCTATTCTCCTATCCTGATACAAGAAAAACTCTGGGGTTTCACAGAATATATATCCATAGTAATTGATGAGCAGATTTTAGAGCAACAAAAATCACTTCTTATAACTTATAATTCTAGTTTGATATCAACAATCGAGCAAATGATTTTATATGAAACATTAAATGAAGCTATTGAAAAAGCCGAGGCTGCAAACAAAGCAAAAAGTTTGTTTCTCGCAAACATTTCCCATGAAATAAGAACACCAATGACAGCTATCATTGGATTTGCAGAATTATTATTAAGCAAATCAGATAACCCTCATCATACGAAATATTTGAATTCAATTTTAAAAAGTAGTAACCATCTTCTGGCATTATTTAATGATATTCTTGATTTATCTAAAATTGAAGCCGACAAAATTGAATTTATTTACAAACCTTTCAATCTTAAAAAACTTATACTTGAAATCGAACAAATTTTTTCACAGCAGATTTATGAAAAAAATTTAGTCTTTATTATTGATATTAGCGATGAATTCCCAGAAAAAATACGTCTCGATGAAATCAGACTAAGGCAAATATTATTTAACTTAGTTGGCAATTCCGTAAAATTCACTGATCATGGTTTAATAAAAATAATCGTTGAACCAATTTCTACCAATAATTCAACTATTGATTTCATGCTAAGTGTTCAAGACACGGGGATTGGTATACCTGCTTCTTTACAACAGAATATATTCGAAGCTTTTAATAAAAAATACTCTTCTGGCAGACAAAGTATCTCAGGTTCTGGACTTGGCTTAGCAATCACAAAAAAATTAGTCGAAAAAATGAATGGTACTATTCAAGTACAAAGTGATGGCATATCCGGTACAAGATTTGACATTATTTTCAGAAAAATTGAGTTTATTGATAAAATTAAACTTACTGAACTGCGAAGCTACAAAAGAATTGATTATGATATTTTAACTGGAAAAGTAATTTTTATAGGCTCTATTGATAAAATCATTAAGGAATTATTTAATGAATATGAAATAATTACGCTTGAATATTCACTTACTGATAACACGTTTGAAACTATTAATAAAATTTCTCCTAAATTTGTCGTTATAGATTTTGAAAACTTGTCTCACAATGAATCCACTGCTATAAACAGATTCCTAATGAAATCGCAAAAACATAAATTGCTAATATTGATCTCCTCTGAGAATGAAAATAGCAAAAGTAAAATAAATAAATTAAACTATGAAAATGTTACATTTATTCAAAAAACTAAAAATATTGATCAAACAATTTTTGAAATAAATAAAATCTTAAAGCTTGATCAAGTTGAACTTTCCAAAATTCAAAATCAGATTTATTTAAATGAGTTAAAAGAATTGGACAAAAGAAGCCTCAAGCAGTTCATAAACAAATTTGAGAATTTTATATTACCGCATATTAAACTACTTAATTCAACATTGATTATTGATGATGTCTATTACATTGCTAATGAATTAAAAGAATTATCTTCCAAATACAGAATTAGCTTTTTAAATCAAATTTCTATAGAATTAGCTGAGAATGCCGAATCATATAATGTATTAAAAATAAAAAAACAACTAAAGCAAATTATTAATATATTTGACCTAATAATAAATTTTTCGATGAGTGAAGAAAATGAAAATTGATAGTCAGCAAAATACCGACAGAATAGTTCTAATCGTCGATGATCAAGTTGAAAATTTACAAATTATAGGTAACATACTTAAAGTTTACAATTTAAAAAAAGCAATTGCAACAAATGGTTTCGAGGCACTCGAAATAGCTCAAAAAATAAAGCCGGATTTAATTTTATTAGACATAATGATGCCAGAATTAGATGGTTTACAAGTTTGTAAAAAATTAAAAGAGAACCCTAAAACAAGCGATATTCCAATCATCTTTCTCACTGCTAAAACTCAAGAAGAGGATATAGTCGCTGGATTTGAAGCAGGTGGTGTAGATTATATAACAAAACCTTTCAAAACTAGTGAACTTCTCTCAAGAGTAAAAACTCATATAGAATTAAAAATACAAAAAGATATAGTTGCTAAACAAAATGAATCTCTTAAAGAACTAATAAAAGAAAAGAATGAATTAATGGCAATAGCAGCTCACGACCTAAAAAACCCACTTCAGGTAATTATTGGTTTTGCAAAAATATTAGAAGATAGAACTAATTTGCTTCCTGATAATGAGATAGCTGAAATAGCCCATTACATACGAATCTCTGGTGAAGGAATGTATAGAATTATCACTGACCTTCTTGATCTAAACTCAGCTGAAGAAAATCAAATTGAATTTAACATAGTATTATTCGAACTCAACGAGTTAATAAGTGGAATAATCGATAAATATTCTGTTGCCTGCAAAGAAAAAAATATAAAAATCCATTTCGAACATAAAAACAAACAAATACACATTCAAGCCGATCCTACCAGAGTTATGCAAGTTATCGACAATCTTATCTCTAATGCAATAAAATTTTCACCTTTTGATAAGAATATCTATATAAAAACTCGTATTATTGAAAGAAATGAAGATACCAATATTTTAAGATTCGAAATAAAAGATGAAGGACCCGGAATTGCTCCTGAAGATATGGATAAGCTATTTATTAAATTCGCAAAACTAAAAAACAGACCAACAAATAATGAAAATTCTACACGTCTTGGTTTATCAATTGTAAAAAAATTTCTGGAGCTAATGGGTGGCAAAATTTGGTGCGAAAGTAACTATGGCAATGGTGCAACTTTCATCTTCGAGATTCCACAAAAAATTTCTAATACAAAAGATAGAGATTAATTAATTTCCTTATTATCATTTTTATTATTAATTATCGAATGTAAACTTGTCTCGTCTAAATAATTATCACCTTTATAAACAGCGAACAATGCTTCAATTACTTCATTTGTATCAACTTTTTTTGTAATGTATCCAGCAGCTCCTAATTTGAGTGATTTTTCAATAATCCAGCTCTCTGTGTGACCAGAAAGTACTAAGACTTTTATATTTGGATAATTTTTAAATAGCAAATCCATTGTCTGTAAACCATCAAGATATGGCATCTCAATATCAAGTAATACTATATCAACATCTTTTTCTGCCACCATTTTAATAACACCCATTCCGTTTGAAACTATACCAACGATATTTATTTTATCATTTTTTGAAAGCATTTTTGCAAGCAACTTTGCAGTTATGGGATGGTCTTCGGCAATAAGTATGTTAATTGAGTTCATTAACTATGAACAGTATAGTATTCAAAATTTTAAAATCTTCACAAATTTATTCAATTTCAAATAAAAAATAAATACCATAAAACACGTATTTTAAATTATAATATACAACCTATAACAAAGATCAAAAAAAATAATTCCTTAACACTAACCAAAATTTTATGAAATAATTTTACGTTTAAACTATAATTTGTTCATAAAAAAATTTTTACTTAAATTTGATTATATTTCATTCCAGAGGAACAAATGCAATCAATGATAAAAGTATTATTAGTTGATGATCACAATTTATTCTCTAAATTACTTGAAAGTCATTTCAAATCATTTGATGAAATCGAAGTTGTAGGTATATTATACGATGGCTCGCAGGTCAAAAATTTTATTGAAAATAATGAAGTAGATGTCATTTTATTAGATATTGATATGCCTGAAAAAGACGGAATTACAACATTAAAGGAAATAAAAAAAGTAAAAAAATGCCCCAAAATAATCATGCTTTCCAACCATATACAGCCAGAATATATTAAAAGAACATTTGATAATGGTGCATTAGGATATCTTACAAAATATTGTCTTAGTAATGAAATAGTAAAAGCCGTCAAAGAAGTCAATAAAGGGAAAAAATATTTTAGCACCGATCTTATTCAATCAGGAATTATTGACAAATTAAAAGAATTAGATGACAGTTTGTATAATAAATTGACAACACGTGAATTAGAGATCATTAGATTTATATGTGAAGGGAAAACCTCTCGTGAAATAGCTGAAAAACTCTGCATAAGTATTCGTACAGTTGAAACCCATAGAAAAAATATTTTCTCTAAACTCGATGTCAAAAACACTGCCAGCATGATAAAGAAAGCTCAAGAGTTGGGACTATGTAACTCGGCACAACAAAATTTTTACTCCCCAATCAGTTAGAAATAAAAACACTTCTTTAACACATCCAAATTAAAATACCCCATTTTACTTTCAATTTCTTAATTTTACTTTTTTAAATTTTCACATTTTTCAAAATGTTAATTAAGGGTTAGACTTATGTCAATATATGACCAATTCAATTTTAAACCTTTCCAAGCAATGACTGAAGATGACTATCACTTTATAGGTTTTAAATCCGGGCTAGAGGTACATCAACAATTAATGACAGAAAAAAAACTATTTTGCCGATGCCCAGCCGGTAGATATTCTGATTATTATAATGCCGAAATCTTACGTCATATGCGCCCTACCCTCTCCGAACTTGGCGAATATGACGGAACAGCTTTAATGGAATTCAAAACAAAAAAAGAAATCATTTATCGGATAAATTATGACACAGTTTGCACCTATGAAATGGACGATACTCCACCTTTTGAAATGAACGAGCAGGCTCTCGATATTGCCATTGAAATAGCAATGCTATTAAATGCGAACATAGTTGACGAAATTCATATTTCAAGGAAGCAATATTTAGATGGGAGCATACCTACTGGTTTTCAAAGAACTGCTATAGTTAGTGTAGGTGGTTGGATTCCATTCAAAGATAGGAAGATAAACATAATACAAATGTCAATTGAAGAAGATTCCTGCCGTGAATTTAGTGATGTCGGTCATCAAAGGGTGTATCTTACTGATCGTCTTGGTATGCCTCTTATCGAAACTGTTACAGCACCAGAAATGCTTACTCCATTTGAAGTTGCTGATGTAAACAACATACTCAGAAAACTTGTTAGAACTACTCACAAAGTAAGAACAGGAATTGGAGCTGCAAGAGAAGACGTCAACGTCAGTGTTATCGGTGGCACGAGAATTGAAATTAAGGGAGTTCATAGAATCGTAAGAATACCACTTTTGACCTATAACGAAGCCAGAAGGCAATGGAGACTTTTACAACTGAGAGATGAATTGAATAGAAGAGGTATAACAGAAAACACTTTTTCAGCCTATTATACAGAAGTTACAAAACTTTTGCGTAATACAAGTTACCAGCCCATTTATAATGCTATCAAATCCGGTGAAATTGTTAATTGCGTTACACTACGTAACTTCAAAAACTTACTACGTTGGGAAACTCAGACTGGTACATACTTTTCGAAAGAACTCTCCGACAGAGTAAGAGTAATTGCCTGCTTGACGTCATTACCAAATATTATTCACTCTGATAGCCCAAGTGAATCTCTACTTTCCTCAGAATGGCAACATATTAAAAAATTTGTCGGTGCTACTGAAGATGACAGCATTGTTTTAGTTTGGGGAAATAAGGAAGATGCTGAAACTGGTGCCAAAGAAATTATAATCCGTGCAAAAGAGGCAACAATTGGCATTCCATCTGAAACAAGACAAGCATTGCGAGATGGTACAACTGGTTTCGAAAGAATTCTACCCGGTCCACAGAGAATGTATCCAGATACTGATTTACCACCAAAAAAAATTTCCCAGGAAAGGATTCAAATTATTAGAGAAAAACTACCCGTTCAATTTTGGAATTATGAAAAATGGTTTAAACAATTACAATTACCAGAAAACTTAATTCAAGAACTTGCTTGTTCAAAATATACAAAAGTTTTCGAAAAAGCTGTTACTCAACTCAAAGTCAATCCAAAATTAACCGCTGTTGTATTAATTGAATATCCCAAAAAGCTGAAAAAAAAGAAACTTGATATTGCAAAGTTAACACCTGAAATTATGCTTGAATTATTAACAGCCCACAGCGAAGGTCAATTCGTAAAAGATGCTTTCTTACCAATTATGGAAAATATTATAAAAATTGGGCATTTTTCAAAGCAAAATTTACCCAAGCCATTGACTCGTTTCGAACTTGGTAAAAAAGTAGACAATATCCTAAAAAACTACAATGACTTAAAAATAAATAAGCCGGAGAAAAAAATAGATATTTATACCGGAATAATAATGAATCAATTACGTGGGACTGTTGAAGGCCAACAAGTTAAAACTTTATTGACAATGATTTTCAACGGAGATTGAGATGAATAACGAATCATTTAAAGGTTACAAAGGGATTGCACTTGAGACTTTAAAAAAATTCGATGCAAAAATATGGAGCGATGTGGAAATAGAAACCAAAGAAACAGTATTCACTGGAATAATATTACCACGTTCTGAAACAGCTGATGAATTTCATATTGTGCTAAAATTACCCACGGGCTATAACATAGGTATAGCTGCAAGTAAAATCAAAGACATCAAAATAAACGGGCGTAAAGAAGCACACTACAAAATCCCTGAAAAAGAATTTCCTTATGACCCCAAAAAACCACGCGTCAAGCTTTTTGGTACAGGAGGTACGATAGCAAGCCGATTAGATTACCGCACAGGTGCTGTTATACCAGCCTTTTCCCCCGGTGAATTATACGGTTCAGTACCAGAATTGGCAGATATATGCAACCTTGAAACAGAAAAACTATATGGAGTTTTCAGCGAAAACATGGGACCGGAACAATGGATTGGCACGGCTAAAAAAGTTGCTGAAGAAATTGAAAAAGGTGTCCAGGGTATAGTAATTGGCCATGGAACTGATACAATGCATCATACAGCAGCAATTTTATCTTTTATGATTCAAGAATCTCCCGTTCCAATAGTTATGGTAGGTTCTCAACGTTCCAGCGATCGTCCATCTAGCGATGCTGCACTAAACCTAATTCATAGCGTCAAAACTGCCGCCGAGAGCGATATTGCTGAAATTATGGTATGTATGTTCGGTCCTACTTCCGACGTTTATGGTTTACTACATAGAGGCACTAGGGTCAGAAAAATGCACTCAAGCTATCGTTCTACATTCAGAACAATCGGTGACATACCAATAGCTATGGTTGACAGAGAAAAGATAACCCCTTTGCGTAATGATTACAAAAAGCGACGATCAGATAAAAAAGTCATTCTAAAACCTTTCTTTGAAGAAAGGGTCGGAATTGTTTATTATTACCCCAATATGCACCCCGATATAATATATTCAATGATTGATAATGGATACAAAGGAATTGTTATTGCCGGCACTGGACTTGGACATGTGAATAAACCACTTTATCCAGCACTAAAAAAATGCCAGGAAAACAATATTGCCGTCTATATGACAGTACAAACACTTTGGGGCTATGTACAGATGTATGTTTATGACACTGGCCGAGATATGATGGAACTTGGTGTCGTTCCTGCTGCAAACATGCTTCCTGAAGTTGCCTATGTTAAATTAGGTTGGGCTTTAGGTCAAACAAATGACTTAGAGGAAGTCAAAAAAATCATGCTAACACCAATTGCTGGTGAAATTACTGAACGGGAACCAAGCAACGGTTACTTAATTTATCAGGGTGGCATTCCCGAAGTAGAAGAATTTATCTCAAAGTATAAAAAATAATGCATCAATAATTCATTAATTAATCGCTTATCTTAACTAATACATGAAATAACAAAATTTTCTCATATAATCAAACGTCAAGTAATTATTATTAACAATTATTTCTTCTATCATCAAAGAAAATTATGAACATAGAACTCGTTCAAATAAGCGAATATTTGTGGGAAATACCCAAAACAACCCGCAAAGATATGCTGGTTCCCGCAAGAATATTTGCAAGTATCGATATGTTAAGCCATATAAAATCTGATAAATCTCTGCAACAATTGATAAATGTTGCTTCTTTACCTGGTATAGTGCACTCAGCTGTTGTTATGCCGGATGTTCACGAAGGCTATGGATTTCCTATCGGTGCCGTCGCAGCAATTGATTACGAATTGGGGATTATCTCTCCCGGTGGAATCGGATATGACATTAATTGTGGAGTTAGACTACTAAAAACAAACTTTCACAATAATCATATTATAAAACATATAGAAAAAATCGGGAAAGAGTTATATAACATGATTCCTTCCGGTGTTGGTAAAAGTGGAAAAATTAAACTGAATCAAAAAGAACTCGATGCTGTCCTCAATACTGGTGTTGAATGGGCTGTAAAAGAAGGATTCGCTGACAAATCAGATTCTGAGTTCATTGAATCATCTGGTAGTCTAAAATCAGCTGATGCCGACAAAGTATCAAAACAAGCAAAAGAGAGAGGATTTGACCAATTGGGAACAATGGGGGCTGGTAACCATTTTGTTGAAATTGACAAAGTCGAAAAGATATTTAACAAAAAAGTAGCCGAAGTCTTCGGAATATTCGAAGGTCAAATAGTTATTCAAATTCACACTGGCTCAAGGGGTCTAGGTCATCAAGTTGCAACCGATTATATAAAGCTAATGCTTCAATATGCCGCTCAAAACAAATTAACTCTGCCAGACAGAGAATTATCTTATGCCCCTATTCATTCCGATGTTGGTAAAAATTACTTTGCTGCTATGAGTGCATCCGCTAATTTTGCTTGGGCAAACCGCCAACTCATAACCTGGCAAATACGTGAAGCATGGAAAAATGTCTTCGGGAAAAATAATAGTAAAATTGAAGTATTATACGATGTGGCACATAATATAGCTAAAATTGAAGAGCATACAATTAATAATTTCAAGAAAAAACTTATTGTGCATCGCAAAGGTGCTACAAGAGCTTTTCCCGCTCATCATCCTGAAATACCGCTCAAGTACCGTGATGTTGGACAACCTGTACTTATTCCAGGAAGTATGGGAACTTCTTCTTACATTTTAGTCGGCTCCGATAAAGCTTTGATTGAATCATTCGGTTCAACATGTCATGGTGCTGGAAGAATGCTTTCCAGAACAAAAGCCCGCAAATCTCTCGACCCACATAAATTAATTAAAGAATTAAAAAACCGAGGAATAGATATTATTACCGGCTCACTTAAAGGGCTTAGCGAAGAAGCCCCTGAAGCTTACAAAAGTATTAATTCAGTAGTTGATATTGTCCATAATGCAGGTATTGCAGAAAAAATTGCTCAATTAAAGCCTTTAGCCGTAATCAAAGGTTAAATCTATATCAGATTACAATTGTTCCAGCACGTCCATTTGTTAAGGATGTTACCAAATCCTTAAAAATATCGATTTTAGATATAAAAACTTCTGCTTTAATTTCGATCGCATCGGAATAATTTACTGAATAATTAACAGATAAATCCTCCAATATCTTTTTCACAATATGAAAATCCTCATAAGTACAATAGACTTTGACTGGTTGAGTCCTATAAACTTCTTTACGAATTGCTAATGTGAGTAATTCATTTGCAGTTTGAGAATAAGCACGGGCAAGCCCACTTATTCCAAGTTTTATCCCACCAAAATATCTTGTTATTGTGACAATAATATCGCTAAACCCAAATTTTTGAATAGCAAAAAGAATTGGTTTACCTGCGCTACCAGATGGTTCTCCATCATCCCCACTACGGTATATCATACCTTTGCTACCAATCCGATAAGCATAACAATTATGAGTTGCATCATAATATTTAGAACGGATATGTTCCAAAAATTCCATTGCTTCCTCTTTATTTGTAATGCTTTTCGCATTGCCAATAAATATCGAGCCTCTAATCTTCAATTCAAATGTTGGAGTATTTGCTATCGTATAGTAAATATCACTATCCAAACCAGTATTTCTTGAATTCTCCATCATTCAGTTATCAAAAATTTAGCTGTATAATGATTAGTATCATCATTAATTAAAAAAAGATATAAACCTGCTTTCAATTGTTGAGTATCAAGAAAAAATCGACCACCATCAATAAAATCAGAATTAAATACAAGTTGACCTAAATAATTAAATATTGAGACTCTAGTCAATGTTTTTTTATTTTGATAAACCTCGAAATAGATAATGTCACCGATATTAGCAGGATTAGGATAGATTAAAATATTTGATATTGTATTTTTCCTATTTGATACACTCATAAGTTCAGGATACAGCAAAAGTTGAATATACTCGATGAAAATACCATCGAAACGAATCGAAGGACCCGATAATAAACCAAAACGAATTAAAATATCATTCCCGATAAATTGATCTAAGCTCGCAAATTGTCTGATCCAAAGTGGAAAATGACCAGTAAAAGCTGGAATATCGGATTTATGCATACTCTCCTTCAAATTTAGTCCCTTTTTCATACGCGATGTTTCAATATAATTCCAACTAAGACCATTATTAGTTGATATCTCAACCGTAGCTATATCATAATTGTAATCTATTTCCCATTTAAGTGAAAATTCGATATCGGCTGCATTGATATTTTGCAGACTTATCGGTTTTTTTAACGTTATGTAATTTTGCAATGAGTCTCTGTATTTTGTACCGGGACTATCAGACAATACATAGATACCATCCTGAGCATAGAACTCTGTCCCCCAATATTCAGTTTCCCATAATTCTAAATTATCACCCGATTTATATAATGTAATAATTTCAGGTTTAAAAAGTTTTATGCCAAATGTATCAATCCTTTGAAAACCTTCGTATTGTAATGTAATATAAAAGTCTATTTTTGTTCCATTTCTCAAATTGTTTTTAGGATTTATTAAAAATTCTGTCGATACCTGAGCATTGCTTTTCAAATAATCAATTGTAATAGAGCTATTATAAAATTCCACAGCTGAAGAATTGGAACTTATAGATACTTTGCACTGACTATTTAAATCCTCCAGACCAATATTCCTCAAGTTCAATGATAGAACCATATTTTCAGCATCAAATTTTAAATCAAATGGTATGATATTAGTACCAGCTGACCATAGCAACATCAGATTTGAATAATAATTTTCTTTTGCAAGTTCAATAATTCTATTTTTTTTTCTTGTACTATCATAATTCATTAACCAGAAATTATCAATTATATTACCTACTTCAGGGGTTAAAGCAATAATCGAATTTTTAGTGTTAGTATCAAAATGCATCCAATCATCAGCCGTCCCACAGGCTGGATAACCAATTGTTTTGTAATCAAGACCAAATGCATATTTATTAAATTTAGTTAATTCTACTGATAAATACCTATAAAAAATTGAATCCCGCGTCTCATTACTCAATGAAGAATATGGTACTATAAAAACATCTCCAAATGTATGATAATTAAATGCCAGACGTATATTTTTAGAATTGCAGAAATCCCGAACAGCTCTTGTTTCTAATTCAGAAAATGGCTCACTACCACGATATAAATTAGAGTTTGGTGCTGATAAAGATCCCCCGTTACTCGAATTCCAAAATTCATATGGACCATAATTACGATTAAGATCCACACCGAATGTTGAATCATTAATTTTTCGACGATTTTTCCGCCACAGACCACCACCATTGGGATAATTTTTTTCGTTAAAATAATATCCGTCAGGATTGACGACAGGAATAACAAATATCGTTCTCTCTTTTAACAAATATTTAGCATTTTTATCACCTCTATTAGCATTTTCGAATAATTTTTGCAGAAAATAAATAATTGCTACAACACTAGCAGGTTCTCTGGCATGATGCAAAGCGGTTAATAAAATTTGTGGTTTGTTTTGTTCTAGTGGTGCGCCAAAAGTATAACAAATAATGTCTCTATCTTCATAAGTTCTGCCGATTATTTCATAACTAACAAAGTATTCTTTAAAATTACCTATCATTTTTTCAAACTCAGAATAAATTTCGTTTAATTTATAAAAGTAACCCATTGAACCAAAATTAAAATTCTCAGTTGATTGTGTAAAGTCTGAAGAATTTAATTTGATCTGTTCCGAATAATATCTTTCAGCATCATCCATTAATATTCTATAAGGAATTGTATTTCTATCAAGGTAATCTAATTCATATTTACCAACTATGATACTAATTGAATCTGTTGAGTATCCAACAATATCATCTTTATCGATAATGTTAGATATATTATTTTTATAACTCATACTTACTCTTACTAATTTGAATTGAAAGCTAACAGATTCTGTATAAGATGTGTAAATTATAAAAAGAAATAAAGAAAAGTATCCAAAAATTTTTATCATAATAACCGAAATCTTTTTGAAAATAATTTGTTAAAGCTAATAATAAAACAAAATTTAGAACAAATTATTTTGAAATTTTCACTTGAATTTGATTTTCATTCTATTTAAATTAGAATAAGGCTAATTATTAGAGCCATAAAATGAAATCAAAAGGCAATAATCCCCAATTTCATCCACCAAGCCAGCAATATGACTTAAATAAACTATTATCAACTCTACAGGAGTTTAGCCTATGAAACGTTTATACTTTTTCCCGATTTTACTCCTAATCATTATTCCATTGATTAACCTACTAGCCAAAGAGCAGGAAATCACTGAAGGGAGAGAATATTGGCTTGCCATTCCACATTGTCGTTTAGCACCAAATGAACCAATTAGATGGGGCGAATACCCGATTATGCTTTGGTTATCTTCAAAAGTCAATACAACAGCAAAAATTACAGCTTCAGCGATTGATTTCGTAAAAGTTGTTGAAATTAAAGCTAACAAAACTACAATTGTTGAAATGCACGATATATTAATGCTTAAAGAATCCGAAGTAATTACTCCCTATGGCGTTCACGTTGAATCAGCTGATCCAATAACAGTCGCTGTTTTTATGGCATATAAATGGTCTGGCGAAGCTTATCGCTGCATCCCTGTTGAATGGCTTGGGAAAAAATATATTACAACAAATCTGTATCTTGATCAGACAAACGATTTCAAACCACCTCAAATAGTAATCGTAGCAACTGAAAATAATACAACTGTATCATACAGACCCGCTGCTAACACAGTCAAAGCTAAAAAAGGACAGGTTCGTACAGTTACAATGCATAGAGGCGACGCAATGCTTATCGAAGGTGATATCGAATCTTATCAAAATCTCAAACGTGAATGGGTAACTGACTTAACCGGAACTTTCATCAGTGCATCAAAACCAATTGCTGTACTCTCGGGTCATACCAAGGGTGCCTTCCCACGTTATCAACGTGGTATGCCAGCTAATTACGTTGAAAGATGGGCTAATTTTATGAGAAATATGTTGATCGAAATGCTATGGCCTATAGAACTTTTAGGTAAAGAGTATATTTCAGCTCCTATTAAATATTTTGACAGACCAAGAGGACGTTCTTATGCGGTTGATGATTATGGTGACTTAATAAGATTTGTAGCAACTGAAGATAACACTGATATTTATCAAATGAGGAACGATGGCTCAGGCTTCAAAAAAATTAGTCCAACTTTAAAAGCTGGCGAATGGTATAATATAACCAATCAAGAATATCCAGGTTACTATCGCTCAACAAAGCCTGTTCTCGCTGCTCAATACGGGAAATCCTGGATGAACGAACCTGTACCAGCCGGAGCAGATGAAAAAACTATATCAAAAACTGACGAGATACAAAACCCGCATAGAAATGGTCAGGGCATGCTTTTAATATTAGCACCCATCGATCACTGGTGTGGATATGCTCAATTTCGCTCACCCAGTGGAATGGACAACTTTGTCTATATCACTTTTGAAGAAAATTCCTTAAATCACATCAGATTTGATGGTCAACCCCTTACAGCTAGATTTGGTAATTCAATCTCACCGATAGCTGGTACAAAGTACGTTTATGTAACTGAAACTGTACCCGCTGGTGATCACTGGATTGAAGCCGATAGCGGGCATAAATTTGCAGCTTATGCTTATGGAAACTGGGATTATACAAAAGATGGTTTCGCTTATGGCTATCCTGTCGGAATAAACTATGCATCAATATGCGATGATTCAATTTACGTACTTGACAAAGAATTTTGTGGGGACGTCAATGGCACTGCCTATGTAGTACCAACCGATTCAGCCTGTGCTTTATTATTTTCTATCACAAGTAGTTCAAGCCAATTAGAAAATTACGATTTTACTGTCGAAAACTTTGATAGAGAAAAAGCAAAATTAGGCAACTATTGGTTAAAAGTCATAGATCCTAAAAAATATGCAAAAGCTGTTATTACCAGTATGACACGTTCTGGTAAATCTGTTACCAGAACTTATGAATATTTCCCCGAAGAAATTAAGGTTGAACCCGAACTTGTTAATTTTGGAAGATTAAAAGTTGGTGAAAAAGTATGCAAAGAAGTAAAGTTCACTAATATAAGCAAAGGTAACATTCTTCTTGAGTTTAAGAGTTTAAAAAAGAAATTCAACAAAGCTGAATTCACATTTGAGAACTATCCACTCCCGAAAACATTAAAACCCGGCGAGTCAATAAATATAACAATATGTGCAACTGCCCTACCTGAAACTCCAAAACTTGTATTTGATTCATTACTTGTAGAATTAAAATGCTATACTGAAACTCTTGTGCGATTGGAAATGACAACTGGAGAAGAAATGATCTGGATAGACGATGCTACTTGGACAAATGTACCTGTCGGCATGATGCGAGCAAAACAGGTTGAAATTCGTAATGAAGGTTCACTCCCAGCTACTATATATTCAATTAGTTGGCCCGATAAACTACATTTCCCAAAAGTCGAAAATTTACCTTTACCTCTAAGACTTGACCCCAATCAGTCTTACTTCTTCACTGCATTTTATGTTCCTGATGAACCAGGCGTGTTACATAAAACAAGAGCAGAGTTCAAAGCATCAACTGATATAATTAAACTCTACTCCGATTGGACTGGAAATGGAATACAGGCAGGTCCTTGGGTTGAGGGTTTCGATTTCTTAAGGAAAAGAGTAATTGATGATTATTCAGTTAATAAACTTGGCATTACACAATATGAAGGAACTATTAAAATTGGGTCCACTGGCAATACGGAATTGCAATGTGTAGATTTATTCCTTGAAGACTCTTTTGGTGGTGTTTTTGAACTCGACAAATCGGGATTTCCAACTATTATACGTCCTGAAGATACACTTAGTTTTAAGGTTTATTTCCGACCTAAACCCGATGAGATTGATGATATAACTGATTACTCAACTAAAGTCAAATTTATAACCAAATTTGCCGATGCCAATCAAACATTAGAAGCTGAAGATTTTGTCCGTGGTGGCGAACTCCAACCTCACATTGGTATAGAAGGCTACGAGTTTACACCACCAGTACTTGTAAATGAATCACTAGATGGATTTGGTAAAGTTTTAAGCTTAATAAAAAATAACAACTCAAAAATGGATTTGACAGTAACAAATATATGGATTGAAGGACCAGAGCAAAACAGCTTTAAAATTGACCAGAATTTCTTAGAAAACACTTTACCACTCACAATTAAACCATCCGAAGAGGTCAAAATACCAATTAGATTTACTGCAACACATACAGGAAGGCATACTGCCATTTTAAAAGCTGAACATAATGCACCTGAAGATCCGAATGGTATATTAATCGGTTGGGGAAAATCCCAAGGATTGTATGCCATAGATAGGGATTTTGGCACTCATTTTATTACTTTACCATCACAAGAAGAATATGTATACCTTGAAAACACCGGAAGCGATGAAATTACAATTAATGCACCAATTGTTGTTTCTGGTAATGATATAAATGAATTCTCAATTCAAAGATGGATAATTGAATCCACAAATGAACATAACCCAATACCTCCATTCAAACTCAAACCAAATGACAAACTTATTGTTTATCTCAAATTCACTCCACGTGAAGTTAGGCAATATAATGCACAAATCAATTACAAAACAGATATAGGAGATGCAGTATCAATATTAACCGGTCAAGGTATGATATTTAAAACCATAGCTAAAATACCAAAATATTACCGTTCATACCCTGGTCAGCTCACTATTATTGAAGTAATTCTTGAAAGGCATCCGGATGAGTCAAAGGCATTAGAAACTACTAACATTAGAGAATTCGATGTAGTTATTCAATTCAAAGAAGATGGTCGCCCAAAAGAAATAGAAGATATATTCCCAAATGTCAGCAGTCCGGAAGATATAATAACTGAAAACACAATAACCCAAGGATGGAAAGTAAATTCTGCAGATATTTTGCAAGGAAAATATCTAAAAGTAAGTTTCTCAGCTAATAAATCCCTCAGCGGCTCGGGGGTATTGTTCAAATTCCCACTATTGACTTTTCTAACAGACATAAATAAAGTCTCTCTGCCTTTATCCTTTGAACCAATCAACAAGCCTTATGTCATAGTAGAAAATGAACCTGGTGAAATACTAATTGACCCAGTTTGCGTAAATACATTGAGATTAATCAAAATATCAGGCATGCAATACGGCTTATCCAATATATCTCCAAATCCAACCGAAGGATTTGCTGTGATAGAGTATACTATAGCAATAAAGGCAATGACAAAAATTTCACTTTATGACAATAATGGTAAAAAACTTTATGATTTAGTCAACGAGGAACTAGATCCTGGTCAGTACGAACTTAAATTTGATACTAATAAACTTGGCTTATCTTCTGGAACTTACATCATAAAATTTGAATCAGGTCCATACAAAGATATAAGAAAATTTGCTATTGTAAAGTAATCAGATTTCCAAAATTTTTATTGGAATTTTCAATGGGTTGTAAATTTTTTACAACCCTTTACATTTTTCTGGTTTCAAAATGAAACAAATTTCGTTTTAATTTGTTATATCATTAGTGATTAATTAGAATTATTATATTTTGTTCTTAAATAAAAATTAACTATATTAGTCACATCAAAATAATAAGGAAGCGAAAATAATTAATTCAAATTATATATTTCGGAGGAGTTTTATGAAAAAAACAGTTTACATTATTGCCATTATGGCTATGATGGCATTTTTTGCATTTCCTAATAATACTTTAAAAGCAAACAAAGATGTTCCCGAACAGGAACAAATTCACGACGGCCGTGAATATTGGATTGGATTTACAAAGTGTAATCGATCATCTACTGAAAATGTCCGATGGGGAATATATCCAATAGAGTTGTGGGTCTCATCCAAAGTTAATACAATGATAACAATGACCTCAGCTGATGGCACACTATCCCAAACACTTCCAATACAAGCTAATCGCGTTCGAGTTATCTACGTACCGGATTTTCTCGAAATGAAAGAAAGTGAAGTTGTTCAACCTAAAGGTGTCCACATAATTGGAAAAGATCCCATTAACGTCTCCGTTTTCTACGCTTACAAATGGACTGGTGAAGCTTATCGTTGTACTCCTGTAGAATGGCTCGGTACAAAATACTATACACTTAATATGTATCAAGACCGTGTAAAAATGGCTTCCGGAAGTACCGAATATCACCCCGCTCAAATAGTCATTGTCGCTACTGAGGACAATACAGTAGTCAAATATAGACCAACTGCTGATACGGAAGGCGGTGTTAAAAAAGGCGAAACAAAAACAGTAAAAATGAACAAAGGCGAAACTTTCCTGATTTTAGCAAAAGTTTATCCTAACCTAAACCACGACTGGGCTACTGATTTATCAGGGACATATATCGAAGCAAACAAACCAATTGCAGTAATTTCAGGTCATACCAAAGGTGCATTCCCAAGATTTAGAGAGGTATTTCTTGGTAGCTTGAAATCTGACTTTATGCGAAATATGATGGTTGACGCAATGTGGCCCGTAGAATTACTTGGTAGAGAATACATTTCCGCTCCGATCAAATATTTGAACCGCTATTACAACGCACAAAATATGGTAGAAGACTTAAAGGGTGACATCATCCGATTTGTTGCTACTGTTGACAATACAATAATTTACCAAATGCGTCAAGATGGCAGTGGATTTTACCAGATATCCCCCACTATGAAAGCTGGTCAATGGTATGACATTACAAATCAGGAATTAGCTGCTTACTATCGCGCCAATCATCCTGTATTAGTTGGTCAATATGGAAAAGCTTGGTGGTCAAGCACAGTTGGAACAGATAAAAAGGATGATCCCTCTGATGCAATCCAAAATCCACCCCGAAATGGACAAGGTATGATGTTTGCGCTTACTCCAATAGAACAATGGACAAATTATTCCGTATTCAGAGTGCCATTTGGTATGGATAACTTTGTTTACTTTACATTTAAAACAGAACATTTCGAAAATTTATACATTGATGGTAAGAGCTTCCCAGCTGTTTTCGGAAATGTTATGAAAGAAATTAGTGGAACACCTTACAGCTATGTAACTGAAGTTATTGGACAAGGTGACCACTTTGTCGAAGGTAGAAATGGTGCGAAATTCGCTGGTTATGCCTATGGCAACTGGGACTATTCCAAAGACGGATTTGCTTACGGCTATCCAATTGGTATAAATTACTCTACGCCTTGTGTTGATTCCATCTATATCATTGACCAAATAGACTGTGGTGATGCAACTGGTACTGTTTATGTTGTTCCACCTGATTCATCTTGTGCAATAATTTATAATGTCTGGATTAGCGATGAAGAAAATTACAATTTCGAAGTCGAAAAGTTTGACCCCAAAAAAGCTAAAGTTGCAAATTATTATCTCACAGTTAAAGATAAATCTAAACCTGCCAAAGCTACTGTTTATGCACAATCTCGTTCAGGTAATATAGCTTCGAGAACCTATGAATATTTCCCAGAGCAAATCGAAGCAATACCGGACTATATCAATTTCGGACTTTTAGCTTTAAATGAAACAAAATGTCAGGAGATCACCCTACGCAATCCCGGGAGATTTCCTATTCCAGTTACTGTCAAAGAAATTAAATTAAAATTCCAAAAACCTGAATTTGAACTCAAAGTCAAGGGACTACCTTATACTCTACAACCAGGTGAGAAAAAAACATTCGAAGTTTGCGGTACTGCACTTCAATTAAGTCCTGAACCAGTAGAAGATTCAATTTATGTGGAATTAACCTGCTACGAACTTCCAATCGCAAAAGTCGAGCTTAGAACAGGCGAACCTGTTGTCTGGATTGGTGATGCTACCTGGAAAGACATTCCGGTCAATAACGAGAAACCTCAAACTGTAAGAATAATCAATGAAAGTAACTTACCCGTTGAATTATACACCATCAAATGGAATGATAAATTACATTTCACCCGTACTGACCTCAAATTCCCGATAGTATTACAACCATACGGAGAACACCGATTTACAGTATGGTACAAACCCGATAAAGCCGGAGCTACAGATATTGATACTGCCTGGTTTACATCAAATGCAGAAAAACGCAAATTATACTCAGTTTGGATTGGAAATGGTATTGAAGCCGGTCCTTATATAACTGGTTATGATTGGTACAAACGACGTGTCATTGATGATTATTCTGTCAACAAATTAGGAATCACAGAATATCCTGCAGAAATCGAAATTGATAACTATAGTGAATCTGGTACCCTACTCGATTTCATAGATATTGTTATCGAAAATGATTTCAATGGCGTATTCAGAATTGATAAATCCAAGATTCCATTACAGCTAAAAGCAAATAATCCAATTAAAGTCCCAGTATTCTTTGCACCAAAGACTTCCGATAAAGACGATGTTGAAGAATATGTATCAACCATCACATTTATAGCCGAATTTAACAAAGAACGAAAAACAGCCTCAGCTGAATTGCGCGGCATTGAAATGCAACCTCATATAAATATCGAAGGACATGATTACGGAGCACCAGTATTAGTTGGTACCTCCGTTGAAGGTCATGGTACACTATACAGCTTTGGCGCCAGCGAATTAACAAAAATGCCATTATCAATATTCGATCTTAAAATCATTGGACCCGATGCCGATGCATTCGAAATTGATCCTGATTTCTTTGTGCAAAATCCAGTACCCACTTTGGTAATTCAACCTGGCGATCAGCTGCCAGTCCCAATTAAATTCACTGCTAAACATCCAGGTATTCATACAGCTTATTTAGTTGCCGACCATGATGCACCAGAAGATCCACGCGGCGAATTAATCGGAAGAGCAATCACAGAAGGCGTATCAGCAACTGATCATACATTCCCAATTCGTTACATAACAACTAAATCACCCGAAGCAACTGTTTATTTCACCAATTTAGGAACAAAGCCAGCTGTTATAGATCACCCACTATCAATAACTGGCGATGACCAAAACTTCTTCCAATTAATAAGAGTTAGACATTCAAATGGAACAGTTAATCCACAACCACCAATCACAGTCAATGAAGGCGAATCCTTAGCCTTAGACGTTGTTTTCACACCATTTGAAGTTCGTAAATATCACGCTCAAATACTTTATAACTCTTCGGCCGGTAATGCCGTTTCCAACTTATGGGGAGAAGGTATGATTCACAAAGTCAAAGCCCAAATCCCAGATAAATATATTGGAAGACCCGGTGAAGAAATAATTATTGATGTAAATCTGCCAAAACACGAAGAAGAGCAAAAAGCTCTTGAACTTGCCGATATTAAAGAATTTAAAGCTATGATATACTTCAGAATAGAGGGAAGAAACACGAACACCTTTGATGTATTTCCTTCAGTTATCAACAAAAATGATATTATAACCAATGGAACTATGACTGATGGTTGGCAGATTATCACTGCTGAAGTTGTTGACGAAAGATATCTATATGTGCACATGGAAAGCAATGAACCATTGAAAGGTACAGGAACATTATTTAAATTCCCATTGAGAGTATATCTCAGCGATATTGAACAAGTTCCCTTACCAGTTGATTTCGATCCAGTTGGCAAACCCTATGTATTCGTAACAGAAATACCTGGCTTAGTAAAAATCCAACCTGTATGTGTCAATACATTAAGATTAGTCAAAGTATCAGGTGTCGAATACAGCTTATCTGTACCTATGCCAAACCCAGTTGAAAGAAATTCAACCATTGAATACTCCATAGGCCTCGAAGCTAATGTAAAATTAACATTATTCGACAGCTATGGTAACAAAGTGGCTGAGCTAATTAACCAAAACCAATCTCCAGGTAAATATCAAATAGATATTAACGTTGATAATTTACCTTCCGGCACTTATTACTATAAGCTTGAATCAGGTCCGTTTACTGAAACAAGGCAAATGGTGATTATAAAATAATTAATCATCAGATTAATCAAAACCCCGCTAAATAGCGGGGTTTTTTTATTAACATTTAATAACTTCTGTTTATAATTTTTGTGAATATCTATCATAAAAATCTTTATAAATACTATACATTTCATCATCAAAACATACTAATATAATCTTTCCAACTGAGCTATTACTAAAATCATAAGTATTGATAGCATCAAAAGCAATACTCGTTGCTTCAAATTTCGGATATCCGTAAACCCCGGTACTTATCGATGGAAATGCAATTGAACTAATCTTTAATTTGCTCGCTAAATCTAAGCAATTAGTATAACACGACTTTAATATTTCTGCCTCTTTACTATTACCACCCTGCCAAATAGGTCCAACAGTATGGATAACATATTTTGCTTTCAATTTCCCAGCCAAGGTATAAACTGCCTTACCCGGTTCAAGAAAGCCAATTCTACTAATAATTTCCTCACACTCTTTATTCAAACTATCACCTGCCGCAACACGGATAGCTCCATCAACTCCTCCTCCCGGCCGTAAATACGAATTTGCTGCGTTCACTATAGCATCTACTTCAAGTTTAGTTATATCTCCTATTTGTATAAAAATTTCAGGCATAAATCACCTCCAAAGATTTTAACAATAATTCTCAAGATGATAAAAAAACAACAGATTAAAATAGAATTCGTCAATTAAATTATTGTGTACAAAAAACCATTATCCCTTAAATGAGAATAAATATATTATTCCTAATTTTGTTCTTTCTATTCATTCCCATCATATTAAACGCTCAGTCAAATATAAGAGAAAAAATTAAATTAGCTGAATCTTATGAAAAAAGCGGTGATTTTACAAATGCAGCAAGATTATACAAAGAATTATTAGATGTAAACCCTAAAAATGACGAAATCTTCCAATCAGTTATCAGAACTTACCAAAGTTTAAATAGATTTTCAGAATTAAAAGATATTATTGAGAAAAGATTAACCGTAATTTCTGATTTTACCACAAATGCACTCTATGGTGAAGTACTATGGCAGACAGGTAATCATCAAGAAGCCAATCGTATTTGGTCCGAAACTCTTAAAAAATTTCCACCATCATTTGATTTATATATCGCAGTATTTCAATCTCAGAGTAAATTGCGGCTTATTGATAAAGCAATACAAACCCTATTAACTGGAAGAAAAGCATTAAACAATCCAACAGTTTTTTCAAATGAATTAAGCCAACTGTACATAGCAACTGGTAATTATCAAGATGGAACTGAAGAAATACTTAATTTCTTTAACGAACATAAACATATCTCATTTGCTCAAGGTAGATTATTTGCATTTATGAACAACCCTAAAGCTGTTGAATACATAAAAAATCGTTTAAAGCGTGAAGCAACTAACAAATCAAATGACGTTTTTACTCAAGAACTTTATGCCTATTACCTTCGTGCTATTGGTGATTTAAATGAATCTTTAAACATCATCATAAAAATTGATAATTTAAAGCGAGCTGAAGGTCGTGAAATTTTGTATTTTGCTGACCGTTCAAGGCAAGACGACCAGCTTTCAATTGCACTTGAAGCATACTCAAAAATTATTGACCAAGGTAGAAACAATAGATATTTCACTGCTGCTTTATATGGTTATGCAAAAACATTAGAAAGAAAAATTATAACTGAAACTAAAATCACGCCTGAAATAGTTCTTAGTATTATTGACAGATATTCAACAATCGCACGTGATTTCAAGAATCTGCCCGAAGCCTCAAATAGTCTATATCAAATTGCTTTCTTATATCATAATTATTTGAATGAATCTGAAAAAGCAATTACTGTACTTAATGAACTTATCAATACATACAGAAACAACAATGTTACCTTTGCTGCAATGAATTTGATGGGTGACATTTACTTGTATCTTAATAAACTTGAAGAAGCTATTAATTCATATCAAAAGGTAGTTTCATCTCATCCCAAAACTTCACCGACCTCACAACTTGAATACGCAGAGTATAAAACTGCTGAAATTATCTATTACCAAGGGGAACTTGACTCAGCTTTGACCTTATTTAAGAAGATTGCTTTGAACACGGGTTCTGACGTTTCAAACGATGCTATTGAAAAAATTGTAATAATCGAAAAAAATAAGCATCTTACAGCTGCTTTAAAGACTTTTGCTTTGGCAGAATTGAAAGAACTTCAAACAAATACCAAAGAAGCCATAGATCTTTACAAACAATTAGCAATTGAATACAAAGGAGAGGATCTATCTGAATTAAGCTTTTTAAGAGCAGGTAAAATCTTAATTAAAAATAAAGATTTCCCTAATGCAAGACAGTTACTTACTCAATTCATTGAAATCTATCCCGAATCTATTTATGGCGATTTAGCCTTATTA
This sequence comes from Candidatus Kapaibacterium sp., assembly GCA_938031175.1. GTDB lineage: Bacteria > Bacteroidota > Ignavibacteria > Kapaibacteriales > UBA2268 > CALHGZ01. The sequence continues at coordinate 163,678 of CALHGZ010000001.1, read as the reverse complement.
CATCTCGGTAATTCTTATATGGAAGAAGGCTTAAAAGAATCCGCTATTCAAACTTTTACAACAATTTTGAGCAAATACCCAAGATCAATTTATCTGCAAGAAGTGAGGGATAAAATTAGAAAACTCAGAGATGAAAAAATTTAAAATAGTCATATTTAAATTTAATGTTGTAATTATTCTTATCCTCCCTTTTCTTTTTCTCTTTAGCGGTTGCCCTCATAAAATTGTAAAACAACTTGACGATGCATTCCCAGATAGCTTATTTCAAAAAGGCAACTACAAACCAACTTATAAAACAACTTTTGGCAACTACCTTGACTTCAGCAAATTTAATTTATCATACAGCAATAAAAATCAAGACATTGATAGTTCAAAGATTTTTACAATTCAATCCGAAATTATTGCTATTAAAAGTACAAATTATCCTGATGAAATCATTATAAACGTTCAAGTTTTTGACAATGAGAATAGATATATAATTGGTTTAGCTCCTCCCTATTACACCGGAACTGAAAATTACAAATCTATTTGGAATATTTTGACTGATTCCTGTAATAATGAAAAAGCTAATATCGAAGATTTCAGCGTTACTGAAATCAGAGAAGTAACAGCTGATAAACACTCAATTGTGTTTTTGCTTGACCATTCACCTTCTATGGGACATGAGAAAGCAAAACTCCTACAGCAAGTTGTAAAAAAAGTTACTGAAGTTTTGGACAGCAACAATCTCATATCGCTTATCAAATTTACACAAAAAATTCACCACGAATTAAAACTTAGTCCTAATATCGATTCAACAAGAGCAAAAATTATAACCGATGGATTAGCAGGAAGATATGGTTCTGGAACCTCGATTTACGATGCATTACATAGTTCAATAAAAGAATTTGAAAATAGCCCTAAAGATTATCAAAAAATCATTATTTTATTTACTGATGGTATGGACAATACCTCTAAAATAAATGTTGATTCTGTTCTCAAATTACTTAAATCGAATAATATTACAGTTTATACAATTGCATTTGGCTTTGCAGAAACTAATATAATGAAAAAAATTGCTAATTATACTGAGGGTCGTTTCTATCAAATTTTTTCAAGCAAAGAATTCCTCTATGTTTTTGCCGATATTTTTTTCAAACTCAAAAATTATTATAAAATTAAATACAAACCACCCGTTTGCCCTTCTGTGCATACTGTCGGTCTTAATATTAAAATCGCTGATGCAGTAAGTTATTGCGAAGGAACATATGATAAATCAATACTTTCACAATATGATCCAATTGGGACAACTGCTTTCCTGAACATTGAATTCGAATATGATAAAGCTGAAATTCTCCCACAATCAATACCTTTGCTAAATCAAGTGATTGATGCATTGAATAGATACCCAAAAATGAAAATTTTAATTTGCGGACACACTGATAACATAGGTTCTGACGAATACAATTTAAAATTGTCGAAACAAAGAGCCAAAGCCGTTTATGATTATTTGGTTAAAAATGGAATAAATCCAGACAGATTAAAAACCGAAGGATACGGAAAAACAAAACCCCTCGTTCCAAATGATTCTGAAGAAAATCGGAAAATAAACCGTAGAACAGAATTCATTATCATAGAAAATTAGTATTCATCTATGCTTCTGAACGCCTCTTCAATTAAGTGTTCGTATGGTTTCCAAGCTTCCACACAAGTTTTTAAATTTATACTATTATTGGGGAAATAACAATTAGGAGGATTAGGAACTAATTCTCTGCATCCTTTAGGACGAAGATGAAAACTTAATTTACATCCATTTTCCGTAAGTATTACACATTGACCATTACCTTTAGGATCAAAAACTTTTTTTGCATTAATTAGGCGAGTTCGTATATAATAATCCGAACTCATTTCATTAGTTCTGCTATCAAGATAATCAACTGCATACAAACCTGATTTAAACACTTGGATTAATGTATTCAGATTAATCTCCCCAAAATCTTCAGGGAAAACTAATCCCCCACTGGATTTACAGCAAATACCACCACAAGCAGAACAAACTTTTATATTCTCGTTTAACTGCATAAATAATTTAAAAATCTAAACCAAGCGATATAAGATATTTTGGCGGTGTCCAATTATGATACAGATTTTGCCAAGCAACATCGAGTTTCAATGGCAAGCCTAAAAGGTATGCTCTTACCCCTATTCCTGTACTCATAAGCAAATGGTTAGGTACTGTTTCATTGAATTGATTTTTCCTCGTTGCATAAAAATCTTTGTCCCAAGCACCACCGACATCTAAAAAGATAGCCCCCATAACACTTTGGAAAAGTATTGGAATTGGTCCAGCTAATAAAGCCCTAAACAATGGGAATCTAAATTCTATATTTGTAAGGAAAAATTTTGAGCCATTTAATTCATTTACACTAACACCACGTAGAGGCATTACAAATTCCATAAAAGCAAAATCTTCAGGTTGATCGAATGGTAACAAATTATCACGGAAAGTTGCATTTATCCAATTCTCAGTGCCACCAAGGAAAAAACGCTGCGGATTAGGACCAAAACTTGCTCCGAGAGTTCCTCGTATGGCTAAATTCAAATAATCCCATAATGGTATGTAATGTCTAAAATCACCAGTCAAAGACATAAATCCTATCCCATCAGCAGATAATTTCGGTGTACCCTTAAAACCTATATAAAATCTTGATCCAAGCACAGGTGCAAACATTCCATACAATACATCATCATATACATATCTTCCTTCAGGTACAAATAGCATTCTGCTTACATTGAGATTAGAAAGCGGATTGTCTATATTTTCTTTAGATAAATTAAGCCAACTCAAACCCCATTCAACCCGAGTAAACAAATCAAAAGGATATGCTGCTTGAATCGAAGCACCCCAATTTCTAAATCTAAAAAGCACATTCTCAGGACGCTCAGAAATTGAACTTCTATACCATCTATAAACAAATCCTGCACTATGGAAAATACTAAACTGATAGTCTATTACTTCTGGTAAGTACAAATACGAAACAAAAAAGGAACTATTTCTTAAATCCAGCAAAAGATTACCTAGTATATAAATCTGATGGTCGCCTAAAACGTCGCTAAAAAGCATTTGGGTAATACCTTGAAAGCCCCAGTAAGTGCTATATCCAGGATTACCCAATATTAAGTCCGGAGTAAATCTGATTTTGTAATCACGCTCAACAAAATCAGTATCGCTATAATTTTCGCCCTTTGTTGCAAACTGTCGATAAAAATCTGTTCTCTGAACTACATCTGGGTTTGGTTGTATAACCTGTTGATTATCGAAAGATACTTGAAATTTGCCATAGTGAGATTCGATTTCTTCAGCTTCAGAAATAATTTCAGGTTGCTCTTGCTTAATAGCTATTAAACCTCTTTTTTCTAACCAACTACGACGGAATTTAGTCAAAGGAAGTGAGTCAACTTTTAATTCTCTATTGAATGGATATCGAATTAAATATAAATCGTATCCGGCTTTTACTTGACCAGTAAATATAAGTTTGCTTTCATCCCGAGATAATGATAATTGGGTTATTCCGTGAATCGAATTCGTTAGTGGTTTAATTTCGCCTGTACTTAATTGCAAAATATAAATGTTACTAATTCCGTTCTTATCAGATGTAAAAATTAGTTTGTTATTATCTTTCGAAATTGCAATTGATGTCTTCTTATAATCACCATCAAAAGTCAATCTTTTTATTTTCTTAGTAATCAGATTAATTGAATAAATATCAGAATTTTCATAATAGTGATTCCAGATTCTAAACGTGTGATTTATTCCTGTTTCAGTGAAATCCCCTCTATCGGAAATAAAATATATTGTTTCAGAATCGGGACCCCAAACAGGGTTTGCATCACTAAAAATATCATCGGTTAAATTGTACAAGTAATCAGTTGAGAATTTATAAACATATATGTCGCTTTTATTATCTTTTATACCGATAAATGCAAGTTTATCTCCATCTGGAGACCAATCAACTGATGTAATCGAGCGTAAACCAAAGAGTAACCTTTGATATCTACCGGTGGCAACATCGACTAAAAACACAGCATCTTCTCCTCCTGCTTTAGCAGAAATTGCTAATCTTTTGCCATCTGGACTCCACGAGATACCCGGAGTTAGTATATTTAAATCCTCAAAATCTTGACGCCTGAAGCTACTCACAAGTTCACGAGCGGAAGTTTTATCATCAATATTTTGTATAAAAACACTAAAAATACCTTTTTTATCAGAAATATAAGCCACTTTATCTCCGTCAGGTGAAATTGCCGGAGAAGAATTGTAAAAATTACCTCTTTTTTTTCTGTCTGTGATTGCTGTTGCAAAATCAGTTACATCTTGGAAAATGTCCAAATCCGTCCAATAATACTTTTTCAAATCTTTTTGCCACTTTTCGGAGAATTCTTCTAATGACATATTGAAAGTGCTTTTAAAAGCTGCATCTAATGTATAACTGACTTTTAATTTATTAATCAACTCACCAACTCGTTGTTCACCGTAATTTTCTGCAACATACCAATAGAATGTTTGACCACCACGGTAAGCCAAATATCCATTTAATCTCTCAAGTGGTGGTAAATATTCACTAATAGTCAAATCACGCATAAACATATCCGTATCTGTATCCATCCCGCCAATACTCTCCCATTCGCACAACCCTTCATGCATCCATAAGGGAAATTGTATTCCACTTGATGTGGTTAGAGCTGATTGAAAAGTTCCACCATATAGCATATCATTTATCACCGCGTGCACTAATTCGTGATGAACAACGTGACGCAATTGACTATAACTACCCTGAAATGGAATAACTACTCTATTTTTAAAAAGCTCGGTTACCCCACCTATGCCTTCTGGCATAAATTGTCCAATTACATTGGTTTGCTGGAATTCATTATGTGTATCATATACAATTATGATTATTTTGTTGTTTATCGTAAAATTGAGTGTATATTGAATAGAACGGAGTGCATTTTCAGCCTCTATTGCAACGAAACTTGCAAGATATTTGGAACCTTTATTGTAAAATACCTCAAAATGCTTGGTTTCTATATATTTCCAATCGAAATCTTCATACTGAACTTTATTTTTACCAAACTGTGAATAAAGATTATTCGAAAGTAAAAAGCAAATCAATATTAAATTTATCAAAAATGATATACGTTTAAGCATCATTGATCCTGCATTATATTATTCATAATAATTTGAGACGTAATTATTTGACAATGATTTTTATAAATCAATTTAATACAATAAACACTGCTTTTCATAGATTGTTTCAAAAAAAAAGGGTGCTAATGCACCCCCATTGTTAATTTTTATTGTATCTTAAAATTTTTGAAACCAGGAAACATTCAGTTTTCTGACTGCTAATGCATCATCAACTCTTTTAACCGGTGTATTATGCGGAGCTGAAAGCACAATTTCAGGATTGTTTTCAACTTCCGCAGCAATAGCAAGCATCGCATCAGCAAATGCATCTAAATTTTCAAGAGACTCAGTTTCCGTCGGCTCAACAAGCATGGCTTCATGAACAATAAGTGGGAAATATATGGTTGGTGCATGAAAACCATAATCGAGCAAACGTTTGGCAATGTCTTTAGTTGTAACTCCTAATTTTTTCTGATTATCACCACTTATTATAAATTCGTGCATACAGTACTCGTCATAAGGTGCGTAGTATTTACTTTTTAGTCTACTAAATAAGTAATTTGCATTGATAATTGCATTTTCTGCTACCTCACGCATACCATCCGGACCAAGCATTTTCATATAAGTCAATGCGCGAATAAATACACCAAAATTACCGAAAAATGAATGTACTTTACCTATTGTTTTAGGCGTATCCATAACTATACGGTACTTATCACCATCTTTAACAACAATTGGTACAGGCAAATATGGTATCAATTTCTCATTGACACAAATAGGTCCTGCTCCAGGTCCTCCACCACCGTGGGGCGTTGAAAAAGTTTTATGCAAATTAATGTGTACACAATCGAAATTCATATCCGACGGACGGGCTATTCCAAGCAATGCATTCAAATTAGCCCCATCCATATACATTAATCCACCGCAATTATGTATAATTTCAGAAATTTTAATAATATCAGATTCAAATAGTCCAAGAGTGTTTGGATTTGTAAGCATTAATCCCGCAACTGTTTCATCTGCTTTTTGAGCTAAATCATCTAAATCAATACGTCCCCTAGTGTTTGATTTAATGCTTACAACCTGATATCCAGCTATTGACGCTGAAGCTGGATTAGTTCCATGAGCTGAATCAGGTATTAAGATGACTTTTCTTTTCGTATCCCCTTTGTCTTTGTGATATGCTTTAAAAAGCATTATACCAGTTAATTCTCCCTGGGAACCGGCTGCGGGCTGAAGAGTAACCCCTTGGAAACCAGTTATCTCCTTCAAATATTCTTCAATTTCATATATCAATGCTAATGCACCCTGAGCAAAATTTTCGTCTGAGCAAGGATGCAATTCAGTAAATCCTGGCAGAAAAGCTGTTTTTTCATTGATTTTAGGATTGTATTTCATTGTACAGGAACCTAAGGGATAAAGGCCTATTTCGATATTATAATTCAAATGTGATAGTTTTAAAAAATGTCTTGCTACATCAATTTCACTAACTTCAGGCAAATCAAGGGATGTTTTTCTCAAAAAATTCTCTGGAATAAGTTCACTTAATTCTTTTTTTTCCACATCTAATCTTGGTAATGTATATCCTTTTCGCCCGCTTACACTTTTTTCAAATATTAATTTTTCCATATTATCCTCATTCAGTATTTTTAGTTTCGATATTAAAAAATTTTGTTTCAAATGCCATTTGAGCAGCAGCTTGTTCTGCTTTCTTTTTGCTTTTACCTGTTCCCGTACCTTCTAATTGCTCATTAATATAGACCCCAACTGTAAATTCTTTGTCATGGTCTGGACCTTTTTCGCTTATTACGTGATAAACGGGAGCGGGTAAGCCAAGTGCTTGTACTGCTTCAAGTAATATACTCTTATAATTGGTATCTACCATTATATTTTTGCTTGTCATTACAGGTACCAAAACGTTAATGACGAAATTTTTGGTGATCTGGAAACCGTTGTCGAGAAAAATTGCAGCTACAATTGCCTCCAAACAATCAGCAAGTATAGAATCACTACCACTTTTTAAAGATTTCTCAGCACTATAACTTAATTTAATAAATTTATCGAGTTGCAATTTTTGTGCGCAAATGGCGAGTGTCTTTTTATTGACAAGCCAAGAGCGCATCTTTGTTAATTCTCCTTCTTCAAGATTTGGATTTTTTAAAAATAAATATTCAGATATTATCATTCCGAGTACTGAATCCCCTAGGAACTCTAACCTTTCATTTGAATGAGACTTAGCTTCAGCTATTACTTGAATGTAAGAACGATGTATTAAGGCTTCTTCAAATAGTCCAAAGTTTTTTATCTCGATTCCAAGTGCATTTTTTAATCTTAATTTTTCATCTTCAGAAAACAAACCAATTTCAGTAATATCTGTATTTGGTTTTATTTCCTCTAACTGACCACCTTTTGAGGTGAATAATTTAGACCAACCACCGTAAACTTGTTTAATTAAACTCTTCACTTCTGAATTAAATTCATCAAGTTATTTATTCTTCATATGCTTTGAAACAAATCGAGGCATTATGTCCGCCAAAACCAAATGTATTACTTATTGCGGCTCTGATTTCTTTACTTTTTGGTTTATTCGGTGTATAATCAAGGTCGCAATCCGGGTCAGGTGTAAAATAATTTATCGTTGGTGGTACAATCCCATTTTTAATTGCAAGTACTGTTGCAATAGCTTCAACAGCGCCAGCAGCCCCCAACAAATGCCCTACCATTGATTTTATTGAACTTATTGATATTTTATATGCCCTTTCTCCAAAAAGCGTTTTAATGGCTTCAGTTTCGTTTTTATCATTATACTGTGTTGAGGTACCGTGTGCATTTATATAATCTATGTCATTAATCGTCAGTCCTGCATCCTCGATACATAATTTCATCGAACGTACTGCACCTTCTCCGCCAGGAGCTGGTTGTGTTATATGAAATCCATCGTCGGTCAAACCGATTCCTGAGATTTCTGCATAAATTTTGGCACCTCTATTCAATGCATGTTCAAGCGTTTCTAATATTAAAATACCACCGCCTTCACCCATTACAAAACCGTCTCTATCTCTATCGAATGGGCGACTTGCTGTTTTCGGATCATCATTTCTTGTTGATAGAGCCTTCATCGCATTGAAGCCACCAACACCCATTGGGCAGATTACAGCTTCGCTACCGCCAACAACCATTACATCGGCATCACCACGTTGGATTAGCATGAAAGCATCTGCTATTGCATGTGAAGAAGTTGCGCAAGCTGATGTTGTTGCATAATTAGGTCCTTTAAGACCCCAACGGATTGCAACATATCCTGCTGCTATGTCTGCTATTAGCATTGGGATGAAGAATGGAGAAATTCTGTCAGGATTACCACCTCGCTTATATAATTCCTCTTGCTGATAATGATATGTCCACATTCCGCCTATGCCGGAACCAATGATCACACCAACTCGATTTTTATCTGTTTTCTCAAAATCTATTTGCGCATCTTCAATTGCCATTACTGTCGAAGACATTGCATATTGGGTAAATAAATCCATCCTTTGAACTTCTTTGCGGTTCATATGTAAAAGTGGGTCATAATTTTTGACTTCATTGGCAATACGTGTTGCAAATTGTGATGCATCGAATTTGGTTATATAGTCTGTTCCACTTTTACCTTCAAGCATTGAATTCCAAAATTCCTCAACATTATTACCTATAGGTGTAACTGCACCAATCCCTGTTACAACTACTCTTGGGAAATTGTATCTGGGCATAATAACTTACTTGTTTGTTTATAAAATTATTTATTAGCTAATTTTTCTTGTAAATAGGAAATAACATTTCCAACTGTTTGAATTTTCTCTGCATCGGAATCTTCAATTTGTATATCGAATTCTTTTTCGAATTCCATAATTAATTCAACAGTATCAAGCGAATCAGCTCCCAAATCTTTGGTAAATGATGCTTCATCTGTTACCTGGGTCTCTTCAACACCGAGCTTTTTTACAATGATCTCAGTTACTTTTTGCTTCAAATTATCCATATTTAACCTCAAAGATTAATTAACATATAAATTGAATTAAATGATTTACATTGCTAATCCACCGTCAACGTGCAGTACTTGTCCTGTTATATAATCAGCATCGTCGGAAGCGAAAAAAGCTACTACGTTTGCAATAGTTTCAGGTGTTGCTGCTCGTTTAAGTGGTATATTTTTTAAAAAATCTGATTTCTGTTCTTCTGTCAATTGCTCTGTCATTGCTGTTATTACAAAACCGGGGGCAATACAATTAACACGTATTCCTCTTGAGCCAACTTCTTTAGCTAATGATTTTGTAAATCCTATTACACCTGCTTTTGAAGCTGAGTAATTTGATTGCCCAGCATTGCCTATGCTGCCAACTATTGAACCTATATTAATTATTGTGCCACTACGTTGGGGCATCATTGCTTTTAAAACATATTTTGAGCAAAGAAAGACTCCTTTGAGATTGGTGTTTATTACCGCATCCCATTGGTCGCTTGTCATTCTCATCAACAAATTATCTCGTGTAATACCAGCATTATTGACTAAAACATCAATCCTGCTTTGCTCTCCGATGATTGTTTCGAATGTTAATCTTACTGACTCTTCAGATGTTACATCGGTTTGAATAGTTTTTATTCTATTTTTTAATTCTTTATTTTCAAAATCGAATTCACTTTCTGATGGTATAACATAATCAAGAGCGTAAACAATTGCTCCTTCACTTGCAAATTTTTCGACTATGGCTTTACCTATACCTCTGCAACCACCTGTAACAACTATTACTTTATCTTGAAATCTCATATTAACCAGAAATTGATAAAAAAATAAATGCAATATAATAATTTTTATGTTTCTAAATATTTCTTAATATCTTCAGCTTTATCAATACCTTCGATATTTACTCCGCTTAGAGTTCTTTTTACTAATCCTTGTAAGACTTTACCTGCACCAACTTCAATATAAGTCTTAATTCCATCAGCATACATTCTTTTCAAAATATCTGTCCATTTAACCGGCATTGTTAGTTGTTTGATAAGAGCTTCTTTTAACTTCTGCCCATTTTTCTCCGGTTTTGCATCGACATTCGTATAAACCGGCACTTTTGCGTCATTAAATTTTAGTTGATTTATCTTTTTTTCTAATTCTTTTCTTGCTGGTTCCATAAGGGGAGAATGAAAAGCTCCACTTACTACAAGCTCTGTCACCAGCTTAGCACCATTATCTTTGAAAACTTGGGCTTTCTCTCTTAGATAATCTGCAGAGCCTGAAATTACAATCTGACCAGGAGAATTGTAATTAGCTGCTACAATAATTTTTGATTCTGTTGGTTTATTTAATTCTTTGCAAAGTTCTTCTACCTTTTCATCATCCAAACCTATTATAGCAAACATTGTTCCTGGCATTTTTTCACCAGCTTTGAACATTAATTCCCCACGGAGTGCAACCAATTCAAGAGCATCTTCGAAGGAAAGAACCCCTGCTGAGTAAAGTGCTGCATATTCTCCAACTGAATGACCAGCTACACAACTAAAGTCAATCTTGTTTCCAACAAGTTCAAATATTACAGCGGAATGCAAAAATAATGCTGCTTGCGTGTATCTTGTTTCCTTTAAAACTTCCAGGGGTCCATTGAACATAATTTGACTTATTTTAAAGTTTAAAAGCTTATCCGCAGTATCTATGATTTTCTTGGCAGTTTCGTAAGAATCGTATAAATCACTTGCCATTCCTACATATTGCGACCCCTGACCAGAAAATAATAATGCTTTACTCATATCCACAGTCTTTTATTAGTCATTCATATACCATTTCATATAAACAGCACCAACAGTATAGCCAGCACCAAAACTAGCAAGAATTAGATTATGTCCCTTTTTTAATTTACCAGCTTGATGCCATTCCGATAAACACATAGGGATAGTAGCGGCGGTTGTATTCCCATACTTATCTATATTTACCATCACTTTCTCGGGTGGAAGTCCCATTCTATTGCCAGTAGCTGATATAATTCTTAAATTTGCTTGATGTGGAACTAACCAGTCAACATCTTCCGATTTTAAATTGTTCCTTCTCATGATTTCAAGGGAAAAATCAGCCATACCTACAACAGCTGCTTTGAATACGGTTTGACCATCCTGATATAAATAATGATACTTTTTTTCGACTGTTTCATGATTCGCTGGATTTGCACTACCACCTCCAAGCATATGTAAATAAGGAAGTCCAACTCCATCTACTTGTAAGATATGATCTAATATACCAAGATTTGGGTCCTTAGATTTTTCTATTAAGACACAACCACCAGCATCACCAAACAAAATCGCCTGGGTTCGGTCGCTGTAATCAGTGATTGCACTCATTTTGTCTGCACCGCAAAGCAATAATTTTTTTGAAATCCCGCTTTCGACTAATCCTGCGGCTGTTACAAGTGCAAATATGAATCCTGAGCAGGCAGCTGATAAATCAAATCCCCAGACATTTTTTATACCCAATTTGTGCTGGACAATTGAAGCTGTATTTGGGAATAGATAATCCGGTGTAACTGTTGCAACAATTATTGTATCTATTTCATCAGGTTCAATTCCTCTTTTTTCTATGCATTCTTTAGCTGCAGGTATAATTAAATCAGAGGTTGCCCCTTGTTTTAATATTCTTCTTTCTGAAATCCCGGTTCTAGTTACAATCCATTCATTGGAAGTATCTAAATAGCTTTCAAAAAAGGCATTATCATAAATATCCGGAGGTACATAATGGGCGACTGAGGTTATAGTTGCAGGCATTAGATATTATCCATTGTTTGACATTACTTTGGGTGATAATGAATTTTCTATCTTAGGATTAATTTCCTGTCGTATTAATTCAATTGCGCGGAATATTATATTACTAATTGCTTTTGGTGATGATTTCCCATGTCCAATTAGGACAATACCGTTTACTCCCAGTAATGGAACACCACCATATTCCTGATAATCAAAATCCCTAAATATATTTTTCAACACGGGCAATGCTGTCAATGTTAAAAGTTTTTTAAATATTGAGCTTTTGGAATAATTTTTAATTTTTGTCTTTAGTAAACCTGTTATACTTTCTGCAAATTTGAGGATGACGTTACCAGTAAACCCATCGCAAACAACCACATCAGCTGAACCTAATAATATATCTCTACCCTCAATATTACCGATAAAATTCATATTACTATTCTTTAATAAATCATAAGTTTTGATTATTTCCTCAGTTCCTTTAGATGATTCTTCTCCAATATTAAGTAAACCTATTCTTGGATTTTCAATACCTTGTGTTAAATTAACATAAATACTACCCATTACAGCAAATTCATAGAGAAATCTGGATTTTGCTTCGATATTTGCACCAACATCAAGGATTAACGTCGGCTTTTTACCTATTGTGGGAAACAAAGCACCAATTGTAGGTCTGCTGACACCGTTAATTCTACCAAGTGTTACGGTTGCAACTGATAATACTGCACCGGTATTACCGATTGAGATGAATGAATCTGCATATCCCTGAGCATGGTATTGCAATCCTTTGTGCAATGATGAATTTGGTTTTTTCTTTAATATCTCAGTTGGGTCGTCGTCCATTGTTATTGTTTCATCGGCGTGAACGATCGAATATCTCAATCCATTTGTATCATATTGAGTTAATGATTGTCTAATTTGGGTTTCATTTCCAATAAATATGATCTCAAAATCAATATCAAACTTTTTATTTTTGCTGGCCAATATAGCACCTTGTATTTCATTATCAGGAGCTAAATCACCACCCATTGCATCTATTGCTATTCTATAAATTCTGTTTTTATTAATTTCCATCAACTTTTCTTTTTCTTGAATTATTGTTTTATGTAATAGAGAACACTGCGATTCTCCTTGCAAGCTATAAATAAATTATGTTGATATCTTATATGTTTTATGTAACTGCAAGAATTTTGCGTCCTTTATAATATCCACATACTGGACAAGCTCTATGGCTTAATTTTGGCGAACCACATTGTGGACAAATTGTTGTCGTTGGTGGAATTGCTTTGTAATGGGTTCTTCTTTTGTCCCTTCGTGTTTTCGAATGTCTTCGTTTTGGATTTGGCATAATTTTACTCTCTATTATTAGTTAAATTTTAATTTCTTTAACGGTTCCCACCTTGAATCTGTTTCCTCAATATCCTCTTTTTTTACATATTGAGGATATATATCTTCAAGATTTTTATCTCTGTATTCAGGAGCTATCTTTTTCAGTGGCAAATTCACTGCTAATTGCTCCCTTATATCATTACCTATATCAATATATTTTGCATCTTCGTGTATTAGTCTTTCGTCATCATCTTGTTCAATTTTAGTTTGTTGCCAAAACAACTCAGTATTGGCAAGATATGAACAGTTAAATTCCGATTCTATTAATTCGACATAATTTGTTAATGTTCTATCACAAATTAAGTTCGCATAACACTGTGCTCTAACCTTGACGGTATATCTATTGCCAAGCTTTCTCAAAACACCATTAATTTTAATTTCGCCAAAAAATTCGGGAAACATATTTTCTACTTCTTCGACAGGTACTAATATATCAATATCATATTCACCGTCTCGAATACCTTGTATGTATATTGGTATCATTTATATTTTGTCAAAATAAATCTTGCAAATTTAAATAATATTAACACTAATTCAAAATTTGACTCACAAATTTGAATAATTTTAAAGATAAAAATAGAAAAATTGTTACGAGCAACCTAAATCAGTAAGATATTTTTTAGCGGTCGAGTTCTTGGGGTCTATCTGGAGCACCCTTTTATAATATCTACAGGCGTTTTCTTTATCATTTTGACCTTGGTAACTGATTGCTATGTAAAGAAATGGCATTGGTGAATCGGGGAAAATTTTTGACCAATCAGTAGCGACTTTTAGTAAGTCGGGGAATTTGCGGGCTTCTAATTTTAATCCACAATATTTTGCAAATGCCTGATTTAGAGCTGTTTTGACTTCGGGCATACTCGTATCAGGACGTGCTTCTTCTATAACTTTCAAAAATAATTGTTCGGCTGTTCTTAAATCTCCCAAAGCTGCATTGACATCGGCTAAATATACCATAGCATTATAATTCTTTGAATTGCCAACTAAAGCTTTTTCTAATGATTGCTTTGCTAACTGTAATCTATTTACCTTATCAATAGTATCTTTTTCATTGAGAAAATAAGATACACCCAGCCAATATTTGGCTTCTGAATCAGTTTCATCCCGACAAACTTCTGTTTCGAGTTTCTTTTTGAATACATATATTGCAGATGAATAATCCATTAATTTTACTAAATTTTTACCCAATGATACCATATCTTTACAATTTTCCTCTGGATACAAGTCAATTCCTTCAATGTAAGTTTTTATAAATCCAGTGGTATCACCAATATTTAATTTAGCAACTGCAAATCTTTTCATATTAATGGGATCTAATCGTTCATTCGTATTTATTTCGGAATATAAATCGATAGCTTTTTTATAATCTTTATTACTAAAATAGCATTCAGCTAACATAACTCGTGCTTTGGAACGCACTGAATCTATATTTTCAGCTACTATTTCCAATTGTGGTGCTGCTGAATCGCATAAGCCCAGAATATAAAGACTTTGGCTAAGATACCATCTTGCTAAGTAACCTGATGGTCGTAGGCTTATGTATTTATAGAAAGATTGCACAGCAGGTTCGTGCCTATTTGAGAAAAAAAGTATTTTTCCCTGTTCGAACCAAGCACGAGCATTATTCGGATCTTGTTGTGTAATTGTGTTCCATTCGCGTAAAGAGCGGGAAAATAACTCATTTGCAAGATCATCATCAAGTTCTTTGTTGGCAAGCCAATAATAAGATATGGCAAGTCTTGTTCTTGCATCTAATAATTTATTATCTAAACTTAAGGCTTCTTCGTAATTTTGACGAGCTAATTCATATACTTTTTGTGCAAAATAAAGATCACCTAAAGCTACGTATGCATCGGGTTTAGTTTTGTCCATTCCCCTTGCACGGGTGATAAGTAATTCAGCTTGATTTAGTGAATCAGCTCGTAGATAGGCATTTGCAAGCTCAAGAACCATATAGTAATCTTTATCATTACGTCTTAATGCTCGGCTTAAATATTGTATGGCTTCATTATGTCTTCCTAAATATGACATACTTCTACCGATTTTTCTGATAACTTCGCTGTTGCCACTTTCACGCTCATCGGAACGTCTGTACATATCGAGTGCTTCGTTGTATCTTTCTAATTCAAAATATATATCACCACATAAAGCTAAAAATTTAGCATCCTTGAAATTCTCTTTTGCAGCATCAGGTAATAATAATGCGGCTTCTTCCAGTTTGTTTTCTTCGAGCAATTTCCTTACCTGATCGGCTTTATTTTGCGACCAAGCAATGCTAACTGTTAAGAAACTAAATATGATAAATATAATTGCCTTTTTCATAATTACTAATCCTCTTTAATTAATTTAATTCGAGCATAAGCAGGAACAATTCCTCTGTTTAAAAAATATCTTTGTACTTTTTCTTCAACCGATAAATATTTCGCAAACCAATACGGCAAATTTCGAGCATCCTGAAGCACATAAGCCCACAAAGTTATTTTATATGGATATAAATCCTGTACTATGAAAGCTTGATGTACTTGCCTTGGTCTTATTGAACGTCCCTTATCATTGACAAAACCTATTCTTATCAATTTAAAAGACGTATCAGTAACAATTTGTGATAAAAAACAAACTCCAATTCTATTATTGTTTGTAGCAATATACTCCTTAACCGCTTCAAAATTTTCAACAAATTTAATTTTTCTCAAAATAGGTTGGGTTCTAGCTGCTAATGAGTGTAAATTTGCATACTCAGACGAATTTATATTGGGGCAAACTAGTTCTGGTTCACTTTTTAGTTGTTTATAGTATTTTCTGAGGACATCTTTATCTGATTGCAAAAATTCAGCAATTTGTTCAGCATTAAGTGTATCGAGTGGAAAATCTTTGTTTGTGAAAAATACAAGAGCATCATATGCCATTTCCATTCTTGGATGAGGCTCAACATTATATACTTTCATTAATGAGTCTTCATCTCTTAGATAATCACGAGCAATTAAAATAACTCTTGCTTCACCCGCAAGTAATTTTGCCATAACCTGACGAGCATTTCCTGTTTCGATATTTAAATTTACCCTCGGGTAATCCACCTTGTACATTATAAATGCACTGTCTAGTAGTGAAGCAATAGAAAGGTCACAATATGCTGTTAAATTACCGGAATTCATGGTTTCGGGATAATCTTCAACCTTATGCTCTTCTTTTTGCTTATCTGAATTACAAGAGTGCAGTAAAATAATTGACAAAATGCTGATTAAAAATTTGAAAATGGCGTTCTGATATTCACTTTGTTTCATCATTTTTATCGAAATTATAATTCTTCATTTTCGTGTGGTACATCAACAAACGATAAGTACCAAATAATATACAGACAACACCTAATAATTTAAGGAATGAATCATTTGGAACAGGCTGCACAAATGTTATTATAATTATGGCAATTCCAACTAAAATTATGAAGCCACGAACGATATAATTTACAATGGACAAAAACAAATTCTTATTATAATAATTATTATTACCTCAGTTGGAAAGTAATTGGCACACTTACCCAGCAAGTAATTGGCTGACCATTTTGAATTCCGGGTGTGAAAGTTGCTTTTTTAATGGCTTGTACCGCTGCATCGTTTAATAATTCCGAGTCACTATATTCTATAATTGTTCGTCTGACTTCCCCATTTGAACCAACCAAAACCCTGACAATTACTTTCCCCTCAATACCTGCTCTTCTTGCTATTTCAGGATAAACAACACTTCTTTTTAATTTTTCATAATCTAAGCTTGGCTCTTTCTCGACAGGTATGAATTCATCAGGTTCAGGTTCTTTTTCACGATGTTGTACTTTTGTACCTTCCCAGTCTATATTAGAAGCAAAAGTTCCAATGTCAATACCACTTCCACCTTCAGCAGAGGCTCTATGTAATTCTTTTGTTGTAGCAAATTCTTTCAAATCTTCTTTGATAAGTGCTTCGGGAACAGGTATAGGAATACCCGCTCTGGATGCTGGTCCAGTATTTATTAATTGCTGTGTAGGTGGAGGTGGTGGAATATCCTCAGCACCGGATTCCGGGGGTGGTAACTCTTCAAGCTTGAATTTGGCTATTGGTGCTAACTTTACCGCCTCTACGGATTGACTTTTCAGCATTCCTGTTAGAAAATATATCAAAAAGAATAATATAACAAGAGCGACTGTAATTAAAAATCCCCTAAATGTATACTTTTTAATGAATTTCTTCAGTTCAGCTGCTCCGTAATCCGAAGGTTTTGGCATTGTTACTGCTTTCACTGATGATGTCATTTGAGTTTTACCTCCTTTCAGAGCTCTTTTATTTTTTCTAATTCTTCTTCATTTAATTTTGCAATAGTAAATCTTCTTTTACGTTCGGTTGGATTTCCTTCTTCGTCCGGTATTTTTGCCAGTTCCTGAGTAATATATAATTCCGCTAAATTGAATTCATCCAGAATATTTACTACATAACCATACGGAACGTCTTTATCAATTTTTAATACAGTTATCAATTTATTTCTGACATTTTCCCGTAAGTTTTCACGTTCATATACTCTTCTTAGATCTTTTAATTCTACTTTTGTTGGTTCGTCCTGAGCTATGTGCCAAAATATTGCCCCATCGGCTCTTAGCATAACTGTTAGTAATTCTTCCGCAATAACTTCAATTTCTACTTGCTCAGGAGGAATTGACATCTCCATCACTTGTGGAGTTGCCATTGTAGTTGTAAACATAAAGAAAGTCAATAGCAAAAATGTAATATCCACAAGCGGGGTCATATCAAGATGGAAACCAATACGTTTTCTCTTTTTCCTCTTACTATGTTTACCTCTTTTTTGTCGTTCAACCTGTAGTGAGCTTGATAATCCGCCCATTTTTTTTACTCCTTATTTGCTTTTATTATTAAGACACTTTAATTCGAAAAAAAGTTTCAAATAAAATTATTGTCTTTTTTCCGTAACGTAATTGAACAATGTCGCTCGCCCTTTACGAAGTGCTTCCATGGCTTCATCAACCCATTGAAATCGAATTCGCCGGTCGGCATCTATGGCAAATCGTGTTTTAGAATTTACCTTTCTTGTCTCTATAATTAGTTGACTCAATAAAGGAAGGTCAACCTGTAATTGCGCTCTCGTTAATTGCTCCGGTGGAATGTTGGGTGTATTTGCCCATACCATTCGCCGGTCCTCTTCGTTGACAATTTCATAATAATATGATGTGTCATATGTAACTGTATCAATGGCAATTTTTATTATTGCTAAATCCCTATCGGGCAATTTAGAGGTATCTGCCGATGCTTGTGGTCGCTGTATAAAAAACTTTTGCTCGCTTTCAGCTTCAGTTTTAAATTTTGCTGTAAACATAAAAAATGTCAACAGCAAAAAGGTAATGTCAACAAGGGGGGTCATGTCAATAACAAACCCAATCCTCTTTTTCTTTACTTTTGGCACAAATATCTCCTTTATGTTTTACTTTTTAATTCGTACAGTAAATATTTGTGTAACACTTAATATTGCCTCATCAATCATATAGACGAATGTATCAACTTTTGTAGTAAAGAAATTGTAAGATACGATTCCAATAATAGCACCAGCTAAGCCACCGGCTGTATTATAAAGAGCTTCAGAAATACCGATTGACAACTGAATTGCAGATACAGTTCCACTTATAGCTAAAGCCTGAAATGCTCTGATCATACCTATTGTAGTTCCAAGCAATCCAACCATCGTAGCAATTGAAGCTATAGTTGATAAAATAGTCAAATTCTTTTCTAAAAGCGGTGTTTCAAGATTAATTGATTCATCAATTGCTCTTTGTACCTCAGCAATCTTTTTCTCGCCTGAAAATTCAGGATCATTTTCAACATCTTTAAACCTTTGTATAGCAGAGCGAAGTACATTGGCAACACTTCCACGCTGTTCATCACAGGCTTTTAATGCAGCATCTAAATCCCCTTGGGTTAATAGATCAATTACTCTACGGATAAATGCTTCTGGATTGCCCTTACCTTTTGCCTTGTTGATTGAAAAATGTCTTTCAAAAACAAATGTTATTGCTATTATTATTAAAGCCATAAGTAAGCCCACAAGCGGACCACCTGTATAAATTGTTCCAAATAAGTTCCCTGGTTTGGGTTGTTCTTTAATTGTTGGATCCAAAAAATTATCTGGATTTCCAAATATAAAGAAATAAATTGAATAAGCTACAATTAGTGCTAAAGCTATTACAATTATATTGAACAAGCCTTTCATAGATATTTTTACTCCATAAATATTAATAAAAATTAAGTTTCTAATTTTTTAATTGCATCTTCTATTGATTCTGCCATTGGAAAAACCAATGCTAATTTGGTTATTACAAATATATTCTCAATTGATTTGCTCACGTTACAAAGAATTACCTGTCCATTTCTTTTAACAAAATGAGTGTGTGCTGATATTAAAATCCCTAAAGCTGTTGAATTCAAATAGGTTACATTAGCAAGGTTTATTATTACTTTATTTTTCTCATTTTCAGCAAGTTTATTCAAAGTATCACGTAATTCATCGGTTTCTTCTCCACCTATAAATTGACCGCGGAGATGGAGAATTACTCCACCTATTTGCTCCTCAACTTTTATTTGTGTTATCAATTTTACTCCTGAAAATTTGATTATTAATAAATTTCAAAATTAAGAAATTTTCTAAAATCATATTTCATAAATTTTTGCAGATTAAACATTCTAAATAATTTCTCAAAAAATTTTTTAAATTATTCAACAAAAATGTTTTGCAAAATAAATCAATTTATTTGACAGCAAAATGTATTTTGTGTTAATTTTTTATTAAACCAGATACAAACCGCTCGATATTATTACAGTCACTAAAAATATTAATTTCAAATTTAGTATTGCTGAAGATCTCTTTTACAGCAGTACTTTGATTATAACCAATCTCGAATAAAAATCTACCATTCTTTTTTAGTACTAATGGGAAAATTTGTGCAAATCTTCTATAAAAAGTTAATCCATCTTTCCCATCAGTTAAACTCTCCCGTCGCTCGTAATTTCTTATTTCTGGCTGTGATTGTAAAAAATCATCCAATGATAGATATGGAGGATTTGAAACTATTAAGTCGAATTTACCTTCAGGAACTTCAGTTAAAATGTTCATTCTGTTAAATGAAATATTTTGGCATTTATATAGATTTGCATTTTCAATAGCTACTTCTAATGCTTCATTTGAATCATCAATCGCTGTTATTTTATATTTTGGGAATTCTCGAGCTAAGGCAATTGCAATGCAACCTGAACCTGTTCCAATATCGAGAATTCTTGGCGTGTCTTTTAATTCTTTTAGGATTGAAACAGCATAATCTACTAATAATTCCGTCTCTGGTCTTGGAATTAAGGTTGAATTGTTTACTTTCAACTTTAAATCACGGAAATAAGCAAAACCAGTTATATATTCAATTGGCTCGAATTTTATTCTACGTTTGATAAATTCTCTTAATTTATCTAGTTCAGGTTTCAAAAGGGGCGTGTCATAGTGGAGATATAAATCCAAACGAGTTAAATTCAGTAACTCAGATAAGAGGATTTCAATATTCAAACGTGGGGATTCGATACCTTTGTCAGCAAAATATTCCTCACCCCATTTAATTATATCAATTATTTTCCAGATTCTATCTGTATTTTTATATTCAGTTTTTATCAAAATTTAATTCAATTATTTAAAATACCTATTAGAAAATTCAGACATTTTAGTTGAGAAAGCTATGTTTGAATAAATATAGAAGTGCCATTCTTATGAATACTCCATAAGTTACCTGTGTTTGTATTAACACATTTGGATAGGAACTCAAGCGATAATCAAGCTCAATTCCATAGTTTACTGGCCCTGGATGTAAAAGTACAAGCTCTGGCTTGGACGTTAGATGGGGATATTTTACTCCAAAATACTTGGAAAACTCACTCATTGATGGTAATAATCCTGATTCCATTCGTTCGTTTTGTAATCGAAGCACAAGTAGTACATTTGCCCAATCAATTGCAAGTTGAATATCATCAAATATTTTGCAATTCCATTTAACAAGATCTCTAGGTAGTAATGTGCCGGGAGCACACAAACCTAGATTTGCACCGAGGGTACTTAACATTTTTATGTTTGAGCGCGCAACCCTGCTATGTAATATATCACCTATTATACAAACATTTAACGACTTTAATGAGCCAAAATGTTGCCTCAATGTAAAAGCATCAAGCAATGCTTGAGTTGGATGTTCGTGCTTACCATCACCGGCATTGATAACTATACCAGATGAATTCCTTTGTAAAAAGTGGGGAACTCCAGAGCAACTATGCCTTACAACATAAATTTGAACTCCCATAGCCTCAATCGTTCGCAAAGTATCAATCAGTGATTCACCTTTCGCTAAACTACTTGTCTTGGATTGAAATGAGAAAACATCCGCTGACAAGCGTTTCGCTGCTAATTCGAAAGATAATTTTGTTCGTGTGGAATTTTCAAAAAAAGCAAGTGCAACCGTGACACCTTTTAAATCATTGAATTTAACACCTGGTTTATAATTATCTAAAAAATAATCTGCCGCTTCGAATATCAAATAAATATCCTCAATGGATAAATCATCAGCCTGTAATAGGAAAGGATTGGTGAGTTTTTTATCTGTAATCATAGTTTTTAATGGTTTTTATTTTGACTCAAAAATAAAAAAAAAAGCCGTTCATTCGAACGGCTTTTTAAAAATGTACTTTATTATTTCTTGCCTTTTTTCTGTTTCGCAGAAACAATTTCTGATAATTGTTTGCCGGGCTTAAATTTTGCGACCTTCTTGGCAGGAATTTTAATTGTTGAACCAGTGCGCGGATTTTTTCCACTACGTGCTGAACGCTCTCTAACTGAGAATGTTCCGAAACCAATTAATCTGACAGAACCGCCTTTTGCAAGTTCGTTTGTAATAGCGTCAACCACTCCATTCAAAGCTTTGGAAGCCTGAACTTTTGTTAATCCGGTTTTGCTTGCAATTGCTCCAATTAGTTGTGATTTGTTTAATCCCATATATCCCCCTAAAATGTTTTGGTAAAAAGATATGAAACTGCAAACGCAAATTATATGATTTTTTCGAGCTTTGCAAGTATTTTTTTTGAACTTATAAAGATTTTATCGGGATTTACATCATTTTTTTTGATTTTTGTCAAATTTCTTAAATTTTATGGAAAAAAATTTTTTAAAAATATCATAGATTCTGCTTTTCATAGATATGATTTTATAAAAATAGCATTCAATCTATTAAAATTGAACGCAATTGAAAATATTCAATGCTGCGTGTTATATCCATTTATTGCATCGATTCATATTCTTATGAACATATTAATTCAAAACTATGATTTAATCAAAAGATTCAATAATCCGGAAAAATTATAAATCATGTAAAAAATTTGATAAATCACTGATACAATTAATCCAGCAATAATATCATCGAAAAGTACAAAAAATGCTCCCCGTTTCGAATTTAGCAAATTTAATGGAAATGGCTTAAAAATATCGAGTAATCGGAATAATAAAAAAACTATTAATATCCAAAGAAATTCACGTTGAAAAAATGGATTTGTAAATACAAACCAGATTCCTATCATTTCATCTAGTACAAAGTAAGCTGGATCTATTCTATCATATTTTTCCAATTCTTTAATTATTGGTATAGAAATAAAAAAAAATAAAAATACTAATATCAAACTTATTTGAGCTTTGTAAATATCAGGAAATAGCAGATAGATACAAACAGCAAGAATTGTCGCAAATGTACCAGGAGCAATTGGAATAAAGCCAACTCCAAAAAAACTGCCAACGAATTTCAGTAACTTAACTCTTTTTCCTGAACTACTAATCTTTTCATTATTCACGACTCTTATCCAAAACTTTTTTATTAAGTATTTCCTTTTTGATGCTAATTATATAATCAATCGCGGTCCACAAAGTGAATAGTGTTAAAATTAGCATTAAGATAAAAGTTATGTTAGAATATATAACCTTATCAGCTAATTTATAATCAATTAACCCTGTGTTTTTGAGAAATATAAATACAAGAATTGTAGCAATTAGAAACATCTGCAAGGTTGTTTTCCATTTAGCAGATAAGGATGTCGTCATTTTTAAATTATTCTTTTTTGTCCATAATCTCATAAAAGTTGTTCCAAAATCGCGAATGATTATTATTAGTACCATCCAAAATGGTACAATATCTAATTTTACAAACGCTAAAAAAGCTGCACTTGTCAGCATTTTATCGGCAAGCGGGTCAAAAAAGGTTCCTTCTGATGTTATAATCTGGTATTTGCGGGCAATTAATCCATCAAAATAATCTGTCAATGCTCCCAATAGAAACAATATACAAGCTGAGGCAACGATCGCACGGTCTTCATTTATTATCATGATAAAAAATATAGGTGCAATAATAATTCTTGTTAAACTTATAACATTTGGTGCATTCCATTTCATTGGGATAATAAGTCCTCAGCTGTTTTGATAATATTTAAAAACTTAGTAGGATCTAAAGATGCACCACCAATTAATCCTCCATTAACATTTTTTATGTTTAGAATCTCAAAGCAATTATTATCACTTAGACTTCCACCGTAAAGAATTATCATTTCATTAGCTATTTCGCCATATTTATTTCTAAAAAATTCCCTTATCCAATCGTGTGCCTCTGCTATTTGCTCAACCGATGCTGAAATACCTGTACCAATAGCCCAAACAGGTTCGTAGGCTATAATTACATTTTTTATATCTTTGATTTCAAGAAGATGCAAATCCTGATTTAATTGGTATTCCAAAATAGCAAATGTATCATTATTTTTTCTCTGCTCTAATGTTTCTCCAATACACAATATAACTTTCAAACCCGCTACAACTGCTGACGATACTTTTTTATTTATAACATCATCAGTTTCAACAAAATATGTTCTTCTTTCGGAATGTCCTATAATTACGTAACTACAGCCAAGTTCCAACAACATCAAGGGAGAAATTTCCCCTGTATAGGCTCCTTGTAATTCGTAAAAGCAATTTTGTCCACCTAATTCAATTTCAGAGTTATTTATCACTTCCTTTACAGCGAATAAATTTGTATATGGAGGACAAAGTAACACTTTTGAGTGCGTTTTCCCTAATGATTCAAGACCGTATAAAATCTTCTGAGCTAACACTTTTGCTTCCTTAGGTGTTGTGTTCATTTTCCAATTACCCGCTATAAGCATTTTTTTCATTGCTTTACTCCGCTTACTTTGTGAATATTGTAATTACTTAAATTTGCATCAGATTCGAAACCGTAACCTTGTATAATTTCTTCTGGTGTAGTTATTTTGACAAATTCTGTTGAATAAAATCTTTGAGTACTGTTGTTCCAGGAAAGTATCTGAGTCTCTAGTTTTCTACCGGTTTTTTCCGATATTACAACAACATTGCCTTCGGCAAACATATCTTTTGTTCTGTCATCAATTCTCGCTTTTTCGGCTACTAAGTAACTAATACGTTGTTTTTCATCCATCGAGAAAAAATCCACCTTTAGACCACTGTCAATTAATGTCTCCATCCGTTCCTGAAAAACCCTTGCTCTTGTCGCATATAATATTGCCTTGACATAATTTGAATCAACAAAAGTCACTTTAATATTCCAGCTTATTTGGTCTGGTTGTATCTCGCTTAATATATCCATCCTCGGAGCAGTTGCCCTCGGAAGTTCATCTTCGCAGGAAAGTAAATTAAGATAAAACAAAAATAATATGTATGGAAAAATTAACTTTTGCAATTCTTACTCCCAGAATTTGCTAAAATAGCCTTTTGCCTTTACAAATTCGTTGATTTCATAAACCTGTTCAATTAATCTTTCAGCATATCTCAGAGGTAGCTGTGTTGCTGAATCGCTTTTAGCGTTTTTTGGTTCGGGATGTGTTTCGAAAAACAAACCATCAATGCCGAGAGCAACAGCTGCTCTACTTAAATAAGGAATAAATTCCGGCATTCCTCCGGAAACTTCCCCTAATGAGGGCATTTGCAATGAATGCGTAACATCAAAAATTACAGGATAACCAAATTTCCGCATTATGACAAATGAACGATAATCTACCACTAAATTATGATATCCAAACATTGTCCCTCGTTCAGTAATCATTATTTTAGTATTACCAGTTGCCACAACTTTTCCGATTGCTTTGTCCATATCTTCAGGAGCCAGAAATTGACCCTTTTTAATGTTTACTATCTTACCGCTCATTCCTGCTGCTTTAAGTAAGTCTGTTTGTCGGCATAAAAATGCAGGTATTTGGATTACATCTACATAATTAGAAGCTAATTTGACTTCTTCAACAGAGTGTACATCAGTCAAAACAGCAATAGAAAGCTCACTTTTTACTTCATAAAGATAATTAAGAGCAAGCTCGTCTCCTATTCCAGTAAATGAATTGTTGCTTGTTCTGTTGGCTTTTTTATATGATGATTTAAAAATAAAATTAATATTATATTTTTTGCAAATTTCATATAATTTCAAAGCTGTTTCAAATAATAAATCTTTCGATTCAACTACGCAAGGACCCGCTATTATAGTGAAATTTTTCCCTTCTGAATTCATTGATTTTTGCTGATTTTGATTAAATTAGTTTTGAATTTATAATATTTTTGTCGTAAATAGAACTGAAACATAAACGAAAATAATAATTTTCAAGATATCACAAATTTTATATTTGGAAATTAAACTATGAAAATCGAAACTTTGCTTACCCCATACTTTGTCGAAAGCGAGAATATGTTCGCAAACTCATTGGTAGTCTCAATTGACGTTTTAAGAGCAAGCACAAGTATTTGCGCCGCACTTTTCAACGGAGCTAAAGAAATCATACCTGTGGACTCAGTTGATAAAGCTGCTCAAATTTACAGCAACCTAAGCAGGGAAATTCGTTTACTTGGCGGCGAAAGAAATATGATTAAGCCAGATGGCTTTGACTTAGGAAATTCACCTTTGGATTATACAGAAGATAAAGTTAAAAATAAAACTATCATTTTGACCACTACAAATGGTACAAAAGCCTTTTTAAAAGCAAAGCAAGCTAAAATAAAATTAATTGGTGCCTTTGTTAATCAATCTGCCATTTTACATTATATTGATTCTTGCCTGAATAACGGCATCAATATGATATACTTCCTATGTGCAGGAAATCAGAGTAGAATGGCTTACGAAGATGTACTCTGTGCAGGTGCTTTTCTACATTTTCTTAATAAAGTTAATGATTTCGAACTTTCCGATTCATCACTTGCGGCAATGAATCTCTTCGAATTGCACAGTAATAACATTTATGAGTTTATTAAAAATTGCGAACATCCCAAAAAATTAATTGAAGTGGGTTTGCAAGCGGATATCGAAATATGTTTAAAAACCAATGCTTATAATATTATTCCGATTTTTGAATCAAATAGTATAAAGAAAATTAGCATTTAATTAAAATTTTTAATATATTGCACTTTTAGTTTTGCAGCAAAAAAGGGGGGACAAAGCATGCAAAACCCAAATAATGTTAGCATCAGATACAGTGATGGTAAGCAAAAGATCGGCACTCATTCCAAAGAAAAAATCAATAAAAATACAATAGATGATCTATCAAAAATTCGTGAGTTAAGAGTAATTTCAATTATTGTTTTTACAATATCATTATTTATTTTTTTCTCACTGATTTCTTATACCTCCACTGATAATACTTTCACAAATATTTCACTAAAGGAAATTCTCTCAAATATTATAAACCCCAAAAACATATCATCGAATGCAGAAATTAGTAACTGGCTTGGTATAATTGGTGCTATCATATCTGACTTCTTGATTAATTCAACTATCGGATATTCAACATTATTATTACCAATATTTTTAATTTTAGCAGCTAAAAATCTGTTTTTCCAGCTTTCGCTTAAAAATAGTCTCCTCCGACTATTTACTGTTTATCTAATCTTAGCCTTTTGTTTCTCTGGTACTATGGCTACAATCGCAATCTCAGGAATCATCCAGAATTTACCAAATGAGTGGTATGGAATTACAGGCTATTTCATTGCAAGTATTTTTGTAAGATTCATCGGTATTGTCGGCACATTTGTTATCTTCATAGCAATATCTTCAATTACTATTATAATTGGAACAAATTTAAATGTTGATAAAATTCTAAAAAAGTTTCAAATAATACTAAAAGTTTTTGCGGAATTTCTCATAATTACCACTTTAAAGATTCCTCAACTTTTTAAGAAATCAAATATCCAAAAAGAAGAAAATGAAATTACAAAAGAGTCTATAAACGAAGAGGTTACACCTGACAAAACAGAATTTTTTGAAGAAGATGAACCCGCAAAAGTTATCAGAAGAAACCTTAACATATCTATTAACAAAATTGAATACGATTCCTCAAATGCCATCACAAATTCATTCGAAACTGATAAAATAATTATAAGACATATAAAACCTGGTCCTGAAAATACAGATCAATCCAGTATTCAAACTATTGAAAATAAAAATCACAATACATCTGCAATTATTAATTAC
The DNA here is from genome assembly GCA_938031175.1 of Candidatus Kapaibacterium sp. Classification (GTDB taxonomy): domain Bacteria; phylum Bacteroidota; class Ignavibacteria; order Kapaibacteriales; family UBA2268; genus CALHGZ01. The sequence goes on along the minus strand of CALHGZ010000001.1, from coordinate 135,791 downwards.
AAAAAAAAATACGTTCACAAAGATCCTATTAAAGAGTTAAATCAAACTGGAAATGATGATTTAAAACTTAACACTAAAATTGATAATCCAAGAAATATTAGTCCTAAAATTGATACATTACCTACAAAAAATATCTTTGAAAGCAAAGAAAACATTCTGCAAAATGAAAGTCAAGATTTAGTGGAAAATAACCAACAGAATTTAAATAATATTTCTATTGAGAATGAAACAAATGATATAGAAAAAAATTCATCTTTTACATTCGAAAAAGAAAATCATATTGAAGATTCAAAAAGTTTAACATTAACGGTACATACCATTAAGAGTGAAAAGATCAGTACATCAGTTGATAATACTTTCATAAACCAATCTCATTATAACGAAGAAATTGAATATACACCGCCTCCAACCACAATATTAATTCAAAAAAATGAAGAAAATTACATTGATGAAGAAGAGCTTCAAAGGAATGCTACAATTCTTCAGGAAAAATTAGAGACTTTTAAAATTTATATAGAAAATCTCTCTGTAACTCCTGGTCCAGTTGTAACACAATATGAATTTATACCAGCAGCAGGTATTAAAATAAGCAAAATTGAGAGCTTAGCTGATGATTTAGCAATGGCTCTTAAAGCCCGAGGTATAAGAATAATTGCTCCGATTCCCGGAAAAGGTACCGTTGGAATTGAAATACCAAATCAAAAACCTACAATAGTCAGATTTTCAAGCATTGTATGCTCACAAAAATTTAGAGAAACAAATTATAAACTACCCCTTGCATTGGGCAAAACAATTTCTGGTGAGGTTTATATTACCGACTTAGCTAAAATGCCACATTTACTAATTGCTGGTGCCACAGGTGCTGGTAAAAGTGTTGGAATAAATACAATTATTGCATCTTTAATATATAAAATACATCCGAGAGAATTAAAATTCGTAATAATTGATCCCAAAAAAGTAGAGCTAAATCAATATTCTAAACTCGAAAATCATTTTTTGGCAAAATCGCCTGATATTGACGATGTAATAATAACTAATCCAAAAGATGCAGTATTAGTCCTAAACTCCGTTGTTGCTGAAATGGAGAATAGATACGATTTGCTTGCCATGGTAGGACAGAGAAATATAAATGATTTCAATGAAAAATTAATTGCTGGGAAAATCAATCATAGCCAAGCATCACAGCTAAAACCAATGCCGTATATCGTAGTCATTATTGATGAATTAGCAGATTTAATGATGACAGCAGCTAAAGAAATTGAAGAACCAATAACTAGATTAGCACAGATGGCAAGAGCCGTTGGTATTCATCTCGTTGTAGCTACTCAAAGACCCTCTGTTGATGTTATTACAGGTATCATCAAAGCAAATTTCCCTGCAAGAATCGCTTATCTCGTTGCTCAAAAGGTTGATTCAAGAACAATTCTTGATGTAATGGGTGCCGAACAACTCCTCGGTAATGGCGATATGTTGTTTTTACCAAGCGGTTCACCAAAGCCAATTAGATTACAAAATTCATTCATCAGCAGTGATGAAGTTGACGAAATTTGTAATTTCATCGCTCGTCAAAAAGGATACACAACGCCTTATCTATTGCCGTCACTCATTGATAAACGTTCCAATAGTATTAATGGAAGCAACTTTGATAGAGATCCCCTATTCGAAGAAGCTGCCAGATTGGTTGTAAGACATCAACAAGGCTCAGCCTCCCTAATTCAACGAAGACTCAAGGTAGGATACGCACGTGCTGGTAGAATCATCGATGAACTCGAGGCAGCAGGTATAATCGGACCTTACGAAGGAAGTAAAGCAAGACAAGTTCTCATTGAGACTGAAGCACAACTAGATGCAATCCTTTGATCCATCATACATATCAACTTAACTTTTATTTTTAATCTCAAACATATAATTTTGAATTATTATAAAATTTAACCTAACAAAACTTTAATTATTTTTTTTTATATGTTGAAGTTGCTCCAAATAACTAATTATGCTCTTATTGATAATCTAACCATTGAATTTGGCAATAATCTGAATATTTTTACAGGCGAAACCGGTGCTGGTAAATCTATCATTGTTGATGCATTAATGTTATTATTCGGAGAAAGAGCTTCAAGTGAACTTGTCAGAGATAATTCCAATAAAGCCATAATAGAAGGTTCTTTTAACATTGGGCGACCACATCCTATTTTTGAAATTCTCGAACAACAAGATGTCGATCTGACCGAGGATATTATTATTCGTCGTGAAATTTTGAAGAAAGGTTCATCAAGAAGCTTTATTAACGATACTCCAATACCGCTTTCAATTCTTAAAGAGATTGGCGAATCACTCGTTGATTTCCACGGACAATATGAACATCAATCACTACTAAAAATCGACAATCATCTTACTATTTTGGACGCAACAGGTAATTACAAAGATTTACTATCCAACTACAAAAATCTTTACCAAATCGTTAAAAACTTACTTATTGAAATCCAAGAATTAGAACAGAAAAACAATGAATTACATTTTATATCAGAAAAATTATTAAAGCAGTATAATGAAATTGACCAAATTAATCCAAAACCTAAAGAAGATGAAGAACTAAACCATGAGCTTAAAATTCTTGAAAATTCTGAAACTATTTATAACCTTCTTACATCTTTAATTTCGATTTCTGAGAATGACAATAATGCTTTAATACCAAGTTTAGTTAAATTTAAAAAAATTATGCAGGATTTAACACAAATAGATACAAAATTCCGACCATTTTTAGAAGAAATAGAACCACTAATCGTAAGCATTAACGAAATAACCAGATTTGCTGAATCCTACCTAGCTGAAATAACATTCGATGAGCACAAATTAGAAAATATAAGACAAAGGCTTGTGGATATAAGGGCTTTAATAAGAAAATATGGCTCATTAGAAAATGCCATCAATGAAAAAGAAAGAATTAGAGATGAGTTAGAAAAAATCGAAAATCTTAGCTTAATTATTCAAAAGAAAAAAAATGAGTTCTTAAATTTAAAGAAACAATTAACAGAAATTGCGATTAAACTAACAGAATCCCGACAATTACACTCCGTCTATTTCACAGGATCAATCATTTCTAACTTAAAACTTCTTGGTATAGAAAACGGTAATTTTATGGTTAATTCCTACTTCGTAGAGTCCGATTCACCTGGTAACGAATTCGAGTTATCCACTAAAATCAATAATCAAAACATAAAATTTTTCCCTGAAGGTATAGATAAAATTGAATTCTATATATCCACAAACAAAGGCGAATCACCAAAACCGCTCATTAATATCGCTTCTGGTGGTGAAATTTCCAGAATTATGCTTGCCATAAAAAATGTGATAGCTCAATCTGACAACATCAAGCTGATGATTTTTGATGAAATTGATATTGGTATTAGTGGAAGAATTGCCCAAAAAGTTGGTCAGATGATGAAAAATCTTGCCCGATATAAACAAATAATCGCCATCACTCATTTACCTCAAATTGCAGCATTTGGGGATTTGAACTTCCGTGTTGTTAAATCAGAATCTAATGGCAAAACTTTTATAACTGCAGAAAAACTTGAAAATCAAGATAAAATAAACGAAATTGCCAGATTAATTAGTGGTGAACAAATCACAGAAGCTGCTATATATGGTGCTAAACAACTATTTGAAGAAGCCAAAAATTTCGACATTGTTAATAATTGAGTCCCCAAATGGATAATCCCCTCAAAAGCAAAATAGTCAACCATCTGCAGAACATGATAAACCCAGAAGACCTTAACAGAATTCTTAGTTCATTTGATATGGCTGAAACAGCCTATACAAATCAGATCATTCCCTATCAATTCCAAGATTTTGACCATAATTTGAGAATGTTCTGGATTCTAATCGATGAATTACATATCTATGAACCAGATATGATGATTTCTTGCCTGCTTTATGGCATCAGAAATTTCGATAAAAATATTACTTATGAAATAATATCTTACAACTTTGGCGATTACGTTGCTTTTCTTATCGAAGATACAGTTACGGATTCATATGGTAATCAATCTGATTCAAAATTATTATATAATAACGATGATTATATAATTCTCAGACTAATTCATTACCTCGATAAACTACGCAATCAGCAATTCAATCCAATAAATGAATTAATAAATTTATTATCAGAAATAAAGCAAAAATTTGCAGATGTAATCGAAAAAAATCAAAACCCAACTATCACTGAATTAATTGCTAAAATAAATATTGAAAGCAATAAATTTTTCACTTAAGATTCGCTCAGCTTTTTATATTCAATTCTCCCTAAGGCTATTCCTCTTATTATTACCACACCTGTAGAAATAGAGAATGACAAAAATAAACTTATTATCAGCATTAACATTCTCTTGGGTGCAACTCTTTTATGTGGAGTAATAGCCTCATCCAATTGTATTACCACAGGTACATCCTTCTCTTCCTGAATTGCTTCCTGATGGCGTTGGGTTTCTAAATATAATATCACTTGATTCAAAATTTTCTGATCCCTGATAAGAGAAGTATAGACCCTTTCAAGTGCTGGAATATTTTCCAACGGAATAGAAAAAACATCTTGTTGTATTAGTCCTCCCTGTTGAACCTTTTGATATTGTCTTTGTAAGGCTTGAATAGCCTCTTGTAGTGCCTTAATTTGGGGTGAATTAGTGTTGTATTGTTGTGATGCAATATTGTACTCTATCTCTGCTTTAGTTAATTCTACACCAACTGAGACGGCTTGAGTTAATATTGCTTGAGTTTGTTCATCAATTGATATAACTTTATGTTTTCTTTTAAATGCTTCAAGTTCTGACTCGATTGAATCAAGTCTAATTTTATAGTCCTGAAGCATTTTTTCTATATGTAGACGTATTTGCTTTGATTTGGATATATTTTTAGTTCTTATTATATGGTTTAAAGCTTTGAAAGAAGTATTGGCAATTTCAGCAGAAAGTCGGGCTGTTTCATTGATATATTCTAAATTTGAAAACCACGGTGAAGACAATAAAAAATAAACATTTAAAATCCCCGACTTATCAATTTGAACTGTCAAATTCCGTGTAATATAATCTATCACATCCTCTTCAGGTAAATTTTCAAAAAAAACATGTCTATTTAAAGCCAGGCTATCATAAATGTATTTAGCAACTGCCCTGCTTTTCAATATACCCATAAAAAGCATCAGCTGATTATTTTGCCCAATATTTCCCATAAATATTTCTGAGCCTGTAAAGCCTTGTAGAAGACTACCTAAGCCTGTAGTTCCTTCGGATTGTGATGGTGGCATTAGTTTTGTTTCTGCCTCGTATTGATAAGGAGCTATAAAAGAGTATAGCATAACAAGGCTTGTAAAAACTAGCATAAATATCAGAATAAATTTTTTCCTCAATTTGAGTAATTTAAAAACTGAACTAATGCTGAAATCTTTAATTTCCAAATTTTCCTCTCAATAAAACTACTATTTTGATAAAGCCATAAGTGAAATAACAAGACCGACAATTGAAGCCAGTTGAACCGCAACAGTCAATCCCTCTGTAACTAATTTCCAAATTGAAACCTCTTTTTCCGGTGGTACTAATATATTATCCCCTGGTTCCAGTTTATAATTCATATCTTTTGCTAAGAACTGCTCTCCTTTAGACTTTACTACAAGCGTTTCATCTTCATCGGCACGGAACCCAAATCCACCTGCAGCAATTATATAGTCCAAATAATTATAATCTGGATTATATAATACCAATCCGGGATTATTCACCCTTCCCTGAACATTAACAAATATTTTTTTTGTTGGTACATAAATCGAATCTTCATCTTCAAGAAGAATATTATCACTGACTGTTGGATCTTCTAATATTTTGCGGAAATTTATTGCCATGTATCCTTTTTTCTCTCTTACTCTTGCTTGAAAGTAACGTAGCTCATTTTCTGACATTTCTGACGGTGGCGTCCTCCATAAACGTTCCATTTCTTCATCCCTTGTTTTAAACTCCTTTTGCCTAATTAACTCTGCAGCTTCAAGAGAAGCACCCTGGGTAAATCCACCAGCTCTTTTCAGAATATCGCTCACACGGTCTTTATTTTTTGTTATGGCATAATGACCCGGATACTTTACTTCTCCCATAATAGCAACCTTGGATGCCATTGTCCAATCAGATTTTTTCGGAACAAAAACTCTGTCGCCGGAAGTTAATGGGATATCATTGCTTAGCGGAAGATTTAAATAAAACTTTTCTCGCCAATCTGATAAATCAAGTACTATCCTTTCTGAAGTATAACTTGTGGTATATCGTATTAGTTCAACTGAATCGAGCAATGCTGAATCAAAAAAACCAAGAGCAAAACGGAAAAGTGTTGAGAGAGAATCACCTTCAACAAATTCAAATTCTCCTGATGATGGTACATCACCAAAAATTCCAATTGTACTGTTTTCATTTATCTCAGGCACAATAATCATATCTCCATCCAAAACTTTTGGATTTGCATCTTTATCTAATCCCCTTAAAAATTTCAAGATATCAACTTTCAAAAATTCATTGGTCAATTTCCTGAATAATTTTATGTGACGTACAGAAGCATTATATTTCATTCCGCCCGCTTTTTCAATTACCTCAGAAACGCGATCAACTGCTGTAGCAGGAACTAAATTAGGTTTGTGGACATTTCCTGAGACAATAACTTTAAACTGCCTTAATTCATTTATTGTAACAGAAATTTCGTTAGTCTTATATATTTTCTTCACTTTTTCAGTAATCAAATTTCTTGCTTCTGAAAGAGTTTTGTTTTTCAGATCAACTGCTCCGACTGTTGGAATAGCTAAAACACCATCAGGAGAAATTTTGACTTTGAACTGCATTGGCTCAGCTGATACAATTATTATAAAAAGTTCATCATTAGGACCAAGAATGTAAACATCGGGATCAATTGGTTCTTCTAATAATCCGGTGGCTTCTTTCACAATCTTCTTGGTTGTCTCAAGTGCTAATGTATCCAGTTCCCCTTTTATTGCTCCTGTTATTATCTCATTCCTTATTTGTGATTCTAAAATATTAATACCAGTAACAAAAATCATTAACATTAACAAAAATCTAATATAAAATTCTTTTAATTTCAGCATATATATTGTATTCTATGTTCTTGAATTACTACAAATTTAATAAAACTTGTTTATATAATACTTCTTGGATGGCTTTGTTTTAAAGATTTTTAAAAATCATTTTATTAATTTGCAATAATTAAAATCAACGAGGATAAAATGTTCAGTAAAATAACAGAAATAGCAGTTAAATGTGCTTTGGAAGCAGGTAAGATGCTCAGAGAAGGATTTGGTACTTCATTTAAAATCTCAAGCAAAGAAGGTAGGAATAATTTAGTAACTGAATACGATAATCGTTCTGAAGAATTGATAATAAACACAATAAAAAGTGAAATCCCTGAGTATGAACACAGATTTTTAGCTGAAGAAAGTGGATTGACAGGCAATTCGGATAAGAATTCAATTATATGGATAATTGACCCCCTCGACGGCACTGTTAATTTTGCACATTCAATTCCTATTTTTAGCGTCTCAATCGCAGCTGAAATCAACAAAGAAATTCTCTCTGGGGTAATTTATCACCCCTTACTCGATGAATTATTTATTGCTGAGAAGAACAAAGGTGCTTATCTCAATTACCAACGCATATATGTCTCAAAGACTAATGACTTTAAAACCTCCATTTTGGTAACTGGCTTCCCATATAATGTTGACCATAATCCTTGTAATTGTATTGATCATTTTATTAAAATAATACAAAACGGAATTCCAATAAGAAGACTTGGTTCAGCTGCGCTCGATTTAGCTTATGTAGCAGCTGGCAGATTCGATGGTTTCTGGGAAGTCGAGTTACACCCTTGGGACGTTGCTGCCGGAATTTTGCTCGTCAACGAGGCAGGAGGAAAGGTTACAAAATATGACAAATCTGAATATAAGCTCGGTGATAATACACTTTTGGCTACTAACGGACTAATCCATGATGATATCGCTAAAATATTATCCGATTGCAATAGCATATTGAAATATGTTCAATTTAAAATATAGACTTTTAATGCAAATTTTGATTACATTTATGTCTGGTGCTGGAAATATTTTCACTGTGATAGATAATCGTCAATATAAATTTGATATCGATATGTTATCAAAAATTGCCCCTAATCTTTGCAAAAAAGATTACAATCTATACAGAAACACCGAAGGTTTAATTGCAGTTGATAAAAACTTTAAAGAATTTGATTTTGATGTATTATTTTTCAATCCTGACGGTTCACATTCAATGATGTGCGGAAACGGTGCAAGATGCGCTATTAAATTCGCTCAAGCAAAAAAAATTATTAAAAATGAAATTCATACACTTCATTTCAAAATGCAGGATGAAATCTATCATGCAGATATAGTTAATAACTTAATCAAAATCAAATTACCGCCTCCGAGAGAAATAAAAAATAATATTTATATCCAAACTAAAATTGGGAAAATTTTAGGAACCTATGTAAATGTAAATTCCGACCATTTTGTTATAAATTGCGATGAATTAATCCCTCTTGGCTATCTAAGTATAGAAAATCTACCTGTGGACTACATTGGAAAAGAAATTAGATTCAATCCTCTCTTCCCTAACGGAACAAACGCTGATTTTTATAAAATTATCAATAATTCAACAATTCAATTAAGAACATATGAACGTGGAGTAGAAGCTGAAACAGGTGCTTGTGGCACAGGTGCTTTAGCTACCGCAATTACCGCTTTAATAAATCACCAAATTGTATTACCTGTAAAAATAATTCCAACAAGTTCAATTCCATTATTTGTCGAAATTAAAGGTAATTTACCAGACAATATTAATGGGATCGAACTAATTGGTCCAGCTGAAATAATTGCAGAAAAAGAAATTGAATTAGAAATTTATTGAGTTAAACATGGAAAAATTTGTTGAATATATCAAATCCAAGTCAAGCGAAATCCTGAATCAGATAATCTACTTCCGACGGCATATTCACAAATATCCCGAAATTTCATTCAATGAATTTAAAACCACTGAATTTATAAAATCAATATTAAGCGATAACAAGATTGAACACTATTCATTAACCGAAACCGGCACAATCGCTACAATTGGAAAAGGAAAAAATTGTATAGCCTTGCGTGCTGACATTGATGCTCTTCCAATCCAAGAAGAAACCAGATTAGAATTTTCTTCCGTCAATGCAGGTGTCATGCATGCCTGTGGACATGATTTTCATACCAGTATGCTTTTGGGAGCTGCAATAATTCTTAAATCAATCGAAAATGAACTTAATGGTACAATTAAATTGATATTCCAACCAGCAGAAGAAAAATTACCCGGAGGAGCTAAAATTCTTATTGAAAACGGGGTTCTTGAAGACCCAAAACCTTCATTAATTTTTGGTCAACACATTTTCCCGGAATTGGAAACCGGTAAAGTGGCTATAGCAAAAGGAACAATCCTTAGTTCAGCTGATGAATTGTACTGGAGAATTAAAGGTAAGGGTACTCACGCGGCCCAACCTCATCTTGGAGGAAATGTAATACTTGCTCAAGCCCAGTTAATTATCAATTTGATGAATTTACTTGGTAAATACAAAAATCCTTTAACTAATGCCCTAATTTCAATAACATCCGTAAATGGAGGCAATGCTACTAACGTCATACCGGAGGAAGTCAAACTTATGGGTACTTTACGATCTTTCGATGAAAAATTTCGCAATGAATTCCATCGTATCATATTTGAAAAATCAGAAAATATTTGTCAGTTATACGACTGTATTTGCAAATTAGACATAATTAAAGGATATCCACCACTCATTAACAATGATAATGCTGTTGACATATTCGTTCAATCAGCTAATTATGTTTTATGCCCTGGCAGTATTGTACATTTTGAACCTAAAATGTGGGCTGAAGATTTCGCATACTACTCACAGCAAATTCCTGCTTGTTTTTGGTTTTTAGGTGTAAAAAATATCGATCAACAACAGGAATATCCATTACACAATCCAAAACTTATACCAGATGAAAATGCATTATCGCTTGGTACTCAACTACTGGCTCTAAGTGCTGTTCATTCCCTTCTGAAAAACGATTAACTTATTTTATTTGAGTTAAGTTCAATTAAAGTAATTTCTGGTGGCATATCAACCCTAACCGGAGGTCCTACCACTCCTAATCCACGATTTACATATAAATATTGATTCCCATCCCTATATAATCCTGCCCATTGTTTATATACAATCCTGACAGGTGAGAGATATTGACCGAATAATTCAATACCTACCTGACCTCCGTGAGTATGACCGGAAAGCATTAAATCAACATCAAGCCTGTTTCTAACATACCTATCCCAATTAGTTGGATCATGACACAGCAAAATACTTGGATATTCCTTTTCTACCCCTATCATTGCTTTGGAAAAATCCCCAAAATGAGTTCGGAAATTGATATTGTCAATTCCAATTATTTGAATATAGGAATTACCAATTTTGATCTTAGAATTCTCATTTATTAATAAATTAATTCCACTTTCACGAAGCAACGATATTAAAATTTTATGCTCATCCTCTGACATATAATGATCATGATTGCCTAAACAACCAAAAACTCCGTGATTGGCTTGAAGTTTAGATAATTCAGAGTAAATAATTTTCAACTCACGGGGATGGAAATTGACAAAATCACCCGTAATAACTATAATGTCAGGCTTAAAACTTTGTATTATTTCTATAGCTTTTGCAAATGGTTCATTGCTTATAAATGATCCGGCGTGGATATCTGATAGCTGGATAATCTTGAAACCATTGAATTCATCGCCAAGCTTGTCAAGAAATAAATTAACTCTGTGAATTCTGAAATCATAGGTTGTATGAAATACTCCACGAGTTACCAAAATAAAAGGTAACCCTGCAAGAACCCATCCTGTGCTTTTGATGAATTCTCTTCGTTTATTTGAAGTAATATTATCTTCCCTTGTGTTCTTTTGACCTGAGAATTTGCTGAAGAATTTCTTTAACCCAAAAACTAAATCCTTGATTAAAATTACAGGTACAATAAGTATTTTCGGCAAATACCAAATAGATGCCACAGCTAAAAAAATTTTTTCAATATCACTCGGAATTTTGTTTTCCAAACGGAAATATAAAGTTATAGCATAAAATATAAAAAATATTATTCCTAAAAACCAAGGCAAAAGATAGGACACTCTGTGCCAATTTCTTAATCTTGCAAATCTTTGCCAGCTTATTAAAAAATATACATCTATAAAAAGTAAAAGTGTCAGTATCGATGCAAAAAAGTAAACAAAGCTCGTTGTTGTCATTTAGTGTTAACTAATAATTGAAACAATTTCCATAATTTTGACGTCTTATAAATTATATTCTTGTTTGAAATATAATATTTATCAATTATACAGGAATTTAGATTTTTTAATTGATTATTAACAAATTAAGGATGAAAAATGGCAGAAACTCCATCAAAAATGGTATCGCTAGGTACTAAGGCACCTGAATTTACACTTCCGGATACTGTTTCCGGTAAAAGAATAAGCCTTAAAGATATTGCTTCCGATATAGCAACTGTCATAATGTTTATTTGCAATCACTGTCCATACGTGAAACACATAAATAAAGTTCTAACCGATGTTTCAAAAGAATATATAGCTAAGGGAATATCATTTGTAGCCATCAATTCAAATGATATTACAAATTATCCCGAAGATTCGCCTGAAAATATGAAAAAAGTAGCTCAAACGATGGGCTATCCTTTCCCGTACTTGTTCGACGAATCTCAGGAAGTTGCTCGTGCTTTTGATGCTACTTGTACACCCGACTTCTTTGTATATGACAAAAATTTAAAATTAGTTTACCGCGGTCAATTCGATTCCGCTCGCCCGGGTAATGGCGTTCCAGTTACTGGAAAAGATTTAAAATCTGCTTTGGATTCTTTAATTGAAGGTAGGCCAGTTAATCCTGAACAAATGCCTAGTGTTGGTTGTAATATAAAATGGAAAAAATAGTTCCACAATTTGTAGGGGTATAAACAACTATACCCCTACTATCAAGTTAATGAATATTCCATATTAACTAATATTTCCAAGCACTCTTATTGTTAAAAAAATTGAATCCTTCTTTTTAAACTACACATTACACCAAAATTTATTAATTTTATTCAAAATAAAATTTTCTAAACTTAAAATCACAATACTATGCCAGTATGTAATTTAAGCGTTTGCATAATCGCAAAAGATGAAGAGCAAATGTTACCAGATTGTTTGAAATCAATCAAAGATATTGCTTCAGAAATAATATTAGTGGACACCGGCTCTCAGGATAAAACAATTCATATAGCAGAATCTTTTGGAGCAAAAATATTCCAAACATCCTGGGAACAAGATTTCTCCAAAGCAAGAAATCTGGCAATATCAAAAGCAAAAGAACCATTCATTCTCACTATAGATGCTGACGAACGACTTGTTAATCCTGAACTTCTAATACAAGAATTAAAAATGGCAACCAATGATACTGCTGGTTGGCTTATTGAAGTTCTATCAGAAACTATTAATGCCTCAGGATTAAGAGAAAAATATATTTCTAATCTATTGAGACTATTCAGAAATCATCCAGATATTAAATTTTACGGTGCTATTCACGAGCAAATTTCTGAAAGTATAATTAAACTTGGTTTCAAAATTAAAAATACACAAATTCAATTCTATCACCTCGGATATAGTTTATCATCGGAAAACATGCAGAAAAAGCAAATTAGAAATCTGGAAATACTTAATAAAGTAATAGAAAATGGAGAAAATACACCATATAATTACTATCAAAGAGCTAAAACATATTTTGCTCTTGAAAAAATAGAATCAGCCGAAAACGATATTTCAATAAGTATTGAGAATGCTTTACCTAAAGGCACATTGAAACCTCAAGCTTTAAATTGGGGAGCTATGATTGCATACAAAGCCGGCAAAATTGAATTAGCAAAAATAAGAGCTAAAAAATCTATTGAATTATTACCAAAGCAAACCTTTGCTCATTTTATTTTAGGTGAAATTTATTTCAATGAAGGTAACTATGGTGAAGCTTTCGAACACTATGACGCAATGTTCGATACTGATGTGCACGCTAAAATTATTGGTGATATTGTAATCCCCCCGGAGGATATATATTACAAAAAAGGGCGAACTTTATTTGCCTTAAAAATTTATAAGAACGCTTTAATCGAATTTGAAAAAGGGCTTAATCATAACCCGAAACATATCCCCTGTCTAATAGGTTCTGCTAATATAGCATATAACTTAAAAAAATTTGAAGAAGCAAAAAACATTCTCCAAAAAGCATACGAAATAGCTCCAGATAATGAAGATATTGTAAAATACCTTGAATTAGTCAATAAAAGTATCAGCAAGGCTTATTCCGGTATAATTCAAAAATCTGAATATTCATCAGAGAAAGATATTTTAATCACACTCTCTATGATCGTTAAAAATGAAGAAAAATTCCTTTCTGGTTGTCTTGAAAGTGTTAAAGGCATTGTAGATGAAATAGTAATAGTAGATACTGGCTCAACCGACCGCACCAGAGAAATTGCCTTAAGTTATAATGCCAAATTATATGATTTCGAATGGATTAATGATTTTTCAGCTGCTAGAAATGAAGCTCTCAAACATTCTAACGGTAGGTGGATATTATATCTTGATGCCGATGAAAGACTCTCCGAGGATAGTAGAAAAAACATCCGACAATTACTTATGAACGTTTCAGAAGATATCGGTGGAATTATTTGTACACTCGAAAGCGATCACTCTCTTATAAGTGGAAAAACTGAAATTCACAGAGGCGGTTATCCCAGACTTTTCAGGAATTATGGTTATCCATCAATATCATTTTCTGGACGCGTCCACGAACAAATAACCCCATCAATTCTTGCATTAGGTAAATCACTGATCTTTTCTGATATTGTCATTCAACACCTTGGATATAATCGCAGTAGAGAAGAAATGGAACAAAAAATCAAACGAAATTATTCAATGCTAATCCAACACGTCAAAGAGGAACCTTTAAATGCCTATGCATGGTATCAACTCGGGCAGACTTTGGCTCATATGAGATTAATTAAAGAAGCTGAAGAAACAATAAAATTTGCAATAGAGTCAGGAAACTTGTCAAACTCTGTTTATGCCAGTGCCTGTGCCACTCTCTCACAATTAACCGGAAATCAAAAAAAATTCGAGGAAGCACTCCATTGGGCTGAAAAATCCCTCGAAAAAGCCCCCGAACAAATGTATGCAAACCATTTGAAAGCTTATGCTTTAATGTATCTCGGAAGATTGGATGAAGCAGAATATGCATTTAATGAAACACTAAGAATTGCCAAAAAAAAGAAAGGAGTACCTCTCTCAGGTTTCGACATCGTTGTTCCTGAGGAAGCTATTTTCAAGGGCTTAGAAGAACTTTACGAAAAAAGAAAAATCAAAGCTGGCTAAGACATTCATCCAATGAATTGATAAAAATATCAATGTCAGACCTTTCAACTATCAGTGGTGGTATAATTCTTAAAACATTTTCAGAGCAATAATTCGAAATTACCTTTCTTTTCAATAACTTTTCGACCAATATTGCACCATTGAAGGAAAGAAGTAATCCTTGGATTAAACCTTTTCCTCTTAATTGCAAAATTAATTTTGGATATTTCTCCATAATTTTTATCAATTCACTCTTTAAATAATCTCCGTTTTCTTTAACTTTTTGTAGAACTCCATTAATTAAATAATCAATAACAACAGATCCACAGGCACAAGCGACGGAATTTCCCCCATAAGTTGTACCATGGGTACCAATTCCCCAATAATTTGCAAGTTCATCATTAGATAATATCGCTCCCAAAGGAAATCCACCCCCAAGGGCTTTAGCTGTAATTACAATATCGGGTTTTATATTATAATGTTCATAGGCAAACATTTTTCCTGTACGTCCTAAGCCTGTTTGGATTTCATCATCGAGAATAAGGAAATTATATTTCTCTTTCAACAATTTGATTTGATTTATAAAATCTGTTTTAGCTTCAACAATCCCTCCTTCTCCCTGTATAAACTCTAAAACTACAGCAGTTGTATTTTCATTAACATTTTCTTCCAAGGTTCTAATATTATTATATTCAATAATTTTTATGTCTGGCAAAAAAGGTCCCATCCCATCTTTGTATTTAGGCTTATCCATTAAAGATAAAGCTCCATAAGTTCTGCCATGAAATCCGCCACTAAAAGCTATTATTTCCTTTTTACCATTTTTATTGCCCCAGCGTCGTATTAACTTGAGTGCACCCTCTGTTGCTTCAGTTCCTGAATTAGAGAAGAAAACTCTATTATAACCAGTTATTCGAGTAAGTTTTTCTGCTAAACGGATTTGTGGCTCTTGATAAAAATAATTCGAAATATGCATATACTTTTTGATCTGATCTATAGCAACCTCAATTATATCTGGATGTGAATGCCCTAATGCATTTACAGCTATCCCAGAAAGAAAATCGAGATATTTTTCACCATTTTTATCGTATATGTAACAGCCTACAGCACTCTCTACTACAATTGGCAATCGTTTATAGACCTGAAAGAAAACCTGCTTTTCTCGCTTAAAATAATCATTCTTTATTGAATCCATAATTCCTTATCAATCTAATTACAACAATTTGTGAATAACGTAGGATACTACACCCCAAACTTCGAAGTGCATTTCAGTGGTTATCTCTATAGGTTTATAGTTATTATTCTCGGGAAGCAAAAAGATTTTATTTTTACTTTGCTTGATTCGTTTAACTGTTAACTCACCATCAATAACAGCTATGACAACGTTACCATCTTTAGGAGTTAGCGAGCGATCAACAACTAAGATATCTCCAGAATGTATTCCTGCTTCTATCATTGAATTACCTGTTACTCGAACGAAAAAAGTAGCAGCCGGATTTTTGATTAAGTAATCATTTAAATCAAGGCGATTTTCTAAATAATCATCTGCAGGGGATGGGAACCCTGCAGATACAGATTCTAGAAACAAAGGTAATTCTTTTTTCTCACCTATTTCGGGTGTAAAAATATTTACAACCGTCAATTTATCTTCAATATTGAAATTTATTTTTTCCATCTTAATTACCAATTATAAATGGTGGCGTTTTAGAATCTCCTAATATAATAATTTTTGCGTTCGGTGAATTAGCTAACTCTTTTTGAACTTTAATTAACTCAAACTGCAAAATTTTGGGAGTTAATCCTTCATTGACTATTCTTTGTGCATCAGCTATACCTTTGGCTTCAACCCTTTTTCTTTCAGCTTCGCGTTCTTCCTTTTGAAGAACAAATTCCATTCTCTGTGCTTCCTGAACAGCGGTTATTTTTCTTTCTATACTTTCTTTGACAGATTTTGGCAAGTCAATTTTACGTATCAAAACTTGTTCAAGAATAAATCCTTTATTCATTAATGTATCCATAATGTTCGACCTGACTGCATTCTCGAATTCCTGCCTTTTTTCAGCAAATAATTCAACTGCCTCAAATAGCGACGCACTATTTCTTATACCTGTTCTTGCGATTGGTCTTATAATTACATTTTCATAATCTAAACCTATTTTCTTGAAAATTGAAGGCGCTTCAATTGGATTTACACGATATAGAATAGTTAGATCTATTACAACTTCCAACCCATCTTTGCTCAAAACTCGAGGAGCATCATCACTGACTCTTTGCCCCTCTTCTAATGCCGACGACATAGTATAATTTCTTGTTCTGATACTAAACTGCTTTATTTCAACCAGGGGATTTACTATATTCAAGCCTTCAAATAGTACCTGCTCCTGTACTTGTCCGAATAGTACCTGCACACCAACGTGACCTGCATCAATCTGCCTGATTGCTGTTGTGAGAAATCCTATTGCCATTACAATTACACCTGCAACTACGATTAACGACTTGTAGCGACCCAACGGGCTTCTTGTCTTTGATGCACTTAATCCAACGATTAAAATAATTAAGCCTAAAAATATTATGCCCATTAGAAAACTCCTTATGTTATAAATAATGATTTAAACAATAAATTAAATTATAATTTAAGGAATTTTCGTCTCAGTTTGAAAATTTCAATATTATTGGATGGGTACTCATCATTAATATTGGAATTGTATTTTATTGCTTTATAACCCCGGCAAATCTAAGTTTATCAATATATTCATTATTCTCAAAAAAACTTAGATCACCTTTTGTTGGTGGTTCGAATTCGGAGTCTAAGTTAAAAGTTTCAAATTCATTTGCTTTGAAACCGTTTTGACCAACTGTACAAATTATATTTCCTATTTCATCAACTAAATCAAAATTATTAATATACAAACCACTTTCATATAATAACTCGGGCCATATTAATGCATAAAATGCATGTTTATTTAAGCCATAGTAACCAAAAAAGAATGGCTGATTAAAATAGTCGCTTCGCAATTCTTCTGGATCTAATATCCTACGTTTAGGACGTATAATCTCCATTGATGAATCTATTTGTATATCATCAACTCGTATAACTTTCCGTATCGATTTATCGATTTCATTCAAAAAATTAACGAATTTTATCTGATGATTTTTTATGAATTCATCGTAAGTTTTTTGATTCATGAAAATCGGCTTCATTCGTTTAATTAGCTCTGTACGTGATTCGCCCTGCCTCAATTTAAATTCAGATATAACTCCATTTACTATTATCTTTATTGGATATTCGCCGACTCTATGTTTTCGCTCTACTCCAATTTCAATTACATATTTAAAATCACTGCTCTCATGCTCAAGAACCATATAAATTGTTTTGAAAATTTCTGATTCAAGTGGATCTATTTTTGACTTAAGTTCGAACATTGCCTGATTAAGATCATCTTCGACCCCACTATGGTCAAAGTAAAAATCATATTCATCAATAGCAACTCGTATGACATTATATATATTCAATGTTCGCATACCAAGACTTAATTGCTGAAGAATGGATAAAGCGGTAAAAGTCTCATGCTCCTGCTTATCTGACAATTTACCAAACGTTAAAGCATCGAGTAATTTGGTGAAAACACCAGTAGGATTGACTTTTTTAATTAATGTCATCTGTGAGGGATCGATTTCAAGTTTACCATAAAAATACATAATTAAACTCCTGTTATGAGGTTCAATTCAACAAATGTGAATTTAAATAAATGCATATTTTAAAAAAATTCAAATTATATAAATTATTCGTCAAAAATAATATTTTTTTGATAATAATTTTGGATGGAATAAAGAATGGATAAATCTATTTGCTTTTTTGTATTATATGCTGAAAAATACCATTTATAAATGAACTTTTGCTAAGTATGTCCAAATTAAAAGCCTCTGAGACACTTTTACTAAAACTACCATTTTTAGCAAGATATCTACCTGCCTCCTTAGCTTGCTCAAAAAAATTATCAGCATTTAAACCCATCTCAGCTAACTTCATAAATGTTTTAGTATTGGGTCTAATTAATGCACCTGAAAATTCTCTATCAAATAAAGAACATATATCTTCGCATTGCTTAATAAGCTTCTTGTGGAATTCATTGCTGTTATTTTCCGAGAAACTCAATAAGACTATTCTCCCATTTCGAGAATTTCTTTTCTCTTCCAAATTATCAAAAGATGGTTGAAATAGCGGTTCTAATCTATCTAATAAATTTAATAAGCATTCATCTAATCCATTTGAAGTCAAATTTGTCGAAAATATCCACATTTCTGATTCTTTGAAATAATGATATATTTTATTCATATCATCTTCCTGAAGACAGTAACCGGGTGATTGAAATAACCAGCCCTCTGTACAACCAAGACATTTTTTAATTTCCAAATTGGCAACATCCAAACAGACAAGATTATCGGTGTGTTCGCGTATCCCGTCTATAAAACTTTCAAAAACCTGTTGAGTAAATTTATCCTTAACACGTGAACACTGGATTGCTAATATTTTCATAACTTATCGTAAATTTTTTTAAATTTTGATAGTTTTTCAAACGTATTATGATGTAAAAAATTGAGTTATATTTAAATTATTAAATGAAAAAATGAGAGCTGTAATCCAAAGAGTAAAAAATTCCGTTCTAAGAATAAATGGAATCAAATTTAGCTCAATCGACCAAGGTTTACTCGTTCTACTTGGGATTGCAAGCACTGATAATAACGAAACAATAAGATGGATGGCTAATAAAATTGCTCATTTGAGAATTTTTCCCGATGAGAATGAAAAAATGAATTTATCCGTTTTAGATATTAAAGGAGATATAATGATTATCTCTAACTTTACTCTTTACGGTGATGTTCAACGAGGCTTTCGACCAAGTTTTACTGATGCTGCTCCACCAAATATCGCTGAAAAAATATATCTTCAATTCCTCGATTATATGAGAAATAACTATAATATAAAAATTGCTCAGGGCATTTTTGGTGCTATGATGGATATAGAATTTATTAATTACGGTCCTGTGACAATTATTATTGAAAAGTAAAATGCTTAAATTAATTGGAAGAATAATAGCTATTAGCAAAAAACAAGAATATATTCTTACTGACGTTCCTAAATTTATACCTCAACTTGATGAAGGTACTGAAGTTTATATTGGCTTTTCTGAAAAATTCTCAAAAAAATACATTATCTCTGTCTGGGGAAAAAATAATTCTAACGTACATTTCAAAGTAGAAAAAATTCCTTTAGGAAATGATAAAATCACAGTTGAAATGGGCGTATTTATTGATGAAAAAAAATTGAATATCTTGGTTGAGAAAAAAATTGATGAAGTTGGATATTTCGGTTTTAAAGTAATTGACGCTTCAACAAATAAATTAATCGGAGAAGTTGTTGATATATGGCATCAGCCAGCCAACGATATTTATGAAGTTAAAACTGAAAACGGATATTTGCCTATACCAGCTGTAAATCAGATCATAAAGAAAATCGATAAAAAAAATAAAAAAATATACATTAAACTAATAGATGGTTTATTGGATTTAATAATCACAAGGAAACAAAAATGAGGATCGACCTTGTTGCTGCTGTTCCAGAAATTTTTTTTTCCCCACTAAATGCAAGCATAATCAAAAATGCCATAAAAAAAGAATTGCTGAAAATAGAAATTCACAATCTTCACGACTATGCTAAAGATAAGTTCCGTCATATTGATGACTATCAGTATGGAGGTTCTGCCGGTATGGTAATTAAGTGCCAACCCGTTTTCGATTGTATTGAAAAATTGATGCATGAAAGAAAATATGATGATATTATATATATGACTGCCGATGGTGAATTGCTTAATCAATCAATTGCTAACGAGTTATCAACAAAACAAAACTTGATCATATTAGCAGGACATTACAAAGGAGTTGACCAAAGAATCAGAGACACTCTTATAACCCGCGAAATTTCAATTGGAAATTATGTTTTAACCGGTGGTGAATTACCAGCTTTAGTTTTAATTGATACAATTATACGGTTGATCCCAGGAGTTCTTGGTGATGCCGAATCTGCACTTACTGACTCTTTTCAGGATGGATTATTAGAACCACCCGTTTTTACAAGACCCGCAAATTTTAGAGGATTAAAAGTACCACAAATACTCATAAGCGGTAATCATGAAGAAATTAAAAAATGGAGATTAGAACAAGCTATTATAAAAACGAGGAAAAGAAGACCGGATCTATTGAAATGGTAAAGAATTAAGTTATTAAATTTGATTTGATAGATTGTAATTGAGAATATGATATATAATAATTACCAAAATTATAAAACTCATTTTCCTTATTCCCGTGAAAATCAGAACCACCAGTTGCTACTAACCAATATTGTTCTGTAATCTTTTTATAATAAGATACCATCTCTGGTTTGTGCATAGGATTAATAACTTCAATACCATCTAAACCTAATTCGATCATCTTGTAAATATCGGTTTCTTCAATTGAATTAGCTGGATGTGCCAATATTGAAATACCTCCAATAGACTTGATTAATTCAAGGCATTCTTCAAATGGAAATTTCGCTTTTTGTTGATATGCCCGAGACCATTCACCTATATACTTAATAAATGCTTCTTTAATATTTGAAATATATCCTTTCTCGAGCAAAGCCATAGCAATATGTGGACGTGTAATCGGTGCTTTATTAGCTATGTTTTTGACTTGTTCCATTGTTATCTCAATTCCAATTTTTGAAAGTTTTGCTATAATTTTCTCTGCTCTTATTTCTCTATCTATTCTTATTTGAGAAAGTTTTTCTTCAAGAATTTTACTGTTTAAATCAAAAAAATAGCTTAAAATGTGATATTCCTTATTGTTGAAATGGCAACTAAATTCTAATCCGGGAATAATTTCCAAATTATTAAAATTTCTATTAAAGTTGAGTTCTTTATATGCATCGATACTATCGTGATCGGTTATGCTAATTGCCCTCAATCCAACCGATTCCGCCAAACGAATAATTTCATCCGGAGAATAGATACCATCCGAATAAAAGGTATGAATATGCATATCAACTTTGTCGAAATCGGTAGCATATTCAAAGGACAAATTCTCTACATCTGGTAAATTAGGCATTTCATTTTTCCCCGGTCTCATATCGATTGTAGTAGTCTCTTAAAAATTTTGCAAGAGAACTTATTTCAACTAATTCCCTATTACCACTTTCTCTATATTTTATTTCAACAAGCCCATTTTTAATATTTTTTTCTCCTGCAATAATTTGAATCGGAATACCTATTAAATCTGCATCATTAAATTTAACACCAGCGGTTTCATCACGATCATCAAAAAGGATATCAAATCCTTCACTTCGAAGATTATTGTAAATATCAAAAGACGTATTTTTAACTACCTGGGATTTGATAACATTTAAACCAAGCAGATGAGCATGGAATGGAATTAATGGATATTTCCATATGATTCCTTTTTCATCATGATTTTGTTCGATAAAACACGCTAAAACCCTTTCAACACCAATACCATAACTTCCCATAATTATGGGCTGTTCATTGCCCTGTGCATCAAGAAATGTTGCACCAAGAGACTCTGAATATTTTGTACCAAGCTTGAAAATATGTCCCAGCTCTATTGCTTTGACTATTTTCAAAGGAGTACCAAAAGGACAAAGCTCACCTTCCCTTACCGTGCGCAAATCATAGTATGCATCAATATGACAGTCACGTTTAAAATCAATATTTTTATAATGATACCCATCAATATTTGCACCACTGATAAGACCATTTGCGTCTTTGAGTAAGTTATCGGCTACAACTTTTATTTTTGTTTTGAGATTGACTGGTCCAATCGAACCGTGATCGGCTCCCGTGAATCTTATTAATTCTTCTGATTCAGCAGGACGAATATTAGTTGTATTGAAAACAGCACTAAGTTTAGTTTCATTTAATTCATCATTACCACGCATCAATATCAGTACCGGTTCAGAATCAATTATATATACTACCGATTTTGCACATCGCTTTTCATCGAAACCAAAATGATTGACAAGGTCATCTATTGTTTTTGAGTTTGGTGTAGGGAAAATCTCCAATTCAAAATTATCTTCAATTCTACCCACAGGTGGAACAAGAGAAGTTGCTACCTCGAGATTTGCTGCATATCCCGATTCCTCACTTATAACACATAAGTCTTCGCCAGAATCTGATTCTACCATAAACTCTTGTGATTTGCTTCCTCCCATTGCTCCGCTCGATGCACCAACAATAAAAAATTTAATCCCACAGCGCTCGAAAATTCTCTTATATGCATGAAAATGCTTTTCATAGCTTTGGTCTAAACCTTCCCAAGATGTATCAAGTGAATATGAATCCTTCATAATGAACTGCCGACCTCTCAAAACGCCTGATTTTGGTCTTGGCTCATTTCTGAATTTTGTTTGAATTTGATACCAAATTTGTGGCATATTCCGATATGATTTTATATGTTGACGGGCGTGAAAAGTAATTATCTCCTCATGAGTTGGTGCTAAAACAAGACCTTCCCTGTTTTTAATATGAAACATAACGTCACCAATAGCCTCTACACGTCCCGTCTGTTGCCATATTTCAATTGGATTAAGTGCTGGTAAAAGAAACTCTTGTCCACCTATTCTATCCATCTCTTCACGAATAATTTCCATTACTTTTTTCAATAGGCGATATCCAAGAGGCAAAAAGGAAAAGACACCTGCTGCTACTTGTCTTACTAATCCAGCTTTTAACATCAACTGATGAGAGGGTATCACTGCTTCCGACCCTACTTCTTTAAGTGTTGGGATAAAATATTCTGATTGTAGCATAAGCAAAATATAAATTTGAAACAAATTAATTCAAAAATTTTTAATTTAACTAAATTTAATTATTATCAGCCAATATTAATCGCAATTCAATATTTTAATGATTAATTGCTGCATTAATATTGAACTGTTTGTTGAACTTGTTTTTAAAAGCCTGTCAGTTATATATAAATGATTGAAAATATCTATCAATTTATCTTCTTCAAACTTTTTTGAAGCATTAAGATATTCATCAAGAAAATAAACATTAATCCCGAGTTTAGTGGATATTGAAGTTTTATTCAATTCCAAATGATTATATTCTTTGAGTTGCCACAATATCGAAAAGTATCGTGATAGCATTGTTAAAATCAAAATTTCCTGACGATCAAATGTAAGCATATTGTTCAATATCAAAAGAGAATTATGTAAATCTCTATTCCCAATAGCTTTTTGTAGCTGAAAAATGTTATACTCTTTTGAAATTCCAACAACAGCAGCAACATCCTCTTCAGTAATCTCTTTTTTACTATCTGTAAAAAGTAATAATTTTTCCAATTCATTATTAATATCCCTCAAATTCGGATTCGTATGCAATAATAATAATTCAAGGGCTTCAGGCTTAATCTCCTTACCTTTTAATTGGCTTTTAATCCAATTCGGAATTTGTTTTTCGTAAAATTTAGGTATTTCTATTAATTCAGCATTTTCAAATAGTACATTATAGGGAAAATTAGCAGACTTGATTTTTTTTAATGCTTTTTCCTTGGTTTTTGCACTTAATAAATCTTTTAACGTTCCACTATATCCTTCCAAATATGAAGAAATAAGAAAAATGGTATGTGGATTTGGTTTTCTCAGATATTTTACAAATGGATGTTGTTCGTCAACTTTTTTTTTGCGGCTGGAGGTGAAATATTTTTCAAAATTCTTTACTCCCACAATCCTTTTCTCACTTAGGAATGGTAAACTATAACAGCTATCAATGACTGTCATTAATTCTACTTTCTCGCTATCAAAAATATCAAAATCGCTCGTTGCGTTGTATTTATTGACAAAATCCCAAATTAGCTCGTTAAATTTTTTTTCAATCAAAAACTCTTCTTCACCATAGATAAAAATTATATTTGGAGATTTTGTTAAGATATCTTTAGTCTTTTCTTTCATATTATTTCATTACCAAAATTTTTTCAGGTATATCACCTGATTCAGCTAATCTTTTTAAATGCTTAATCATTGAAGCTTCAATTTTTTCTCCTTTTGAAGCAATTAATAACCCATAAGAAGTAAAATAACTTTCAGCAAATATCATTCCGGGCTCAACTTTATCAACTAAAATCCTCATAACAGAACGTTTACCTAAATTTTTCCGTTCTATGTAGATTAAATCGATAAATTTTTCAACAACATCTTTGTCAAACAAAGTTCCGCTTTTCTGAGTTAAAAAATTTATAGCAGCTGCATATCTGTCTTTTGTGGAATCGATGTATGCCGTTGCACTTGTAAATTTTATAGTTGAGGTTACAGAATCTAATTTATCACGACTACTTTTAAAAACCATATTATGAAATGTATCCACAACTGCAATGATTTTTGCACCAGGATGAATTGAATTCATCTGCAAATGTCTAGGGAAACCAGACCCATCAATTCGTTCATGATGCTGATATACAATTTCAGCAACATTTTCAAAGGCAAAATATTCCTTTAATATATTCATACCTATAGTAGGATGCATCGAATACTTTGTGAATTCGCTCTTGTTCATTTCATTTGGATATTTAAGTAATATCGAATCCTTAAAACCAATCTTACCAATATCATGTAGTAAACCGGCCGTTTTTATTTCGAAAATCTCAGTTTCAGAAAAGCCCATAACTTCTGCAATAGCAGCAGATTTTTCCGATACAAATCTTGAATGGCTGCCTTCGAAATTTCTTTCTATTAGCGTTACAATCGAAGACAATAAATTAATTGTTTGTAAAACACTTATTGCAAGCTGATCTGAAGGGTGTTCCATTAATTCCATATTTTCTTAATCAATTTGAACATTTTTTCGAATTATAATCTTAGTAAAAGATTTTAAACTACAAAAATATTGAATTTAAAGAGACGTTTTATAGCTCAAAAATACTTTTAATATTAAAAAATTATTATTAGATTATTTATTCACAATTTATCGAAACAAAAAAATGAAAGAACCAAAAAAATTAGGAGTAATAACAAGTGGTGGTGATTGTGGTGGCCTCAATGCAGTCATAAATGGAGCCGCAAGAATGGCACACCACCTCAATATGGAAGTTTGCCTTATACCAAATGGTTATGCTGGATTGTATAATTTGTTAAACTTAGAGCCTGTGGTTATAGACTGGTCACGTGCCGATAGAATCCACTCTGGCGTTGCTGGATCTGAAGCCGGTCATTCTCGTGTCAAAATTGCAAAAATCAATGACCCAGAGAAATACGACAAAATCAAAGCCGGAATGAAAAAACATAATATTGATGGTCTCATTATTGCTGGTGGTGATGATACTGGTAGTGTAGTCGTTGATTTGATTAATCAAGGTATTCCTTGTGTTCATGTACCTAAAACAATGGATCTTGATTTGCAAACTTATTCTGTCGGCGGTGATTCAACTATTAACCGCATTTCAAAATTTACTTCAGATTTACGCACTACCGGATTAACTCATAATCGTGCTTTGATAATTGAAGTTTTTGGACGTTACGCCGGTCACACTGCTTTTAGAGGTGGTATCGGTGCAGATGCTGATTGCATACTCATCCCCGAAGTACCGGTTGACTATACAATAGTTTATGAACATTTCAAAAAAACTTACATAAATCGCTTATTAACAAGCGATGTTAAAGGCTCAACTTATATAATTGTCGCTGCAGAAGGCGTTAAAAATCAAGAAGGTAAATTCTTTATTGATACCTCTACAAATGCTGATTCTTTCGGTCATCAAAAATTATCCGGAGTTGGTAAATTCATACGCTCGCAACTCGAACACTATATGAAACAAGATCCGGACTGGGAAAGAATCCTAAAACAGGAAGGAATTTACGTAGAAGGAATTTATATGTATCCTGAAATAAGAGAAATTGCCTTAGGACATTTGGTCAGATCCGGCGATACTACTAGTTATGATGTAGCTTTTGGCAAGCAAGCTGGAGGTGCGGCTGTGCTTCTAATGAAATATGGAATTACTGGTGTTACTGTCGTCGGTGTTGAACACGAGGAAATTAGCTACATACCTACAAGTGAAGCAATCATACAAAGAAATGTTGATATTAATGAAATTGCATTTTACGAAGCTCTTGGTGTTTGCTTCGGACGAAAACCTGTTGAATATCAACCGAAATTTATCAGACATCAAGGTGTGATTCATCGTTATATGTAAATTGTTAATAATTTTTATCGTTTCTTTGAATTCAAGTATTTAAAAATATCTGGGGTTGATATGAAATTTAATACACAGTTTATAACTTTTGTGATAATTTTACTATTCGCTTGCCAAAACGATAAAATTGAGCACGAAATAATTGAAACTCCTGAAGTTAATGAGTTTTTCGAAGAGAATTTAAATGAATATGTTGCCTTTCGCTATCATAATGAATTAGTATCAGTAAAAGTGGATAGTATATCTGCATTTGTTGTACTCAAAAAAAACAATTCAGAAAATTCTGAAATAGACCCAAACATCAAAATGTTTTTTACCAAAGCATCTCTTGATTTCTTTATTCTCGTAAATGGATTATTCAATCTTGAACTAACCCTAATTGATAAGGACCAAAAATATACCATGAAAATATCGAAAAATGAATTCGCAAATTTCTATAAAATAAAATTCGCCGATTTTGCTGATCCTATTAAACTAAATGAATTTATCAAAGCTAATCACACTGAAGAAAAAGCTGAAAAATTTTTCAAACAATTCGTTAGCAAGTTACCTTCAGCTTAATTTAAACAATAATTTATTCGTCTTATAATAATGGTTCAAATTATAAAAAAACAATGCTTAAATGGAATTCAAAGATTACTATAAAATATTAGGTGTAGATAAATCCGCAAGTTTAGATGAAATAAAAAAAGCATACAAAAAACTTGCTATCAAATACCATCCTGACAAAAATCCTAACGATAAAGACGCTGAAAACAAATTTAAAGAAATAAATGAAGCTTATCAAGTTCTTAGTGATCCCGAAAAGAGAGCAAAATATGACAATTTAAATCGCTCATGGACAGATTTTAACCAAAGAGGTGGTAAAACCTCTGATTTTAATTGGCAAGAGTGGTTCTCTGGTTGGGATACTGGCTCAACGAAAGATGAATTTGGATTCGATTCCGGTTTATCAGACTTCTTTACTAAAATCTTCGGTGGCAAATTCCGTAGCTCAAGATTTTCTGATTATAACTATCCACCTAAAAGAGGCGAGGATGTACAACTAGAAGTTACCCTCTCACTAGAAGAAGCTTTTAAAGGTGCTACAAAAAAAATTAATATAAACGGTGAAATCATAGAAGTAAAATTCAAACCGGGTATTAGCAACGGACAAACATTGAAAATTTCCGGTAAAGGAAGACCAGGGAAATATGGTGGTCCTAATGGTGATTTATACATTAAAACCATAATTAAGCAAGACCCTATATTCATTCGTAAAGGAGACGATTTATATATGAATACAACTATTGATTTGTACCAGGCTATATTAGGCGGAACAGTCAACATCTCTACTTTCGCCGGCAAGATTGAGCTTAAAATTCCCCCTGAAACCCAGCCCGGTAAAGTTTTTAAGCTCAAAGGGCTTGGCATGCCGATTTATGGTGATACCTCCAAACGAGGAGATATGTATATTACTATTAATGTTAAATTACCACAAAATCTAACAAGAACTGAAAAAGAATACTTCCAAAAGCTTCAAACTTTGAGAAGTTCCTAATTAAAATCAATTGATTCAGCCATCATCCGTTTCAATGTATAGAATTGATTCAACTCATCCTCAAAGAAGAATTTGGATTGACCAAATGCCGGCTTTAAATCACTTATCCAACTTGCATTTTCATCAAATTGAGCAAAAAAAGGTTTGTATGACCATTTTGGATTACGTGATTGTATGAATGTTAATATAAAAACTTTTTCTTCTTTAATGTTTGTATATCCCAAAACCTGTATTTTACCCGGAGATGATGACATTACAGGTCCTCTAACTGTTCTGCACAGACCACTCGTTTTCTTGATTGCTTTTCTGAATATGTTATAAGCATCTTTCAATTTAACGTTGAAATAATGGAAAGCACCAGTATCCCTTGGAATAAACATATAATACGGTATCATACCCAGTCTAACCTGTTCACGCCACATTTCAGACCAGATTTCAGCATTATCGTTAATATGCTTTACTATAGGTGATTGAGTTCTAATTTGAGCTCCTGTTGATTGTAAACGTTTGATTGCTAGTTTCACCGCGTCAGTGCTTAATTCAACAGGATGATTAAAATGTGCCATAAATGCTAAATTTTTAGCAGAATTAACAATTCTCTCAAAAATTCTGAGCAATGAATCAGCGTCATCATCAGTTATAAATTTATATGGCCAATAGCTGAGTACTTTCGTACCGATTCTTATTGATCGCAAATGTTCTATATTTGCATCCAAAATTTTATTGATATACATCTCAAAGATCCCAGCCTTCAGCACCATCGGGTCTCCTCCTGTAAAAAGAATGTCAGTAATTTCCTCGTGTTCTTTAATGTATTCTATTATTGGTTCAATCTCCTTCATTGCAAACTTTAAATGATTCATACCGGTGAATTGAGGCCAACGAAAACAAAATGTACAATAGGCATGGCAGGTTTGTGCTTGCTTCGGGAAAAACAGTATTGTCTCGTGATATTTGTGCTGTGCTCCTTGTAATCGCATATTTTTATAAAAAGGCACGTTATAATCTTTTTGACCTGAAGGATGGGGATTAAGCTCTAATCTGATGCGATCAATTATTTCATTTAATTTTTCTCGATGCTGTGAATTATTGGAAAGCTTGGTGATTTCGGAATAATGAACTGGTTGTAGCATATCCCTGTTAGGAAAGTTTAAAATAAAAATTGGATCATCAGGGACTTTTTCCCAATCAATCAATTCTTCGACTATATAATTGTTCGTTTTGAAAGGTAAAATTTTGGCTACAGTAATGATTTCTTCAATTTTTTCGACGGAAAACTTTTCTTTTAAATGCTTGATATCATAAATATTGCGGATATTATAGGCTTTGTATGTTTTGGTTATGCTACGTCCACCGTAAATTGAGTTAAAAACCGGCTTTTTGTAGTTCATAATTGCCTCCTTTCATCTATGGGAATAGTATCGACTCGCTATGTCATATAATTTTATCCCCTAAAGTTTAACAAGTAAATTTATGCTGGAATATAAGAAAAAAAAAGAAAATAATCAAATAAAATAGTTTTAATCGAAAGTGATTTCCTGCAATTCTTTCGAGGATTGATACATTTTCTCTATTACTTTCATTACAACAAGAGCTTCATCTATTGTTGAGTGTAAATAGCCGATACCATTAAGCACATTGATAAAATTTACCAACTCATTTTCGAAGGATTTCTTTAATGCTAATATGTTTTGAAGTGTGGTTATTGTGTATTTTGTTTTCGTCGTTTTACTCTCGATATTGAATATATTAAAGGGATTTATCGAAACGCGACCTTTTTCACCATAGACATCACAAAAAAAAGTTTTTCTGGAGCGGAACAAAGTCCAACTTGTTTCAAATGTTCCAACAGAACCATCTGCAAATTGAATCGAACCAATTGAAACATCTTCAGCTGGTTTAGTAAGATAGTTAAAATTGTTGGATTTGACTGATTTTATTTTTTTAAAATCATTTACCCAAAGAATTAAATCTATGAGTGATATCCCCAAATCTATTAATACGCCACCACCGGAACGTACGATTTGCTCAAGCCACTGTGGTTCTCTTTTTTGTTGAAGCCATCCAGCATTTGAATAAAATACCTTACCGAGTGAACCCTCTGAAATATAATTTTTCATGTAAATAGAATCATTTCTGAATCTTTGATTCATCCCGACCATTACTTTCCGATTGGTTTTCTTCGCTATTTCAGCAATAGATAAAGTTTCACTATAATTGCGTGCAATTGGCTTCTCGATAAATAAATCCTTGCCGCCCTCAAGGCATTGAATTGCCAAATCTACATGTGTATCTGTCGGTGTTGTGATAATTATTCCGTTTATCCCCTCTATATCCAATATTTCATTCAAAGATTGACAAGTGTATGGGATTTCATATCGTTCTGAAACAAGTTCAGCCTTCCTTATATTTATATCATAAAGAGCAACTATTTTGGCATTTGATATTTTTTTGATTATAGGAATATGAAAATTTTGTGCTATTTCGCCAATTCCAACTATTGCTAAACCTATCTGTTTCATATTCTAGTTCCCTCTTTAATTTAAATATATCTTTAACAAATCAAATTTTGTGCTAACTTTTCATCATTTTTGAAGAATTTTTTCATCGATCATTTTTTTTACCTCCTCAAACACCAATTTAGCTGAAATATCTTTCATACATTTAAAATGCCCTTTGGGACATTTATCTCTCCCTATATGAGAACAGGGCCTACATTTCAATTTTGTCTCAACAATTCGATAATTTCCGAGATAAGGAATAAAACCAAATTCTTTAACTGTAGAACCAAAAATTGATATTATGGGTATCCTTCTTGCATTTGCCAAGTGCATTAAACCACTATCATTACAAATCAGTAAATCAGACTTATCCAATTTTCTTGCTGCTTCGTATAAATTAGTAATACCGGCATAATTTCTGACTTTTTGCGTAAATTCCGCTTGTATTTTCGAACATACTTCAATATCAGATCTGCTGCCCAATAAAAAAATTTCGGCATCATAGTTATCAATAAGCATTTTAGTCAATTCAATAAAATTCTCAGCTAACCATCTCTTAGTAAAATGATAAGAACCTGGAGCTATAGAAATAATCAATTCACCATTTATTCTTACTCTACCTAAATCTGGTAGATAATTGGATAATCCAGCTTCTTCGGGTAACCAGAATTCAAGTCGTTCATCTGACAATTTAATTCCAAAGCACCTCAAGCTCTCAGCATATAATTCAACAACAGATTGATATTTTTTCAATGGCTTTTTTAAATACACAAGTGATAGTTTGTGTAATCTATTTTTATTTGCTTTCGCTTTTATAACATATTTGCCTGATAATAATAATTTTGACCTAAAATTATTCTGCAAATCAACAACAAGGTCATATTTATTAAAACCCATTTTAGATGTAAATTCGTTAAATGCTATCTTATTTAATTTATGTGATAACTTTTTATCATAACAGAAAATATTATTTATACAAGGATTGTACTCGAAAATTTCCTTAAAATTTGAATTTGTAACAATATCTATCGAAGAATCGGTGAACTGTTTCTTAATCGCCCTTAAAATAGGAGTTGTCAAAAGTACATCACCAAGAGAACTAATCCGAATAATAAGAATCCTATTTAATTTTTTTTTATTCAGCAATTTTAAATATCTTTGTAATGATCATATCAATAACTAACTTGCAATTTACAAAATATTGATGATTGTTATGAATTTCACAATTGAAAGACATGGTAAAATAATTGTATTCAAAATTAAGCATTCCAAACTTGATACAACTATAGCCCCTGAATTCAAAACTGAGCTTTTAATCATATGTCAACCCGATATCGAAATACTTGTTTTAGATCTAAGTGAAGTAACGACTATTGATAGCTCAGGGCTAGGATGCTTACTTCTTGCTTCAAGAATACTAAGTCAAAATAATATACCTATAATATTAGTAGGCTTACAAGAAGCAGTAAAAATGCTAATCAGTATATCACGAATCGAGCATCTATTTGAATACGAAAAAGATGTCCAATCCACTTTATCAAATATTTTAAATTCCTAATTCTCGCTGTATTTTTCCGGATATGGTGGTAATGGTAAAGAATCTGGTATTCCCATAAGAGGAAAATCTTTTCTTAAAGGATATATAGGTTCACCGGTCTCTGGATCAGCATAATCCTCCGGCATATAAAATCTTCTCAAATTTGGATGCCCCTCAAATTTAATACCGTACATATCATAAGTCTCGCGTTCGTACCAATTAGCACTTTCCCAAATATTAGTTACTGATGGACAGGTAGGATAATCACCACTAAGAGGAACTTTGATTCTTAATCTACTTTTGTACTTGTTCGAATATAGAAAATAGACGGTTTCGAACCTGTTTTCACCTTTTAGCCAATCAATAGCTGTGATATCAATCAACATATCAAAACTTGTTTCGGGGTTATCTTTCAAAGTAAGGCAAACCTCTTGAAGCCTATCAGGTGGTATTATTATTGATAATTGATTCCGATGCTCGTATATTCCAAAATTTTCATATACGCTTCCTACAACTTCAAAAATTTTCTCTTTGGGTAATGCCATTGTTTTAAAATCTTTAAAAAAACATATTGCAATTTATAAATTTTACCTCTTTTACAAAAATATATTAACAACCCAAAATGCTTATTAGATCATTAAATGACTATTGTAAAGCAAAATTTTATAATTTTAAAAATATTTCGATACCAACAAAGATAAAATTATGAAAAAGTCAATTACAATAGTATTGATTTTGCTATTTCATTTTTGTACTTATGCCGAATCAATTGACTATCAACTCAACACTCCAAGAAACACAATGCAAGCCTTAAAGCATTATTTATACGAAGTAAATGAACCTAGTAAGGCAGCTAAATGTTTCGCAAAAAGCAAATTCAAACAAGAACAATTAAAAGAATTAGCTCTAAAACTCAAAAAAATTCTAGACGCCTATGGCCTTGTTATAATTCCTGAAAACGCTCCTGAAAATCCCGATTATATTGACACTACTACAGGTGAGACGATTTTTAAGCCATTCAAATCACTCCCTGAAGTATATTTATCAAAAATTAATAATAAATGGCTTTTATCTGAATACTCGGTCAATCGCATTGACGAAATTTATTACAAAGCTTTTCCTGTTGAAATTGAGAAAATTAAAGGTATTATACCTGAATTTTTACTGATTGAGATTATTGGTCTGGAGATATGGAAATTACTATTTATTATACTTTACTTATTATTTGGTGTAGCAATTTATAAACTATTCAAGCTACTTTTTTTGATACAAATAAGATTAATCTCAAAATATATCAAACTTGAACCACCTCCGACCCACACGATCATTACATTATCCCGTGCATTATTTATACTTATTCTACTTGTCTTACTTTCAAATTTTCTCTATATACTCGAATTTCCAATTAATATTAATCGCATATTAATAGTCATTCTTGATATCCTTATACCTATCTTTCTGACTTTCTCTTCCTATATTCTTGTAGAAACTTTATCCAACTACTCAGAGCAAATTGCTAAAAGAACCACAACAAATGTGGATAATAAGATTGTACCTTTGGTTCGTAAAATTTTAAAAATTTTAGTTGTAATCACTGGAGGAGTATATATTCTCTATAATCTCGGTATAGAAATAACTCCTATTTTAGCCGGCGTATCCTTAGGTGGTTTGGCACTCGCATTAGCTGCGCAAGAAACCCTCAAACATTTCTTTGGTTCAGTCACAGTTTTTACTGACCGCCCTTTCGAAGTCGGAGATTGGATTAAATTCGATAATTTCGAGGGAACAGTCGAAGAAATTGGTTTACGCTCAACTCGAATCCGTACTTTTTACAATTCTCTTATTTCTATTCCAAATGGTAAATTAGCTGATATGGTTATTGATAATATGGGCAAAAGAATATACCGAAGATTTAGAATAAATATCGCAATAACTTACGATACCCCTGTTTACTTAATCGAAGCATACGTTAACGGGCTTCAAAGAATTGTACTTCAACATCCTGCAACAAGAAAAGATTATTTCAACATCTATTTCAATGACATGGGTGATTTTTCATTATTGATTTTATTCAATATTTTCTTCGAAGTACCGGATTTGCAATCTGAATTACAAGCCCGCCAACAAATTTTATTCGAAATCATTAAACTCGCTGAACACCTTGGAATTAGATTTGCATTTCCAACTAATACAATTCATGTTGAATCATTTCCTCAAACAAAATCATTAACCCCAATTTATGAACAGGATAAACAAAAAATCGGCGATATTCTCGAAAATTATTTTAAGAACAAAACTTAAATTATTTTCGTCTTAATTATATTATGTTGAATATTTTAGGTGTAAATAATTCTTAAACTTATGCCAGAGAATAATTACTCTGATTTTACTCATAAACCAGAACGAGCTTTAGCTATTTCTGCTATTAAAAAAGGACTTGATCGGGAACAACTACTTGAACATATAGATGAATTAGAGTTCCTTGCTGAAACAGCAGGTGCCGATATCATCGCAAAAGTTATCCAAGAACTTGACTCCATCAATCCAGCTACAGTAATTGGCAAAGGTAAAATTCAGGAAATAAAGCAACTAATCGAAGAAGAACAAATTACGCTGGTAATATTCGATAATGATATTACACCAGTACAAGCACGAAATCTTGAAAAAAATTTTAACATTAAAGTTATTGATAGAAGTGGCTTAATTTTAGATATCTTTGCCAAACACGCAAGAACAATCGAGGCTAAAACTCAAGTTGAATTAGCTCAATTGGAATACCTTCTTCCGAGATTAACACGAATGTGGCCTCACCTCTCCAAACAATATGGTGGTATCGGAACCAAAGGTCCCGGCGAAACTCAAATCGAAACAGATAGAAGAGTAATAAAAACTAAAATTCAGAAACTAAAATCCAAGTTAATTGAAATAGATAAACAAAAGTTAGTTCAGAAAAAAGGACGTGAATCATTACCACGGTTCGCTTTGGTTGGCTATACAAACGCTGGAAAATCTACTCTAATGAATATGATAACTGAAGCCGATGTTCAGGTTGAAAATAAGCTTTTTGCAACACTCGATACCACAGTTCGTACCTTTAAATTGCCTAATGGGAACAAAGCTTTGCTATCTGATACCGTCGGATTTATACGTAAACTGCCAGCACACCTTATCGCCTCATTTAGAAGCACTTTAGCCGAAGCTAAAGACGCTGATGTACTGTTACATATTATTGACATATCCAATAAAGCATACACTGAACAAATAGATGCCGTACTTGAAACTTTAGATGCTCTCAATATAAAAAATAAACCAATTATCAATGTCTTTAACAAAATTGACCTCTTAACAGATAATTTCGAGTTAAAAAACTTTATGAAACTCTATCCTGATGCCTTATTTATATCGGCACAGAGAGGTTTGAATATTTCCAATTTACTCCGGGTTATGGAAGAACGATACAATCAACAAAGCAAAATCTTCAGCATTAAAATTCCTTATAGCGATTTAAATCTTTTAAATATTCTTTACTCAAAATTCGATGTCCAATCAAGAAAAGATCTTGATGATGGTATTTTTTGCGAAGTTAAAGTAATAAATGCTAATTTTGACTATTTCAAAAATGTTTTTTCACAATTCATTATTAATTAAATCACAACAAAAATGGAACAAAACGAACTCATACGAAACATTATCAAAGACACAAGAAAGAATATCCGCTATATAATTTTAGCACCACGTAAACTCACTCGCAATGAAATGTTATACCAAATACGAATCTTCAATTACGACCCACAAAATTTAAAATTAAAAGCTGGATCTGAGGTTACAATTAATGCAGTTGATATTAAATGACTAATTGTACTGTTAGAAAATATAAATTCATCGTCAAAGATATATTAAATGACATTAGATATAATATCTATACCAATTTAAAACTTACAAAAAAAGAAAAAATCAATTATATCCGGCAGTATATAATTTCTGTTGGCAAAATTCCACCTGCCGGTTCTGATATTAATATTATCTGCGATAAATGAAGCTAAGCTTTGTTAAACCTCTTGCATTAGCTAAGATGGAGGATTCATTAAATTGAGCAAATCTAATAAATATAATATTTTGATTGAAAAAGTAAAAAATTCCATATTGTTTAAAAACATAATAGAATTACTAAACAAAGAGGATTCGCTTAATATTCAAGTACCTGCTGGTTCAATAAAATCATTAATTATATCTGCTCTTTTTACAGAAATTCGCACCCCAATTATTATCATTTCATCGGATAAAGAAAATAACGATAATCTTTCTAATGACTTAACCTTACTGAATGGCGAAAACTATATTATTGATTTAAATGAACCTGCTTCATATTTATTCAATATCGAAGATTCTAATATCGCGCAAAATCTCTGGCTATACGAAGGTGTTGCAAAAATTATGAATCAAAGTGATTTCATCGTTTTGACAAATAGCAAAATAGTAAACTCACCAATACCTTCGCCAAAATATTTGGCTTCAAATAAAATAACACTCAAAACTAATTATAACTATGATTTTACAGAACTTACCAAAGAACTGCTTTTAAATGGATTTGAACGTACAGAATATGTCGCCGTTCAGGGGCAAATTGCAATACGTGGAGGAATTATTGATATATTCCCTATTGCTCGTCAAAATCCCATTCGTATAGAGTTCTTTGGCGATACAATTGAATCAATCCGTGAATTCAATGTAAATTCACAAAGAAGCATAAATGAACTTAATAGGATAGAATTCTATAAAATTGGATTTTCCCAAATCTCTGAAATTGATCAATTTAAAAGTTACATCCCAAAAAATTCTTTGATAATAATTGATGATATATCTATTAGTGAAGAGCCCGAAATTGTTGAATTAATTCAAGGGTACAAATCTATACTATTCGGCAAATTTGGATCTAAGCATATCGAATTCACTTCCAAACCTCAATCAAAATTCTATAGCTCCATTAAAGACTTTTGTCTTGATATTATTTACCTCAAAAATTTAAACTATCATATAACAATTGGAGCTAATGGAGATATATTGTTAAACAGAATAAAAGAAATAATAGAAGATAACTTAGAAAATATTGAAGACACAGAGAATAATAATTATTGCCTTAAGACACATCTAATAAATGAAATAAATTGGTGCGATACTACACTTGCAAAAGGCTTCATATTTAACGATGCCAAAATTGCTTATTTCACCGAACATGAACTATTTCATAGAATTCACCGAAATCCTTACAAAAAATATCAAAAGCACAAAACTTTTACATTAGATGAACTAAAGTCTCTTCGAATAGGTGATTATGTTGTTTATGAAGACAGTGGAATAGGAAAATTCCTCGGATTTGAAAAAATTAAACTTGGCAACAGTATTCAAGAATGCGTCAAGCTTTTATTTGCCGATAATGATTTGCTTTACATAAATCTCAATTATATCCATAAAATACAAAAATATACTGCTCAAGAAGGAACTATTCCTCAATTAACAAAATTAGGCTCCGGCGAATGGCTTCGTAAAAAAAACAGAACCAAGAAAAAATTAAAAGATATAGCAAGGGAACTGATCACATTATATGCTGAGCGTAAAGCAACTAAGGGTTATGCCTTCCCAGAAGATTCATTATGGCAAAAAGAATTTGAAGCATCATTTGCATTTGAAGATACTCCAGACCAAGCAAAAACTACTGAAGAAGTAAAAAAAGATATGCAATCGGATGCACCAATGGATAGGCTTGTTTGCGGTGACGTAGGTTTTGGAAAAACTGAAATTGCAGTAAGAGCAGCATTCAAAGCAATACAAGCCGGTAAACAAGTTGCCATTCTTGTCCCAACTACAATTCTTGCTCAACAACATTATCTAACCTTTAAAGATAGATTAGGTCAATATCCTGTAAAAATCGAAGTCTTATCACGTTTTAAGACAAAAAAGGAACAAGAAAGAATTATTAATGAACTAAAAAATGGTATTATTGATATAATCATTGGTACTCATCGCATTCTTTCTAAAGATATTGAATTTAAAGATCTTGGTCTACTTATCGTTGACGAAGAGCATAGATTTGGTGTTTCATCAAAAGAAAAATTACGAAAA
Organism: Candidatus Kapaibacterium sp.; assembly: GCA_938031175.1. Lineage (GTDB taxonomy): Bacteria > Bacteroidota > Ignavibacteria > Kapaibacteriales > UBA2268 > CALHGZ01. The sequence goes on along the minus strand of CALHGZ010000001.1, from coordinate 97,322 downwards.
TTAAAAATAAATGTAGACACACTAACATTAACCGCAACTCCAATTCCCAGAACACTAAATTTCTCACTACTTGGTGCAAGAGATTTAAGCATAATTGAAACCCCCCCCAAAAACAGATTGCCAGTCATTACTGAAATTATACTATGGGACGAAAAAAAAATCAAATCAGCAATCGAAAATGAATTGAATAGAAATGGGCAGGTTTTTTTCGTAAATGATAAAATTGTTGGTATAAATAAAATTGCCGAAAAAATAAATTCTTTATTCCCGGGTGTAGATTTTGAAATTGTACATGGTCAGATGCCTTCTGCTCAAATTGAAAAAATTATGGAAAGATTTATAAGCGGAAAATTTTCCATATTATTGACAACAAAAATAATCGAATCAGGCTTAGATATTCCAAATGCAAACACAATTTTAATCAATCATGCTGAAAACTTTGGTTTAGCTGAGCTTTATCAACTACGCGGTAGAGTTGGACGTGCTAACAAACAAGCTTACTGCTACCTGATTGTACCAAATATAAAATCACTCACAAAAAAAGCCATCCAACGACTTCAAGCACTCGAAGAGTTCACAGAGCTTGGAAGTGGACTTCAGCTTGCTCTTCGAGATCTCGAAATAAGAGGTGCTGGCAATCTTCTCGGTGCAGAACAAAGTGGATTTATCGCCGATATTGGTTTCGAATTATACCACAAAATCCTCGATGAAGCAGTAAACGAGTTGAAATTCGAAGAATTTAATGATCTCTTCAAAATTCAAGAACATAAAGATAAAATATATCTAAAAAATGAAGACCTCGAAATTATTATAAATACAGATGCTTACATCCCAGAATATTATATCCCAAGTGAAGCAGAAAGATTCAAAATTTATAAACAACTATACAGAATTGCTGATCATAAAGAATTAGACGAATTAATTCAGGAGTTGAAAGATAAATATGGTAAAATTCCATCTATTCTATATGATTTGTTTTTCGTCGTGAAATTAAGGATTTCATCCCTTAATACCGGTATCAGAAAAATATATTTCAACCAGAATAAGTTTACAATAGAACTACCCGATGAAATCAATAAAACTTTTTATGATGTTGCTTTCCCAATAATTTCGGAATTTCTAATAAATATGAATAATTGCCAAATTAAAGAAAAAAACAATAAAATTGCCATTGATTTCTCAATAAATAATCGTGATGAAGCCGTTGAAATATTATGGAGAATAAAAAAATATTTGGAAACACAATTGATATAAATTTATGACATTTAATAAAGTAAATCCTTTAATTTTATCAATCGAAAGCTCTCAAAGCACTTGTGGTATATGTATCAATTCCGGAAATGATTTATTAGCTGAATATACAATATATCAACCAAATCAACACGACAGACTATTAGCCGAATTAATCAGAAGAATTTTCAATGACCTTACTATAACATCTGAATCACTCGATGCCCTTGCAATTTCTGCCGGACCAGGTTCTTTCACCGGATTAAGAATAGGATCTTCCATCGCAAAAGCACTATGTTACGATAACAAAATAAAACTAATTTCTGTACCAACACTGACTGCAATTGCATACTACTTCTCAAACAACTACAATTACAAAAAGTACGAAAAGATAGTATCACTTACACCTTCACATAAAACATTTATCTATTATCAAATATTTGATCAATTAATCAATCCTCTCGCAGATATTGAACTCGCTGAAATTGATATATTAAAATCTTTCGCAGATGCTAAAACAATTTTAACCGGACCTATTAAAAACATAGATAATTTTTCAAGCTTCACTCCAATACAATTAAATCCACGAATTATTGCCGAATATGCATTAATTCAATACCAAAACTCAAATTTCATTGACTCTGAAAAATTTATACCTTTATATGTTCAGGAATTCATACCCAAAATTTCAAAAAAATGATGGAGGCTTTCAAATGATACCACGTTATACTCGCCCGGAAATGGGCAAAATTTGGTCGGATGAAAACAAATATTCAATTTGGCTTAAAATCGAGATATTAGCTTGTGAAGCTATGGCAAATATTGGAATGATACCTTATGAAGCTGTTGAAAATATCAAGAAAAAAGCAAAATTTAACGTTCAACGAATAGCCGAACTTGAAGAAATTACAAGACATGATGTTATCGCATTTTTAACTAATGTTGAAGAATATATCGGTGATGACTCTCGTTATATTCATTTCGGTATGACCTCGAGTGATATTCTCGATACTGCTCTATCCTATCAACTAAGAGAAGCAGGGAAAATAATTTTGCAGGACCTTATTGAATTACGCAATACACTCGCTGAACGAGCCAAAGAGTTTAAATATGCAATTTGTATCGGTAGAAGCCATGGAATGCATGCTGAACCAACTACTTTTGGAATAAAATTAGCCCTTTGGCATGAGGAATGTAAAAGAAATATTTTAAGGTGGGAAAACGCTCTTGAAAATATCTCTTATGGTATGATAAGCGGAGCTGTCGGTACATTCGACCACTTGCCCCCAGAAATTGAAAAATATGTCTGTGAAAAATTAGAACTTAAACCCGACCCTATAACTACTCAAATTATACAACGTGATCGCCACGCACATTATATAAATACAATTGCCATTATAGCAACAATGCTTGAAAAAATTGCCACCGAAGTCCGTCACCTTCAACGAACAGAAGTAGGCGAAGCAGAAGAATACTTTTCAAAGGGACAAAAAGGCAGTTCCGCTATGCCACACAAACGCAACCCCATTTCATCCGAGAATATTTGCGGTCAAGCACGTATCCTCAGGGCAAATGCTATTGCTGCTTTAGAAAATAATGCACTTTGGCACGAACGTGACATTTCTCATAGTAGCGTCGAAAGAATAATCTTACCCGATTCAACAATATCTCTTGATTATATTTTAAATAGAACAACAAACCTTATCAAAAACTTAGTCGTTTATCCCGAAAAAATGATTGAAAATTTAAATCTAACAAGAGGCTTAATTTATTCCCAAAAGATCCTTCTGCTTCTCATCAAAAAAGGTTTAAAAAGGCAAAAGGCTTACGAATTAGTACAACTTTCAGCTATGGATTCAATCAATAACAACACTCACTTCCTCGATTCTCTGCTACAAAATAATGAATTAATGCAGTATCTTAATGAAAAAGAAATAAAAGAAAATTTTGACCATAACAATATACTAAAACGTGCCGATATTATTTTTGAAAGATGCGAATTATAATTTTTTTTGTTTTTTTTGAAAATTATTTATAATTTGAAATTAAAATATTTTTCATAAACTTTTAATATTACGTAAATAATTATGAATTTCGAGACCGAAACACAGACTAAATCACAAACTGTATTAACACCACTTAACAAATATAAAATTTTAGTTGTTGACGACGACCCTATAATGTTAAGCCTTTTTAAAAGATACTATCCAACAGATACATACGAACTTGATTGCATTACTAGCGGTAACGAGGCTTTGGTAAAAATCAATTCCAGCAAAAAATATGACTTGGTCTTGCTTGATATTATGCTTCCTGATATCAACGGTTACGAAGTATGTAAAAAAATTCGTGAAAATTTTGTCTTATTTGAATTACCGATTATAATCATCACAGCTCGTAGTTCCACAAACGACGTTGTGGAATCCTTTAAATCTGGAGCTAACGATTATATTTCTAAGCCTATAGAAAGAAATGAACTAATCCTAAGAACTCAAACACAGGTCAAACTAAAAAGATTAATTACTGCAAATCAAAATTTACAACAAGCCATTAACTATAAAAACAAACTAATACAAATGACAATTCACGATTTGCGAAACCCTCTCACTATAATTTTAGGATTTGCAAATGTACTTAAAATGGAAAATCCAAAAGGTTCCGAATACCATGAATTTGCTAATTTAATTCAAAATTCAGCTGAACATATGTTAGAAATGATTAATGAATTAATTAATAGCACCAAAATCGAAAGCACTTCAATTATTTTGAGAAAAGAAAAAATTGATTTAAATCAATTAGCAAATGAAGTAATAATTAATAATCGAAACTACGCTTTGCAAAAATCACAGGAATTAATTTTCACTCCTTGCTTTGAATCTGAATCTATCATATTCTCTGATAAAATTAGAATTATGGAAATTATGGACAACTTAATCAGCAACGCAATTAAATATTCTCCACTTGGAAGTCGAATTTGGGTAAGTATCGAATATAAAAATCATATCGGAAATAATATCTTCGAATTTATCGTAAAGGACGAAGGTCCCGGATTTACAGAAGAAGATAAGAAGAAATTATTCAAGCAATTCCAGACATTATCAGCAAAACCTACTGGTAACGAGACTGCTACTGGTCTTGGATTATCAATCGTCAAACAACTCGTTGATATATTGGAAGCAAACTTAATTTTAGAAAGCGAATACGGATTGGGTAGTAAATTTATTATTCAATTTAAACAATAAAGGGACTGTCATTTACAGCCCCTTCACTAATCACCAGCAGAAATCTTTTATACTAATTTCATCATTAGGTCCATGCCAAGCTCAAATGCTTCTTTATTCAAGGGTATTAATCTGTGATGACGTTCTGGTAAAATCTCATATAAAGCATTAATTACGGTTTCAGGATTCACAATACCTTTTAATTGAGTGTATGCACCTAAAATGACCATATTTAAAACCTTCAAATTCTTCAATTTCAAAGCTGCTTCACTGCCGGCAATTGGATATATTTTAATATCTTTTCTTTTGGGAGGTTCAATAATATTTGTACTATCATATATTATACAAGCACCGGGTTTGACTTTGGGCTCGAATTTTTCTACTGAAGGTTGATTAAGTGCTATAACTGTATCAAATGTGGAGATAATAGGTGAACTTATCAAACTATCAGATATTATGGTTATACAATTGGCTGTGCCACCTCTCATTTCAGGACCATAAGATGGAAACCAACAAACTTCTTTGCCTTCTTTCATTGCAGCATAAGCAAGCATTTGCCCCATAGACAAAACGCCTTGACCACCAAAACCAGAAAATATTGCTTCTTCTTTCATATTAAATCCCCTCTGGTACTTTTAAATCGCCTAATGGATAAAACGGAAGCATTTGTTCCTCGATAAATTTTAAAGATTCAAGTGGTGTCATTCTCCAATTAGATGGACAATTGGATACTATTTCGACTAATTGAAATCCTAAATTCAACTTCTGTATCTCAAGAGCTTTTCTAAGTGCTTTTTTGGCTTTTCTTACATTAGCGGTAGTATGAACCGACTGACGTGTAACATAGACTGCACCAGGTAATTGTGCTATCAAATCAGTTATTTTAAATGGGTGTCCGTGTATTTTGGGGTCACGGCCATAAGGAGTTGTTGTAGATACCATATCGTAAAGTGTGGTTGGAGCCATTTGTCCAGAGGTCATCCCATAAACTGCATTATTTATGAAGATTACTAAAAAATTCTCTCCACGATTTGCTGCATGAATTGATTCAGCTGTACCTATCGCTGCGAAATCTCCATCACCCTGATATGTAAACACAAACTTATCCGGCAATACACGTTTGATACCTGTTGCTACAGCACATGCTCGACCATGAGCAGCTTCCTGCATATCAACATTCATATAATAATATGCAAAAACAGAGCAACCAACCGGTGCTACACCAATAATATCATTTTCAATACCCATTTCTTCGACTACTTCCATAAAAATTTTATGTACAGTGGAATGCCCACAACCGGGGCAGTAGTGCATTGGTGTATCGAATAAAGTTTTTGGAGGTTTATAAACTAAATTTTCTGGTTTTATTATAGTTTCTTTGTTAATTTCAATTGTTGGAATTTCAGACATTTTTACCTCCATAAATGAAATGATTTTCGAAACTTTCAATAATTTCCTCTGGTGTTGGAATCATACCGCCCATTCTACCATAAAATTTAACAGTTGTTTTACCATCGACTGCTAATTTAACATCTTCAAGCATCTGTCCCGCATTCATTTCAACATCAAGGATACCTTTAATTTTCGGTGCTAACTCATTGTAAACATTGTATGGGAAAGGATATAAAGTTATTGGTCTTATTAAACCAATTTTGTAACCTTTTTCTCTTCCAATTTCCATAGCTTTCATACAAATCCTAGCACCTAATCCATAACCGGTTAATAAATATTCGGCATCTTCAATGTTTAATTGTTGATATCTTACTTCCTTCTTCTCAACTTCACGGTATTTAGCTTGCAAAATCTTATTTACCTCTTCCATTTTTTCAGGTTGAATAAATAGCGATGTAATGAAAACTCTATCTTTTCCAGGTCTTCTTCCAACAGTAGCCCATTCAGGTGCTTCTTGATTCCGTTCAATAAAATCGAAAAGCTCCACTTTCTCCATCATCTGTCCAATAGCCCCATCAGCTAATATCATTACAGGATTTCTGTATTTTTCTGCTAATTCAAATCCAATTTTAACAAAATCAACCATCTCTTGTACGCTATAAGGAGCTAAGACAATAAGATGATAATCACCATGACCACCACCTTTTACTGCCTGCATATAATCACTTTGAGATGGTTGAATTGTGCCAAGACCAGGACCACCTCTATTGATATTTGCTACTAAGCAAGGTAATTGTGCGCTGGCAATATAGGAAAGTCCTTCCTGCATTAAGCTTATACCCGGACTTGATGAGGTTGTCATCACTCTTTTACCACATCCGGCTGCACCATAAATCATATTTATAGCGCCAAGTTCGCTTTCTGCTTGTAGAACAACCATTTTAGATTTTTTTGGAGCTTCTCGCGATAAATATTCGATTACTTCTGATTGTGGTGTTATAGGATATCCGAAATAAGCATCACATCCAGCACGTATCATTGCCTCTGCTAATGCTTCATTGCCTTTCATTAACCGTATTTCGCCCATTAATTATCTCCTGAATATCAATTCATTTATTTCTATTTTAAGCAATTTTTTTCATAATCAATCTATATACCGTTATACATGCATCAGGACAAATGATTGCACAGTTTGCACATCCAGTACAATTATTGGCAACTACTTCCGCATAGCGATAACCTTTTTTATTTATTGCATTTGCTAAAGCGAGTGTATCTTCAGGGCAAGCTTCTATACAAAGCTCACAGCCTTTACATTTTTCAATATCAATAATTACTTCGCCAACTGCCTTTGCCATTTAATTCTCCTTGTTTTTTAAAATATTCAATACAACATAATGAATACATAGTATGTAATCATCAATATACAAAAATACAAAATTAAATTATTAGCAACGGATTTTTTTGGCATTCTGTAATCTTAAAAGTTATTTAATTTTTTTAAATTTTATTTGTTCTAATTAGATTTAAAATTATTGATTTACAATTTCTCCAATGGCAACCGGAGAATAATCTTTACAAATCGTCAAAATATTATTAACATTAGCAGGTCTAGATATCAATACCATACCAATACCTAAATTAAATACCTTTCGCATTTCTTCAACTTCGATATTGCCAATTGATTGAATTAATTTAAATATTGGTAACCATTCCCAGGCATTCCAATCCACTTTTAATTGTAATTTATTCCTTAGGAGCCTTTTTGTATTTCCTACGATACCACCACCAGTAATGTGAGATATGCCAGTTAATAAATTTCTTTTTATTAATGGATGAACTACCCGAAGATATGAAATATGGATAGATAAAAGTGCCTCCCCCAAAGTTGTTGATAAATCAGGTATATATTCATCTATTTTAAACCTTTGGAGTAAGACCTTATTAGCAATGGAATAACCATTTGTATGCAGACCATTTGATTTTAAACCAATCAACACATCTCCTGCTTTAATTCCACTACCGTCAATAATTTTTTCCTTTTCAACTATTCCTACAATTGTGCCACTAATATCGTATTCATTGTCCTTATAAAAAGATGGCATTTCCGCCGTCTCACCTCCAATAAGAGAACAATCATTTGCCTTGCAAGCTTCAATAAATCCTTTTATTACTGATTCGGCAATTCCGTTATTTAATTTGCCCGTTGCAAAATAATCCAAGAAAAAGAGTGGTTTGGCACCACATGTCAATATATCATTTACACAATGGTTCACAAGACATTGACCAATTGTATCGTGCTTATTCATTAAAAAAGCAATTTTCAATTTTGTTCCTACTCCATCTACGCTGGCTACTAATACGGGCTCATTGATATTATCGAAATTTGCCTCGTAGAAACCGCCGAAAAGTCCTATATCACTTAAAACCTTATCATTAAAAGTTGTACGGATCATTGGTTTCAATTTGCTGATTAATTTGTCAGCTGCCTCAATATCAACTCCCGAATCTTTATAAGTTATTCCCATATTTAATTTATATTTAGTTTGACTTATTGTATCTTCCGTTTTTTGATATTTTCATCAGTTCAGCAGTACGGTTTGCTTGTAATGCAAACGTTTCTAAACGTGCTTCTATAATTTGAGGATAGACATTACCATCGGTTTCTATTGCTAAAAATGGTATTGACATATTCTCAGTAAATATTTCTGGAATCTTGTAATTTGGATCGTAAATCCGTTTAGCTTTTATTTTATTACTTACTTTCATCTCTGGAACAGTCACTGCTTCAGCAAATCTGGTTTGCATACAACCAAAGGGGCCTACACTAATAATACCGCAATACTTCTCAAGTGTATCGTTTAATCCTGTTCCGACTATTAGTAAAGGCTCACCTTTGAATTCGAGTGGAACTATATGTTTACCATGTTTTACTAATGGTGCAACCCTTGTCTTTGTATATTGGTAGTAGCCGGATCTTTCAAGAATCTTTTTGATACGATATTCTGCAACTCGCATATAAATATATCTTATGAGTCGCTCCATTTTATTTTTTAATGATTTCAGTGGCTCGTAAAGTCCATTAACCAAAAGATAATCAACATAATAAATCCACTCACTAACATATGCATCTTTAACAACAAATCCTTTTTTAGCAAAAACTTTATTGAGCCATTTATGAGCAAACCCGTCTCTTCGCACATACATTTCGCCAAGTAATGCTATATATTTTGATTCACTTATAGGAATTTTTGCAGGTACCTTTGTTTTTATATTTAAAGCTAAATTTTTCAATGCCCTATAGAAATTACTATAGTCATTAGCCGTAACATTTAATAATTTATTAAATTCTTCCTCAAATATTTCCAGCCCTTTATCTGGGTCAACTGCATTAGCCATGATTGCAGAGCGAACATCATCGAGAACGTCACTTGCTATCAATGTTTCAATTCCACGAGCAGCAAAATTTGGACCCAAGCCAGCAAAACCATCTTCATGCATAAGTTCCATTGTTGCAACATTAGGAATTTGTTTTTCTTTTATTATATTTTTCAAAAATGTTGGATAATAACCCAAACGACAATTCCCGGCTCCCTGTACAATGAAGAATGCTAAATATGTATTTTTGTTCCATCTATTCTGTATATAATCGAGCATTAAGCCCGAGCAAAGCAATAAAGGAAGACATTCTTTACCTGTTGCATTAGCTCGTCCAATTTTTAATATTTCAGAATTACTATCAGGCAAAGCTATTGCATTAAACCCCTGACTTCTCATACCAGCAGCAAATAATTTGACGGCTAAGTCACCCATTGAGGGAAGTAAAATTTCAACTTTCGGATCTGTTAATGGTAATCTTTCTCCATCAGAGCCAATGAAGAAAGCTTCATCTTTACCAAATTCGATTTTTGATGGTTTGAAAACGCCATTACGTGTCATTCTCAAAGTTTTTGATATTCTCAAATAATTATTGATAATATCTATAACCGCATCAATTCTTGTATTTATACCAGCATCTGCTGTATGTCCATCTAATTCGAGTGTAAGAGAAGGTTTGCGTCCCATAATTGAGCGAAACATCGGTATTAGGATAGAATCTGGCGCACAGGAGAAATTAGATACATAAGTCGCAAACAATCGAGGGTGTCTCTTGATGATTTTTGCCACTTTAAGTATCTTTTTACCACCTTCCCAATACATTTCATTATCAAGTGTTTCCTTTCTGTAATCTAACATATCGTAAGGTATAACATAAACACCACGGGATGCAATTTTTTGCGGTATTCCTTTATTGGCAATATCAGTAAATGAATTATAGGGTCTACCAACAAGCACAATTGCATAAGAATCAGGTTCGAGATCAAGCTTTTCGAGAAACTTACGACCCATTTCATATAATTCTTCCTGATAATCATTCTGCATCTTTAAGGCTATTTGATAAGCCTTGTTGATTCTTATTTCATCATTTATTCCAACTTTATAAGCACACTCGACGAATAAATCATAGCAGGTATCATATCCATTACCGAAATTAAAAATAGGAGATATAAATTTATCCTCGATATTAAAATCTTTGAATGCTTGTTTTAAATAGTATGGCTCGCCGCTAACAAATATACAAGAACAATTATTATCTAATCTCTGGTAAAAGCCTTCATCAACAAACATCTCCAGCAAATTGGGAATGAAAAAATAATCCGGATTCTTGTCTATCAAATTTTTGAATAAGCCGTGAGATAACTGTGCTGGATAACACATCGAAGTCATTTCACGTTCAATACCTTCTTCATCTACCTTATCTGGCAATACTACTTTCAAACCCAATTCAGTGAAAAAATTATAAAATAATGGGAATAATGTATATGTATGAAATGATAAGTTTAATCCTACTGTTTTAGAATCTTTTGGAAATTCTTTTACCGGTGCATATTTACCAAACATAAGCCTTTGCCTTTTGGCAACGTAATCATAATTTGCAGTTTCAATTTTTTGTTTATTGATTAAATTGTAATATTTATTACATGCACCACCAAATGGATATTTATCACCTTGTACTTCAATCATATTAATGACACATTTTCTATCACATTTCTCCTTACCACCTTTGCAAATGAAAGGCTTCCTGTAAATAACTTCTCGATTAGCTAACTCTCTAAGCGAAAATAATTTTGGCTTAATGAATCCCATATTAATCTTTTCTTTTACTTCCAGAGCAACACCAAAAGCCCCCATTAGTCCTGGTTCCGGAGGTACGATTATTTCCCGTTCGGTCAGTGCTGCCATTGCAATTGGTATTGCTTTATTGTAACAAACACCTCCTTGCATAAAAATTTTCTTGCCTACCTGACGATTTCCCTTTACTCTATTTACATAATTTAAACAGACTGAATATACAAGCCCAGCAATAATATCTTCCTTCGATAAATTCTCTTGTTGAGCTGTTTTGATATCAGAACTAATAAAAGCGGAACATTGGTCGCTGAAATTTGGAGGACGTTTTGCTTGCATAGCTAAGCCCTCAATTTCATTAACTCTTACGCGCAATGATTCGTAAGCAGATTCTTCAATAAATGATCCCGTACCCGCTGAACAAGCCTCGTTCATTGCATAATCCGCTGGTACTTTGTTCACTATATAAGTATATTTTGCATCTTGACCACCTATTTCAAAAATAGTATCAACTTCTGAATCAAAATAAACAGCAGCAGTGGCATGAGCGATTATTTCGTTGAATATCCCATCTGTCAATGCATGCAATCCTGCAATGTGTCTTCCAGATCCTGTTGTACCAAGTCCAATTATTTTTATATCGTCAGGTAATTGCTCGAGCAATTTAGAGTAACATTCCCTGGCTGCTTTTATCGGATTCCCGTTTGTGTAAAGATATACGGATGCCAATATCTTATTGTCTGTAGTTCTGATAATTACAGCCTTTGTAGTTGTTGAACCAACATCCAGCCCTAATATACATTCATCACCACTTTGAGCAATTCCGCGCTCCATCTCTTTAAAAATAACTTTATCCCTGAATTCATTCAATGGTCTGTGAAATACAAAGGAACTTTCTCGATAATGAAATATATTATCGAAAGATTCGAGAGCCGGGCAATCATTATCTATGGCATATATAGCAGCACCTAATGCCTCGAAACAATGAGCATAATCCGGTATGTGAATTCCTGAAACTTTTTTAATTAAAAATTCCATTATTCTTTTGTTTTTGGTTAAACCACCAACAAGAAGAAACTTTTTACCATTGGCTTTCTTCAAAAGTTCTTCAATTTTATCTGCTATCATTAATGCTAAGCCGGCAGTAACTTCAGATTTGGGAATGCCTTTATTCAAAGCATGAGTGCAATCAGATTTGCAAAATACCGAGCATCTACCAGATACTTTGAATGGCGTTACATCTTTCGAAATTTCGATTGATTTCTCCAAGCTGATATCCATTCTTTTTATTTGTTGGAGGTAAAACTCGCCTGTACCTGAGGCACATTGATTTTTGGAGATTATATTTGATATCTTCCCTTCTGAATCAAGTGTATAAACGACAAATGTTTCACCCCCTAAACTGGCTATTCCTGAAAAATCTTGCTTATCGTAACCCATGAATTCAAATGCTTTTTCAGTTGCTTCAGGTTCCGAGATCGAAGTTAAATTTATTAGATTCCTGAACTTGCGACCTGTTACTACAACTTTTTTCCCAATCGGATCAAATGATTTAATTAAATGCAAGAAAGTTTCTTTGGGATTGCCATTATGCAATTCAGATTTGCAGCCGTCTATGTGTATATTGCCATTAATATCTCGACTTAGATGGATGATTGATATTGTGGAAGCACCGAGGCAGATGCCAATTGCTTCTTTCATAATATCACCTGTTGATTGATGTTACAAATAAAAAAATTGATCTCCAATTGGTTTGAATGCTAAAAATATGCAATATATATTCATCGGACAGCTTCCCATTCCTTAGCAATAGATCTACCAAAAATCATTACTGATAATGAATTCAAAATCCAAGATACTATGACTTTCAAATAACCATATTTCCGAAATCTTCTGGGGGATTCGAGAATTTTTAACTCATCAGCAAATCCAACTCGGGCAACTTTTGATATCCTGCGATAAAGTTCAAAATCTTCACCAGCTGCTATTTTTGGATTATAGCCATTGACACATTCAAAGATTTCCTTCTTTATAATCTGGCATTCGCCTCGCCCCATTCCAAAACCTATCACATTTAAAAACTTCACATACAAATTATGTAATTTATAGAATATTTTATCTTTTAGCATCGTTTCATCAGGTAAAGACATAACATAAGTTGCTAATGCTTTGTATTTGCAATATTTACCTTGATCTCTACCCCATTGGCGAATAAATTTAAAGAAAAATTCCGGATTTTCAGGAATTGAATCTGCATTTATAAAAACCAAAACATTTCCATTTGCTACTTTTGCTCCATTATTGCGTCCTTCGGCGATTGTCTGACGCGTTGGTAAAGAATGCTCGACAATTATATCTGCAAATGTTCGGGCTATCTCCAATGTTAAATCAGTGCTTCCGCCATCACTTACAATTACTTCAATGTTATATTTTTTTTTTAAATCCTCAGTAAAAATTTGCATAAGCTGTGGTAAAATCTTTTCTTCCTGAAAAGTTGGTATTATCACACTAATCAAAAACTCTTTGTTTTCAATTTGATCTAATGTCGATACAAAGTGGGATTTCTCTTTTAATTTATTATAACCGTTATTGAGGGTCTTAAATTTTGTTGGAAAATTTACTTTGAACAAATTTCACCTTTGATAATAAAATAATTTCAAATAAATAGTATTGAATTTAAGCATTGCAAATTAATAATTATTGATTATTTAGCAAAATTTCAAAATCTTATGGAGCCAAGATTTATTGGAAAGGGATAAAGCAGGTAAAATTTTGTTGTATTGCCAAATTCTACTGCTGGTGATGGTAATTTAAAGTAATTCAGCGATTGTTTCAACCAATTCCAAAAAGAGCCGTTATCGGGCAACAGTTTGATGAGATTAAAATCTAAAGCGATTATATATTTCGGATTTCCGTAAACCATTACATTACCATATTTATCATAAAATGCTTTGGCATTCTTCTCCGGGCAATCATAACCAGCAGCGCATAAATCCCTTGCAGCATAACCGAAACTTATATCCAGCCATGATAACCAATATTTTTTTGCAGACTCAGGAAGTAAATTGTACAAGTTTACTGTTAACCAAAGTGTATGAGAACTATAATCATCAATAAAAGCATCGTGAGGTATTCTGTGATTTGCATTAAACCATCGAGCTGGAAAATACATAAATTTTGGCGTAAAATTCTGTAAAAATGGTACATAATATTGCCCAATAAATAGACCAGCACCAACTACATCAGCATAAAAATCTGATGGGCTGAAACCCCAGTTTTTACCGAAACCATCTAATATTTCAACGTAAGTTGTGTAAGCTAGCCCTGCCGCAGTAGAGATAATTGCAGATAGCTCCCAACTAAATCCACTGATTAGAAGCGACTCTTGAACTAAATACGCAGTTAGATATGTTCCGAATATATGACCAGCTTTATCAGAATAAAGTGCATAAATACCATCCTCGTAAATTTTGAAATCTGTTTGCTCTTTCCAGATTGTATTAAGCTGAAGCTGATGCTGAATGGCAAATAACCCTCCCCAACAAACCAATGATATTGCAAAGGGTACTGTTTCGATCTCTGTTGATATTTTTGGGGTTTTACCATTTAGTAAAACCCGATATGTATCGGCATAACGAAAGTCTTCTTTTGACAGATATTTTTGTCTTACCGGATTAATACTCATACTATCGGATTCAAATATTTCAGTTTCTTTATCTTCGTTAATTTCATTATATTCATTAGCTTTCATTATCTGGTTGGAATTAACTAATGTCATAGTTAATACAATTAACAAAAGAATAAAATATCTTAAACATGCTTTTAACTTTTTGTTTTTATAATAACTTGTCATATATTGCAATTAGAATTTCAGGCATTATTTTTGATAATATTTGCTTACTATTTCAAATTTGATGTTTAAAAAAAAATTTATGTTTAAGATCTAAAATTACCAATTTTAAAATATAAAATTTCATTTAAATGCAAACTCTTGGCGAAAAATTAAAAGAACTTAGATTAAGCAAAAAATTATCAATAGAGGATATCAGTAACATAACGAGAATTCGTCCTCAATATCTTTCTGCTATAGAGGATAATAATTTCAATGTTTTACCCGGGGTTTATGTAAAATCTTTTATTAGAACATATGCTAACATTCTCAAATATGACAAAGAAGAGCTTGAAAATGATTTAGAAGAAATTTTCAAAGTTCAACATCAATCAAAACTATCTACTGCATTAGAAAATGTAGAAACGAAAAATTTAACATCTTTTAACCCAATAAGCAAAAAGAAAATTAAAACTACAAAAAGTACCAACTTTTTGCACTACTTTTTATATGCAGGTTTGCTAATATCAGCTGTTATATTGTTATATTTCAGCTTTTTCGGTGATAACCCTACAAAATCAAGTGATTTGAATAATTTATCAACCGAAAAAACTTCTGACACTGCGATTATAAAAGAAACTGCTAACGAACTCCTACAATTTTTCCAATCAAGCGATAGTTTAATAGTAGAAGCAAAAGCCACCGATACTGCTTGGCTTCGCGTTGATATAGATGGGAAAAAAATTGATGCTGGTTTAATGACACCAGGAATGACAAAGCAATGGTCTGCTTTGAAATACATTATTATTAATTTAGGAAATGCAGGTGCTATACATTTCACAAGAAATGGTGAAGAGCTCGGGTATTTCGGGGCTAAAGGTACAGTCATCCGTAACTTAAAAATAACAAGAAATAAAATTGAAAGTTCTGCAGCACCTTACGATGATATAAAATCAAAAAAAGCAAAAGATCAGGATACCAAAATAATGCAACCTCTTATCGAACCCTCCAAAATCGAACCTATAAAACCAGTCAATGCTGAAAACAATTAAACTCCGCTCAAAATAATATCGTGGATCCTAACTACACCAATGCACTTATTCCGTTCATTAACAACTGGCAAAACATTTATTTGGCTCTCACGCCTTTCCATTAAAGATAATGCTTCAGCTAAATTTGCATCTGGTGATATTACAACAGGATTTTCCGTCATAACATCATTGACCTTTAATCCTCTTATATCATCATATTTTTGCAGAACCCTTCTAACATCACCATCTGTTATTATGCCTCTCAAATTGCCATTATCATCAACTACGCATACACAGCCGATTTTTTTGTTTGTAATTTCAATTACAGCATCTTTGAATGATTCATCAAGTTTTATTAATGGCAAAGCACTGTTTGTATGCATTATATTTTTTACACTCAATTGAAAATTCCTTCCAATTTGTCCAAGTGGATGTAAGCGGGATATATCTTCAAGAGTGATTTTTTTATATTTAATAAGTGTCATTGCTAAAGCATCACCTAATGCCAAGGCTACTAATGCGCTCGATGTAGGTGCAAGATTATATGGGCAAGCTTCATTCGATACAGATCCATCCAAAGCTATATCTGAATTTAATGCAAGATATGAGTTCATATTGCCTGTAATTGCAATAATTCTTGAATTTCTTGCCCTCAAATATGGTATCAATTTTACTATTTCTGAGGTACTACCACTTTTGGAAAGAAGAATTACAACATCGTTCTCCTGAACGAAGCCTAAATCGCCATGAAGAGCATCTACGGGATCTAGATATGCTGCAGAAATTCCTATACTTGAGAAAGTTGCAGCTATTTTCCTTGCTATCATACCCGATTTACCTACTCCACTTATAACTAATTTATGTGCGTTTGCTATCATTATAACTGCATTTGCAAAATTTAAATCAAGTTTATCCTTGACTCGCATTAGTGAATTTATTTCTTCGCTGAGAACTCTTTTCCCCTCTTCGATTAAATTGTTCATAACATTATTTTTTAAATGTTCAAAATATTATCCGCCAAACTTAATAAAACTAATTAATAAATCAACCTGGTGGCCAATGAAAAGTGCGTCCTCCTAATAGATGGCAATGTATATGGAAAACCGTTTGACCAGCTTCTTCATTACAATTAAGAACAAGCCTATACCCTCTTTCGGAAAGATTAAACTGTTTCGCAATTTTTTTTGCTGTTAAAATAATTCTTCCTATCAAATTCACATCTTCTTCTGTTAAATCATTTATTGTTGGAATTTCCTTCTTTGGCACAATAAGAATATGTACTGGTGCCTGAGGATTTATATCCTTAAATGCTATTAGCTGTTCATCTTCGTAAACAATATCGGATGGTATTTCTCGATCAATTATTTTTGAAAAAATTGATTTGCTCATAATCTACCCCTCTAATAAATTAAAAAAGCCCCCTACTATTTGATGCAGGGGGCTATTTGTATTACAATAAACAATCATTAGCGTATGAGTGTCATTCTACCTGATACTACTTCGCTACCGGCTGTCAATCTATAGATATAAGTACCGCTGGCTACCTGATTGCCATTTTGGTCTGTTCCGTCCCAATAAAATTGATGACGTTGCGCTTCAAGCTCTCCTGACCATAAAATCTTGACTATGTTTCCATAAATGTCAATGACTTCTAACTTGACATGAAGCTTTTGCGGTAAGTTGAAACCAATCTGGGTACTGTAGCTGAATGGATTCGGTACGTTTTGGTCTAAAGTTAACACACCGACTTTGTCAAAGTGAACGGTAACGATATCGCTTACATAGCAGGATTGTGTACCATCTAAATCTACCTGTCGCAGGCGATAATCGTATGTAGTATTCAGTTTGACTTCACCATCAAAGTAGGAATAACTTCTTATCATCTTGGAATTACCAGCACCTTCGACAAATCCTATTGATTTCCATTCATCATCGCTTTCTCCGCTATTCTTGCGTTCAATGTAGAATCCAAGGTTGTTTATTTCTGTAGCTGTCTCCCAGATCAATTCTACGCCACCATTTCTAGCAAATCCCTCAAAGCTGAGCAATTCAACAGGTATATCATCATCGCAAGGATCTGGCATTACAGTTTTTCCCCAAGGACGTGGACCGAGATATGGTCTTATCATTGGTATCCAACCACCACGGGATAATGTTGCAGTTAGACCGTCCATTGGTGAAATGCCATAGTGATGCAGGTGAGCATAGGCAGGATTGCCAACTGTTGGCATAAATTGATTCCAGGTTCCGCTACCACGGGTATTCTCATAGGCAAATAGATTATTATTTATTAATGCTTGCCCTTGTGGTGCTTTTTTCCTGAAATTCTTTTCGATCATTAGATGGACACCATTTGCTCCAACAGGACCAGTAGTAGTTACAGGTGGAGGTATTGACACATTTGTTGTTCGCATACCCATATTCCATTTCGATGCACCAAGTTCAAGACCAGTTTGACCTAACTGTGCAATAACAGCCCAGTATGTACCAGCTTGAAGTACTAATGGTTGTGGTAATAGATATGTTACGTATTGATCCCAGAAAATCTCACCACCACGGCTATCATCGACTCCTCTGAAACGATAAATAAGTGAACCTGCTCTCATATTACCAGGTTGATTATCAGCCTGATCATCATATATAGATAATGCTATGTCATCCATTGCCTGGTTGCTCGTCCCAAAGAATGCCTGATAGCCATAAATTGTGTCTGGTTGGAATAATTTAAATTTCACAGCTATTTGGCCTGAAGCACTACCGCCAACATAGCCGGCTGCAAAAAAGTCATTATTATATGAAGCAATTGAACCACCATAGATGCTTCCTGTACCGCCTTGAGAATAGCCGTAAAGGTTTAAACCTCTACCAGGGGTTGCCGGTAAAAATGTGGGTACATCATTAATTGCTAATTGTGGTGGATCGTATGCAAATACATTTCCAAATTCGAGCCTAATATCTGTATAAGTTGTGTCATTTAATGGTTCTAAGTCACCACCCGGAACGATAACATTAGCTATCATACGATATTGTCCCGGTCCGGCAGGTCGTGCATTCCAAGATGGCATTGATTCCTCTTTTTCATCTCGTGGTGATAAACTAGGTATCATTTTTGTTCGACAGTAAATAGCCTCAAGTGGTGGATAAATGCCATCACCACGTTGACGATGTATTCTAACCTTTACCCAGTAAGATGGTGCTGGAATACTTGTATTATTGGACATCTTTACGATAATTGGAATTGCTGTAGCTTGACTTGCAGGCACAACTGTATATGGCCACCTGATTTTAACTGATGCCATTTCAACATCGGTTATTTCTGTGGGGAACAAAATTCTTACATTATCAACATAAAATGGGTCTTTGTCATCTGGAATACATTGCAAGCATTTTTTATGGTTATAAGCTAATACTCTGATTCTGAATCTGAAATTCTTGGCTCCCTGTGCAGGTGCAAATATGAATGTATCTGGTATTGGTATAAATGCTTTGCGGAATTCAAAATCAATACCATCATCAAATGGATCAGGACGCAATCCATTTCGCAAGTAATCTGTTCTATTTTCTTTTTCAAGTGATGAATCTTTATCTGTCTCTAAAAATCCAACGAAATAGCCGTTAGAACCATACAATGCGTATGCTGGGACGTCAGTTATTGGTTTTAAACCACCTCGTCTTGGATGATTTCTCCAGCGTGCTTCTGGTACATTAGTAATGAACCTTACACCATCAGGGCTTGGCTGCATTAATTCGACTACAATTTGATCTGGGTCGTTTGCAACAGAATATGTATATGTGTTATTCAAATTAGGTGGGAAGAAATCACCAAATATTGATAAAAGCTCACCATTAACAAACGTCCTTGGTTCGCACCCAATTATTGTTGCATCAGACCAACCTCTGTCCCAGCTATCTTGTTTTGTTGATCTCTGGAATGAAAGTGAAAGTACTGCGTTTCTTCTATTTAATAAATTAATTGGGAATGAACGCAGTTCATCACCTCCAGGACTTTTTGGAGGTTCTAAATTATCCAGAGTTACTCGATTCATCAAGATAACCGGAGATTGCATCGGCGTACCTCTTAAATCGACTATATCTATAGGTATGCTGAAATCTTCGTTGTTAGATGCTCTGTAACCACCACGTGGAGGTAGTGGATGATGCGATACTTCATCTCCTTGAGCTACTTCTGCTTCTATATTAACCCATTTGAGAGTTGATGGCATTGGTGTTCTACCGACTCTGTGGAAACGAGTTACATCATCTGAAAATTCGTCTAAACGTCTTAAACTAAATATTCTAACGTTTGTCGTGTCGTCAAATGGCCATTCGTCACCAAATCCCAAACTTGTCGATGGATCTGTCGGGTCAGCTATAACATACGCTCTCAAACGTCCAATGTGGTTAGCTAAAAATTCATTTGGTTCAAATGGTGGGAAAAATACTTGTACAAATCCGTAAGAAGGGATACCTCTTAATCTGGCTGTACCGGGGAAAGGTAATTCAGTTGCTTTGACATTACCTTGTGTTATCGCAACACTTACGTATCTAACTTTTACATTTGGATCTCCAGTACATTCCCGAGTTAAGCTATCAGGTAAAGCTAAGCAGATACTATCGACTGGTACCAAACGGTTATATACAATTCTACCTGTTGCTTCATTAACTATTTTAAATCTGGCTCGGAAGTTAAGTTGCTGTCTTTGGAAATTGACACCTGCCGGTCCTTGAATTTCATTTGATAAATTCTGAATAATGGCAACAGGCTGAATCGCTCCAATTTGTCGTTCACCAGCTAAAATTTCATAATCTGCTACTTTAGTAGTTGGTACTTCCTCGGTGAAGTCGGGTCCTGCTTCAGGGTCTTCTTTTCGAACTCTGTATGAAATATCAACAACTCGTAGTGTATTTTTCCATTGCTTAAATTTAATTGCAAGGTAATCTTCAGGATAATCTTTGTTTATTACACGAAGCTTGGCAAAATAATGAGTAAATTGCTCATACCAGCCACACCAAGGTAAGAACTGGCTTCCGGCGCAACCACCTTGGCCATAGTTTACGTGACGTGCAAATCCACGTACGCCAACTGTATTGTTGTATCTGAATATTACTGAAGCCTCGGAACCATATGCTCGACCTTGGAATGTTTCATAGACTATTGTAATACTACTATCTAATCTATTTAAAATGACCTGGAAACTAGCTGAAACAAAGTTTTGCTGCCCAGGACGAATATCAAAAGCTGCATTATATGAAAATGGATTTGTTGGTATTGCTTTTGTTCTGGCAGGTTGCATGTTTTTGACATAAATAACAAGCTTTTCCTCACCTATACGCTTGAACCAAACTTGTCCAAAATCATCAACATTCATACCCTCAGCATTATATTGGGATAGTTGATTATCCCCCCATAATGGTGCAATAATTGCAGCATAGTGAGGTGAAGAAATTGTGTTTAAACTACCATTACCTGTGTTTCTATCTCTTATACCTGCTGTTGGGCTGGAAGGATTACCGCCGCATACTACATAGTAATAACCATAATCATCTGGTGTTGGATCAGCAAGACCATCACCTCTACGCTGGCGGTTGTATGAAGTTACAAACCAATCATCACTATATATATTATAACAATGAGTATTTCCAGGTGGTATATATCTATTGCCATCATCATCATAGATATACCGTCTGTTTGTTAAAGCAATCAAACCATTTGTTGAAACATAAAAACTGTCATATTGAATACCATTAAAGAAAAACGCCATTCTTAGTGGTATTGGGCCTGCAAATGCATCGTCTGTTGAATCTGTTGGATTCACAAAGAAACTGCTTCCATCTGATGGATAAGCTGGATTGCGGAAAAAGTATAGACCATCTCGGTTTGCCGGATTTCTCCACCAGCTTGGATCGACCTGTCTTGGACCTGACACAATCCTCTTCCATGGTCCATCTTCTTCATTAGCCAAGTCATAGATGTCTGGGATTGGCCTCCAATAATCTAAAGCCTCATCTTTGCTATCCACAAAATAGTAACCAGTTGATACCGCTGCTTGGGTAACTGGATTGTTCAACTGGTTGAATTGTAAAGGATAGCTTGTATTGAATAAAAACGGGTTGGGCTCAAATAGTTCTGAACGACGTTGAATCTCGTCGTCATCATTCAAGTCCCCACCGCCTGCTATAGCAGGAGAAAAAAGCAGTCCATATGTTAGGGCTGCCAAGAGTAGTAACCTTTTCATTAGGCACTCCGTAAATGTTGAAACAACAAAAACCATTATGTTTAAGATATGATTAATAAATTTATTTTTCATCAATTTAAATACAAATACACATAAAAATAATAATATTTTTATAAATTATAAAATATTATCTTTTAAAACGCCATCCGGCATCTTCAAATTCAAAAATCCAGGCCGCAATTTTACCCTCTTCTATTTGCTGAAAATGATTCCAGTATTCTTTGGTATATGTATATCTTGAACTTGTCTCATTCTCCGGTATTGATTCTGCCTGGCTTTTAATTCTTGTCAAACGTTCGAGCCAAATCTGGAAGTTACTTGGTCGTAAATCAACCCAACCTTCATAGCACCATTGCTCAATATTTTCATCGGTCATAGGCAGTTTATCAAGTGTTCTTCTAACCGGTATCTTTACATTTTTACCTCTCAAGTATTTAGTCCCATCAGGCAACAATATTACTAATCCGATTGACAACATTTCAGAACGCAACTTATTGTTACTTTGAATTAATTTGTTCGCTTCATTTGCTAAATCCTCGGGTTTAAATAATAGAGCATCTGAAAATGTGCCTGCTATTTGCTTAATTAGATTAATTTCAAACAAAAGCTTTGACAATCTTGGCGGTCCCAACAATTCAAATGCAACACTTTCAATGTTATGTTGTGATTCGATGTGCTTAATTTTTTCAATTGCAAAATGTTGAAGCATTCCGCCACGATATGTTGGACCAAGCGAAAAACTATCGAGACCTTGTATTATATCATGACCAGAGTTACCGCCATTAGCTTCGAAAACAACATATTCAGCAATTTCCTCAGGTGTAATTATTTCCATCTGACCAATTGAACTTATTGCCTGAAATTCACCTTTTGAAAATATACCATTTTCTCCTGTATCAATAAATGCAGATTTATAAACCTCCTCGGTATCCTCAATACCTTCAAAATCATCAAAAATAAATTCCTTGTCAATTTTTTTGGCATTTGTAGGTTTCATATCCACTAATTTTATTGCTTGCCCACCTTTTGTAATAGTATCAAAGGCAATGCGTTTCCAAGCAATTGCTGCTGTTGGCTTGATTTCCTTAATTATTGGTCCACCAGGTGTTCTTGCAAGTACAAAAAGCAATAGTGTTTGAGCTCCGGCAATAGCAGTTTTGGATAATAAAACCCTCGATGGCCTTTCCTCACTGTGCGTGTAAGGTATATTCATTCCCATTCCACCTGTTCCACTTGTTCCCACTTTTAAGTACATTTTTACCGAATTTGCGGTCATACTTTTGTTTAAAATTTGTATATGGCGAATAAGCTGAGGTATATAGGAACTTGTGAGAAATTTTTCAACTGTAAACTGCTTAAGATTCCCTTTTTCAAGCTCATCAATAACAAATGAAGCAGATTGGTAAATATTAAGATATGCTATAGCTGTTGCTGTATTAATACAATCAATAATTATATCTGGTTTCGTTTCACTTATTAATTGAAAAAGAGCAGATTGCTCAAGCATATTATCATCAAATTCATCAAAAATATCATGGATAATTTCAAGTCTTTTACTATCATCATTGACCAGTGTTTGCCAGTTAATATCTTTCCAGCTATGGCGTGTGAAGATATTACCCCACTTTGGTATAAATTTTGTACTGAATCGACCACCATATTCGTCTTCTAGCTGTCTTACTGCACTTTCTGATTCTTCTCTACGTAAGGATGTAACTATTAATGCTGATGGGTTGTAAGACATTAATTTATGACAAATAGACATTCCTACAAGCCCCCAACCGCCTAAAACCATAATTCTCGAATTTTTTACAAGCATAACAATACCATTAATATTTGGCAAAAAACATATACATAAATTTTAAATTATGAAATCTTAACCGTATTTACAAAAAATATCGATAAGATATTATTCCATTTGTCAAAGAACTATCATTTATCATATTTTAACTGGTTATTTATATTCTGTAAACTTACTTCTTAAATAGACACATTTTTTCAAAAAAAGTCTCAAAAATTTATAAAATTTAATATTTCTCGATTAATTTTTTTATGGCGTTTGCGGTGTAATCAAGCAAAAGGTTTTTACTTTTTTTTTAAAATTTAAACTTTAACATTTATCCATTTACCTGATATCATTTGTAAATAACCGATTAGCGCAAACGATATATGACTGAGCAATATACCGACCCAAATACCATTGTAGTCAAGAAAAGTATGTTTAGATAATCCCCACGCAAAAGGTAGTTGAATGAAAAATAATATAATAGCTACGATAATTAAACTCCTTATATAAGCTCCTGCACCACTTATTACACGTACAGAAATTATGCCAATACCAAAGAAAATATATGAAAAAGCAGTAATTCTTAAATATTCAGCCACATTTTGAATTATCTGTTTATCTTGAGTAAATATCTTTGCAAATAATGAACCTCCAAAAAATACCAAAACTCCAAAAATAGCCATTAAAAGAGATAATTGTTTTATAGCTGAATAATAGTATTTAAAAACCCTATCGGTTTTGTGCGCACCTAAATTTTGACCAGTAGTTATTTCAATAGCAGCTCCAACTGCAAATATTGGCATAAATACAAATAAATCCATTCTCAATCCTAGCATATAAGTAGTCAAAATCTCTGCTCCAAAAGAGAACGTGATCGACGATATTAAAATTCTGTTTATACTTATTGTGAGCAATTGCAGGGAGGCTGGTATACCAAGTTTGACTATTCTTTTTATTATTTTAATGTCCGGTTTTAAATCATTAAAAGATAATTTTAGTCCTGATTTTCCTGTCTGAATCAATATAAGAGCAACTAAAAAACCTATGAATTCAGCAATTGCAGTTCCTAAACCAGCACCAAATATTTCCATCCTTGGAAACGGTCCTATGCCAAATATTAAAAATGGAGAAATAATTATATTCAGTATATTTGCAAAAATCAATATTGCCATCGGAAATACTGAATTGCCAGTTGAACGAACTGTCGCATTCAATTGGAAAATCAAAAAATTAAAAGGCATTCCCCAACTAATTGCAGATAAATATTTTTCGGCAAGTGTATAAGTTTCACCCTCGATATTCATAAGTTTCAATATCATTGGATAAGTGAGATAAAGCAATAGAGTAATTAACATTGAAAAACCGAACATAAGAAGAAAACCCTGTGTTGCTGTATGTGTGGCTCCTTCATAATCTCTTTCTCCGAATCGTCTAGCTACCACAATACTTGTTCCAACGGCAAATCCTATCCCTAAACCAAATGCAAAAAATAGAATTTGTTCTCCTACACCTGCGGCTGCAACAGAGACAGTATTAATCCGACTGACGTAATACATATCTACCCAAGTATAGACCATGTTAATAACAAAACTTAATATTAGTGGTAAGGCAAATTTCCTTAGCGTCGAATCAATTGGTCCTTCTAATAAATCTACCCTTGAATTCATTTTTTCTCATTTTTATTATTTTTGAATTTAAAACATTCTTTAAAATCGTTAACTTGTTAATCTTATTTTGTCAATCTTTAACAACCTTTTAAAACAATAACAGTATGATCGAGCTTTTGGTGCTTTTTGCTATAATTATATATACAATCCGCTCAGTCACTTTTATTTATGGAGCTTATTTAGAGAGAATCAAGCCACTAAATACTTCAGATAATAATTCAATTAATTTTGTTTCTGTCGTTGTACCAGCAAGAAATGAGGAACATAATATCAAAGAATGTCTTGAATCTATCGCAGAAAATAATTACGATAAAAATAAATATGAAATTATAGCCGTTAACGACCGTTCGACAGACAAAACTGGTATCATCATAGAATCTTTAAAAGAAAAGATATTAAACCTGGTTCCAGTCCATATTACAGATGAAACATCAAATCCTAATCTTAAAGGCAAGCCGGGTGCATTGCAAAGAGGTATCGAAACTGCCAAAGGTGATATTGTCATTATGACTGATGCTGACTGCACTTACAAAAAAGAGTGGCTCGCAACTATTCACAAAGCATTCAACGATCAAAAATTATCATTTCTTGCTTCTTTTACTTCTATTAAAGGGAAAAATTTTTTTGAAAATATGCAAGCCATCGAATGGATTATGCTTCACTCAATGGCAAGTGCTGGACTTGCTTTTCGGCATCCACTCGGATGTTATGGTAACAATATTGCTATCAGAAGAAACGATTTCTTCGAAATTGGGGGATATTACGAAATCAAATTTTCTGTAACAGAAGATCTGGCTTTAATTAGAACCCTTGTAAACAGAGGAAAATTCGTTAGATACCATCCGCATCCTGATTCATTAATATTCACAAAACCATGTAAAAATTTTGCAGAATTGAAATCACAGCACCATCGTTGGGCTACTGGTGGACTTGAATTGGGCTGGAAAGCAGCTTTATTCGTTTTTACTACTGCTGTTTTTTGGTTAGGATTACTATTATCTATTCTTTCATTTAATCCATTATGGGTTTTTGCTATCATAGCAACGAGGTTGCTATGGGACTCTATCCTTATGATACCACAGCTCATACGTCTTAAAGAACAAAGATTAATCAAATGGCTTATACCCTCTATTTTTGTTTTAATGATTTGGGAATTGATTATTCCATTCTTGCTTTTGGATAAAAAGGTAGTTTGGAAAGGTCAAGTTTTTGAGCAAAAGTAAATGAATTTTAATTTTATTTTATTTGCAAAGTCTTTATAGCTTTGTCGAAAATCTTTTCGAAATAAGCAAATTGTACTTCTGGTGCTTGAAAATAACCATAAAATAGATCATCACCTTTGGTTAAAATAATCTCATACATTCTTATGGGTATAGATTCTTTCGTTACCTTAATAAGTGTTTTATTGAGAAATCCATCATATCCATTAATATTATGTGTTTTACGGGTGAAAATCCTGTAATTTGCATAGTTTTTCGTATTTTCGACAGCACTTGCCTCCCAAAAACTTATTAAACTTACATCCTGGGGTATGTTGTAATGTTGCCTTAGATTTCTGTTCATTGAAAGCCTGACACCTACCGAATAGGGTTCGGTGTTCTTATTGATTTTTTCCAAAGTAACATATAAATCCGAGGATAATTTATCTGCATTCGTAAGCTTGTGCCAATTTTCGGGTAGTTGTATCGAATAAACATTTCGTTCATCAGTGTAGGTTGTAAATTTTATAGATTCAATTGGCGGGAACCTATTTCCTGCCAACTGATTTAATCTATCCCGATCTTTTTGAGCTGCTTTTTTGTTACCTGATAAATCATAAGCCATAGCACGATTGTTTATCGCTTCTGTATCGTTGGGATCAAGTTGGATTGCTTTGCTATAGTCTTGTATTGCTTTGTTGTAATTTTTGAGTTTGTAATAAGTATTACCACGGTAATAATAAACTTTAGCTAAAGGTATTCCCTTCTGAATTGCTTGAGTAAAATCGTTAAGAGCTTTACTCAAATTATCGAGATTATAATATGCTATCCCTCGCTGATAATAAGCTTCTGCATTGTTTTTGTTTAAATTTATCGCCTGAGTGTAATCTTTCAATGCTTTTTCATATTCACTTTTTGAAGCCCAAGCTGTGCCACGATTTAAGTATGCTTCAGCAAATTTTTTATCTAAATTTATTGCCTTATCGAAATCATTGATTGCTTTATCAATCTCACCCAAATAACCAAAAGCTAAGCCCCTATAATTATATACATCCGGAAGTGATGGATTAATTTGAATAATTTTTGTAAAATCATTTATAGCTTCCTGAAATTTGTTTAAAAACATATATGCTTGTCCTCGGCGGGAGAGGGCGGGTATGCTTTTAGGGTTATTATCTAATGCTAAAGTATATTGCTTTACTGCTTCATTAAATTTCTTATGAAGCATTGCTTTTTCCCCTTTTTCGAAATAAGGGTCATTTTTCACATTTTGTGAGATTAATGGTATCGAGATAAGAAATAATATAATTACAAGTACATTCCTTTTCATTTCCAGCTTCTCATTTTATCAATAATATCTTCTTCTTTTTATTTAACGGCTCTATTGGTCTAAGATTTTAAATAATTGAGTCATTTACTTCATTAACTATCATCTTTCTATATTGAATCATTGACCAAAGTGTTTGTTTAAGTTCTTCGATGCCTTTATTTGCTACTGATGAAATGAATAAAATTGGTGTTTTGGGTTCCCTGAATTTTATTTTTTTCAATTGCTCAAGTCTATCCTCTGTAATAGCATCTATTTTACTAAAACAAATTATTTTCGACTTTTCTAGTATTGATTTATTATAACTTTTCAATTCATTTTTTAAAATTTTATAATCATTCAAAGGATTGTTGCTTAAAGAGTCAATTAAAAACAACAAACAATTTGTCCTTTCTATATGTCTCAAGAATTCATTTCCCATTCCTTTACCTTTACTTGCACCTTCGATCAATCCGGGTATATCAGCAACGACAAAACTTTTTTCTGTATCAACCTTTACTATACCTAAATTTGGGGTTAATGTGGTAAAAGGATAATCCGCAATTTTTGGCTTAGCTGCACTGATTACAGAAATTAATGTAGATTTTCCAACATTTGGGAAGCCTACTATACCAACATCAGCTATTACTTTTAATTCGAGTAATAATTGCATTTCCATGCCTGAACCACCCTTTTGAGCATAACGAGGAGCTTGATTTGTTGGTGTTGCATATTCAGCATTTCCTTTGCCACCTTTTCCACCTTCTAAAATCAAACAAATTTGACCATCTTCAATTAAATCAGCTATTATCTCATTATTTTCATAATTCCTAATAATTGTTCCGCAAGGTACTCTTATAATTATATCTTTACCATCTCTGCCGGTTTTATTACTCTTGCCTCCTGGTTGGCCATTTTCAGCCTTATAATAGGGTTGATATTTGAAATCTAATAAGGTATTTAGGTTTTTGTCTGCAATTATATAGACATCACCGCCTTTACCTCCTGTACCTCCGTCGGGTCCACCTTTAGGTATTCCCTTTTCTCTTCTGAAGCTTATATGCCCGTCTCCACCTTTACCAGATTTAACTGTAATTATAGCTATATCAATAAATTTCATCTATTTGCTTTGCTTAAAAAATAGAGACTGAACTGTTTCTCTGAATCCCTTTGCCAAAGATGAATCGGGATTGATCGATTTAGTCGAAAATAGTAAATCTATCTTCACTGCTGCTGATTTCCAAGTATTTGAACTGATTATTGAACTCATGAATTTGTTAAATTCTTCCTCATTTCGATTAAATAATTGCTTTAATATCTTATTCAATAACTTAGGTGCAATTTGGTTAGTTAATTCTGAAATATTGGCTATGATCTCAAAAGATGAGGATGAATAATTTAAAATTTTATCCTTATGCTCAATTGTTTCTAATAACTTAGGCTTATCAACAAAAAAATTGTACTCCTCAGTAATTACTTTTGCCGGGAATTTTTCATCAAACAAAACAAACCCACTCGGAAGAGAATTCTCAACCTGAAAAAGATGCCAAAAACCATTATTATTTTCCGAATCTATTTCATCACAGCTCTCTTGCTCCATTTCATCATTAGATAAAAAATCATCTAGCTTGATTTCCCCACGTTTGAAATCGATATCAAAATCTTCAAAACCAATATCTTCACTATTTAAACTACGTTCTAACAATGTGAAGGGATTGTAATCATCATTACTAAATTCTGTTTCTGTTGTTCCGTAGGTACTGCTATCATACTGTAATTCTTCATATTTAAATTTTTCATTTTCATCTATTTCAACTTCTGTTGTAAGTTCATTTTTATCTTCTGACTGTTTGTCTTCATCAATTTTCTTATCTGATTGTATTCCAGTCTGATTAAATATCTCTTTGGAAATTCGGTAATCAATAACTTCTCTGTAAGGTACGCTTGGCTCTGGTATTTTCATTTCCAACTTTTTGTTTGGCTCATAATTTTGTATCAGATAATTTAGGAATTCTTCAAATTCCCGTTTGCTTAGTGTGTTTTTATTTTCGGTATTTAATTTTGATTGCAAATGTTGCGCAATGTAGTATAAACCTTTATCATCAAGAAATATTATAAGTGCATTTATAGGAACTATTCTATGATATTCAGGGTCAAAATAATAAAATAAATCATCTAAAATTTCTACAAACTCCTTCGGAGTCATTTCATACAATGCTTCATTATCATATTTGGCGATTAAACGCTCGAATTCCACAGCACTCATTAAAGTATTATCTAATTGCATCCTGAGTATTTCCTCACACTTTGATAATTTATTCAGCAAATAATCATATCCAAGGAAATACTTCATTCGTAATGATAACTCATCATAAGATTTTTTTAATTCACCACGATATGTAAACCACTTAAGTGTCGTCCTTGGACGGCAAACAAAATTTAAATGTAATTTTACTCCATTAGATATTAAAATCTTAATGTTATTTAGATTAAATCTTGCATTATTGAAAAGTAATTTTTCAAATTGACTATTTACCTCCTGAAATTCTTTAGCACTAAAATCAAAGTTTTTATTTGATTCACGTATTATTTTTTCCTGATATATCCACCAGTTTATTTCAGCTGTTAAATATATTTTTATAAACAACTCGATCTTTTCATTGGATAATATTTCAGGCAAATATATATATTCCCCTGTCAATGTAACGGAAGAAATGATGTTTTGGTACCATTTATCTATTACTTCTTCGAACATTATTGAATATAATTTTGATATCTTTAATAACTTGTTAAATTACATAAATAATACGAGATTCTCAACGTAAAAGTTCATACAATTATTATAATAATTCCATCAATGCTAGTGAAATCTTATCAACAGGAACTATGTTTATTCTGAAATTTTTTCTGATTTTCTGATAATTGGAACCTGGTATCAATATAGTCTCAAAGCCCAATTTTTCTGATTCAGAAACTCTTTGTTCTATAAATGAAACTGGACGTATTTCACCTGTAAGACCAATTTCACCAGCAACTACATAATTCTCAGGTACCGGCTTTTCTTTGAGTGAACTAACTAAAGCTATCGCAAGACCTAAATCTACTGAAGTATCATTAATATAAATCCCACCAGCAATATTTATAAATACATCATAATATCTGAAATTCAGACCCAATCGCTTTTCAAGAACTGCAATTAGCATCTGCAATCTTTTTACATCATAGCCATTTGATGTTCGTTGGGGAATACCATAACCAGTTGGGCTAACAAGAGCTTGGATTTCGAGTATTATGGGACGTGTTCCCTCCACTCCAGCTACTATTGCTATCCCCGGTTCATTACTTTTGCGATGTGCAAGAAATATTTCAGAAGGACTCTCCAACTCTCTCATCCCTGATTCAGTCATTTCGAATATGCCAATTTCATTAGTGGATCCATACCTGTTTTTTAAAGCTCTTAGTATCCTAAAAGTATATGTTTTCTCTCCCTCAAATTGCAAAACTGTATCAACCATATGCTCGAGTATTTTGGGACCAGCGATGATACCCTCTTTCGTTACATGACCAACTAAAAATATTGTCTTAGCCTCAGACTTTGCAGTTTTTATAAATAATGAGGCGCATTCACGAACCTGAATAATGCTTCCAGCTGTTGAATTTACAGAGTCGCTTGAAAATGATTGTATTGAATCCAATATGAACAACCTGCTTTCAGATGATGATATAATTTGATTAATTCTTTCGGCATTTGTCTCTGCTAAAATCGAAATATTTGGATTTATGTTTCCAAGCCTGTCTGCACGTAACTTAATTTGTTCCAGTGATTCTTCTCCAGTTACATATACTGGATTTAAATCAATTAAACCAGAACACATCTGTAAAAGCAAAGTTGATTTCCCTATTCCCGGATCACCAGCAACTAGTACAACAGAGCCTGATACTATTCCACCACCAAGTACTCTATCCAATTCTAATATATTCGTACTAATACGGTAATCTTCATCACTAGAAATCTCCCTTAGCTTTATTAATTCAGATTTGTTAGTTCTTGATGATTGTTCAATCTTAGAATTTTTTCTAACAATTTCCTCAACAAATGTATCCCACTGACCGCATACATTACACTTCCCTGACCATTTCGGAGACACACTCCCACAATTTGTACATACATAAACTATCTTCTGCTTCATAAAATTTTTGTATGTTTTAAATTTTTAAATTTACAAAATGATATACAATCTAATCCCAAACAATTATAAAAATGAAATATAGTAAACCCCTTATTTATATCATTATAATATCTACTATACTAAAAATTATTATTATACTATCAATTTATAATTCTGAAAAAATTAATTATTGGGAATATGGAATTATAGCACAGAACATATTAAATGGTAAAGGTTATTCTTTATTTTACTATGAGGATGATCAAGTAAAATTTGAGTATAATTCAAACAGCAAACCATACCCTTCTGCCTATATGCCTCCTGCTTACGTTTATTATTTAATACCTTTTATGACAATTGAAAATAATAATCTTAGAAACATCCTTTTTCTTTTAATCCAAATCTTTATTAGCAATATTGCAATTTATCTTACATTTGTATTATCAAGCAAGTATTTTGATCATACAGTTGGAATTATTTCTGCTTCTTTATATGCTTTTCTACCGGAATTTATATATTCTAATTTTACTCCAGGTACCACTTTACTATACCATATTTTAACTACATCACTTCTATTACTCATTGACAATCTGTCAAACAAAAGAAATTTATTTATCAGTTCAATCTTATTCGTAATTTTAACATATTTAAGAGCAGAATTCATATTCTTTGTCATTATTATACTCATTTATTTAATCTCTAAAAAGCAGTATTATCCAGTCATAATTATCTCGTTTATTGTGATAACTTCCCTTCTACCCTGGGTTTACAGGAATTACACTATTTTTAATAGAGTCATACCAATGACAACTTCAGGCGGTTTAAATCTTTATCGTGGCCATAATCCTTATCAACCTGGAATTTGGGCTGATGAAAAAATTGCTGACTCGCTAAATAAATTAGCTGTGCATAAAGATTATGAAATAAAAATGAATGATTTTTACTTTGCACAGGCTCTCAATTCAATCAAGGAAAATCCTTTACACGGACTAAAAACTACATTCGTAAAATTGTATCATTTATGGTTTATTAATCCTAATGATAATAGAAGCCTGAATTTACTTTATCTTATTCCTTGGATATTTATGATAATGTTGTTTATTTACGGAATGGTTAAAATTCCCAATAAAGATAACTTAAATTACATTTTTATTTTTTTAGTTTATCACAGCATAATTTCGATTATCTTTTTCTCTCTGCCAAGGTATCAAACTATGATGAAAATTGCTCTTTTACCTATAATATCTTGGAGTTTAAATGATATATCCAAAAGATTTAAAAAGCCTCGGTAATTCAATTTTTGCCGTTAACCTCAAATAAAGCTACAATAAATTTTTCAGGGTCGAATGCTTGCAAATCATCTATTTTTTCTCCAACACCAATAAATCGCACAGGAATTTTCAATTCATTTATAATAGGAATAATGACACCGCCTTTTGCAGTACCATCTAATTTAGTCAATATAATTCCCGTCAAATCTGCAACTTTCGAAAATTCTCTTGCTTGGATAATTGCATTTTGACCTGTTGTTGCATCGAGTACAAGAAATACTTCGTCAGGGGCAGAAGCTTTCAGTTTCTTCATTACTTTACCTATTTTTTGAAGCTCGGACATAAGGTGAATTTTATTGTGTAATCTACCCGCTGTATCAATTAAAACAACATCATAATCTTTTGATATGGCAGAGTTTAAAGTATCATAAGCAACAGCAGCCGGATCAGCACCTTGCTTTTGTTGAATGATATTCACCCCAGCTCTTTGTGCCCAAATTTCCAATTGCTCATTAGCCGCTGCACGAAAAGTATCAGCAGCTCCTATTAATACCTTCTTGCCTGCTTTCGTGTAATTGTAAGCTAACTTACCAATTGTTGTAGTTTTGCCAACTCCATTAACACCAACTATAAGAATTGTCAATGGTTTGGAAACGATATTTATTTCATAAGGATTCGGTGGGAGCTTTGAGTTCGATTCTGATAGTATTTTATATATTTCGTCTTTAAGAATTTCTATTATATCTTCCGGATTCTCATATCCTTCTTTTTTTACTTTTGCCTTTAATGAATTTATCAACAAATCGGTAGAATACACACCAATATCAGCTGAAATTAGGATTTCTTCGATTTCCTCTATTAATCTATCATCAATTTTCCTGTTGCTACCTATCGCTTTATGAATTTTTTTTACAAAACTATCTCGGGTTTTCGAAAGACCCTCTTTTAATTTATCAAAACTCACTGCCTCGGCAGTTGATTTTACAACATTGGATACCTTTTCTTTTATCTTATCAAAAAATCCCATAATCATTTCCTTGTTGTGTTCATATACAAATATAGCAATTCTCAAGATACTATTATTCTGATTTAAATAAGTGAAAATAATTGAATACAGCATTTGAAATTTGCTATTAACAACTTATTTCAACAAAATGTTGATAATATATTGATGTAATTAAAATTATTTGTATTATATTTGCGTCAGTGTTACAAATAAATGTTGACTAATTAAAAAACACGTATGAAAATCATACTGCCAATGCTAATAATAATGCTGTTCATTAGTGTTACTCTAGCATATGAAGGAATAATTGAAACATTTACAGCCCGCTCAGATGGAAGTGCTATTACTATTGAGTGGCGTTCAATCAGCGAACAAGATCTAAAAAAATTTGAGCTTGAACGTTCTTCTAATAAAAGCGGTTTCCAGCGAGTAACTTCAATCGATGCAAAGGGTACACCTTCAAACTATAAGTACATTGACAACGAAGCTTATTTCAAAAATCAACCAGGCGATGATGTTCCCCTTTCTAAAACGGTGTTCTATTATCGTCTCAAATTAATCAACAAAGATAACACTCACGTCTATTCCAATACAATCACGGTTACACACGAAGTCAGTACTGTTCGAAGAACTTGGGGCATGATTAAAGAAATGTTCAGATAATTAAAGTATCCAACTTTATTTGATGAAAAAGCAAGTTTCCCCGATGAAAAATTTTATTTTTTCTCAAATCTACATTCTATTTTTATTAACAAACATTCTTTTTTCCTACAACAACCATCTTCCTCCAAAATGCCTTACCTTCGATATTAATACTCAACAAGAAATTTTGATAAATCATTTTCTCAATCATCCCAATTTAGAACCCAAAACAAGACAAGAAAAAATACAACAACTAAAAGATAGCAATATAATTCTTAGATTTGAGTTAACTCATTCAGTTCTCTCACCTAAGGGATTATTCAGAATTCACTATGACATAACAGGCGAAAATGCCGTTGACCCAACAGATAACAATGACAATGGCATTCCAGATTATATAGATTCAGTCGCACATTATTTCGAAAAAGCTTACGAGATAGAGGTTAATCAAATAGGTTATTTACCCCCTCCAAAAGATTTTGGAGATGGCGGTGGCGATGAATACGATATTTACGTTCTCGAGCTTGGCAAAAATAGAGGTGGTTACGGCTATACAACAGCTGATAGAGAAATCCTTCCACGATTCAATTTCCCAAGATACACTAGCTATATTGTTATTGATAATAATTATTCTCCTGAAGATTCCTCAATTTATAGTGATAATGTTAAAAGACCTTCTTATTTTACAACCGGTATTGACGCTTTAAAGATTACAGCTGCCCATGAACTTCATCACGCAATTCAATATGTATATGGTTTTATCGAGCCTTCTGTACCAGCAATCTACGAGTTGACGAGTTCATGGATGGAATATAGACTTTATCCTGAAATAAAAGATTATTACCAATATTTGCCTCAATTATTTAACGGACTTAAAAGATATCCTTTTGCAAATACTGACCCAGACAATGGCTACCGTTGGTCTATTTACGGACAGTATATGTTCAAGCAATTCGGCGATTTTGCTATGAAAAGAATGTGGGAAATAATTGCTCTTGGTATTGATCCTTACACTGCTCTCGATTCTGTTTATAAAGAAAAAAATACAAATCTTATAGAACAATGGTGCAAATTCAAAAGCTGGATGTATTTCACTGGTTCAAGAGCATTTGATGATAGAAGATATTTTGATGACGCTAAAGATTTCCCTGAAATAAAATTTTATTCCGAAAACACGTACACTCCACCAACAACTCTTGATACAGGTTCTATATATCCATTCGAAATTAGAGCTTTCAGAACTTTTTTCAAAGGGACAGGCGAAAAGTCTGCTGATACATGTGACCTGATTATTTCCAATGCTGATTTAGAATCATTAAAAAAACAAAATAAAAAAGGAGCTTATTATGAATTAAAATTTTCCACTGAAGATTTCATCAACGCTATCTATCTTGAATCCATAAACTATTATATTGGTTTACGTAGTGAATTGTTCAATTTTTGTAATTTAGATCAGGATCTATATATTTATCCAGGCACAAGCACTTGTACTGTAGAAAATCCATATCCAAACCCTGTCAAATATCCTTTTGAAACAGCCATTTATTTACCCGTTCCAAAAGAAATACTGCTATACGAAAAGGTAGAACTCACAATTTTTAACAATCTAATGGAAACAATATATTATGATACAAATGAAGTCATCTTTGACAATGGATGCAGAGTAATCCGATTTAACCGATTAGAACAAATTAGTGCTGGTATATATATATACAATATAAAACACCCAAAGTCAAATTATTGGGGTAAGTTCGTTTTACAAAGATAATTTTACTTGGGAATATTTAAATACAAATAATATAAATATCCAAAATAAATCAATAATAAAATAATGGCTTCAATTCTCGAAACCTGTAGCTTTGTCCAAGCAAATGGTATAATAAGTAACGTTAAAAACAACATCAAGCTATAATCAATGATCCCAATATCTACTGTTTTTATTGGATGAATAATCGAAGCAGCGCCCAAGATGCCAAGTAAATTGAAAATATTTGATCCTATTATATTACCCAATGAAATATCATTTTCTTTTTTTATAATTGCTACAACAGAAGTAGCTAATTCAGGTAAGCTGGTACCCAAAGCAACAACAGATAAACCTATTATTACATTTGATACACCAAGATATATCGCTATTTTTTTTGCACCCTGGAGAAATAAGTCCGCTCCAAAAATCAATATTAATAATCCACCTGTGATAAATATTATATCTATCCATTCGCTATGTTTCTTCAGCTTTATTGGGATTGGTAGATCAATTTCTTTGAATCTCACCTTATTTGCCATATATAGCGTGGTTACAATATAAGCAATCAAAATTGATAATAAAATCAATCCATCTATTCTACTTATAAATTCATCCGAAACGATTAATAAAAATAAAAGAGTTACACCAATTAAAATTATGAAATCAATCTTTATTAACTTTAAATCAACTTTAACTGGTTTAATTAAAGCTGCAATTCCTAAAATCAATCCAATATTGCAAATATTTGAACCGACGACATTTCCTATTGCGATACCTGGTTCTTCTTTTAATGCAGCTGTTACACTTACAACTAATTCTGGACTGCTCGTACCAAAAGCAACTACTGTTAAACCAATTACTAATGGCGTTATACCAAGCCGACGTGCTAAAGATGAACTACCAGCAATCAATCCCTCTGCTCCAAAATATAACATTAGCGTGCCTATTATTATTAGACCAATCGATAATATAAGCTCTCCAGAAGAAACCAAAACTATTAAACCTATTTAATTACACAAAAAAAAATATAAATTAATTAACAAATAATTAATTACCAAAATCATGATTTCCATTTAATTATTCAAATTCTATATAATTTGAATTATTAAATTTAAGAAATTACGTTTATCAAGGAATAATCATAATTGA
This sequence comes from Candidatus Kapaibacterium sp., assembly GCA_938031175.1. Classification (GTDB taxonomy): domain Bacteria; phylum Bacteroidota; class Ignavibacteria; order Kapaibacteriales; family UBA2268; genus CALHGZ01. Next base: position 59,272 of record CALHGZ010000001.1, on the reverse strand, counting down.
AATTTAGTGGGATACATGACCGTATTATGAGGTGTTTATTTGATAAAAATATTTGAAAAATTATATAAAAACAAATTTATATTAGAGAGTAAATTCATAAAACTAGTGAAATATCAGTTTTATCGTTTTGATAATTAAACAATCTGCAGGGATAATGTTCTGTTACTACTTTTCAGAGAATCTAAAGCAACAGCATCTAAATACTTTTCTCCTGAATAAACTATATGTAATGCCTTAATAACCTCTTCAATGTCAGCTTTCTTTGTTATATAACCATATGCTCCGTATTTTAAAGCTTTTTCAATAATCCAACTCTCGATATGACCAGATAAAATCAGAAATTTTACTTTTTTCTTTTTACGAGCTAAAATTTTAAGTGCCTCCAATCCATTTAAATTTGGCATAGATATATCGAGGAGACAAATATCAACTTTCCTTTGGGAAATTACCTCAATAACTTTATAACCATCGGACACAATTCCGATAACATTTATATCATCATTTTTCGCAAGCGTCTTTGCTAGCAGCTGAGCCGTTAAAAAATGATCTTCGGCTATTAATACTTCCATAGAATTTCAAACCTGTTTTTAAGAATAATATGATTTTTGTTAAATTTAAATCAAATTTTATTATATTTACTTCGAATCTTTAACTTTTTTCAAATAATAATTTAATATTTGTTAATATAGCATAAAATATGCCAGAAAAATAAAAAGCCCGAAATCTCACCGCTTCATTTAACGTATTGTTCCACTAATACGGTTGGTTTGATTTCGGGCAAAAATAAAGCCTGAGGCTTTGATTTGAGTTTTACAAGCGTCCCAAACAAGAAATCTCAACAATCTTTCCGCCACCTCAGGCTTTTCTGCTCCACCATTTTTTTAGGTAGAAGCTTAGGGCAAAAGCACTGTTAAACATACCCTCTCTCAAAATGTTTAACAGCGATATAAAGCCCATTTTTCAAATTTTGTGTATATGAAAGAACGAACCTAACTGAATGCAAACATAAAATTTAAAATTTAATTAAAATATAAGTAAATTCTGAATTTTATGTAAGAATAAATGATGATTTTTTGTAAGTCAAAGTCCTACAAAATCAATCAACTAAACCATTTTTGATAGCATATCTAGCAATTTCTGCATTACTCTTCATATTCATTTTTTCCAAAATGCGGGTGCGATAAGTGCTTATTGTTTTGATACTTAAATTTAACTCATTAGCAATATCTGTCATAGTTTTACCCATAGCGATTTTACACATTACCTGAAACTCTCGATCTGAAAGCGATTCATGCAGTGGTTTCTCAAAATCGCTATCTAAATTTAGTGCAAGATTTTCTGCTAAGGTTGTAGATATATATTTCCTCCCAGAAGCTACTTTTCTTATAGCCTCGATTAATTCGACAGGTGCGCTTTCTTTATTGACATATCCCGCTGCACCAGCTTTAAGTACTCGCATAGCATATTGTTCTTCAGGGTGAACACTAAGAACAAGCACAGGTAAGTCAGGCTTTTCCGATTTTATCTCTTTCAAAGTATCAACGCCACCTCGTCCAGGCATCGTTAAATCAAGAATGACTACATCAAAATTTCCCTTCCTCACTTTTTCTAAAACTTCCTGGCAATTACTTGCTTCATCAGTAACTATCATATCAGGTGTTTCTTCAACAATCTGCCTTAAACCTTTTCGTACAATTGCATGGTCATCAGCTATGATAATCTTAATCATTTCTTTCTGCTCCATTGTTAGTAATCGGGATATTTACTTTTATTATCGTACCTTCTCCGGGCTCACCTTTAATAAATGAAGTACCTCCGGACAAATATGCACGTTCCCTTATTCCAATCAATCCAAATGAATTGACGTCATTTACTTGTTCTTCGCTTATGCCTATTCCGTCATCTTTTATGATCAGTTCTAGTTCTCCATTAGTCTGAACCAAACTAATATCAACTGTTGTTGCATTAGCGTGACGAGTGATATTTGTTAAAGCCTCCTGACAAATTCTAAAAATTCCTGTTGAAATGAATTCATCAAGTTCGATGTCTCTGGGTTCAATTTTGATTTTACAAGAGATATCCGTTCGTTTTTGAAAATCTTCAGCCAACCACTCAATCGCAGCCCCGATGCCAAAATGGTCAAGTATTGATGGCCTTAATTGAGTTGATATCATTCTGATTTTGTTGATAGTCTCATCAATCAACGTTGACATACTCATTGCCCGTTCGTATAATTTTTTTTCTGAATTGGGTAATTTTTGAGCTATCCATAAAATATCCATTTTCATTGCTGTCAAAGCTTGACCTAAATCATCATGAATCTCGTAAGCTATTTCTTTCCTTTCTGTTTCTCTTACTTTTTCAAGGTGTGTCGCTAAATTTCTTAACTGCTCCCGTGAACGCTTTAGTTCATCCTCTGCTTTTTTCTTTTCTGTAATATCGCGAAATGATGCCTGAATATATTCATCGGAGCCTATTTGTATAGTCCCCTCTGAAATTTCAACATTTCTTTTCTCACCATCTCTTCGGGAAATAATAATTTCATATTTTGATTCCTGTGGTATATTGGCTTCCCTATTTAACATACGCTTTCTGATTGTTTCCTTACCATAATCATCAACAAAATCAAATATTGATTTCCCTATAAACTGTTCCTGTTTAGAAAAACCAAATATACTTAATAAGGTTTTATTTGCTGAGATAAACTTATCGCCTTGAATAATTCCAATACCTTCGAGAGAATATTCAAAAAGATTTCTATATTTGGTCTCTGAAGAAATCAAGGCTTCTTCAGCCTTTTTCTGTGCTGTAATATCTCTGGCAATTGTCGAAAATCCTATTACATAGTGTGATAAATGTTGTATTGGCGACATAGTTAAAGATAATATTTTCGTTTCCCCATCTCTATTTGTGAACTCCATAATATAATTTTCAATGCTACGACCTTTTTTTAATTTTTCTCTAAACTCTTCTACCCTATCTTTAATATTCTTGAAAATTATTTCAGTACTGGATTTTCCTATAACTTCTTTTGCTGAATAGCCAAATATGTTAACAGCACCTGTATTCCAGGAATTAATCGTACCATCAGGTGATTCACTGAATATTGCATCGTTACTTGATTCGACAATTGATGCAAGTATCTTTTTGGTAGCTTCAACCTGCATGTGATCGGTCACATTTCTCGCTATAGCAATTGCTCCGAATACCCTTCCATCGCTCAACAATAAAGGTACTCCTATACCCTCCCAATATTTATCACCACCTATTCCAGATTTTGAAGGCTGGAACCTTATGCCTTTTTCTATTTTCCTTGTTTCCATTGCCCATTTACAATAAGTTTCTATCGAAAGCCCCTCGATATCTGAAAAAGCTACTCTACATAACTGTCCTATACAATCTGGATTTTTAGTCATTGCGGCTTTGTTTGCCCATAGAATTCTCATATTGGTATCAACCTGCAAAATGATATCAGGTACGCCATCAAGCACTGCTTGCAACTGGGCACGACTCTGTTGCATCTTGCGTACTGCTTTTTTACGTTCCATTATTTCATTTTTCAACTCACGATAGCGGCGCCAGGAAAAAATAAAAAGGGAAAGAGCTATTATGAGAAGCAAAATGAAAAGCTCTTCGAAGCTGAGAAAAATATCTTTAAAATATAATCCCTCTATGTGAAATATGATTCTAAACTGAATAATCAAAATAAATATGACTATTCCGCCACTAGCAATTAAAATTCCATCACGAACTGGTGGGTTGTTCTTGAGGTACCTTTCAATATCTTTAAGGATTTTTCTCAATTGAGAGTGTTAAAATTTAATTTCCTCTTATAAATGACGAAACTAATCCAGGAATTATGTTTTTTTCAAGGAATTTTTATTGATTTCTAGGAAAATATAAATCTTTAGCCCAAAATTATAAAAACATCACATAAGTTCGATTATCATCAATATATATATCTATGTATTTAAAATAGTCCTCAATTGTTAAATGAAATCTATCCTTTGCATTCTTCAGAAAATACTTTTTTATTGAATCAGGAGAAAATGTAAGCACTTTTTTATAATCATCAAGAGCCAATTTTAACTCACCCAACTCTGAAAAAGAATTGCTTCTTAAAATATAGCTCTTTGCATCCAAGGGATTTAAATTAATAGAAACCGAGAGATTATCAATAGCCAAGCGATAATGATGCAATTCATAATAGACTAAAGCTATACCAAAATATGAATCACTGGCATACAAATCGCTGTTTTTGGTTTGTTCGAATATTTGAAATGCTGAATCATACATTTTTAAACCTACAAAATTAAAACCAGTATTAATTTTGATAGGTACATAATCACTATTCAAATCATTTGAAATTCGATACTCTATTGTTGCTTCTGAAAAAAGTTTGTTAAAACTCAAAAAAGAAGCTAGAGCAAAATGATACAAATAATCATCTTGATTAATTATAATAGCATCTTTTAATAATTTATCTACGCCAACAACCGAACCTGTTTTAATTAATGATATTGCCTTGTTAAATATAGCCCGCTCGAATTTAGGATATTGATTGATTAATTTATCGTAAAACTCAATAGCTTGATAATATCTACCCCGTTTAAAATTTAAATTTCCAAGTGAAAATAATAGTACAGGTTTATTTGAATTAAGTTCTTCAACTATACTCAACTCTTTTTCAGCAAAATCGTAATCCCTTATCGCCAAATAACAGATGCTAAGATAAATCCGTGCATCTATTGAACTTGGATTAAATGATAATATAGTTTGAAATAAATTTATTGCTTCTTTAAACTCGGAATTGTAAAAATGATAAATCCCTTGTTTAAGTAATTTCTTTTCATTCTCGTCCGATTCAAATTTGTCCTTATTCAAATTTAGCATAACACTCTTTTTGTTGATTTATTCCTCTATAAATTTAATTACATTCAAAAAATGATTTCTAAAACTATAAATTTTAAATCATTATTTCGTTACCTAATTTGTGATTAATTTGCTAAGTTTAAAACTATATTCCATATTTATATATAATTCAGTAAAATACTTCATGTTGTAAAAAAATTTTATTTTATTCGTTAATACTTTAAAAATTTATAATTTATTTCTTAAACAAACAAAAATTAAAATATGAAATTAATTCTCAAATTAATCATAAAATTTATCATTGGATTTACAACAACAAGCATAATTTTCGTAATAATTTATAAGTTTATTATCCCACCAGTAACACCACTTATGATAATACGTGTTATTGAAGGTTTAAAAAAAGGAGAACTAGTCCAACTAGATTATCAAATTGTAAACTACGCAGAAGTATCACAACACTTTTTACGGGCAGTTATTTCAGCTGAAGATGCAAGATTCTTATCCCATCAGGGAATTGATTGGAAAGCAGTCGAAGCCGCACAAAAATATAACCAAGCAAAAAAAGGGAAAAGATTAAGAGGTGCAAGCACAATTTCTATGCAAACAGCAAAAAACACTTTCCTTTGGCAAGATAGAAATTATTTCAGAAAAGCACTTGAAATATATTTTACATATCTAATTGAATTCATTTGGGGGAAAAAACGCATTCTCGAAATATATGTCAATGTTATCGAACTTGGAAATGGCATTTATGGTATAGCTTCCGCTGCTGAGTTTTATTTCAATAAAAATTGTTTTGAGTTAAGCAAACGCCAGTCAGCTCTTATTGCCGCCATTTTACCTAACCCAAGACGCTGGTCTGCTGCAAAACCTACTAAATATATAGAAAAAAGAGCGAATTTTATTCAATCAAGATTGAATGCCATAGCATTACCAAAATAAAATTAATGAAAAAATGAAAGAAAAGTTAACACCATTAATGAAGCAATACTATTCAATCAAAGCAAAATATCCTGGAATGATATTACTTTTCAGAATGGGCGATTTCTTCGAAACATTTGATGAAGATGCGGCTATTACAGCTAAAGTTTGTGGAATTGCATTAACTAAAAGAAATAATGGTGCAGCAGGCGAAAGCCCTTTAGCCGGTTTTCCACATCATCAATTAGACACATATCTTCCAAAACTTATAAAAGCCGGCTATCGTGTTGCTGTCTGTGAACAACTCGAAGACCCCAAATATGCTAAAGGAATTGTCAAGCGTGGTGTCGTTGAAGTTGTTACTCCCGGTGTTGCAATATATGATAAATTACTCGATTCCAAACAAAATAATTACTTAGCCTCCCTACTCCTGATTAAATATAAATCAATTTTCAACTCTGCTGTTTTAAGCTTTTGTGATATTTCAACAGCAGAATTTTCGGTTTGCCAAGTCCCCATTGATCAGATAATCGAGGTATTGGAATCTTTCCAGCCATCTGAAATTTTGATAAACAAAGCTCAAAAAGAGGATATAAACATTTTTATTAATCAGCTTTCAATAAAACCATCATTAACAAAATTAGAAGAATGGATTTTTGATCATTCCTTCGGTAAAGACAAATTAATCAATCACTTCGGAGTATTAAATTTAAAAGCATTCGGTATCGAGGAACACAATGAAATTATTTCTGCTTGTGGTGCAATCATCTATTACCTATCTGAAACACAACACAATCAATTACAACATATTCAAAAAATAAGTGTTTTCCATCCCGGCGATTTTATGATTCTCGATGCACCTACTAAAAGAAATCTTGAAATAACTAATACAATAATCGGTGAATCAACAACTGCTACCCTTTTTTCTGTAATTGATAAAACTCAAACCGCCGCTGGCGGAAGACTCTTGAGAAAATGGATTAACATGCCACTAAAAAATCTTGATATGATAAAAACAAGATTGAACATTGTCGAGCAATTTATAAATAATAAATCACTGCTGGAAAGCATTTCTAATTCCCTCTCAAAAATTGGTGATTTAGAAAGATTAATCTCCAAAATTGCTTTCCATAAATCCAATCCCAGAGATATAATCTATCTGAAAAATAGCTTAAAAGTTATACCTGAAATTAAAAATCTACTCCTGGGTTTAAGCAATTTTTCTCTCATCACTGAAAATTTGAATTCATTCGACGAGTTAGTTCAAATAATTGAGGAAGCCATTATCGAGGATCCAACAAGTAATCTTGGAACCGGAAATGTCTTTAAAAAAGGATTTTCTTCAGAATTAGATTCTTATGTTGAAGCTAAATTCTCTGCAAAAAAATGGCTCAACTCATACCAGGAAAAGTTGAGAAATGAAACAGGAATTCCTACATTAAAAATTGGATTTAATAATGTCTTTGGCTATTACATAGAGATAACCAAAATTCACAATAAAAAAGTGCCTCAATATTTAGAAAGAAAACAAACACTGACCAACGCCGAAAGATATACAAGCACTGAATTAAAAGAATTCGAAAGCAAAATTTTCACTGCAGAAGAAAAAATTGCAGAATTGGAACAAAAATTATTCGCAAGCATTAAAGAAAAAATTATCGACTATACACAAATAATACAAAAGAATGCTTTCTACATCGCTCAATTAGATTGCCTGCATAGTTTTGCCCTAAGTGCTCTGGAGAATAATTATAACAAACCTGAAATAGGAGATTTCGACGAGATTATAATCACTGACGGAAGACACCCTGTTGTAGAAAAATCACTCCCACAACATATCAGCTATACTCCCAACTCCACCTTTTTAAGCAATCAACATGAACAAATCCATATTATAACAGGCCCAAATATGTCAGGCAAATCCTGTTACTTACGACAGGTCGCTCTCATTACATTGCTTGCACATATTGGCAGTTATGTCCCAGCTAAAAATGCCAAAATCGGTATCGTTGACAGGATTTTCACAAGAGTCGGTGCACATGATAATATTGCTGGAGGTGAAAGTACATTTTTGATAGAAATGCAAGAAGCTGGAAATATTTTAAATAACGCTACAAATAAAAGCCTTATTCTACTAGACGAATTAGGAAGAGGAACAGCAACCTCCGATGGTCTTGCAATTGCTTGGGCTGTTACTGAATATATACATAACAATATTGGTGCTAAAACTCTCTTTGCTACTCATTTCCACGAGTTAAACCATCTAGCTGATATTTATCCAAGAATAGTTAATTATCACATTGAAGTGATTGATGCTGGAAGCACAATCCTTTTCACTCACAATGTATTAAAAGGTGGTACAGACCATTCTTTTGGCATTTACGTTGCAAAAATTGCCGGAATTCCACAATCAGTCATAGAAAGAGCTAAAAATATTATGAAATCATTAGAAGATGAACAATCAGTCTTAAATACAAAAAACAAAAATCTCGTTCAAAAAGTAAGGAAAATCAAACCCGAAGATAAATCTTCTCAATTAGCAATATTTGAATTTCGTGATGACAAACTTAGGGAACGTTTACTGAATCTAAAATTAGAAATGATTACACCTATTCAAGCAATGCAAATTTTAGCTGAATTACAAAATGAGGCAAAATTTAATAAATGAAAAAACTTATTAATATCAATAGGTTAATAAAATTAATGGATCTCCAAAGCAATGAGATTTATTATTGCTATGATAAAATTAATGAATTTTTTGTTGTTGCATCGAATGAGGAATTTATTAAAGATTTTGGCATTGATGATTCTGAAAATCACATTCAAGAATATCAAAAACTTATAAGAATCCCCTCGAAAATCGAAATTCAGGAATTTAACATAATGAAAAATTTTGCTTCAACAATAAAAAATAAAAATATATCAAGTGTTCTGCTAAATGCTCTAAGCGGTAGTGGTGCTTATAAAAAATTTTTATCCAATATTAAAAACTACGGTTTAGAAAAAGAATGGTTGGAATTTAGATTTATTGCATTCAAAAAAATTGCGATTAACTGGTGCAAAAAAAACGAATTGATGTATGAAGAATAAAAGAAAATTTTCTGTTAAAGATATAATAATTGATCAGCTAATTTTGTCAAAAAGAAAAAGTCTATGCATATCAGTCAATTATGAAGCAAAAGTAATAGTTAAAGCTCCAATAGGCACACCACTAAATTACATTAGGCATTTCATCATTAAAAAAGCCGATTGGATCAAGGACAGGAAGAAATATTTTCAGTCAATAAATATATTAAATAGAAATCGATTCAGCTATAATGAGCAATTTATGTACTTGGGAGAAAAGTATCCATTGAAGTACACAAATAACTCTGAAATTCCCTTTTATTTTAATGGAGACTCATTTGTACTATCACTTGATTATATAGAACAGGTGGAAAAACTATTTATTAATTGGTACAAAACTGAAGCATATAATCATTTCCATAAACGCCTCAATTATTATTCAAAAATGAGTGGTTTGATTTACAATAGTTTCAGGTTATCAAATGCCAAAAAAAGATGGGGTTCCTGCTCTTCGGATAAAAAAATTAATTTGAATTGGAAATTAATTATGACTCCCGATTATGTCATTGATTATGTTATAGTCCACGAATTAGTCCATACCTGTGAACTTAATCATTCTAAAAAATTTTGGACATATGTAAATTCTATATTCCCTGATTTTCCAAACTCCATTAAATGGTTGAGACAAAACGAACATTTTATTGGATTATAAAAAAAATTAATTTTGTATTATCAAATGTTTAATTTTTTAATGATGTAAGCAAAATGAGTATAGAGAAAAGTCTATATGCCAAATTCATAGAAAAGGACTTATGCTTAACCGACCAATTAGCCGCAGTTCGATCAATTTTGTCAAATGAACGTACTTTCCTATCTTATCAGCGAACCGCCTTAACACTATTTATCGCTGGTTTTACATTTATAAAATTTTTCCAAGACCTATTTTTTTTAATTATAGGATTTTTATTTCTGCCAATTGCTTTATTAACTATAATTTTGGGAATTTATCGTTATATCAGAATGCGAAATTTAATTTGGAGTCTTGAAATTGAGCATATACACTTCGAGAAAGAAATGGATTGATACTATCACCTAAGAAAATATAAAGCAGTTTTCATTTCATTAGTTTTAGAAATTAGTTCTTCTTCAAAGCTTTCGAGTTCTTGTATGGTGAAACGAAAAGTCTTTATCCAATGATCTTTCTCGCTAAATTCCTTCGCGGCTCTCACAAATAATAATCGTGTAGAGAATTCTTTTTGTTCAGGAAACAGTTTTGATACTATAAATGCATATATTTTCATCTGAAGTTTATAAACATTCGTTAAACGTTCTAAATCATTAAAATTTTTTATTTTATTTGATTTCCAATCCCAGATTTCATACTGCCCTGTTTTATCCCTTATTAAAACATCAACTACACAATTTAAAATTTCAGTACCTAATGGTAGATATAATTCATATTCAAAATTTGCATTTTTCAATTCCTCTAATCTGCTGATTAAAAATTGAGAATTGACAACACTTTGGCAAACCTCTGTTAAATCTTGCATTAAATTTTCATCGAGAATTAGATTCATCTCAGAAACTATCTTATTTGTAATAACATCGAAAATTGACTTGTTAATTTTCCCATTTTCTAACCAAAAATTGATCTTTTCAAAAAGCTTATGAATAACAACACCAAAACCAACACCCTGAATTATTGAATCTTCAATTTTTTCATTCTCATCTGCATTCAACATTCTCAAGTCTAGTTTATTATCTAACCCGAGCCTGTAAAATTCGACAAATTCATCTTTATTGCTATCAAAAAAATTAAATTTGGTCGCTGAATAAAATTCCTCCGTTGGACAGGCATCTAAATCTCCAGTTAAAATGATTTTCTCCGCTGATTTAGCTTCTATTAGTTTGCTGCAGAGTTCAACTTCATCTAAATTGAATATCAAATTTAAGGGATATTTAATTTTAGATTTGACATTCTTACCGTCAACATAAAAAGTAAGTTCAGAATCAATAAGTAATTCTTGGTTTATTTTTTTCACAATATTAATAATAAACTCATTGATAATACTTTCATATATATATTTCCAAAAATAGCTTGGATCATTTATATTTGAAGAAGTTATAATTAAATGTTCTTTTGCTCGAGTAAGTGCAACATAGAGCAATCGCTTCTCTTCGGCTTTAGTAGCTTCTTTATATCTTATTTTATCAAATGTATATGATAATGTGTTGATTTCTTTATAAATATTATCTTCATAAACTGGTAATTTGTAACTTACACCATTTTCTTTTGATAAAAATAATTCTGGGCTTTTATCTTTGAATTCAGAAGATTTGTATATAGCTACAACAGGGAATTCTAAACCTTTAGCACTATGGATTGTCATAATATTAACAGCATCTTCATCAGAAATAAATGGTGCTTCAGCTTCAAGTAAGTTCGAACTCTCGATTGACTTCAGTTCATTTACAAAATCACTAAGATTGCGGAATCCACGTGATTCAAAATTACGGGTTATTTCAATGAATTTATTTACATTTGATACCATTTGACGGAATCTCGGATTAACTCTTGCTATACCATACCAATGCGTATCCTCTAAAAATACCATTATCAATTGCGAGATAGATATTCGATTGGAACTATTAATCGCTTTTTGCAATAATGATATAGAATATTTGATTTTTTTCTGTTTTGCAATAGACAATTCGTTAAATGTCTCTGTTGTTGGTAATTCAATAAACTTTTCCCAAAATGTCATTTTTTCAGAAGATAATTTCAATTTTAAAAGAAAATCATCATCAAATCTGAAAAAGTATGATTTTAAAATACCCAGAAAAGCCTCATCATTATAAGGATTATCCAAAAATTTGAGAAATCCAATTAAATCACGAATCTCAACAGATTCAAAAAAACCGCTTCCAGAATGAATTAAATAGGGAATATTATAACTCAAAAAATACTCGGCTAATTCATTACAAAATGCCTTTGTTCTTGCAAGTACACAGATATCGCCCCATTTTACTCTTCGCCTAATACCATTATCATCAATGGTAAACAGTTCTTTACCTTCAACTATTTTTAGAAGATATCTTGCTAATAAATGTGCTTCCTGATTATCCAAGGCCTCATCAAAATTACCAGTCTCGTTTGTTTCATTTTCTATTTTTTGAGATTTACTTTTTTCAACTAATAATAAAGATATTGTACCAATATTTCTTATATTTGCATTCGGATTATTTATAATTTCTACACACTTTGTACATACTAAATCCTCGTATTCAACATCAAATTCTGTATTGTCCATACCAAAAGCATAACCACAAACTTTATTAACAAATGCTGCGATTGCTGGGAATAAACGAAATGAAGCTGATAAAATGATCTTGCCTTCTGCCTCGATATCACTCAGTTCATAAGTTTTTGAATGTATATCTACTCGTTTTGAAATTGCATCTACTTTTAAACGCAGATTATTTATACCTGTAATTTTCCTTATAACCTCTTTAAAAACACGGACATCAGCATTTCTAAAAGCATAAATACTTTGTTTTGCATCTCCTACCACATATAAATTTACAGGCTCTTTTTGGTAGATTTTACCATTAAGCGAAGGTACAAGTTTTTGTATTATTCTGAATTGCAAATCATTGGTATCCTGAAATTCATCAATTAAAAGATATTTAACTTTCTTCCTAACTTGATCAGCGACATCTTGATCACTTAATAATTTATCAGCTTTAATGAGCATATCATTATAATCAATTCCACCAATTGTTTGTTTTTCATTTTCAATTTCCTCAATAATTTTCTCACTTATTTGAAATAATAGTTGATTGAATTTAAACAACTCAAGTTCATATTTATCTTTTCCAATTGCTGGAATCAAATCTCTAACATATCTAAATATCGAAAATAATTTTTCTGATTCTTTAACGTATTCAAGACTGATTTTACTCAGCAAGACTTGAAAATTCATTTTATTCAGCAGTTTTTGATTTATTTTGAAATCATTTGTAATAATTGATGGCTTAATCTTAAATAATCTCTCCATAAGATGCCATAATTCCTTGCTTCCTTGTATCTCTAAAATCTTAGAAATTAACGCATTTATATTACTTAGGACATTAGAAAAATCATTGTAAGCTAAAAGTTCATTTCTTGTTAAATTTATTTTTTCAATGTAAACAATAATCTCATTTAGACGTTCAATCGCTTGTGTCAAAGGTTCATATATCATTTTAAAAAAAATTATATTTACCCTCTCCAGATATTCTTCCGGCTCTTGATTAAAATAAAAATCTTTCAAATCCTCAAAAATTTCAGCTCTATTCAAAATTTCATCAATGAATCTTACAACACGATTAATCCCTAACCTCAGAAGAAGGTATTTTACATTTTCTTTGTATCTTTCATCCTTTAGCATTTCTTCTAAAACATAAACAATATTATCCTGCTTAATTCTGTAAAGTTCAGCCTGATTCAATTCAACAAAAAATGGATTCACATTAGCTTTTGCTGGATATTCTCTTAATAATGAACTACAAAAACTGTGTATAGTCATAATTCTTGCTGATGAGAGCTTTTCCCTAATTTTCATTAAACGTCTCATCTCGGCTGGATCATCATCAATTTTCCTGATTTTATTCTCGATAGCATGTATGATTTTTGCCAGCATCTCATTAGCTGCTTTTCTCGTAAATGTTATTGCAACTACTTCATCAGTAGAGACACCCATATCAATTATGGCTAAATAACGATTCACTAAAGTGCGGGTTTTACCGGAGCCAGCGTTAGCTGTTATTGCTAAATGCCGATCTAAAAGCAAGGAAAGTTCTTGTTCACGCGTATTAATCAACTCTTGCATATAATAATTCTCTGAATTTCACGTTAAAACAGAATATAGTTTTTACAAATTAATAATTTTTTGTATATTTGTAATCCGATTATCGCGGGGTGGAGTAATTGGTATCTCGTCGGGCTCATAACCCGAAGGTTACAGGTTCAAGTCCTGTCCCCGCTACTAAAAATCCGTCCTCATAGCGACGGATTTTTTTTCGTATTCCATGAAAAATTAGCTAAATTTTAGACTTATCCATTGCTTGCACTTTTCCAAGTGCCCTAAAAAATTTTTATTTTAATTTTGGATCTATTTAATTTGATAATTTTGAATTTAATTACATTCAAAAGTTGATTGAATAAGATTGAAAAGAAAAATTAAAGTTGCGTTCGTAGATTTTTGGCCTGAATTCAATCCAAAAAACAACTATTTCACTGACATTCTTCGTGATATATACGAAGTAGTAATTGATGAAAATCAACCTGAATTTTTGTTCTATTCTGTTTTCGGAACTAAACATTACCTATATGACTGTGTAAAATTTTTTTTCTCTGGAGAAAACATATTACCAAATTACAAAGAATGTGATTATTCCTTATCATTCCACTTTATTGATTCAGAAAAGCACTATCGATTGCCTCTTTATGCATTATTCGATGATGTCAATAAGATAATAAAACAAAATTTTGATATTTCTCATATTATGAGTGAGAAAAAGAAATTTTGCAATTTTATTTATTCTAATCCCTATTGCAAAAAACGAAATAATTTTTTCAAAAAATTGAATAAGTATAAAAAAGTTGATTCTGCCGGTCGTTTATATAATAATCTTGGATTTCGCCCCAAAAACAAACTAGAATTTATTCGAGAATATAAATTTACTATTGCATTTGAAAATGAGGAAAGTAATGGCTATACTACAGAAAAGATTTTTGAACCAATGCTTGTAAATAGCATACCCATCTACTGGGGAAATCCTCTAATTCATCTGGACTTTAATACAAAAAGTTTTTTAAACTATTATGATTATAATTCCGATGAATTATTAATTGAAAAAGTTATCGAAATTGACAAAGATGAATCAAAGTATATCGAAATGCTACTTCAACCTTATTTCATTAATAATAAGCTGAATCAATACGTTAAAAGAGAAAATATTTTGTGCTTTTTACAAAATGCAATTGAATCAAATAAACAACCTGTAAGTAAGGATTCATTAATATTTCATAATAACACACTATTGAGTTTTTATGCAAAAAGTTTGAAGAAAATTGTTTATTTATTTAATACAATCAAAAGAAAAATTAAATATTTTACATTTAAAAAATTGATTTTAAAACTACATAAAAATAAACTTGAAATCAAATAACATCAAAAACTTAAAAAGTACATCAAAATATGATAAAAAACAAAGAGTTAGGTTCAAGCTCATTCAAATCAAAAATAAGTTATAAATAATAGATAAAAATTCTCAAATAATGACAAATAGAAAAAAAACACCCTAGTAATTCTTCAAAAACTTGCTTAAAAATTCTAATCTATTCCAATCAATTATTTAGAAATTAAAAATTTTTTTAGCCAATAACCTAAAATAATTAAATAAAAATATAGGTAAAACTAAATTATGAGTTATGTAAGTCTAACAACACAAAGGGGATAGAATTATCTTGATTCTTGTAACATACTTTATAAAATCTATAATTTTGAGTATCAAATTTTTTAATACTTTGAAATATTAAATATTATGGTATCAATGAATGTTAGCCCTTCAAGAGTTCCAATATATACAATTGGCTCTGTATCAAGATTATTAAATTTATCAGTTCATACACTCAGAATGTATGAACGTGAAAACCTAATCATACCCTTTAAATCTGAAAGTTCTCATCGCTTATATTCCGAATCTGATATAGAGCGGTTAAAGTGCATACAAGATGCTATCAAAAATTTAAAATTATCAATTCCAGCAATAAAATTGATTTATTCAATGATTCCTTGCTGGAACATTGTCAAATGTTCCGAAAAAGATCGGGAAAATTGCGAAGCTTACAAATCACACTCATCACCTTGCTGGAGTTTTAAACACAGAAACAATATCTGCGAAAATTTAAATTGTAGAGATTGCACTGTTTACAATGAATTTACTACTTGTGAAAAAATTAAATCAGAAATAATAAAAATAACAACACTAAAATGAAACTGACAAGAAGAAAATTTCTCGAAATTAGTTCAGCAACTTTTGCAGGCGCTGCACTTTCACAAAATCTAATAAGCAACATAAAAAGCAATGACACAGATGAACTAGGTATCAGAAAAGTGCCGACATATTGCAATATCTGCTTCTGGAAATGTGGAGCAATTGCTTACGTCAGAGATGGTAAACTATGGAAGATTGAAGGTAATCCACTTGACCCTTTGAGTAATGGAAGACTTTGCCCGAGAGGCTCTGGTGGTGTTGGCATGCACTATGACCCAGATCGTTTGAAAGCTCCACTTATCCGCAAAGGCAACAGAGGCGACGAAAAATGGGTTGTAGCTACATGGGATGAAGCTTTGAATTATATAGCAGATAAAATGCTAAAAATAAAAGAAACTTACGGACCCGAATCAATCGCTCTTTTCAATCATGGCATTGGTGGAAACTTCCTGAAACACACCTTGAGAGCATTTGGAGTAATCAATATAGTTGCCCCATCATTTGCACAATGCCGTGGTCCACGCGAAATAGGATTTGAATTAACTTTTGGCGATTATATCGGTTCACCCGAACGTACTGACATCCGTAATACAAAATGCCTTGCTTTAATTGGCAGTCACTTGGGAGAAAATATGCATAATACTCAGGTTCAGGATTTTGCAAAAGCAATTGAAAACGGAGCGAGTATAATTGTCGTTGACCCAAGATTTTCAATAGCCGCTGGCAAGGCAAAATACTATCTACCTATTAAACCTGGTACCGATCTGGCTCTATTATTAAGCTGGATGAATGTCCTTGTCACCGAAAATCTTTATGATAGAGATTTTGTTGATAAATATGGCTGGGGCTTTGAATCATTTAAAAATGAAATTTCTGCTTATACTCCAGAATGGGCGTATATACAAACTGGAATTACACCTGAACAAATTCGTAACACAGCTAGGGAACTCGCACTTCATAAACCTGCATCACTTGTTCATCCGGGAAGGCATGTAAATTGGTATGGTAACGACACTCAAAGAAGTAGAGCAATTGCTCTTGTAAATGCCTTACTTGGTAATTGGAATAGAAAAGGTGGTTTCTTTAAACCTGCTGAAATGAAGATTCCTAAATACCCATATCCACCTTACCCTGAATCACAAAGAGAAAAAGCAGACAATCCAGATAATAAGTATCCATTTATAAGTGAAGAAGGTTTAACTAACGGTATCCGTGAAGCAACACTTACCGAAAAGCCATACCCAATAAAAGGATGGTTCGTATATGGTACAAATTTAATTGAATCAATGCCAAATCAGCTGGAAACGATTGAGGCAATTAATAAATTGGATTTACTTGTAGCAATTGATGTTATCCCATCCGAAATTACTTCATGGGCTGATGTTGTACTTCCAGAAGCTGTCTATTTAGAAAGATTTGACGATATAAGTGTAAATTCTTTCTATCTACCCTTTGCTCTCATTAGGCAACCAGTTGTAAATCCACCCAATGAACAAAAACCCGGCTGGTGGATTGCCAAAAAATTAGCTGAAAAACTAAATTTAAACGAATATTTCCCTTGGACTGATATTGAAGAATACCTAAAATATAGAATTGAATCTGCCGGATATTCTTATGATGAATTTAAATCAAAAGGAATTATCTTCGGAGAAAAACAGCCTATCTACGATAATGAAGGTGTAAAGCAGGAATTTTTCACACCAAGCGGAAAAGTTGAATTTTATTCAAATCAGCTTGCTGAATATGGCTTTGACCCTATTCCACGCTATATTCCACCTGATGATCCACCTCCGGGATATTTTCGCTTGCTATTTGGAAGAGCACCTGTTCATACCTTCAGTCAAACTCAGACTAATAGAATTTTAAGGGACATGATGAATGAAAATGAAGTTTGGATAAACTCAGATATTGCAAATCGAATTGGGATAAAATCCGGCGATTACATCAGATTAAAAAATCAAGATGGAATTATTAGCAACAAGGTGAAAGTCAAAGCAACTCAAAAAATTCGCGGTGATTGTGTATATATGGTTCATGGTTTTGGACATCGATCTAAAGCTCTGAGCGGAGCATATATGAGAGGTGCAAGTGATGCCGAACTTATTACAAAATATAAAATTGACCCGATTATGGGCGGAACTGGTATGAATGTCAATTTTGTTACTATTCTTATGGAGGATTAAATGGCTCGCTTTGCTATGGTTATTGATACAAAAAAATGTGTCGGTTGTATGGATTGCGTTGTAGCTTGCAAAACTGAAAACGACGTACCAGAAGGTTTCAATAGGGACTGGCTTGCTTACGAAACAATAGGTAAATTTCCTAATTTACATCAGGAAAACAGAAGCGAGCGTTGCAATCATTGTGATAATCCTCCCTGTGTTTATTGCTGCCCCTGTGGTGCTAGTTACATTTCGAGTTTAGGTGGAATCGTTCTTGTTGATCAAAACAAATGCAGTGGATGCAAAGCTTGTATAGCAGCCTGTCCTTACAATGCTCGTTTTATTCATCCAGTTGGTTATGCTTCAAAATGTACATTTTGCGAACACAGAGTCAAACATGGCGGTAAACCTGCTTGTGTAGAAGTTTGCCCCACTCATTGTATGTATTTTGGTGATTTGGATGACCCAATGAGTGATGTTGCTCAACTTCTAAAAGCCAGAAAATATCATACACTAATTCCTGAAGCAGGAACTGAACCAAATGTCTATTATCTAATTTAAAGGTGATGCGATGCATGAATTAGTCATAACAAGAAATAACCCTTTGATTGACCCTGCGATTCATATTTGGGGTTGGGAAATTGCTGTATATCTATTTCTTGGTGGATTTGTCGCTGGAATGATGATGATATCCGGTTACTTCATATTAACCGGCAGAACCAAAAACACAAAATGCTCTTGTTTTCTTGTACCTATTGTTGCTATCTTTTTATTATCAATTGGTATGTTGGCTTTATTCCTTGATTTGAGCTATAAGGAACATTTCTGGCGAATGTATGTTACATTCCAGTGGTGGTCTCCTATGTCATGGGGTGCTTGGATATTATTTCTCGTATATCCAATCTTGATCGCTAATGCATTAATCAGAATACCCGATGAAATTAAAGGAAAATTAAAATTATTGACAAATTTTTCAGAAAAACTTAATAAAAGACCATTTTTAATAAAAATTATCGGTTCGGCATCTATGATTGTTGGCGGATTACTTGGTACTTATACCGGCATTTTACTAAGTTCATTTGTTGCAAGACCAGCTTGGAACAACTCTATGCTTTGGATTTTATTTTTAGTATCTGGACTTTCAACAGCAGCTGCTTTCGTCCATCTAGTTGGCCGAGATGCAGAAGAAAGAAGAATGCTTGCTAAAGCTGATAATGGATTTTTAGTGGCTGAATTAATTATAATTTGTCTCATTCTCATTGGATTTTTAACCTCTTCAAAGGTTCACATCCAGGCTGTTAACCTAATTTTAGGTGGAGAATATACTGCTACATTTTGGATTTTTGTTGTATTTATAGGTATAGTTATTCCCCTTTTTATTCAATTGCTTGCAGTCAATCTTAAAATTCGCCATACGCCTGTTGCCCCAATTCTAGTAATTACAGGAGGTCTAATACTCAGATTCATTATTGTCTCAATGGGACAGAACTCACAATGGAATACAGCTATTTATGATATAATAAAATAAGCGAGGCTTAAAATGGAATCAAATCAAAAAAATGAACGATTTTATTCACCACCAAAACCATACTCTAATCCATATCTTGCAGGAATAGGACTTGGGTTGGTTCTCCTTTTGACTTTCATTATTATGGGACGCGGTCTTGGAGCTTCAGGTGCTTTTTCTTCAACTTTAGCAGCAATCGTAAACTCAATTGATACTGAATTTGCTCATAACAATGCTTTTTACAAATCATATCTAGAGGATAATACAAATCCCTTAAAAGATTGGCTTGTGTTTGAGGTATTGGGTGTGCTTTTCGGAGGATTTATCTCAGGTATTTTAGCTGGTAGAGTGAAATATAGCATAGAACGCGGACCTAACTTTACTGATAAAAAGCGATTGTTATTCGCATTTTTAGGTGGTTCGCTCATGGGTATTGGCGCTAAATTAGCAAGGGGTTGTACTAGTGGGCAAGCACTTAGTGGTGGTGCTCTACTTAATTTCGGCTCCTGGGCTTTTATGCTTTCTGTTTTTGCTGGTGCTTATATGTTAGCTTATTTTTTAAGGAGGCAATGGAGATGATGGCACCATTTTATAAATTTGATTTATTCAGCGAAGAATTTAGCTTCATTATTGCATTTATTATCGGGATTGGGTTCGGTTTTTTCCTCGAACGTGCCGGTTTTGGTAGTGCAAAAAAATTGACTTCACAATTTTATTTTACAGATATGGCAGTTTTTAAAGTTATGTTCACAGCAATTGTCACTGCTATGATCGGTGTTTATTATTTATCACTCATCGGATTTTTAGATTATAATCTCATTTATCGCAATGATACATTTTTAGTGCCCCAAATAGTTGGTGGATTAATTCTTGGATTCGGATTTATTATTGGCGGATATTGTCCCGGTACTTCGCTCGTTGCTGCAAGCACAGGAAAATTGGATGCAATTTTCTTTTTACTTGGAGTAATTGCAGGTACCTTTGGACTTAGCTTAATATTTTCTGCAATTGAACCTTTTTACTATTCAACCGCAATGGGTAAACTCAATCTGTCCGATGTTTTGCATATACCATATGGAATTGTTATATTTTTTGTTGTACTTATGGCTTTAGGTGGGTTTATAGCCGCAGAATGGGTTGAAAAGCGTTTAGCATCAAAAAATGTTGAGGTGAAAGATGAAAAAAATTAATCTATCCACAAATAATAAATTGGCAATTATTGCTCTTATATCAGGGTTTTTTGCAATATTCTTCAATACTCCTTATGAAAGTAACAAAGCAATCATCAATGTCGATGAACTGGCGCTTAACATTATTGATTCAAATAACATAATAGCACCTATACAACTAGCCGAATGGCTCATTCAAGGCAAAGTTGATTTTAGACTAATTGATGTTCGTGATGAAAAGCAATACGAGGATTATTTTATAACTGGCGCTGAAAACATACCTTTGACCAAAATCAAAACTTCTGAATTATTAAGAAATGAAAAAATTTTGATTTATTCAGATGACGAACTGAAGACCGCTCAAAGTTGGTTACTTTTAAAAACCTTAGGATACAAAAACATCTTAATGCTCAAAGGAGGCATAGATAATTGGAAAAAAAGTATTATTTTCCCAATTATATCAGATTCAAAAAATCAAGAAAAACTTATTGAAATAAGTAAACATTTTGGGGGTACCCCATTAGTTGGTGCAACCTCAGAAATTGCTGTTTCTCGGGAATTACCGAAAACAAATTTACCCAAAGTTCAACCACCTCCATCGAGTGGTGAGAAAAAAGGTAAACCAAAAAGAGAAGGTTGCTAATTGTTATTTGAAATATACAAAACTCCGAGCTTGAAAATCTAAGGCTTATAAAGCTATGATTTCAAGCCGATAGGGTGCAAAAGGAAACTTTTACGCCTCCCTGCGTCGTGAACGCAATTGGAAAGGAGTGTTTAAATATTATAAACAATTTATTAAAGCCTCACTTTCCATGAGGCTTTTTTTATATGAAAAATTTAAAATTAAATAAGGAAGAACTTGTTTTGATAGCCATATTTTCAGCTATCTGGGCTGCTGTTGAAATTTTAATTGGGAACTATCTACACCTATTAAAAATTCCATTTCGCGGTACGCTTTTAACATTCTTTGCTGCCATAATTTTAAATATCGCTAATAAATTTATTCGTAAGCGTGGTGCTTTACTACTTATGGCAATTGTTACCTCATCTTTAAAAGCATTATCTGCTGGTGGATTTGTCATCACTCCCATAATAGCTATCCTTATGGAAGCTATTATAGCTGAATTCATTTTTATTTTAATGAAAACAAATCTATTTTCATCTATAATCGCAGGAATTAGTATTATGCTCTATACTTTAGCACATGGCTTAATTGCACAGATTTTCATTTTCGGTATAGACATCATCTCTGTTTACAATTTCATTGCTCAGGAATTATCTGGAATTTTAGGAATTAATATTGCTAATATTTATTACTTCTTATCATTTCTTATCATTCTTTATCTAATCGCTGGAATATTTGCCGGCTTTTTAGCTGACAGAATTTTTCAAAAAACCTTTGCTAAATTAGAATTTATGAGTAAGAATGAATAAAACAATTATAAAAATATTACCGCTAATCTTTCTGATTTCTGCATTTTTACCCCTGGAATACTCCAGTATCGTTTGCACTATTTCAATAATAACAATTTCTTTGGCATATCCCTATTTATTGAAAAAAATTTTTAACAAATTTTTCCTTATAATTATTTTGATCAGCTTGATTTTTTATCCACTTTTAACAAGCCAAAAGGATTCAACTTTACTATTAATTAATTATTCAAGTAGCTCATTAATTCAAGCTACAAAAATTATTGTACGAGCTACACTGATACTCATTTCATTCAATCTCTTTATTGTACTTTCAAAAAATTTTAATATTAACAAATTTTGGCAAAAAATGGGTGTCAGATCATTCGATGAAGTGTACAGAATTAGCAATGAACTTATGCCTAGCGCAATTGATTCTTTACAAAATTCAATTATGAATAATAAAAAAATTACTATAAAGTATGCTCTACTGCACCCAATACATTTTTTTTCAGAAGTTCTTGCAAATTTTATACATAATTCAATGAAAAAATTTAATAACCATAAATATATTTCTTCGGAGGAATAATGAAAACAATCCATTTTTTACTAATCCTCTCTTGTCTATCTTTGTTACAAGCAAGAAGTAATGACAGTTTAAAACATTATTATTTAGGAGAACTAATAGTAACAGGAACAAATGAGAAAATAAGCAAGATTTCGAATATAATTGATATCGAACAAAAAAAACTTAATCAACTTGATGCTCTATCATTAGAAAACGCTTTGAAATTCTTATCTGGTATTTATATCTCACGGAACACACGAAACGAAGCTGTAATTAATGTCAGGGGATTTGAACAGCGTCAGACATTATTGTTTTACGATGGAGTACCTATTTCTTCACCTTACGATGGTTCGCTAGATTATAGTGGTATTACCACAAATAATTTATCAAAAATAAACATAACAAAAAGTATGCCATCAGTTGTATATGGTGCAAATTCAATGGGCGGCACTATTAATGTAATAACAAATAATGTTTTTGAAGATATCCTTGATTTCAAAGCTTCCGTACATTATGGTGAAGCCAAGGCTTTTTCACTGACACACAATGGTAAATTTAAATTTATTAGTTGGCTAATTTCTATGCTTAGCGAAAGTTCTGATGGATATTCACTACCTAAAAATTTTACTGAGCAAAAAAATGAAAATGGTGGAATACGTGATAATAGTTCCTATCATAGGCAAGCACTCTCCTTAAAAACTACAATTTATCCGATAAACAATCTAACTTTTTCGCTTCTATTTACCCACAATAATAACCCCAAAGATTTACCACTTAATATCTATACAAATAGACCACGCTACTGGAAATTTACAGAATGGAAAAAAAACACTTTCAGCCTTAACAGTGAATATACAAATTCAAATTTATTTAATATGAAATTTATAGCTTACTATGACACCTATTATAACGTTTTGAATTCCTATGACGATGCAAATTTTAATAGTCAGAAAGAACGGTATGCCTTTACCTCTACTTATGATGATTTCTCTTACGGAGCTTTATTACTTTTAACAAAAGATGGTACCCTTAATGGAAAAACTAAATTATCAATTAATTTAAGACACGACACACACAATGAGCAAGGGAATTCCAATCAACCATTCAAAAATTTTGAAGCACGTACATTATCTTTCGGAGTTGAACAGGATCTGGAACTAATTAAATCACTCTCACTGGTTGCTGGCATTAGTTACGATATTCTACAACCAATTTATGCCAATGCCGGGGAATTAAGGAATCCATCAAATTCAATTAACCCACTCATTGGAGCAAACTATCAAATCACAAATGAAATATATCTATATACACATCTTACTCTCAAAAATCGTTTTCCAACATTAAAAGAATTCTACTCTGAATTAATAGGTACAAACCTTGCCAATCCTCTATTAAAACCTGAAAATTCAATTAATTTGGAAATTGGCACCGGCATTAATTTATTTAACAATGGAAATTTAAAATTTGCCATCTATAATAATAGTATTAAGGATTTGATTTACTTGCAAAATTTACCTGATAATAAACGTCAATTTCAAAATATTGGTAGAGCTGAATTCAGAGGATTTGAATTGTCCTTTATATCTCGATTATTTGATATTGAAACTGATATTAATTATACCTATTTATATTCAGAAAATACAAGCTCAGATGCGAATTCAAAAATACTTGATAATAGGCCACGTCACCTTTTTAATATTTTTCTACATCAAGCCTATGAATTTGGCTTTTCCTGGAACATTGAGACAAGCTTTGTAGGATTGATTTATGGTACCAATCCGGATAATCGTTTACAGGTTCGCTTGCAAGATCAATTTATCCAAAACTTAAGAGTCGCACAAAAATTATTTAACCGAATTGAATTATTTCTAAGGATTAACAATTTGTATGACAGATATTACGAAACTGAATATGGATTCCCGCAACCAGGAAGACAGTTTATAATCGGAATAAACCTTTTTTCATCCGATATTAAATTATGAAAGTATTTATTATAACAGGTGCTAAAGGAAAAGGTAAATCAAAAAGTCTACTTAATGTTGCAAATTTCCTTAGAAAAAACAATATTAAATTTAGCGGATTTTTATCTGAACCAGTTTACAGGGATGACAAGTTAATTGGATATGATATAGTCAATTTGGAAAATAGAAGAAAACTCGAATTAATGAGAAAAGACCCAGAGTTTTCATCAGATCAATGTGGTGATTTCCGATATAGAAAATCTTCGTTCGACTTTGCAACATTAGAAATTTTCGAGTCAATTAAAAGAAAAATAGATATTATTTTATTAGATGAAATAGGTATTCTTGAAACATCCAATATCGGATGGCACAAATGTCTTTGTTTATTGATTACATCTAATATTAAATTTTTATTTCTTGTAGTACGCAAAAATTTACTCAACGAGATAATCATTAAATATAATTTGAATGATTCATTTATTTTCGATGTCGATAATGATGAATACTCAGAAAGTTTAATAAATGAATTTATATTCCATTAGCGGTGTTATATTAGCAGGTGGCAAAAGTAGTAGATTTGGAAGTAATAAAGCGTTAATCAATAAGGACGGAATACCTCTAATTCAATATTTAATTAATCAGTTGGAATCCGTTTTTTCTGAAATTCTTGTTTCTACCGGTAACATTTATTATGATTTCATCAAACAAAGGCAGGTAAAAGATATTTTCAAATCCTATGGTCCCCTGGGGGGTATCCATTCTGCTTTATTACATTCATCGAATGAAAAAATCTTTGTCATTTCCTGCGATTTGCCCAATATTAACAGTGATTTCATCCGTGAATTTGTAGAAATTACTTTAAAATATCGTAATTCTATTCTTAAAGTTGATAACCGGATACAACCGCTATGTGCAATCTATCATAATGAAAATGTTTCGATAATTGAACAAATAATAAATTCAGAAAAAAGTAAAACAGACAAAAGAACATTAAGTATGTATAATTTTATCAATTTAATTAAGCCATTTATTGTAGAAGCTTCAAAAATGAATACATACAAAAAAAATATTCTTTTGAATATCAATACCCAAGAGGATTATGCTCAATATTTAAAAAGTCTATTCGACTGATTTTATATAATATTTGACCACACCAATAATCCTAAAATCTCCTGCAAAATCAATTTTATAAGGTGGCATTTCAGCATTTTCTGAAACAAAATAAATTTCTGTATTAATTATTTTGAGCCTTTTTACAATAAATTCCCCTCCTAAATTAATTAAAACAATATCTCCATTGATTGGTTTTGATGAAGTATCAATAATAATAATATCATTATCATTTAAATTAGCTCCAATCATAGAATTTCCGGAAACCCGTGCAAATAACATTTTATGGTTTTCCAAATCAAGAATTTTTGATAAACTCTCTCCCGAATTTTCAAATGCGTAGTTATTAATCTTGTTACTCTTGAAAAATTTCTCAATTAATTCAATTTCTACTTCATTAAGCCTATCAAAATTTATTGGAATATCTGTAGATTTTCTGAAAATATCACTTTCAAGCAATTCAATATATGAATAAGCTTCATAAACAGCTTGCTGAAGTAATTTTTGCTTCTCATCATCCAGATCGTCAAATAATAACTCTTGTTTCCATTTAGGAACATTAATATCAAAATGAGATTTTATTATTATTGATTTAATCTCCTGAATAAACTCATCATTATTTAATTGTAGAAGACTTTTTATATACTCATCTTTTTTCATCAAAATTTTCTCTTAGATCCTTAGCAGCAGCTTTTACTGTTTTAAAATTATCATCACTCAATTTTTTAATGTACAGGGATTGATTTTTTGAAATTATCTTGTACTTCTCAGCTAATAACTTACCGTTCGTATTATTAGCAAAAACATTTTCTTCCCCTGTCAATATGTAAACAGGATTAATCCCTAATTGATACAGCGAGATAAGTATCGCATTTGGAATATTCGATAATCCACGTTCATAATTTAAGATTTTGTCTGAAGTTGAATTGAGTAGTTTTGCAACTTGATTAGCTGATAATTTTATACCCGGCATAATGTAATTCTCACGTATAAATCTCAATCTTTTCCCTATTTCATTTTGATTTATTTCCATAAGATTTACTTTTTATTTATAAATTATTTATTTAAATTTGACGTAATTATTACGGTAATTTTGTATTAACAATACAAAAATAATATAATAATACTAAAAATCAAAACTTTTGAGGTGTTAAATGAAAACTGATATTTTCGAACAAATTGAATTTGAAGATTTAACTGAGGATTTGAAAATGCTTGCTGAAGCTTGCGGGTTAGATACAGTTAGAAAGATGCTCAAATTTTTTGGGGGCTTAAATTTTTATATACCAAAAATTTCCCGCCTCGATAAATTTATATTAAAATACCTATCTCAAAACAAGGAAAAAAGCCAGAAACAGATAGCTCGCGAGTTGAATGTTTCTGAATATTTTTTAAGAGTATTACAAAAAAGGAACAGAAAAAGCGTACGAGCTAAAGATTTATAAAATATGTATTGACTTCTTTGAGGCAATCCTGGATAAATTCCTTTATTTCATCAATTTTTTCTTTCGCACGGTTTGCTTTCTCCTCATTGATACTTTCAATTAACTCATTTACTGTTTGTAAGCCAATAAATATTTTTACTAAATCCTGTGAAATCATTGATAGGAATCTATCTCTTTTATTTTCTAATTCTTTGTATTTTCTTTCAATAGAATCATGTTTGAATTTTAATTCGTTCATCTTATAAATTTGTTTGTTGATTGTTTCATTTGATTTTCTCATTTCTTCAATCACTCTTTTAAGTAACTCTTCGGCTTGCACTCTTTTTGAAATATCTCTTATACTTGTTCTTAATCCATTACAATTTCCATATTCATCATAAATTGGTTGCCAAGAAGCCGAAACCCAAATTAAAGTGCCATTTTTACGACGCACCCTGAATGTTATATCATGCTCTGTAGTTGGGTCAACTAAAGCTTTCTTATAATAAGTTTCAATTTTCTGTAAGTCTTCGTAATAAACAAGCGGCAAAGGGAATCTATCCATTTTCATACATTCATCAACTGTATAACCAGTAATTCTCTCGGCTGATTTATTAACCCAAAGGAGCCTACCATCCGGTGCGTGCCATAATTCCATGTCAAAAGTATAATCAGCTATCGCCTTGAAACGCTCATTGCTATCTTTTAATGCTTTCTCTAATTCCAAATGTCTCTTTTCAATTGTGTCTATCTCACTATCCCAAAAATATTGACTTTCGACTCTGGATTTACTTATTGGTAACTGCTGTTTTTTTGATTTCATTTTATCCTCCGGTCTTAATAGTTAATTTACCCGAAGGATATCGGGTAACGTAAATATAATTGTATTTTTTTTATATTCAAAGTAAATTCGTATTTACTATATTTTCGTGCTTTATTTTTTTTAATTTAGTCATTAAACTATGGAAATTTTTAAAAATATATTGGTACCCATAGACTTTTCAATCGGTTCGGAGTCTGCTTTCAACTATGCAATCAAAATATCCGTAATGTTCAACTCTACAATTCATCTTCTTCATGTAATTGAACCTATTATTTTACCTGCGACTCCTGGCTTTCCTGCAATTAATCCTGCAGACCTGACTACTAATTTGCAAAATCATTATTCTGACGAATTAGATAAATTATCACAACGAATCCCTGAAAAAATCAACAGACTTACTAAAGTTTTGCTTGGCAAAGCCGGGGATATTATTACATATTATGCTGAAAAAAACTCTATTGATCTTATTTGTATCGCTACTCACGGTCGTAAAGGTTTTGAGCATCTAATTTTTGGAAGCACCACTGAAAAAGTTCTTAGAAAAGCAAAATGCCCTGTATTAGCTCTTAGAATTACAAATTAAAATCATTCGGAATATTTTATTTATTTATTTATAATTTTGTTTTTTTTAACAAAAGAGAAATTAAAAAATGCCACCAATTAACATTTCAAAACTTTACACAGTAGATCGCTATATTACAGAACAAGAAGATTTGCACCCAGAAGCAACTGGTGAATTCACATCACTTTTGCGTGACTTAATGTTTGCAATTCGTATAATATCGAGAGATGTTAGAAGAGCAGGTTTAAATGATATCCTTGGACTTACCGAGTCAACAAATATTCACGGAGAAATGGTGAGAAGGCTCGATGTCTATGCAAACGAAGTTATATATAGAGCTATGAATCATTCGGGACATCTTTGTGCAATGATTAGCGAGGAAAACGATGAGCTTATCCAAATCCCATCAAAGTACAAAAGAGGGAAATATATATTAGCTTTCGACCCACTCGATGGTTCTTCAAATATTGATGTTAACATAACTATTGGAACCATTTTTTCGCTTTACCAAAAAATTGATATTAATAATACCAACGAACCCACACTTGAAGATATTCTTCAACCGGGATACCGACAGAAAGCCGCCGGATACGTGCTGTATGGAAGCAGCACTATATTAGTATATACAACGGGCAATGGTGTTAATGTGTTCACCTATGACCCCACTATTGGCGAATTTTTACTCACTTATGAAAATCTTAAAATCCCTAAAAAAGGTAGATACTATAGTTGCAATGAAGGTAATTATTTCAAATGGGATGATAGAGTCCGTCAATATATTAATTACATAAAAACTCCCGGAATTGATAGTGATAAACCATACACTATGAGATATATAGCTACAGCTGTTGGCGATATACACCGAACCTTGCACTACGGCGGTATATATATGTACCCTGCTGAAAAAAATCTTCCAAATGGAAAACTCAGATTACTTTACGAAGTAAACCCCTTGGCAATGATTATTGAAAATGCCGGCGGTAAAGCCACTGATGGTAAAAATCGTATCCTGGATATTGTTCCAAATAACTTACACCAGACAACACCTATTTTTATGGGTAGCCCTGAAAATATTGATGAATTAATGTTATTTCTTGAAAACAAACATCCATATCAATTAATGAATAAAATTACTGATTGATTTTTTTTTGAAGATTTTCGATTTTGATCTTGTATTTTTCTATTCTTTCGGGATACATTAATGACAACACTTCATAAGCTCGAATCGCTTCGGCTATGGCTCCTTGACTTTCATAAATACCCGCTAGCGTTTCTGTTATAAGTGGAGTTTGTTGTAAATCTTCTATTTGATCGTTTGATTTTTCATCAACTTTTACAGATTCAATCGATTGGAAATCAGATTTGCTTGAAAAATCAATTTCTGCCTTTACATAATCTCTTGCCGATACTTTCTGTCTGTTCAATTGATACATAGATATTTCCAACCCTGGGATTAGACTCAAATCAGATGCTTTAATATTTATTTGGTAATTTGCATCTGATTGATATTCAGTAAACATTTTAAGAAATTTTCGTTTCTCTACATCTTTTGTATTGATAATTAAATCGGATATAATTGCAGAATCAGCCATTGATAAATCACTTTTGACCTTTTCTTCATTTCTCATTTCCTGTGCTATGTATTGGCTTAATTCAAGTTTTAATTTATGGAATTGTTTACTTGTTGGAAATAAGTTATTAAAATGGGTTATTAATTCTTTTGCACTGATTAGTTCATTATTTTTTAAATAAGCTCTGAATAGAACAATATAAGCAGTCTGATAGTCAGGATAAATGTTAATTCCATTTTTACATAATTCAATAGCCTCCGAAATTCTACCTTCACTTAGCAGTTTTTCTGCTTCTATGGCAAAAAAGGGAGTTATATTCTCATCAAATTCTTTCAATTTCTTCTTCCGAAAATTCGCAGTAAAAACAAAAATAAGTTAATAAAATCGAGATAAAGTTTTAAAGCACCTATGATTGCCCCCTTTGTAGCTATATCTGAGCCTTCAGCATCTAAAACATACATCTCCTTGATTTGCTGAGTATCATAAGCAGTTAAACCTGCAAAAACAATAACTCCGATTATGCTGATGACAAAATGCAAAGCTGAATTGACAAGAAATATATTTACAATTGAAGCAAGTATCAATCCTATCAATCCCATAAACATAAAACTTCCAATAGCCGATAAGTTCTTCTTGGTGACATATCCAAAAAAGCTCAAAGCACCGAACATACCGGCTGCTATGAAAAATGTATTGTAAATCGATTCAGTTGTATAAACCCTGAAAATCATTGCAAAAGTTAGCCCCGTAAGAAAAGAATAAATAAAAAATGACATAGCAGCTACAGGCACAGGCATTTTATATATCCATCCTGATAATGCTATAACCAAACCTAATTGCATTATTATCACAATCCAGAATAAACCATTAGCAACAATTGATAAATCCCACTGGTTAATATTTGCTAAATATGATGTGAAACCCGTTATTAGCAATCCAACTAACATCCAAGCATATACCTTCGTCATATAGCTTTGTTGGGCTTCAGCTATTGCTGAATGAATTAATTGCTCATTTACAAGAGGCTTCATTATTTATTCTCCATTAATAATAAAAAACAATTAAAAAAATTAAGACTCTCTTTTGATAACAAAACGAGTAAGTTCTATTAATGATTGTTTAGCCGGAGATTCATCAAATAATTGAATTTCCTGTAAAGCTTTTTGTGCATATTCTTCAGCTTTTTGTTCGGCATAATCTATTCCACCATTCTCTATGACAAAATCTGCAATAAATTTTATATCTTTAGATTTTAAATTACCTGATTTTATCAATTTGATAATTTCTTTTGCCTGAGTCTTTTTAACTTTCGTAAATGAATAAATGAGCGGTAAGGTCAATTTTTTTTCTTTTAAATCATTACCCGTGGGTTTTCCGATAACTGCTGATTTACTTCTATAATCAAATATATCATCTCTGATTTGATATGCAATTCCTAAATATTCACCATAATTTCTTAACGCAATATGATGTCGTTCATTCACACTTGCGCTTAAAGCTCCAATTTCGCAACAAGCAGAAATTAGAGATGCTGTTTTATCTGCAATGATATTAAAATATGTTGGTTCATCGATGTTTATCGTTTTGCTCTTTTGAATTTGCAAAAGTTCTCCTTCACTCATACGTTTGACTGCATTTGATGTAATTTTTAAAAAACCAAATTCGTCATTATTTAGAGCAACCAACAAACCACGTGCGAGCAAATAATCACCTATTAAAACAGAAATCTTATTCTTCCAAATAGCATTTATCGAGGGCATACCACGGCGCTGGATTGCATTATCAACTACGTCGTCGTGTATTAATGTAGCTATGTGAAGTAACTCAGTCATTGCTGCTCCCGGATAGGAACGTTGTGTCACGCCACCGCATAATTCTGCTGATAAAAATACAAGCATAGGCCTGATTTGCTTACCTTTTCGATTTGCTATATAATTTAAAATTATATTTAGTAATGAATTATCTGACCTCAAAATTTCTTTGAAATACTTATTAAATTCATTCAAATGTAATGCTACCGGATTGCTTATATCTTTAATATTCATTCAATGAAAGAAAATAGATAAACAAGAAAAAAATTAAATTTTTGAAAAAAAATATAACAAAAATAAATAATATATCTTTATGTATTTTCATATTTTTTCTGACCGAAAACAGCAATTAAAATACTCAATTCATATAGAATAAAAAGTGGCGAGGCAAAAATTAATTGGCTTATCGGATCAGGAGTTGGTGTTAAAATTGCTGCTAAAATCAAGATCCCAACTATAGCATGACGACGGTATTTTCGCATAAGTTTGGGCGTTAATATACCTGCTCTTGATAATACAAAACTAACCATAGGCATCTCAAATAATATGCCTGAAGCAAGTAGTATCATTGTTACAAATCCAAAATATTCATTTATATCAATCATATTTTTGATTTGTTCTGAACCAAATGAAGCAGCAAATGCCAGCATCGAAGGAATCAATACAAAATATGCAAAAAATACACCACTTAAAAAACACAAAGAAGTAAAAAATGTTATGACCCTTACCCATCTTTTCTCATTTTCATATAAACCCGGAGCCACAAATTTCCATAATTGAAATAACATCATTGGAAAGGAAATTATTATTCCCATAACAACAGTCACCTTGAAAAATAAGAATGGTTGACCAAAAGGTTTTAAGTTTTGCAAATTTAAGCCAGCATCCAAAGCCTGACGTAAAAAAATTTTGTCAATAAATTTATATTCAAAAACCAATACACCTGCTATAATCGAACCAATAATTAACCAAATCAATGCCCAAATTATACGTTTTCTGAGTTCTCCCAAATGGTCGAGAAAACTCATATCGGATTTATCCTCTTCGGTTTTCTTCTTCTTTTTGAATAATGCCATAAACTTAAAATATTAATCCAAAAATTCTCAAATCTTTTTAATGTCAATGGAAAATTTATCTATCTTCCCTTGTAAATTAATTGTATTAGATACAACTTATAAAATTGATTAGAAATGATATTGCAAATTTAACATATCAGTGATGATTAAGGCAGGAAATTATTT
This sequence comes from Candidatus Kapaibacterium sp., assembly GCA_938031175.1. GTDB lineage: Bacteria > Bacteroidota > Ignavibacteria > Kapaibacteriales > UBA2268 > CALHGZ01. The sequence goes on along the minus strand of CALHGZ010000001.1, from coordinate 26,050 downwards.
CACTTTTAAAAGTTATAAATAGAAAATAATGAGGATAAAAGATTACCGAATATAAATATATATGTCGCCGATATAAGGGTCTGACTTTTTAATTTGTAGGATTTTATCAACATGTTCAGATTTAATATAAGTCCCCTCTCCAAGTAAAACGATGCCAGATTCCAAAATTATGTTACGTGATAAAACTAATCCATCAGTTAATTCTTTAAAACTTATTGCCTTCTCACGCATTTTTGTACTATTTAGACTTTTTGAGCCTAAGAATTGATCGAAAAAAGCTACAATTTTGTAATCATAAAGCCTTTTACTCTCGTGGTAAAGAGCTTGTATTGATTTACTATAATCATTTTTAGTTTCTTCGAGATATTCAATATAATCAAAAGCAACTCTTATTAACCTCGAACCTAATGGTATTTGCCATCCTTTAAGTTTTTTCGGATAGCCACTACCATCGAAGTTCTCAAAAACATGATATAATATATTAGCCACCTCTTCATAATTTCTGACTAAATTTGCCATATCGCGTGCTAAAATGGGTACATTTGACATATTTTCGCCATAAATCAAACCACTTTTAGTGACAGGTTTATCAATAATTTTATCTGGTAAGCCAACCTTACCGAGATAGCTCAATTTAGCTGCATTTACGAATTGTTCAATTTCAAAATCACTTACATCACCAAGTTTACGTGCAATCCAGGAAACAGCTTCTGCTATAAAAGTCGATTTCTTCTCGATATTAGGAATTCTAAGCTCTTGAAATTTATACAAGATTTCACTCATTTTGAGGATGTCTTCATTTATTATCTGATTAAATTCTTGTATTTTCGCTTCTGCTGTTTTCAATTGCTGTTGAAGATTGAGTATTTTTGAAGCAGTTTTCAAAATTGAAATCAATCCATCAATTGTTACTGGTTTTTGAAAAAGAGCATCGGCACCCAACTTTAATGCTTTGAGAGATTCTTCTTTACTTATTCCATCAAATGTCATTATAACAAATGAATCTTTGAGATTTTCTTTCGCTTTTATATTTTGTAGTAACTGCAATCCATTCAATTTATTAAGATAAACTTCAGAAATTATAAATGATTGAGAATTGTGACTTAATAAAAGATTCCATCCTTGTTCACCATCCATAGCACTTACGATTTCAGCATTCGGATATATAATTTTTATGTAATAGCTTAACTGCTGTATCACTGATTCATCTGAATCGAATACAAAAAATTTCATTAACTTATTCATTTTTATTTAATCATCATTAATAGTAATTTTCATTTATTATATCTATTAAAATTTATCGGCTAATCGTAAAGATATATTAAATTATCAATTAGATTGATTACTAAAGACTAATATTTGTTTTGAGCAGTCAATAAACAAATGTTATATTCTATAGAGAAGAACAAATTTGATCGGTGAACTCACGGCTTTAGTTACTGCTTTACTCTGGTCAATTTCATCATTCATATTTACAGATTTATCCAAGCAAATCGGGTCTATCCAACTTAATATATATCGTATGCTTTTAGCCGCTCTATTAATTTATCTCACAATACTAATTTTCGGAATAAAATTTGAAATCTCACTTTATCAGTTATTTTTCCTGAGCTTGAGTGGCATCATTGGTTTGTTAATAGGTGATACATTCCTGTTTAAATCATTTTCCCTACTCGGCGCCCGAATTGGTATGCTTATTATGTCACTTAATCCCGGAATTGCTGCAGTCATTGCTTATTTCGTATTATCAGAAAAATTATCACTTATCGAAATAACGGGCATTATAATTACTTTACTCGGGATCGCAATTGTCATACTTCAAAAAGAACATCAAAATTCAATTAATAAAATCTCCATTTGGGGTATTATTTATGCACTTTTAGCTGCAAGCGGGCAGGCCGTGGGCTTAATTTTTGCGAAGCAAGCCTTCATTAATAACAACATCGATCCGTTTATCGCCACCTTCATACGACTTGCTTCTGCAATAATATTATTTATACCGCTTAGTATAATAATAAAAAAAATTTCAAATCCACTAAAACTTCTCAAAAAAAATAAAAAATCATTCAGATTATTAATTTTAGGTTCCTTCATTGGACCATATTTAGGAATAACCCTCAGTTTCATAGCTGTAACCAATGCAGAAGTCGGTATTGCATCTACTCTTATGTCAACAACACCAATAGTTATGCTGCCTATTGCTCGTTATGTTTACAAGGAAAAATTAAATTCTAAAGCTATTATCGGTGCTATTATTGCTGTTACAGGCGTTGCTCTTTTATTTATGAGATAAATTATCCTGACCTTTTTTAAATTTTAAATTTATTACATAAGTTATCATAAATCAATTGTTTACAATTCTGAAGTAGCTTTATTAATTCTTTCCATCGTCTTTTTTAACTACTTGTTCTTTAGCACGCAAAGGGAAAATCAATTCAAAATGGTATTTACTATGGATTAATTAGTGCATAAAATGGGGACTTCCTGCAGGTTTTAGAACATACTCATATTTGCATATAACATATATGCTTGCATTGGCCTGGTTTTTAACAAGCATATTTGAATTCACTATCGTCGGATTTTTACTCGGAATTATAGTTAAAGAAAACAAATATAATTTTAGAAAAATTAACTATATTTGTAAAGATTACAGGTATTGCTTGTCAATTTAATAGGGAATCCCGTGAAAATCGGGAACGGTTGCGCCGCTGTAACGGACGACGAACTTGCAACACCGAAAGGTATCCACTTTTTCGTAAGAAATGGGAAGGATGCAAGGGAGGTTGACTCCGGAGTCAGAAGACCTGCCTGTAATGCTCATTAATAAAACATCTGCGCCAACAGATGAATGAGAAATTATGAAACTAAAATCAAGTACCATATTATATTTCCTATATTTATTTTATTCCATCAATCATTTCATGGAGGTCTTATGTTTCGAAGATTTATAATTTTCGGATTGTTTCTAATTTGCTTTTCGTTCAATCTTAAAAGCGAATTTTTCAAAGCAGAATTCCAATTAGGAGCCACTGGTGCAGGATTGATTAATACAGATGAGAATAGTCTGCACATATTCTTTGCTGGATACGACTCTGATTTCGACGGTGAATTAAATACTGATTTAGGAGAAGAACCCGCATCTTGGTACTTTTTTAAACTTAATCCTCCGAATAATTTTGAAACTCAACACATTCTTGATTTCGATGGTTTTATTCAATTTCCATTTAGGCCCGCAAGAAAAGGTAATTTACTTTACGTACCACTTGAAAATAAAATTATTATATGCGATTTAGAGTCAAAAACCATACTTGACAATAATTTTCTGGAAATTTCAGCCAGCGCATTATCTATTTTTGATAACTTTTTATTTATAAGCGTAAGATACGATTACGATTATGATTATATGATTGATGATAATTTCGTTATAGTCTATGAATTACAAACAAAAAGATTTTTAGATACTTTAGAGGCTTACGATTTCGTTCAGCAAACATTACCCGTAATGTGGGGTAATAATTTTTACTTGTTCGTACTAAACGAAGGGAATTTCGGTAGTGATGACAGCAAACTCCAAATTTTTAAATATGAAAATATGCGTTTAAACGAAATTCAAGTTATTGATATAGGTTCTGGTGGCAATTACTTAGCTCAATATGAAAACATTATTGCAATTGTATCCAGCGGTTCTAATAAAATTCACTTCTTTGATTTGAACACATTTGGAATATACAAATCTTTTGACATTCCCGGTGAACCCTGGAATGGTCCTCGAGAAATCATATTCACTGGTAATGACAATATCAGAAAAGAGGCTTTTGGAGAGTTCATTGTATCAACATATGATAATAAAATTTATTCTCATAAAAATCAGGAAATTACATTATTAGATGAATTTGATTATAAAATTGAAAGTTTAGCTTTCTTAGGTCCGAATCTTTGTGCTTTAAGCTCATTTGATGCTGATTATAATTCCGCTAAAAGTTTATACATTTTATTTAATCCATTTACTTCAATCCAAAAAAATAGCAGTTTTGATTTGAAAATTTATCCCAATCCTACATCGGGAATTTTACAAATATCAAATGATGAAAACAATATAATTAAAGTAATCGAACTTTACGATTCGAAGGGACTATTTATCGAAAAAATTCAAAACGATATTAACGCAAAAAACATTCTGATTAATTTAAATAAATTTCAACTTTCTAACGGCTTATATATTCTTAAAATTATCTCAGATAACCAAATTGTCAATCAACCCTTTATATTAATTAAATAAACTTATAAATTAGATTGATTGGTTGTCAATAAAAATAGTCTGTAATTATCGAAAAATAATAACCTAAACTAATTTTTGCCGGGACTTATAAAGTCCCGGCAAATAATGTCTTAATAAAGTAAAACTGTTTTTATAATGCAAAAAGGAATATATAATAGTCACAAATCTCATAAAACACTAAATGCGTCTATATTCTGCTTTCTCTGCTTTTTCCTGCTAAATAATCTTAATATTTTAGCTTCAAACCAAGACAGCATTTATCAATTACAACCAGTAACTATTGAATCTGAGAGATTATTCTACACCGAATTAGATTATTTCCCAAAATTTCATTTGAAAAATAGCATAATTAATGAAATTGCTAATACTGTAACCGAAGCAATACAATTTGTACCGGGTCTATATTTACAGAACTATGGCGGAATGGGTGGACTTAAAACTGTATCTTTGCGTGGTTTTACTTCTCAAAATACACTCATTCTATTTGATGGAGTAAGACTTAATCACACACAAAGTGGTACATTTAATTTGAATAAAATTCCCGAATTTTTGATTGAAAATGTAATTGTTTATCGTGGCGGTAATTCAGCTTTTTTTGGCAACAATGCTTCTGCTGGAATTGTACAATTGAATACAGCTTTTGAGACTTCAAACAAATTGATATTAAATTCATCTATGGCTTCTTACGATGACTATAAATTTCATATTAAAGTAAATACTGAATTGCCTGGAATGCCAACATCATTTTCAATAGGTATGAACAGTTCTAAAGGTAATTATAAATTCCTGACAAATCAGTTCGGAAATAATTTACATGCAAGTCGCACTAATGGATATTATCAACAGTATTATAGCACATTAAAAGTAAATAAAAAAATCGGCAATTGGTACATGAATGCTAGTACATTTGTGTCCAAAAGTAAACAAGGAATACCAGGCGCTGTTGTTCAGGGAAAAATTGAATCAACTACTGCAAAAATGGATGAATTTGATATATTGGCACTTGTCAATACTGAAAACAAATTTGACTCCACTAAAAGTATATCTATAGCAATGAACGCCAATTACAATTATATACATTTTTCAGATCCTGAGGAACTTAATATTTCTCCCTTGGGATTAGATAACAAATATTATAACAAAGAATTAAATTTCAATCTCAGATATTCAACATACATACACCAATTTAAATCATCTTTCCAGTTAGAATCTAACTATGCTACACTAAACGGAGATATGCTTGAACCAGATGCTGAATCTTTCGTTGACCGGTATTCCTCAGCATTTGCAGTAAATTTAAGTTACGATTTTTTAAATTTAATCAATGGTAAATTCTCAACTTTTTTATCGTTTCGTAATGAATACATAAAGAAATTTAAGCCTCATTATTCTGCATCAATAGGTACAAAATTCATTTTTTCAGACTTACCTTTGATAATAAAAACAGCTACTTCAGTCAATTATCGCATTCCCTCATTCAATGAAATGTACTACCTAAATTATGGAAATCAAAATTTAAAATCAGAAAAATCCTCTACAATCAGTTTGAGTTTCGACTATGCATTTACTAGACAAATAAATTCAAACATCACATTTTTCTACAGTTCTTTACAAGATCAGATTGTCTCGATTCCCAAAAATCCTATTAGTTGGACGGTAAAGAATCTGTCACATACTGAAAATTATGGAATCGAATTCAATAATGAAATACAATTATTTCAATATATTAACCTCAGTTTATCATATACATTACAAAATCCTACAGACCAAACTCCAAACTCGCCTACAAAAGGTAAATTGATTAGCTATATGCCAAAAGAATTGTTATCAGGTTATATTTATTTTAGAAATAGCATCTTAAATCCAGGATTTAGGGCTATTTATGTTAGTCATCGTTTCTCTTTACCAGACAATCACTATGAATCAATGCTAAAATCATATATGATTAGCAACATATTCTTATTCAAAGAGTTCAAATTTAATTCGATTATTCTCAAAACACGTTTCGAAATCTGCAATTTATTCGATACTCAATATGAAATTATTAAGAATTATCCAATGACTGGAAGAACCTGGAATTTAACTATCAATGCTGAAGTTTTATGAGAATAAAAATTCTAATATTGAACTTACTTCTAATAATTACCCCGGCATTTCCGCAATGGACAATGAAAGGTTGCGACGAATTGTTATATTTTAACCCGGGTAAAGGTCAATCATTTGGGCAAAACGAGCCATATTTCCCGAATAATATATTTGGATTACCCGATACAAATGCATCTAAGAATGCCCCATCCGCTAGTCCATGGCAAATATGTTCGCTTGGATTGGATGGTGAAATTGCTGTAGGATTTAGCGGTTATTGGCTTTACAATATCCCTGGACCGGATTTCACTGTTTTCGAAAATGCTTTTATAAATCCAGCAAATGGGAAAGTATTTGCCGAACCAGCAATAGTTTCTGTCAGCATTGATGGGATTAATTTCATTGACTTCCCTTGCGATACTTTTACTTTGGAAGGATGTGCTGGCAAAACCCCAACAAATGGGAAAAATAATCCTTTTGATCCACTTATTAGTGGAGGAGATAGTTTCGATTTAGACGTGCTCGGACTTGAATATATCAAATACATTAAAATTAAAGATATTACCAAAGTTATAAAAAACAACAAAAATCATCCTTACTATGATCCAACTGTAAGCGGTTTTGACTTAGACGCTATTGTTGGATTAGCATTAACAAAAGAAATATCTGTAGATCAAAATAATACAAACAAACTTCTGACTCTGACTAACAATAAGCTCATTATCAATTTGCAAAGACAATTTCATTTAGATATTATCAGTATCGAGGGTAAAAATTTATTTCACTACAGCGGACAATATCCAACTGTGTTAAATTTTTATCATTATCCTCGTGGTATTTATTTTATTGTTGTTAAAACTTCAGAAATCAATGTATGTTTAAAATATATAAAATATGATTAAGATTTTACATCTCATACTCATTGTGTTTACAATTTGTTCCTGCGTCAAAGAGCCAATTGGACCAATAAATAACGCCCCTAAATCAGAAAATACCGCAGTTTATATTCTTTGCGAAGGTTTGTGGGGTATGAATAATGCTTCACTTGCAAAATATTCATTTTCAGAAGATAATATTTACAATAACTTCTATGAAAATATTAATAATGGTTTAAAATTAGGAGATTTAGCTAACGATTTAGTAATTCATAAAACTTTGGGGTACATCGCTGTATCAAGCTCAGGTACAATCGAAGTATTCGACATAAGTACAGGGGAAAATAAAGGCAGGATAATTTTCCCCAGCAAGGGAGAACCTCGGAGAATTGTGATTATAAATGATTCTATTGGCTATGTAACACGCCTTACTTCTCATAGCATATCAAAATTCAACCCTACAACATTAGAAATTTTATCCGATGATATTCAAGTAGGACCTGCACCTGAAGGTATAACATCAATTGACGGAAAAGTGCTCATAATAAATTCAGGTTATGGCGATTATCTCGCAAATTATCCCAAAGCATCAACTATTTCTGTAATTGATATTAATTCTGATACCGAAATAAAATCTATTCCAACCGGAACTAATCCAATTGAGATTCTATATAATCAAAATCGTCATAGCTTTTATGTTGCTTATTTAAATCTACCATCTTTGCGGGAAAGGTATGATTCACTCGGTGGAATCATTGAATACGACGCAAATTCATACGAAATTATACGTCATTGGAGATGTAATCCTCGATCTTTGGTGATTTCCCAATCAGGTGACTCTTTGCTTTTTTTAAACGATAACGATGTAGCTTTAATTGAATTAAATATTTCTAAGACTGATATTAAGAGAATAATCGCTAATCCCAATAAGAATGAAATATGGTATTGCCTTAATTATTCATCAGATAATGCTTCCATTTGGATTGGTAATGCAAAAAACTATGTTGTAGCTGGTGAATTGATTATCTATACTTCACCGTCCGCTTATAATATTTATCGCAAATTTGCTGTTGGAGTCAATCCCAATAAAATTGTATTCTATAGTATTGAATAAAGTTAGATAATTCCTGTCAAAATATCATCGAGTGTTTCTCTTCTTCTAATTAACTGCGGTTTACCATTTATTATCATTACTTCAGCTGGACGCATACGGTTATTGTAATTCGAGGACATTGAGTAACCATAGGCACCTGAATTATGAAAAATTACAATATCACCATCCTCTACTTCGGGAAAAGGTAAATTTTTAGCAAAAATATCCGAATTTTCGCATATTTGACCACATAGTGTTACGAGATTTGTTTTGTTAGTTTTTCCGTAAACATCAACCTTGTGAAAAGCGCCATAAAGAGCAGGTCTTATGAGAGTATTCATACCAGCATCCAAGCCAACAAACGTTTTATAACTTTTTTTTACCCCCGTTACTTTAGCAATCAAGTAGCCGGCATTAGCAATTATATATCTACCAGGTTCAAGTATCAACTCCGGCTCGCCAAATCCAAATTTAGCTGACTTTTCCTTCAATGCTTCAGAGATTAATTTAGCTGTAAGTTCAATATCAAGTTCCTTCTCGTCATCATAATACGGTACCCCCAACCCACCACCTATATCGACATACTCGGGCTGAATATCGAGCGGGATAAAAATTTTACCTGCTATTGTCATAAGCTTTTCAACTATTTCAGCAAAATAATAAGGTTCTAAATTATTTGAACCAGTCATCATATGTATCCCGAACCTTTTCACTCCGACATCTTTTGCAAGCTTATAAGCATCATAAGCCATTTCATAAGGTACACCAAACTTTGCATCGCTACCGGCTGTGGTTATACCCTCGAATCCTCCTTTACCAATTCCCGGATTAATTCGAAAGGATAATATTTCTGGTACAGTTAATTTTATTAATCTCTTAAATGATGATATATCATCAAGATTAATTCGAACACTAAATTCTATTGCTTTTTTTAAATCCTCTTCGCTTTCATAATTACCAGTGTAGAGTATCTTTGAGTTTGTAAAACCGGATCTTTGAGCTAATTCAAGCTCTACCGGAGATGAACAATCAGCACCTGCTCCGAGCGTTGCTATGTATTCAAGTATTCTTAGGTTAGAATTTGCTTTTAAAGAATAATGAATGGAATTCTTTGAATAGTATCGGTCAAGGCTCTTTTTTAATTTAGTGTAATTAATCTTAATCTGTTCGCAATCATAGATGTATATAGGCGTTCCAAATTCTTCTGCTAAGTGCTTTACATCCAATCCATTAATATTATCCATAAACAAGTCAATTTAAATGTGAAAAAATATCATAGTTTTCTGTATCAGTTAAAAATTCATCGTGAAGAAGCTGCACAGCTTTAAACAAATCTTTTTCTGATAAAACTATACTTAGATTTACCTCTGACGCACCAATTGAGACCATTGTAATATTAATGCCTCGCAAAATACCGAAAAATCTTGCTGCAATTCCTGCTGTATCCCTTATACCTTCTCCTATTGCTGAAATTATAGCCATATTTCTTTTGAGAGATATTTTTGCAATTTTCCTCAATTCGTCAACGATAGATTTCAAATTTTTTATATCATCAATTGTGAGCGATATACTCACTTCACTTGTTGCAACTATATCAACAGGTGTACAATATTTATTAAAAATTTCAAATACTTTACTAAGAAAGCCATAGGTTCCAAGCATCCGATTTGATATGATATTAATTATGGTAACATTTTTCCTGAAAACTATTGCTTTTACAATATTTATTCCGGATTTAGATCTAATTATAGTAGTTCCGGATTTGTTGGGATTAAACGTATTTAGCACAACTACAGGTATATTTTTTTCAATAGCAGGAGTTATAGTTTTGGGATGCAAAACTTTTGCACCAAAAAAAGCAAGTTCAGAAGCTTCATCATAAGACAAACGCTTTATTAATTTAACATTTTTAATAAAACGAGGATCTGAAGTCATTATTCCATCAACATCTGTGTAAATCTTGAGTTCATTGGCTCCGATAACTGATGCTATCACTGAAGCTGAATAATCCGAGCCACCACGCCCTAGTGTAGTTGTTTCACCGTATTTATTAGAAGCTACAAAACCCTGTGTTAAGTAAACATTGTAATCTGAATGTTTTGATAATTGTTTTCCTACTGATTCTTTTGTTAATCTGAAATCAACATTCGCTGATGTATATTCGTTGTCAGTTTTGATCAAAAGTCTGGAATCTAAGAATTTTACTCGGTCGTACCCCTTTTTAAAATATTCAAATATTGTTAATACCGACAAATCTTCCCCAAAGCTTAGTAATTTTGCCTGAGATTTAGGGCTAAGCTCACCTAAAATGCTGAGTGCAAAAATTATATTTTTTAGTTCATCAATTTTTTTTTCTAGCTCATAGATAACGCTCTTTTTGAGTTTTAGTTTTTGTGCAGTCAAAATATGTTGATTTCTGATTTGTTCAATTAAATCGTATGCATTCTCTATATGATTATTTTTTAAATTATTGATTAGATCTACAATTTTATCTGTAACACCTGCCTGAGCAGAAACAACAACAAATTTCTTGTTATTATGATTTTTGACAATCTCAAAAACTCTAATTATTGATTCAGCATCTTTAACAGATGTTCCTCCAAACTTCATTACAATCATAAATACTGATAAAAGAATTTAAAAAAAAACAAATTTAGTTAACTCAAAAATAACATAATCATCAGAAAAACTTCGAACATATTTGCTTTGCAATAAATTTTTCGGATGAAATGACGAAAATTATGAATGTATGAAAGAGCAACAAAAAATAAGGGAAGCGAAAAGAAGCCAACCTGAACACTGGATATCGTTTGAACGATCAGCATTTTTATTGATTTGGATTGGCGTTATAATAATAATTTTTACAACATTCACTTATTCGGTTCCATCGCTTAAACAATTCTTTTCAGAACGATTTGGAGATTACGGAGAACTTATTGGAGGTATCGTAGGTTCATTATGGAGTTTAGCCAGTGTTCTTTTATTTTATGAAGCATTAAAATTTCAAAGGACTGAACTTAAAATGCAAAGGCACGAACTTGAATTACAAAGACACGAAATAATAGAACAAACAGAACAACAACGTTTACAAAATATTACCTTAGCTTATCAGGCGTTTGAAAATACTTTCTTCCAGATGATGACTCTACATAACGAAATAGTAGAGTCCCTAAATATGGAAATTAATGAACCAGGTGCGTTTAATGAAGATGGAACCCCAAAAACAAAAGTTGTGACTGGACGTGAATGCTTTGTACAATATTATAATCTATTTAAAAGATATTTCCATTTTTCTACCGAGGAAATAAGATTGAAAGACTTGGATTTCGAAATGATACAAGAATTACTCGATAACTCATATATTTTATTCTTCGAAGAATCTCAAGCTAATTTAGGACACTATTTCCGGAACCTTTTTGCAATAATCAAATATGTTGATACTACAAATCCAAAAGATAAATTATTTCATATTGAACTGATAAGAGCACAATTATCCAATTATGAATTATTATTGATGTATTTCCATTGTATTTCTAAATTGGGAAGAAAACATAAAGTGCTAATGGAAAAATATGCTTTTTTCCAAAATCTACCACATGATGAATTAGTTCAAATGAGCAAAGGATTTTATGATAAAAAAGCTTTTGAATTAATTCAACAATAAGATAAAATTTATTAATTTAAAAATTAATATATAACAATTCCGTAGAAATTTTATGACAACAGTAGATGCAATAGTTAATACCAAAGAATTGGTAACTTTACCAACTATAGCCACAAATGTATTGAGGATGTTAGAAAGTGATAATACTGATATCAGAGATATTGCCAATGTCATACAATCAGACCCCGCTCTCAGTATCAAAATTCTAAAAATAGCAAATTCTCCTTTATATGCTACACGTCGTGAAATCACATCAATTCAGCAAGCTGTAATGCTTATTGGTTTTAACAAATTGATAAATATTATACTTGGTATTTCGATATTCTCAAAATTTTGGCTCAGTACTAAACCCGGTGCTGAGGAACTTATGAATAAATTTTGGCTACACTCATGTTCCGCTGCTACAGTCTCTAAATTTATCGTTAAGAAAATAAATAAAAATTATAACGAAAATGAATTTATAGGCGGTTTACTTTATCAAATTGGAAAATTGATTATGATGCAATATGATTTAGAGAAATATAAGCAAGTCATTAACCTCATAGAACAAGAGAAAATAAGCGACATTGAAGCTGAGTATCAAATATTCAAATTAAATCACATCGAAGTAGGAGCAAGTTTAGCCAAAATATGGAAATTACCCGATGATATTTCATCTATTATTACTAATTATTACACTCCCAGCAAATCCGAAATGAATCAGGATTTAGTTGCAGTAGTAAACTTAGCTGGTATTCTATGCGAACTAAATGGCTATGGATTTTACAAAGGTATTAATGGAATTCAACTCACTTCCACTGAAGCATGGCAAATTTTAATTAATACATATCCTCCTTTGGCTGAAAAAGGGGAAGAATATCTTATTGAAGGACTTGATGAAGAATTTACAAATTCAAAAGACTTTCTAAATACAATGAAATAGTTTATTGATTTTCTTTCAGATTTCGCTTTTTATTGAAAATACCTAAAATTACTCCTAATACAAGGCTCCATATTGCTGCAAGAGTAATTTGATAATCTTCAGGCAAAGCAAATGTAATTGTATGGGCTGGTAACCAAAACCAAAACAAAGTGAACATTGCTCCACGCAATCCATCTTTAGGAACACTAATTTTCCTCTCAGATAATGAATCCAGAAAACGATGCAAAATAATAACCCAAGGACCAAACATTGCATTTGTAAAAAATGACATAAAAAAAGCCCTAAATATGGTACCTTCGGGTAACCAGCCGCGCTCTATTAATATGGATGTAAACCCAGCAAATCCAGTAAAACAAAATTTTATCAATACACCCAGAATACCCCATACTAATGCTGAATAAAAAATAGTCCATATCTTAAATTTCTTCCTTATCAGCAATTTGCCAATTATTTCACCTGTCGTACCTAATATCGCGAATTTTACAAAAGCCAATAAAAATACATTTACCATAATTGTCAATTTATTAACTGATAATAAAATCAAAATTATTAATTTTAAAATTAATAATTCATTAAAATATTTAGCAATGGAATCATTCAAAGAATCAATTTATAACATACTTGATCAAATATCAGCAATTGAAGAAGCTCTTCAGGGTATTGCTTATGAAGACTTCAGACTTAACAAATCATTGAAAATAAAATTAATTGAAATATTCGAACATATTTCGTCCGAGGTAAAGAATATTCAGGATGAATATAAAATTCTCTATCCAACAATTGATTGGAATGCTCTCATCAACATATCAATTTCATTCTTAAATGAACTTGGCATTTCAGAAGAAGCAATCTGGAAAACTGCAAAATTTAAATTAAAAGAATACAAAAAAAAATTTAACGAAATTCTATCATCTTTATAAAATAAGAAACTTAGGATTCCTTCCTTCATAATATATTTTTAATGCACTACCTGTAAATGATTTATCATTTTTTGATATTTGCAGCGGTGTACCTTCTGCAATTACATAACCGCCTTTATCGCCTGCATCGGGACCTAAATCTATAACCCAATCAGCAAAAGATATTACTGTTAGATTATGCTCAATTATCAAAATACTATTTCCAGCAGTAACTAATTTTTCAAAACAAATTAGCAATTTCACTATGTCGTGCAGGTGTAACCCTGTTGTAGGTTCATCAAAAATGAAAAGAGTATGATTATTTGGTATAAGGTCTAAATGATTAGCTAATTTTATCCTTTGCGATTCACCACCAGAGAGCATGACGCTAGGTTGACCTAATTTTAGATAACCAAGTCCAACCTCACTTAGTAAATTCAATTTCTTGGTAACTTTTTGATAGCCATCAAAGAATTCTAAAGCCTCATCAACAGTCATGTTTAAAACATCTACTATAGATTTACCCTTGAATAATACATTCCTGACTTCCCGTTTATAACGGGTTCCTTTACATGCTTCACATTCAAGTATAACATCAGGTAAAAATTGCATATCGACAGTAACTGTTCCTTCTCCATCACAAACATCACAGCGTCCGCCGGGAACATTAAATGAAAAATGGCCCGGCTTCCAACCCAACTGACGTGCTATTGTTGTTTGAGCAAATATCTCTCTTATGGCATCAAAAGCTTTAGTATAAGTTGCAGGTGTCGAACGTGATGATTTACCAATAGGGGACTGATCAACCATTTCCACATGGGTAATTAGCTCGCTACCACGAATACTTTTATAAAAACCGCTTTCTGAAATATAACTCTTTTTTAATGCAGGATATAACACCTCGTAAACTAAAGTACTTTTACCTGAGCCGGATACTCCAGTAATTGCAGTTATACAATTAAGAGGTATCTTAACTTTATCCATTTTCAAATTATGTTTTCTCGGCTCATAAATTGTGAGCCAATTTTTGAAATCAGGTTTATAACTTTTGGGAATATTTTCTTTATATGAATTGCAAATATATTTACCGGTTAAAGATTTAGGATTTTTGCAAATTTCATCGGGTGTTCCTTTAAAAATCACTTCACCACCTTTTTCACCTGCAAGAGGTCCCAGATCAATTATATAATCTGAACTTTTGATAATATCAGGGTCGTGTTCTACTACTACAACTGTATTACCTAGAGATTTCAAACGTTTTAGTATATTAATCAATCTATTTGTATCACGTGTATGCAAACCTATACTTGGCTCATCAAGTACATATAGCGTACCGACAAGAGATGAACCAAGTGCTGTAGCAAGATTAATCCGCTGGGCTTCTCCACCGGACAATGTATGCATTAATCTATCTAAAGATAAATATTCCAATCCAATATCAATTAATAACTTCAAGCGCCATTTTATTTGATATATTACATTATTCACTATTTTTATCTGATATTCATCCAAATTCAAATTTTCAAAAAAAATATAGAGCTTATCAATAGTTAACTTTACTAAATATGGTATATTAACCCCATCGACAAACACTTGACGCGCAGAGGTTCTTATGCGTGAACCACCACAATGACGGCAGGTGGTGTAGCCTCTATATCTGCTCAAAAGTATGCGATAATTCATTTTATAGGATTTTTCCTCTAGCATATTGAAATAGCCATTTATACCTATATAGTTATCGTAGCCTTCCCAGATTATACGTTTATGTTCATCTGAAAGCTGATTAAATGGTATATTCAGTGGTATGCCTAATTTAGTTGCGACTTTGACCAATGCACGATGATGGTGCATAAAGGCAGGTGTTCTGAATGGATGAATTGCCATCTCGTTCAAAGTTTTATACGGCTCAGGTATGACTAAATTTTCATCAATACCAATAGTTCTACCAAATCCCTGACAGTGTGGACATGCACCAAAAGGAGTGTTAAAGGCAAAAAGCCTCGGTTCAGGCTCTACATAAACAATATCACACTCAGCGCACTCATAAATATTGCTGTATTTAAATTCAGTTTTTTGAGTCAAATTTCTTATTATGATTTTACCAAAACCTGAACTAAAAGCAGACTCAACAGAATCAGTCAATCTGCTGATTGTTTCAACATCATTATTATAAATTAGCCGATCAGCGAGGATTAGTAAGTCTTTTAAATCGATATTATCCGGTATTTCTTGAGAATTTAAGTCAATTATTTCATCGGATTTACCAATCAAAATACGATAGAAACCCGATTCTTTGTACCTTTGCAATTCACTTCTCAAATTACGAATTTGAGTTTGAAGCTTAAACAATATGTACAATCTATCCCCATCAATGGTATTTTTTTGAATATCTTTAACTACAGATTCAGGTGTGTCCTTTTGAACTTGCTTACCGCAACTTTTGCAAAGAGTTATTCCTATTCTGCCAAAAAGTAACCTCAAATAATCGTAAATCTCAGTAACAGTACCAACTGTTGAACGTGGATTTTTTGAAGGTGGTTTTTGCTCAATTGCAATAGCAGGTGGAAGTCCAGAAATACTATCAACATCAGGTTTTTGCATCCTTTCTAAAAACTGTCTTGCATAAGCCGATAGAGATTCTACAAACCTCCTCTGCCCCTCTGCATAAAGCGTATCAAATGCTAGCGAGGATTTACCACTTCCACTAACCCCGGTTATTACCGTAATCGAGTTCCTCGGGATTTGAACAGAAATATTTTTTAGATTATTTTGTCTAGCTCCGATTATAGTTATAAATTTATTATCCACATTAATTGACATTTTGCTAATTCGCATTTAATAAAATCATTAAATTATGAAAAATAGATTAACTAATAAATAATTACCTGAATTCATCTTATTCTAATGGAATTAGAAAATCAAAAACTTAAAAACTCATACTGCAAAAAATACTTTATGAATTTAATATGTTTACTATATTTTTGAATTTTAAACTGAATTGCATCTAAAGTTCAATGATCATAAAAAAGCTAATAGCACTTGGAACAGATACTATAATCTATGGCATATTTACAATTGTTGGAAGATTTTTATCTTTCCTATTATATCCACTATATACGAACTTTGTACCTAAAAATGAAATCGGAGAAATTGCCAATATTTTTTCCATTATAGCATTTATCAACATTATATATACATTTGGAATGGAAAGTGCCTTTTTCCGCTTCTATAAAGAAAATGATCCCAAAATAGTTTACACCCATTCTTTTCTCACAATTGCAATTCTGAGTGGTTTTCTCTCATCCATATTATTATTTAATTCATCTAATCTCTCATTTTTGTTAACAGGACAGACTATTAATGTTGAAACAATTACATTAGCATGTTTAGTTCCTTTTTTCGATTCTTTGCTTATAATTCCCTATGCCCAATTAAGAATGGAAAGAAAAGCTTTCCATTTTGCACTGACAAGATTTATAATCGTACTTACTGCCGTTTTACTGAATGTATTATTTGTTGCATACTTTAATTATGGTACCTATGGTATTTTTCTAGCCCAACTAATTTCTTCTGTTCTGGGGCTAATTATCTTATCTCCAAATTTACTGAATAATATACGCTTTAAATTAGATCAAAACTTATTCAAATCAATGCTTAGATTCGGGATACCGACTATACCAGCAAGTCTATCAGCAATAGCACTACAAGTCGCTGATAAACCCATTATGAGAGCAATAGCTGGTGCAGAGCAATTAGGATTATATGCTGTAAACTATAAACTTGGAATTATTATGATGCTTTTAGTATCAGTTTTTGAATATGCTTGGAAGCCTTTCTACCTTAGCAATTACAAAGATAAAGATGCAAATGAACTTTTCGCTCGTATTTTGACATACTTTACAATTATTTCAGCCATTTTATTTCTTACTATTTCAATATTCATTAATTACATAGTTCAGATACCATTCATTGGAGGTAAATTAATCAATCCTGCATATTGGCAAGGGTTAGGTATTGTACCCATTATTTTAGCTGGCTATTACTTTAATGGCGTATTTAATAACTTTGCTGCTGGAATACATATTGCAAAAAAAACCAAGTACCTACCAATCGCAGTCGGAATTGCTGGTTTAGTAAATATTGCACTAAATTTTCTGCTTATACCAATATTTGGAATTTGGGGGGCTGCATGGGCAACATTTTTTGCATATCTTATTTCGGCCTTAATAATATACTATTTCTCGAACAAATACTACCCAATTAAGTATGAATTTAAAAGACTTGGAATAGTTATATGTTCAGTAATTTTAATTTATTTTATCGATCAGCAACTTATAAATTTATTCCCTGAAAATTATATTATTTTTATGAAAATAGCATTAATAATATTCTTCTTTTTTCTACTATTAATACTTAAATTTTTTGATAACAAAGAGCTTAATTATTTAAGAAAAATATTTGGACTTGAAAAAAATTTTGAAAAAACTCAATAATACATTAATTTTGAATAGATGCACCTGTAGCTCAATTGGATAGAGCATCTGACTTCGGATCAGAGGGTTGGGGGTTCGAGTCCCTCCAGGTGTGCAAAGCTAATACATATGTCCAAAAACTACTTCATTCTATCATTATTCAATTTCATCCTTCTTAAACTCAGATTTTTATTAAAATACTATTTCCTGCTTTACCTTTAATTCAAATAGTTTGCGAATTTATTTTTTAACAATATTTCATTAATTTTGCAAGTTAAATTTTATTTATACTCTATCATTTATAATAATTTGCATTGATGAAAATAAAAAGTATTGTTTCTAAACTTTTCAACAAATCGCTTGATGTTATTGAGATTGTTGGAAATAAGCTACCGCATCCAGCAACTCTATTTGGAATATTAGCAGTATTAGTTGCCATATTGTCTTGGTTTGGAACAATCCTTGGCTGGAGTGTTGTTCACCCTTCAACACAACAAATAATTAATGTAAAAAATTTACTAGATGCAGACGGAATAAGATGGATTTATACTAATGTAACAGCAAATTTTGTAAACTTTCCTCCGCTTGGTTATGTCCTCGCAGTGATGATTGGAATTGGTTTAGCAGAAGGTTCCGGATTATTTGACACTTTAATACGTGCGTTGGTTTTTAAATCCCCCAAAAAGCTCATCACCGCATCAATCGTTTTTGCTGGCATTTTATCACATTTAGCCTCCGAGGCAGGTTATGTAATATTAATCCCACTTGGTGCCACTATATTTTATGCATTAGGTCGCCATCCTATGGCTGGTCTTGCTGCTGCTTTTTGCGGAGTAAGTGGCGGTTTTGGAGCTAATTTCCTGATTGGTTCGGTTGACCCAATTTTGGCTGGCTTATCTCAATCTGCTGCTCAAATTATTGATCCAGAGATTAAAATTAGTGCTGCAGTCAATTTCTACTTTATGTTTGTTTCTGCTTTTATTATTGTTATTGTCGGTACTTGGGTGACAGAAAAAATAGTCGAACCAAGATTGAAAAAATATGAAGGTAATGTCAGTTCAGTTAATTTAGACGAAATAACTCCTCTTGAGAAAAAAGGTTTACTATGGGCAATTTTAAGCATAATCATTTTATCTGTATTATTTACATTAACAATTGTTCCAGAATGGGGTATATTCCGTAATCCCGAGAATAATGATGTTTTACATTCACCTTTCTTCGATGGGATAATCACTGGTATCTTATTATTCTTTTTTATACCCGGTTTGGTTTACGGATTAATTACTGGAAACATTAAGAGCGATAAAGATGTAATGAAGCACATCATAAAATCTATGTCAACTTTAGCAACATATATCGTTCTTGTTTTTTTTGCGGCGCAATTTGTTTACTTTTTTAAAAATAGTAATTTAGGTTTAATATTGGCAATAAATGGTGCTGAATTCCTTAAAAACATTGAACTCACGGGAATTCCTCTTATTGTTGCTTTTGTCATTCTTTCTGCATTTATTAATATGTTTATGGGAAGTGCCTCCGCAAAATGGGCTATTATGGCACCTGTTTTCATTCCTATGTTTATGATTTTGGGATATCATCCTGCACTTACTCAAGCAGCTTTTAGAATTGGGGACTCAGTCACTAACCTAATTACACCAATGATGAGCTATTTTGCTCTGATTGTTGCATTTGCACAAAAATACGATGAAAAATATGGTATTGGTACTATTATTTCAACTATGCTCCCATATACTATCTTTTTTACTATTTTCTGGACTATACTATTAGTTATATGGATAGTTTTAGGCTTACCACTTGGGCCCGATGGACCGCTGTATCTAAAATAATCTACTAATTTGATAATACTAATCTTTAATTAATTTTATTGTTAATCCCTTATAGCCAAGATTAATATCCAGAAAATATATTCCAGCCGGAAATCCTCGCAAATCAATTTGACTTGATTGATATATTTTATCGGAATATACCTCAACCCCTAAAATATTCCTTACTTTTACATTTTTTGGATTGTAATCATTCGTTTCAATTTTGTATATACCGGTAGAGGGATTTGGGAAAACAATTATAAATTCACTTTCTATAGGATCAGTAACATTTGAAATAACATGGAATTCATCTGAAAATGCTGAACATTTGTATTCATTATATACTTGCACTGAATGCATACCGCTATCTTTTATTGTATAAAATCTATTTGTAGCTCCCGGAATTGGCTTACCGTCTAAATACCATTGATATTCAGAATAAGTTTCAATTGTCATAAGTGTATTATGATTAGCCCATATTATAACCGGTTTCTCGGGTAATGGATTTGGTTCTAAATTAAATGTATCGGAACGGACGATGCAACCATCCTTTGTTACACCTTGTACGAAGTACTTACCGGGCGATGTAACTTTTATCGAACTTGTTGTCTCTCCATTCGACCATAGCCATGATTCAAACAATAGAGAGGTTGCCTGTAATGTTACATTAACTTCGTCCCCTTCGCAGAATGGATAACCGCTTGTAGCACGAATCGTCATTTTTGGTGATGTATAATATTTAATTTCAACTGGTTTGGAAGAGGATTGACAATCCCCTTCAAAAACTGTAACGTAATAGACACCAGCCTCAGTAACTGCTATCTCTCTCGAAGTTTTACCATTCGACCATTTTATATTTTGATAATCTGAAACGCACTTTAAAATTACTGTATCACCCTGACAAATCGTATCCTTGCCAAGAATTTCAATTGTTGGTGATTTTAGATTACACTCCAAGAGATCAATTTCCCAAACACCCCCACCATAAGTTGCAGCTCTTAATTTCTTTGCTTTATATTGAATTTCAAGTTCAGTAACAACAAGGTTTGGAAGGTCAGTTCCATATTTTATCCAATTACCAGATGAATTTTCACAGTAATAGACTCCCGCATCCGTGCCTATATATAATCTATCAGGTGAGTCATCTTGATAAATGATAGTATTAACTGCAAGATTTGGCAAATTGCCTGTTAAATCAATTACGTTGCTACCGTCATATTCAACAATTCTCCGATTAGAATTGTATGATGCACTTGTAAACCAGGCTCTACGTGGATTTTTCGGATCTACTGCAACATAGGTTAAACCGCCCATCAATCCAGGAATCGTCTTCCAATTACTTCCACCATCATAAGTTACATACATTGTGCTATAGCTACCTGCATATATAACATTTCTATCCGAAGGTGCTACAGCTAAAGAAATTAACTGTTGATTAGTACTAAAATTTGATATTCTGGTATAATTGGCTCCATGATTTGTTAATCTAAAAACATTGCGATAACCGGCATAAAGAGTTGAGGGATCTTGAGGATCTATTACAAAAGGAGTAACCCAGGCACCACTTTCGCCAGTCATTTCACTATTTAGCATAGTTACAAAAGATTCACCTCCATCAACTGAACGCCTTAATTCTCCATTATATAGCGATAGATAAACCCTATTCGGGTCAATTGGATTAATTATACATTCCATCCCATCGCCGCCATAAACATTATACCACTTATTGTTGCGATACATATTTGTTCCGTTGTCTTGCGAGCCGGCTATTATTAAATTATTAACTGTGGCTGAATTTGAAAATCTGTAAAGTTGCATAATTGTTAAACCATCATTAAGTTTTTGCCAAGTCTTTCCTTCATTATAACTAATCTCAATTCCTCCATCGTTACCAACAATAACCGCGCCGGAAACATCATCGAATATTATATCATGTTGGTCAGCGTGGACAAACGGTATGTTATTTCCACCATACCAGTGAGAAATTTGAGACCAAGAGTAACCACCGTTTGTTGACTTCCATAAATTTATACCGCCTACGATAATTAAATTCTCATCGTACGGAGCTACAGCTATTGCTAAATCATATTCACCTTGACCAACATTATCTGTTCCAAAATCTCGACCTAAAATATTTGGTTTTTGTGTTGCTGTTACTGTCCAATTTTCTCCTTCATCATATGAAACTATGAAAGAATGGAATGAACGAGCAGTACTAGCTACAACAGCGTAAACATTTTTAGGATTAGCTTCAGTTACAGCTAATGCAATACGTCTCGAATTTGTGAATCGTCGCACTTCTTTCCAAGTTTTACCTCCATCGCTTGTCTTATATATCTCATTTTGAGACCACTTACGAGTCGAAGCATATATTATTTCTGGATTCTTCGGATGAAACTCCATATCAATAAATGAACCAGAGATGGTATTAGACCAACTTTGACCTCCGTCTGTTGTCTTATATATACCATCACTTGCAGCCAAATAGACTATATCGGGATTGGTTGGATGAACAATGATGCGGGCTAATATTCTTGAATGAGAAAGCTCCTGGCTAAAACCAGTTTGGAAAAATGAATTACCCCCATCCGTTGATTTGACTACTCCAATACTATTGACTTGTACACTAACTGCTCCAGCACCAAATGCATCTCCGGTTGAAATATATAAAATATTGGGATTTGTAGGTGAAATTGAAATATCAGTTATACCGAGAGATAAAAATTGAGGGAATGGGAGTTTGAACCAGCTTTTGCCATTGTTTGTGCTTTTCCATAAACCACCTCCAGCAGAGCCTGCATACATTAATCCTGGTTTATTATTGACAACTCTCACTGAATTAACTCTACCTATACCTTGAGCTCCAATATGTTTAACAACAGGTTCACCAATTGGACCAAGCTGAATCCACTTTTTCGAACTTAATATTCTGTCTTTTTCTTTCGTGTAATTTAATACTTTCCACTCTTCATAAAGCTTCGCTACATTAGGATATTCCCCACTTTCTCCAACCCGAGGTTCCCAAAACCACTCCCATCGTTTATAATTTTTCCATCCCCTACGTTCCTCAGGCGATAATCCTAACCAAAATTCTTCGGCAGCTTGCTTAACTTGATAAAAATTTTGTTTGGGATTATTCTCAATCAATTGAAAAGAGGGTTGACTTATGAGTTGAGTTGATATAAAAATTAAAAATGTCAGTAATAAAGCTAAATTTTTCATTTTACTTCCGAATTTTCACAAATTATATGAAACGTTTAAATCTGTCCATTATTAAATTATAATTAAGAACCCTTGCAATATTATTAACACTAAAATATCAGAAATATTACATTGCCAAAATGCAATAAATTCAGAGAGTTGAAATAATACATTTTTATTAAATAAGGTCTTATTAATCACCAATAAAGTTAGAAAACAAAAAGAGATATTGATAATCAATATTTCATTTTACTTAGCATACTCGATGAATTCATAAATTTTTTCGGGTTTACCAAACAATATCAACTGATCATTTGCTTCCAAATGTACTTCACCCGAAGGATTGATTATTTGTTCACTCCCTCTTCTAATCGCCAATAAAGTTATTGAATACTTTTGACGTATATCTAATTCTGCTAAAGATTTACCAACAATTTGGCTGTTTTCAGGTAAATCATATACACTAATTTCATATTCAGGAAGGGAAACTTTTAAATTTTGAATATTGTTATTTTCGAAAGAAAGTGATCTAAACATTTCATAACCAGAGGCTCTTATTTGATTAACAAATTTTTCAATATCGCTTTTAGGTATTAAATATTTATTCAAAACACGAACAAATATTTCAATAGATGTTTCGAACTCTTCTGGTATAACTTCATCAGCTCCAGCTTTATATAGTGCCTGCATTTCACCGACGTATCTTGTGCGGACAATTATATATAGACCGGGATTGAGCTTTTTTGCAAGAGATGTAATACGTTCGGAAGAAATGGGGTCAGATATAGCAACTACAAGAATGCGGGCTTTTTCTATTTTGCAATGCTCCAATATTTCTCTGTTTGATGCATCCGCGTAATAAATTGGTTCACCTTGGAGTTTTTCCTGTTTAACTGTCATTGGATTCATCTCTAGTATAATATACGGAATACCTGCTATTTTTGCTGCTTTCGCAACATTCCTTCCATTTATACCAAACCCAATTATTATTATATGATTTTCCAGATTAGATTTTATTTCCTCGAAATCTTGCCTATTTGCATATTTCTGAAAAATTCGCCAGCAAGAAATACTTTGAGCAAGAGAAGGTGCAATCTGAAATGCAAATGGTGCTATTGCTATCGATATTATAGATGCACCTAAAAATTTTTGATATGTTTCTTGATCAATCAAACCTAACTGAATTCCAGCTAATGATATTACAAATGAAAATTCTGCTATGTGAAATAAAATCAAAGCAGTATGCAGAGATGTCCGAAGACTTGCATCAGAGATTAGGCAGGCTAATGTTGTTATTGTTGTTTTTATTATTACAAGAAAAATAACCAATACTAATATTAATAACCAGTTATTTATCAAAAATTGTAAATCAAGAAGCATTCCGATCGAAACGAAGAAAAAGCTCGAAAATACGTCTCTAAACGGAGTAATATTCGCAATTGCCTCCTGATTATATTCAGATTCAGAGATCAACAATCCGGCAATAAAAGCACCTATCGCTAATGATAGTCCGAAATATTCAAATAATCCTACAATTGCTAAGCAAAGTAATATAGTTGTGAGCAAAAATAACTCTTTAATGCGAGTTTTTGTTATTTGATAAAATATAAATGGAACAATCCATTTCGCTGAAACTACTACAAATACAACTAAAACAAGTAATTTTAAACTCATCTGTAATACAGATGATGTCGAATCCTTATTTACACCTGCTAAAATTGGTAAAAACATTAGCATTGGTACAACCATAATGTCTTGAAATATTGATATTCCCAATGCGTTACGTCCGTGAGGTGCATCTACTTGGCGGTTCATCTGGAGAAGCTTCATTGCTACTGCTGTACTGCTGAGCGATACAAGAAAGCCTATAAATATGGCTTTATTTAAATAAAAACCAAGATTAATCAAGATAATTGATGTTATAATTATTGTTCCAAAAACCTGGATTGAACCCCCTAAAAATATAACTTTCTTTAGTTTAAAAAGTTTTGTCAGTGAAAATTCGATACCTATGATAAATAGTAGAAAAATTACCCCAAGTTCAGCCAAAAGTTCAACAGTGGAATAATCACTAACAAATTTAAAGCCATAGGGACCAATCAAGGCTCCTGCAATGAAGAAACCAAGCATTGGTGGAAGTTTTATACGATTAAATGCATAGACTATTACTATCGAAATAAAAAGTATTAATCCAATTGTATATAGCAACTGTTCCATAAATACAAAGATAGCGAAAAATAATAGCTATGAATTAAATTTATACTCAAAATATTCCATATTGTACTCGTAATAATGATATATAGTAATTGATTATTGATAAATCAAAATAATATAAACTATTTGTAAGCTAAAAAATAAATTTTTAAATCATTCACTCTTTTCCTTTAAAAAATTGGCAATTAAATTATCAAAATTAAAAAGACGCTCCTTATTGAGCGTCTTTTTGAATTTGTACAAAGATGTGTTAATTGTTAGTCAGTTTCCAGCTTTATTGTCTCAGAAATAACTGTGCATTCTTTAAATTTCATTTCAAATGTTTTAGATTTATATCCGTTCTTAGTTATTACAATTTTATATGTGGCAGGAGCTTTCAGTGCCTCTTTAATATAATAGCCATTAGAATTTGATTCGCCTTCAGATATAAGTGTTTCCTCTGAGTAAATTTTAACTAAAGCACCGCTTATTGCATTACCAGATGAATAGTCTTTTATGAATAATTTTATTTTTGCAGTATTGC